>NZ_MQUS01000046.1 GCF_001953885.1 Streptomyces sp. IMTB 2501 | reverse complement strand
TGAACCCCTGGGACCGGCACCCCGTAAAACCGGTGATGTGGCCGTGTTTTTACGGGGCGGGGGCCCACGATTCGCCTACGCGCGGTAAGTTTCTGGCCATGCCACGTGGACGCCACCGCCATTCCCCACCTCTGCACCGGCTGTTGCCTGCCTCGGCGATCGCCGGTGTCTCCGTCGTCTGCGCGCTGGGTCCCTGGGTGTTCTCCGAGGCCATGGTGCTGCGCGCCCTGGCCGGTGCCGCCGCCGCGACGGCGGTCGTCGGCGCGGTCGTGATGCGCCGCTGGGACACACAGGCGGGCAAGCGTGTCGCCGAGCTCACACGCGCGCGTGCCGGCGACGAATGGCGGTACGAGGAACGGGTCGCCGAACTGGAGACCGACCTGGAGGAGTCGCGCGAACTGCGCACGAAGCTCGAACAGCGGCTGCGCGCCAAGCGCACCGAGCTTGCGGGCCTGCGCAACGAGCACGCGGCTCTGCTGCGCCGGTACGCCACGGCGGAGACCGAGCGCGCGAGCGCCCTGGAGGGACGCCGGCTGCTGGAGATCGAAGCGGCCGTGCCGTCGTCCTCGCTCGCGCTGCCGCCCGCGCGTCGCCCCGAGCCGGAACCGGAGCCGGTGGGGAAGGTGGCGGACGACGCAACCGAGGCAGCCGGTGAGACCGGGGTGGACGCCGGGGGCGAGCCGACGGCACAGGCCGTGTTCTCGCCCGAGGGCGTACGGCTGTATCGGCGGGCCCTGACGGCTCTGGCGCGTTTCGACAGCGAGGCGGGCGGGACTCCGTCCGAGTCCGTACCGGAAGCCGCGGAGGCGGCGACTCCCGAGGCCGACGAGATTTCCGAAGCTCAGGATTCCGAGGCTGTGGCTTCCGGGGATACGGCTCCGGAGGCGGTGGCTCCCGAGGCCGATGCCGACGAGGCTGTGGCCGACGCGGGCGTTGTCCCGGCGGGCAAGGCCGATGTCCGCGGGCCCGATGCGGGTACGGCCGATTCCGCCGCTCGTCCGGAAGGCACCGCGGGAGTCGCGCGAGACGTCGCCGCGGAGGACACCGGGAAGGGCGCCGGAAAAGGCGCGGTCGAAGCCGTGACGGACGCCGTCGGCGGTCCTCGGAGCGAGGCCGGTGCGCCGGCCGCGAAGGAGGACGAGGCGCAGGGGCAGCCCCTGGCGGCCGACGGGCACGCGCGCGCGGCCGCCACCCCCACGGCCCCGGCCGAGCCCGCCAAGCCCGTGGGCCGGCCGCCCGCCGGGCACTTCACGGTGCCGACCGCGGTGGCCGTCGTACCGGCAGCGCCCGCGCGGCGCCCGGTGGTCGAGGGCGGTTTCGACTTCTTCGGCACCCAGAAGGGCACACCGAAGGCCGCGCTGGACTCCGTGCACAACGAGGATCTCGCCGACGTCGTCGGCCCGGAGGCCCTCGCCGTGCACAAGGCCGAGGCCGAGGCCGAGTTCAAGCCCGCCGGAGCGCAGGAGCACGGCGCGAGCCAGGTCATCGACCTGACCGCACACGACGAGACCGAGCAGATCGACGTCCAGGGGCTGCGCAGCGCGGCTTCCTGAGCCCTCACCAGGCAGGCACAAGGCCCGGTTTCCCGCACAGGGAGCCGGGCCTCATGTCATCCCGAGGTCATCCAGCGGTCCGGGCGGGCGTCCCGGCGGCCCGTGCGGGACCTCTCCGCCTGGGCGTGCAGGAGCCGTGCGGCCTCCTGGGCGTCCCGCAGACGGGCCGTCACGGTCTTGTCGGCCCCCGTGTCCACGTGGACGTCCGCGAGCCGCCAGAGGCGCTGCCAGGGGTCCTGGCTCAGCCGCACGCTCTGCACCTTGGCGTGCGGGACCAGCGAGAGCCTGCGACGCAGCAGGCCGTGCCGGGTGGCGAACACCGTGTCGGTGACCGCGAGGCCGTGCCCGCGCCACCACACCGGCACGCACCAGCGGGCCCGCCGCGGCGGCCGCGCCAGCTCCTGCGGCACGGTCACGCCGTGCAGCACGCGCGCGACGACCGACTCGGCGATCGGGCGCGGGGCGACCGGCACCAGAACCGAGTTGGCGGACCCGGCCACGTCCAGTTCCACCCGCACCCAGCCGAGCCGCCGCCACAGCAGCGGCTCCACGAACCGCACGGTCTGCACCCGCCCGGGCGGGACCGTCTCGTGTGTACGGTCGAGCAGCCCGTGGTCGATGCGCAGTCCGTCCGGCGACTCGCTCACCTTCCAGTCGAACTCGCCGGCGAACCGTCCCGCGCTGCTCGCACCGGCCGCGCCGAACAGCGGGAGGGCGGTGGCGAGGACCGTCCACAGGTTGTGGGTGGTGAGCCACAGCACGGTCGGTACGACCAGCGCGGCGCACAGCGAGCCCCAGGTGGCGCCCGTCAGCACCAGGGAGAACGCCAGCGCGCGTGGGGGCACGCGTATGAGCTCGTGCGCCGGAGCCTCGCCGACTTCACGCGCCGTCTCGGGTGCGAAACCCGCGGCGCGCGCGAGCAGCTCCGCGCGCAGGGCGCGTGCCTCCTGCTCGCCCAGGAACGCGAGTTCGTCCTTGTCGTCCGCGCCCACGACGTCGATCCGCAGCTTCGCGACGCCCGCCATGCGCGCGAGGAGCGGACGGGAGACGTCCACGGCCTGGATGCGCTCCAGCCGGATGTGCGCGGTGCGCCGGAACAACAGGCCGGTCCGGATGCGCAGTTCGGTGTCGGTGACCGCGTAGTGCGTGAACCACCAGGACAGGAAGCCGTAGAGGCCGGCCACCGGTACCAGTGCCGCGAGCCCGAGCAGCAGCACGGTGGTGGTCAGCCGCGCCAGCTGCTGCTGCGTTCCGTCCGGGTCGTGCACGGCCCATCCGGCGAGTACGGTGATCGGCGCCCACGCCCGCCGGAAGGGCGTGACGGGATGCAGCCGGCGCTCGATGACGGCCCCGCGCCCCTCAGAGCCCCCAGCGCCCCCTTCGTCCTCCACCGCTGTGGCGTCTGCGCCGCTCACGCGGTCCGTGGTGCCTATGCAGGCCGTGCTGTCCGCGTCGGTTGCGGCGCCCGTGGCGTCGCCGTGGTCCCGGGGTGTCACAGACCCGCCGATCGGGCCTCGCCCAGCTCGGTGAGCCGGTCGCGCAGCCGTTCCGCCTCGGCCGGGTCCAGACCGGGGATGGTGGCGTCGGTCGCGGCGGCCGCCGTGTGCAGCTGCACGGTCGCCAGCCCGAAGCGCCGCTCGATGGGCCCGGAGGTGACCTCCACCAGCTGCATCCGCCCGTACGGCACCACCGTCTCCTCGCGCCACAGGACACCGCGGCTGATCAGCAGGTCGTCCGCGCGCTCGGCGTACCGCCACGAGCGCCAGTTGCGCTCCAGCAGCCTCCAGCACCACGCGGCGATGGCCAGTGGCAGCAGCGCGAAGGCCGCCCACACAGGGCCCACGAGCAGGCCCAGCAGCAGTGCGGTGGCGACCGCGAGCACCGTCGCCCACATGACCATGAGCAGCCGGCGCACCCGCATCAGAGCGGGCTGCAGCCCCCGCCACACGAGTTCTTCCCCCGGTATCCCGGTCTCCTCCGGGCTCCCCGTTTCCATGGGCCCAGCGTACGTAGGGGAAACTGGGGCCATGACTCCTACGACGGAGACCACGGTCGGGATCGGCGGTGCCGCGGAGAGCACCGACATGGTGCTCAACATCGGGCCCCAGCATCCGTCCACGCACGGCGTGCTGCGGCTCAGGCTCGTGCTGGACGGGGAGCGCATCGTGCGCGCGGAGCCGGTGATCGGCTATATGCACCGCGGCGCCGAGAAGCTCTTCGAGGCGCGCGACTACCGGCAGATCATCGTGCTCGCCAACCGCCACGACTGGCTGTCGGCGTTCTCGAACGAGCTGGGTGTGGTCCTCGCCGTGGAGCGGATGCTCGGCATGGAGGTGCCCGAGCGGGCGGTGTGGACGCGCACGCTGCTCGCCGAGCTGAACCGCGTCCTGAACCACCTGATGTTCCTCGGCTCCTACCCGCTGGAGCTGGGCGGCATCACCCCGGTGTTCTATGCGTTCCGCGAGCGCGAAGTGCTCCAGAACGTCATGGAGGAGGTCTCCGGCGGCCGTATGCACTACATGTTCAACCGCGTCGGCGGCCTCAAGGAGGACCTGCCGGCCGGCTGGACCGCACGCGCGCGTGCCGCCGTCGCCGCCGTGCGCTCGCGCATGGACGTCTTCGACGACCTGGTGCTCGGCAACGAGATCTTCCGGGGCCGCACGCGCGGGGTGGGCGCGATGACGCCGGAGACCGTGCACGCCTACGGCGTGAGCGGGCCCATCGCGCGCGCCTCGGGCGTCGACTTCGACCTGCGCCGTGACGAGCCGTATCTGGCGTACGGAGATCTCCAGGACACCTTGAAGGTCGTCACCCGGAGCGAGGGCGACTGCCTCGCCCGCTTCGAGGTGCTCCTGGAGCAGACCCACAACGCGCTCGACCTCGCCGACGCCTGCCTGGACCGGCTCGTCGAGCTGCCGCCCGGGCCGATCAACCAGCGGCTGCCGAAGGTGCTGAAGGCCCCTGAGGGGCACACGTACGCGTGGACCGAGAACCCGCTCGGCATCAACGGCTACTACCTGGTCAGCAAGGGCGAGAAGACGCCGTACCGGCTGAAGCTGCGCTCCGCGTCGTACAACAACATCCAGGCGCTGACCGAACTGCTGCCCGGGACGCTGGTGGCGGACATGGTGGCGATCCTGGGCTCGATGTTCTTCGTGGTCGGTGACATCGACAAATAGGCCGGCTCAGTCGAGCGGGTTTGGAATTCCAACCGGCTGGACCAGCCAGCCGAAGTCGCCGAGACCCCCCGGGGCGGTGAGTTCGGCGGCCTCCCCGGCGCTCGCGAGGGCGCGCACGTAGGCGGAGGGGTCCGTGGAGGCCAGCGTGAGCGGGGGGCGTGCGCCGGTGATGGCCAGGGCGCGTAGAGCGGCGCGTTGCGTGAGAAGGCGCGCGGAGGGCAAGGTGCGCGCCGTCCCGTGAGGAGTCTGCGGCGCGCCGGAGGGCGTGCGCGCCGGATTCTGCGCCGTTCCCGAGGTTGTGTGCGCCTCCCTCTGCGGCGTGCGAGCCCTGCCTGACGACGGGTCGCGCGCGTCGGAGGGGATACGCGTCGTGTTCTGCACATCGCGCGCCGTGTCCGAGGGCGCGCTGGAGCGCGTGTGCGCCGTGGGAGCCGCCGCGCACGCGTCCAGCGCGACGTGCGCCGTGATGTCGCACGACCCGTCCGGCACGGGCGCCGTCTCGCGCCCCTCCCTGAAGCCCGTGAGCGTCCCGAACGGGGGACGAGTGTCGACGGTGTGCGCGTAGTCCACGGCCACCGCGAGCCCGCGCACCACCCGGTCCACCGCCGACGCCCACGCCAGGTCCCGGGGCAGCCCGATCTCCGCGCGCAGCCCCTCCTCGGCCGGCAGCGGCCACCACCGGGCGAGCCAGTCAGCCGCCGTGCCGGTCACCGGCTCCCCGAGCCGCTCGGTGCCGTCGCCGGCGACGAGCACCAGCCGCGGCACGCCCGCGGAGTCGACCTCGGCGACGTCCACGGGCACGTTGTCCAGCCACTCGTTGGCGAACAGCAGCCCCGTGACGGCGGCCGGGGGCGTGTCCTGCCAGGCGATCCGTTCGTCCAGTTCGGCCGGGCGGTCGGCGAGTTCGACGGCGTACGCGCGCGTGCGGGCGTACACGTCGGCCGGCAGGGCGGCCAGGACTCCGGTGACCAGCTCGCCGCGCCCCGCTCCCATGTCGACGAAGTCCAGTGCCGAGGGCCGTCCCAGTGCCTCGTCGACCCGGCACAGCAGCCGGGCCACGGCCTGTGCGAACAGCGGGGAGGCGTGCACGGACGTACGGAAGTGGCCGGCCGGGCCCTCCGGGCGGCGGTAGAAGCCGCCTGGCCCGTACAGCGCCGCCTCGGTCGCCGCACGCCAGCCGCGCAGGACCGTACCGTCGCGTCGGCCGGGTCGGGCGTATGCGTCGTGCTCCGCGCCGCCGGGCCGTTCCGCTTCCGGTGCCGTCTCATCCGTCACCGGAACAGACTAGGCGCACAGATGATCACTTCCTCCACCTTGGGGAGTACGCGTGCCGAGTGGGGATCGGCCCTCCGGTTGACCCCTGCACGCACCCGGTTTCCCTACTCTGGGTTACGTGCAGCGCCTCTATGACTTCCTCCGCCGCCACCCGACCTGGGTCGACACCTTCTGGGCCGTCACCCTGCTCGGGCTGTCCGGCCTGAGCGTGGTCAATCTGAACGGGGCGCCGGGGCACCACGGATCGGTCGTCGCGGCGATGACCGTGTCCGTCGTCCTGGGCGTCGTCGTCGCGCTGCGCCGCCGTTACCCGGAGCCGATGCTGCTGGTCGCGTGCGCGACCGGGCTGGTCCAGCTGGTCCTGGACGTGGGGACGACCCTCGCCGACTTCGCGATGCTGGTGATCACGTACACCGTCGCCGCGATCGGTTCCCGCTGGGCCTCGCGGCTCGCCCTCGCCGTCAGCCTCGTCGCGGCGACCGTCGCGCAGATGCGCTGGCCGACGCCGCACTCCAGCTTCGCCGGGCAGATCGCCATCGCGGTCTTCCAGACCGTGCCCTTCGCGCTCGCCTGGGTGCTCGGCGACTCCATGCGCACCCGGCGCGCCTACTTCGCCCAGCTGGAGGAGCGCGCGGCCCGCCTGGAGAAGGAGCGCGAGGCGCAGTCGAAGGTCGCGGTGGCCGCCGAACGCGCCCGGATCGCGCGCGAGCTGCACGATGTCGTCGCGCACAACGTGTCGGTGATGGTGGTGCAGGCCGACGGCGCCGCCTACGTCCTCGACACCGCCCCCGACCAGGCAAAGAAGGCCCTGGAGACGATCTCCTCCACCGGTCGTCAGGCACTCGCCGAGATGCGCCGCCTGCTGGGCGTGCTGCGTACCGGCGAGCACCAGGAGAGCGGGGAGTATGTCCCCCAGCCCGATGTCGAGCAGATCGACGACCTCATCGAGAAGTGCCGCAGCTCCGGCCTCCCGGTCGACTTCAAGGTCGAGGGAACCCCGCGCCCGCTGCCCAGCGGAGTGGAGCTGACCGCGTACCGGATCGTGCAGGAGGCGCTCACCAACACCCGCAAGCACGGCGGACCCAACGCGGGCGCGAGCGTGCGGCTGGTCTACTTCGACGACGGGCTCGGCCTGCTCGTCGAGGACGACGGCAAGGGCGCCCCGCACGAGCTGTACGAGGAGGGCGGCGCGGACGGCCAGGGGCACGGCCTGATCGGTATGCGCGAGCGGGTCGGTATGGTCGGCGGCACGCTGGACGCCGGCCCGCGTCCGGGCGGAGGATTCCGCATCAGCGCCCTGCTCCCGCTCAAACCGGCGCACTGACGTGGCCGTACGCCCCCTGTTGACACCTGTCACACCCTCGTCCTGAAGCACCACCGCCCGCCCCCGACGAAAGAGACCCGATGACGATCCGCGTGATGCTCGTCGACGACCAGGTGCTGCTGCGCACCGGGTTCCGGATGGTGCTCGCCGCCCAGCCGGACATGGAGGTCGTCGCGGAGGCGGGCGACGGGGTCGAGGCCCTGCAGGTGCTGCGGTCCACGGCCGTCGACGTCGTCCTGATGGACGTCCGTATGCCGAAGCTGGACGGGGTGGAGACCACCCGGCGGATCTGCGCCGAGCCCAACCCGCCCAAGGTGCTCATCCTGACCACGTTCGACCTGGACGAGTACGCCTTCTCCGGGCTGAAGGCGGGCGCCTCCGGCTTCATGCTCAAGGACGTGCCGCCCGGTGACCTGCTGGCCGCGATCCGCGCGGTGCACAGCGGCGACGCGGTCGTGGCGCCCTCCACCACCCGGCGCCTGCTGGACCGCTTCGCGCCGATGCTGCCCTCCGCCGGCAAGGAGCCGCAGCACAAGGAGCTGGAGCGGCTCACCGACCGGGAACGCGAGGTGATGGTGCTGGTCGCGCAGGGCATGTCCAACGGCGAGATCGCGGCCCGTCTCGTGCTGAGCGAGGCGACGGTGAAGACCCATGTGGGCCGCATCCTGACCAAGCTCGGCCTGCGCGACCGCGTGCAGGTGGTGGTGCTGGCCTACGAGACGGGCCTGGTCCGCGCGGGCGGCCACGGCTGAGACCGGCCACGGCTGAGACCGGCCACGGCGAGGAGCCCTCGCTGCCCCTGGGCGACGACTGAGGCTGACTCGGCGAGACACCGGCGCGGGCCCTCCCGGCCACGGTTGGCCCGGCCCCTCCGAGGCGTCACCGCAGCCCCCGGCCGCCACGGCCGAGGCCCGCTGCAGCGAGGTGCCGGCGCACCCCTCCGCCACCACAGCCACAGCCCGCTCCGGCAAGGACCCGTCAGCGCAAGACGCCCTCGATGAAGTCGCTGCCCAGCCGGGCCACCGCTGTCAGGTCCAGCTGGTGCTGGACGTAGCGGCCGCGGCGGCAGTCGGTGATCAGGCCCGCTTTCTTCAGCACCGCGAGATGCCGGGATATCTCGGGTGCCGACATGCCGTGGGCCTCGGCCAGTTCGCTCGTGGTGTGCGGGGCGCGGGCCAGATGGCGGCACAGCCGCATCCGCACCGGGTGGGCCAGCGCCTCCATGCGGCGGGTGAGCTGTTCCACTGACGGGGCCTGCGGGCGGGAGCCGCTCGCGGGATAGGAGATCGACGGCTGCCAGCCGAACCGGTGCAGGACCAGGAGATGCGGCCAGCCGAGGCTGGTCGGCATCAGGACCAGGCCGCCGTCGCCCGTGGCAGTGCGGCCCACCGACAGCTTGTCGATTGTGATGAGCGCGGCCTCCTCGTCCAGCGAGACGGCCTGGGAGAGGGACGCGAGGGCTTCGGCGAGACCCGCGCGGCGCAGCAGCTCGGTCTTGTGCCGGGCGTCCGCGGCGAGCTGCGGCTGGACCCGGGCCCAGGTGTCGGCGAAGAACGCCTCGTCGCAGTCGAGCATCAGCTGCCGGAACCAGGCGCGGACCACCGGCGGGTCCTCCAGCAGCCGATGTGTGAACCGCTCCTGTACGGCACCGCGCGCTGCCGCCAGTTCCAGGGAGCGACGGCGCAGCTCCGGGTCGTCCAGCGGGCCGGGGGCCTCGACGTCGTAACGCAGCCGGCAGCTGAACTCCAGGGCGGCGCTGACGAACTGTTCGTCCGTCAGCTTGTCCAGCAGGTCCAGGTCCTCCGCGAGTGTGGCGCCGGGGAGCGTGCGGCCGCCGGGGATGCCCGCGAACGGGGCGAAGACGTCCGAGAACGTCGTACGCCACAGGAAGTCCGCCTCGCACAGCCGGTCGGCCAGGCAGGGGTCCAGCCGGGACGAGACGGCGGTCGCCCAGCCCTGGAGGCCGGGGTGGTGACCGGGCTCGCTGAGGGCGTGCAGGGCCATCCCCAGTTCCGCCAGCGGGGAGGGCACGACGGAGACCCTCCCCCACCTCTCGGCCTCGCTCAAGCCGGGGGCACCCCCGTCAGCGGCGAGTCCGGTGATGTCGATGGTCACGCTCATGCCGTCCATCGTGCACCCGGCCACTGACAGCGGCGCCGTGGATTGACGGCAGCCGTCAATCCACGGGACAGCGGCCCTGGTCAGGAGCAGTCTGGAGGCACCGGGGCAGCCGCGGAGCCCGAACGGTCACCGAGCGGTCGGTGGCCGGACCTGCCAGTTCTCGTCCCGAGACCTTCCGAGAAGGCGATCCGCCATGAGCATCACCCAGCAGTACCTCCTCGACAGCTACCGCGCCCGTGTACTCGGCGAGCCGGAGCCGCCCGCGCCCGGCCGGCACGACGCCGGCGTGGTCCGCGAAGTACGCGACTACCGGCGTTTCAACGCGGTCATCGCCGAGCGCCCTGCGCGCGGGCGCGTGCGCTACGCCCTGCGCCGGTGGCTGCACCCGCGCGCCCTGTGATCAGCCACGTGCGGCCCCGTGTCATCACGTACGCCCGCGTCCTGTGATCACGGCGCGGGCAGTCGGTCCACGAAGCCGGCGACGGCCGCGCGTACGTCGTCGGCCGTCCACTCCAGGCCCGCCGCGCCGACCGTGACCTCGGTGAACGCCAGGTCCGGTCCGCCGCGGTCCCAGGAGCGTCCGAACAGGCCCACCGAGGTCTCCTCCATCTGCCGTACCGCTGCCTCGGCCAGCACGTCGGGGTCGTACGGCAGCCAGACCCGGAACTCGTGGGTGTGCGGCACCTCCGGCTGGACGCGTGCCCAGGGCAGCCCGGCCGCGGCGAATCCCTCGCGCAGCGCGGCGGCCACCACGCGCGCGTGCCGCACATAGTCCGGCAGCCGGGGCAGTTCCGTCTCCAGCCCGGCGAGCGCCGCCAGCGCCGTCGGGAACTGTTGGAAGACCATTCCGCCGTACCGGTGCCGCCAGGTCGTTGCCTCCTCGATCAGGGTCTTCGGGCCCGCGAGCGCGGCGCCGCCGAAGCCGCCGAGGGACTTGTAGAACGACACGTAGACGGTGTCGGCGAGGCCGGCGATCTCGTCCAGGGGGCGGCCGAAGTGCTCGGTGGTCTCCCACAGGCGCGCGCCGTCGAAGTGCACCACCGCGTCGCGCTCCCGTGCCGCCTCCACGACCTCGGTCAGCTCCTCCCACGAGGGCAGCACATAACCGGCGTCCCGGAGCGGCAGTTCCAGCATCAGCGCGCCGAAGGGCTCGTCGAAGTCGCGTGTCTCCGCGGCCGTGGGCAGCCGGGGCTCGCTCGTCACACGTACCGGGCGCAGGCCGCTGACCTGGCTGAACGCATTCCGTTCATGCAATTCGGGGTGGGCGAGGGGGTGCAGGGCGACCGTGGGGTTGCCGGTGCGGGCCGCCCAGCAGCGCAGCGCCACCTGTTGGGCCATCGTGCCGGTCGGGAAGAAGGCGGCGGCCTCCGTACCGAGCAGGCCGGCGACCCGCTCCTCCAGGGCGGCCACGATCCGGCCGCCGTACATGTCCGCCCGCTCGTCCAGGTCGTAAACCTGCGGAGCCGTCCGCGTGAGCCAGTCCAGCCGTTCCCGGATCGTGGCCTCGAAGACGGGGCGCCACAACACGCGGCGCGCCACCCGCAGAGCGGCCGGGCGCCGCTCGTACACCGACCGTTTCTCGTCCTGTTCCGCCGTGTCGCTCATGCGCGCGATGATGCCCTGCCCCGGCCGGCGGGGCACTGAGGTTTCCGGGCGGCCGGCCGGGAGGCGGGGGAGCCCCCCGCGCCTCGGCGGTCCGACGGCGTGGTGAAACCCACAGCCTGTGGACGACCGATCCGCACGGGACCGAGATAGCGTTAACATGACGAGAAATCGTCCGGTACCCAGAGCGGACTGGAACGGGAAGGCCGCCGTCGCGTGAGTACAGTCCACCAGCCAGACCTCAAGGACCGCCCCGCGCGGCTCACCGTCGGCGTCGTCGGCGCCGGCCGCGTGGGCCCCGCGCTCGCCGCGTCCCTCCAGCTCGCCGGGCACCGCCCGGTGGCCGTCTCCGGCGTCTCCGACGCCTCCCGCAGGCGCGCCGAGACCATGCTCCCGGACGTGCCGCTGGTGCCGCCCGCCGAGGTCCTGAACCGCGCCGACCTGGTGCTGCTGACCGTCCCCGACGACGTCCTGCCCGGCCTGGTCGACGGCCTCGTGGAGACCGGCGCGGTACGGCCGGGACAGCTGCTCGTGCACACCTCCGGCCGCTACGGCGCGGGGGTCCTCGACCCGGCCACGCGCGTGGGCGCGCTGCCGCTGGCGCTGCACCCGGCGATGACCTTCACCGGCACCCCCGTGGACGTCCAGCGCCTCGCCGGCTGCTCCTTCGGCGTCACCGCGCCGGAGGAACTGCGCCTGGCCGCCGAGGCCCTCGTGATCGAGATGGGCGGCGAACCGGAGTGGATCAGCGAGCAGAACCGCCCGCTCTACCACGCGGCCCTCGCACTCGGCGCCAACCACCTGGTGACCCTGGTCGCCCAGTCCATGGAGCTGCTGCGCACGGCGGGCGTCGAGGCGCCCGACCGGATGCTCGGCCCGCTGCTCGGCGCCGCCCTGGACAACGCGCTGCGCTCGGGCGACGCGGCGCTCACCGGGCCCGTCGCGCGCGGGGACGCCGGCACGGTCGCCGCGCACATCACCGAGCTGCGCAAGCACGCCCCGCAGACCGTCGCGGGCTATGTCGCGATGGCTCGCGCGACCGCCGACCGGGCGCTCGCGCACGGCCTGCTGAAGCCGGAACTCGCCGAGGACCTGCTCGGCGTACTGGCCGACGGGACCGGCGGCACGAGAGGCACTCACGGCACCGAGGGGAACGACCGATGACCACCGCCCTGCTGAACACCGCCGACGAGTTGCACGCGCGTGTGCGGAGCGGCCGCCGCGCCGTCGTGATGACCATGGGCGCCCTGCACGAGGGCCACGCCACCCTGATCCGCTCCGCGCGCGAGATCGCCGGCCCGCAGGGCGAGGTCGTCGTCACCGTCTTCGTCAACCCGCTGCAGTTCGGCGCGGGTGAGGACCTGGACCGCTATCCGCGCACCCTCGAAGCCGACCTGAAGATCGCCGAACAGGCCGGTGCCGACGCGGTGTTCGCGCCCTCCGTGGACGAGGTCTACCCCGGCGGCGACCCCCAGGTCCGCATCACCGCGGGCCCCATGGGCGAGCGGCTGGAGGGCGGCTCGCGGCCCGGCCACTTCGACGGCATGCTCACCGTCGTCGCCAAGCTGCTGCACCTCACGCGTCCCGACGTCGCCCTGTTCGGGCAGAAGGACGCCCAGCAACTGGCCCTGATCCGGCGCATGGTGCGGGACCTGAACTTCGGCGTCGAGATCGTCGCCGTACCCACCGTGCGCGAGGCGGACGGGCTCGCCCTGTCCAGCCGCAACCGCTATCTCTCCCCGGAGGAGCGGCTGACCGCGCTCGCTCTGTCCCGCGCGCTGTTCGCCGGCTGCGACCGGCACGCCGCGCAGGAGGCCCTGCGCGCGCGGGCCCGCGAAGTGCCCTCCACGCGCGCGCGTGCCGAGGCGCTGAGCGCCCTCGGGGAGTCCCGCGCGGCCGCCGACGCGCACGCGGTCGCCACGGCGTCCCCCGGCGGCCCGGCGGCCGTCCGCGCCGCCGCCCGCCAGGTGCTGGACGAGGCCGCCCGCTTCGCCCCGCCGCTCGAACTGGACTATCTCGCTCTCGTCGACCCGTCCGACTTCACGGAGATCGGCGACGGCTTCACCGGCGAGGCCGTCCTCGCCGTCGCCGCGCGGGTCGGCACGACCCGGCTGATCGACAACCTTCCTCTCACCTTCGGAGCCGCCTCGTGACCAGCACAGGCACCAGCACAGGCACCAGTACAGGCATACGACTGCACGCGCCCGCCCCCGGCTGGGCCATCTCCGCGGACGTGGTCGTCGTCGGTTCCGGAGTGGCCGGTCTGACCGCGGCCCTGCGCTGCGAAGCCGCGGGCCTGACGACCGTCGTCGTCACCAAGGCCCGCCTCGACGACGGCTCCACGCGCTGGGCGCAGGGTGGTATCGCCGCCGCGCTCGGCGAGGGCGACACGCCCGAACAGCACCTTGAGGACACCCTGGTGGCCGGCGTGGGCCTGTGCGACGAGGAGGCCGTACGGATCCTCGTCACCGAGGGCCCCGACGCCGTACGGCGGCTGATCTCCACCGGCGCGCACTTCGACACCGACGACGGGGGCGACATCCACCTCACCCGCGAGGGCGGGCACCGCCGGCGCCGGATCGCGCACGCGGGCGGCGACGCGAGCGGCGCCGAGGTCTCCCGTGCGCTCGTGGAGGCCACGCGCGCGCGTGGGCTGCGCACCATCGAGAACGCGCTCGTGCTGGACCTGCTGACCGACGCCGAGGGCCGTACGGCCGGTGTCACGCTGCACGTGATGGGCGAGGGCCAGCACGACGGCGTGGGCGCCGTGCACGCCCCCGCGGTGGTCCTCGCGACCGGCGGCATGGGCCAGGTGTTCTCCGCGACCACCAACCCCTCGGTGTCGACCGGTGACGGCGTGGCGCTGGCGCTGCGCGCGGGCGCCGAGGTCTCCGACCTGGAGTTCGTGCAGTTCCATCCGACCGTGCTGTTCCTCGGCCCGGACGCCGAGGGCCAGCAGCCCCTGGTCTCCGAGGCGGTGCGCGGCGAGGGCGCCCACCTGGTCGACGGCGACGGCGTGCGTTTCATGGTCGGACAGCACGAGCTGGCCGAGCTGGCGCCCCGGGACATCGTCGCCAAGGGCATCATGCGGCGGATGCTGGAGCAGGGTGCCGAGCACATGTTCCTCGACGCCCGGCACTTCGGCGCCGAGATGTGGGAGCACCGCTTCCCGACCATCCTGGCCGCCTGCCGCGCCAACGGCATCGACCCGATCACCGAGCCCATCCCGATCGCCCCGGCCGCTCACTACGCCTCCGGAGGCGTCCGCACCGACGCCCGGGGCCGTACGACCGTGCCCGGCCTGTACGCGTGCGGCGAGGTCGCCTGCACCGGTGTGCACGGCGCCAACCGGCTCGCCTCCAACTCCCTCCTCGAAGGCCTCGTCTACGCGGAGCGGATCGCCGACGACATCGCCGGGGCCCGTGCCGGGAACGGCCTCCACGCGCGCGTGCCCGTACCGGTCCCGCACCCCGAGAAGCCCGCGCACCCGCTGCTCGCCCCCGAGACCCGCTTCGCCATCCAGCGGATCATGACCGAGGGCGCCGCCGTGCTGCGCTCCGAGGAGTCCCTCGCCCGGGCCGCCGAACAGCTGCAGCAGTTGCACACGGACGCCCGCGACGCCCTCGCCGAGAACGGCAAGACCGCCGAGCCCGGCGTCGACACCTGGGAGGCCACCAACCTCCTGTGCGTGGCCCGCGTCCTGGTCGCCGCCGCGCGGCTGCGCGAGGAGACCCGCGGCTGCCACTGGCGCGAGGACACCGCCGAGCGTGACGACGCCCACTGGCGGCGCCACATCGTCGTACGGCTCAATCCGGACCGGTCGCTGGCCGTACGCACCACGGACACAGCAGACTTCCCCCCTACCCGGTAACACCCCAGCGCCCAGGAGCAGTGACCAAAGTGAGCACCGACGATCTTCCCCTCGCCTCCGCCGGCGGTTGCGGCGACGGCTGCGCCTGCGGCGCCGACGGTGACGAGGAGTATCTGGAGAGCGGGCTCGACCCCGCGCTCGCCGAACTGCTGGCCGCCGCCGGGCTCGACCCGGTCGAGGTCGAGGACGTCGCCAACGTGGCCATCCAGGAGGACCTGGACGGCGGCGTGGACGTGACGACCGTCGCCACCATCCCCGAGGAGGCGGTGGCCACCGGCGACTTCACCGCGCGCGAGGCGGGCGTCGTGGCGGGCCTCAGGGTCGCCGAGGCCGTGCTCTCCGTGGTCTGCACGGACGAGTTCGAGGTCGAGCGGCACGTCGAGGACGGCGACCGGATCGAGGCCGGGCAGAAGCTGCTGTCGGTCACCACGCGCACGCGTGACCTGCTGACCGCCGAGCGCAGCGCGCTGAACATCCTGTGCCGCCTGTCCGGCATCGCGACCGCCACGCGCGCGTGGGCGGACGCCCTGGAGGGCACCAAGACGCGCGTGCGGGACACCCGCAAGACGACCCCCGGCCTGCGCTCGCTGGAGAAGTTCGCCGTCCGCTGCGGCGGCGGCGTCAACCACCGCATGTCGCTGTCCGACGCGGCCCTGGTGAAGGACAACCACGTGGTCGCCGCCGGTGGCGTCGCGCAGGCCTTCAAGGCCGTGCGGGAGAACTTCCCGGACATCCCCATCGAGGTCGAGGTCGACACCCTGCACCAGCTGCGCGAGGTCGTCGAGGCGGGCGCGGACCTGATCCTGCTGGACAACTTCACGCCCGACGAGTGCGCGGAGGCCGTCGGGATCGTCGGCGGGCGGGCGCTGCTGGAGGCCTCCGGGCGGCTGACGCTCGACACCGCGCGCATCTACGCGGACACGGGCGTGGACTTCCTGGCAGTCGGCGCGCTCACCCACTCCGCGCCGATCCTGGACATCGGCCTCGACCTGCGCGAGGCGGAGTAACGGCCATGCTCCTCACGATCGACGTCGGCAACACGCACACCGTCCTCGGCCTGTTCGACGGCGAGGACATCGTCGAGCACTGGCGCATCTCCACGGACGCGCGCCGCACGGCGGACGAGCTGGCGGTGCTGCTCCAGGGCCTGATGGGCATGCACCCGCTGCTCGGCGAGGAGCTGGGCGACGGCATCGACGGCATCGCGATCTGTGCGACCGTCCCGTCGGTGCTGCACGAGCTGCGCGAGGTCACCCGGCGCTACTACGGCGACGTACCCGCCGTCCTGGTGGAGCCGGGCGTGAAGACGGGCGTACCGATCCTCACCGACAACCCCAAGGAGGTCGGCGCGGACCGGATCATCAACGCGGTCGCGGCCGTCGAGCTGTACGGCGGCCCGGCGATCGTCGTCGACTTCGGTACGGCGACCACGTTCGACGCGGTCTCCGCGCGCGGGGAGTACGTCGGCGGGGTCATCGCGCCCGGCATCGAGATCTCCGTGGAGGCGCTCGGCGTCAAGGGCGCGCAGCTGCGCAAGATCGAGGTGGCCCGGCCGCGCAGCGTGATCGGCAAGAACACCGTCGAGGCCATGCAGTCCGGCATCGTGTACGGCTTCGCCGGGCAGGTCGACGGGGTCGTCAGCCGGATGGCGCGGGAGCTCGCCGACGATCCGGACGACGTGCGGGTGATCGCCACGGGCGGGCTGGCGCCGATGGTGCTGGGGGAGTCCTCGGTGATCGACGAGCACCAGCCGTGGCTGACGCTGATCGGGCTGCGCCTGGTGTACGAGCGGAACATGTCGCGTCTGTGAGGGGACCGGCGAGGGAGCCGGCGCCCGTGCGGGGCGCCGGTGCCGCGATGATGTGGCCCCGGCCGAGGGAAACGTAGCCCCGGTCGAGGGAAACAGGGAGCGACACGCGGCGAAACAACAGCCCAATTCGTCACTTTTGTCCGATTAGCGGTAGCGTCGCCGCATGCCCACGCCATATGGATCCCGCGGCGGCATGGCGTTCGGCGTGGAGGAGCTGCGTGTGCTCCGCCGCGCCCTCGCCCTCGCCCTTCACCCCGGCCAAGCGTCCGCCGACGACGTCCAGGACTGTTTCCGGCTCGCCGAGTCGTTCGACGAGGCGATGCGCGAGGGGGCGAGACTGCGCGCGTTCCTGGTGGCCGACCTCGGCCGGTACCGGGCCGCGCTCCCGGGTACCGCAGTCGGCTATCTCACCCTCCTGGAGGAGGCGCTGGGCGCCGGGCACCGGCCGACGCCGGACGATCTCGCGGCGCTTCGTGCGCTGCGCGGGAACCCGGTGGCGGCCGCGCTGCTGGATCGCTGCCAGACACTCGCCGAGCAGGACGTACGGGCCCGGTTCGCGCAAGGTGCCAGGTCCGCCCCCGCGCCCGCCGTACCGGCCGCACGGGCCCGTCTGATGGCCCTTCCGGGTGGCGCGGGAGAGTCGGAACACGGTATCGGGGCGGGGCAGGGCGAGGAGTCGCCGAAGCCCGGGCAGAAGCCGGCGCCGAAGCCCGCGCCGACGCCTGCGGAGCGGCCCGCCCCGGAGCCGGCGGCGCCGAAGCGGCCCATCCCGACGCCGGGGGAGGTCTTCCCGCGCCGCAAGCCGGCGCCTCCGGCGGACCCGGCCGACACCCGTCAGCTCGCCGCCGGCTGACCGCCCCGCCCCGGCCTCCGGCCGGGCTTGTTCCCCCACCAGCACCACCGTGCCGCCCCGTCGTCGGGCGCGGGTGGCCCCTGTGGAGCGAAAGCACCACCGGCGGATTGCTGGTTCGTGGGTGGGTGGATTTGCGCCGCGCGGGCGGCGGCAAGGGGTGCGGCGCAGGTGGGGAGGGGGGCAGGGGGGTATGCGTACCCCGTACCTTTCGTGTCGGTCGCCGCGGCTACTCTGGAGGCATGGACTACGTCTCCGCGCTCGTGCCTCCGGTCGTGATGGCCGTGTTCTTCATCGGTGTGGTCAGGGTGATCGTGAAGACCCAGGGCGGCGCCGCCAAGGCCAAGGAGGACGCGGCCGTCGACGCCGCCCTCGCGCGCGCTGAGGGTGCGCGTCAGGTTTCCGCCGGCGGCGACGCCTGAGTTCGGTCCGACGGCCTGCTGTTGTCGCTATCCCCGTGCGGCTTCGAGTCGTACGCCCTTTTTGTTCCTATTCATGGAGATAGCGCACGTCCGGCAGGCCAATGTCGGGATCTCCCACTATTGTTCTGAGCTGTGCCTCGCCCATTGGGAGAACTCGAAGACGCGGTCATGACGCGGGTGTGGAAGTGGAACCGCCCGGTGACCGTTCGAGAAGTCCTGGAAGACCTGCAGCAGGAACGCTCCATCGCGTACACCACCGTGATGACCGTTTTGGACAATCTCCATCAGAAGGGCTGGGTGCGCCGCGAGGCGGAAGGGCGGGCCTATCGATATGAGGCCGTCTCCACGCGCGCCGCGTACGCCGCCGCCCTCATGAACGACGCCTGGTCGCAGAGCGACAACCCGGCCGCCGCTCTCGTCGCCTTCTTCGGGATGATGAGCGAGGAACAGCGCCTGGCCCTCAGGGACGCCGTACGCATCGTCCAGGGACCGGAAACCCCGGAAGCCCCCGAACCAAGGCAACAGGAAGCCGTGCAAGAGGAGAACCCCGGCTCGGCAGAGGACGCGGACGGGCGATAGCGTCCGCTCATGTCAGCAGAGCGTCCCGAAGTCTCCGCAAAAGCCATCACCGTCCGGCGCGCCCGGACCGGCGATGTCCCGGCCGTACGTCACCTCCTCGACGCCTACGTCCGTGACCGCATCCTGCTCGACAAAGCCACGGTCACGCTTTACGAGGACATCCAGGAGTTCTGGGTCGCGGAACGCGACGACAACGCCGAGGTGGTCGGCTGCGGCGCACTGCACGTCATGTGGGAGGACCTCGCGGAAGTCCGCACTCTCGCGGTGAAGCCCGGCCTCAAGGGCGCCGGCGTCGGCCATCAGTTGCTGGAGAAGTTGCTGCAGACCGCGCGCTGGCTCGGCGTTCGCCGGGTTTTCTGCCTGACCTTCGAAGTGGACTTCTTCGGGAAGCACGGCTTCGTGGAGATCGGGGAGACACCGGTCGACACCGATGTGTACGCGGAGCTGTTGCGTTCCTATGACGAGGGCGTCGCCGAGTTCCTCGGTCTCGAACGAGTGAAACCGAACACCTTGGGCAACAGCCGGATGCTTCTGCATCTGTGATCGTCTTTGCCCAGGTGCCCTATGTCCGAAACGCGCATGTTTCCGGGCGGAGGTCGTCCGCCGGTCCTCTACCGGTCCTCTCCCAGGGGTTTGTGTTTTTCCGGCAAAAGCGGTTTGCTTTCCGACGTACTGCAGTACTGCATATAACAGGGGCGGCGAAACGGCGGGACGCCGCACACCCCTGACCCTCAACGTTATCGATGAAAGGAAATCCGGTGGCACAGAAGGTTCAGGTCCTTCTTGTCGACGACCTCGACGGCGGCGAGGCGGACGAGACCGTGACGTTCGCGCTGGACGGCAAGACGTACGAGATCGATCTCACGACCATCAATGCGGACAAGCTGCGCGGCCTTCTCGAGCCGTATGTGAAGGGCGGTCGTCGTACGGGTGGCCGTGCTTCGGGCGGACGTGGAAAGGCGCGTGCCGCTTCCGGCGGCAATCAGGACACCGCGGCGATCCGCGCCTGGGCGAAGGAGAACGGTTACGAGGTCAACGACCGCGGCCGTGTTCCGGCGTCCATTCGCGAGGCCTACGAGAAGGCCAACGGCTGAACCGGCCGGCAGGCGGTCGGCAGTCCGGCGCGCAGGCGCCGCAGCCGGACCCGGTGGCACTGTGCTGCCACCGTGTCCACCAGGCGTACGAGATCGGGGGCGCTCCCCTCGCGCCCCACGGCCGGCATCGCCGGCAGCGAGGCCTCGACCTCGCTTCCAGGACCAGGGGGTCGCAGCCATACGGCGGCCCCCTGCACGGACCCGGCCCGCGGCTGAGCGGCTCCGGGTCGCGCCGGCACGGTCACCCCTGCGGGTGGGACCGGAGCCGCCAGCGCGTCACCCGCGCCCAGGACCCCCAGGTCGAGGGCCACGGCGCTCCACTCCAGCCAGTCCAGCAGCCCCGGCAGCTCCTCCGCGCTGCCCGCGGCCACCAGCAGCTCCATCCGGTCGCCCCTGAGGGCCACCGGCGAGCCCGGTGCGAGATGCCGGAGCGCCTGCGCGCCCGCCTCGGCCGGCACGTCCAGGACGTCGAACCGCACCCCGGTGAGAAGCCGCAGCGGCCGTCCGGGCACGGTCGCCCATCCCAGATCGTTCTCGTACCAGTGGCGGGCCCCGGCATCCGGGCAAGCCGGTGGAGCGCAGGGCTCCGGTTCCGGATCGAGAGGTCGGCGAGGAAGGGGAACCGTGTGGACGGCGAGCTGATGCCTCGTGGGGGCTGTGGGGTCCAGGGGAGTCGTGGGGGTCGTGGGGGCCGGGCCAACCATGCCAAGTGCAACCGCCGATGCGACCGGCAAGTTACGCTGGGTGTCCTGTCGATCGCACAGAGTGCGAACAAAGGGGGGCGCGTGGGGGTGCGGGGAGGCGCAAGGTTGTTCGCCCATAGCGGAGGGAACCGGTGCGCGCCGCATGGAGTGTCGGTCCCAGCGGGTAAGACATGCCTAGTGGGAGGGGGCGACACGCAGGTCGGGCCGTCTCACGTTCGCCATCGGCGTACTGGCGATGGGGGTAACTGCCTGGCCTGCGGGAACATCGTCTCGCACCATCGGGTTGGAGCAGATGTCGGCGTTCGGGGTCAGGAGGCCAAGGACGGTGTCGGCAGTTGGAATGAGCGGTCCCCGCTTGCGGGACTAAGCTGCGGAAGGACAGGGAGGGGAAGTTCCCCCCACTGCCTGACCGCTCTGAGGAGCGATTAACGATGTTCGAGAGGTTCACCGACCGCGCGCGGCGGGTTGTCGTCCTGGCTCAGGAAGAAGCCCGGATGCTCAACCACAACTACATCGGCACCGAGCACATCCTCCTGGGTCTCATCCACGAGGGTGAAGGTGTCGCCGCTAAGGCCCTGGAGAGCCTCGGCATTTCGCTTGAGGCGGTCCGCCAGCAGGTGGAGGAGATCATCGGTCAGGGCCAGCAGGCCCCGTCCGGGCACATCCCCTTCACCCCCCGTGCCAAGAAGGTCCTGGAGCTGTCGCTCCGTGAGGCTCTTCAGCTGGGCCACAACTACATCGGCACGGAGCACATCCTGCTCGGCCTGATCCGTGAGGGCGAGGGCGTCGCGGCCCAGGTCCTGGTCAAGCTGGGTGCAGACCTCAACCGGGTGCGGCAGCAGGTCATCCAGCTGCTCTCCGGTTACCAGGGCAAGGAGACCGCCACCGCCGGCGGCCCGGCCGAGGGCACCCCCTCGACCTCCCTCGTCCTCGACCAGTTCGGCCGGAACCTCACCCAGGCCGCTCGTGAGTCCAAGCTCGACCCGGTCATCGGGCGCGAGAAGGAGATCGAGCGGGTCATGCAGGTGCTGTCCCGCCGTACCAAGAACAACCCCGTCCTGATCGGTGAGCCCGGCGTCGGCAAGACCGCCGTCGTCGAGGGCCTCGCCCAGGCCATCGTCAAGGGCGAGGTGCCCGAGACGCTCAAGGACAAGCACCTCTACACGCTGGACCTCGGCGCCCTGGTCGCCGGCTCCCGCTATCGCGGTGACTTCGAGGAGCGCCTGAAGAAGGTGCTCAAGGAGATCCGCACCCGGGGCGACATCATCCTGTTCATCGACGAGCTGCACACGCTGGTCGGTGCGGGTGCCGCCGAGGGCGCCATCGACGCGGCTTCGATCCTGAAGCCGATGCTGGCCCGCGGTGAGCTGCAGACCATCGGTGCGACCACCCTGGACGAGTACCGCAAGCACCTGGAGAAGGACGCGGCCCTGGAGCGCCGCTTCCAGCCCATCCAGGTCGCCGAGCCGTCCCTGCCGCACACGATCGAGATCCTCAAGGGCCTGCGCGACCGTTACGAGGCGCATCACCGCGTCTCCATCACGGACGAGGCCCTGGTCCAGGCCGCCACCCTGGCCGACCGCTACATCTCGGACCGCTTCCTGCCGGACAAGGCGATCGACCTGATCGATGAGGCCGGTTCCCGGATGCGCATCCGCCGGATGACCGCTCCGCCGGACCTGCGCGAGTTCGACGAGAAGATCGCCGCCGTCCGCCGGGACAAGGAGTCCGCGATCGACTCGCAGGACTTCGAGAAGGCCGCCTCCCTGCGCGACAAGGAGAAGCAGCTCCTGGCCGCCAAGGCCAAGCGCGAGAAGGAGTGGAAGGCTGGCGACATGGACGTCGTCGCCGAGGTCGACGGCGAGCTGATCGCCGAGGTCCTCGCCACGGCCACGGGCATCCCGGTCTTCAAGCTGACCGAGGAGGAGTCCTCCCGCCTGCTCCGCATGGAGGAGGAGCTGCACAAGCGGGTCATCGGCCAGAACGACGCCGTCAAGGCGCTGTCGAAGGCGATCCGTCGTACGCGCGCCGGTCTGAAGGACCCGAAGCGTCCGGGTGGTTCGTTCATCTTCGCCGGCCCGTCCGGTGTCGGTAAGACCGAGCTGTCCAAGGCGCTTGCCGAGTTCCTCTTCGGTGACGAGGACGCGCTGATCTCCCTCGACATGTCGGAGTTCAGCGAGAAGCACACGGTGTCGCGGCTCTTCGGTTCCCCGCCCGGATACGTGGGTTACGAAGAGGGCGGCCAGCTGACCGAGAAGGTCCGCCGCAAGCCGTTCTCCGTCGTCCTCTTCGACGAGGTCGAGAAGGCCCACCCGGACATCTTCAACTCGCTGCTGCAGATCCTGGAGGACGGTCGGCTGACCGACTCCCAGGGCCGGGTCGTGGACTTCAAGAACACGGTCATCATCATGACGACCAACCTCGGCACCCGGGATATCTCCAAGGGCTTCAACCTGGGCTTCGCCGCCGCGGGCGACACGAAGACCAACTACGAGCGCATGAAGAACAAGGTGTCGGACGAGCTGAAGCAGCACTTCCGCCCCGAGTTCCTGAACCGCGTCGACGACGTGGTCGTCTTCCCGCAGCTGACGCAGGCGGACATCCTGCGGATCGTCGACCTGATGATCAGCAAGGTGGACGAGCGCCTGAAGGACCGGGACATGGGCATCGAGCTCTCCCAGTCCGCCAAGGAGCTGCTGGCGAAGAAGGGTTACGACCCGGTGCTGGGCGCGCGTCCGCTGCGCCGCACGATCCAGCGCGAGGTCGAGGACACGCTCTCCGAGAAGATCCTCTTCGGCGAGCTGCGTCCCGGTCACATCGTGGTCGTGGACACCGAGGGCGAGGGCGACGCCGCCACCTTCACCTTCCGGGGTGAGGAGAAGTCGGCACTGCCGGACGTCCCGCCGATCGAGCAGGCCGCGGGTGGGGCTGGTCCCAACCTGAGCAAGGAGGCATAAGCCTCCGGCGGATTGGCCGAGTTGAAAGGGGTCGGTGCCTTTGGGTGCCGGTCCCTTTCGCTGTGTTCGGCTGCTCTTTCAGAAGGCGTAGGGCCGGACAGGCGGGATCCGCACATCGGTGTTCGGGAACTGGGCCGCATACCTCGCTTCCTCCAGGGACACGGCCTGTTTCGCGTACAACCGGACGATGCGCAGGTTCGGGCACAGCCGGGCCGGCGGCGACAGGTCCTCGTCGCCCTGAACCCTTGTCACGAAGAGGCTGCCGACGCCGGGCAGTTCAGGGGCTCCGGCACAGCAGGCCGCCGCGGACCGCCCGACGCGAGAACCCCTGCGTCCAGGCCCAGCGTGGTCAGTGGGGCGTCACGGGGGCAGTGTCCTCAGGCCGACGGGCAGTTCGGTCGTCACCGTGAGGTACCGCAAGGTGGCGAGGCGGTCGAGTCCGGAAATCGTGCCTACGTTGTTCAGGTGCAGTTCGTTCAGGCCCAGCTCTGCCAAGGGGGCGAGATCGTCCGTCTCCGGGCAGTCCATCAGGCCCACGCGTTCGAGCGAGCGGAAGGCGGTGAGCGGCCGTATGTCCTGGAGGCGCGGGTTTTCGGCCAGGCCGATCTTCTCCACGCGTTCGGGCAGCACCCGCAGGATGTCCCCCAGGTCGTAGGGCCCGGTGATCGTCAGCTGTGGCCGGTGCCCGAGGCGCGGCAGGGCGCGCAGGGCCTCGGCTCAGCTGACGTTGGCCGGCGGGCGAGGGCGGCGGCCACGGCCGGCTGTTCCCCGGCGGGGAACGGTTGCTCCCCAGGAGACTCCACCGCCTGAGCCACGATGCGCTCGGCCAGCCGGTGGACGTCCTTCTCGCCCAGTGCCCGCTTCTCGCCCTTGAAGGAGACGGGCGCCGACAGCCGTACCGGCTTGTCGACCAGCCCGGCGCCCGGCCCGTCCGGGACGAACAGCTTCTTGACCAGCGGCCCGATCAGGCTGGACGCCAGGTCCTCAGTCGCGCGTCAGGACAACTGCCCGTTGTAGTCCGGCAGTTTGAAGGTCTTCTCGGCGTGGCCGCCGGAGAGGTCGGTGGCGCTGTTGCCGATGTTCGCGATGATTTTGTAGCCGTGGTTCTCGATGTCGACGCGCTGGGCCGTCTTGTAGGCGGCGACGTCCTTGAAGAGGTCGAACAGCCCTCGGACGTAGAGTCCGGAGACGTCGTAGCCGTCGTGCGCGAGGTTGTACTCGGTCGGCAGGTAGATGATGCCGGGGCGGGCCGTGACGAAGAAGAGCGAGACGCCGTGCTCCTGGGCGTACTTCGCGACGTTCAGGACGGGCTTGTTGGCCGGCTGGGGGTAGCTGAAGCCGAAGTCGGTCTCCAGCGTGGTGTTGTCGATGTCGAAGACGATCGCCTGCTTCTCGCCGGGCTCGGCGGCGGCGATGCGCTGCTTCAGATACGGCAGGGCCTGGTCCATCACCGCCTGGCAGTCCTTCTGCCAGGTCGCGTAGTCCACCTTCGTGGAAGAGGTGGTGGCGGCGGTGGCGGTGGCGGCGGTGGTGTCGCTCGTGGTCGCGGCCTGGGCCGGGGCGGCCAGCGCGGCCAGGGCGGCCACGGAGACGGCGGTGGCGGATATGCGGCGAGCCCAGGGTCCTCTGGTCATCGGTGGGGGTTCCTCTCACGTCCGTACACGCGGCTGCAATGTCAGGGGCATGATCTGAGGCGAGGGTGGCGCGAGGGGAACCGTGGGGTTACTGGACGGTAGGTGGCCAGAGGTGTGCGTCACATCCATGTGAGCGTCGGCCTGGGGCCCGGCGAGAAGGGCGGGGTCAGATCGCCGGCTAAAGGCTCGGCATGGGCGCTTTGGGGCGAGCCGAGCGCTCGGCTGCCAAACCGGGGCCTCGGCCGTGCTGGGGACCGGAGTCGTGCGCGCCGCGGCGCCCTCCGCCACTTCCTGGGTCGACCCGGTGAAGAAGTACACGCTCTCGGCGCTTCATACGGGCCGGCTCCGGCGACGGCCCCGCGTACGGCAACGCTGTCGTCATCAAGCACGGCGACGGCGCCTGCTCGCAGTACGCGCACCTCTCCCAGATCGACGTCAGGACCGGCCGGATCGTCAGGACCGGCCGGCGCGTCGGCCTGTCCGGTTCCACCGGCAACTCCTGCGGCCCGCACCTGCACTTCGAGATCCGTACGACCCCGCACCACGGCTCCACCGTCGACCCGGTCGCGTTCCCGCGAGCCAAGGGCGCTCTCTGAGCCGACCCTCGTCCTGGGTCAGCTCTCGCCGGCGTGTTCGTGGGCCTGGGTGACGAGGCCCAGGGCGACTTCGAGGACGGCCTCGCGCCGCTCCTCGAAGTCGCCTTCCAGGTCCTGCATCACGAACATGCCCGCGTGCAGCGTGAACATCGCGCTGACGCAGCGGACCTGATCGATGAGCGGTGCCTCCGGGTCGATGAAGATGTCCCGCATGCCGCGCATCCGCTCCTTGAAGGTGTCGCCGATGCGCAGGTCCCGGACCGTGCCCTGGTTGTCGTGCATGAAGCGGAAGAACGGCTCGGCGTCGGTCAGGATGCGGCTGTAGCGCCGTACCATCTCCCGCTTGGTCTGCAGTGTGTGCGGCTGGCTGCGGCCCCACTCGATGAGTTCCTCGATCGGCCTCGTCAGATCCTCGAAGAGGCTGACGATGATCTCTTCCTTCGTCTTGAAGTGGTAGTACAGGGCCGCCTTCGTGACGTCGAGACGCTCGGCGATCTCGCGCAGGGAGGTCTTCTCGTAGCCCTGCTCCGCGAAGAGGTCGAGCGCCACGTCCTGAATGCGCTGGCGGGTGTTACCGCGGCGCTGCTGCTTGGTGCCGTCCATGGTGACGCCCATCCTCGTACTCCTTGCGCTCGCGCGGAAACTTACTTGACGCCCGGCTAGTTACAGGTCTACCTTCCCCAGTGTAGTGAACTAGCCGGGCGGCAAGTAAGTAGAAGCCGCAGGGGGAGTGAGTAGAGATGGCGGACGCGGTCGACATCGCGACGGAGAGCAAGCAAGAGGGCAAACAGCCCAAGAGCGTACGGGTGGTCCTGCTCGCGCTCATGATCGCGATGATGCTCGCGATGCTGGACAACATGATCGTGGGTACGGCGATGCCGACGATCGTGGGCGAGCTGGGCGGCCTGGAGCACCTGTCCTGGGTGGTCACCGGCTACACCCTGGCCACCGCGGCCTCCACCCCGGTCTGGGGCAAGCTCGGCGACATGTACGGGCGCAAGGGCGCCTTCCTCAGCTCGATCGTGATCTTCCTGATCGGTTCGGCGCTCAGCGGCATGGCCCAGAACATGGGCGAACTCATCGGCTTCCGGGCCGTGCAGGGCCTCGGCGCCGGCGGTCTGATGGTCGGCGTCATGGCGATCATCGGCGATCTGATCCCGCCGCGGGAGCGGGGCAAGTACACCGGCATGATGGCCGGCGTCATGGCGCTGGCGATGATCGGCGGCCCGCTGGTCGGCGGCACCATCACCGACAACTGGGGCTGGCGGTGGTCCTTCTACATCAACCTGCCGCTGGGCGTCGTGGCCCTGGCGCTGGTCAGCGCGGTGCTGCACCTGCCGAAGAAGCGGGCGCGGGCGCGCATCGACTACCCGGGTGTCCTGCTGCTGACCGTCGGCATCACCGCGATCGTGCTGGTCACCACCTGGGGCGGCACCCAGTACGCCTGGACCTCCGCGCGGATCATGGAACTGATCGGCATCGGCGTCGCCGCGCTGATCGGGTTCGTGTTCTGGCAGACCAGGGCCGTCGAGCCGGTGGTGCCGCTGCACATGTTCAGGAGCCGCAACTTCACCCTGATGTCGGTCATCGGCTTCATCACCGGCTTCGTGATGTTCGGCGCCACGCTCTATCTGCCGCTGTACCAGCAGTCGGTGCAGGGCGCCTCCGCCACCAACTCCGGTCTGCTGCTCCTGCCGATGCTCGGCGCGATGCTCGTGACCTCGATGGTCGCGGGCCGGGTCACCACCAACAGCGGCCGCTACAAGATCTTCCCGATCGCCGGCGGCGCGCTGATGATCGCCGGGCTGTATCTGCTGTCGCTGATGGACACGGGTACGACCCGTTTCACCTCGGGTCTCTACATGGCGGTGCTGGGCCTCGGCATGGGCTGCCTGATGCAGATCACCATGCTGGTGGCGCAGAACAGCGTGGAGATGAAGGACATGGGCGTGGCCTCCTCGTCCACGACCCTGTTCCGTACGCTCGGCTCCTCCTTCGGTGTCGCCATCATGGGCGCGCTGTTCAACGACCGGGTCAAGCACGTCATGGCCGAGCGGGCCGGCGCGCTCGGCAAGGGCGTCACCGAGAAGTCCGCGCAGCTGGACGCGAAGAGCCTGGCGAAGCTTCCGGCGGTGGCGCGGGAGGCGTACCAGCACGCCGTGTCCGCCGGTACGCACTCGGCGTTCCTGCTGGGCGCGGGGATCGCGGTGATCGTGCTGGTCGCTGCGCTGTTCGTGAAGGAGGTTCCGCTCAAGAGCGGGGCGCCGAAGCCTTCGGCGGACGGCGGCGAGGACGCGGCGCCGGTGGCGGTGGTCGAGGCCGTCTGAGGCTCGCCCGAACCGAAGACCCCGGGCAGGTGTCCGCCCCCGGGGTCTTTTTCGTCCACCGCCGGCCCGTCCCGCCTGGTCGAGAGGCGGCGTATCAGGGTGTTTGCGTTGCTCACAGCCGTTGTCAGTCCTCCATGTCACCATCGGCTGCATGGACAAACTGCGGCGGCTGCGTCTGGCCAAGGACGCCATGGACCGGGACTGGGCGGACCCCGGTCTCGATCTGGACGCGGTGGCCGCGTGTGCCGGGTACTCGCGGTATCACTTCCTGCGCGCCTTCAAGGACGTCTACGGCGAGACGCCCGGCCAGTATCTGACCCACCGGCGGATCGAGCGGGCCGAGGAGATGCTGCGCTGTGCCAACCTCACCGTGACCGAGATCTGCACGCTTGTCGGCTTCAGCAGCCTCGGCACGTTCTCCGCCCGCTTCAAGGCCCGCACCGGTCTCACCCCGAGCGAGTACCGCGCCCGGCATGTGGGCCGCGGCGCCTCCCTGATACCCGGCTGCTACGCCATGCTCTGGGCCGGCGGATTCAGTACCGCAAGATCGGAGAAGCGCTCCGGGGCCGGCCCTGCCTACGGTGGCGAAGGGGCGTCCGCCCCGGCGGACAGCACCGCCAGCGTCATCAGCAACGCCGACAGGAGAGCGGAGCCATGATCAAGGGGCTTGCCATCACGACCGTCTGGGTCCTCGACCAGGACCGGGCCAAGGAGTTCTACACCGAGAAGCTGGGCCTGGAGGTCCGTACGGACATGACCATGGGGGAGGGCGGTATGCGCTGGCTCACCGTCGGCGCCCCCGGCCAGCCCGATGTGGAGCTGACGCTCATGGTGCCGGGGCCGCCGGCGATGGACCCCGAGTCCGCCGAGATGATGCGGCAGCTTGTCGCCAAGGGGGCGCTCGGTGCGGGTGTGCTGGCGACCGATGACATCCACGGTGACTACAAGAAGCTCAAGGAACGTGGGGTGGAGTTCCTGCAGGAGCCGCAGGAGCGGCCGTACGGCACGGAGGCGCTGTTCCGGGACGACTCCGGGAACTGGTTCTCCTTCACACAGCGCCGTGCGGGCGGGCTGGATCTGGAGCGGGACTGGGCTTGTTGAGCGCTTCCGCCTCGGGCGCCGTCGGCCGAACGCCCAATGGCCCGGGGCGCGTTGTGCTCTCGCGGCTGCGGGCCGAGGTGGGCCGGCCGCTCCCCCGAGTTCTCGGCTTCGCTCGAACCCGGGGGACCTCCAGCGCGGCGGAGCCGTATATCGCCCCGCGCCCCTGGGGAGTTGCAGTGCCGCCTGACTTCAGCGCCCTGTAGCCAGCGTCGCGCCTCCCGTCGCCTCCAGCACCACGCCGGTCACGAAGTCGTTGGCCGCCAGCATGTGGATCGCGCGGGCGATGTCCTCCGGGCGGCCGACGCGGCCGACCGGGGTGATCGCGGCGAAGCCGTCGAAGAGGGCCCGGCGCTGTTCAGCCGGTACGCCGTCCCACCAGGGTGTGTCGACGACGCCGGGTGAGACCGCGTTGACGCGGAGCGGGGCCAGTTCCACGGCGAGGGGCGGGACCATCGCCTCCAGGGCGCCGTTGATCGCGGCGAGGCCGGCGGTGCCGGGCAAGGCGGCGCGGGCGGAGGCGGCGGTCACCAGCGTCACCGAGCCGTCGCGGCGCAGGGCGGGCAGGGCGGCCTGGAGCACCTGGACGTGCGGCCAGAACTTGCCGTCGAAGGCGGCCGCCAGCTCGGCCAGGTCCAGCTCGGCGAAGGGGCCGCCACCCTTGCCGCCGCTGAGCGCGACGACCAGGTGGTCGACGGGCCCGGAGCCCGCGAAGAAGGCGTCCACCGCGGCGCGGTCCGCCCCGTCCAGCCGGTAGGTCGATACCTTGCCGCCGATCCGGCCTGCCGCGGCGTCGAGGCGGTCCTGGTCGCGGCCCGTGATGACCACCTCCGCACCGTCCGCCGCGAAGAACGCGGCCGCCGCCTCGCCGATGCCGGAGCTGCCACCCAAGACGACGACGCGCTGTCCGGCGAGGGCGTGCACAGGGCTGTTCGGAGTGCTCATGAGTGGCCCTCTCCTGTTCTTTGCCGTCTTTCCGGCTCTTGCCCGAGGAATCGCCGGGTTCCGGTCTTTGTCGAGAACGTTGGTCTCGTTAAAGGGTTACCGAGACCGGTAGTCTCGTCAAGGTCTTTCGGGCATCGAAAGTCACCGGGACTCGGAGAGGATGGGCCGGTGCACGACAGCAACGAACCCCGCCCGCACACCGGCCGCCGCCGTAACGAGGCGGCGCGCCGGGCGATCCTCGACGCCGCGCTGGAGCTGCTGGCCGACGCCGACGGTGCCCCGGTGAGCGTGGAGACCATCGCGCGCGCGGCCGGAGTCGGAAAACAGACCCTCTATCGCTGGTGGCCCTCGAAGGGCGCGGTCCTGCTGGACGCGCTCACCGACCGCGCCGCCCAGGACGTGCCCGCGCCGGACACCGGGAACCTCCGCGAGGACCTGCGCGCATTGGCGGTGGCCACTTTCGAGGCCTCCCGGCGGCGGCCGTCCGCGCCCGCGCTGCGCACCCTCGTCCGGGAGGCGGCCCGGGACGCGCGTCTGGCCGAGCTGATGCGGGTGTTCACGGAGTCCCGCAGGGCCGCAGTACGAGCGGTGCTCGAACGCGGCCGGGAGCGGGGGGAACTGGCCGCCGACCGGGATCTGGACCTGCTGGTCGACCAGTTCTACGGGTTCTTCTGGTACCGCTTCCTGCTCGGCCACGCCCCGCTCGACGAGGCCGCCGCCGACCGCCTCACGGACTCGCTCCTCAGGTAGCGGATCAGGACGCGCCCCCCGACAGCGGCAGCATCGGATGGCTGCCCGTGTTGGTCGGGGCGTGTTCCGGGAGCCACAGCACGGCCACCGCGCCCTCCGCGGGAATCTCGGCGGGGGCTCCGGCGGGGCGTACGTTGCGGAACGTGAGCCGGGCGCCGAGCACCCGGGCCTGGCCCGCCGCGATGGTCAGGCCCAGCCCGTGGCCCGTACCGGCGCGGTCCATGCTGCCGGTGCGGAAGCGGCTCGGCCCCTCGGCGAGCAACTCCTCCGGGAAGCCGGGACCGTGGTCGCGGACCCGGATCACCCGGCCCTCGACGGTCACCTCGATCGGCGGCCGGCCGTGCCGGGCGGCGTTGGCGAGCAGGTTGAACAGGACCCGCTCCAGGCGGCGCGGATCGGTCGTGACCTCCGACTCGTGCACCACCCGTACGGCGATCTCCGGGTCCTTGGCCGCCACGCGCCGGGTGACGAACTCGCCCAGCATGATGTCCTGCAGCTCGGCCCGCTCCGAGGCGCCGTCGAGGCGGGCCACCTCCAGCACGTCCTCGACGAGCGTGCGCATCGCCTTCGCCCGGTCCAGGACGAGTTCGGTCGGGCGGCCCGGGGGCAGCAGCTCGGCGGCCGTGAGCAGACCTGTCACCGGGGTGCGCAGTTCGTGCGCGATGTCGGCGGTCACCCGCCGCTCGGCCTCCAGCCGCTGCCGCAGCGCGTCCGCCATGGCGTCCACCGCACGCGCGAGATCATCGGTCTCGTCCCGTACGACCCCGCCGATGGCCTCCCGCACCCGGACGTCGGTCTCGCCCTTGGCGACCTGGTTCGCGGCGGCCGCCGCCTTGCGCAGCCGCCCGGACAGCTGCCCGCCGATCAGCACACCGAGCGCGCTGCCGCCGAACACGACCGCCACGGAGCCGATGACCAGCGCCTGGTCGAGGTCCTTCAGGACATCGGTGGAGCGGTCCGGCATATGGCTGTGCAGGGAGAGCACATGCCCGTCCTTGGTCGGCACGGCCGCCCAGATGTCCGGTACTCCGCCGCTGTCGATGACGTCGCTGGCCTTGCGGCCCTCCTCGGCCTTCTCGCGCAGCGGCGCCGGCAGCTCGGGGTCGTCGAGCTTGATGTTGGGAAAGTTCGGCCGTCGGTTCAGCTCGTAGTTGCGCTGCGCGATCTGGACACGCTGATTGGCCAGGTCACGTGCGTTGTCGAGCATCGAGACCCGGGCCGCGTTGTGCACGACCAGACTCAGCGCGATCGCCACCAGCCCGGCCACCAGCGCGATCGCCGCGCTGAGCTTCCATCTGAGCCCGGTGTGCAGGCCCGCGCGCTCCATGCGCCGGACCGGGTACCGAAGAAACCCCCGCATTACCGCCCCGCTCAGGCCTTCAGCTTGTAGCCGAAGCCGCGGACCGTCTCGATCCGGTCCTGGCCGATCTTCTGCCGCAGTCGCTGCACATGCACGTCGACCACCCGGGTGTCCCCGCCCCAGCCGTAGTCCCACACGCGCTCCAGCAGTTTGTCGCGGGAGAGCACGGTGCCCGGCGCCGAGGAGAATTCGAGCAGCAGCCGCATCTCGGTCGGGGTGAGCGCGACCGTGGCTCCGGCCCGGCGTACCTCCATGCCCTCGGTGTCGATCTCCAGGTCCCCGAAGCTGAGCACACCACCGGTCACCGTTTCCGCGACGGTCTCGGTCCGGTCGCTGCCGCCCGCGTGCCCGAAGCGGCGCAGCACGGCCCGGATCCGCGCGACCAGCACGGCCCCGTCGAACGGCTTGGTCACATAGTCGTCGGCGCCCGCCTCCAGGCCGAGGACGACGTCGATGGAGTCGGCGCGCGCCGACAGCATGATCACCGGCACGGTCGACTCGTCCCGGATACGACGGCACAGGCTGACCCCGTCCAGACCGGGGACCATGACGTCCAGCAGAGCGATGTCGGGACGGTTGGCCCGGAACGCCTCCAGGCCCGACAGACCGTCGGGCATGGCGGTGACCGCGAAGCCGTCCCGCTCCAGGGCGAGCTGGGTGGCTTCACGGATGACGTCGTCGTCCTCGACGAACAGAACGTGGGTCTGGTCTGCCATCCCGGTGCTCTCAGTCCTCGTGGTGTGCGTGTGGGGGTCAGTTGTCCGGCGCGGGCGTCGCGTCGTCGCTGGAGCCGGCCTTGTTGTAGTCGGTCTCGTGTATGTCCTTCTGGGCGAACCGGCCCGCCTTCCAGGTGTACGTGGTCACCGTCTCCTTTGACGGGTTCGACACCGGATCGTCCGTGTCGTACACCTGCTTGGTCACGGTCAGGGCGGAGCCGTCGATCTCGGCGTAGACCGGCGACTCCTCCGCCTTGAAGACATTCTTGTACGAACCGTCGACGTCCCGGTACACATACGTGGCGATGCCAACCAAGTCGCCGCAGGTCGACACGTTGACGAGGATGTCGTTGACCGATCCGCCGGTCAGATAGCCGTAGGACACCTCGACCGGGTATTCGTCGGCGCTGCACGGCTCCAGCTCGCGCTTGACCGTCGTGGAGACCTTCGGGTCGTTCTTGATCAGCGAAACGGCGTCCACCCGCCGGAAGCCGCCGGACGCGCTGGGCGAGGGGGAGGCGACCGCTCCCGCGACCGCCGACGCATGAGCCGGGCCCTCGTCCCGGGCGCCCGTGCCCCCCGTGCCGCACGCGGCGACGAAAAGGGCGACGGCGGTGAGCACGGCCCCCACCGCGATCACCGCCTGTGAACTGCCTCGGGCCCGGTCAGGCCCGGCCCCGGTCAGGCCGCGCAACGCTCCCGCTCCTCACGCTCCAGCGCGCGTGCGTCCAGATCGCGGGCCTCCAGCTCCTCACGGAGCCGGGCGAGCGCCCGGTGCAGCGTGCTCTTGACCGTACCGGCCGACATGCCGAGGGCGGCGGCCGTCTCCTCTGTGGACATCTGCTCCCAGTGTCGCAGCACCACGACACTGCGCTGCTTCGGTGCGAGCACCTTCATGACGTCCATCAGCAGAGCCCGGTCGGCGTGCTGCTCGGTGGAGTCGTCCACGGACGCGTCCGGCAGCTGCTCGGTCGGGACCTCCTCCAGCTTGCGCGCCCGCCACCACTCCGTACGGGTGTTGATCATGACACGGCGCAGATAGGCGTCGGCGAGCCGCTTGTCGGCGATGCCCTCCCAGCGGCCGTACGTGCGCACCAGCGCCGTCTGCAGCAGGTCCTGGGCGTCGACGGGGTCCGGCACCAGTCGGCGGGCGCTGCGCAGCAGCGCGTCCTGCCGGGTGCGGACGTACTCCTCGAATTCGAGCACCTCGCCCTGCGCCATGATCAACCGCCTCCGTTCCCCGTGTACTCCGGCCCGTGCCTGAAGTTCCGTTCCGCATCCCCGTGTCCGGTGGTCTGCCGGGCACGGAGAAGAAACTACGGAGTGGTTGTCACGGCGCTGTCCGATCCAGCCTTCGGCTAGCAATCGGCTATCCGTCGGTTGTGTAACGACCGTGGAAGCGGGGTAAGCAGGTTGGTCGTTATGTCCCTTTCTGTAGGCTTTTGTCGGGCAAGTGGCTCCGTAACAGAGCCCCTGAGGCTGTGACTTGGCTGTGCGTCAGCTCAGCGGCAGTCGATACAGGCCGCCCGGCAGCGGCTCCACCAGACCGTCCGTGACAAGCCCGTCGAGCGCTCGGGCGCGCTGCACCGGCTCGTGCCACACCCGGTCCAGCGCCGCCTGCGGGACCGGCGCGTGCGCCTCCCGCAACACCGCCAGCAGCTTGCCGCGCACCTGCCGGTCCGTACCCGCGTACGTCTGCCCCCGGCGCGGCGGCCCCGCGTGCTCCGGCTTGCCGGCCAGCCGCCAGGCGCACTGCGCGGCGATCGGGCACCGCCCGCACCCCTCGTTCTTCGCCGTACACACCAGCGCGCCCAGCTCCATCGAGGCGGCGGCCCAGCGCGCGGCCGTCTTCTCGTCCTCCGGCAGCAGCTCACGGGCCAGGCGCCGCTCGGCGGCCGTCGTCGCGTTCGGCGGGTACTGCATCCCCGTCACCGCCCGCGCGAAGACCCGGCGCACATTCGTGTCCAGCACCGCATGCCGCTGCCCGTACGCGAACGACGCCACCGCGGCCGCCGTGTACTCGCCGATGCCGGGCAGCGCCAGCAGCTGTGAGTGATCCGTCGGTACGTCCCCGCCGTGCCGTTCCGTTATGGCCACGGCGGCTCCGTGCAGTCTGAGCGCCCGGCGCGGGTAGCCGAGCCGGCCCCAGGCGCGCACCGCCTCGCCCGGTGCCTCCTTCGCGAGGCCGGCGGGGCGGGGCCAGCGGGCCAGCCACTCCTCATAGATGGGCAGCACCCGGCTGACCGGGGTCTGCTGCAGCATGAACTCGCTGACCATCACACCCCACGGGCCCGCCTCCGGGCGGCGCCAGGGGAGGTCGCGGGCGTGGGCGTCGAACCAGGCGATCACGGGGGTGTGCAGCGTCTCAGTCATGGCCTTCCGATCCTCCCACGGCGAGGCGTCCGTGGCGGGTGACGGCGCGGTCACTCAGTGTCGCGATCTGTGAAGGGCCCCGCCGCTGACGGCAGTTACCGGGATGATGATCTGGAAAAGTTGCCGCCCGGGCGGCGGGTGACGCAAGCAAGCACGGGGTTCTCTCGTAAGGTTTGGGCCGTGGGTTCTCTGCGCAATCCGGTCGGGCCGTTTCCCTCCTCCATCTACTGGCGAAGGAGGGTCGTACTGCTGTCCGTGGTGGCCCTGTTGGCACTGCTGGTCACCTGGATCGCGACCGCCGGCGGCGGGGGCGGCAAGAAGAACCCCGAGGCGTCCAACGGCAAGAACCCCGCGCACACGATCACGCCGGGGCCGTCCTCGTCCGGGCCCGCGATCAGTCAACACCCGGGCGGGCGCGACGAGTCGAGCGGTGGGGACTCCAGTGGGAGCGGTTCCGCCTCCGGCGGCGACAGCGGGTCCTCCGGGTCCGGTGACGGCTCGGGCGGCGGCTCCGGTTCGGGGGCCGGAGGCGGCAACGTCGGTACGGGCGACACGCTCCCGGCGTCCTCCTCACTCCCCAACTGCACGTCCTCCGCAGTGACGTTGACCCTGCGCAGCCTGCGCAACTCCTACTCGCCGGACCAGACACCGACCTTCGAACTCACCGCGAAGAACGGCTCGCCCACCGACTGCAAGGTCGATCTCGGGCCCAAGAGCGCGGTGTTGACCATCACGTCGGCCGACCGAAGCGCCCCGTTCTGGTCCTCGGCCGACTGCCCCCAGGGCCCCGGGAGCCTGCCGTTCCGCGTACCGGCGGGCCAGAGCATCACGTACACGGTGAAGTGGGACCGCAGGCCGAGCGCGCCCCAGTGCGCGACGCCCACTCCCTCCGGGGGTTCGGCGGGGGCGGGTACGTATCTGCTGGAGGCGAAGGCGCCCGGGTTCGGGAAGGTACGCGCTTCGTTCGTGCTGTCGGCGGACTGAGGATCGGGGCAGCGCGGGTTCGTCGTCGGGTGCGGGTGTGTGGGGGCGTTCGCGCAGTTCCCCGGGCTCCTGAAAGCACGCTGCAGCTTGCCTGCCCAAGGGGCGCGGGGAACTGCACGACCAGCCGCGATGGACCCGCAGTCGCAAGACCACCGTGCCTCCCGAGCTATTGGGCGCCCGGCCAGAACTCAGACGTACCGCTCCAGGATGGACGACTCCGCCAACCGGGACAGACCCTCCCGCACGCTCCTCGCGCGCGCCTCTCCCACACCATCCACGGTCTGCAGATCATCCACGCTGGCAGCGAGTAGCTTCTGCAGGCCCCCGAAATGCTCGACCAGCCGGTCGATGATCGCGCCCGGAAGGCGTGGAACCTTCGCCAGCAGCCGGAAGCCCCGCGGGGACACCGCGGAGTCCAGTGTCTCGGGCGATCCGGTGTACCCCAGCGCACGCGCCACCGTGCCGAGTTCCAGCAGCTCCGCGTGGCTCAGCGCGTCCAGCTCGGACAGCGCCTCCTCGACCGTACGGGACCGCTTCGCCGTCGGCTCGGGGACATAGTCCCGGACGACCAGCTCACGGTCGGGCTCGACACCGGCGATCAACTCCTCCAGCTGGAGCGCGAGAAGACGCCCGTCGGTGCCCAGTTCGACCACATATTCAGCGATTTCGGTGGCGATACGACGGACCATCTCCAGCCGCTGTGCGACGGCGGACACGTCCCGCACCGTCACCAGGTCCTCGATCTCCAGCGCCGACAGCGTGCCGGCCACCTCGTCCAGGCGCAGCTTGTACCGCTCCAGCGTGGCCAGCGCCTGGTTCGCCCGGGACAGGATCGCCGCCGAGTCCTCCAGGACGCGGCGCTGACCGTCGACGTAGAGGGCGATCAGCCGCATCGACTGGGAGACGGAGACCACGGGGAAGCCGACCTGCTTGCTGACCCGGTCCGCCGTGCGGTGCCGGGTGCCCGTCTCCTCCGTCGGGATCGTCGGGTCCGGCACCAGCTGCACACCGGCGCGCAGGATCTTCGACAGGTCGGAGGAGAGCACGATGCCGCCGTCGAGCTTGCACAGCTCCCGCAGCCGGGTCGCGGTGAACTCGACATCCAGGACAAAACCGCCCGTGCACATCGCCTCGACCGTCTTGTCGGAGCCGAGGACGATCAGCCCGCCGGTGTTGCCGCGCAGAACGCGCTCAAGGCCGTCACGCAGGGCCGTACCGGGAGCCACGGCGCTCAGCGAGGCGCGCATCAGGCCATCGGAACCGGCACTCCCACCGGACTTTCCGGGAGCTGCTGCCCGGTCGTTGGCTGCCACTGCACTCCTCCGGTCGCAGGTTCTGACGCGCTCCCGTACCCGCACTCGGTTCGTACGGACAGGCGAGACCTGGGCAAAGTCTACCGGCGCTCCTCGGCCTCCCGTGGGGCCTCTCGGCGACGCGAGCGCGGCAGCACCCGCAGCGCGTCCCCCATGTCGGCCACTTCCAGGACCTTCATACCGGGCGGCACCTTGCCCGGGTCGGTCGGCACGAGCGCGTGCGTGAAGCCCAGCCGGTGCGCCTCGGAGAGCCTGCGCTGCACGCCCGTGACCCGTCTGACCTCGCCCGCGAGGCCCACCTCGCCGATCGCCACCAGATTCTTCGGCAGCGGGGTGTCACTGGCGGCGGAGGCCAGCGCCAGCGCGACCGCGAGGTCGGCGGCCGGCTCCGACAGCTTCACCCCGCCCACCGTCGCGGAGTAGATGTCCCGCTTGCCGAGCGCGCTGATCCGGCCGCGCTGCTCCAGGACGGCCAGCATCATCGACACGCGCGAGGTCTCCAGGCCCGAGGTCGTACGCCGCGGAGAGGGGATCTGGGAGTCGACGGTCAGCGCCTGCACCTCGGCCACCAGCGGGCGGCGGCCCTCCAGGGTGACGGTCAGGCAGGTGCCGGGGACCGGTTCGTCCCGACGTGTCAGGAAAAGTCCGCTCGGGTCGGCGAGGCCCGTGATGCCCTCGTCGTGCAGCTCGAAGCAGCCGACCTCGTCCGTGGCGCCGTAGCGGTTCTTCACGCCCCGGACGAGACGGAGACGCGCGTGCCGGTCGCCCTCGAAGTGGAGCACGACGTCCACGAGGTGCTCCAGCAGGCGCGGGCCGGCGATCGCGCCGTCCTTCGTGACATGGCCCACCAGCAGTGTGGACATGCCGCGCTCCTTGGAGGCGCGGATCAGCGCGCCCGCCACCTCCCGCACCTGCGCCATGCCGCCGGGCGCGCCCTCGATCTCCGGGGAGGCCACCGTCTGCACCGAGTCGAGGATCAGCAGGGACGGCTTCACCTCGTCCAAGTGGCCGAGGACCGCGGACAGGTCGGTCTCGGCGGCCAGATACAGCTCGTCGTGCAGGGCGCCGATGCGGTCCGCGCGCAGCCGGACCTGGCTCGCGGACTCCTCACCGGTGACATAGAGCGTGCGGTGCTCCGTGCTCGCGGACTTGGCGGCCACGTCCAGCAGCAGCGTGGACTTGCCGACGCCGGGCTCGCCGGCGAGCAGCACGACCGCACCGGGCACCAGGCCGCCGCCGAGCACCCGGTCCAGTTCGGGCACGCCGGTCGTGCGGGCGGTGGCCTGCCGGCCGTCGACCTGGCCGATGGGGAGCGCGGAGGTGGTGACACGGCCGGGTGCCGTCGTACGGACCGCGGGCGCGCCGTACTCCTCGATCGTGCCCCAGGCCTGGCATTCGGGGCAGCGGCCGAGCCACTTGGCCGTCTGCCAGCCGCACTCGGTGCAGCGGTAGGACGGGCGGTCCTTGGTGGTCTTGGTACGGGCAGCCATGCGGAAACCGTAGCCCGCGCCACTGACAATCGGTCCCCGGTTCGCCGAAGGGTCTCCCCGGCCGCCGGCAGGTCTCCCCGGGCCGTCCGTCGGATGAACGGGCCGACTGTGGGATGAACGGGCCATCCGTGGGATGAACGGGCGGTGGGCGGGTGAACCGGTATCGGCCATGACCCGTCGGGATCGAGCCACGGAACAAAGGGTTCCTGTCCCCTTATGAGGGATCGTTTCACCCGTACGGATTAAAAGTGCTCAAGGTGCGAGAAGGGGCACTCCGCCGCCGCCTACGGTCGCACAGGTGATGAGCAGCAGCCCGGAGACCACCACCCGCACCAGCGGCACACACTGGGCGCACCGCGAGGCGCGTGCCGCACGAGAGGCGCGGGAGGGGCACGACCACGCCCCCGGGCGCACCCTCGCCCAGCGGCCGCCGGCGCGCTACGAGCCGTACCTGGACGGGCTGTTCACCTACTGCCTGTCGGTTCTGTGCGACCACGACACGGCCACCGCCGCCCTCGGCGACGTCCTCGCCCTGGCCGAGCGGCGCGGACACCGCGTCCCCGGGGCCGCCGGCGACCGCAGGGCCTGGCTGTACGCGCTCGCCCGCTGGGCATGCCTGCGCAAGCTGGCCGAGGCCAAGCAGAAACGTCAGGCCACCCACGCGGCGGGCCGTTCCGCGGCCGCGAGCCGGGTTCCCGAGCGGACCCTGGCCCCGGAGGTCCAGGAGCAGCGCCGCCGCGAACTGTCCCTGCTGGCCTGGCCGGAAGCGGCCGGTACGACCCCCGAGCAGCGCGAGGCCCTGGAGCTGGCCGTCCGCCACCATCTGGCCGCGCACGAGGTCGCCGCCGTCCTCGGCATGGAACCCGCCGCCGCGCGTGACCTGCTGGCCACGGCCGCCTGCGAGGTCGAGCGCACCCGAGCGGCCCTCGCCGTCGTCGAGACCGGCGGCTGTCCCAGCGTGGCCCACCTCACGGGGGACAGCCGGCTGGTCCTCAGCACGGCCCTGCGCCGCGAGCTGGTCCGGCACGTGGACGACTGCCCGCGCTGCCGCCGAACCGCCGAGCGCGCCGTCCCCGGCCGCTGGCCCGGCGCCACGGTCACCCCGGCCGAGCTGCCCGTCCTCGAAGCCCCTCGCGCGGCACTGCACATCGCTCTGGCGCACCACTCACGCGCGCGTGGCGTGGCCGCACCCCGCTTCGACCGGCGTGGCTTCCCGATGGACCCCAAGGACCGCGCGGCCCGCCGGGACCGGCTACGCGCGCGTGCCGTGACGACGACGGTCGTGGCCACGGTGGTGGCCGCCCCTGTCCTGGCCCTGTGGGCCGCCTACCGGGGCGCCCCGACGGCGGAGGGGGACGGCCCCTCGGCCACCGCGCACGAGGCGGAGGGCCCCGACGCCCTCGGCGGCGACCCGGCCGGCGGTTACGAGAACGCTGGGAACGCGCGCGTGAAGCCCGGTGCGCACATCGGTCAGGACGGCAAGGCGGACGTCTCCGTGGAGGTCGTCAGCGTCTCCGGGGCGGGCGACAAGGGCTCCGGGCGGCTCGATGTCAGCGCCGCGAACGACGGTGACACCACGCTGATCACCCTCTCCGCCTCCGGCTCGGCCCCGGTCCGCTGGTCCGCGTCCACCTCGGCGCCCTGGCTCTACTTCAGCCGGTCCGCGGGAACCCTCGCCCCCGGCGAAACGTTGACGATCAAGATGTACGTGGACCACCTCCGCGAGCCCTCCGGCCTCTGGCACGCCCAGGTGGCGATCTCCCCGGCCGGCACGGTGGTCTCCATCGACGGCTACGGCACGGCCCCGACCCACCACCCCACATCCCCACCCCCGTCCTCCACCCCACCCACCACTCCCACCCAACCCCCCACACCCCCACCGACCACCCAGTCCCCACCCCCAACCACCTCGACCCCGCCCCCCACCCCCACAACCCCACCCCCGTCCTCCGACTCCCCGCCCCCGACTCCGTCCCCGACCAACACCGAGACGCCCAGTCCTTCCGGCAGCTAGGGGCGGGATTTGGGGGGCATGGGGGTGTGGGTGGCTGACCGGGGGCGCCTGCTTCGAGACACTGAGCCCCTTCCGGCGTCCGAGACACCGAGCCCTTTCTGGCTGCTGGGGGCGGGGCTTGGGGGCATGGGGTGCGAGTGGTTGGTGCCGGGGGCGGCTGGATGTCGGGCCGGGCCGCCTGGATACCGGGGCCGGGGATGAGGACTGGTCAGGGGGGCGGGTCGGGCTGAAGCGCCGGACGAGGACTGGGGCGGGGCTGGGGTGCGGGACGAGGGTTCGGGCGCGGGGCGGGGGCGCCCGCTTCGCGACACTGAGCCCCTTCCGGCGTCCGAGACACCGAACCCTTTCTGGCAGCTGGGGGCGGGGCTTGGGTCATAGGGCGGGGATCGGGGGGCGGGCTGAAGCGCCGGACGAGGACTGGGGCTGGGGTGCGGGATGAGGGTTCGGGCGCGAGGCGGGGACTGGGGCGGGGGCTGGACTGAGGGCAGGCGGGGGAGCGCTGATGGGGCGATGGGCAGATCTGTTTCAGGGCACCCGGGACGTTTGCGGCACCCCGGGTGCTCTGTTCCACGGCACGGGGCGAACGTCGCAGGTCAGGCGGTGTCCGGGCGGGGACACGAAGACGGTGGCCGGAACGCGCGGGCAGGAGGGCGGAACGGATCTGCCGATCCCAGCGGTCGGGAACTCGGCGAAGCCGGTGCTGGTCCCATGGGCGGGGCGAGCGGAGCCGGGACGCCGGACGCGCCGGGCCCCGTGGGCGCGGGAGTTACCGGGCCACCCGGGGGTGACGGAGCGGGTTGCCGGGTTTGTCGGCGGGCGGAGCCCTGCGATGTCCCCGCCCCCGTCGGCGTCCGTGTCGTCGTCCGCGTCGGCTGTTGGCGGGGGTCCGGTGGCGCCCCGGCATGCGGCTGTCGGATCTTGCCGTCGCAACCGGCATGCGGTCGCCCGGCCTTGCCGCCGCCTCCGGCAAGTGGCGGTCGGACCCTCCTGGCGACCCTGGGACGCGACTGTCGGTCCCTGCTCTCGCCTCCGGCAGGTGGCGGTCGGACCCTCGTGGCGACCCTGGGACGCGACTGTCGGTCCCTGCTCTCGCCTCCGGCAGGTGGCGGTCGGACCCTCCTGGCGACCCTGGGACGCGACTGTCGGTCCCTGCTCTCGCCCCTGGCACGCGACAGTCGGGCCCCCTCCTTCCCCGGGGGCGCCCCGGCATCGCCCCCTCGGTGCCGTTTCAGCCGACCGAGACGGGTGGGTGGGAAAGGGTGCGGCCGGTGGGGTTACGGGGCCGGGTCGGCGGGGTGAGGGGCGAGGAGCGGCAGCTGGGACGCCAGTCGTGCTTCGCAGAGCTCGACCAGACGGTCGTACCCCGCCTTGCCCATCAGCTCGGTCAGCTCGGCCCGGTAGGACACGTACACCGGGTCGCCCGCGCCGTGCGCCGACGTCGCCGACGTACACCACCAGTGCAGGTCGTGGCCGCCGGGACCCCAGCCCCGGCGGTCGTACTCGCCGATGGAGATCTGCAGGACCCGTGTGTCGTCGGGGCGGTCGATCCAGTCGTACGTCCGCCGGATCGGCAGCTGCCAGCACACGTCCGGCTTGGTCTCCAGCGGCTCCCGGCCCTCCCGCAGAGCGAGGATGTGCAGCGAGCAGCCCGCGCCGCCCGCGAAACCGGGCCGGTTCTGGAAGATGCACGAGCCCTGGAAGGGCCGGGTCTGACGGGAGCCCTCGTCGTCCTCCGAGACCCAGCCGTTCCGCGTGCCCTCCTCGTGGTGCTGCCAGATCTCCGGCGTGAGCCGCGCCACGTGCTGGGCGACCCGCTTCTCGTCGTCCTCGTCCGAGAAGTGCGCGCCCAGCGAGCAGCACCCGTCGTCCGCGCGGCCCGCCTGAATGCCCTGGCAGCCGCTGCCGAAGATGCAGTTCCAGCGAGAGGTCAGCCATGTCAGATCACAGCGGAAGACCTGCTCGTCGTCCGCAGGATCAGGAAACTCCACCCAGGCGCGCGCGAAGTCGAGCCCCTTCTCGTCGCTCATCTCCGGGGCCTTCTTGGACTTCTTGGACGACTTCTTGGACACGGACGCCTTCGCCTGCGAAGAATCCTTCAACTCCTTGGAGGATTTGTGATCCTTCGCCTTTTTCGTCTTTGGCACGTGTCCAGGGTAAGTGGCCGAGGGCCGCTCCGGGGACCGACGGCGGACGATCTGGCAGTAGCGTTCCGTATATGAGACTCGGTGTCCTGGACGTGGGTTCGAACACGGTGCATCTGCTGGTGGTGGACGCTCACCCCGGCGCGCGCCCGCTGCCCGCACATTCCCATAAGGTCGACCTTCGGCTTGCCCAACTGCTCGACGGCAGCGGTGCCATCGGCGACGACGGCGTGGAGAAACTGGTCGGCGTCGTACGGGACGCGCTCCAGGCCGCCGAGGACAAGGGCGTCGAGGACCTGCTGCCGTTCGCGACCTCCGCCGTCCGGGAAGCCACCAACGCCGACGACGTCCTCGCGCGCGTGGCCGACGAGACCGGCGTACGACTCCAGGTCCTCACCGGCGCGGAGGAGGCCCGGCTGACCTTCCTCGCGGTCCGCCGCTGGTTCGGCTGGTCAGCCGGAAAGCTGCTGGTCCTGGACATCGGCGGGGGCTCCCTGGAGATCGCCTACGGCATAGACGAGGAGCCGGACGCCGCCGTCTCGCTGCCGCTCGGCGCCGGCCGGCTCACCGCTGGCTGGCTGCCCGGTGACCCGCCCGCCCCCGACGCCGTGCGCACGCTGCGCCGCCATGTACGTACGGAGATCGCCCGCACGGTCGGCGAATTCAGCCGCCTCGGCGTCCCCGACCACGTCGTCGCCACCTCCAAGACCTTCAAGCAGCTCGCCCGCATCGCCGGCGCCGCGCGCAGCGCCGACGGCCTCTACGTCCAGCGCGAACTCAAGCGTGAGTCCCTGGAGGCCTGGGTCCCGCGCCTCGCCGGAATGACCGCCGACCAGTGCGCCGAGCTCCCGGGCGTCTCGGAGGGCCGGGCCGGCCAGCTACTGGCCGGCGCCCTGGTGGCCGAGGGCGCGATGGACCTGTTCGGCGTCGAGAACCTGGAGATCTGTCCGTGGGCCCTGCGTGAGGGCGTGATCCTACGGCGCCTGGATCACATGGGCTCGGCATGACTCCCCGGGGGCGCGGGGCTGTGTCGATACGAGGCTGCGCCGCGTGGGCGCGAGAAGCGATCACGCACCCGCCGGAATGGCAAAGCTCACAACGGCGAATAGGCACCCAACACCGGGACTACCCCACGCCGTAAGGTGACGGACGTGGCTGAACCAACGGACGTGCGTATCGCGCTGTCGACGGCCTCCGTATACCCGGAGTCCACGGCGACGGCCTTCGAGATCGCCGCGCGCCTCGGGTACGACGGCGTCGAGGTCATGGTGTGGACCGACCCGGTCAGCCAGGACATCGAGGCGCTGCGCCGCCTGTCGGACTACCACCGCATTCCGGTCCTCGCGGTTCACGCCCCCTGCCTCCTGATCACCCAGCGGGTCTGGTCGACGGACCCCTGGACCAAGCTGCAGCGCGCCCGGGCGGCCGCCGAGAAGCTGGGTGCCTCCACCGTCGTCGTACACCCCCCCTTCCGCTGGCAGCGGCAGTACGCGCGCGACTTCGTCGACGGGATCTGGCGGATGGCGGACGAGACGGACGTACGGTTCGCGGTCGAGAACATGTACCCGTGGCGCTACCGTGACCGCGAGATGCTCGCCTACGCCCCCGACTGGGACGTCACCCAGCACGACTACCGGCACTTCACGATCGACCTCAGCCACACCGCGACCGCCCGCGCGGACGCCCTGGACATGATCGACCGCATGGGCGACCGCCTCGGCCATGTGCACCTCGCCGACGGCCGGGGCTCGGCCAAGGACGAGCACCTGGTGCCCGGCCGCGGCACCCAGCCCTGCGCCGAGCTGCTGGAACACCTGACCCTCTCCGGCTTCGACGGCCATGTCGTCATCGAGGTCAACACCCGGCGCGCGATGTCCGCCGCGGAGCGCGAGGCCGACCTCGCCGAGGCTCTTGCCTTCACCCGTAAGCACCTGGCGTCGGCGGTCCGGGTGCCCCGGCCATGAGCGAGCACCGATGACGAAGAACACGCCGCCGACCGAGAACACGCCACCGTCGCCCGGCGAGCCGGCCGTCCGCCGAAGGGGCAGGCCGCCGCGCACCGAGTCCGCCGACACCCGCGACCGCATCCTCACCGCGGCCCGCGAGGAGTTCTCCGAGCGCGGCTACGACAAGGCGTCCGTCCGCGGCATCGCCAAGACGGCCGGGGTCGACTCCGCGCTGGTCCACCACTACTTCGGCACCAAGGAGCAGGTCTTCGAGGCGGCCGTCACCGTGGCCCTCGCGCCCGCGCTGGACGCGCCGGTAGCGATCGCCGACGGCCCTCTGGACGGGGTGGGGGAGCGGATGACCCGCTTCGTCTTCGGCGTCTGGGAGAACCCCCGGACCCGTGCCCCGCTGCTGGCCATCGTCCGCTCGGCGGTCAACAACGACACCGCGGCCGCCGTCTTCCGCCGCCTGATCGCCGCCCAGCTGTTGCGCCGGATCGCGGCCCAGGTGGATCTGCCGGACCCCGAGCTGCGCGCCGAGCTGGCCGCCGCCCAGTTGGTGGGTGCCGCGATGATGCGCTACGTGATCAAGCTGGAGCCGCTGGCGTCGGCGGACCTGGAGCAGATCATCGCGCGCGTCGCCCCCGTCGTACAGCACCACCTCACGGACAGATGACGTTTCGTCGGCAGACGGGATGTCGGCAGACGGGATGTCGACAGGTGGGGTCGCGACGACGGGCGAAATCCCACGCACAGGTGAAACGCACGTCCCGCATTCCGGACAACCGTGTCCAGCGTTTGGAGCACCGGCGTACGCTCGACCGTACAGTCAGAACTCTTTGGCAGTAGGTCTTCGTAGATCTTCGAAGGAGCGAGCGACGATGCCCGAGCTGAGGTCCCGCACAGTCACCCACGGCCGCAACATGGCGGGCGCCCGCGCCCTTATGCGCGCCTCCGGTGTACCCGGTGCGGACATCGGCCGGAAGCCGATCATCGCGGTCGCGAACTCCTTCACCGAGTTCGTGCCGGGCCACACCCATCTGCAGCCGGTCGGCCGGATCGTCAGCGAGGCGATCACGGAGGCGGGCGGCATCCCGCGCGAGTTCAACACGATCGCCGTGGACGACGGCATCGCCATGGGCCACGGCGGCATGCTCTACTCCCTGCCCTCCCGCGACCTGATCGCGGACAGCGTGGAGTACATGGTGGAGGCCCACTGCGCCGACGCCCTGGTCTGCATCTCCAACTGCGACAAGATCACGCCGGGCATGCTGCTGGCGGCGCTGCGCCTGAACATCCCGACGGTCTTCGTCTCCGGCGGCCCGATGGAGGCCGGCCGCGCCACGCTCGTGGACGGCACGGTCCGCACCCTCGACCTGGTCGACGCGATCTCCGACGCCGTCAACGACAAGATCTCCGACGAGGACATCCTCCGTATCGAGGAGAACGCCTGCCCGACCTGCGGCAGCTGTTCCGGCATGTTCACGGCCAACTCGATGAACTGCCTGACCGAGGCGATCGGCCTGTCCCTGCCCGGCAACGGCTCGGTCCTCGCCACCCACACCGCGCGCAAGCAGCTCTACGTCGACGCGGCCCGCACGGTCATGGACCTCACCCGCCGCTACTACGAGCAGGACGACGAGTCGGCCCTGCCGCTCAACATCGCCACCTTCCAGGCCTTCGAGAACGCGATGGCCCTGGACATCGCGATGGGCGGCTCCACCAACACGATCCTGCACTTGCTGGCCGCCGCCCAGGAGGCGGGCGTCCCCTTCGGCCTGGAGCAGATCGACGCCGTCTCGCGCCGGGTGCCGTGCCTGGCGAAGGTGGCGCCCAACGTCGCGAAGAACCGCACGTACTACATGGAGGACGTGCACCGCGCCGGCGGCATCCCGGCCCTGCTCGGCGAACTGCACCGCGCCGGCCTGCTCAACGAGGACGTGCACGCGGTCCACAGCCCGTCCCTGGCCGACTGGCTGAAGACCTGGGACGTCCGCGGCGGCTCCCCGTCCCCGGAGGCGGTCGAGCTGTGGCACGCGGCCCCGGGCTGTGTCCGCTCCGCCGAGGCCTTCTCCCAGTCCGAGCGCTGGGAGGCCCTGGACGACGACGCCGAGAACGGCTGCATCCGCTCCGTCGAGCACGCCTACTCCAAGGACGGCGGCCTCGCGGTCCTCAAGGGCAACCTGGCCGTGGACGGCTGTGTGGTCAAGACGGCCGGTGTCGACGAGTCCATCTGGACCTTCGAGGGCCCGGCGGTGGTCTGCGAGTCCCAGGAGGAGGCTGTCCAGCGCATCCTCACCCAGGAGGTCAAGGACGGCCATGTCGTCGTCATCCGCTACGAGGGCCCCAAGGGCGGCCCCGGCATGCAGGAGATGCTCTACCCGACCTCGTACCTGAAGGGCCGCGGCCTCGGCAAGACCTGCGCCCTGATCACCGACGGCCGCTTCTCCGGCGGCACCTCGGGCCTGTCCATCGGCCACGCCTCCCCCGAGGCGGCGTCCGGCGGCACCATCGCCCTGGTCCAGGACGGCGACCGCATCCGCATCGACATCCCGAACCGCACGATCGAGCTGCTGGTCGACGAGGCCGAACTGTCCCGCCGCGAGCAGGCCTTGGGTGGCGTCTACGCCCCCAGGAACCGCGACCGCAAGGTCTCGGCCGCCCTGCGCGCCTACGCCGCGATGGCGACCAGCGCCGACAAGGGCGCGGTCCGCGACGTGACCAAGCTGGGCTGACCCGACCCGCACATGGAAGGGGCCGCCTCCGGTGGGGCGGCCCCTTTTGTCATTCCCTCTTGCCAGTCACCTCTGCCGGTCACCCTGTCGGCCACCTTCGTCGGTCACCTCTGCATCTCACCAGTCGGCCGGATTGCGCGCCCCGACACCGAAGACCGTCCCGTCGGGAGCGGCGGCGTAGACATGGCCGTCGACGACCACCGGTGCCGGCAGCTCGGCGGTGACCTTGTCCGCGTCGGCGCCGAGCCGCGGCCGGGTCTGCCCGATGAGGTGTCCGTCGTGCGCGTCGAACGCCAGCAGGCGTCCGTCGGCCGCGGTGAAGTAGACGTGCGCACCGTCGCCGACCGGGGCCGAACCGCGGCTGACGGACGTTTCGATGTGCCACAGCCGCTTGCCGGCGCTCAGGTCGACGGCCTCCAGCGAGCCGCCGGTGGCCAGCAGGTAGACCGTGTCGCCGTGCACAGTGGCCTGCGGTGTCAGACGCGGGACCGGCAGCGCCACCCGGCGCGACGTCTTCGCGGCCGGCGTGTAGCGGACCACGGCGTTCGTCTCCCCGGTGGTCAGGTCGACGGACAGGAAGGCCAGGGAGCCGCCCTGGCTGCCGACCGGCTTCAACACCCCGTTCAGCGAGGCGTTCCAGCGCACGGCGCCGCTACCGGGATCCACCGCGGCGACGTGGGTGCGCGTCCCGTCCGGCGACGTGGTGGTCGCGTAGACCAGCGGGTCCCCGTCGAACGAGGCGAGGAACGGCGTACCGGAACCCTGGAGCCGATGACTCCACTTCGTCCGGCCCGACGTGCCGTCCACGCCGCTGATCGTTCCGTCGGCTCCGCTGAGCAGGGCCGTGCCGCCGGCGTACCGGTCCGTCGCGCCCTGTGGCAGCGGCCGCTTCCACACCTCGTTGCCGGAGCGCAGGTCGAAGGCCTCCAGCCGTGAGCTGCCGTTCGTGGAGAGCTGCACGAGCGAGTCCGAGAGAACCGGCGGTCCGCTGACCGGCCCGGCGGCGACCGAGCGGTGCCACAGCAGCTTTCCGTCGGCGGCGGAGAGCGCGAAGACCGCACCGGGCCGCGCACAAAGCAACCTGCCGGCCCCGTACGAACACTGGGGCATCCCCGTCCCCCCGGATACCGGTTTGGCCTCCCAGGAGCTGAACACGGCGGCCTTGGTGTGCGGGGTCGTACCGGCCGGCGTGGGGCCGTCGCTTCCCATCAGCTGTACGACGACCAGCGCGGCGGCCGCGACGAGGCCGAGCGCTCCGGCGCTCACCGCCGCCTTCCGGCGAAGGCGCCGCCCGGCCGACGGCTCCGGCCGCCCGGCACGCGGCCGCGGCGCCGGCTCGTCGCCCGACCGCTGGGCCGCCCCGTCGCTGGAGCGCTGCGCCGGTATGAACGCCTGCGTGTCGTACGAGGCCGCCACCGACCGCAGTTCCCGCATGAGTTCATCGGGGGTCGGCCGGCCGTCCGGCTCCTTGGCGAGGCACCGCAGTACCAGCGGCGCGAGATCGTCCGGCACACCGGTGAGGTCCGGCTCGTCATGCACCACCTGGTACGCCACGACGTACGGGCTGTCGGAGTCGAACGGCCCGCGCCCGGTCGCCGCGTGCACCATCACCGACCCGAGCGCGAAGATGTCGGCGGCGGGCCCCACTTCGCGCGGCCGCCGGAACTGCTCCGGCGCCATGAACGGCGGAGTGCCGATCAACTTGCCGGTCTCGGTGCGCAGTTCGCTGTCCTTCGGCCGGGAGATGCCGAAGTCGATGACTTTCGGCCCGTCCTCGGCGAGCAGCACATTGCTCGGCTTCAGATCCCGGTGCACGACCCCGACCCGGTGGATGTCGCGCAGCGCCTCGGCGAGCCCCGCCATCAGCCGGCGCAGCTGCGCAGGAGCCATGGACCCGTTCCGCTTCACCTCGTCGGAGAGGGTCGGGCCGGGAATGAACAGTGTGGCCATCCAGGGCCGTTCGGCATCCGGATCGGCGTCGACGACGGGCGCGGTGAAGGCTCCGCTGACCTTGCGGGCGGCGGCCACCTCCTGCCGAAAACGCCCCCTGAACTCGGGGTCTCTGGCGAACTCGGCGTGTACGACCTTGACCGCGAGCTTCATCCCCGAGGTACTCCGGGCCAGATGGACGACACCCATGCCGCCCGAGCCCAGGCGTGCGTCCAGGCGATAGTGACCGGCGTACTCGGGAAGTTCCGCTTCCGCGCCCGCTCCCGTGTTCCTGCGTGGCGTCATGCGACCACCCCCGTGCTGTTCCTCCGCGAGCGCGACGCACGGAGCCTAGTCGATGACTCGTGCGAGACAGAGGCGGCTTGCTAGCCTCCGCGTGCGAGTCGCGCACGGGTGTTTCGCGACTTGTTCCCAGGGAACCAAGGGGGCCCATGAGACGCATGGGTCCAACGGGGGAGGATCACATGTCTGTTGACCATGTCGAAGACGTCGAGACCGGCACCGAGTCCACGGCAACGACGGCCGCCGCGGACGTGCGTACGTACGCGGTCGCCCCGGGCGTCCGGCTGAACGTCCGCAACGGCCCCGGCACCGGCTACGGCATCGTGCGCGTCCTGCCCGAGGGAACCCGCGTCCCGATCTTCTGCCAGACGCCGGGTACGTGGGTCTCCGGCCCGTACGGCACCTCCAACATCTGGGACAACATCGACAACGGCGAGTACGTCTCCGACGCCTACGTCCAGACCGGCAGCGACGGCTACGTCGCCTCTCGCTGCGCCTGACCCCACCGGGAGCCCGTCCCCGTCCGGCGCCATAATCGTTCCGTGAGCGACGAAACCGGCACCCCGGACACCCCGGCGGGCTCCTCCGGCGGCACGGCCCCGAGCGGCGGCCCCCGCCCCGAGCCCCTCCGCTTCTTCGGCACCACCTGGGTGAACCACGAAGACGGCTACACCGCCCGCCGAGCCGGCGTCGCCATCGGCTCGCTCGCCGCGGCCGTCGCCTCCTGTCTGGTCCTGCGCTTCGCCTACGAGGGCATCCAGATCGCGGACACCGGCTCCTTCGTGACCGTGCTGATCATCGCCATGTTCGCGATCTGCAGCGCGCTCGCCTTCCGCAACACCTGGGAGGGCTTCGGCAAGCGCCACGACCCGCAGCGCCAGGCCTCCCTGCGCGGCCTGCTCGCCATCGGCTTCGTCGGCTCCCTCCTCGCCTACTTCTTCCGCTCCCTCACCGAGGCCCCCGGCGAGAAGCTCCACCGCGAGGAGTACGACCAGGCCCGCGAGGCCCACGACCGCCGAACCTCCCGCCGCACCGGCAACCCGTCGAAGAAGAAGCGCAACCGCTGACACCGGCCTCAGGCCCGCACCGCTCCCCGAAAAACCGCCTCCCGCTCCGGAAATCCCGATGTCGTCCTGTCCCAGGGCGTCACAGGATGTCCGTATGACCACGACACAACCGACCCCGCCCACCCCCTCGGACTCGGCCCGCGCGCACTCCTTCAACTCCGCCGCCGCCCAGTACGCGGCGAACCGTCCCTCCTACCCGCCCGCCCTCTTCGACACCGTCGAGGAACTGGCCGGCCGGTCCCTGTCCGGTGCCCGGGTCGTGGACGTCGGCGCCGGTACGGGCATCGCGACCGCCCTCCTGCACGACCGCGGCGCCGATGTCCTCGCCGTCGAACCCGGCGAGGGTATGGCCGCCGAGTTCCGCCGCGGGCTGCCGCAGCTCCCGATCGTCCGCGGCGACGGCAACGCCCTTCCCGTCGCCGACGCCTCCGCCGACTTCGTCACCTACGCCCAGGCCTGGCACTGGACCGACACCGCCCGCTCGGTGCCGGAGGCGCTGCGGGTGCTGCGGCCGGGCGGCGCGCTGGCGGTGTGGTGGAACACCGAGGCGCTCGACGTCGACTGGATCGCCGAGGCCGCCGGCCGCACGGGCCGCTTCCTCGGCGTGGATGTCGCCGCGAAGAAGCGCAAGGCCGGCGAGCGCACCGACCTGGCCGACCCCAGCGGGCGCCTGAACTTCGTCCGCCGCGACGTCCGCTGGAGCCGCCGCGTCCCGGTCGACACCCACCTCGCCAACATCGGCAGCCACTCGGCCTTCCTCGTCGCGCCGCAGGAGCGCAGGACCGCCCACCTGGAAGAGGAGCGCGCCCATCTGCTCAAGGTCTTCCCCGACGGCATCGTCGAGGAGACCTACGACGTGCTTCTCCTCGTCGCCACCAAGCCCTGACCTGGGCGAAGTTCCATCGAAGCGGCGGCCGGGTGCCCTCCCGGCCGCCGCTGCCGTATCGGCACCCGCACGCACCGGCAGCGCACCCGGACGCACCCCTTGACGTCCGCGATGCTCCCGGCGGATTATTCAGCGCGTGATGAATTATCCGTCGGATCCACCGACCGAGCCGCTCAACCCCTCCACCACAGCCACCATCGCCGTCCACGCCGACGCCCTCACCGTCGTCCGCGGCCCCCGGACCGTCCTGCACCACCTCCACTTCACCGTCCCCCGCGGCCAGATCACCGGCCTGCTCGGCCCCTCCGGCTGCGGCAAGTCCACCCTCATGCGCGCCATCGTCGGCACCCAGGCCAAGGTCACCGGCACCCTGAACGTCCTCGGCCGCCCCGCCGGCCACCCCACCCTGCGCAGCCGCATCGGCTACGTCACTCAGGCCCCCTCCGTCTACGACGACCTGACCGTTCGCCAGAACCTCGACTACTTCGCCGCGATCCTCGACCCCGGCCGCGCCGCTGCAGAGCGCCGCCACGAACACGTCACCCGGGCCATCGCCGACGTCGACCTCACCAGCCACGCCGACGCCCTCGCCGGCAACCTCTCCGGCGGCCAGCGCAGCCGGGTCTCCCTCGCCGTCGCCCTCCTCGGGACCCCGGAACTTCTCGTCCTGGACGAACCCACCGTCGGCCTGGACCCCGTTCTGCGCCGCGACCTTTGGGCCCTCTTCCACGACCTCGCCGCCGGCCGCGGCGCCACCCTCCTCGTCTCCTCCCATGTCATGGACGAGGCCGAGCGCTGCCACCGCCTCCTCCTCATGCGCGACGGCGAGATCCTTGCCGACGACACCCCCGACGCCCTGCGCACCCGCACCGGCACCGACACCGTCGAGGCAGCGTTCCTCCGCCTCGTCGACGAAGCCGCCACCGCACACCGCACCCAGGAGACGACCCGATGAGTACGACCGCCCCGGTCGCCCCCACCGGCGCGCTCAACGCCTCCCGCACCACCGCCACCGCGGCCCGGGTCCTGCGTCAACTCCGCCACGACCCGCGCACCATCGCGCTGATGATCGTCGTCCCGTGCCTGATGCTGATCCTGCTGCGCTACGTCTTCGACGGCAGCCCGCGCACCTTCGACAACATCGGCGCATCCCTGCTCGGCATCTTCCCGCTGATCACGATGTTCCTCGTCACCTCCATCGCCACCCTGCGCGAACGCACCTCCGGCACCCTCGAACGCCTCCTCGCCATGCCCCTCGGCAAGGCCGACCTCATCGCCGGCTACGCCCTCGCCTTCGGCACCCTCGCCATCGTCCAGTCCGCCCTCGCCACCGGACTCGCGCTGTGGGCGCTCGGCCTCGACGTCACCGGCTCACCCTGGCTGCTCCTCCTCGTCGCCCTCCTCGACGCCCTGCTCGGTACGGCCCTCGGCCTCTTCGTCTCGGCCTTCGCGGCCTCGGAATTCCAGGCGGTCCAGTTCATGCCCGCGGTGATCTTTCCCCAGCTCCTCCTCTGCGGCCTGTTCACTCCCCGGTCAGACATGCACCCCGCCCTCACGGCCATCTCCGACGTCCTGCCGATGTCGTACGCCGTCGACGGCATGAACGAGGTCCTGCGCCACACCGACATGACGGCGACGTTCGTACGAGACGTCCTGATCGTCGCCGGCTGCGCCCTGCTGGTACTGGGCGTGGGGGCGGCGACGCTACGACGGCGCACGGCCTAGCCGCCGTTCCGCCCACCGGACAACCCAGCCGCCCCCCCTCCTCACCGGTGCGAAACTGAACCCCATGAGCCAGAAAGTCGCAGTCCTCGGCACCGGCAAGATCGGCGAAGCCCTGCTCAGCGGAATGATCCGGGCCGGCTGGGCCCCCGCCGACCTCCTGGTCACCGCCCGCCGCCCCGAACGCGCCGAAGAACTCCGCACCCGCCATGGAGTCACCCCGGTCAGCAACCCCGAGGCAGCCAAGACCGCCGACACCCTCATCCTCACGGTCAAACCGCAGGACATGGGCACCCTCCTGGACGAGTTGGCCCCGCATGTCCCCGCCGACCGCCTGATCATCAGCGGCGCCGCCGGAATCCCCACCTCCTTCTTCGAGGAGCGCCTGCCCGCAGGCACCCCGGTCGTCCGGGTCATGACCAACACCCCGGCCCTCGTCGACGAGGCCATGTCGGTCATCTCCGCCGGCAGCCACGCCACCGAACAGCACCTCGCGCACGCCGAAGAGATCTTCGGTGCCGTGGGCAAGACGCTCCGCGTCCCCGAGAGCCAGCAGGACGCCTGCACCGCCCTGTCCGGCTCCGGTCCCGCGTACTTCTTCTATCTCGTCGAGGCCATGACCGATGCCGGCATCCTGCTCGGCCTGCCCCGCGACAAGGCCCACGACCTCATCGTCCAGTCCGCCATCGGCGCCGCCGTGATGCTCCGCGACAGCGGCGAACACCCCGTCAAACTCCGCGAGAACGTCACCTCCCCCGCCGGCACGACCATCAACGCCATCCGCGAACTGGAGAACCACGGCGTACGAGCAGCCCTCATCGCCGCCCTCGAAGCCGCCCGCGACCGCAGCCGCGAACTCGCCTCCGGCAAGAAGGACTGACCCGGCGCCGGGGGCGACGGCTCACCGACCGCCGCCCCCCCACACGCCCGGCCCCGCCCGAACGGGGCCCGCACGGACAGTCCCTAACGGGTGGCCGCGCTCAACGCGGTATCGAACACCGGCGGCAACAGGCCGATCGCCCGATACGCCGCATCGACGGTCGGCCGGGCCATCGCCCTCGCCTTCTCCGCACCATCCCGCAGCACCCCCTCCACATAGGCAGGATCCGCGCACAGCTCCCTGTGCCTGGCCTGCACGGGCCTGAGGACCTCCACCACGGCCTCCGCGGTGTCCTTCTTCAAAGCGCCGTACGACTGGTAAACGCCCGCCAGTGACTCAGGGTTCCCGCCCGTGCACGCAGCGAGAATCTCCAGCAGATTGGCGACCCCCGGCCGCGCCTCCCGGTCGTACTCCACGTCCCGCCCGCTGTCGGTGACGGCACGCATGACCTTCTTCCGCACGTCGTCCGGCTCGTCCAGCAGATAGACGACCCCCAGACCGGAGTCGTCCGACTTCCCCATCTTCGCCGTCGGGTTCTGGAGATTCATCACCCGCGCCGCCACCTCGGGCCGCGTCGCCTTCGGCACCACGAACGTGTGCCCGTACCGCTGGTTGAACCGCACCGCCAGATCCCGCGCCAGCTCGACATGCTGCACCTGGTCGTCCCCGACCGGCACCTCGCCCGCGCCGTACGCCAGGATGTCCGCCGCCATCAGCACCGGATACGTCAGCAACGACAGCCGCACGCTCGCGCCCCGCTCCTGTTGCCGCGCGACCTTCTCCTTGTACTGGATCATCCGCCGCATCTCACCGTCGGACGCCACACACTCCAGCAGGTACGACAGCCTCGTGTGCTCGTCGACATGACTCTGCAGGAACACGGTGCACACCTCGGGATCGAGCCCGGCCGCCAGCATCAACGTCGCCGTCTGCCGACTGAGCCTGCGCAATCGCGCCGGATCCTGGTCCACGGTCAGCGCGTGCAGATCCACGACGCAGAACAGCGCGTCAGCCTGATGCTGGTCCGTCTCCACCCAGCGCCGCAGGGCTCCCAGGTAGTTGCCCAACGTCAGGTGCCCGGTCGGCTGGATCCCACTGAATACCCGCGTCATCTCCACTCCACCTCCTGGTCGGGACCGCCGCTCCTGCGGCCGGCCCCCGGAGTCCGGAGGAGATACGAGAACGGCCGCCGAAGCGGCGGCCGTTGGTTGCATACGTGAGTACGGCCGCCGTCAGGCGGCCCACCAAAGCTGGGTACACGTACGCGTTGTCATGTGGACCAGGCTACGCCCTCGGGGCGTCCCCAGGGCAAGAGTTGACACACCCCACGTCGATCCGTAGTGTTCTCCGGGTTGTCCGACGTGAGCGCCGACTTCGGTCGGTCCCCGGACAGCCATTCCGCAAGTACCTACCAGCAATCGATGCTGCGGCGTCGGCTGCTTTGGCGTACGTATTTTGTGAAATGAGGAATCCGCGTTCGAAAGGACGCAGCCCCCGATTAGCTCGGGAGCGCGGAATCCGCTAAAGTCTCACTCGTCGGAACGGCCCAGCGGCCGGGAAGACAAACCCCCTGACTGGGAGTCAGACGCCGAAAGGATCTGATAGAGTCGGAACCGCCGGAAAGGAAACCGTGAGAAAAACGCGGGAGCCTGGAAAGCACCGAGGAAATCGGATCG
>NZ_MQUS01000013.1 GCF_001953885.1 Streptomyces sp. IMTB 2501 | reverse complement strand
ACGGACACGCCACCAGCGAATCAACCTGACCAGGCACTACTAGGGCGTGTCCGGCGGGTCGACACCGACTCTACGACTCTCCCGGCCACGCTCGTGCGGGAGCGCCCCGTAGCACGCGGCTACGGGGCGCCTGCTGGGTCGCCTGTGTCACTGGACGATCCGGTTGTCGTACGTGCCGCCCTTGCAGTAGTACGGGTTCCGGCCGAACTGTGCCTTCGTAACCGTTCCGCCGCCTTGCTGGCACGTTGCGGCGGAAATCGGGTCCCAGGGGTTGTCGCTCGGTGCGCTTGCTTGCGCGGTGGTGGCGCCTGTGAGGCCGAGTCCGGCGAGGGCCGCTGTGGCGATGACGGCGGCGAGGATTCGTCGAATGTGCATCTGGTTCGCCTTTCACGGATTGCCTCGGTTGGGGCACTGGCCAGCGTGATCTTCACCCATGTGAGTGGCACGTTGGGTTGCTCCATTCGGGTGACATGGCTGTCTGGAGCGGGGCCGCTGACCCGACCCGTCGGACAGGCCCTAGTAAGGAAAACGCGCCGGTGAACTGTGCGCTGGGCTGACTGCGACAGCGCGCCTCGTTGACAGGTCCTCAGCGAACCAAGGAGGCTACTGTATGTAATCAGAAGAATGCAAACAGTGAGGATAGCTGTGGCCGCACCCACCGAAGCCGACCTCGACGACATCATTGGCATCGAGGATCTCGCCAACGACCGCATCGTCCAACTGATGGCCGTGGACGAGAAGAAGCGCGACCTGAAGTGGGTCAAGGACACTCTGCAGGCCGCGATCGACCTGGAGCTGAGCACCATCCCGCCATACCTTTGCGCCCTGTGGGATATCAGGGAGCCGAGAGAGCACCAGGTGAGCGGCCGCATCTCGGGTGTGGTGCTCGACGAGATGTTCCACATGGGCCTGGTGTGCAACATCCTCACCGGACTCGGCGGCACTCCGGACATTGTCGGCGCCGCCCGCCGAATGAACTACCCCATGGCACTGCCGGGCAACGTCCACCCCGGGCACAAGGTGCACTTGGGAGGCTTGTCGTCGGAGGCCCTCAAGGACTTCATGAAGATCGAGGAGCCCGAGAACCCCCTCGCCGTGCTCAGCAGCAAGCCCACCATCGGTAAGTTCTACGACGGCATCGCCGACGCCCTGCGCGATTTGACGCCGGTACCCGAGATCCGTACCGCCAAGCAGCAGGCGGTGAACATCGGTGCCAACGAGCTCAAGGTGCTGAACAACCTCGACGCCGTCCTGAACGCGATCAAGGTGATCAAAGAGCAGGGCGAGGGCACCGAGAAGCTCCCGAACGATCCGCACAACAAGGGGGAGCTGGCGCATTACTACCGGTTCGGCGAGATTGCCGCGGGGAAGACCCTGCGGCTGGTCTCGCGAGACCCGGACAAGTGGGAGTTCGTGGGCGACCGCATCCGCTGGCCAGAGACCCACGGCATGGACAGGATGACGCAGCGGCGCTGGCCCAAGCCGGACGACAAGACCGCCGCCGCGCTGGACAAGTTCAATGACGCGTACGCCGCGATGCTCGGGGCGCTGCAGAAGGCCTGGGCGGAGGGGTCCTCCGACGCGCTGCAGAAGTCGATCGACGTCATGCGGGACATGGCGGGGCTCGCGACCGAGATCATGAAGATCAGGCTGCCCGGCAGCACCATCAGGAGCTACGGACCGGAGTTCTTCCTGAAGCCATGACCGGCACGTCCCATCACTGCACGGATGCGCGGCACGCCGGAGTGCGCCGCGAGCTTACGGTGCAGCAGTCCGACACACGCGCTGGTGGAGCCCCAACCCCGCCCCACATCCACCGCAACGTCATGTACCCGGCACCGGTCACATGACCCATCGGACAGCGCCTAGAAGAGCCCCCGTCGGGACCACCATCCGGCGGGGGCTCTCGATGGGAACCGGCATAACGACCGACTATGCGCGTCCTCACAACACGCTTCCCTCGCCGACGTGTGTCTGTAGAGCTCAGCCCGGGCGCGGACGGCGAGCGGGGTGCACGACTACGGGATATGTCACCCGAATGGCCTAATTCGACTGTTGAGGTGACGAGCCCTGACGAAGGGTGGTTATGGCGTAAATGTCCGTCGAACGCGCGAGCAGGGAGTGTGTCGCCATGACCGTCAAAGTGATCCGAGCAAAAGGCTCCGACGTCTGCCCGTCCGGCTCCTACGCCCTGTATGAGCACCCCAACTGCAATGGCTCCGTCGAAGGGCGGGTCGTGATCGCGGACGAGTCGATAGCCAAGAACTTCGGCGAGATCGGCGATCGCGGCTTCAGTGACACGGCTACCTGCGTGGTGAACAAGACCAAGCGCACCCTGGAGTTGTTCCAGCATCCCGACCTCAAAGGCGAATGCCTCAAGGTGCCACCGGGTGGCCCCTACGACCTGAGAGAGCTCAAGAACGAGCGCGGTGCATGTCTGAACGACGATGTGTCCTCCACACGCATCGGCGACGTTCCGTCTCAGGGACTGATCAACCAGTTCCGGAACTCCGGCTACCAGGTGTTCGGCGGCAAGGTCGACAAGGAATCGGGTACCGCCGAGGGCGCTTCCGGCATGTTCGGCGCCTTCGCGAACGTCGGCTACGTGGCCACCGGTGGCAAGATCACCGGCAAGGATCAGCAAGCCGAACAGGTGGCCGCCGCAGAGAAAGCGGCAGCACAAAAGGCGGCGGCGAGGGAGGAACTGTACGAAGTCCGCATCATCACCGCGAAAGACGACTGGGCCGGCACCGACGCCGACGTCTTCTGTCAGTTCGCCAGAGGCGACCGAAAGTCGGGATGGACGAAGCTGGACAAGCCTGACTACAACGACTTCGAGAAGGGCGACGACGACACGTACTCCGTCTACGCACCAGGCGACTTCGGCGACCCCAAGCACATCGAGTTCAAGGTCGAGAACAAAGATGACATGTGGCTGCTCCAGTGGGTCACCGTGAAGCTCTGGGGCCGTGGGTCCGCAGGGCCCGTCTGGCACTGCCCGCTGCTCAACGGCACCAAGGTGTGGATGCACACGAAGAATCTGGCCCCGGGTGAGGGAGCAGGTGGCCTTACCGTCGGGGCTCAAGTGAGCCTCTTCCTCGCGCCCGGCGAGTCGGCTGTGAAGGGCGAACCCAACCCGGACGCGGAAAGGTACGGGCGCGCGATTGTGGGAGCCTGGAAGCACCCTGGCTGAGCCAGTGCCTCCACCCCAGTGCGAGCAGCAAGGCGGCGAGGGGCACCCCTGCCCGTCGCCGCCCTGCAGCGGCCGGAGGACAGTGCCCTGCGGATCGCGAGACGATCGTCCGCACCCCTGTTCTGGCTCCCTGCGCCGGATTGAGTCAGTGCCAGGTCAGCACTGCCAGACGATGGTTTCTTGGGCGGTCGGTGCTGGCTAAGCCCGGGTGAACAGTCCGGGTTCGCATTGGGTGAGGATGCCGCGGTCGACCAGGCGTTTCAGCATGGCGCGTATGCCTTCGGTGTGCCGCGGCGCGGTGCCGCTGCCGACTCATGACATGGTGACCAGCACGACGAGGTTGTGACACAGCCGAGGAGGAAGCCGACTGCGGCTCGGCGTCCATTTTCCTCGAGCCGTGGACCGCGCACCGCCACCAACCCGAGCGGCACACGGAGAGGAGCGCTGTCAGCGATGACGGACTGGGCCGTTGTCGAACTCGGTCCCCTCGACCGGCGAGTCGTGACGGAGGCCATGACCCTGTTCGAGGCGGTCGTGGGGCACAGCGCGCTCGTCGTCGACCAGGCGCTCCAAGGTCTCCACGACGGGACGCTGCTCTTCCTGGCTGCTCGCGCAGGGATGCAATCGGCTGTGGTGGGTGCGGCTACTGCCTGCGTGCTGGATGACGACAGTTACGGGGAACTTGTCGCTCCCATGCCGGCCAGTGCCCTTGCTGCCACCCCACCTTCCGTCGACGGCCGACGGATCGGACGTCTGGGCACCCTGGCCGTGGCCGCCTCGATGCGCCGACGTGGCGTCGGAAGCGCCCTCACCGCACAGTGCACGCAATGGTTGCGGCAACGATGCACCGAGGCGTTCGTGATCTCCTGGCTGCACAGTGAACCGGACCGTAGCGAAGGCGTGCTGAAGGCTTTCGGCTGGCAGCCGGTCACCGTTCTGCATGACTACTGGGTACGGGCGACGACGACGGGCGAGGCGGACTGCTCCCAGTGTGGTCGGCCCTGTCACTGCCCGGGCCTGCTGCTGCGTCTGCCCGGTGACCGTGGTCCCGGTGCCCGGTGATCCTCGTCAGCGTGCCGCGGCAGCGTCTCGTACGGTGACCAGCTCCCGGATGTGTGTGCTGAGGCGATGGCGGCTGAGTACGGCTGTGGGCACCCTGTGAGCTCCGTGGATACGGCCCAGGCATTCGTCGCTCGCGCATGCGCAGACGAAAGGGCAGGCCATGGCCCATTCTGTGGAGGGATAGAAGAAGGTCAGCGCGTCCCCGGGGACCAGGTCCCGGGCGGCGATGACGGTCAGAGACTTGACGTCCACGTAGGTGCCCGGATCACAGGAGTGGTTGAGGTAGGCCACGACCTGAAGGCCGTCGATGTGCCGGTCAGCGGCGATCTGGATGGAGGTGCGAGTGGGGTGGGAACGGTACTCAGGCCCACAGATCGTGGCCACCACATCGCCTTCCCTGCGGGCAACCTCGGTGACCAGGCCGAGGCCGGTTCCGGGTTGGTCAACGATCCGCACAGCCACCATGCCGGTTCAAGACCCCTTTGCGGTGGTGCTGCGGAGTGGCATCGCCGCAACTGAGGGCAGCGTCCTACGTTTCCCCTCCTACCGCGACAGGGGGCAGCCGACCAGGTGACACCTGGACGAGCCCCTCCTCCCGGGGCTTCGCGGTCCAGGCGGCTTGTCCGGTTCCGGTGCTGCGCGGTCGGCCAGGGAGGCGGTCTGCTGGGAAGAGTGGGCGGGCGCCGGCCGTACCCGAGTGATCTGCCGGATGAGACACGGCAGCTGATCGGGCCGGTCCTGCGCTGGGGTTTCAGGGAAGATCGCCGGTTGCGGGTGAGGCGGCTGGGCCGGTGCGGTGAACGCCTTCCGCCTGTCGGTCGTTCGTACGATTCCCCGCCGTCTGTACGCGGTACCGATGCCTGGTGTCCAACACAGTGCGTCGGCCCGTGCCCGGCGTCGGCAGGGAGTGTCCCCCATGACAGAAGTCACGTCCCCTTCGCAGCAACTGCCCCAGTTCCCCTTCGGCCCGAACGGTGAGAGCTGGGAGCAGCTGGTCAAGTCCCAGGGACTGGCTGATGGGCACAGAGGCCCGGTCAGTCATCCCACGAGGGATCCCCGAACCTCGTACCCGGCCGAGCCCGGTCTGGAGACGCGTGAGTTCGAGCTCTCGCCCTGCGGGCTGACCGATGCCCAGCGCCGCAAGGCGATCTGTTCGATGGAGCTCTATCTCGCCGACAAGCGGGACCACATGCTCGGCTACCAGGTCACCCAGGACATGAACGGCTACCCCGCGGACCTCAGCAGGTTCATGGAGGACCACGTCAACAACGTCGGCGATCCGTTCCGCTCCGGCGGCTACAAACCGAACACAAAGGTGGCCGAGCGGGCGGTGCTCGATTACTACGCCGCGCTGTGGAACGCGCAGTGGCCGCACGACCCGCAGGACCCGGAGTCGTACTGGGGCTACATGCTCTCCATGGGATCGACCGAGGGCAACATGTACGCGCTGTGGAACGCGCGTGACTACCTCAGCGGCAAGGCACTGCTCAAGCCTGACGAGGCCACTTTGGCCGGCGCCGCCGCCGGTGCGGTCGGTGGTGCCGCCGGCCTGGAGTGGGTGCAGGCCATCGCACCGGACAAGCCCACCATGTTCCGCCCGGTCGCCTTCTACTCAGAGGACACCCACTACTCGTTCGCCAAGGCCGCACGCGTGCTGAACGTCGAGACGTTCTACGCCGTCGCCCAGGACCTCTACAAGGACCAGTGCCCGCTCACGGACAAGGACGGCAAGCAGCTGCCGTGGCCGAAGGACGTCCCCTCCCTGACCGGCCCCTCGCAGACGTCCGCGGACGGGACCGGCCAGATCGACATCGAGGCGCTGGCCACGCTGGTCGACTTCTTCGCCGAGCGGGGCCATCCGATCCTGGTCAGCCTCAACCTCGGCAGTACGTTCAAGGGCGCCCACGACGACGTTCGGGCGGTGTGCGAGAAGCTGCTGCCGATCTTCGAGAACCGCGACCTGCTCCGGCGTGAGCTCGTCTTCGGGAAGAACGCGGTCACGGGGGAGCCGGTCAAGGAGATCCGCCGGGGCTTCTGGATCCACGTCGACGGTGCTCTCGGCGCGGCCTATGTGCCGTTCATGCGGATGGCGTACCAGCAGCCGGGCGTCTTCGACTGGACGCCGGAGGTGGAGCTGCCCGAATTCGACTTCGGGCTGACGGCGATCAGTCCCCAGGGCGTGCAGATGGACATGGTCGCGTCGATCGCGATGAGCGGTCACAAGTGGCCGGGCGCCCCGTGGCCCTGCGGCATCTACATGACCAAGGTCAAGTACCAGCTGGAGCCGCCCGCGAAGCCGCAGTACATCGGCGCCCCGGACACCACGTTCGCCGGATCGCGCAACGGCTTCTCGCCGCTGGTGCTCTGGGACCACCTGGCCAGGCACTCGTACCAGGACCAGATCAGCAAGATCAAGGAGGCACAGCGCCTCGCCGAACTACTGCTGCGCCAGCTGCAGGACCTCAAGAAGACTCACGGTCTCGACCTGTGGCCCGCCCGCAGTCCCGGCGCCCTCACCGTCCGGTTCCGCAAGCCCAGTGAAGCTCTGGTCGCCAAGTGGTCGCTGTCCTGCGAGGACGTGCTCATGAACCCGGAGGAACCCAAGAAGAAGGAGAGTTGGCGCAGTTACGCCCACGTCTTCGTGATGAGCTCGGTGACGGAGAAGAAGATCAAGGCTCTGATCGAGGACCTGGCCGAAGAAGGCACCTCGCTGTTGCCGGCAACGGACGCATCTGCCGCTCTGGCAGCCATGCCCACCACGCAACTCGCCGAGAACGTACGCCCTCTCGCACGCGTACCGATCACCAACGTGTCCTTCCAGTAGTCCCGGCTCCACCGCCGTTGCGGAAGATCTCAACCCACGAAGAGAGGTACGGACAGAATGGCCATCACCGGCAAGTTCACCTACAAGCGGGGCGGTGAAGTGCGGGACATCCACTACCCCACCACGGACCGGGAGAAGTTCATCCTGCACTGGGAGGGAGGATCCGATCCGCACGAGCTGCGCAACGATACGAGCGGCTGGGTGGCGCTGTATCACGTGATCGATGGCAAGGAGCACTTCATGGGCGATCCGACCTTCAGCGTGGTCCCGCCCGGCCGGGGGACCAGCTGGGGCGGCGGCGGACCCGATCTCGTGAGAGCGCACGTCAAGGATCCCGCCAGGGAAGAGGAATGAGCAACCATCGGGGTACCCGGTAGGAGACAGCCCGGCGGTCGGCCTCGTCGTCACAGAGCGTGCTCGCGGCAGAGGCCGGCCCCCTGCAGGGCTGGGCGAGAACTGCCGGTGACCTGGTGACGCCGCCCAGAGAACTGCGGCCCGCCAGGTGTGGCGGGAACATGGCCTACCGTGTCCCTCGGCGCTCCCGCACACTGCTGCAACTTGCGTGTATTTCGCAGGCCAGGGGCACGCGAGGCTCTCGGTGCGCCGCTTCAGCAGCATTTCGTGCTGGCGCTTCGAGATCTCCTGCTGGGGCCAGCGGGGCGGACCATGGCTCCGGCCCAGGAACGGGCCCCAGACAGTGGCCTACTCGTATGCCCAGGCTCGGCCTGTCTGCCGGTACTCCTCCACGGGGATGGGGTCGACTCCGTTCCGCATGCGAGCGGTGTACAGCAGGCCGTCGAGGTGGTCGATTTCGTGGTGGATGAGGCGGGCGAGGCCGCGTTCGTAGACGGTGGTCGTGGTCTCGCCGGCTGGGGTGGTGGCCTGCACCGTGATCTTCAGCGGGCGGGGGACAAGGCCGCGGACGTCGAAGAAGCTGAGGCAGCCCTCGTACTGCTCGTCCATTTCCTCGGAGCGGTCGGTGATGCGGGGGTTGAGCAGGATGACGGCGGGGGCGTCGTCGGCCGGCATGACGACGGCGGCGGCCCGGGCGATGCCGATCTGCGGGGCGGCGATGCCCATGCCCTTGGCGAAGGGGTGGACCTGGCCGATGCGCTCGATGGCGGCGAAGAGTTCGTCCACGATGCGTTCGGCCTCGTCACGCTCGGCCGGCAGGTCGAAGGCACGGGCCGGTTCGGCGAGGATGCCGGCACCGTGCTGGACGACGCCGAGGTCTCGCATGCGCTGGCTGGGCCGCACGTCAGTCACCTGAACTCCCTTGATCTGCTTCGCCGTCGGGCCTTGCCCGGAATCGCCATTCCAGACGGTACCGAGCGTGCAGGGCGGGTGTGGTCGTGATCCATGTGAATTGCCGTAGTCCGGTGTTGTCGCTGCGGACAGGCGGGGTGCGCAGCGGGGAGGCTTCGGCGGTCATGGAGGTTTCGGTGCCCCATACGACGGGGTCGAGGTCGGCGGGGAAGACGAGCTGGACTTCGAGTTGTTCGGTGGGCAGGCGGACGGCTCGCTGGAACCAGTTGCCCCACTTGTCGTCGCCGACGGTGTATGCGTACTCGATCCAAACGGATTCGCCGGGATAGAGCGGAAAGCGCCCCTGCTCGTTGTCGAACAGCAGCCAGACTTCCTTGAAGGCGTCGCGGTCGTGCTTGGCCTGCCAGCGCATCGTCTCGCCCCGGCAGGTGGCGGTCAGGGCGAGTTCGTCCCAGGTCAACGGATGGGTCCGGTAGTGGGCGTTGGACCGCTCGGGGTCACCGGGGTAGCGGTCGACGCTGATGCGGATCAGGTATCGGGTCACCGGCTCGGTGCCGGTGTTCCGTAGCAGCCGGCGCATGGTGAGCCGGTAGTTGCGGCCGTCGTACTTCAGGCAGGCGGCGTCGTGTTCGACGACGAGGGCGGAGCCGGTCGCATACGGCTGCTCGGGCCTGCGCGGGGATGGCGGGACTGTCGGCGGGCGCCTGGCACGGGTCTCCCTGGCTCTGGCCTGCTCGTAGTCGCACCAGCGCCGCCAGATCGCTTTGCCAGCGTTGAGGGACTCGTCGGCGAGACGGGCGAAGTCCTCGCTGGGTTTGTGGCGGCCGGATTCCATGTGGCTGACGTAGGACGGGTCGAAGCCCATGGCTTGCGCGAGTGCCCGCTTGGACATGCCGCGTACTTCCCGCCAGCGTGCAAGCTCGGCCGCGAAGTCCTCGGCCGCCTGCTCGACGGTGATCTCCTCGCCCTGCGCGTCCATCGAAGCCCCGCCCCGCGTCATCTTCAGTGACCATGAATGAACCGTGAGTGATCCCAGTTCATCATCCCGTCACGGCTCACGTCGCCGATTTCCTTCCCTCACCGACCCGGATCGACCCGTCCGGGCAGATGAGGGAGGCGACGCTCCATGCGCGTGCTGTACCTGCTGAACATCTCCAACCCTGACCGGCTCTCGGCGGATTCCGGGTGGATCTTCGCCGACCTCCTGGCACCGGCGATGGCGGACGCTGGAGCGGAGGTGACCGTGGCCGCCCCGGCTCCGGCCGGGGACGACCGCTGCGGCTTCCACCAGACCAAGGTGCCGGGGACGAAGTACCGGGCCCGGTTCTCGGCGGACATCGACGAACTGGTCGCGCTCATTCGGACCGAGCGGCCGGATGTGGTGGTGGCCAACCAGATCGAGGAGGCACCGGCCATCCGCACCGCCCTGCTGGAGGCCCGGTCCGATGCCCTGCTGGCCGGGTACTGCCACTACCTGCCGTTCTCCTTCAACAACGGTGGCCAGCTCCTGCTCGACCCGTCCCTGAGCGATGCTGGTCTGGGCAGGCCGGTGCTGCTGGCGTTCGCCGCCGGCCTGGCTGCCTGCGACCGGGTACTGGTCCACTCCTCGACGGCAGCCTCCTGGGCGTCGGCCGCCGCCGCTCGGATGACGGTGGACTTGGGCGAGAAGCTGCGGGTGGTGCCTGCGCCCAGGGACGAGCGCCTGGTCCGTGACCCCGCCACCGCCCGGTCCGGTTGCACCGGCGGGGCGATCGGCATCTACAACCACCGCCTGTACGCGCACTACGGCACCGAGCAGTTCGTCGCCCTGGCCCGCGAGCTGGCGGCCTCCGGGGCGGTGAGGCTGCGCGTGATGGACCTGTTCGGACAGCGCCGCACTGAGCGCGTCGGCCTGGACGACAGCCCCGAGAAGATGCGTGACCAGCTCGCCGCACTGCCGCACGTCCAGGTCGTCTCCGACCGGGGCGACCGCGTCCGCTACCGGAGTCTGCTGGCTGGCGCCCGCTTTGGCATCGCCCCGTTCCGGCCCGGCTGCCCGTGGTCGATGAGCGTGATCGACTGCCAGGGCATGGGCCTGCCCGTGATCTCGCCCCGACTGGGCTGGCTCGCCGAGCACATCGACCCCGAGCTGTGCTTCACCACCACCGAGGAGGCCGTGGCCCTGGCCGAACGTCTCGTGACGGACGACGAGTTCCACGCCGTACACGCCAAACGCGCCCACGCCTCCACCTCCGAGTTCACTCCCGCCTTGGTTGCCGCCCGCTACCTGGAGGCCGTCGCATGAGCTTGTTCGACGCCGTCTTCCTGTCGTACGACGAGCCGATGGCCAGCTCCTTGCACGCCCGGCTGCAGCGGACGCTGGGTGGCACGGTCAAGCGCCTGCACGGTGTGCACGGGATGCGCCGGGCCTACCGGCTGTGCGCAGAGCTGGTCGATCGTGAGCAGTTCTTCCTCGCCGACGGCGACTTCGCCATCGACAACGGCTTCGACGCCTCAGGCGTCGAGCCGCTGGAGGAGGGGGCGTCCATGCGGGTCTGGCAGGCGGTCAACCCGGTCAACGGCCTGTCGTACGGCTACGGCGGGCTGAAGCTGATCCGCCGAAGTGCCCTGCGCGCGATGGGCGAGGCCGTGGACGTGCTGGCCGCGCTTCCCGGCCGGATCGAATTCGCCCAGCAGAGGGCGGGCATCACGCGGTTCAACCAGAGCCCCTTTCACGCCTGGAAGGCAGGTTTCCGCGAGTGCGCGATGCTCGCCCGAGGCAGCGAGTACGGCATGCCGGACGACGACGCGCGCCAGCGAGTAGAGGCATGGACGACCAGCCGCGACGGTGAGTTCGCCGACTACGCCGCCGCCGGGGCCCGTGAAGGCGTCGCCTTCGCCCGCGAGGCCGCCCGCGACTCGACGCAGTTCGACCACCTCAACGAACCCGCGTGGCTGCGTGAGCGATTCACCACCGCTCACGGCGACCAGGTGGTTTCCGGATGACCGGCCCGCTCGTCCTCATCGAGCCCCATGCTCACCGCCTGGGCGGCCACCCTCAGCGCACGCTGGCGGCCCTGGCCCAGGCCAGGCCCGGCAGCCTGGTCATCGCCCCGCACGGGATCGCTGCCGAGGCGGTGGCCTCCTTGCGCGAGACCGGTGCCCGGCTGGTCACCACGCCGACCGGACGCGGGGCGGCCATGCTCCTGGTCGCCGCGCGAGCGGCGACCGGGCTGTCCGCGGCCGGCCGGCGGATCTTCAGTCATCGCCGCTGGCCCCGCGTCCTGCGGCGGTTGCCGCATCAGGTCACGCTGGTCGCCCGCTGCCTGACCGAGGCGTCAGCCCTGCGCAGTGCCCGCCGTCTTCAGCCCGCCGCCGACGCCGTGGTGATCCTGACCGCTAGCGAGGCCCTGCACGGAGCCGCCGCACTGCTCGGCGGCCAGCCGCACCTGCGGTTCATCCACGAACTGGTCACCACCGAGGACACCGTCGTGCGGTGGCTGGGCCGACTCGCCCGTCACCGTGAGCAAGAGGTGATCGCCCTGGCCCCGACCAGAGCTGTCGGCGACCAGCTCGCCGCGTCCTTCCCTCACCTGCCCGCACTGGTGGCCGCCTTCGCGGTCGACGACGGCCGCCGCCTGACCGATGCCGAACGCGACGGCGGGCGGGCCGCGTTCGACATCCCTGCCCCTGACGCAGTGGTCTGCCTGGTCGGCGGCTGGTGGCCCTACAAGGACATCGACACCATCGACGCCGCCCTGGCCCGGCTGAAGGAACCGCTGCACCTGGTGGTCACCGGCCACCCCCTCGACGAGCAGGTCCTTCAGCGGTGGCGGAACCTGCCCTTCCTGCGGCTGCACATCGTTCCCGGCCCGGTCACGGACAACGTGCTCCGGCTCATCTACGGCGCCGCCGACGCCGTCCTGGTCGCTCGGCGCCCCGGCGTGGCCAAGGAATCAGGGCTGGTGATGGACGCCGCCCGCCTCGGCGTCCCGCTGATCTTCTCCGACCACGACCCGGCTCTCACCGCCCGCCTGCGCGGGCAGCCGTGGGCCCTTCCCTTCCCCACCGGCGATCCGGACGCCCTCGTCGGCACCCTGCACGACGTCATCCGTCAGCCGCCCGAACCCCCCGGCACCGACGCGCCCGCCCTGCTGGGCATGCGCTCGGCCGCCGAACAGGCCGACCTCCTCACCCGCACCTTCGCCTCCCTGCACACGAAGGGGTCCCGATGCTGAGCATGCCTCCCGCCCTGATCGCCGTGATCGGCCCCATCGAGCCTCCGCTGCTGGCAGCCTGGGCCCGCCACTACCGCAAGCTGGGCATCGAGCGGTTCCTGATCGCGTTCCACTTCCCCGAGCACGTCCCCGACATCCGTCGGCACGAACTCCAGGCTGCCGCCCGGGAGGCGGGCATCATCCCCGCCCACACCAGCACCGGTCCCTGGCACGAACACACCAACAGCGAACTGCGAGACGCGCTGCGTCACCGAGCCGGACCGGGCTGGCACCTGCTCGCAGACGCCGACGAGTTCCACCAGTACCCCGGCCCGCTGCACCAGGTGATCGCGCACGCAGAGAAGACAGGTCACAGTGTGGTGGGCGGGCTCATGCTCGACCGGGTTACCGCGAGTGGACGCCTGACCGGCTGGCGCCCGGAAGGCGGACTTGACCACGCCTATCCCCTCGGCGGCCACCTCACCCACAGGCTCCTGAACGCCGATCCTCGCAAGATCGTCCTGGCCCGCCACGACGTCACCGTGGCCTCCGGTAACCACCGGGCTCCCGGTCACCGCCCGGATCCGGACCGCATCTGCGCAGTGCACCACTTCAAGTGGCGCGACGGCGTGCGGCAGGACATCGAACGTAGGGCCACACACTCGGCGGATGGGACCTGGCAGACCGCCTCCCCGGCCCGGCTCGCCGAAGCCCGCCGCCTGCTGGCCCACCTCGGCGAGCACGGCGGCGGCATCAACACCAGCGACCCGCGGTTCGCCTTCCGCCGCGTGAGCTTGGCCCGGATGCCCGCGAACTGGCACGCCGAGGCCCGTGCCATCGTCACCGCCTGGCGGCCGTACGCCTACAGCGGCCAGGATTGACCGACAATGGCCCATGTTCGCGGACAGCTCCTTGCGGAAGGGATGAGCACGTGCCCCTCGCCGTTCTCCTGGCCGGCCTGACCGGCTCCGGGAAGACCACCGTCGCTCAGGCGCTGGCAGCGCACGGTTTCACCCGGTTGTCCGTGGACGAGGAAGTACACCGCCTCCATGGCCGCTACGGCGTGGACTACCCCGAGCACACCTACTTCGAGCGCGAACGGCCCGTGGTCGAGACGATCCGCCAGCGGTTCATCAAGGAACTCCAGGCCGGCCACGACATCGTCCTGGACCACGGACTGTGGCGCCGCGCCGAGCGCGACGCCTGGCAGCAGGCCGCCCGCGAAGGGGGCGGCCACCCCGTGGTGGTCTACCTCCCCGCCGACCGGGAGGAACTGCTTCGGCGCCTCGCCGGGCGCAACCAGCGCGAAGACGCCAACGCCCTCACCGTCACCCCCGAGGCCCTCGACGACTTCTTCGCCCGGTTCGACATCCCGGCCGAGGACGAGGAAGTGATCGTCCATACCGGCAGTGTCGATGGTCTGCTGGCCAAACTCGCCAGGGAACGGCAGAGCTGAAGGTCTCGGTCTCGGCCGCACCGCCTCGCTGAAGCGAGGCGGTTGCGCCCGGATCAGCGGTGTCGGGGACGTGCCGCAGCCGCAGTGGGCTGGTGGGAGCGGCTCAGTGCAGGGTCGGCAGGCTGCCCCGGTTGCGCTATCGCGGCCGTGCGAGCTTGGGCGGCTCGCGCTCGGTCACTGGGTGCGTGCCTTTGGGAGAGGCGTTGGATGCGCCAGGTGAGAGTCCTCGCGGCGGAGCGGGCGTCGTCCAGTGCGCGCTGGTCGGCGGCGTGCTGGAGGAGCTGGCGGGGGTCGTGGCCGGCGGTCTCGGCTTGGGTGAGAGCGGCGGCCAGTGCCGGCCATGCGGGGTCGTCGAGGACCTGATCGGCATGGTCGGGCAGGACGGCTCGTACATGCTGGACGTGGCGTTCCATGGTGCGGGCCGGTGGCGTGCGCTGGGCCAGTGCGGCCAGTGGCTGAGCCGCAGCATGCTCGTAGGCAGCCTGGAGGTGGATCAGGGTCTGGTGGGCGGCTGCGACCTGTTGGTCGTGTCGGCGGGCCTGGTGCCAGCGGGCGGCGGCGATGACGACCAGGACGGCCATGTCGAGGAACATCGCCAGCCCGCTCCCGTCGCCGGTGACCGGCGCGGTGCGCAGCGCGCGTACCGCGTTACGCAGGGCGCGGGCCTGGTCTTGCTGGGCGCGGATGCGGGAGCGGGAGGCGCGTTCGAACGCGAGGGCCGCCTGCTGAAGCTGTGCTCGCTGGTGGGCGGGGGCGATCAGCGGCAGGACGTCGAGGGCCTCGGCGAAGGCCGCGATGTGCGCCTGGGCCACCGTGTCGTTGCTGCGGTCGAGGTGGTCGGGGATGCGTTCGGCCGCTGCGGTGGCCTGGTGCCAGGGGTTCGGCCTGCGCCGGCTGCCCGCCCCGATGGCGGGTGGGGTGTCGATGCCGGTGAAGCGTTCGGCGATCTTGGGGAAGGACAGGTCGGGGGCGAGTTGGGAGCCGGAGAACCAGATTGGCTGGCCTGCGGCGTTGGTGTCGCCTTCGATGGCGACCTTGTAGCCGCGTACGTCCCCGGAGGGGAAGCGCTGAACGTCGACGCGGACACCCTCGACCCCGTCGAGCAGGTGGAGGAACTCCTCCGGGCTGGCGGCTACGGACACCAGTTGACGGACGGTGGTGCGCAGCTGTTCGCGGGAGGTTTTCTGCCGACCGTGGCGGCGGGCCTTCTCCTGCTCTGCTCGGGTGGGTCGCTTGGCGGCGGTGCGATCCCCGCGCACAACCTGCTGCAGGCCGTATTCCTTCTCGACGGCTGCCAGTTCGCGGTCGGCGGTGAGGTAGTCGTTCCAGTGGCGTGCGGTGCGCAGGTCGCCGCGGACCTTGGTGGCGGCGATGTGGATGTGGTCGGGTGCGTGGCGTACGGCGACCCAGCGGCAGCCGTCCGGGTCTTCGTCGGGTGCGATGCCGGTTGCTGCCACGACTCGGCGGGCGATGTCGGCCCACTCCTCGTCGCTGAGGTGGCGGTCGGTTGTGGCGGCGCGGATGGAGCAGTGCCACACGTGCTTCTCTGGGGCGCGGCCGTGCTGTCGGGCCTGCTTGACGTGCAGGTCGAGGTCGGCCACAAGGCGCTTCTTTGTGGCGGCGAAGTCGTCGGCGCGGCCGGGGTCGGGGGCGAAGCCGTCCCAGGAGGCGACGAGGTGGGGGTCGGTGTGGTCTGTGGCCTTCTTGGTGTCGAACAGGTAGCGGATCAGGCCGGCGGTGTCCTTGCCGCTGCCGATCTTCGCGATCACCAGGCCGCCTTCTTCGAGACGGCCTGGTTCGCGGCTGTCGCTATGTCGCCGATGGTTGCGCGGACTGCGGTAAGGGTGCGTTCGGCCTGGGCCAGGACGGCGGTGTCCCCAGGGTGTGGACGGCCGCCGGAGTTGAGTTTCCGGGCGATCTGGTTGATGTTGTTGCCGATCTTTGCGACCTGGCTGCGCAGGGCGTTGAGTTCGTCGATGTAGTCGTCGAGCGGGGTGCGCTGGCCGGGCAGGGTGAGGTCACCGTCGATGTAGGCCATGACCGCAGCGCCGACGAGGTAGGCGCCGCTGACGTTCAGTTTCCGGGCCTGGCCGAGGATCTTGGCCTTCTCCTCGAGGCTGTAGCGTGCGTCGACGCGCTGCTTGCGCTGGCCGTTCGGGTCGGGCTTACGGCGTCGGGCGACGCGGTGCAGGGCGGCAGCTTCGGCGGCACGAGGCAGCTGGGCGGCAGCGGTGCCGGTGGGCTGTCCCCCCTCGGGCGCCCCCCGGTGCCCGAGCGCCTCCGCCACCCCCGGGGCGGAGACATCCCCGTCGAGGCCGCCCTTGGACGGTCCAGCGGCATACCTTGCTGGCTGGGTGACGGTGGTGGTCACCTCCTGCTGGCTAGCCGGGAGTTCAGTGTGAAGGTTGGACATCGAGCGGTTCTCCATGTGGTGTTGCAGGCGCGACGGCCATGCGATTCGAAGTGCTGCTCGGCCCTGTACGGGGCAGCGTGGGGACGAGCGAGAGAAGCCGAGTACGCAGGGTGATAGGCGCGGCTGGGATCCTCAGAGGGCGCCGGCGGGTTCCTTGTCGGGCTCGGCGTGCCGCTGACGGGTGGCCTGGTCGAGTTCGGCCTGCACCCGGTCCTTGATCTGGGTCAGGCGGTCCTTGCCTATGGGGAAGCCAGCGTCTCGGATCGCCGTCTCGATGTTGCGGCGTGAAGCACGGCCTCCGCGCCCCAGCGGTGCCGTGCGGGCGAGGGCGAGGAGTTCGTTGAAGATGCCGTCGCGCTCGTGGCTCTCTGCCGTGGCGAGTGGTCTCTGGGCCTGCGGCACATTGACGGCGTCCCGCACCACGTCGCCAGGGTGACCGGCCACATCGGGCATCTCTGCATGCTCCGGCAGACCGGCGTCGCCCTCGGATGGCGGATTCGGCGCGGCGCTCACGGTGTGGCTGTGGCCGTGCACGGGGGCGTTGTGGCTCTTTGTGGCGGCGGCCTCTTGAACGTGGCGTGCGGGGTGGCGGCGTATGACGAGGTCGAGGTGGACGGCTCCGGCCAGGGCCAGCGGGGCGATGGCTGACAGGGCGCCGACGGTGACGTCGTCCAGGTGGAGCCCGGTGGTGTGAGCCTGCTCGTTGAGGCGGACGGCGTGCAGGGCGTTGGCCCAGATGCTGGTGATCGTGGCGATGCCGACGAGTGCCCAGACGTACAACCGGGACCGCCAGGGTGCGGTGCGCAGGATGAGCAGGGCGGCGACGCCGATGGCGATGAAACCGTCGATCACGAGGGGGAAGGCGTACGTGAGTATTCCGCGGACGTGGATGGCGACGGCCATCTGCCGCAGAGCGTCGTAGGAGAGGGCGAAGCCGATCGTGCCGACCAGGGCGACCCCGATGCGGATCGCTGCGGTCAGTATCGGCGCGGGGGTGGGGGTGGTGCGTGAAGGCAAGCGGGGTACTCCAGGCGGGGAGCGGGTGCCATGGGCACAGGGTGAGGCTGGTGGGAGGTGGTGTGGTCTCGTCGCACTCGTCGCGTGCCTGGTCAGAGCAGGTACGGAAGGTCGGCGTGATACGAGTGGACTCGTCACGGCGACGACACTCGTCGCGGGGCTGACCTGCGACGCGACGAGTGCGACGAGTCTTTACGGGTGCAGGCCCGGACTGGGGGTGGTGCTCTCGTCGTCGTCCTCGGGCGCCGGCTCCTCCGGGCAGTAGCGCGCCCAGGCGTCGGTGAAGCGGAGGCGGGCGAAGCCCTTGGCCTGCCGACCGCCCTCGAAGCGGTGCGTGGCGGCCTTGATGTCGAAGTCCTTCAGGAGGATGCCCAGGTGGCGTGGGCTCAGACCGGCGGTGCCGTACTCGGCCCACGGCGCCTCCTGGTCCTTGAGGAGTTCGTCCAGCAGGTCCCGGGTGCGCATGATGTCGGGATCACCACAGCGTGCGAAGGCGCGGTGAATGTCCTGCAGCAGGCGGGTCTTCAGGTTCGACTCGTCGTCCTTGCCTGCCTCGGCCGCGCACATGGCTGCACACGCGGTGCGGGCCTGCTCGGGCCAGGCGCCGCCTGCCAGCTCCGCGACGATGACGAGCGGTTCCCAGGTGTCTGCCGCCCGGTCCTGCACCGGCATCGGCGGTACCAGGTCCGCTGCGGTGTCCATCAGGGGGCGCAGCCAGCCGGTCAGCCGGTCGCGCAGGCCGTGCAGGGCGGGGATGTCCCGGCGGGAGCGAAACTGCTCGACCCGCTCACCGTCCTTGCGGCGCTGCATGCGGATCACCACCGCCCGGTCCATGACCGTGTCCGGTAGATCCCCGATGCCGGCGAGCGCTGCCATGGCGAAGGTGGGGAACGCCTGCGGCTTGTGCTCGGGGCCGGAGATGCGCAGGGCGGGCCGGTTGCGCTGGTGGCCGGCGTTGAGCAGGCCGCGTAGCTCCTCGTTCTTCTCGGCGGCCTTGATGCTGCCGAAGATGGTGTCGGCCTCGTCCACCAGCAGGGTGGGCGGGTCATCGCCGATGGCGCGGAAGACGACCGCCGGGCTGGTGTTGACCGTGATCAGCGGCTCGCGCACGGTCTCCGTGATCACATCCAGCAGGCGGGACTTGCCACACCGTTTCGCCGGTCCGACCACCGCGAGACGGGGCGCGTGCTGGAGGGCGGGCTGGATGTGCGTGGCCGCGACCCACAGCGTGACGGCGGTCAGCGCCTCGCTGCTGGGCAGGATCACGTACCGGGCGATGGCGTCCCGCAGCTCGTCCAGCAGGGCGGCGCCCTCTGGAGCCTGGGGCGGCTTCGCGTCCTCGGCGGGCGAGGGTTCGGGCGTTGCGGGGGCTGCCTGGCCGGGGGCGGCGACGGGCGGCCAGGTGGGCGTCGGGGATGTGGTGGGGGTGGTGGAGGACGTAGGTTCGTCCACAGGCGTTCCTCCCTAGTGGGCCGGACGGGCAAGGCCCGGCCCATCGGATCGGTCATTCAGGGGCGATGGGGCAGGGACTGTGCGGCTCTCGGCGGTGGCTCGCCGAGAGCCGTTTCGCTGTCCCTGAAAGGCCGGGGTCAGACCGCGAGGTCGTACGTGGCCTGGCTCTTCAGCCAGGCGTCCACCTCGTGCCAGCGGTAGCGCAGGTGGCGGCCGACCTTGTGCACGTTGGGGCCGATGCCCCGGTACTTCCACTGGTAGAGGGTCTTCACCGGCACCCCGAGGTACGCGGCGACCTCCGTAGGGGTGGCCAGCGGGCCGCGCTTGGCAGCCGCAGCGGTGTCAGGGTCGTCGGTGCTACGGGGAGAGGTCTTCGGCACAGGGCTCCTTTTCGGTCTTGAACAACGGGCCTGGACAACACAGCCACACCACCCGGGGAAAAGTCCAGAGTTAACTCAGAAACCCTGTACTACTTCTCTCGGCGTGACCGGTGAGAGCAAGACAGTAAGGGCGGATCCCCGGTTGCCGAAATCGCTCCCGCAGTGCCTGAAATTTTCTGCCGGAAAGTGACCCCTCGGGGGGTCGGAATCTGCCCCCCCCGCAGTTCAGAGGCAGCTACCAGCAGTCAGGAGTAACGCGGCCAGGCCGCCGGACACCCCGTCCGATAGCCGCTCAAATCGCCCACCTCCAGGATGCGGAGGGAACATAGCACGCCCTCCCAGCCGAAAAGGCTCGTGATGTACCGGAATTCGGCGAGACGAATGCCACTTCGCTGCCGAACGACTATTACGGAGTTTGTGAGTAAACCCTTGCCAAGGCGTCCGGCTGCAAGTTACAGCTAACTGTCATGGCAACCCGACCTGTCGAAATAGGCCCCGCCGGCCTCCACACCGCCCGCGCCATCGAGCACCTACGTCTCGTGCGCCGCCTGACCCAGCACCAACTCGCCGCCCACTGCACCGCACTGGGCCGCCCGATGACCAACACCGCCCTCAGCCGCACCGAACGCGCACACCGCCGCTGCGACATCGACGACCTCGTCGCCATCGCCACTGCGCTCGGCGTCCCTCCCACAACCCTGCTCCTGCCGCTCCCATCGGTGTCCCGTGATGACTGGAGGGGGTGCTAGTTGGCGCGGGTCTGGATTGAGGACCGCATAGGGCACGTGGCGTACGCACGGGCCGTGGCGGAAGCCAAGCGGGCGGGCCGTACGCCACCGGGGCGCTACCGCGTGCGCTGGTACGACCCCGACGGCAAGCCGAAGATGAAGACCTTCGCCCGCAAGGTCGACGCCGAGGCGGAGCGGACGAGGATGGAGTCCCGTCTCAATGACGGCTCCTACCGCGATCCTGCAGCCGCGCGGGTGAAGTTCGCAGAGGTGGCGGAGTCCTGGCTGGCTGCGCAGCTCCACCTCAAGCGCTCAACCCGCTGTCGCTACCGCGGCGTTCTCGACGTCCACGTGATCCCCAGGTGGGGCACCACTCCGCTGGACCGCATCCAGTTCGAGGACATTGCCGAGTGGCTCGCGGACCTGCTGTCCGGCGAGGCGACCGGAGGCAGGAAGCTCAGCCCCCGGTCGGTCCGCAAGGCGTACGTGGTCCTCAGCCGCGTTCTCGGCTACGCGGTCAAGGCCCGCCGCCTGGCAGTGAACCCGGCTGTCGGCGTGCCCCTGCCGAAGGCGGCGCCGGCTGACCACGTGTACCTCGACGACATGCAGGTCGACGCGCTGGCCAACGCGTCAGGCGCCTACCGGGTGTTCATCTTGCTGCTGGCGTACACCGGCCTGCGCTGGGGCGAGGCGTCCGCGCTGAAGGTGGGCCGCGTCGACCTGGACGCCTGCCGGGCCCACATCGTCGAGGCGTACGCCGAGGACAACGGCAAGCTCTACCTCGACACCCCCAAGAACCACGAGCGTCGGTCCGTGCCGATCCCGCGGTTCCTGGCCGAGGAGCTGAAGCCCCACGTCCAAGGGCGGGGAGATGAGGAGTTGCTCTTCGCTGCCCCGCAAAGCGGACCGCTGCGGGCCCGTAACTTCCGTCAGCGGTTCTTCGCGCCAGCGGTCGTGAAGGCCGGGCTGGGGCACCTCAAGGTCACCCCGCACAAGCTGCGACACACGGCGGCCTCGCTGGCCATCGCCAGCGGCGCGGACGTCAACGTCGTCCAGACGATGCTGGGCCACAAGTCCGCGACGCTGACCCTGGACACGTACGGGCACCTCTTCCCGGACCGCCTGGACGAGGTGTCCAAGAAGATGCACAAGCGCCGCTCCAAGCAACTGGCCAAGGCGAAGGCCAAGCTGGAGAAGGCGGAGCGGAAGGCTCGCGAGGCCGCTGAGGAAGTGGCCGCCCTGGAGGGCGATGCCGCGTGATGTGTGCCTGATCCGTGCCGGGGAGCCGTAGCCGAAGGGGCCGCCCCGCCGTGCTGCCGCGGTGGCGGTATGACTGAGCGCGCCAGTTGGCCACTGTGTACTTCAGTTGGCCGCTCGCACGCCCAGTCGGGATGCCGCGGCTTCGGTGATCCCCTTCCGCGTGATCTTGCACGGTGAGGGTCGGGCCATCGGCGTGCGCCTGCAGCGAGCACCCCTATGATCACCAAGTGTGCGAGTGCGGTTACCGGCAGTCGTGGGCTATGGAGTGGTTCGGCGCTGAGCGGTACCGCACTCGTGCGTCAGCCCATCGGACAGAAGAGCCAGGCGGGTTCGCAACAGCGCACCGCCGCCCAGGCGCGAGGAGACGACACATGGCGAAGGCGAAGTTCGAGCGGACCAAGCCGCACGTGAACATCGGCACGATCGGTCACGTCGACCACGGCAAGACGACGCTGACGGCGGCGATCACGAAGGTGCTGCACGACGAGTTCCCGGACCTGAACCCGTTCACGCCGTTCGAGGACATCGACAAGGCGCCGGAGGAGCGTCAGCGCGGTATCACCATCTCGATCGCGCACGTCGAGTACCAGACCGCCGCCCGTCACTACGCCCACGTCGACTGCCCGGGTCACGCGGACTACATCAAGAACATGATCACCGGTGCCGCCCAGATGGACGGCGCGATCCTGGTGGTCGCCGCCACCGACGGCCCGATGCCGCAGACCAAGGAGCACGTGCTCCTGGCCCGCCAGTCCGGCGTTCCCTACATCGTCGTCGCCCTGAACAAGGCCGACATGGTCGACGACGAGGAGATCATGGAGCTCGTCGAGCTTGAAGTCCGTGAGCTCCTGAGCGAGTACGAGTTCCCGGGCGATGATCTGCCCGTCGTCAAGGTCTCCGCACTCAAGGCGCTTGAGGGTGACCCGGAGTGGACCAAGACCGTCGTCGAACTGATGAAGGCCGTGGACGAGAACGTCCCGCAGCCGATGCGCGACGTCGACCAGCCGTTCCTGATGCCGATCGAGGACGTCTTCACGATCACCGGTCGCGGTACGGTCGTCACCGGTCGCATCGAGCGTGGTGTCCTGAAGGTCAACGAGACCGTCGACATCATCGGCATCAAGACCGAGAAGACCACCACCACGGTCACCGGCATCGAGATGTTCCGCAAGCTGCTCGACGAGGGCCAGGCCGGTGAAAACGTCGGCCTGCTGCTGCGCGGCATCAAGCGTGAGGACGTCGAACGCGGCCAGTGCATCATCAAGCCCGGCTCGGTCACCCCGCACACCGAGTTCGAGGCCACCGCCTACATCCTGTCCAAGGACGAGGGCGGCCGGCACACCCCCTTTTTCAACAACTACCGCCCGCAGTTCTACTTCCGCACCACCGACGTCACCGGAGTCGTGACCCTCCAGGAGGGCACAGAGATGGTCATGCCAGGTGACAACGCCACGATGACGGTCAGTCTCATCCAGCCCGTCGCGATGGAGGAGGGTCTGCGCTTCACCATCCGCGAAGGAGGCCGCACCGTCGGCGCTGGCCAGGTCACCAAGATCAGCAAATAGCGTGCCCCCACCGGCATCCCCAGGAGGTCGAACGCGGCTTCTTGGGCATGCCGCCTCTGATCACCCCGCCTTAAGCAGCAGGCATAAGGGCATCGGACTGAGCGCGCAGCGCCCAACTGAAGTACACAGTGGCCAACTAGCGCGCTCAGTCACAGGCGGCCCCTTGCGTCTTCCTCGGATCAGGTCAGCCGCGCGGTCGCTGGCTCTCATGCCGGGCTCGGTCGATTGCAGCAGCGGCCTCGTCGCCGGCCAGCTGCTTGATCTCCTCAGGTACCTTCCGCTCGTCCAGCACGAAGAGACGGTCACCGACGAGACGGGTGGTGGTCTTCCAGCCGAGACGGCGTCCCGCTTCCCGAGCGGCGTGCCGGACATCCTTGAGGTCGCCCAGCTCCGCAAGATCGTCGCCGCTCAGGATCAGCTGCCCGCGGTAGCCCTTGAACTGCGGCTTCAGGGCCGCCCGCATCATCGATTCAAGTCGGTCGACCAGCTTCTGGTACCGGCGCCTGGCCAGCTCATCCCTGTCGGGCATCCTGCACAGCTCCCCACCATCCGCGCGCACGGCATGTGTGCCATATGTGTGCTGCAAGCGCAGGAGCCCTCCCGTCCGCTGGACGGAAGGGCTCCTGACCTGGTGTTTCTCTGTGCCCCCGGCAGGATTCGAACCTGCGACACCCGCTTTAGGAGAGCGGTGCTCTATCCCCTGAGCTACGAAGGCGGGCCTTGCGGGGACCGTCGCTGGGACGGTCCCTGACAGGGTAGCGGATGGGACGGTGTGGTGGGTGATCAGGAGGAGAAGGTGAACAGGTCGCCCGTGTCCTCCATGGCGTGGACCACGGCGGCCGCGCTGCGCAGCAGGCTTTCGTCCTCGTGGACGAAGTACGCCGCGCCCCAGGAGAGGGGGGAGAGCGCGTCGGTCGGTGCGGGGGTGCCGAAGGACGGCAGGGACGTCACGCTGTGGAAACCCGGCAGGCGGCGCAGGCGGTTGAGGCCCGGGATCGCGCTCAGGCGGCCGTAGGCGCCCTGCGGCGGGCGGAGGTCGATTCGGATCAGGGCGCGGGGGCGGGTGAAGTTCCGCGTCAGGCGTTGTTCGAAGCGGTCCGGGTGCAGCAGGCTCTCGGCCAGCAGGTGGGCCCGGGTGAAGCCGAAGGCGGCGAAGTAGGGGTCGTCCGAGCCGCGCGGGCCGTCGAGGCCGGACCGTACCCGGACCACCTCGGGTCCGTCGGGGCCGAGCCGCAGTTCCGTCACGGCGGCGCCCTCGCGGATGCCGAGCGCGTCCAGGCAGTCCGGTACGACGGTGAGGAACCGCCGCTCCGGCTCGCTCAGCCCGGCCAGGCTCTCGCTGTGCCGCCGTCGTATCACGCCGTCCGCGACCGTCTCGTGGTGTCGCTGGACCTCCGCGACCAGGTGCCGTCCTGCCGAGCTGACGGTGTGCACCTGGTAGGTGCCGTCCCCCGCGGACATGTGCAGGAGCGCCGCAGTCGGGGCGAGCGCGCGCAGCGCCGTGAGCGCGTGTCCGGCCCGTTCGGCGTCCTGTACCTCCACGGCTACGCCCGCGTCCGCGGCGGAGTCCGGCCGGAGTACGGCGGGCCAGGTGTCCCAGGCCGCGGGCAGGGTCGGTCCGGGCTCCGCGGCCGTGTCCGTGGTCAGCGACGCCCCCTGCACCGTCGGTATGCCGGCGGCCCGTAGCGTCTGTCCCATCCGGGCCAGGTTGCGGCGTGCCACGGCCTGCCGCGGATCCTGCTGCGGCAGGCCGAGTTCCGCTGCCAGGCGCTCCGCGTACTCCGTGCCGAAGCGGCTTGCGGCTACCACCGACGCCGGTTTCCGCTCGACCGCCACGGCCGCCCCGCCGCCCGTCGCCCGCCCGGGGCCGTCGGTGTACAGGGGCATCCAGTCGGCGCCCAGTTCCTTGAAGGCGCGGGCCAGATCGGCGCCGCTGAAGACGGGATCGACCAGTACGAACATGAGCAGCACACCTCGTTTGCGGTCGGCAGCGAAGAAGCTCGGGCGTGGTCCGGGAGGTCGTCGGCCCGTGCCGCTCCAGCAGAACAGACGGGTGGGCCGGGCCGGTAACGGCCGGGCGGCCGGCTTGTCCGGCACTTGAACGTCCCTTCACCCGGACGCCCCTCTGGACGTCTGTGTGGACGTCCCTTTGAGCGTCCCTTGGGTGGTGGTCGGTCGCCGTGCTCTCCGCCGGGCAGCCCCGGCTTTCCAACTCCGCCCCCGTAACGAGGACTTCACACCTCCGCCGGTACGGTCGCCGTCGTCACCCCGGACTGTTCGCTCGTCGTCCGGGTGCCGTTCCGGGTGTCCACCCCGCGCAGGCCCAGGGCGACCGCGGCGACGCCCAGGAGGCCGAAGGCCACGGGGACGGCGAAGGCCGTGCGGGGGCCCGCCGTGGCAACCACCTGGCCGGCCAGGGCCGCGCCGAGCGCGATGCCGAAGCCCAGGCCGGTGCTGGACCAGGTCATCCCCTCGGTCACCTGCTCGCGCGGCACCGTCGCCTCGATCAGGCCCAGTGCGGTCGCCAGGGTCGGCGCGCAGGCGCCGCCAGCGACGAACAGCACCACGCCCAGGGCCGGCAGGCCGTTCGTCATCAGCAGCGGCAGCATGGTCAGCGTCATGAGCGCCGCTCCCACCACCACCCGCTGCCGAAGCGTGCCCGGCGGACGCAGGCCGCCGTACACCAGGCCCGCCACCGCGCTGCCCACCGCGTAGACCGCCAGCACGGGGCTGGCCAGTTCCCTGTGGCCGAGGTCCGCCGCGAAGGCCATGGTGACCACCTCGACGGAGGCGAAGATCGCGCCGATCGCCAGGAAGGTGAGGACGAGGGCCGGCATGCCGGGGTAGCGCAGTGCGCTGCCGCGGCGCTCGGTGTGGGCCCGCGGGGCACGCGGTGGTTCCGTCGCCGTCTGCCGGGCCAGCAGCCAGCAGCCGAGCAGCAGCAGCGCGGCGGCCGTGAACAGCGCGCTCTGCGGGGCGACGGTGGTGGCCAGGCCGATCGCGAGCACGGGCCCGATGGTGAAGACGACCTCGTCCACCACCGACTCCAGCGAGTAGGCCGGGTGCAGGTCCTCCGTGCCGCCGAGCAGCGCGGCCCAGCGGGCGCGGACCATCGACCCCGCATTCGGGATGACACCCGCCCCGGCCGCCGCCACGAACAGCGTCCAACTCGGCGCGCCCAGCGCGGAGCAGAGGGCGAGCAGGGTCAGCGCGGCACTGCCCGCCGCGGCGGCCGGCAGCAGCACCCGCCGCTGCCCGTGCCGGTCCACGGCGCGGGCCAGACGCGGGCCGACGACGGCGTAACTGATGGCCTGGGTGGCCGTCACCGCCCCGGCCAGGGCGTAGGCGCTGGGCCGTTGGGCCAGCATGGCGACGATCGCGAAGCGGGTCATGGCCACGCCCAGACGGGCCGTCAGGCCCGCCGAGCTGAAGGCCAGGGCCCCGGGACGGGAGAAGATCCGGCGGTACGCGGTCAGCATGCCGGTCACCCCACCCCGGCCGACGCCGGCACCGGCGTGTCCGTCACGTCCACGGCCACGGCCGTGCCCGTCGCGTCGACCTCACCCGGACCGTCGTACGCGCTGTCGAGGTCCTCCAGTACGCAGTCGTACTCCCTCTGCGTCCGCAGGATCGCCCGCTCGACCGCCTCCGCGCTCGGGCCGCGGTAGCGGAAGCGGCCGAGGATGAAGCGGTAGCCGCCCTTGCCGTCGAACTCGTGGCCGGGGGCGGGAAGTTCCTCGGTGTACAGGCCCGGTACCGCGCCGACCATCGAGGGCCGGGAGACGAGTCGCTTGCCGCGCGGTTCGGGGACGAGGAGGAAGCCGCCGTGCTCGGTGTCGGGCCGGTCGGCCGGGGGGAGGGTGGTGGGCGGCTCGCCCAGTTCCAGGCGGATCCAGTCACCGATCAGGTCCACGCCGTAGACGTCCTGGAAGACCCAGGGGATCTCGCCGCCGCCGAACCGCGCCCCGACCTCCAGGAAGACCGGGCCGGTCGTGGTCTGGATCAGCTCGAAGTGGAAGGCTCCCCGGTCCAGTCCGAGGGCGCGCAGGCAGGCCTCGGTGAAGGCGAGCAGCGCGTCGGCCTCGGGGCCGGTCCGGACGACGGAGCCGAGCGGGCGGCCCTGGGAGAAGCCGTAGCAGGTGTCCATGTAGCGCGAGGCCCGGCCGAAGATCATGCGGTTGTCCGCCATCAGGCCGTCCACGTGCCAGACCGGGCCCTGCACGAACTCCTCGATCTCGTAGTCGCCGAGATCCGTCTCGTGCAGTACGGCGGCCAGGTCCTCCTCCGGCCGGACCACGAAGGTGCCTACGCTGGCCGCGCCGGTGCGGGGCTTGACCACCACCGGGCCGCCCAGTTCCGCGCGGAACGCCTCGGCCTCCGCGACCGAGGTGATCTCCCGGAACCGGGGCACGCGCAGTCCGGCCTCGGCGACCCTGGCCTTCATCCGGGTCTTGTCCCGGAACAGCAGGACGTCCTCGGTGCCCGGCCCGGGTATGCCGAGCCGCTCGCGGATCGTGGCGCCGGTCAGCAGGTCGAACTCGGAGAGCGCCAGCAGCTTGTCGAAGGGGCCGCAGGCCCGGTGGGCGGCCTCGGCTGCGGCGATCACCGGGTCGGGGTCGGCCAGGTTCGGCACCACCTGGATGTGCTCGGCTGCGGCGGGGATGCGCGGCACATGCCTGGGCACGGTCACGTAGCTGACCTGGTGCCGCTCGTGGTCGATGCGCGAGGCGTAGTCGCTCTGGTGGTCGTCGTCCCAGCGGTTGACGATCAGGATCTTCATGGTGGTCCTTCTCCTTGCGGGGGCAGGCGGCTCAGACCGCGCAGGCCGTGATGGTGACGGGCGCGCCGGCGGCGGCGTAGTCGGGGAGGGCGATGTAGGCGGGAACGGCGGCCGCTGCGGGGACTGCCGGGCGTACGGCCTCGCGGACGTAGCGGTCGACCTGCGCGATGCGCCGCTCCAGCTCCGTCCGGCTCGGCGCGGCCAGTGCGATGTGCCCGAACCGGCTGTGCAGATCGACGGCCGGCCGCAGAACCGCGCCCGCCGCCGCCGTGACCTCGGCCTCGATGCAGCCCTCGACCTTCAGCAGCCGGGAGAGCAGCCCGTCCGGGTCCTCGAAGACGGCCTCCTCCTCGACGCTGAAGAAGCGCACCCCGGCCGCTCCCTGCGGCACTTCGTTCGCCGGCCGGGCCGGCTGGGGCAGACCGGCGAAGGAGCGCACCGCCAGCTCCCACATGTCCGCGCCCCACACCGCCTGGACCAGCCACGGGATCCGGTCCCCGCCCAGCCGGGCGCCGACCTCCATGACGTAGGGCCCGGACGGGGTCAGCCGTGCTTCCAGATGGAAGCAGCCGACCGTGATGCCCAGGGCGCGGACCGCCCGCCGCGCGGTGTCCGCCAGTCGCGCCCGGTCGGCGGGGGAGACCGGCGCGTCCACCGCGTGCCCGACCTCCACGAACGTCGGTTCCGGCCCCAGCTGCTTCTCGGTGACGGCCAGGACGTGGACGCGCGGTCCGTCGCCGGTGTTCTCGACGTAGCCCTCGACGCTGTACTCGGGGCCCTGGACGTAGCTCTCGGCCAGCAGGCTCGGGCCGAGCAGCTTGCCGTAGTCCTCGATCGGGTTGGCCCGCACCTCGGCGAAGTAGTCGGCGAGTTCGGCGGCGCCGTCCACGCGGCGCACGTACTGGCTGCCGGAGCCGTCGACCGGCTTCAGTACGGCCGGTGTGCCCACGTCGGCCAGTACGGCGACCGGGTCCGCGTCGGTGCCGACCAGGTGGTTGCGGGCCACCAGGACGCCGGCCGCGGCCAGCACCTCCTTCATCTGCTTCTTGTCGCGCAGCGCCCCGACCACCTCCGGGGCCAGGCCGGGCAGGCCGAGGTCCCGGGCCAGGTGGGCGCAGGTGTCCACGGCGTACTCGTAGCCCGGCACCACGGCGACCAGGTCGGTGCGGGCGGCCAGCTCCCGGCTCGCCCGGAGCACGGTCGGCAGGTCGCGGATCTCGACGCGGGTGTAGTCGGCCCAGCCGGAGTGCACGGCCGCGCGCACCTGTGCGGGCAGCTCGGTCACGGGCTTGCGGTCGAACACGTGCGGCCGGAGCCCCAGGCGGCGGGCGGCGTCGACCAGGCCGATCCCGGAGGAGTTCGGCTCGATGATCAGGGCGGTCTGGTGGGTGCTGCGGGCGGACATGGCGCTCCTCGGGCAGTCAGGGCCGGCAGGGCGGTCACGGCGGGAAGAGAGGGCAAGTCACTTTCAACAAGTCATCTTGAGTGGCTTCGATGTCTTGGCGATGTCATCTTAAGCATCTAAGATGACAGATGTGAAGGGCCGTCGTACACCGAGGTGATGAGGAACCATGACCACGACACTGATCATTGGCGGGGCCGCCGGAGCGGCGACCGGGTACGTGCACGACATCTGCGCGCGGGCCCTGGCCCAACTCCGCGCCCGGGGCAGCCGGATCGTGCTGACGGACCTCCCGGAGAACCTGGCCGCCGCCCCCGAGCTGACCCAACTGGCCGACGACATCGCCGAGTTGGACTTCACCGACGCCGAGTCCTGCGTGGCCTGGGCGACCGCCTACGCCGAACGGCACCGCATCGACGCGGTGCTGGCCTTCCGTGAGTACGCGGTCGTCGCCGCCGCGGAGGTCGCGGCCGCGCTCGGCCTGCCGGGCAATCCGCCCGAGGCGGTACGGACGGTGCGGCTGAAGGACGTCTGCCGCGAACGCCTGCGCGAACTGGGCTTCCGTCAGCCGCAGTTGCGGCTGTGCCGGAGCGCTCGGGAGGCGGCGGACTTCCACCGCGAGGTCGGCGGCACCGTGATCATCAAGCCGCGCAGCGGTTCGAGCAGCGAGGGAGTGCAGCAGGTCGAGGACCCGCGGCGGATGGCGGCGGCGTTCTCGGAGTCCTGCGACGCGGAGGGCGTCGCGCTGGTGGAGACCTTCGTCGGCGGCCCCGAGTTCAGCGTCGAAGGGCTGATCGCCGGCGGGCGGCCGCGGGTGCTCGCGGTGACCGCGAAGCAGGTGCTGCCGGTGTCCTTCGTGGAGTGCGGCCATACGATGCCGGCGCCGATCGGCCCCGAGGTGACGGAGGCGATCACCGTGGAGGTCGTCGGCGCGCTCACCGCGCTGGGCCTGCGGCACGGCCCGTTCCACGTGGAGTGCTGGCTGACCGGGGAGGGTGTGGTCCTCGGGGAGTTGCATGTGCGCCAGGGCGGCGACTGGATCCACGCGATGACGGAGTGGGTCAACCCCGGCCTGGAGCTCTACGGCTCCTGGTTCGACGACCTGCTGGGCCGCCCCGTCACCCTGCCCGAGGCGCCCACGCGTGGCGCGGCGGCACGCTTCGTCACGCTCCCCTCCGGCACGGTCTCATCCGTCACCGGCTGGTCCGACATCGCCTCCCACCCCGATGTCCACACCGCCGACCTCGCCGTCGCCCCCGGCGCCACGCTCCACCCCACCACCTCCAACCTCGAACGCCACGGCGTCTTCGTCGTCGGCACGCCCGACCCGTCGGACGCGGGCCCGCTGGCCGACAAACTCCTGGCAGGGCTGGAGGTACGGGTGGTGCCGACGGACGGATGAGGACCGGGACGGCCCCGTACCCGGTACGACGCCGACCCCTCAGTCCCGTACGCCGTACCCCTCAGTCCCGTACCGAGTACGACGCCGTACGGCAATGCGCACGGGACCCGGCGGGAACGGTCCGGCGGGAGCGGGGGGAGAGGCGGCGGTCGGGGAGAGGGCGGGGCGGGGTGGTCGACTGGGGGCAGGTCGCGGCGGGCGCGGACGCGGCCGGGCCGAGGCAGGCGAGCCTGACCAGGGCCGGGATGCGAAAGCCCGTCTCGGTGTCGCCGTCCAGCATCAGATGGGCGTCCAGGAACCGTTCGACCAGCGCCTCCGTCCGCTCCGGCGCGAGGTCGAGCGCGCGGCCCAGCTCCCCGAGGTCCAGCCCTCGGTCGCCGAGCGCGGCCAGCGCCCGCAGCGCCCGCTCGTCGGCCCCGCCGAGCCGTCGCACCGCGGCCCCGATCCGCTGTCGTACGTCCACGTCACCCGCCTGCAGCTCGCCCAGCCGCTGCCGCTCCGCCCGCATCCGCGCGGCCAGTTCGCCCACCCCGAGCGCCGGGCGCGCGGCCAGCCGCTGACCCGCGGCCCACACCGCCAGCGGCAACCCCTCGCACCACGTGACCAGTTCGGCCGACGCGCCCCGCTCCCGCTCCACCCGCTCGCGCCCCGCGACCGAGCCGAGCAGGGCCAGCGCGTCCTTCGCGGTGAGCCGGCCGAGCCGGACGCCGCCGCTGCCGGGCAGCCCGCCGAGCCGCCGCCGGCTGGTCACGATCGTGGCGCACTTCTGCCCGCTGGGCAGCAGTTGGAGCACCTGCTGGACGGAGGCGGCGTCGTCGAGGAAGACCAGCACCCGGCGGTCGGCCGTCCAGCTGCGGAACATCCGCGCGGCCTCCTCCAGCGAGTCCGGCGGCTCACCGGGCGCGATCGTGCGCAGCATGCTGCGCAGTGCCGCGAGCGGTTCGAGCGGCCGGCCCTCGGCGTCGTGCAGGGTGAGGAAGAGCTGCCCGTCGGGGAAACGCTCGCGCACCCGGTGCGCCACGTGCACCGCGAGCGCGGTCTTGCCGGTGCCGGGGGCGCCGACCAGCGGGACGAGCGCGGCGGGGCGGGCCAGTTGGCGTTCCAGTGCCTCCGTCTCGGCCGCCCGTCCGACGATCTCGGCGATACCGGCGGGAATCTCGGCCGGCCGGATCGGGCGGGAGCCCGGCCGGGGCGCGGCGGGCCGCTCCGGCGCGCTCAGACCGGGGGCGTCGGCGAGTACGGCGCTGTGCAGCCGTTGCAGCCGCTCGGAGGGTTCGAGTCCGGTGTGCTCCACGACGGCCCGGCGCAGCCGCGCGTAGCAGCTGAGCGCCTCCTCGCGCAGCCCGGAGCGGTACGCGGCGAGCAGCAGCTGCGCCGAGAACTCCTCCCGCAGCGGGTGCCGGCGCGTCAACGTCTGCAGTTCGCCCACGAGTTCGCGGTGCAGACCGAGGCGCAGGTCCGCCTCGATCCGCTGCTGCAGGGTGGCCAGCCGGGTCTCCTCCAGCCGGGCCACTTCGGCGGCGAGCACGGGGCCGTGCGGTACGTCGTCGAGCGCGTCGCCGCGCCACAGGCCGAGCGCCTCGCGCAGCAGCTGGGCGGCCCTGGCGTGGTCGCCGTCCGCGAGTGCGGAGCGGCCGAGGGCGACGCGCTGCTGGAAGACGTGCAGATCGAGCTCGCCGGGCTGGAGCAGGAGCCGGTACCCGTTCGGGCGGGTCTCCAGCCACTGCCGTCCCTCGCCCGGTGAGCCCGAGGGGCCCGAGGCCAGGGCCTTGCGCAGCTGGTAGAGGTAGGTCTGGATGGTCTTCCGGGCCAGTCGCGGCGGCTCCTCGTCCCAGAGTTCCTCGATGAGCGTGGCGTGCGAGACGACCCGGCCGGCGTTGAGCAGCAGGGTGGCGAGCACACGGCGCGGCATGGCCGCCGCGGGGGTCAGGTCCTCGATTCCGTCACGCACCTCGGCGGGTCCCAGCACGGAGAACTCCACGGTCCGTCCCTCCAGTCCCTCGTAAGATACCTTCGAGAAGGTTTTATAACTGCTCGCCGTTCGGCGGTCAACAACAGTCCACGGCCGGAGGGGTCGAGTCCCCTTTGGCCTGTGGGTTGTTGAGCGATCTTGGGATGTGAGACACCGCTTGAGCGGTGAATATTCTGTCCCGTAGGTTTTTTTTCGCGAGCCAAGTTGCCCACTGAGGTGCCACTAGGAGGCTGACTCTGTCATGCGCCACTCAAGCAACACGCTGGTCGACCCTGCTGCCGCTGCTCCTTCGGGGCTCTTCGAGCAGCCCGTTCCGCGCAGCCTGGTGCACCGGGCCTCGGTCTCCGAGGTCTTCCTCACGAGCATCCATCCCGACGGCCCCGACCGCTTCCTGATCAGCGCGCAGTGGCCCCGGCAGCACAGCTTCTACCGCAGCCGGCACGGCTTCCACGACCCGTTGATATTCGCTGAAACGATCCGGCAGGCCGGCCTGATCATTGGCCACACCGGCTACCAGGTCCCGCTCGCCAACCCCTTCATCCTCAACGGGATGGAGTTCGACATCACGCCGGAGGGCCTCGCCCGGGGCGCCGCCCCCGCGCATCTGATGCTGGAGACCCGCTGCGAGAACATCCAGCGCCGCGGCGAGCGGCTGCTGGGCCTGGAATACCGGATCGACCTCTACCGCGACATGGTCCAGGTCGGCTCCGCGCACTGCGGCTTCACCTGTGTCTCGCCGTCGGTCTACCGGCGGCTGCGCGGGCAGGCCGCGGGAGCTGGCACCGGTGCGGGCGGCGACACGGGTGCCGGTCCGGCATCGCTGTGCGGCGAACTCCCGCCGCCCGTCGCACCGGAGCTGGTCGGCCAGGAGAGCGCGGGCGACGTCGTGCTCTCCGCCACGGACCGGCCGGGCAGCTGGCTGCTGCGCTGCGACCCCGACCACCCCGTGCTCTTCGACCACCCCGTCGACCACGTACCGGGCATGGTCGTCCTGGAGGCGATGCGGCAGGCCGCGTTCGCCCGGTCCGGGGGCCGGCCGCTGCTCGTCGGCTGCGCGATGGAGTTCCTCCGGTACGCCGAACTCGGCCTGCCCACCGAGATCCACGCGGCCCCCGAACCGGCCCGCGCCGACGGCACGGTGCCCGTCCGGGTCGCGGCGGCGCAGAACGGCGACATCGTCGCGCAGGGTGTCCTGCGGGTACGGCCGGACAGCGGGGCCTGACGGCGATGCGCCCCATCCTGACCGCCTTGCTGCGCCGGACCGGCCTGGCGGCACGCGCCTGGCTCAGGGGGAGCCGGCCGGTGATGCTCCGGGTTCCGGTTGCCTGTCCGGTGCGGTCGTCGGCGGATGACGATGTGTGAGTCGCTGATGTCGTGGGGCGTACGGCGCCAGGGCCTGTCCGGCGGCTCAGGTCGCAGGACATCGACGGCGCCTCATCGGCGCTGGTGAGCGGGGGTGGTGCGGCCAGCTGCGAGGCGGAGGAGGGCGGCGACGCGGTGGGGGCCCTCCCGTTCGAGCGAGGTCGGGCGTGGGGGAGAAGCCGGGCGTAGGGGAGAAGCCGGGTGTGGGGGAGTCGGCAACCGACTACAACGCGGCTGGGGGTGCCCCCACCCTTGAGGCAGTGGGGGAGGGTGTGCCGGGCCCCGCGTCTGCGACGGGATCCGCCGGACGGGTCCTGAGCGGGCGGACAGGGCTCTCCGACGTGGAAGCGCCCTGACTCCTTCGGTATGGAAGGACCCTGCCCCCTCGACGGCGTCGGGCTCTGGCAGCCGCTTCCGGGCCAAGGGGGCGACGGCCTCGGCGTCCTGCCCGCGAGTCATCCGCGATCTGGACTTGGCGTGGCTGTGCCGTCCGGGGTCGTTCCGGGTTTCGTGGAGAGGATGTCGCGGGCCTGTTCCGCGGCGCGGGCCATGCTCTCGGCGACGAAGTCGACGAAGCGGGCGATGTTCTCCAGGCGGTCGGCGGCCGGGGTGTCGGGGCCGAGGAGGCCGACGCCCTGCCGCGCGGTCTCGGCGAGCTGGGCGTTGGACCGGGCGGCGGCCATCATCCCCTGGTAGAAGACGTCGGTGTCGACGACGTAGCGCTCGCGGCGGCGTTCGTCGCGTTCCCGGCGGATGAGGCCCTGGCCGGTGAGGAACGTGACCGCTTTGGAGACGGACGCCGGGCTGACCTGGAGGCGCTGGACGAGCTCGGACGCGGTGAGGCTGCCCGCGTCGGTGGTGTAGAGGCAGGTCAGGACCCGGGACATCATCTTGGGCAGGCCCTGCTGCATGAGGAGGGTGGTGAACGCCTCCTCGTACTCGCGCACGGCCTCGGCGTCGCGCCCGTGGGTCTGCGGGAGCGCCTTCGGGTCCCGGGGTGCGGTCTGCCTGCGGCGATGGGCGCGGCGTTCGGTGGCACGGTGGGCCAGGTCGGCGCGGTAGGTGGTGGGGCCGCCGTTGCGCATCACCTCACGCGTGATCGTCGAGGTGGGGCGGTCGAGGCGTCTGGCGATCTCCGCGTAGGCGAGCCCGTCGGCCAGTCCCAGCGCGATCTGCTGACGTTCCTGCTGGGTGAGCCTGCCTCCCGGCATCGCGATCTCCCTTCACGCTTCCCTGATGCCTCCAACATAGCGTTCACTCCCCATTCAATGCAACGAACGAGGTGGCGGGTGTTGCATTAGATTCAAAACCGTTGCAACGATTTCTCTGTCTTGAGCTGCTGTGATGGCGATTGTTCGCAACGACATCGTTGCCGAATCTATGAATGCAACGTAGCGTTTCCATCATCAGAAACAACGGGACGAAGGAGCGCACGATGCAGAAGAGCCAGAGCGCGATGCGGAAGTTCGACACCCCCGCCCCGATCGCCGCCGTCCTCGACATCCCCGCGGGGCGCGTCCGGTTGATCGCCGCCGACCGGGGTGACACCACGGTCGAGGTCCTGCCCGCGGACGCCTCGAAGGGCCGCGACGTGAAGGCGGCGGAGCAGATGGAGGTCGTGTACGGCGACGGTGTTCTGCGGGTCGAGGCCCCGGCGGCGAAGAACCGGCTCCTCGGCCACTTTGGACTCATCGAGGTGACGATCCAGCTGCCCGCCGGTTCCCGTGTCCAGGCGAAGGGTGCCAGCGCCGAGTTCCGGGGTGTCGGACGGCTCGGCGACGTCACCTTCGAGGGTGCGCAGGGCTCGGTCGAACTCGACGAGACCGAGGGCGTCCGCCTCAGCCTCCAGGCCGGTGACGTCTCGGTCGGCCGTCTGGGCGGCCCGGCGGAGATCAGCACCCAGCACGGCGACATCCGCATCGCCGAGGCCGTGCGCGGCACGGTCACGCTGCGGACCCAGGCCGGCGACGTGTCGGTCGGTGCCGCCGCCGGAGTCTCCGCCTCCCTGGACGCCGGCACCTCCTCCGGCCGGATCCGCAACGCGCTCAAGAACGCCGACGGCACCCCCGGTCTGAACATCCGGGTGACCACCGCCTGCGGCGACATCACCGCCCGCAGCCTCTGAGAAGCCCAGATCTTGACCGGAGGGCGTGGTCCGGAGGGTGTGGTCCGGCGGCTGTGCTCCTCGGGGATCCGGAGAGTGCGGCCGCCGCGGTGGTCGTACCGCGGCTCCTCCTCCGGAGGGGCTCGTCAGGCCCGGAGCGAGGTCATGACGAGGTCGCGGAACTCCGGCCAGCGGTCCAGGAGGTCGGCACGGCCGGTGAGGGTGTCCGAGACGTGCTGGACGCCGAAGAAGCCGGAGACCAGGGCGCGGGCGGCGGCCTCGGGGTCGACGCCCGCCCGCAGCTCACCGGCCTCCTTCGCGCTGGTCAGCAGGTGGGCGAGGAGCTGGGTCCAGCCGACGTACGGCTGGGGCAACTGGGCGTCGATCAGGGAGCGTTCGAGCTGCAGCCGGGCGCCGGCCTGGACGACGATGTCGGTGGCGAAGGCCTCCGCGGCCCCGTCGAGCACCCGCACCACGGTGTCGAGCGGCGCGTGGCCCTCGGCGAGGATGCCCTCCAGCAGCTCGGGCCAGCGCGAGTAGTGCGCCTCGACCACGGCGATGGCGAGGATCTCCTTGTTCGGGAAGTGGAAGTAGACGGCTCCCTTGGTCATGCCGACGCGCTTGGCCACGTCCTGGATGGATGTGCTCTTGAAGCCCTTCTCGGCGAACTCCTCCGCCGCGGCGCGCAGTACGTGGGCGCGGGTCTGCACGGCCCGTTCCTGGCGCAGGTCGGGCAGGCGGTCCTCGGTGGGGGAGCCTGTCCAGCCCGGGATCGTGATCTTCGAGGTCACGGTGATCGCGCTCCTTCGGTACACGGCCGTGAGTTCGGATGTAGGGGTGCGCCGGTACCACTTTTAATATACCTTCCTGTAGGTATATTTGCCACGGGCGCAGGTGATGGAGCCATGCGCTCTCTGTGTGAGCCGTGTGTGCTCGCCTCCGGGCGGGCCGGGGGAGGGGAACGCATGGGCATGGGCACCTTGATGGACACCGCACAGCTCGCCGGGGGCGGGTTGCGGACGGAGCGGGTGGCACGGCTGGCCCGGTCGGCCCGGGCCTCGGCGGCCCGCGTGGACGAGGAGCGGCGGCTGTCCCCGGACCTCGCCGCCGAGATCACCGCCGCCGGATTTCCGGCCCACTTCGTGCCGCGCCGCTGGGGCGGGGCCGCCGGTGGTTTCCGGCAACTCGTGGACGCCGTCGCGGCATTGGGCGAGGAGTGCGTCGCCACCGCCTGGTGCGCCGCCCTGTACGCCGCGCACGGACGGCTCGCCGCCTACCTGCCCGAACGAGGTCAGCGCGAGCTGTGGGACACCTCCCCGGACGTGCGGATCGCCGCCGCCGTCGTACCGCCCGCCGGACGGGCCGTCCCCGAGGGGGAGGGCTGGCGGATCTCGGGCGAGTGGCACTACGCCAGCGGTGTCGACCACGCCGACTGGGTGCTGGTCGCCGTGCGGGTCGACGGGGCGGACGGCGGCGGCCCCGAGGTCCGCTGCTTCGCGGTTCCGCGGCGGGAGTTGGTGATCAAGGACAGCTGGCACAGCCTCGGGCTGCGCGGCACGGGCAGCAACACGGTCGTCGCGGGCGGCGCGGGCGTACGGGTGCCGCGCCACCGGAGTTTCACCCTCGCCGATCTCGACACCGTGCGCGCGGGGGTGGCCCGCTGTCATGCCGTGCCCTTCCGGCTCGTCGCCCCGCTCCAGTTCGCCGCGCCGATCCTGGGGGCGGCGCGCGGTGCCTGGCGGTACGCGTTCGCCGCGGAGCAGGCGGGGCGGGTGGGGCGGCCGGGGCCGCGCGGGGCCGTGGCGCCGGAGGTGCTCGCCCGCGCCGACGGCGAGATCGAGGCGGCCCGGCTGCTCCTGGGCGCCGCCGCCGACCGGGCGGACGCGGCCGACAGGGGGCCGGACGCGGTGGCCCGCAACCAGCGCGATGCCGCCCTGGCCGCGGAGTTGTGCACGACCGCGGTGGACCGCCTGTTCCGCGCCGGCGGCACCCGGGTCCACTTCGACGGAGACCCCCTCCAGCGCGCCTGGCGCGACCTCACCACCGGCGCCTCGCACGCCACCCTCGCCTTCGGCGCGGCTGCGGCGGCCTTCATGGCGGAGCGGACGGCGGCCTTCGAGGCGGGGGAAACGGCGACTTCGGGGTGGGGCGCGGATGGTGGTACGGCCACCCCGGCCAACCCCTCCTTCCCCGCCGGAGACTTCCGATGACCAACGCCCACCGCGCTCCCCACCCGCACGGCGACCCCAGCTCCACCACCCATCCCCTCCTCCACCCCCACCCCGCCCGCATCGCCTTCTTCGACGTGGACCACACCCTCACCACCGTGACGACTCCCGCCCTCTTCTGGGAGTACTGGTCCACCGCCGCGCGCACCGCGCCGTTGGCCGCCGGGCGGGCGTTGCCGACGGCGGCCGGGGCGGCGCGGGAGGAGCGCAACCGGGACTACTACCGGCTCTTCGCCGGTGTGTCCGCCACGGAGTTGAGGCGGGCCGGGGCCCGTTGGTACGCCGGTTTCCGGGCCACCGCGCAGCCCTTCCTCCCGGCGCCGCTCGCCGCGCTGCGCGCGCACCGGGCGGCCGGTGATCCGGTCGTGCTGGTGTCCGGCGCGCCGCGGGCCTGCCTGCTGCCGCTCGCCCGTGATCTGGGTGCCGGGCTGGTGCTCGGCTGTGAGCAGCTGACGGACGGGCGGGGCCGGCTGACCGGCGAGATCACGCGCCCGATGATCGGCGCCGCCAAGGCCGACGCGGCGGCCGAGGTGATGGCACGGCACGGCGCCGATCCGGCGAACTGCCATGCGTACGGGGACCACAGCTCGGATCTGCCGCTGCTCCGGCTGTGCGGGCACCCCACGGTGGTGGGGGACGACCCCGCACTGGCCGGGCACGCGGCACGGGACGGCTGGCAGTGGCTCCCGGGCGTAGAGAGGCTCGTTCGGATCCACAAATAACATACCGTTGAGAAGGTATGTTGTTCCTGTCGAGTGACACAAGGACGGGGAGGGTTGGGGAGGTCAGGGTGAAACAGGAACGGGCCATCAGAACGCGTGAGCGGATCCTCGACGCGGCGGCCCAGGAATTCTCCGCGCAGGGCTACGGCCGCACCACCATGCAGACCGTGGCCGAACGCATCCGGCTGACGAAGGGCGCCCTCTACGGCCACTTCACCAGCAAGGAGCAACTCGCGGCCGAACTCGTGCGCCAGGCAGGGCAGTCCTGGCGCCAGGTGACAGACGCGTCGCGCAGGCCGGGGATCCCGGCCGCGTCCGCGCTGCGCCGGCTGCTCGCCGGGCTGGCCCGCCGGCACCACGAGGAACCGCGGTTCCACGCGGTCTTCCGGATCCTCGCCGAGCAGCCCGACGACCCCTTCGCACAGCCCGGCTTCGCACAGGAACTGCTCGGCGGACTGACCGAGGAGTTCCGGCACGCCCAGCGGGCCGGTGCCGTACCCCGGTGGACCTCGGCCGAGGGGCTCGCCCGGCTCTCGGTCGGGGCGATGCTGCTCGCCAGCCACGCGGGGATCGGCGGCCCGGACGCCGCCGGCGCCGTACAGGACGACGTCGAACTGCTCTGGGACATGGTCGAGGCGCTGTGCCGCGACCGTGAGCCGCCTGCGGCCTGACACTCCCTCAGGGCCTGTGTCACACCCCCGGCCGGGGATGTGACACGGACACGGGCTTTCACCGAGGGCCGGTGCGCGATCTCCGAACGGAGGTCCGCACCGGCCCTCGCTGTGTTGCGGCAGCAGTCGTGAACTCCCTTGTGAACAGGGGCTTTCCAGTCTCCCGAGCCCGCTTCACCGGCGCTTGGTCGCGCTCTGGCCGTCGCTTGGCAGCCCCCCTGCAATCTGTTCCTGCGGCAGGGGGAACGCACCGACAAGGTTCTCCGGCCGGACCGAACACCCAGGCATTTCCCTCAGTTGTGGAGGAAAGCATGACCACGGACGTCTCGTACAAGGATCTCCAGTACGGCTGGGAGGCCGCGTACCAGCAGCAGTCCGAAGGGCCGCTCTGGCAGGACGACCCGATCCCCGTGATCCCGCAGGCCATCAAGGCGCTCACCGCACGTGAGGCGCGTACGGTCGTCGACCTCGGCTGCGGTGACGGCCGTAACCTCGCGGCGCTGGTGGACGCCGGCTTCACCGCGCTCGGTGTGGACATCGCGCCGACCGGTCTGCAGCACGCCCGCCGGATCATCCGGCAGCGCTCCTTCCTGCTCCGCGCGGACGCCACCGAACTCCCGCTCATCGACGCCTCGGTGGACGCGGTCACCTGCTTCGACGTCTTCGGCCAGATCCAGGACCCGAGCGCCCTGATCACCGAGGCGCGCCGGCTCCTGGTAGAGGGCGGCATCTTCGTCACCAACGCCTTCACCCCGCAGGACGACACCTACGGCGAGGGCGAGGAGATCGCGCCGAACACCTTCGCCTACAAGGACACCCTCTTCCGCTACTACAGCGAGGAGGAGATCCGGGCCCTGTTCGACGGGTGGGAGATCATCGCGCTGGAGCGCGTGTCCTGGGACGACCCGCCGCACGGCGACTTCCGTCCCTACGCGCACACCCACGACAACTGGATCGTCTACGCGACCCCGGTGGACTGAGCCGGATGACCACGGTCGAAGGCCCGGCCGGGTCGGCGCTGCAGGAGCGTCTGCGCCACTTCAGGGCGCTCCTCGGCCCCACCCCCGTCACGCCCGTCACCCTGAACGTCGACGGTCGCCCGCGAACCGTCCACCTCAAGCTGGAAGGGCACAACCTCGCCGGTTCGGTGAAGGCGCGCACGGCCTACGGGCTGGTGCGCGGCCTGCTGGAGTCGGGACGGCTGCGGCCCGGCGACCGGCTCCTGGAGTCCACCTCCGGGAACCTCGGCATCGCGCTCGCGATGCTGGCGCGCTATCTGCAGATCGGTTTCACCGCCGTGGTGGACCCGCTGGTGGCGCCGGAGAGTCTGCGGCGGCTGTCGGAACTGGGCGCCGAGGTGGTCACGGTCACCGAGCGGGACGCCTCCGGCGGATACCTCCTCTCCCGGCTGGACCGGGTGGCGGAACTCCTGAAGGAGAACCCCCGCTACGTCTGGACCAACCAGTACGGCAGCCCCGACAACCCCGCCGTACACCGGGAGTTGACCGGCCCGGAGCTGCTCGGGCAGCTGCCGAAGTCCCCGGACGCGGTCTTCGCCGCGATCTCCACAGGGGGGACGTTCGCCGGCGTCAGCCGGTACTTCCGGGAGCACAGCCCGACCACCGAGATGGTCGCGGTGGACATCGAGGGCTCGGTCGCCTTCCGCGGCCGGCCCGGGCGGCGGCACCTCTCCGGCATCGGAGCGAGCCGGCCCTCGGCGTTCCTCGACGACTCCCTCGTCGACCACCTCCAGGTCGCCGACATCCGGAGCGCGGCGCACTACTGCCGCCTGGTGCTGCGGGAGGCCGGACTGCACATCGGCGCCTCGGCCGGCGCGGTCCTCGCGGGCTGTGTGCGGTACCTGGAGACCCATCCCGAGGCCGAACTCGTGGTCTGCCTCTGCGCGGACGGCGGGGAGAAGTACGCCGGCACCGTCTACAACGACCACTGGCTGCGCTCGATCGGGGTGGCACCGCCCGGCGGCGACGCGGCCGGCTCCGCTCTCTCCGGGAGCGCTATCCTCTCTGGAGTCGGATGAAATAAATACAGCGAACTGTGCGGAATTCCGAAGGAATTTCAGGGAATTCTAGAGGGTTGGGGCATGCCAATGCAGAGTGTCTCGGAGATCCGGGACGAACTCCAGGAGTTCGTGCGCGGCGGTGGCCGGCCGGCCGCTGTCGAGCCGGCGTTCGCCGCCGTCGGGCAGCTGGCCGACAGCGAATTGCAGCGCACGGACGAGCATGACGTGGCCATGCTGCTGTGCCTGGCCGGCGTCTGTGCCGGCCTGGCGGGCGGCGGACCGTCGGCGCTCGAACTCCGCGCGGTGGCCGACCGGTACGCCGACACCTCCATCCTCTACACCGGCCGGGTCCTGCCCCGGATCAAGGAGACCGTCGAGCTGATCTACCGGGGGGTCGAGGAGAAATCCGCGGAGATCCTCCTGGAGGCGGCCGACGCCATCAGCCAGGGCTGGGCGGAATACGTCCGCTCCGATTTCCCCGCAGCCTTTTCTCGGCTGGCCTCGGCACTGGGGATCGAGGGCAGCGGAGAGGAATTCCTGGAGACCTCGTACGTCTCCTGGAAGCGGGGACTGGAGGACAGCGCCCGCGGCTCCGTCCAGGAGGCGCTCGCGGCTTTCGGGACCAGCCTTGAGAAATACCGGAAATACTCCTACTACGCGGATGCCGCCTGGCTCTACACCGACCTGGTGATCGCCCGGCTGCTCGCCGGGGAGGTCCAGGCGGCGGTCCGGGTGCTGGACGAGCAGCGCCGGTACGTGGACGACGTGATCGCGTCGGCCGGGCACCGGCCGGCCACGGAGGGCTCCTCCTACGCCTTCCACCTCGGTGACGTACGAAGCGGCGGGTACAGCTCGTTCGTGGACTCGGCGGCGGTGGGGCCGCAGGGGCTCGGCCCCGACGACCGGGCGCTGCTGCACCGCTACGTACGGGTCAGCGAGAGCCTGCTGGCCTATGCCGGCTCGCGCTCCCGCCGGGACCTCGACGCGGCACTGGACCTGTTCTCCTTCGGCTGGCTGGGCTATCTCGACTCGCCCTACCCGGAGATCTTCCACCGGCTGGTCCGGCACCTGGAGGGCCCCGAACCGGTCGCACCCCTGCTGCTCACCGTGCACGTCCGCTGGCGCGGCCTGCTCCAGGCCAGCCAGCTGCGGATCCGGTCGGCCGATCTGATCCGCACCGCGATGGACCTGAGGGAGCGCCTGCAGGCCGCGGGCCTGGAGAAGGAGGCCGACATCGCCCTGCTGGACGCGGGCATGCTCCACTTCGCCCTCTACGGCAAGGCGGCCACCGCGTCCTGGCTCTCCCGGCAGCTCGCCGAGCTGCGCCGGCTGGTGCCGGGCCCCCTGCAAGCCGTCGTGGAAGCTCTCCAGGTGCCGCCGCAGGCCGGACTGCAGACCCCGCTGGCGCACTACCTCGGGGCCCGCGCGGCCCACCGGGTGCCGGACTTCATGCCGGCGTTCGGGGTGTTCCGCCGGGACCTGCGCAGCAGACGGGAGCTGCCCGCCGAGGTGGACCTCGCCTGCTACGGGGAGAGCCTGTGGATCAACGGAATCCTGATCTACGAGACCGCTCCCGCCGCACTCGTCGCGATCCTCGGCGAACTCGGCCGCGAGCTGAAGGAGGCCCGCGCCGAAGAGCGCGAGGTCCCCTACCTCTCCGCGGCCGAGCTGGCCGAGCGGACCGGACGGACCAGCAGTGCCGTGGTCCAGGTGGTACGGCGGTTCCGGGCCGTCTGCCAGGAACAGCTGGACCGCAGCACCGAGTTGGGCCTCAAACCGGACGACGTGCTCCAGGGCCGGCCCGGCTACCGGCTCAGCCCGACCGTCGTCGGCGAGGTGGAGTTCCGGCTGGTGCCGGGCGGCAAGTCCACGGCCTGACCGATAATTTGACTCTCCATCAATTCGAACCCTTCAAGGAGCCCGGGTGTCCCACCTGATCATCGAGCCGACCGACGTCGCCGCGGACTGGAAGTTCGCCGTGGTCCTCAAGGCGAAGCTGCCCGCCGGGGTGGCGATCAACGCCGCCACGCACACCGCTCTCGGCCTGGCCGCCAAGGCCGCGGCCGAGCACCCCGAACTGGCCGCCAAGATGTCCTTCCTGAACTTCCTGGACGCCGACGGCGGCACACACGCGCCGATCTCCGGCCTCTCCCTGGTCGTCCTGGAGGGCCGCGCGGCCGGACTGCGCCGCTTCCGCGCCGAGGCGAGCGCCGCCGGGCTGCTGGTCAACGACTTCGTCTCGGCGATGACCGGGGACACCTACGCCGAACAGCTGGAGCGGGTCGCCGCCCTGCCCGAGGAGGAGCTGGAGTACTACGCCGTGGCCGCGTTCGGTCGGCGCGACGAACTCGATCCGCTCACCAAGAAGTTCTCCCTGTGGAAGTAGCCGCGGGGAGTCATGAACATCCAGGAGATGAGGATTCATGACCGCTGCAACGCCCCTCGCCGTCATACCGGGCGCCCTCGTCGAGGACGTCCTGCGTGACGCCCACGCGGAGGCGCTCCGGATCGTCGAGGAGGTCTACGTCCAGTCCGTCGGAAACCGCCTGGTCAACCCGGAGAGCCTGTTCCTGCGCCCGGACGCGGAGGCGCGGGAACGGGTGATCGCCCTCCCCGCCTATGTGCCCGAGCCGACCCCGGCCATGGGCATCAAGTGGATCTCCAGCTTCCCGGAGAACCTCAGCCTCGGGCTGCCCCGGGCCTCCGCGGCCATCGTCCTCAACGACGTGGCCACCGGCTTCCCGGTGGCCCTCCTGGAGGGCGCCCGGATCAGCGGGCTGCGCACCGCGCTGTCCGCCCTGGTCGGCGCCAACGCGCTGACCGCGGGCGCCCGGCGGGCCGCCAAGGTCGCGATCCTGGGCAGCGGGTACATCGCCGCGAACACGGTCTCCGCGTTCCTCGCCGACGGCTGGACGTGGGACCGGGCCGTGGTCTTCGACCTCGCCACCGAGCGCGCCGAGGCCTTCGCCGGCCGGTTCGCCGGCAGGGCCGGGCTGGGTGTGGCACACAGCGCCGAGGAGGCACTGACCGACGCCGACCTGGTGCTGCTCACCACCACCGCGATCACCCCGCACATCGACAGCCTCGACCTGCTCGCCCCGCACGCCACCGTCCTGCACATGTCCCTGCGGGACCTGACCGCCGACGCCCTCGCCGGCGCCGAGCACTTCGTCGACGACGTCTCCCACGCCCTGCGCGAGCGCACCTCGCTCGCCCTCGCCGTCGAGGCCGGCACGGTGGAGCGTGCCGCGATCCGCGCCGTGGGCGAGGTGCTCATCGGCGACTGCCGGCGCACCCCGGACCGCCGTGCCGTGTACGCCCCCTTCGGTCTGGGCTCCCTCGACATCGCCCTCGCCTCGCTCGTCCTCGACCGCGCCCGCGATCTGCCCGAGGCCCTGATCGTCGAGGACTTCTCCGGCACCGCCGCACAGTGACCCTTCCGGCACCGCCGGACATCACTGACCTCACCCTCACCTGACCCGCATCAGCGGCAGCCCACGCGCGGGCCGCACCGTCGATGCCCCCTGCCCCGCTGACCCCGTCTGGAGTACCGGCATGTCCGAAACCGCCCTGAACACCGCTGAATTCAAGGTCGCCGACCTGTCCCTGGCCGAGTTCGGCCGCAAGGAGATCACCCTCGCCGAGCACGAGATGCCCGGCCTGATGGCGATCCGCCAGGAGTACGCCGAGGCACAGCCCCTCGCCGGCGCCCGGATCACCGGCTCCCTGCACATGACCGTACAGACCGCCGTGCTGATCGAGACCCTGGTGGCGCTGGGCGCGCAGGTCCGCTGGGCCTCCTGCAACATCTTCTCCACCCAGGACCACGCCGCCGCGGCGATCGCCGCCGCCGGCATCCCGGTCTTCGCCTGGAAGGGCGAGACCCTCCAGGAGTACTGGTGGTGCACGGAGCAGGCGCTGACCTGGCCGGGCCAGGCGGGCCCGAACATGATCCTGGACGACGGCGGTGACGCCACCCTCCTCGTCCACAAGGGCGTCGAGTACCAGAAGACCGGCCAGCTCCCGCCCGCCGACAACGAGGAACTGGCCGTCGTACAGAGCTTGTTGAAGGCGAGCACCCTCGACTGGACCGCGCTCGCGGGTGAGATCCGCGGGGTGACCGAGGAGACCACCACCGGCGTCCACCGTCTGTACGAGATGCACCGCGACGGCGCCCTCCTGTTCCCGGCGATCAACGTCAACGACGCCGTCACCAAGTCCAAGTTCGACAACAAGTACGGCTGCCGACACTCCCTCGTCGACGGCATCAACCGCGCCACCGACGTCCTGATCGGCGGAAAGGTCGCGGTGGTGTGCGGCTACGGCGACGTCGGCAAGGGCTGCGCCGAGTCGCTGCGCGGCCAGGGCGCCCGCGTCATCGTCACCGAGATCGACCCGATCTGCGCGCTCCAGGCCGCGATGGACGGCTACCAGGTCGCCGCCCTGGAGAGCGTCGTCGGGATCGCCGACATCTTCGTCACCACGACCGGCAACCGCGACGTCATCATGGCCGGCCACATGGAGCGGATGAAGCACCAGGCGATCGTCGGCAACATCGGCCACTTCGACAACGAGATCGACATGGCCGGCCTCGCCGGGATCCCGGGCATCGTGAAGACCGAGGTCAAGCCGCAGGTCCACGAGTGGCGCTTCCGGGACGGCCACACGGTCATCGTGCTGTCCGAGGGCCGCCTGCTGAACCTGGGCAACGCCACCGGCCACCCCTCCTTCGTGATGTCCAACTCCTTCGCGGACCAGACGCTCGCCCAGATCGAGCTGTTCACCAAGCCCGAGGACTACCCGGTCGGCGTCTACGTGCTGCCCAAGCACCTCGACGAGAAGGTCGCCCGCCTCCACCTGGCCGCCCTCGGCGTCGAGCTCACCACCCTGACCCCGGTCCAGGCCGACTACCTCGGTGTGCCGGTGGAGGGCCCCTACAAGTCCGAGCAGTACCGCTACTGACCAGCCGTCAACGTCTGCCAACTCCCCGACCAGCAAAGGGAATCCACCATGTCTCGCCGCCTGTTCACCTCGGAGTCCGTGACCGAGGGCCACCCCGACAAGATCGCCGACCAGATCAGCGACACCATCCTCGACGCCCTGCTCGCCGCCGACCCGGCCTCCCGGGTCGCCGTGGAGACGCTGATCACCACCGGCCAAGTGCACATCGCCGGTGAGGTGACCACGAAGGCCTACGCGGACATCGCGACGCTGGTCCGCGACCGGATCCTGCAGATCGGCTACGACTCCTCCAAGAAGGGCTTCGACGGAGCCTCCTGCGGTGTGTCGGTGTCGATCGGCGCGCAGTCGCCCGACATCGCGCAGGGTGTCGACACGGCCTACGAGACCCGTGTGGACGGTGATGACGACGAGCTGGACCAACAGGGCGCCGGCGACCAGGGTCTGATGTTCGGCTACGCCTGCGACGACACCCCCGAGCTGATGCCGCTGCCGATCCACCTGGCCCACCGGCTCTCCCGCCGCCTGGCCGAGGTCCGCAAGAACGGGACCGTCCCCTACCTGCGCCCGGACGGCAAGACACAGGTCACCATCGAGTACGACGGCGACAGGGCCGTACGCCTGGACACGGTGGTCGTCTCCTCGCAGCACGCCGCCGACATCGACCTGGAGTCGCTGCTGGCGCCCGACATCCGCGAGTTCGTGGTGGAGCCCGAGCTGAGGGCCCTCGCCGAGAGCGGGATCACCCTGGAGACGGAGGGCTACCGGCTGCTGGTCAACCCGACCGGCCGCTTCGAGATCGGCGGCCCGATGGGAGACGCGGGCCTGACCGGCCGCAAGATCATCATCGACACGTACGGCGGTATGGCCCGCCACGGTGGCGGTGCGTTCTCCGGCAAGGACCCGTCCAAGGTGGACCGCAGCGCCGCGTACGCGATGCGCTGGGTCGCGAAGAACGTCGTCGCGGCCGGGCTCGCCTCCCGCTGCGAGGTCCAGGTCGCCTACGCGATCGGCAAGGCCGAGCCGGTCGGCCTGTTCGTGGAGACGTTCGGCACCGAGACCGTGCCGGTGGCGCGCATCCAGGAGGCGGTGACCAAGGTCTTCGACCTGCGCCCGGCCGCGATCATCCGCGACCTCGACCTGCTCCGCCCGATCTACGCCCGGACCGCCGCCTACGGCCACTTCGGCCGCGAGCTGCCCGACTTCACCTGGGAGCGCACCGACCGCGCCGCCGACCTGCGCGCCGCCGCCCAGTCCTGACCGCCTCGTACGAGACGACCTCACACGAGACCACCCCGCACGAGACAAGGAGCAGACCGTGCGCATCGCCGTCACGGGTTCGATCGCCACCGACCACCTCATGCAGTTCCCCGGCCGGTTCACCGATCAGCTGATAGCCGACCGCCTCGACACGGTCTCGCTGTCCTTCCTGGTGGACCATCTGGAGGTGCGCCGCGGCGGGGTCGCCGCCAACATCGCCTTCGGCCTCGGCCGGCTCGGGCTGAGCCCGCTGCTGGTGGGCGCCGTCGGAAGCGACTTCGGCCCCTACCGCGCCTGGCTGGAGGAGAACGGCGTGGACACCGGATGTGTCCATGTGTCCGGCACCGCCCAGACCGCCCGCTTCATGTGCACGACCGACCTCGACCAGAACCAGATCGCCTCCTTCTACGCCGGGGCGATGGCCGAGGCCGACCGGATCTCGCTGCGCGCGGTCGCCGAGACCGCCGGGGGACTCGACCTGGTCGTGATCTCGCCCAACGCGCCGGAGGCGATGGTCCGGCACACCGAGGAGGCGCGGGAACTCGCCGTCCCCTTCCTCGCCGACCCCTCGCAGCAGCTGCCCCGGCTCAGCCCGGAGCAGATCCGTTCGCTGGTCGACGGCGCCCGCTACCTCTTCACCAACGAGTACGAGGCCGCCCTGCTGCTGGAGCGCACCGGCTGGAGCGAGGCGGAGGTGCTGGACCGGGTGGGTGCCTGGGTCACCACGCTGGGCCCGCTCGGTGCCCGTATCCAGCGGTTGGGCGCGCCGACGGTGACCGTGGACGCCGTACCCGCCGAGGCCGTCGCCGACCCGACCGGTATCGGGGACGCCTTCCGGGCCGGGTTCCTCGCGGCCGTCAGCCGGGGGCTCGGCGACGAGGACGCCGCCCGGCTGGGCAGCGCCTGCGCGACGCTGGTGCTGGAGGCGGTGGGCTCACAGGACCTGAGCCTCGGCCCGGCTGCCGTGATCGACCGCCTGCGCCGGGCCTACGGCGAGCAGGTGGCCGCGCGTCCGGTGGAGCGGATGGCGGTGGCGGTATGAGTGCCGACGCTCGTCGCGTCCGGGTGGCCGCGCTGCGCGAGGCGCTCGCCACCCGGGTCGTGGTCGGTGACGGTGCCATGGGCACCATGCTGCAGGCGCAGAACCCGACGCTCGCGGACTTCCAGCAGCTGGAGGGGTGCAACGAGATCCTCAACGTGACCCGCCCGGACATCGTCCGCTCGGTCCACGAGGAGTACTTCGCGGCCGGCGTCGACTGCGTGGAGACCAACACCTTCGGCGCCAATCTCTCGGCGCTCGGGGAGTACGGCATCGGGGACCGGATCCTCGAACTGGCCGAGGCGGGTGCGCGGATCGCCCGGGAGGCCGCCGACGCGTTCACCGCGCAGGACGGCCGTACCCGCTGGGTGCTCGGCGCCCTGGGCCCCGGCACCAAGCTGCCCACCCTGGGCCATGTGCCGTACGAGCCGCTGCACGAGGGCTACCGGCTGAACGCGGCGGGGCTGATCGCGGGCGGCGCCGACGCCCTGCTGGTGGAGACCAGCCAGGACCTGCTGCAGGCGAAGGCGGCCGTTCTCGGGGCGAAGCGGGCCATGGCCGAGGCCGGGCTCGCGCTGCCGCTGCTCGTCCATGTGACGGTCGAGGCGACCGGGACGATGCTGGTCGGCTCGGAGATCGGCGCGGCCCTGACCGCGCTGGAGCCGCTCGGCATCGACCACATCGGCCTGAACTGCGCGACCGGCCCCGCGGAGATGAGCGAGCATCTGCGCCATCTGGCCCGCAACGCCAGGATCGGGCTGTCCTGCATGCCCAACGCGGGGCTGCCCGTCCTCACCTCCGACGGGGCGCACTATCCGCTGGCCCCGGCCGAACTGGCCGACGCGATCGAGGTGTTCGTCCAGGACTACGGCCTCGGCCTGGTCGGCGGCTGCTGCGGCACCACGCCGGAGCACCTGAGGGCCGTGGTGGACCGGGTGCGCGGCCGCGCCCTCAGCCCGCGCTCCCCGCGGCCCGAGCCGTCGGCGGCCTCGCTGTACCAGTCGGTGCCGTTCCGGCAGGACACCTCCTACCTGGCCATCGGCGAACGCACCAACGCCAACGGCTCGAAGAGGTTCCGCGAGGCGATGCTCGCGGCCGACTGGCAGACCTGTGTGGAGATCGCCCGGGAGCAGATCCGGGAGGGCGCGCACCTGCTGGACCTGTGCGTGGACTACGTCGGCCGGGACGGCACCGAGGACATGCGGGAGCTTGCCGGCCGGCTGGCCACCGCCTCCACGCTGCCGATCGTGCTGGACTCGACCGAGCCGAGGGTGCTGGAGGCCGGGCTGCGGATGCTCGGCGGACGCGCGGTGCTGAACTCGGTCAACTTCGAGGACGGCGACGGCGAGGACTCACGCTTCACCCGGATCGCGCGGCTGGCGCAGGAGTACGGCGCCGCGCTGATCGCGCTGACCATCGACGAGGAGGGCCAGGCCCGGACCGCCGAGAAGAAGGTCGCGGTCGCCGAGCGGCTGATCGAGACCCTGGGCAGCCGCCATGGCATTCCCGAGCACGACATCCTGGTCGACTGTCTCGCGTTCACGCTGGGCACCGGGCAGGAGGAGTCGCGCCGCGACGGCGTGGAGACCATCGAGGCGATCCGCGAGCTGAAGCGGCGTCACCCGGACGTACAGACCACGCTGGGCCTGTCCAACATCTCCTTCGGCCTGAACCCGGCCGCGCGGATCGTACTGAACTCGGTGTTCCTCGACGAGTGCGTGGCGGCCGGCCTGGACTCGGCGATCGTGCACGCCGCCAAGATCCTCCCGATGGCCCGGATCCCCGCCGAGCAGCGCGAGGCCGCCCTCGACCTGATCCATGACCGGCGCCGGGAGGGCTACGACCCGCTGCAGCGCTTCCTCACCCTGTTCGAGGGCGCCACCGCCACGTCCCTGAAGGCCGGCAAGGCCGAGGAGCTGGCCGCGCTGCCGCTGGAGGAGCGGCTGCGGCGGCGCGTCGTGGACGGCGAGCGCACCGGTCTCGAAGCCGACCTGGACGAGGCGCTGACCGTCCGGCCGGCGCTGGAGATCGTCAACGAGGTGCTGCTGGAGGGCATGAAGACGGTCGGCGAGCTGTTCGGCTCCGGCCAGATGCAGCTGCCGTTCGTGCTGCAGTCCGCCGAGGTCATGAAGGCCGCGGTGGCTCATCTCGAACCGCACATGGAGAAGGCCGAGGACGGGAGGGGCGGGGCGGGCAAGGGCACCGTCGTGCTGGCCACGGTCAAGGGCGACGTCCACGACATCGGCAAGAACCTCGTCGACATCATCCTGTCCAACAACGGCTATGACGTGGTCAACATCGGCATCAAGCAGCCGGTCTCGGCCATCGTGGAGGCGGCCCGGGAGCACAAGGCCGATGTGATCGGCATGTCCGGGCTGCTGGTGAAGTCCACGGTGATCATGAAGGAGAACCTGGAGGAGCTGAACCGGCGCGGCCTCGCCGCCGACTTCCCGGTGATCCTCGGCGGCGCCGCCCTGACCCGCGCCTATGTCGAGCAGGACCTGCACGAGATCTACGACGGTGAGGTCCGCTACGCCCGCGACGCCTTCGAGGGCCTGCACCTGATGGACGCCCTGATGGCCGTCAAACGCGGGGTGCCCGGCGCCGCGCTGCCCGAGCTGAAACAGCGCCGGCACGCACGCGTCGAGGTCGCCGAGCCGGACGTGTCCACGCGGCGCTCGGACGTGGCGACGGACAACCCGGTGCCCGTGCCGCCGTTCTGGGGGGACCGCGTCGTCAAGGGGCTGCACCTCGCCGACTACGCCTCCTGGCTGGACGAGGACGCGCTGTTCAAGGGCCAGTGGGGGCTCAAGGCCGCGCGCACCGGCGGCCCCTCCTACGAGGAGCTGGTGGAGACCGAGGGCCGGCCCCGGCTGCGGATGTGGCTGGACCGCCTGCAGACCGAGGGCTGGCTGGAACCCGCCGTCGTCTACGGCTACTTCCCCGCCACCTCCAGCGGCAACGACCTGCTGGTGCTCGGAGACGACGGCCAGGAGCACACCCGCTTCACCTTCCCCCGCCAGCGCCGCGGCCGCCGGCTGTGCCTGGCCGACTACTTCCGCCCGGAGGAGTCGGGCGAGAAGGACGTCGTCGCCTTCCAGGTGGTGACCATGGGCGCCCGCGTCTCCACGGCCGCGGCCGAGCTGTTCGCCGCCGACTCCTACCGCGAGTACGTCGAACTGCACGGCCTGTCCGTCCAGTTGGCCGAGGCACTCGCCGAGTACTGGCACGCCCGGGTCCGGGCCGAGCTGGGCTTCTCGGGCGAGGACCCGCAGGAGATGAAGGACATGTTCGCGCTCAAGTACCGCGGGGCGCGCTTCTCCCTCGGCTACGGCGCCTGCCCCGACCTGGAGGACCGCGCCAAGATCGCCGGACTGCTGAAGCCGGAGCGGATCGGCGTCCATCTGTCGGAGGAGTTCCAGCTGGACCCGGAGCAGTCCACCGACGCCCTCGTCATCCACCACCCCGAAGCCAAGTACTTCAACGCCCGCTGAGCCCACAGCTGCAGAGAGGGGACACCATCATGGTCCGGCACCAGGCGTCGCAGCCGAAGCTCGGCGAGGTCATCGCCGCCGGGGACACCTCGTACTCCTTCGAGTTCTTCCCGCCCCGCAACGAACTCGCCGAGCGCCGCTTCTGGAAGGCGCTGCGCCGGGTGGAGGCGGTCGCACCGGCCTTCGTCTCCATCACCTACGGAGCCGGGGGCACCTCCCGGGACCAGACCGTGCGCATCGCCGAACGGATCGCCGCCGAGACCACGCTGACCCCCGTCGCGCACCTGACGGCCGTCGGCCACTCGCGGGCCGAACTGCGCAACATCATCGGCCAGTACGCCGAGTCCGGCATCACCAATGTGCTCGCGCTGCGCGGCGATCCGCCGGGCGATCCGGGCGGCGAGTGGATTCCCCACCCGCAGGGCTTCAGGCACGCGGCGGAACTGGTGGAGATGGTCAGGTCCTGCGGGGAGTTCTCCATCGGCGTGGCCGCCTTCCCCGAGGGACACCCGCGGTCCGCCGACCCGGACACCGAGCTGCGCCACTTCGTGGACAAGTGCCGGGCCGGCGCCGACTACGCGATCACCCAGATGTTCTTCCGCGTCGAGGCCTGTCTGCGGCTGCGCGACCGGGTCGCCGCCGCCGGCTGCCCGACCCCGATCGTCCCGGAGATCATCCCGATCACCGACCACAAGCAGCTGCGCCGGTTCGCCGCGCTCAGCGACGCCCCCCTGCCCGCCGAACTCGCCGCCCGGCTGGACCGGCACCGGGACGACCCGGCCGCCGTACGCCGGATCGGTATGGAGCACGCGCACGCGATGTGCGCGCGACTGGTCGCGGAGGGCGTGCCCGGGCTGCACTTCATCACCCTCAATCGGGCCGAGGACGCGCTGGCGCTGCACGCGGCCGTCGCCCCGCGCCGCCCCGCCCGTCACCCCGTAGGAGCCTGACGCGACGTCAGATCATCGTCTGGAGTCCGAGTGTCCCCCCATGAGTCCCATGAGTCCCCTGAGTCCCCTGAGTCCCCTGAGTCCCACGAATGGTTCGCCCATGCATCGCGAGATCGTCATCATCGGCGGCGGGGCCACCGCGGTCGCTGCCTTCACCCAGGTCGTACGGACGCCGGGCATCGCCTCCGTCACCACGGTCGACCCGAATCCGGTGGGCCTGGGCCATGCCTTCGGCGTCACCGATCCGATGCTGCTGTGCAACACCTCGGCAGACGTCACCTCCCTCCGTCCTGACGGCCCCTCCGACCTGCTCGACTATCTGACCGAGCGGGGCTGGGCCGCACGGCCCGAGGACTTCGTGCCGCGCTATCTCGTCGGCCACTACTGCCGGGAGCGCTATCTGGCGGGCCGGCGCGAGGCCGAACGGCAGGGCATCGCCGTGTCCCACCACCCGGCGCGGGCCACCGCCGTGCGGTCCACGGCGGACGGCTACCGCGTCGAACTCGCCGACGGCCGACGGCTGTCCGCCACCGACGTCCTGGTCTGCCTCGGCCTCGACCGGCCCCGGCTGCCCGAGCTGCTGCGCCCCTACGACGGCCATCCGCGGCTGCTGCCCCAGCCGTACCCCACCGACCGCCTTCGTGCGCTGCCGGAGAAGGCCGAGGTGCTGGTCCTCGGCACCAAGCTGTCGGCCATCGACGCCGCCCTGGTGCTGTGCGCCGGCGGCCGCCGGACGGTGATGGCCTCCCCGTCCGGCGGACTCCCCGCCGTACGCACCCGGCTGTGCCGCCCCGACCGGCCGCTGCTCGACTCCCGCCGCTGGCAGCGGCTCGACCCGCGGGCCGAGGACCTGGACCGGGAGCTGACCCGGCTGCTGCTGCGGGCGATCGGCCGCGCCGGATCCGGGCTGGGGCTGCGGGCGCAGACCTCGGCGGCGGCCGTGCCGGACGAGCGGCTGCGCGAGGAGCTGGCCCTGGCCGCGGCCGGCCGGGTGCCCTGGCAGGACGTGATCGCCGAGGTCATCGACGCGATCAACGCGTGGACCGCGCCGTGGGACCCGGCCCTGCGCGCCGAGGTGCTGGCCCGGTACCGGGGACTGATGTCCCGGTACATCTCCTCCATACCGGCCCGCAACGCCCGCCTGCTCAGCGGCCATCTGGACACCGGCCGACTGGCGCTCGCGCCCGGCTACCCCGTCGGTATCGAGCCCGCGGCGGACGACGACGGCTGGCAGGTGGAGTGGCCGGACGGCCGCCGCGAGCGCTTCACCCACGTGGTGTGCGGGACCGGATTCCACACCCCGCAGCTCGACATGGCCGCCCCCGGCCACTACCGGATCGGCCCCTCCGTCACCCACGGCGCCGCCCCGGCGATCACCGAGGAGCTGCGGCTGTGCGATCCGCAGCGCGGCTCCGTCGAACGGATCTGGGTGCTGGGCGCCGCCGCGCATCCGCGCACCGCCATCGTCAACTACCTCAACACGGCCGCCAAACAGGCCCAGCGCGTGGCCGCCCAGCTCACCGCGACCGCCCGGACCGCGCCGAGCGTGCTGGCCGCCTGACCCCCGCCCGCCCCTTCGAAAGCAGACTCCCGTGATCGTTCTCGTCAACCCCGTCTCCACCGGCGCCGAACTGGCCCGCGCCTTCCGCGAGGAGGGCGCCGACTGCCTGCACCTCTACGAACCCGAGCTGCGCGAGGCCTGGGAGGCCGACCGGACCTCCCCGCACAAGCTGCTCCACCAGGACCTGCCGACCACCCTCGCGCACTTGCGTGCCCTCGGACCCACCGCGGTCATCGCGGCCAGCGAGTACGGCGTCATCCTCGCCGACACCCTCGCCGCCGCACTGGGCCTGGACCACCACCGCCCCGAACTGATCGAGGCACGGCGCGACAAGCAGCTGATGGTGGAGGCGCTCCGGGCCGCCGGTGTCCCGGCCGCGCGCACCGTCTCCGTCCGCACCGGCGAGGAGTTGCGCACCACGCTCGACACCTGGCAGGAGGGCTATCCGCTGATGATCAAGCCGCGCAACAGCGCGGGCAGCGACGGCTGCCGGATCTGCCACAGCCGCGAGGAGGCCCAGGAGGCGTTCGGCGCGATCGCGGCCGAGCGGAACCTGATGGGCGAGGTCAACGACGAGGTACTGGTCCAGGAGTTCCTGGCCGGCACCCAGTACATCGTCAACACCGTGAGCCTGCACGGGCGTCATCTGCTCACCGAGGTCTACCGCGAGCGCATCGACCACATCGAGGGCGCCCCGGTGCTGCGGCACATCATCTCCCGGCCCGCCCTGACAGCGGCCGAACAGGAGCTGACCGCCTACGTCCTCGACTGCCTCGACGCGCTCGGCATCCGCGAGGGCGCCGCCCACACCGAGGTCATGCTGACTCCGCGCGGACCCCGGCTGATCGAGGTCAACTCCCGGGTCATGGGCCCCTCCCTGGCACCGGACCCGTATTTCTCCGCGCTCTCCTACAGCCAGCAGCACCTGGTGGTGGAGCGCTATCTGCGGCCGGCCGAGTTCGCGGCCCGGTTCGAGCAGCCGTACGCGCCGCCGCGCACGGTCGCCAAGGCGTTCCTGCGCCCCCACCGCGAAGGGGTGCTGCAGGCGGTGGACGGCCTGCGCGTGCTGCGCCGGCTGCCCGGCTTCCACAGCCTGGACCGGGCCCCCGTCATCGGCGAGCCGGTGCGCGACCGCTACCTGACCACCGGCACCTCCGGGATCGCCTTCCTGGTCCACGAGGACGAGACGGTGCTGCTCGACTCGCTGGCCACACTGCACGCCATCGAGGACGAGGGCCGCTTCTTCCGGCTGGCCGAGGCGGCACCGCGGCCCGTACTGGAGGGTGTGAGCTGACGTGCCGACCGCCCTCATCCTGGTCTCGGTCCTGCTCCAGGCCCTCGCCGACGGCTTTCTCTCCGGGCGGCTGGGCTTCGGCGGCAGCCTGCAGTTCTCCTGCATCGCCTTCGTCACCGCCACCGTGGCCTGCGGCGCGCTGCACGCCGTGCGCAGCCGCCGTACGACCCGGCGCCCCACGCCACGCGGCCGCGGGACCGTCCGGCTCATGGCGCTGATGAACCTGGCCACCGCCGTCACCTTCCTCGGCTTCTACGTCTCGCTGGCCTGGGTTCCGGCCGCGCTCGCCAGCAGCGTGCAGTCAGGGGTCGGGCCGCTCGCGGTGATCTGCACCGGTCTGGTGCGCGGCGAGGGGCGGCCGGGACCGGGGAGGGTGGCCGCGGCACTCGGCCTCCTGGTCCTGTCGGGGGCGATCGCCCTGCGACTGGACGGCAGGGCCGGCACCCTCGACGGCGCCGCGCTCGGCGGTACGGCCCTGGTCGCGCTGTCGGGCGTCTCGGCGGCGCTGCTGGCCCGGCTGTCCCGGCAGCTGGGGCAGGCGGGCGCGGAGCCGACCTGGGTGATGACCCACCGCTTCCACCTGACCTACGTCTGCGCGGGCGCCCTGCTGTTCCTCGGCGCCGGCGGCACCGCGTCCGCCGGGCCGGCCCTGCCCCTCATGGCGCTGACGGCCCTCGGGGCGGTCGCCCTCCCGCTGCTCCTGCTGCAGATCGGCCTGCAGCGCGCGGAACCCCTGTCGGCCATGGTCCTGCTCAGCACCCTGCCCGGCCTGGTCTACCTGAGCCAGTCGCTGTTCGGCGGCACCCTCGATGCGGTGACCTGCGCCCTCATCGCCCTGCTGATCGCGGTGGCGGTCCTCGCGGCCCGCCCGGAACGCCGCGCCGCACCACCGGTGGACGTGAAGACTCCGGAGCCCGCTTCGCTCACCTCGGCGCCACCCGTGTGAATCGCGACGCCGTGTGCAGGTCCCGCTGGATCTCGTCGGCGGTGGCGCGGAGTTCGGGCAGGAGGGTGTGGACGCAGTCCTTCAGGGTGCGGCGGGCCGGGTGGGTGGTCACGTTCAGCGCGGCCGCCGTACGGCCCGTCCGGTCGCGCACCGGTACCGCGATCGACCGCAGTCCCGACTCCAGCTCCTCGTCGACCAGGGCGTAGCCCCGGGCACGTACCTCGGCGAACTGGGGGGACGGCGGGTCCGCGTCCGCGAGGAGCACCCGGCCGAGCGAGGTCGCGGCGGCGGGCAGACGCGCGCCCACGGTGACGTCCACCGTCAGCACCCGGCTCGTGCCCGCCCCGGCCGTGTACTGGATCTCCGCACCGTCCCCCGTCAGCACCGCGAGCCCCGCCGGCTCGTGCACCCGGTCCGCGAGGGCCCGCAGCCGGGGCGCCGCGAGCCGGGCGAGCGTGGTGCGGGACAGCGGCGGGAAGCCGAGGTCCAGGACGCGCGGGGTGAGTGTGAAGGTGCGGTCGGCGTGCGCGGTCACCAGGCCCAGGTGCTCGTGGGTGAGCAGGGCGCGCCGGGCGGTGGCCCGGCTCAGGCCGGTCGCCCGTGCCGCCTCCGTCAGCGTCAGCGCCGGGCGGTCCGCCCCGAAAGCGGTCAGCACGGTCAGGCCACGAGCCAGCGACTCCACGAACTCCCGGCCCAGTTCATGCTTGGAGGCCGCCGTCCAGGTCGCCAGGCCCGCGGGCGGCGGCCCCGGCTCCGGCGGCGGCGCCGTACGCAGCTCGGCCTCCATCGCGGCCACCGCCGTACGCAGGCGCGGCAGGAGGCTGGTGCGCAGGCCGGCCGCGGAGTGCCGGCTGGTGTGGCTGACCACGCTCGCCACGCAGGCCGGGCGGCCGGTGCCCGGCTCCCGTACCGGTACGGACACGGCGACCAGACCCGGTTCGATCAGCTGGTCGTCCACCGCCCAGCCGTCCCGGCGCGCCCGCTCCACCCGCCGTGCGAAGGCGAAGTCGTCGGCGGGCGTCTGGCGGGGCGGTACGGCGGGGAAGGCCGCGTCCGCCGGATCCGCCGCCCGGCGCTCCCGCCACCGCGCCCAGTCGCCCTCGGTCCACCCGGTCGCGAACAGCGGCCCCGGCGCCGTGCGTTCGGCCGGCAGCAGGTCGCCGATCCGGAAGCTCACCGACATCGCGCGACGGCGGGTGGCCTGGTGGATGAACCGGATCCCGTCGAGGTCGGCGACCGCGAGCGACACCGACTCGTCCAGCTCGTCGGCGAGGGCGTCGGCGCGGGCGCCGAGCAGCGCGGGCAGTCGCAGGGCGGCCAGATAGGCGTTGCCCAGTTCCATCACACCGGCGGTGAGGACGACGTCCCGGCCGTCGGGACGGACGTAGCCCATGCGGGCCAGGGTCGCGGTGATCCGGTCGACCGTGGACCGGGCGAGCCCGGTGGCCCGCTCCAGCGCGCTCGGGCTCAGCGTGCCGCCCGCCTCGGTCAGCCGCCGCAGCACACCGACCCCGCGCACCAACGGCCCGACCGCTTCCCCCGCTTCACCACGGGCGTCGGCATCCAGTGCGGTCTTCGCGGGCATCGGCTCTCCGGTACGGCATACGGGCACGCCTAAGGTAATCCCCCCGCCCGCCCGTCTCCCTACCCCCGAGTCACCCGCACCCGGTAGTTCCCGTCCGCGTCCGTGTCGAGGATCTCCACGGTGATGCCGTGGCGCGGGTCCTTGAAGCTCTCGCCGGAGGTGAAGGTGGCGTCGGAGAGTTCGGCCTGGACGTTGGGGCTGCGGGTGCAGCCGCCGCTGTTGCGATGGCTGTCGTAGACGGTGACCGGGCCGCGGCCGGTGTCGATCGTGCCGTCCACCTTGTAGATCAGCACGCCCGGCCGGCACACCGCCTCGTCGTTGCCGCCCTGTGCGCGCACCTCCAGCGCGTAGGAGCTCTGCGTGCTGACGGGCACGAGGACCAGTTTCCCGCCGCCGGGCTTGTACAGCGGCGTCAGCAGGTACTCGGTGCTGCCCCGGGTCGCCGCGCAGGCCACCTGGGAGCCGTCCAGCCAGCCCAGCTTCCACTTGTGCCAGCCGAGCAGATCGTTGTCCGCCCCCCAGTCCTCGCTCATGATGTCCCAGTGCCCGACCGCACCACCGCCCTCCTGCGTGTACAGGTCGGGCAGCCCGAAGGTGTGGCTGTTCTCGTGCGGCAGCACCCGGTAGCCGGTGCGGGCGTAGGAGCCGGAGCCGTCGTCCTGCCGGGAGTAGATGAACGACGCGTTGGAGACGGGGACTCCGTCGGCGACCGGGGCGTCACCGTTCCCGGCGAAGGTCACGGACAGGACGGTGTCCAGCGCGGAGGGGCCGGCGTTCGGGGTGACCAGGACGTTCAGGATGTCGTACGAGCGGAAGTCCACTTTCGGGCCGGCCGCGGCCACCATGTCCTTCACCAGTTGCCGGTAGCCGGGATCGAAGGGCGCGCCGCGCTCGATGCCGTACGCCTTGAAGGGTTTCGGCATCCGCAGCCAGCCGTTGACCGGAGTCTCCGCCTGATAGCGCAGGCGGCCGTACGACGCGGTGCGGAACCATTCCTCGGTCTGCGGGAAGAACTCGTGGAAGCGGTCCATGGCGTTGCCCTCACCGGGCGCGTCGGAGAAGTCGATCATCAGGGTCAGCGCGTGCAGCGTGCCCGTGGAGCGGGCGTAGCCGTGCGGGGTGGGCAGGCCCTCGGTCATCTGGATGTCCAGACCGGCGTGGACGGTACAGGGGGCGAGGGCGGAGGAGCGGGCCAGGCCGACGGGCCCGGCGGTGGTGGGCGCCGGCAGGTGTCCGGTCCCGGCCGAGGTGCTGACCGCGAGGGTCAGCGCGGTCACCGCGGCGAGAGCGGCCACCCGGCGCGCGCGTATGCGCCCGCGTCCGCCGGTCGTGCGCCCCCCGGATATGGAGAGGGATACCGGGCGCGGCTGCGGCTGCATGCATGGACCTCTCGCTCCACGGCAGCCGCCGTTCTCCGGCTGCACCCTTGCGATCACCCTGTGGCGGCGGGGTGCGGGGCGCGCGCTGGAGGAGACCGACCGTGGGAAAGCCGGCCCGCAGCAGGGTGAATCCCGGCAGGAGATGTGTGTGTCTCAGGTCACAGGGATTCTTTTGACGGTCGGGAAATAACCGGGGAGCCTCTCCCCGTTTGGACCTGTGTCCGAGCGAAACGGGGAGAAGCTCCCCGGATCGCCCTCATCGCTTCCGAGGAGTCCGCCGTGCCGACCGCGACCGCCCCCGCACCGCGCAAGGTGACCCGGCCCCGCGCCGACGCCGTGCGCAACCGGGAGCGGATCGTCACCGCCGCCCGGGAGATGTTCGTCGAGCACGGCCCGGATGTGCCGCTCGACGAGATCGCCCGCCGGGCCGGCGTCGGCAACGCCACGGTGTACCGCAACTTCCCCGACCGCGAGGCCCTCGTCCGCGAGGTCGTCTGCTCCGTCATGGACCGTACGGCCGAGGCGGCCGAGCTGGCCCTCGCCGAGACCGGGGACGCCTTCGCCGCACTGGAGCGCTTCGTGCACGCCTCCGCCGACGAGCGGATCAGCGCGCTGTGCCCGATGATCTCCAGCACCTTCGACCAGCACCATCCCGACCTGCAGGCCTCCCGCGAGCGCGTCGAGCAGCTCATCGAGGAGGTCATGGGGCGGGCCAGGGCGGCCGGGCAGCTCCGGCCGGACGTCGGCGTCGGCGACCTGATGATCGTCGTGGCCCAGCTGAGCCGGCCCCCGGCCGGCACGGACTGTCTGCGCGGCGACCGTTTCGTCCACCGTCATCTGCAGCTGTTCCTCGACGGGCTGCGGGCACCCGCCCGCTCCGCCCTGCCGGGCGAGGCCGTGACGATCGAGGAGCTGCGCGCGTCCTGACCGATTAGTTCGGCCCCGCACCCCAGTCCACCACAACGCCCGACCGCCGACCCCCGGCCGTCACCGTCGACGAGCCGCGTCCACTGTCTTCCGTTTTTCCGTCACGAAGTCCCGAAGTGGGTATCCCCATGTCCGAAACAGCCCTCAAGGCTCCCGGCGCCGCCGCACCGGCCGGCGACGCCAACCGCTGGAAGGCGCTCGTCTTCATCGCGCTCGCCCAGCTGATGGTCGTCCTCGACGCCACCATCGTGAACATCGCCCTGCCCTCGGCCCAGACCGACCTCGGCATATCCGACGGCAACCGGCAGTGGGTGGTCACCGCCTACGCCCTCGCCTTCGGTGGTCTGCTGCTGTTCGGCGGCCGTATCGCCGACAAGTGGGGCCGTAAGCGCGCCTTCGTCACCGGCCTGGCCGGCTTCGCCCTCGCCTCCGCGCTCGGCGGCGCCGCCACCAGCGGCCCGATGATGTTCGGCGCCCGCGCCCTCCAGGGTGTCTTCGGCGCGCTGCTCGCCCCGGCCGCCCTCTCCCTGCTCGCGGTGATGTTCACCGACGCCAAGGAGCGCGCCAAGGCGTTCGGTATCTACGGCGCCATCGCCGGCGGCGGCGGTGCTGTCGGCCTGATCCTCGGTGGCTTCCTCACCGAGTACCTGAACTGGCGCTGGACCTTCTTCGTGAACGTCCCGTTCGCCGTGACCGCCGCGGCCGGCGCCTACTTCGTCATCCGCGAGCCGGAGGGCGGCCGCAACCGCGCCCCGCTCGACATCCCCGGCGTGATCCTGTCCACCCTCGGTCTGGTCGCCCTCGTCTACGGCTTCACCCGTGCCGAGTCCGACGGCTGGGGTGACACCGTGACCGTCTCGATGTTCGTCGCGTCCGCGGTGCTGCTGCTCGCCTTCGTGGCGGTCGAATCCCGGGTCAAGGCCCCGCTGCTGCCGCTGCGCGTGGTCAGCAACCGCAACCGCGGCGGTATCTACCTCTCCCTCGGCCTCGCCATCATCGGCATGTTCGGCCTGTTCCTCTTCCTGACCTACTACCTGCAGGTCGTGAAGGGCTACTCGCCGGTCAAGACGGGCTTCGCGTTCCTGCCGATGATCGCCGGCATGATCACGGGCTCCACCCAGATCGGCACCCGCCTGATGACCCGGATCGCGCCCCGGCTGCTGATGGGCCCCGGCTTCCTGGTCGCCGGCGTGGGCATGCTGCTGCTGACCCAGCTGAAGATCGACTCCTCGTACGGCATGCTCCTGCTGCCCGCGATGCTGCTGCTCGGCCTCGGCATGGGTACGGCGTTCATGCCGGCCATGTCCCTGGCCACCACGGGTGTCGAGCCCCGGGACGCCGGTGTCGCCTCCGCGATGGTGAACACCTCGCAGCAGGTGGGCGGCGCGATCGGTACCGCCCTGCTGAACACCATCGCCGCGTCCGCCAAGACGTCGTACTTCAAGGACCACATCGCCGGTGCGGCCACCAAGCCGCAGCAGCAGTTGGTCGGTCTCCAGGCCATGGTGCACGGCTACAGCACCGCGATCTGGTTCGCCGTCGGCATCCTCGGGCTCGCCGCCCTGATCGCCTTCACCTTCGTCAACGCCGGCCGTCCGGGCGGCACCGAGGTGATCCGCGGCGAGGGCGTCGAGGACGAGGTGCCGGTGCCGGTGGTGGCCCACTGACCCCGGTCCGTACGGTGATTTCCGTACGGTGACTTAGCGGAGCCAGGGCAGGTCCGCACCCGCTTCGTTGGGCTGGAGGCCCTCGGCGACGATCTCCATGATCTCGCCGAGGGCCTTCTGCTGCTGAGGGGTGAGCCGGTCGAACATCGCCTGCCGTACGGCGTTCACATGGCCCGGCGCGGTGCGCTTCAGCACCTCGACACCCTCGTCCGTGAGTACCGCGAACTGGCCGCGCTTGTCGGAGGGACAGTCCTCGCGGCGCACCCAGCCGTTCTTCTCCAGCCGCGCGATCGCGTGCGACAGCCGGGACCGGGTGATCTTCGCCTGCATCGCCAGCTCGGTCATCCGCAGCCGGCGGCGCGGGGCCTCGGCGAGGCCGACGAGCAGGCCGTAGTAGATGTGCGGCATGCCCGCGTCGCGCTGCAACTGCCGGTCGAGGTGGTCCTCCAGCAGGGTGGTGGCGTGCAGATAGGCGCGCCAGACGCGCTGTTCCTCGTCGGTGAGCCAGCGGGGCTGTGCGGCGGAGTCGGATGCCGTGTTCATGTGTCCCACTGTACGAGTCAGCTCCTTGAAACTTGAACAAGTCGGGCGTACGGTTTGGCGTAGAACTTGAGAGTTAAAGCATTCGGATGACCGGGAGCCGTAGCCATGTCCGCCGTCACGTCCGCCGCCCAGGAGCGCATGCCCGCCCTCTACCTCAGTCACGGCGCGCCTCCCCTCGCCGACGACCCCGTCTGGCCCGGTCAGCTCGCCGCCTGGTCCGCCGCCCTGCCCCGCCCCAAGGCGATCCTCATGGTCTCCGCCCACTGGGAGGAGGCCCCGCTCGCCCTGGGCGCGGTGGACACCGTCCCGCTCGTCTACGACTTCTGGGGCTTCCCCGAGCACTACTACCAGGTCCGGTACGCCGCCCCCGGCGCCCCCGGGCTGGCCGCTTCCGTCCGCAAGCTGCTGCGCGCCCCCGGCGTCCCCGTCCAGGACATCCCGGACCGCGGCCTCGACCACGGCGCCTACGTCCCGCTCGTCGAGATGTACCCCGACGCCGGCATTCCGGTGCTCCAGATCTCCCTGCCCACCCTCGACCCGGTCCGCCTGATGGACATCGGCCGCAAGCTCGCCCCGCTGCGGGACGAGGGTGTGCTGATCGTCGGCTCCGGCTTCTTCACCCACAACCTGGCCGCCCTGCGATACGCGGGCAGCGGAGTACCCAGCTGGTCCTCCGAGTTCGACGACTGGGGCCGGCGAGCCCTGGAGGCCCGGGACTGGGACGCCCTGCTGGACTTCCTGCACAAGGCCCCGGCCGGCCGCTACGCCCACCCGCGCACCGAACACTTCGCCCCGCTGTTCGTCACCATGGGCGCGGCCGAGGCGGGCGGCGAGCTGGACGCGCAGAAGTCGGTGATCGACGGGTTCTGGATGGGGATGGCGAAGCGGTCGGTGCAGTTCGGCTGAGCCGCGGCGGGGTCACGGTCCTTCGGCGGGGGCTACGGCTCTCCGGCGGGCCGCCACGGCTCTTCGGCGGGGCTACAGCTCTTTCTCGTACCAGGCCACGTCCCAGTAGCGGCCGAACTTGCGGCCGACCTCGCGGTACGTGCCGACGTGGCGGAAGCCGAAGCGGGCGTGCAGCCGCTCGGAAGCCGCGTTGGGCTGGGCGATCCCGGCGTAGGCGCGGTGCACGTCCTCGTCGGCCAGCGCCTTGAAGAGGGCGTCGTAGAGCAGCGTCCCGATGCCGCGCCGGCCGGAGTCCTGGGCGACGTACACCGAAACCTCCACGGATGTCGTGTACGCGGGCTTCGGTCGGTAAGGACTGGATGTGGCGTACCCCAGGATTTGCTGTGATTCCGCATCCGTGGCAACCATGAGGCGGTGCGGGCCGTCTTCCGGGTGGGAGAGCAGCCAAGGACGGCGTTCTTCCGGGGTGAAGATCGCGGTATCGAATGTGATGGCCGTCTCGCGTACATAGTGGTTGTAGATCGCTGTGAGGGCGTCGAGGTCTCCCTCGATTCCCGCCCTGACCTGCACCTCTGTGCGTTCTGTCGGCATGCTGCCTCCCCGGTGGCGGACAGGGTACTGCATGATCAGAAAAATTGGGGGGCGGGTTGGGAATTCTGTCCGGATTCCAGTCGTTGTTTCCCACGGATGCAGGGTGCTCGGAGAGAGTCCCAGAGACACTCCCCCCGGTGCCGAGCGTTCGTCAGGACCACCCGCCAGCCCACCATCGCAAGGGAGCACGCATGGCAACCCGTGCCGTCGCCCGTCGTCAGTCCGCCACCGGCGAGACGGCCGACTCGGCAAGCAGTGTTCGCGCTCATGGCGGCGAGATCGCAGACCGCGACCTGGTCGGCATGTACCTCGACGAGATCGCGCGTACGCCGCTGCTCGACGCCGCAAAGGAGGTCGAGCTGTCCCAGACCATCGAGGCGGGTGTCTTCGCGCAGCAGGTCCTCGACGGCGAGGAGGAGTCCAGGTCGGACGCCACCCGCGAGGAACTGGAGGCGCTGGTCGCCGTCGGCGAGCGGGCCAAGGACGTCTTCATCCGCTCCAACCTCCGCCTGGTCGTCGCCGTCGCCCGGCGCTACCCGCGCAGCGGCCTGCCTCTGCTCGACCTGATCCAGGAGGGCAACGCCGGCCTGGTGCGCGCCGTCGAGAAGTTCGACTACCGCAAGGGCTTCAAGTTCTCGACGTACGCCACCTGGTGGATCCGTCAGGCCATCACCCGCTCCATCGCCGACCAGTCCCGCACCATCCGGCTCCCCGTCCACCTGGTGGAGGAGCTGGGCCGTATCCGCCGCGTCCAGCGCGAGTTCAACCGGGAGAACGGCCGCGACCCGGAGCCCGCGGAGATCGCCGCGGAGCTGGCCACCACGCCGGAGCGCGTCACCGACGTCCTCGACTGGGCCCGCGACCCCGTCTCGCTGAACATGTCGGTGGACGACGAGGGCGAGACCCAGTTCGGCGACCTGCTGGAGGACACGTCGGCGGTGTCGCCGGAGCAGTCGGTGCTGACGCTGCTCCGCAGCGAGGAACTGGACGACCTGATCGGCCGCCTGGACCAGCGCACGGCCTCCATCATCAAGATGCGGTACGGCATCGATGACGGCCGCGAGCGAACCCTGACCGAGGTCGGCAAGGAGCACGGCCTGACCCGCGAACGCATCCGCCAGATCGAGAAGCACGCGCTGCTCGAACTGAAGAAGCTGGCGCGGGACACGGGGTTCGACGCGGCGGCGTAACGGCACGGCTGAATGGGCCAGGCGCCGGATGTACGGCGCCTGGCGGGCTCTGGTGTCCGGCAGCCTTTGGGCCGTGCCTGCGGTTCTCCGGTGTGCCGTGCCTGGCCGACTGTGGCGCCTGCGGGCGTGCGGTGCGGGGGTGCGCTGCTTGGCGGCGGGTGGCCCTGGTGGGCGTACGGTGCGTGGGCACGGTGTTCGGGGGCGGGTGGCGCCAGTGGGCGTACGGTGCCTGGGGGCCGCGCACGCCGGTGGCGAAAGACGGCGCAAACATGGCGTGGTCCCATCGCTTCAAGTCCCGGACCCGCGGGAACAACCTCTCCGGGTCCAGCAGCAGCCAGGCCCAGGGAATCGCACTCCCCCCACCGCACCGCACCGCACCGCACCGAACAGACCGGCCGACCCCACGCGCTCGTCCTGCACGACCCACCCCACCCCCAGCCACGTCCCGACGCAATCCCCCCCGGCGCCGGGACCTTCCCAAGTCGGGCTTCGGCACCTGTCCCCCCGGGTGCCGAAGCCCGGCTTCTTCTGTGTCGGCGTTCGCAGGGTGCCCATAGGGCCGTCAAAGGGCTGAGGTTCTGGCCAACTGCTCGGTGCTGCCTGACCGTTGGGGGCTGTTCCCGGCCGCCCTTTTCCGTCAGACAGCCGCCCGTGCGCGCAGCGCCGTGGCCGCCCAGTCGATCACCGGGGTCACCGGTTGCGGAGCCGGCCAGCCGTTGACGAGGGCCAGCAGACGGAGATAGGTGTCCCGGCGGGGGTCGCGGGCGGCCTGCAGACGCCGGAGCAGCCACTCGGGCGACTCGGGCGACTCGCGCGGCGAGGTGTGGCGGGGGTGTCCGGAGACGAGGGCGCACCGGGTGATCAGGTCCGCGACGACGGGATCCGCCTCCGGGGCCTCGGGCCTGGTACCGGAGGCCAAGGCGGTGTCGACGACATCTCGGGTGACGGCGACGAGGTCCGGAACGGGCGGCCTGCCGCCCCCGCCCTTGTCTCCGCCCTCGTGCCCGGGCCGGTGCCCGGCATGGTCCTGGACCAGGCGTCGTAGGGCGGCCCGGAACCCGTCGTCGAGCGACAGCTCGGCCAGCTCCACCCAGGCCGCCACCTGCTCCTCTGTCGGGTCGCCGGGCAGTTCGGGCGTGAGGGAACGCCGCAGGGCGGCTTCGGAAGGGTGAGGTACGTAGGGCCCAGGCGCGTCGGTCACGTAAGCCTCCGGCGGCGGCGGGTCGGTGACATCGGCCTGCGATGAGCCGGACGCGGCGGCCTCCGGTGAGCCGGGCGCTGTGGCCTCCGGTGAGTCGGGCGCGGTGGGCGCGGTGAAGACGGAGTCGAGGAAACCGTCCATCAGACGGCGCCGTTCCGCCTCGGACAGGGTCGCCAACCGGTGCATGATTTCCATCTCCTCAAGGCTCGGCTCACGCCGGGCGGCCACGGCGGAGAGCACCGCCCGGCGCAGGCGCAGCACACTGATCTGCACGTCCAGCGCGGCGGCCTGCTCGGCCGCGACCCGGCCGAGGTCGAACGGTCGGTCCACGATCCGCCGGATCACCACCAGGCCGAGGCCCAGTTCGCGCAGCGTTCGCACGAGCGCGAGCCGGGCGACGGCGTCGGGGGCGTAACGGCGGTATCCGGCCGCGGTGCGGCTCACCGGCACCACGAGGCCCTGATCCGAGTAGAAGCGGATGGTCTTGACCGACAGCCCGGTACACCGGGCCAGTTCACCGATCGAGTACGAGATGCCGCCATGCATGAGCCCCACCTTCCGGTCTCCCCCTGGGGGAGACTCAAGTCCTCGCGGGTGATGGGGCGCTGCCGGAACCTGGAACTTGGAATGGCGGCCCACCCCGTACCTGAACCCCGGGGTGGACCGCCGGATGGCAGATTCTGCCACATGGGCATAGCCTGCCGGAGTGAGCACCACCCCCAGCCCCGCCCACCAGCAGTTTCCCGCTTCCGCGCCGGTCTCGCTGACCGAGCGCCGGAAGGCCGAGACCCGGACGGAGATCGCCCGCGCGGCGGCCGCCCTGTTCGTCCGCCAGGGCCTGCGGGCCACCCGCGCCGAGGACATCGCCCAGGCCGCGGGCATCGCACCGCGTACGTTCTACCGCTACTTCGCCACCAAGGAGGAAGCGGTCGCCCCTCTCTACGCGGCGGGCGCCCGGTGCTGGGCGGAAGCCGTCCGTGCGGCCCCGGCCCACCTCACCGTCCCGGAGGCCCTGGAACACGCCGTCCACCACACCCTCACCCCCGGTGCCGGTGTGTCGGCGGCGTCCTGGGAATGGGTCCGCACCCTCATCCGCCTGGCCGACGCCAGCCCCGCCCTGCGCAAGGTCTGGGCCGAGGTGTGCCAGGAGTCGGACCGGACCCTGGCCGAGATCCTGATGTCCCGGTCAACTGGCCCAAAGAGTAGTGAAGTTGGCACAAGCGGAGCCGGCGGAGCCGAGGCGGCCAAAGACCGCGAAGAATCCGGAGGCCGGGGAGGCCACGATGGACGCGTAGGACGCGAAGCGAACGACAACGTTGCCCCGTGTCCCACACCGTCCACACCCCCCGGGCCGATCACCCCGGACCTCCGCTTCGCCGCGGCTGTCGCCGGCGCGGCAGTCCGCGTGGCCGTGGAGTCCTGGGCCGCTACCTCCTCCCCGCCCACCGGCCCCGAAGGCCCCGCAGCCCTGGCGCTGCACAACCTCGGATCCTTGCGGGGCTTCGGATGGGGCGGGCAAACCCAGGACGACACCTAGTGCCCCAACAGGCGACGTTCGCCCCGTCGTGACGCCCGGCACGCCCTCTCGCCGCACCGGCCGAAAGCCCACGTACGCCCAGCCCATCGGGTACGGCCTCCGGCCGGCACTCCCCCAGCCTTCGGCCGGGGGGACCCCCAGAGCACGCACCGGACGCCGCTCCTTGACGGGCAAACGTTGCCTGCCGGGGCGCTAGTTCGCCCCAGCCGGGGACCTCACGCAGGCCGAAACTACCGGGGCCTCAGGATCGGCCGCCCCACGGGCCTGCCCCAACCCTCGCCCGACTCACCTCCCGCACGGCTCGACGACCCACCCGACTCAATCACCCACCCGACTCACACCTCACCCGGCTCAACCACCCGCCCGACTCAGCCGTCCCCCCAACTCCCGTACGCATTCAGCCAGTTCACCCGGCCTTCGCACCGCGAACTCGCACCCCGCCATCGCCAGCCGCATCGCCAGCCACTCCACGGGTTCGCCGGAGGTGCCCCGCAGGACGCAACCGCCCTTGCCGTCGTCTTCCGGCACCCCGAGCCAGGCCGGCACCCGTGTGGAGACCTGCGCCGCCGGCGCGGCGAACCGCACCGCGAACTCATACGTCTCCTGTCGCCGATGGATGGACCGCCGCAGATACTCGGCGGCGCTGCCCGTCGGCAACTCCCGTGGCGCGAACCGGACTCCGGTCGCGAACGGCTCCCTCACCCGGTCCACCCGGAAGGTGCGCCAGTCGGCGCGGTCGAGGTCGTAGGCGACGAGATACCAGCGTCGCCCGGTCGACACCAGCCGATGCGGCTCGGTCAGCCGCCGCGACTCGCTGTCGTCCTTGTCGCGGTAGGCGAACCGCAGCCGCTCGTGCCCCGCCACCGTCGAGGCCATGACGGTCAGCGTCTCCGGCGCGATGCTCGGTCCGTCCCCGCTGGTCAGCGAAGTTGTCGCCGCCTGCAGCGTGGAAACCCGGTGGCGCAGCCGGGCCGGCAGCACCTGCTCCAGCTTGGCCAGGGCTCGTACGGACGCCTCGTCCACGCCCTCCACCGCATGCCCGGCACCGGCCCTCAGGCCCACCGCGATCGCCACCGCCTCCTCGTCGTCCAGCACCAGCGGCGGCATCGCCTTGCCCGCGACCAGCCGGTACCCGCCGTCCGCACCCTTGGTGGCCTGAACCGGATACCCCAGCTCCCGCAGCCGGTCGATGTCCCGCCGCACGGTACGACGCGACACCCCGAGCCGCTCGGCCAGCTCCCCACCGGGCCACTCGCGAGGCGTCTGGAGGAGCGAGAGCAGCTGCAGCACCCGGGCGGGTGTGTCGGTAGTCATACCTACGAGCATGCCGCACGACTAGGACACAATCTGACCTAATCGCGTCCTACCTTCATGTCATGACTTCGCACGACGACAACACCCTCAAGGATCGCGGGACTGCGTCCATCAGCGGACCCGCCGCTGAGCGCGACAAGCCGCAGACGACGGGCGGCCGGGACGACTCGGGAGCCCCCACGGCGCTGCCCGACCGTTCACCCGACCGAACCCGCTGGCTGGCTCTGGCGATCGTCATGACCGCAGCCTTCATGGACCTGGTCGACGTGACGATCGTCAACATCGCCATCCCGTCCATCCAGCGGAGCGCGGACGCCTCGGTCAGCCAGATCCAGTGGATAACCGCGGGCTACGCCCTGGCCTTCGCCGCCGGTCTGATCACCGGCGGCCGTCTCGGCGACATCCATGGCCGCAAACGGCTGTTCCTCATCGGCATCGGCGGATTCACCCTCGCCTCCGCCCTGTGCGGCTTCGCCGCGAACCCGGAGATGCTGGTCGCCTCGCGCCTCCTGCAGGGCGGTATGGCGGCGATGATGGTGCCGCAGGTGCTGTCGATCGTGCACGCCACCTTCCCGGCCCATGAACGCGGCAAGGTGTTCGGCATGTTCGGCGCGGTCGTCGGTCTGGGCGCGGTCTCCGGCCCGCTGCTGGGCGCGCTGCTGACGGAGTGGAACCTGTTCGGCCTCGAATGGCGGCCCATCTTCCTCATCAACCTCCCTGTAGGCGTCCTGGCCTGGATCCTGGGCCGCCGCTTCATCACGGAATCGAAGGCCCCCAAGGCCCTGAAGCTTGACCTCGTCGGTGTCGCCCTGGTCTCGCTCGGCCTGCTGATGCTGCTGTACCCGCTCACGCGCGGCCGCGAGCTGGGCTGGCCGCTGTGGGGGTACGGCTGCATGGCCGGTGCGCTCGTCGTCTTCGTGGCGCTGGTGTCGTACGAAAAACGGAAGGCGGCCGGCGACGGTTCCCCGCTCATCGAGCTGTCCCTCTTCCGGGTGAAGAGCTTCGCCGCGGGCATCGCCGTACAGACCGTCTTCGGTGTCGCGCTCGGCATCTTCTTCCTGGTCTGGACGCTGTACATGCAGATCGGCCTGGGCTGGACCCCGCTGCGGGCCGGGCTCACCGGCGTACCGTTCTCCCTCTCGGTGTCGACTGCGGCCGGGATGTCGGTGCAGAAGCTGGTCCCGAAGTTCGGGCGGAAGGTGCTCCAGGCGGGCGCGCTGGTGATGGGCGCGGGTGTGCTGCTCTATCTGTGGGAGGCGCACCGGTACGGCCTCGCCATCGCCTCCTGGCAGATGGCGCTGCCGCTGGTCGTGATGGGCGCCGGCATGGGGCTGATCGTCGCCCCGCTGACCGACGCGGTGCTCTCGGAGGTGCCGCGCGAGCACGCCGGTTCCGCGTCCGGGCTGATCAACACGGTGCAGCAGATGGGCAACGCGCTCGGCCTGGGCCTCGTGTCGGTCGTGTTCTTCGGCGAGATCGGCGACCGACTGGCCCCGGCGCAGGTCGGCCCGGCCTTCGTGCACGCTTTCCAGTACGCGCTGTGGTGGGTCGCCGGGATCATGGGCGCGATCTTCCTGCTGATGTCCGCCCTGCCGAAGCGGCCCGCGCAGCATGTCGAGGGGGCGGTGGACGCCGAGCCGCCGGTGCTGCAGAAGGAACCCGAACTGGTGCCCTGACCAGGCACGACGAGGGCCCGGCACCGACCAGGTGCCGGGCCCTCGCGCTGTCCGCGTGAACCCTCCGCAGGACCCTCCGCGCAGGGTCGGAAGTCCGTTCGTGCCCGATTGGAATCCGAACCTGTTTACTTTCCAGAAATCCGGGCGTAGCCTCGCAGTGAAACCACACGTTCGGGCATCACTCGGAAGTGAACGGACGCCAGGAACGGGCACCACGAACGGACACCGAGGCGGAGGCCAACGACATGTACGCACCGGAACGGCAGCAGGAGATCCTCCGGCTCGCCCGTGACGGCGGCCGGGTGGACGTGCTGTCGCTCGCCGAGGAGTTCCAGGTCACCGCGGAAACGATCCGCCGTGATCTGAAGGCCCTCGACCGCGCCGGTCTCGTCCGCCGGGTGCACGGCGGTGCCATCCCGGTCGGCCGCCTCGACTTCGAACCGGACCTCGCCGAGCGCGAGTCCACCGCCGCCGACGAGAAGGACCGCATCGCCAAGGCCGCCCTCGCCGAACTCCCGACCGAGGGCACGATGATCCTCGACGCCGGTACGACGGTCGCCCGGGTCGCCGCCGCGATCCCGCTGGAGGCCTCCCTGACCGTCGTCACGCACAGCCTCCCCATCGCCGCCCGCCTCGCCGACCACCCCGGCATCCAGCTCCATCTGGTCGGGGGGCGCGTACGCCACCGCACGCGCGCCGCCGTGGACGCCTGGGCGCTCCGCGCGTACGGGGAGATCCGCGCCGACGTGCTGTTCGTGGCGGCGAACGGCTTCTCCGCCGAGCACGGTCTGACCACCCCGGACCTCGCCGAGGCCGCGGTCAAGCGGGCCGCCGTCGCCGCCGCCCGGCGCGTCGTACTGCTGGCCGACTCCGCCAAGCACGGTCAGGAGCACTTCGCCCGCTTCGGTGACCTGAGCGATGTGGACCTGCTGATCACCGACAGCGGGCTGAGCCCCGAAGACGCCGCCGCGATCGAGCGCGGCGGCACGGAAGTAGTGCGCGCATGATCCTCACCGTCACCCCCAACCCCTCCCTGGACCGCACCTACGAGGTCCAGGCCCTGAAGCGCGGCGAGGTCATCCGTGCCGACACCGAGCGTATGGACCCCGGCGGCAAGGGCGTGAACGTCTCGCGCGCCGTCGCGGCCGCCGGGCGGCGCACGGTTGCCGTTCTGCCCCTGGGTGGTGCTCCGGGGGCGCTCATCGCCGATCTGCTCGACGCGCAGGGCATCGAGGTCGCGCCGGTCCCGATCGCCGGAGCCACCCGTTCCAACATCGCGCTCGCCGAGTCCGACGGGGTGCTCACCAAGATCAACGCGCCGGGTCCGGAGCTCTCCGCGGCCGAGCAGGCCCTGCTCCTGGTCACCGTCCGCGAGCACTCCCGCGATGCCGACTGGATCGCGTGCTGCGGGAGCCTGCCCCGGGGGCTCGCGCCCTCGTGGTACGCCGATGTGGTCACGGAGGCGCACGCGGGGGGCGCGCGCATCGCGATGGACACCTCTGGGCGTGCGCTGCTGGAGGCGCTGCGCGCGCGGCCGGACGTGGTGAAGCCCAACGCCCAGGAGCTCGCGGAAGCCGTCGGGCGCCCCCTGGCGACCGTGGGCGACGCGCTGAAGGCGGCCGAGGAGGTGCGCGGCATGGGCGCACGCGCCGTGCTCGCGAGCCTGGGCGCCGACGGGCAGCTCCTCGTGGAGGACACGGGCGCCTGGTTCGCCACCGCCGACGTGGACACCGTCCGCAGTAATGTCGGCGCCGGCGACTCCTCCCTCGCCGGCTTCCTGATCGCCGGCGGCACCGGCCCCGAGGCCCTCGCCTCCGCCGTCGCCCACGGCGCCGCCGCCGTCCAGCTCCCCGGCAGCGTCATGCCGACCCCCACCGACCTGGACCCGGCGGCGGTGACCGTCACGGCCGAGATCCCCCTCGACCGCGAACTGACGGAGCCCGTGTCATGACCCCCGTGATCCGGTCCCTCACGCCCACCCCGACCCGGCCATGGCGGGACTCCCCGTCACTCCCCACGGCCGCCATCCCCACCGCCTCCCCCCACAGCACCCCCGTCCCCATCTCCGCCCACCCCTCTCCCCGGGCGATACGCGTGCATAGGAGCCCGCGATGAGCGACATGATCACGGCGGACCTGGTCGACCTCGACCTGTCGGCCGACACCAAGGAAGCGGCGGCACGCGCCCTCGCCGAACGCATGGTGGCCCAGGGCCGGGTGACCGATCTGGAGGGCTTCCTCGCCGACGTGGCCGCCCGCGAGGCCCAGATGCCGACCGGCCTCGACGGCGGCATCGGCATCCCGCACTGCCGCAGCGCCCACGTCACCGAGCCGACCCTCGCCTTCGGCCGCAGCGCCGCAGGCATCGACTTCGGCGCCCCGGACGGCCCGGCCGACCTGATCTTCCTGATCGCGGCCCCGGCCGGCGCCGACGACGCCCACCTCACGATCCTCTCCTCACTGGCCCGCCAGCTGATGAACACCAACTTCACCTCGGCCCTGCGCGCGGCGACCGACGCGGAGACGGCGGCGGCGCTGATCCGCGGGGACGAGACCCCGAGCGCGCCGCAGGCGCCGTCGGCCGCGGGGGAGGGCGCGGACGTCAGCGCGGGCGCGACCGGCTCGACGACCGCTGCTCAGGGCGCCGTGAGCGCTACGAGCGAGGCGGGCGTCTCCCAAGACACCGCTGCGGCGCCGGTGGCGGCCTCCGCCGGCGCCGCGGCGGCCACTACGGCGCAGGCGCCGGGCGCATCCGCCCCGGCGCAGGAAACCCCGGCGGGCGCCGGCTCCGTCTCGGACTCCGGCGAGCGCCCCTTCCGTATCGTCGCCGTCACGTCCTGCCCGACCGGCATCGCGCATACCTACATGGCAGCCGAGTCCCTGGAGAACGCGGGACGCGAGGTGGGCGTCGAACTCATCGTCGAGACGCAGGGCTCGGCCGGCTTCACCCGGCTGGACCCGGCGGTGATCGCCGCGGCGGACGGTGTGATCTTCGCGCACGACGTCCCCGTACGCGACAAGGACCGCTTCGCCGGCAAGCCCACCGTCGACGTCGGAGTGAAGGCCGGGATCAACCGACCCGCCGAACTCATCACGGAGGTCCGTGAGAAGGCGGCGCGCGGCGAGACGAGCGCCCTGGCGCCCGCGTCGGGCAGCACACCGGTCGAGCGTGCGGGCGACTCCACCGAGGGATACGGCACCAGGCTCCGCAAGTGGCTGATGAGCGGCGTGAGCTACATGGTTCCGTTCGTCGCCGCGGGTGGCCTTCTCATCGCCCTGGGATTCGCGATCGGCGGATACAAGATCAACAAGGCGCCGTCGGTGATGGACCACTTCGTGTGGACCCAGGCCGACAGCTGGGGTGCCCTGATGTTCCAGATCGGCGCCGTGGCCTTCGGTTTCCTGGTCCCGGTCCTGGCCGGCTACATCGCCTACGGCATGGCCGACCGCCCTGGACTGGTCCCCGGCTTCGTGGGCGGCGCGATCTCGCTGACCATCAACGCGGGCTTCCTCGGCGGCCTGGTGGCCGGTCTGGTCGCCGGCGGCGTGGTGCTGGCCATCCAGAGGGTCAACATCCCAGCGGCCCTGAGGGGCATCATGCCGGTGGTGGTGATCCCGCTGATCTCCTCGGCGATCGTCGGCTTCCTGATGTTCGTCGTCATCGGCAAGCCCATCGCCACCGCCCAGAAGGGCCTCACCGACTGGCTGAACGGCCTCACCGGCACCAACGCGATCCTGCTCGGCGCCCTGCTCGGCCTGATGATGTGCTTCGACCTGGGCGGTCCGGTCAACAAGGTCGCCTACACCTTCGCCACCGCTGGCATCGCCGTCTCGAACCCCAGCGACTCCGCGATGAAGATCATGGCCGCGGTGATGGCGGCCGGCATGGTCCCGCCGCTGGCGATGGCCCTGGCCACCACCGTCCGGGGCAAGCTGTTCACGCAGACCGAGCGCGAGAACGGCAAGGCCGCCTGGGTCCTCGGGGCCTCCTTCATCTCCGAGGGCGCGATCCCGTTCGCCGCGGCGGACCCGCTGCGGGTCATCCCGTCCGCCATGGTGGGCGGCGCCCTCACCGGCGCCCTCTCGATGGCCTTCGGTGCCACCCTGCGCGCCCCGCACGGCGGCATCTTCGTCGTCCCGCTGATCGGCAACCCGCTGCTGTACCTCGTCGCCATCGCGGCCGGCGTCTGCGCCACCACCGCGCTGGTCGTCCTCCTCAAGGGCATGCGCAAGCAGACCCCCGAGAGCCCGGCCACCGACCCCGCCTCGGACGCGGCCACCCCGACGAAGGAGACCAAGCAGCCCGTGGCCGCCTGACCGGCGTACCGCCCCGCCGCACCTTGTCCCTTTAGTTCGCTGTGAGTTGTTCACGGCACCTGCGAGATACGTCACGGTCCGGGACCACAGTCCTGGACCGTGGTGTGTACTGGGACGCATGCCTGAGCACGCCTCGACTCTCCAGCTGATCGGCGTGGCCGTCCTCGCCGTGGCCGCCGTCGCCTGGACCGTCGTCCTGACGCGCCTGCTGCGCCGCACGGGCCTCCAGACCCCCTCGCGGCGCCCCACCACCGCGCTCCCGGCCCTGCCGCGCCAGAGGCGGACGGGCCCCGCTCTGGAGTCCGTCGAACTGCCCCCCGCCGAGCAGGACGCCTTCGCGGGCCTGGCACGGCAACTCGCCAACGGCTGACGACGAGAAACGGCCCCCGAACCCTCAAAGCGCCCTTCACACCGGGCGCACCCCTCTGCGCGCGCTACCCCTGCCGCGCCGCGCGCCGCTCCATGGCGTCCCGGGCCGAGTCCTCAGACATGTACACCTCGCACATGTGCCGCCCGTCCGGCGTCGCCGTGTGCTCGACCTCCCACAGGGAGACCTCACGGTCGTCCGGCAGCAGGAACGCGTGCTCGTACAGCGCGTAGCTCAGCCGCGCACGCCCGGTGCGCCCCGGGCGCCCGAAGGCCTGCGTGATCTCGTGCGCGGTCGCGGTCGCCAGCAGTGCCGCCGTCTCCGCATCGGGCCGGTCCGGATTCTCCGCACGGCGCAGAAGCCGGCGCGCGTGGTCCGCCGAGTCGTCGGAGGCGAATACGTGCCGGGGCTCCGGAATCGCCCACAGCCGCATCAGCGCGGGCAGCTCGAACTCCGGCGTGTCCGGCGGCAGCCCGATTCGCGCGGTGGCCGTCTGCAGTTCTTCCTCGTCGACGTACACCTCGTGTTCCGGGGCGGCGCCCGGCACCGGGTTGTGCACGAGCTCCCACAGCGTGACCGCGCTGCCGTCGGCGAGCAGCCAGGTGTGCCGGTACGTCTCCCGGTGGAGCCCCGCGCTGTGGTACGCCGAGTGCAGCGAACTGTCGTGCGCCAGCGCGCAGTCGAGCTGCCGTATCACTTCGTCGGGCAGCTCGAAGGAGTTCAGGGCGCGACCGAGGAGTCGCGCGAGATGCTCCTCCGGAGACTCGGGCGACTCGGCTGGTTCGTACGCTGCCGTCTCGTACGGAACGCTCAAGGCATCTCCCGGCGTTGCTGCATGTCACCTTGTGGGTGCATACCGTAGCCCCTCAGTCGGACATCATGTCCCTGAACCGAGAAAACGTATGCCGGGAAAACGCGAGGGCCGCGCGAAAAGTTCCCGCGCGGCCCCACGTGGCGTCAAAAGCTGCCGTAAAAGCTCCCGTTCAGACGGCACTTCCGGCGGTCCAGGCGCTCCACGACATGTTCCAGCCGTTGAGCCCGTTGTCCGGGGCGACCGTCGTGTCGGGGGAGTTCTTCATGATCACGACGTCCCCGACGAGCGTGTTGTCGAAGAACCACTTGGCCGAGGTCGCCCCCTGCGCGCCCTGCTCGTCCGCGAGGCCGATGCAGCCGTGGCTGGTGCCCTGCCGGCCGAAGGGCGGGTTGCCCTTGCTGTACCAGTAGTTGCCGTGGATGAACGTCCCCGACGACGTCAGCCGCATCGCGTGCGGCACGTCCGAGATGTCGTACTCACCGCCGAAGCCGACCGTCGAGCCGTTCATGCGGGTCTGCACGAACTTCTCGGAGATCACCATCTGCCCGTTGTAGGTGGTGTGCTGCGCGCTGCCCGCGGAGATCGGCACCGACTTGATCGTCTTGCCGTCCCGCACCACCGTCATCGTCTGCGTGTTGGCGTCGACCGTGGAGACCTGCGACCGCCCGATGGTGAAGGAGACGGTCTTCTTCTGCACTCCGTGGACGCCCTTCGCCCCCTCGACCCCGTCCAGGTCGATCTTCATCGTGACTTTGGAACCGGCCTTCCAGTACTCCTGCGGCCGGAAGTCCAGCCGCCGGTCCCCGAACCAGTGCCCGACCACCTGCTGACCACCACTGGAGTTGACCTTGATGTGCGACTGCACGGCCTTCTTGTCGGTGATCGACTTGTCGAACGTGAACGACACCGGCATGCCCACCCCGACCGTGGCGCCGTTGTCCGGCGTGTAGGTGCCGATGAAGCTGTTCGCCGACGTGACGGTGGTGAAGATGGAGTTGGCCGCCGCCGTGCGCCCGTCCGCGTCCTTCGCGGTCGCGCCTATCTCGTACTTCGTCCCGCGCTCCAACTGCTCCTTCGGCTTCCAGCTGCTGCCGTCCGCCGATATCGCCCCGGCCACGGCCTGCCCCGTCCCTGCCGCGGTCATCTTCACGTCGGTCAGCTTGCCGCCGCTGACCTTCACGCCGGTCGCGTTGATGGACGCGTCGGTCGAACCGTCCTTGGCCGAGATCACGATGTTCGCCGTCGACGTCCTGGGGGAGTCCTTGCCGCCCTTGCCGTCGCTGGTCGCATTGGCGCTGCCACCACAGGCGGTCAGGGTGAGGGCGCCGACCATCAGGGCGGCACAGGCCCCCAGTGCGCGCCGCGCTGTAATGTCCGGCGTTGTCACGAGCTGCTCCAGGTACATGTGATGTGCGTGATCCGTTCCAGTACGTGGAGAAAGAGGGCACTGAGGCCGGGGACGTTCCTTCCCGCTCCCGTGAACGCCATCACGTGACAGAACCGCGACAATTCGAGCCCGACCGGCAGGTCCCGCCCCCGCTCCCGCCCTAGCCCCGTCAAGCACACCGCCGCCCCAACTCGGCCCGCCACGCCGACCGTTGACAGACACGCGGGCGGTGCGCACGGGTGGAGACGCGGCCCTGCGCCCTCACCGCCCTTACCGCGCCCCGTACAACTCCCTGTACGACGGCCACGTCCCGCCCGGCCCGTCCACCGACTCGGCGGCGCGTACTCCCCGCACGATCGCGCGCGTCACGACATCCGCGCCGGCGGCGAGGATCCCATTGAGCTCCAACGGGTGTTCGGTGAGCGAGCGTGCACCGGTCGCCAGTGCGAACACCGTGTCACCGTCGTGCAAGAGGTGCACCGGCCGAATGGCGCGCGCGATCCCGTCGTGCGCCGTGCCCGCCAGCTTCTGCGCCTGCGCCTTGGAGAGGTTCGCGTCGGTCGCGACCACCGCCAGCGTCGTGTTGAGCGGGGGCGGCACCATCCTGACGGCGGCTTCGTCGAGGCGCCGGCGCGCGGCCTCGTGCACACTCTCCGCGGGATACTCCACCCGCCCCTGACACAACTCCCCGTACAGCGCCCCCGTCCCGGGCTCGATCACCGACCCCGCAGCGTTCACGACAGCCAGCGCTGCCACGGTGATCCCCGAGTCGAGCACCGTGCTCGCGGTGCCCACCCCGCCCTTGACCCGTCCCGCCACGGCGCCCGCGCCGGCCCCGACGCACCCCTCTGGCACCCGCGCCCCCGGCGCCGTATCCGCTGCGGCCTCCACCGCCGCGCGTCCCGTGCCCGCGTCCGGTCGCGCGCGGAAGTCTCCGCCGCGCCCCAGATCGAAGACGCACGCGGCGGGCACGACCGGCACGACATGCGCCGGGTCCGCCCCCACCCGCACTCCGCGCCGCTGCTCCTCCAGCCAGGCCATCACACCGGACGCCGCGTCGAGCCCGTACGCGCTGCCGCCGGTCAGCACCACCGCGTCGACCCGGGTCACGACGTTGCGCGGGTCGAGCGCGTCGGTCTCCTTGGTGCCGGGGCCGCCGCCGCGCACGTCCACAGCGACGACTGCGCCACCGTCCGGAGCGAGGACGACCGTGGTGCCTGTGAGCCAGCCGTCCCCGCTGCGGGTGGCGTGCCCCACCCGCACTCCGGCGACGTCCGTGATTGCGTCAACTGTCATGGACGCCAGTCTCGCCCCTGCAAGCGCCGCCGAGGACTCAGCCGGCCGGCGCGGTGGCGCTCGCCGCGCGCTCCCGGCCGGTCATACGCGCCGTCAGCGTCACTCCGGTCGCGACCGCGGCCGCGGACACGAGCCCCGCCGCGAGCACGGCCCAGTCGCCCAGGAAAGTGCAGCAGATCACCAGCAGCGCCGTGACCGGCAGCACCAGCTGCTGGGCGATGCCGACCTTGAAGTGCCTTGAGTGGAGCCCCCAGACGGTCAGCAGATACAGCGCCGTGGGCAGTGTCACGGCTGCGGACGCGGACAGCGTGGAGATGTGGGTCTTGCCGACCGCGTGTTCCACGGCCACCTCCAGGCCGGCGCCGATCGCCGCGGCGGAGGCGAAGATGAGGTAGTGCCCGTAGCCCCACAGGAACGCCTGCCCGTTGGAGCGCAGATGGCCGTGGATGGGCACAACGAAGTAGATCCACCACGCGGAGAAGACGATCAGGAGCCCGCCCGCCGCGATCGGCAGCAACTCGCCCAGCGCGTCGTGCTCGTCCACGGCCGACTTCACGGCGACGGTCGCCGCGGAGATCGTCTCGCCGAGCACGATGATGGTGAACAGGCCGTACCGTTCGGCGATGTGGTGGGGATGCCAGGCAGTCTCGTAGTTCTTCTCGGCGAACAGCGGCACGCACATTTCCACGATCGCCATCACGAGGAACACCCAGGGCCGCGCGGGCCCGGGCAACACCACCAGTCCGAGCCAGCCGACCAGGCACAGCAGCACACCGCACGCGTACCGCGACGCCATGGCTCTCTCGGCGCCCTCGGCCGATCTCGCGGCTCTCAGCCACTGCGCGGCCATCGCCAGCCGCATGATCAGGTAGCCGAGCCAGACCACCAGGTAGTCGTGACGCTGAAAGGCCTGGGAGATTCCGGCGGCCAGCACCAGGACGCCGGCGATCTGCACCAGGGTGACGACCCGGTAGAGCGCGTCGTCGTTGTCGTACGCCGAGGCGAACCAGGTGAAGTTCATCCAGGCCCACCAGATGGCGAAGAACTGCATGGCGTAGTTGAGGATGCCGTCGCCCGCATGCCCCTCGGCGACGGCGTGCACCAGTTGCACACCCGCCTGCGCGACCGCCACGACGAAACACAGGTCGAAGAAGAGCTCTAGCGGTGAGGAGACCCGGTGCGCCTCGTCGCGCCCTCGCGCGGTGAGCCGCCGCAGCGGTCCGGAGGACTGTGGTGCGCCCGGGGAGGCGGGCGCCGGAGCGGAACTCGACGTCATGCCTCTCAGGACAGCAGAAAACCGCCCCAAAATCTTGTGAACGGATTCACAAACAGGCGTGGATTCAAAGTCGCGAACGAATCCCCAGGTCAGGTGAGCTTCCCGGCTGCCCCGCGAGCAGCGGCTCGACGTCATCAGCCGCACCTTCCACGGCTCCCTGTGTGGGCCGGGAGGACCGAGAGGGCGAAGCGTGATGACTCCGCTGAGCACGCCTCGACACCCCGCGCCCCACGGCCGACCAGACCACGCCGGCCCAGAACATCTTCACCGCCCACGGCCTCCGCGCAGTGTGAGCCGGCATCCTCGCCGGCGTCTCCGGACGGCTCGGGCGGAAGGCCGGCCTGCGCCCGAGTTGAGCACTCCGCCCGGCCGCTCGGGCCAGGGCCGTACCCTTGAGGCATGAGCGCCGCCCCCGAATCCGAGCCCAGCGACCCGAAGCCCGCGCTGGTCTTCGACGACCCGCTGGACCAGCAGTCCTCGGACGACACCGATCGCGGCTGGGGCGAGCGCACGGACGGCGGCAGCGCCGCCGACCTGAAGCGCTTCCTCGACGAGAAGCCGCCCCACCACCTCTGAGCCGTCCGTAGGAGCGCGGCTAGTGCTCGTCGTGCCCGGACCCGCGCTGCGCGACCAAGGCGTCGCGGATCTCCTTGAGCACCTCCAGCTCGGTCACCTCGATGACCTCCTGCGTGCCCGCTTGCGCCTTCTTGCGGGCCTCCTGCCGCGCCAGGTACTTGGACATCGGCAGCACCATCAGGAAGTACACCACCGCGGCCGTGATCACGAAGGTCAGGGTGGCGCCGAGAACGGAGCCCCACATCAGCTGGATACCGTGCGTCCCCTTGCACGAGGGGCTGAGACACGTGCTGTAGTTGTCCAGGTTCTGTGTGCCGATCGTGCCTACCAGCGGGTTGATGATCCCCTTCACCACTGAGTTCACGATGTTCGTGAACGCGGCTCCGATGACCACCGCGACTGCCAGATCGACGACGTTGCCGCGCATCAGGAAGGCCTTGAAACCCTGCCAGACGCTCGGTTCCTGCTTCGCGCTCACCTAGGGGACTCTCCTCGCATGCACAGGTTGTGGAACGAAACGCTCCGCAACCTACGGCACGATGAGGCCATGGTGTCCAGTCCGATCGCTCGATCCGGCGACTTGACAGCAAGTCGCCGGGAAAGCGTCCGAGTCGGTTCAGCACAACGTCACCGCCAGGCGTGCCGTGGCGCTCGCGCCGACGAGCCGTGCCGCAGTGGCGCGCGGCACCGACAACACGACCAGCGCCCCGCTCTCGGCCCCGCCCTCCACAGGCTCGGGCACCTTGGTCACCCGTACACCGCGCGCGAGCACCCGGGCGACGCCTCCGGCCGAGGGGTCCTCGGCGGCGATCACGTCGACGCGGTCACCGGGCCGTAGAAGCTGGACCGCGGCCGCGTCGGCGATCCGCACCGGCGCCGTCACCGTCTCCACGGCCGCGTGCCGGCGTGCCTGCTCTGTGACCGGATGACCGCGGGCCTGTTCCGCGCGGTGCGGTTCGGGAGCGGTGTGCGGTCCCGCGGCGACGAGCGCGGCCGCGGTCACCGCGAGGCCGGCCGCGATGGCCCGCCTGCGGTGCCGTACGAGCCGCTGCAGCTGGTAACGCCCGCCGCGTACGCGCACCGGAGGGAACTGCGGAACCTCACAGGTGGCCGGGGCATCCGTGCCCAGCGGGCGCGGGAGCCGGAGGGGAGGCGGGAAAGGAGAGCGGGTGGATGAGGGAGAAGGGCGAGAGCGCGGAGAACGAGCAAAGGGAGGAGAGGGCCAGGGCGAAGTCGGGGACGGATTCGAGGACGACGAGGACCGAGGCATGGGGATCACCGCCTGCGACGAGGATTTCGGCTTGCGATGCCACGATGAGGCCTCGCGCCGAATCCCGCCGGAGCCGGTGGATCACGGACGGATTGTGGACAACTCGCCCACCCGAACGGGCAGTTCCGCGTGGTTGTCCACTGGCTCGTCCGCTGTTTGTCCACAGGGTGCTTGTCCGGACGGTGCTCGTGCACAGCACCACGGGACTCGTGCACAGCACCACGGGAACTGCTCGCGCGTGCGTTACGGCAGCTCGAAGCCGGGGTCCATCCCGCCGAGCGCGTGCACGCACAGACAGTCCCGCGCCCCGGTCTCCGGCAGTGCCGCCACCGCGTCGAACAGCACGCCCCGCAGCCGGTCCACGTTCGCCGCGAAGACCTGCAGCACCTCTTCGTGCGAGACACCCTCGCCGGTTTCGGCGCCGGCGTCCAGGTCGGTTACCAGGGTCAGCGACGTGTAGCACAGCTCCAGTTCCCGGGCGAGCGCCGCTTCGGGGTGACCGGTCATGCCCACGATCGACCAGCCCTGCGCCTGGTGCCACAACGATTCGGCGCGCGTCGAGAAGCGCGGCCCCTCGACCACGACCAGCGTGCCGCCGTCCACCGGTTCCCAGTCCCGCCCCCGGGCGGCCTTCAGGGCGACCGTCCGCCCGGTGGGGCAGTACGGGTCGGCCATGGAGACGTGCACGACGTTCGGCACGGTGCCGTCGGGACGCGGCAACCCGTCGAAGTACGTCTGCGCCCGGGACTTCGTACGGTCCACGAACTGGTCCGGCACCAGCAGGGTGCCGGGGCCGTACTCGGGCCGCAGTCCGCCCACCGCGCAGGGGCCGAGGACCTGCCGTACGCCGACGGAGCGGAGCGCCCACAGGTTGGCGCGGTAGTTGATGCGATGCGGCGGCAGGTGGTGGCCGCGGCCGTGCCGGGGCAGGAAGGCGACCCGCCGGCCGGCGATCTCGCCGAAGAAGAGGGAGTCGCTGGGCGGCCCGTACGGGGTGTCCACCTGGACCTCGGTCACGTCGTCGAGGAACGAGTAGAAGCCCGAACCGCCGATTACGCCGATCTCTGCGTTCGCCATGACCAGCACACTAGCGGGCGGCAAAACAGCGCGGGAGCCGGTGCCGTTGAACGCCGAAGACCCTGCCGTCGTACGACGGCAGGGTCCGGGGAAGAGAGGTCAGGCCGCGGAGCTGCTGGCGGAGCTCGACGAGGACGGCTTGGAGTCGGACGGGGAGGAGCCGGCCGACGACGTGCTCGACGACTTCGACGCCGGGCTGCTGCTCGACGTGGAGCCGCGGGAGTCGTTGCGGTAGAAGCCGGAGCCCTTGAAGACGATGCCGACCGCGGAGAACACCTTCTTCAGGCGGCCACTGCAGTTGGGGCACTCGGTCAGGGCGTCATCGCTGAACTTCTGCACCGCCTCAAGGCCCTCGCCGCACTCGGTGCACTGGTACTGGTAGGTCGGCACTGTCTTCCTCCTGGCACTCTCACTCAATGAGTGCTAACGACGGTCCATAGTGACGCATTCCCGGGGATCAGTCCACCGTCACCGGCACGCGGTGACCGACGCCACGTGCGACGGTGCGGTTCTGCTGCCGCGTGACCAGCCTTGATCGCAGCGACAGCAGGGTCGCCAGCGCGAGCACCGTGCCGGCCATCGGCACCAGGAATCCCGCGCCGTCCCACAGCCGGTCCTCCAGCTGACCGGCGACCGTGACGGCGGCCGCCTGACCGAGCGCGACCGCGCCGGTCAGCCAGGTGAAGGCCTCCGTGCGGGCGCCGGCCGGGACCAGGCTTTCGACCAGCGTGTAGCCGGTGATCAGCGCCGGCGCGATGCACATGCCGACCAGCAGGCCGAGCCCGGCGAGCAGCAGCACCGAGTGCGCCGTCCACAGGGCGGACGCGATGATCGCGAGCGCCGTGTAGCCGACGACCAGGCGGCGCTGGGGGGCGGTCTTCCAGGCGATCGCGCCGCAGACGATGCCGGACAGCATGTTTCCGGCGGCGAAGACGCCGTACAGCACGCCGTTCAGGCCGGGCTCGCCGATCGACTCCGTGAACGCCGCCAGCGACACCTGCATGCCGCCGAAGACGGACCCGATACCGAGGAAGGTCACGGCAAGCACGCGCACGCCCGGCACGCGCAACGCTGAGGCGTGCTGCACGCGCGCGTGCCCGCTCTCACCGGTCACCGGCGGTTGCGTGCCCTTCTGCGCGGCGAACAGCAGACCGCCGACGAGGGTCAGCGCGCCCTCCGTGACCAGGCCTGCCGCCGGCGTCACGGTGGTGCACAGCGCGGTCGCCAGCAGCGGACCGAAGACGAAGGTCAGCTCGTCCGTGACCGACTCGAACGCCGCCGCGGTGGTCATCAGGGGCGAGCCCTGCAGCTTCACGCCCCAGCGCGCACGCACCATGGGGCCGACCTGCGGCACCGAGGCGCCGGTCGGGACGGCCGCCAGGAACAGCGCCCACAGGGGCGCGTGCGCCAGCGCGAGCGTCGTCAGCGACAGGCCCGACACCGTGTGCAGCAGAATGCCGGGCATCAGTACGGCGCGCTGGCCGTGGCGATCGGCGAGGCGGCCGCTGTACGGCGCGAACAGCGCCATGGAGACACCGGTGACGGCCGCGGTGGCGCCCGCGGCGCCGTACGAGCCGGTGGTGTGCTGCACCAGCAGCACGATGGAGATCGTGAGCATCGCGAACGGCTGGCGCGCCGCGAAGCCGGGGAGCAGGAAGGTCCAGGCGCCGCGGGTGCGCAGCAGCTGTCCGTATCCCGGGCGGGACGAGGCCGGGGAGGTCTTCTCCGGCTCGGTGGTGGTGACCGTGGATACCACGGCCCGTGCCTTTCTGCCGCCTGGTAGCGCGGGCCTGGGTGGGCCAGGGCGCCGAGAGCTGTCCTCTTGCGCGGACTGCGGTAGATGCCGGCGCCCACTGCGGGTGGGGACGATGCGGCCGCCATACGGTCGCGCCAGCTCTGCGTCAGGCAGAGTTGGTTCGATCAGGGTGCGCCTTCATGGTACAGGGAGTGCCGCCTTCCTCGGCTGTGAAAACGAGCACCATTGGCGTGGGTACCTGGGAATTCACGGGATGTGAACCCTGGGATCCGGATATGAACGCTGAGAGAAGACCTCCTAACGCGACCTGCCCGCCCCGTTCGCTCCCAGCCAGCCCGCCAGTTTGCCGCCGTGGGCGACTGCGCGCAGGCGCCGCTCCGCCGCGTCGCGCACCGGATCGGTGGCGACGACGAGCAGCTCGTCGCCCTGGCGCAGCACCGTCGTGGGCAGCGGAACAAACGATTTTCCTTCGCGGACGACGAGGGTGACGGCGGCGCCGGGCGGCAGGCGCAGCTCGCTGACCTCCACGCCGTGCATCCTGGAGCCTTCGGGGACCGAGATGGACAACAGGTGCCCGCGCAGCCGCTCCAGAGGCGCCGACTCGATGCCGAGGTCGGAGGCCTCGCCCTCCTCGCCCAGGCGCAGCTTGCGCGCCAGCCAGGGCAGGGTCGGCCCTTGGACGAGGGTGTAGACCACGACCAGGACGAAGACGATGTTGAAGATGCGACGGCTGTCGGCGACGCCGTTCACCATCGGGATGGTGGCCAGGATGATGGGCACGGCGCCGCGCAGTCCCGCCCAGGACATCAGCGTCTGCTCCTGCCACGGCATGCGGAACGGCGCCAGGCTGAGCACCACGCTCAGCGGCCGGGCGACCATGGTCAGGATCAGCCCGATGACGAGAGCGGGCCAGACGTCGTCGCCCAGTTCGTGCGGGGTGACCAGCAGGCCGAGCAGGACGAACATGCCGATCTGGGCGATCCAGCCGAGCCCCTCGGCGAAGCCACGCGTAGCCGGCCAGTGTGGAAGCTTGGCGTTGCCGAGCACCATCGAGGCCAGGTAGACGGCCAGGAAGCCGCTGCCGTGCGCCAGGGCGCCGGCGGCGTACGCCGTCACGGCGATCGCCATGACCGCGATCGGGTAGAGGCCGGAGGCGGGCAGGGCCACGTGCTTGAGCCCCCAGGAACCGAACCAGCCCACCGCGAAGCCTATGGCCGCGCCGATGGCCAGCTCCAGGGCTATCTCGCCCAGCAGGACGTACCAGTGCTCGACCGGGCCGGCCATGGAGAAGGCGACGACCAGGATGACCACCGGGGCGTCGTTGAAGCCGGACTCCGCCTCCAGCGTGCCCGTCACGCGCGCGGGGAGCGGAACTTTGCGCAGCACCGAGAAGACCGCCGCCGCGTCCGTCGACGACACCACCGCGCCGATGATGAGCGCCTGCCGCCACTCCAGCCCGACCAGGTAGTGCGCGCCGGCCGCGGTGACACCCACGCTGACGGCGACGCCGAGGGTCGCCAGGACCGAGGCGGACGACAGGACCGGCTTGATCTCCTTCCACTTCGTGCCGAGACCGCCCTCGGCGAGGATCACGACCAGGGCCGCGTACCCCATGACCTGGGTCGCCGCGGCGCTGTTGAAGTGGATTTCACCGAGGCCGTCCTGGCCCATCAGGACGCCGATCGCCAGGTAGACGAGCAGGCTGGGGAGCCCGCTGCGGGAGGAGATCCGCACGGCCGCGACGGCGACGAGCAGGACCACGGAGCAGACGAGCAAGAGCTGGTTGAGATGGTGAACAGTCAGCGGCGGTTCCCTTCCTTGGCTCGCGCGCCGGGCGCGCGAGCTCACGTACACAAGACCCGAGGCTGCGGCGCACCGCACCCAAGTACTTCGTTACCTTACCTAAGTCTTGACGCTTTCTTGACGCTCGTGGAGGCAAGATCGAACGCTCGTGCGCGCTGGTTCCCCACTCCGCGTCAAGCGGCACAGGGCCCTGCGCCTATGGTTGCTCCAGCGCTCATTCAAAGTCACAGCCCGACCTGCCGCTCGCGTTAGGACAGCAAGGACAGCGATGCCCCCCAACACCACCGCCACAACGGGTGACAAGCCCGCCAAGTCCGGCAGGAAGAAGGGGCGCAAAGCCCGATTGATCGTGCTGGTGCTGGTACTGGCCATCATCGGAGGCATCGCCTACGGCGCGTACTGGTCGATCAGCACCGTCCGCGCCTCCTTCCCGCAGACCAAGGGCTCGATCACGCTCGACGGCCTGTCGGGGCCGGTCGACGTCAAGCGGGACGGCAACGGCATCCCGCAGATCTACGCGTCCTCCGACGAGGACCTGTTCATGGCGCAGGGCTACGTGCAGGCGCAGGACCGGTTCTACGAGATGGACGTGCGCCGGCACATGACGTCCGGGCGCCTGTCGGAGATGTTCGGCAAGAGCCAGGTCAAGAACGACGAGTTCCTGCGCACCCTCGGCTGGGACCGGATCGCCGAGCAGGAGTACGACACCAAGCTGTCGGCGTCCACGAAGAAGTACCTCCAGGCGTACGCCAAGGGAGTCAACGCCTACCTTCAGGGCAAGGACGGCAAGGACATCTCCCTCGAATACGCCGCTCTGGGCTTCACCAACGACTACAAGCCGGGCAAGTGGACTCCGGTCGACTCCGTCTCCTGGCTGAAGGCGATGGCCTGGGACCTGCGCGGCAACATGAAGGACGAGATCGACCGCGCGCTGATGACCAGCCGGCTCGGCCCGCAGCAGATCCAGGACCTGTACCCGGAGTACCCGTACAGCCGCAACAAGCCGATCGTCCAGGAAGGCCAGTACAGCCAGCTGACCAAGTCCTTCCGGCAGAGCGGCGGCACGGGCACCTCCCAGGGCACCGGCGCGACGGGCGCGACCGGTACGACCGGCGGCGCCACAAGCGCCTCTGGGGCCACGAAGGGCGCGACCGGCTCCTCCACCTCGTCCAAGACCGGATCGGCGCTCACGAGCCAGCTGGCGGGCCTCTACAACGTCCTGGACAACGTCCCGACCGCCGTCGGCGTGAACGGCCAGGGCATCGGCTCCAACTCCTGGGTGGTGTCCGGGAAGTACACCATCACCAAGAAGCCGCTGCTCGCCAACGACCCGCACCTGTCGGCGTCGCTGCCGTCCGTCTGGTACCAGATGGGCCTGCACTGCCGCAGCGTCTCCAGCACATGCCAGTACGACGTGACCGGCTACACCTTTGCCGGCATGCCCGGTGTGGTCATCGGCCACAACGCCGACATCGCCTGGGGCATGACCAACTCCGGGGCCGACGTCACCGACCTCTACCTGGAGAAGGTCAGCGCGAACGGCTACCTGTACGACGGCAAGATCCGGCCGTTCAAGACCCGCGAGGAGACCATCCAGGTCGCCGGCGGAGCGTCCAAGACGATCGTCGTGCGACAGACCCAGGACGGCATGCCACTGCTGTCCGACCGCGACGACGAACTCGTCCAGGTGGGCAAGCGGGCCACGGTCAACACCGCCGCCCCCGACCGCGGCGACGGTTACGGCATCGCCCTGAGGTGGACCGCGCTCGACCCGGGCACCGCCATGGACGCCGTCTTCGCCATCGACAAGGCGGCCGACTGGAGCCAGTTCCGCCAGGCCGCCGCCCTCTTCGACGTGCCCTCGCAGAACCTGGTCTACGCCGACACCGACGGCCACATCGGCTACACGCTGCCCGGCAGGATCCCCACCCGCTCCGCCGTCGACGACGGCTCCGTCCCCGCGCCCGGCTGGGACTCGAAGTACCGCTGGACGGGCTTCATCAAGCAGAACGAGCTGCCGTACGAGTTCGATCCCGAGCGCGGCTACATCGTCACCGCCAACCAGGCCGTGGTCGACAAGGGCAAGTACCCGTACGCGCTCACCACTGACTGGGGCTACGGCACCCGCAGCCAGCGCATCACCGACCTGATCGAGTCCAAGATCAAGGACGGCGGCAAGATCTCCACCGACGACATGCGGCAGATGCAGCTGGACAACAGCAGCGAGATCGCCAAACTCCTGGTGCCCAGGCTGCTGAAGATCAACCTCGACGACAAGAACGTGCGAGACGCGCAGAAGCTGCTTGAGGGCTGGGACTACACCCAGGAAGCCGACTCCGCGGCGGCCGCCTACTTCAACGCCGTCTGGCGCAACATCCTCAAGCTCGCCTTCGGCAACAAGCTCCCCAAGGAGCTGCGCGTCGGCGGACAGTGCCTGTGGGTCAACAAGATCGACAGCACCGGCCCGGTCGACGACAACACCAAGGTGCGCGAGTGCGGTGAGCGCGACACCGACCAGGCGCAGCCGGACGGCGGGGACCGCTGGTTCGAGGTCGTGCGCACCCTGATGGACAAGCCGGACAGCGACTGGTGGAAGACGCCGAAGTCGGGCACCCGTCCCGCGGCGAACAACGTGGACCAGCTCTTCGCGCGCGCCATGATCGACGCCCGCTGGGAGCTGACCGCCAAGCTCGGCAAGGACATCGACACCTGGAGCTGGGGCCGGCTGCACCGGCTGTTCCTGAAGAACCAGACACTCGGCACCGACGGCCCCCAGGTCCTGCAGTACATCCTCAACCGCGGTCCCTGGAGGCTCAGCGGCGGCGAGGCCACGGTGAACGCGACCGGCTGGAACGCCGCCGGCGGCTACAGCGTCGTCTGGGTGCCGTCCATGCGGATGGTCGTCAACCTCGCCGATCTCGACAAGTCCAAGTGGATCAACCTGACCGGCGCCTCCGGGCACGCCTTCAGCGCGCACTACACGGACCAGACGAGCCTGTGGGCCAGGGGCGAGCTGCTGCCCTGGTCGTTCTCGGACAAGGCGGTCGACCAGAGCACGAGCGACACACTCGTCCTCAAGCCGTGAGCCACTGACGGCACAGCACGGAGAACGGCCCTCCACGCGCACGCGTGGAGGGCCGTTTCGTCGTCCGGGGCAGTGCCGCACCGTAGGGGGCGCGCTGTACTGCCGGTCGGCGCGGCGGGGCGTGGGGGCGGCGCTCGGTCAGGCGCTCGGGAAGCGGCGCACGCCGGAGGGCGTCACCACCGCGTGCACCGGCTTGTCGTGCGCCTCCGCCGGGACGTGCGCGACGACCTCCGTGTCGTACAGCAGCACCACGAGCCGGGGGCGTGTGCCCGCGCGTTCCAGACGGGCCAGTACGCGGTCGTACGACCCTCCGCCGCGCCCCAGGCGCATCCCGCGCTCGTCGACCGCGAGTCCGGGCAGCAGAACGACGTCCGCGGCCGTCACCGCGTCCGGGCCCAGACGCGTGCCGGAGGGCTCGAAAAGCGCCATTTTCCCGCCGTGTTGGACCCGAGCGAGGGAGCCCGGGCCGGTGTATTCGCCCCAGTCCAGGTCGTTGTCGGACAGGAGCGCGGGGAGCAGGACCCGCACGCCCCGCGCGCGCAGCGCGTCCAGCAGCGCCGGCGTGCCGGGCTCGCTCCCCACGGAGACGTACGCAGCCACCGTGCGCGCATGCGCCAGCTCGGGCAGCCCCAGCGCACGCTCCGCCAGCGCGCGCCCTGTTGCGTCGACGTCATCCTGTGTCAACCTGTTCCTCACCGAGAGGAACTCCCGCCGCAACATGCGCTTGTCAGGCTCGCTCGTGCGTCCGTTGTGTTCCACGGGTCGTTCTCGCGTCCTTCTTGATTGTTCAATGCGGTCATAAAGGGTCAACCAACCGGAGTCACAGTTTTCCTACAAAGACACCGGATATGGTGGCGGACATGACTCAGTCGCACCCCAGGATCAGCAAGGCTGTCATCCCTGCGGCAGGCCTCGGCACCCGGTTCCTGCCGGCCACCAAAGCCACTCCCAAGGAGATGCTGCCGGTCGTCGACAAGCCCGCGATCCAGTACGTGGTCGAGGAGGCCGTGTCGGCGGGGCTCGACGACGTCCTCATGATCACCGGGCGCAACAAGCGTCCGCTTGAGGACCACTTCGACCGCAACTACGAGTTGGAATCGGCACTCCAGAAGAAGGGCGACGCCGGGCGGCTGGCGAAGGTGCGGGAGTCAAGCGACCTGGCGACCATGCACTACGTGCGCCAGGGCGACCCCCGGGGTCTCGGGCACGCCGTGCTGTGCGCCGCCCCGCACGTCGGTCACGAGCCTTTCGCGGTGCTCCTGGGCGACGACCTGATCGACCCGCGCGACCCGCTCCTCCAGCGCATGATCGAGGTGCAGGAGCAGCACGGCGGCAGCGTGATCGCCCTCATGGAGGTCGCGCCCGAGCAGGTCCACCTCTACGGCTGCGCGGCCGTGGAGACGACCGCCGACGGCGACGTGGTCAAGGTGACCGGGATGGTCGAGAAGCCGGATCCGGCGGACGCCCCGTCGAACTACGCGATCATCGGCCGCTACGTCCTGGACCCGCACATCTTCGACATACTGCGCAAGACCGAGCCGGGCCGTGGCGGCGAGATCCAGCTCACCGACGCCCTCCAGCAACTCGCCACGGACGAGAAGGTCGGCGGACCGGTGCACGGCGTCGTCTTCGAGGGCCGCCGCTATGACACCGGCGACCGTGGCGACTATCTGCGTGCCATTGTCAGACTCGCGTGCGAACGTGAAGACCTGGGCCCGGACTTCCGGACCTGGCTTCGCAGTTACGTAGCCGAGGAGATGCAGCAATCTTGAGCAGCGCCGCGACCCGCCCCGCCGGCCCGGACCATCTGTGGTCGGTGGACGAGCACCTGGAGGACATCCTCGAGACCGTCCGCCCCCTCGAACCCATCGAGCTGCAGCTGCTCGACGCCCAGGGCTGCGTCCTGGTCGACGACGTCACGGTGCCGGTGTCCCTGCCGCCCTTCGACAACAGCTCCATGGACGGGTACGCGGTGCGGGTCGCGGACGTCGCGGGCGCCAGCGAGGAGTTCCCGGCCGTCCTGGAGGTCGTGGGCGACGTCGCGGCGGGCGCGCTCGACCCGGTCCGGGTCGGGCCCGGCCAGGCCGCCCGCATCATGACCGGCGCCCCGCTGCCGCCCGGCGCCGAGGCCGTGGTCCCCGTCGAGTGGACCGACGGCGGGCTCGGCGAGGGTCCGGTGAGCGGCATGCGGGCCCGCAGCCTGGCTCCCGAGGGTGCCGAGGGGCACGTGCGCGTGCACCGCCCCGCCGAGGCACGCGCGCATGTGCGCGCCAAGGGCAGCGACGTGAAGGCCAGCGACCGCGCCCTGGAGGCCGGGACCGTCCTCGGCCCACCGCAGATCGCACTGCTGGCCGCGATCGGCCGCGGCACGGTACGCGTGCGCCCGCGCCCGCGCGTGGTCGTCCTGTCCACGGGCAGCGAACTCGTCCAGCCCGGCGAGGAACTGGCCCGCGGCCAGATCTACGACTCCAACAGCTTCGCCCTCACCGCCGCCGCGCGGGACGCCGGCGCCATCGCCTACCGGGTGGGCGCCGTCGCCGACGATGCAGAGACCCTCCGCGCCACCATCGAGGACCAGCTCATCCGCGCCGACCTGCTGGTGACCACGGGCGGGGTGAGCGTCGGGGCGTACGACGTCGTCAAGGAGGCGCTGTCGCACGTCGGCGACGAGGACGAGGCGGGAAGCGGCGTGGAGTTCCGCAAGCTCGCCATGCAGCCCGGCAAGCCGCAGGGCTTCGGCTCCGTCGGCCCCGACCACACACCGCTGCTTGCCCTGCCGGGCAACCCGGTGTCGTCGTACGTCTCCTTCGAGCTGTTCGTCCGCCCCGCCATCCGCGCCCTGATGGGCCTCACGGAAGTGAACCGGCCCCGGGTCCGGGCCATCCTGAAGGCGGACAAGGCGCTGAGCTCACCCAAGGGCCGTCGGCAGTTCCTGCGCGGTGCGTACGGCGACGGCGAGGTGACCCCCGTCGGCGGTTCCGGCTCGCATCTGATCGCGGCGCTGGCGCACGCCGACGCGCTGATCGTCGTTCCCGAGGACGTCGAGTCCGTCGAGCCCGGCGCCGAGGTGGAGGTCGTGCTGCTCGGCTGAGGCCCGCGCGGGTGCGCGTGCGCCAGGCCCACGGGGGTCCTGGACCGGTGCCTGCGCGGACATGGCGGTACCGTGTCGCGCACAACAGGCCCGTGCACCGCACCGTGGACGGGCCCGGACCGGGAGCGGCACACAGCATGAGTACGCAGGACGGACTGACACACATCGACGAGGCGGGCGCGGCCCGCATGGTCGACGTATCCGACAAGGACGTGACCGCGCGCACCGCCCGTGCCAGTGGGCGCGTCCTCGTCTCACCCCGCGTGGTCGAGCTGCTGCGCGGCGAGGGAGTGCCCAAGGGGGATGCCCTCGCCACCGCGCGCATCGCCGGCATCATGGGTGCCAAGCGCACCCCGGACCTGATCCCGCTGTGCCACCCGTTGTCGGTGTCCGGTGTGAAACTGGATCTGTCGGTCGCGGACGACGCCGTGGAGATCCAGGCCACCGTGAAGACGACGGACCGTACGGGCGTCGAGATGGAGGCCCTCACCGCCGTGACGGTCGCCGCGCTCACCGTGATCGACATGGTCAAGGCGGTCGACAAGGGAGCGATCATCACGGACGTGCGGGTGGAGGAGAAGACGGGCGGCAAGTCGGGCGACTGGAGCCGGGCATGACCTACCGTGCTCTGGTGGTCACCGCCTCCAACAGGGCTGCCGCGGGAGTCTACGAGGACAAGGGCGGCCCCTTGATCGCCGACGGCCTGAAGGGCTTCGGGTTCGACGTCGACGGCCCCCAGGTCGTTCCGGACGGGGACCCCGTGGAGGCGGCCCTGCGCGCGGGAGTCGACGCCGGGTACGACGCCATCGTCACCACCGGCGGCACCGGGATCTCGCCCACCGACCGCACGCCCGAGGCGACCCGCGCGGTGATCGACCGCGAGGTGCCGGGCATCGCGGAGGCCATCCGGGCGTTCGGGCGGGAGAAGGTCCCGACAGCGGCGCTCTCGCGAGGCCTGGCCGGGGTGGCCGGGCGGACCCTGATCGTCAATCTGCCGGGCTCCACGGGCGGAGTGAAGGACGGCCTGGCCGTGCTGGAGCCCCTGCTGATCCACGCCGTCGACCAGATCCGCGGCGGCGACCACCCCAGACCCAGTAGCGGGGGTGCGAGCTGAACAGCCCATCCTGGCCCGTCGTGCTGGCGGACGGCGATGTCGTCCTCCGGCCGATAAGGCTGCGCGACCAGCGGGCCTGGCGCGAGGTGAACCGGCGCAACCGGGACTGGCTGCGCCCCTGGGAGGCGACCATCCCGCCGCCCACGCCGAGCGGACCGATCGCGCACCGGCCGACCTACCGCCAGATGGTCCGGCACTTGCGTTCCGAGGCCAACGCGGGCCGGATGCTGCCGTTCGTCATCGAATACCAGGGGCGGGTCGTCGGGCAGTTGACGGTCGCGGGGATCACCTGGGGATCGATGTGCTCCGGGCACATCGGCTACTGGGTGGACGAGGCGGTGGCCGGGCGCGGGGTGATGCCGACGGCTGTCGCGCTCGTGGTGGACCACTGTTTCCACACCGTCGGACTGCACCGCATCGAGGTCTGCATTCGTCCCGAGAACCGGCCCAGCCGCCGGGTCGTGGAGAAACTCGGATTTCGCGAGGAGGGGCTCCGGCCCCGTTATCTCCACATCGACGGGGCCTGGCGCGACCACCTGGTCTTCGCGCTCACCGCGGAAGAGGTGCCCGACGGGTTGCTCGCGCGGTGGCAGCGGGCACGCTCTCAGGGAGAGCGGCGCACCGGGCGCGCGGACGACGGAGAGGGCGCGAGTGGTGCCTCGGGGGCGTCGGGCGCATCAGGCTCGGCGCGCAATCCGTAGAACGCGCGGGGAATCCCGTCCAACCCTCGGAAATTGAATATATGTTCGAAATTGATCGGGCGTTGACCGTCTCAGGGCGCTGAATTCGCGGCTGTGGCAGCCCGTTGATCGCATCGATCGCAAAAAATGCTGGAAATATCAGCCAGATCGTGCGACACACCGGCCCAATTGGCGGATGGCCTCGCGCAAACCCCTCTACGGTGTGAGGCGTGAGCAGCAGCGGCCTCATCTACGCAGTCATTGTCGGGGCCTGGGCCGCCTACTTGGTGCCGATGTGGCTCCGTAGGCAGGACGAGCTGAACGAGGCCCGTCCGACGGAACGCTTCAGCACCGCCATCCGGCTGCTGTCCGGAAAGGCGGGAATGGAGCGCCGGTACGCCAAGGACCTGCGGGCGCGCTCCACCCAGGAGGGGGAGCCGGACGCCGGCGACCCGGGCGCCGTCACCGATTCGGTGGACGTCCGGGCGTTCGCCATGCCTCCGACCCGACGTCAGGTGCACACCGACGCCGAGCCGGGGGTGCCGGGGAGGGCGGAACCGGCACGCGAACAAGCCGCCGCGCCGGTGCCCAAGTCGGCGCCCGCGTCCGGCTCGGCGCCCGTATCCGGCTCCCTGCCCGCGTCGAAGCGGGTGCCGCCCGCGCGGCGTTCTCCCTCGGCCCAGGCGGCCGCAGCGCGCGCCCGGCGCTCGAAGGTCCTTGCACGCCGTAGGCGCACCACCGTGATGCTCTTCTTCGCCTTCACGCTGGGTGCCGTCGGGGCCGCCATCGGCGGGCTCGCCTTCCTGTGGGTGCCCGCCGTGCCGGCCGGGTTGCTCAGCGGGTACATCGCGTACCTGCGCTCCCAGGAGCGCCGTCGCTTCGCCTACCAGATGGACCGCCGGCGCGCCGAGGTCGCGGCCCAGCGGCTGCGGGAGCGGGAACGCCAGCCGCGTCGGCGCGCGTCCCTCGACGCGAGCCCCGGCGCGGACGAATCGGAGGACGCCCCGGAGGCCGGGACGGAGACCGGGCTCGCCGCGCTCGCCGCGGACCGGCGCGCACTGGTCGAGCAGACGGATCACGCCGAGTGGGTCGATCAGCAGCGGGAGCGCCAGCGGCGGCCCGGCGGGGACAGCTGGGACCCGGTGCCGGTGCCCCTGCCGACGTACGTGACCGCGCCGGTCGCGCCGCGTGCCACGTCCGATGTGGATCTGGGGGCGCCCGACACATGGAGTTCGGCGCGTTCCAGCTCGGTCGCGCCGGAGCGCGGGGCGAGCCGGGCGCCGGAGGGCGAGGCGGGCGAGCAGGCGTCCGCGTCTGGAGATATCCCGGCGGACGGCCGCAGCGACGCGCGCCGCGCGGCCTCCGCGCGCCGGGCGCGCGAGCGCGGACGCACGCCCCTCTTCGATCAGTACGAGGACGGCGACCGCCCGCGCGCGGCCAACGAGTGACCCCGCTCCCACCCTCCTCGGCGCCCTCCGGGCCGTGCGCGCCCCCTACGGAAACCCCCGCTGTGACCAGTGAGGGAGCGGATTTCCAAGCACCCCGATCGGGATGCTAAAGTTTCACTCGTTGCAAGGGCCTGTGGCGCAGTCCGGTAGCGCACCTCGTTCGCATCGAGGGGGCCAGGGGTTCAAATCCCCTCAGGTCCACGCAGCATGGAGCCCCTGTCGGCAGTAGTCGACAGGGGCTCCATCGTTTATGTGCGCGGCCGTGGCTCGCGCGCAGGCCCGCCTGGGTTCAAGCGGGCCTGGTGTGATCCGAGTTACAGACTCAGAGCGCCTTCGCGAAGCAGCGGCTCTCCTCGTAGTGGCGGTAGTAGCCGAACTTCGTGCACGGTTCGTAGCCGCTGGAGGTGTACAGGGCGATGGCCTCCGGCTGCTTGGTGCCCGTCTCCAGGACCATGCGGAGGCGGCCGGCGGCGCGGGCATCCTCCTCCAGCGCCGTGAGCATCCGGCGCGCGAGACCCCGGCCCCGCATGCCCGCGATCACGTACATGCGTTTGAGCTCGGCGTCGCCGTCCGTGTTGCCCTCGTCGTTGTGGTCCTGGCTGCGCCAGCCACCGGTCGCGACGGGGCGGTCGTGCTCGTCGTACGCGATCAGATATGCGCCCCGGGGCGGGTCGAAGTCGGCGGCGTCGAGGGCCGTGGCGTCGCCACCGTCGCCGTAGCGCACGTGGTACTCGGCCTGGACCTCGTCGTTGAGCTTGACGGCGTCGGGGTGATCGAAACGAACACGACGTATATTCATGCTGCCTACCGTACTTCTATGCTGACGGTGATCGTCGGGCTGTGCGGGTGGACCCCGTCCAGTGTGCCGGTATCGTGCCCTGGTGCTGACTGTGACCTCGGTGAACGTGAACGGACTGCGAGCCGCCGCCAAGAAGGGCTTCGTGGAGTGGCTCGCGCAGACCTCTGCGGACGTCGTCTGCGTGCAGGAGGTGCGTGCCGAACCGCACCAGCTGCCCGAGCAGGTGCGCCAGCCCGACGGCTGGCACGTCGTGCACGCCCCGGCCGCGGCCAAGGGGCGCGCGGGGGTCTCCCTCTACACGCGGCGTGAGCCCGACCGCGTCCGGGTCGGCTTCGGCTCGGCCGAGTTCGACGGCAGCGGGCGCTATGTCGAGGCCGACCTGCCCGGCGTCACGGTGGCCTCCCTGTATCTGCCCTCCGGCGAGGTCGGTACCGAGCGTCAGGACGAGAAGGTCCGCTTCATGGGGGAGTTTCTCGTCCACCTCAAGGCGCTGCGTGAGCGGGCCGCCGCCGACGGCCGCGAGGTGGTCGTCTGTGGCGACTGGAACATCGCCCACCAGGAGGCCGACCTCAAGAACTGGCGCGGCAACACCAAGAACTCGGGCTTCCTGCCCGAGGAGCGGGAGTGGCTCGGCCGGGTGTTCGCTGCCGAGGAGGGGGGCTACGTCGACGCCGTACGCGCCCTGCACCCCGAGGCCGAGGGGCCGTACACCTGGTGGTCGTACCGCGGGAGGGCCTTCGACAACGACTCCGGCTGGCGCATCGACTACCACGTCACCACGCCCGGTCTCGCCGGCAAGGCCGTCAAGGGCTTCGTCGAGCGCGCCGCCACGCACGCCGAGCGCTGGTCCGACCATGCGCCGGTGACGGTCGTCTACGACCTGTAGGCGTACGACCTTCAGGCGCGCGCCTCGTCCGATGCGCCAGGGCGCGTTCAGGCGCCCTTCGCGCCTGTCTCCTTGTTGAGGCGGCGGTCCATGGCCAGGGAGAGTTCCGCCTCCACCACGCTGCGGGCCAGGGGTCGCAGGCGGTGGAGGTCCTCCTCGGGGGCGTGGCGCAGGATCAGGTCGGAGAAGAGTTCGGCCAGGGCGTCGGCGTGTTCGCGGACGCGGGCGGCGGCCGTGAGGACCTCGCCGAGCGGGATGCCCTCGCGGACCAGCGCCGAGGAGACGTCCAGCAGACGCCGGCTGACGTGGACGATCGCGTCGCCGTCGGTGCCCAGGTAGCCCAGTTCCATGGCGGCGGCGAGGTTCTCGGGAGTGACCTCGCCCTCGAAGCGGGCTGCGAGTTCCTCCGGGGTGAGGTGGACCGGTTCCTCCTCGGTGGGGCCGCCGACGCCGAGGAGGTCGGCGACATCGCGGCCGTGGTCGAAGGCCTCGGCCAGCTCGGCGATGCCGTTGAGGGTGTGGCCGCGTTCCAACAGGGCGGCGATGGTGCGCAGACGAGCCAGGTGGTGGTCGTCGTACCAGGCGATACGGCCCTCGCGGCGGGGCGGCGGGATCAGCTTGCGCTCGCGGTAGAAGCGCAGTGTGCGCACGGTGATGCCGGCCAGGCGCGCCAGTTCCTCCATGCGGTACTCGCGCGGTCCGGTGTCCCGCGCGCCGTGGTGTGCGCCCTGCGCGCCGTCCCGTTCATCGCGCCGGCCGCCCTGCCCCGCCCTGAGTGCACCGTCGTCTGCCACGTCCGCAGCCTATGTTGTACCGCCGGTAACTTTCCCTTCCCGACCCCTACCGCTCGGTAGTGCGCTGCTCTACAGTCCAATTGCGCCAGTGTTCACTGGCAGAGTCCAAGGTGATGCGTGGAGGCTTCGGGATGGCCCAGCACGAGCATGTACGGGTGGCGGTGATCGGGTCCGGGTTCGGCGGGCTGGGAGCCGCCGTGCGGCTGCGCCGCGAAGGGATCACCGACTTCGTCGTCCTGGAGCGGGCGGACAGCGTCGGCGGCACCTGGCGGGACAACAGTTACCCCGGGTGCGCCTGTGACGTGCCCTCCCACCTCTACTCCTTCTCCTTCGCACCCAACCCCGACTGGCCGCGTACCTTCTCCGGGCAGCGGCACATCCGCGCCTACCTGGAGCACGTCACCGACCTCTTCGGGCTGCGCCGGCACATCCGCTTCGACTCCGAGGTCAAACTGATGACCTGGGACGCGGACAACCTGCGGTGGAACATCGAGACCGCGCGCGGGTCGCTCTCCGCCGACGTGGTCGTCTCCGCCACCGGGCCGCTTTCCGACCCGAAGATCCCCGAGATCCCCGGCCTGGAATCCTTCCCGGGCAAGGTGTTCCACTCCGCCCGCTGGGACCACGACTTCGACCTGCGCGGCAAGCGCGTCGCCATGGTCGGCACCGGCGCGTCCGCCATCCAGATCGTGCCCGCGATCCAGCGCGAGGTCGGCCGGCTCACCCTCTTCCAGCGCACCCCTCCCTGGGTGATGCCCCGCGTCGACCGCGCCATCAGCGGCGTCGAGCGCCGGCTGCACCGGTCGCTGCCCTTCACCACCCAGCTGAGGCGGGGCCTGCTGTGGGGCATCCGGGAGCTGCAGGTGCAGGCGTTCACCAAGCATCCCGACGAACTCGGACTCGTCGAGCAGCTCGCCAAGCGCAACATGGCCCGCGCCATCAAGGACCCGGCCCTGCGCGCGAAGCTCACCCCCGACTACCGCATCGGCTGCAAGCGGATCCTGCTGTCCAGCGAGTACTACCCGGCGCTGGCCCAGCCGAATGTGGACGTCGTCGCCGGCGGGCTCAGCGAGATCCGCGGCTCGACCGTCGTCGCGGCCGACGGCACCGAGGCCGAGGTGGACGCGATCATCTTCGGCACGGGCTTCCACGTCACGGACATGCCGATCGCCGAGCGGGTGGTCGGGGCGGAGGGCATCACCCTCGCCGACTCCTGGAAGAACGGCATGCAGGCGCTGCGCGGCGCCGCGGCCGCCGGGTTCCCGAACTGGATGACCATCATCGGGCCCAACACCGGCCTCGGGAACTCCTCCATGATCCTCATGATCGAGTCCCAGCTGAACTACATGGCCGACTATCTGCGGCAACTGGACGTCCTCGGAGGCCGTACGGCCCTCGACGCCCGGCCCGCGGCCGTCGAGGGCTGGAACCGCACGGTTCAGGAGCGCATGAAGCGCACTGTGTGGAACACCGGCGGCTGCACCAGCTGGTACCTGGACGCGAGCGGCCGCAACACCACCATCTGGCCGGGTACGACGTCCGAGTTCCGGCGCGCGACCCGGCGGGTGGATCTGGGGGAGTACGCGGTCATCCGCAAGCCCGGCGTGAAGGACGCGGAGGGCGGCGCGGACGGCGCTGGCCACGGTGTGAAGAAGACGAGCGAGCCCGCGCGCACAACCAAGCGACCCGCGCGCGCCACCGGGAAGTCCGCGCCCGCGCGCGTCGCCGACGCCCAGCGGAGCGAGGGCGCCGCATGAGCCGTCTCGCCTCCGTGGCCTCCGGACCGTACGTCCCGCCCACCCCCGCCCGCGAACTCACCGTCGTCTCCGCCGACGGCGCGCGGCTGTACGTCGAGGTGCACGGGCCCGAGAACGCGCCCCCTGTAGTCCTCTCCCACGGCTGGACCTGCTCGACCGCCTTCTGGGCCGCGCAGATACGGGACCTGGCCAAAGACCACCGTGTGATCGCGTACGACCAGAGGGGGCACGGGCGCAGTCCCGCGAGCCCCGCGTGCACCACCCAAGCGCTGGCGGACGATCTGGAAGCGGTGCTCGCGCAGACGCTCGCGCGTGGAGAGAAGGCGCTGATCGTCGGCCACTCCATGGGCGGTATGACGGTCATGGCCGCGGCCACGCGCCCCCGCTTCCGCGAACACGTCGGTGCCGTCCTGCTGTGCAGCACCGGCAGCTCGCGGCTGGTCGCGGAGGCACGTGTGGTGCCGTTGCGCGCCGGGCGCGTGCGCACCTGGATCACCGGGCGCGTTCTCGGTTCGCGCGCCCCGCTCGGGCCGGTCACGCCGGTCGCGAAGAGCATCCTCAAGTACGCCACCATGGGCGCCGGTTCCGCCCCGCACATGGTGGAGGCGTGCGCGCGGATCGTGCATGCCTGTCCGCGCGCCGTGCGTCACGCCTGGGCCGGCGTGCTCGAAGCGCTCGATCTCGACCACGGCGTACGGGAGTTGCACGCGCCCACCGCGGTCGTGCACGGCGCGTCCGACCGGCTCACGCCTCCCGTGCACGCCCGCGCGCTGGTCGCCGCGCTGCCGCAGTGCGTCGGCCTCACCGAGCTGACCGGCGTCGGACACATGACCCCGATCGAGGCACCCGACCTGGTGACCGGCAGGATCCGGGACCTCGTCACCACTTATGTCACCGTCCCGGGGACCGGCCCCGAGGACGAGCACCGTGCCACCCCGGCGCAGATCAAGGAGGGCGCATGAGCAGGGTCAGCCTCGAAGGGCAGGTCGCGGTCGTCACCGGAGCGGCGCGCGGTGTCGGTGAGCTGCTGGCGCGCAAGCTCTCCGCGCGCGGCGCGAAGGTCGCGCTGGTCGGGCTGGAGGAGGAGGCGCTCAAGGAGGTCTCCTCGCGTCTGCACAGCGACTGCGCCTACTGGTACGCCGACGTCACGGACCACGAGACGATGAGCCGGGTCGCGCAGGAGGTGAAGGCGCGGTTCGGGAAGGTCGACATCGTGGTGGCCAATGCCGGTGTGGCGACGGGCGGTCCGTTCGCCGACTCCGATCCGCAGGCCTGGCGGCGCGTGATCGAGGTGAACCTGATCGGTTCGGCGGTGACCGCGCGGGCGTTCCTGCCGGTGCTGACGGAGAGCCGGGGCTATCTGCTCCAGATCGCCTCGCTCGCCGCGATCACCCCGGCGCCGATGATGACGGCGTACTGCGCGTCCAAGTCGGGCGTGGAGGCGTACGCGCACTGTCTGCGCGCCGAGGTCGGCTACCAGGGCGTGCGCGTCGGCGTGGGCTATCTGTCGTGGACCGACACCGACATGGTGCGCGGCGCCGACCAGGACGACGTCATGCGCGAGTTGCGGCAGCGGCTGCCATGGCCGTCCAACAAGACATACCCGCTGGGACCGGCGGTGGACCGGCTGGTCGCCGGGATCGAACGGCGCTCGGCGCATGTGTACGGACAGTGGTGGTTGCGCGGCATGCAGGGCGTGCGCGGGTATCTGCCGGGGATCATCGGGACGGTCGGGCAGCGCGAGATGAAGCGGTTCGCGCCCCGGCTGCAGGGGATGCGCTCGGGACTCGTGGGCGCGGGTGGTGCGGCCGACGAAGCGGCGCGGGCTACGCGCCGTAACTGATCCACATGCGCACCCTGGTCGCCCGTGTGAATCTGGTCGAGGCCCCGCCGAGGGGCCCCAGCGAGGGGCCCCGCCCAGGGCCACCCCCACCCTCACTCACCACAGGAGTGAACCCACATGGGTATGAAGGACCAGTTCAAGGACCAGGCCGGCGAGTCGCAGAAGAAGGCCAAGGACAAGCTCAACGAGGGGCGTGAGCGGGCCGGCCAGCGTGGCCAGCAGGCGCAGCGTGGGCAGAAGCCGCAGCGTGGCCAGCAACCGCAGCGTGGTCAGAAGCACGAGAACATGCGCGACATCGAGGACACGGACCGGGAGATGCAGGACCGCTTCAACCGGGACTACGACGCGTAGTCGCTGCGCTCGGCTTTGGCCGGGTGGTTGGTTTGGGGCGCCCTTCTTTGTGGAGGGCGCCCTGTTTTTGTCGTTGCGTTCGGGGTGGTGGGGGTGTGGTGTCGGGTGCGGGTGGGTGGGGGCTTGTCGCGCAGTTCCCCGCGCCCCTCAACAGCCTGGCCTTGCCGCGTAGATCCCCCACGTCCCTCAACAGCCTGGCCTTGTCGCGTAGATCCCCCGCGTTCTCAACAGCCTGATCCTTTGCCGCGTAGTCCCCCGCGGCCTTCATATGCGCCTCTCACGTGCGTCCCCCGCATTGCGCCCTCACGCGCGCCTCTCACACCGTGCGCTCCCCGGGCTGCGTCCCGCACACCTCATTCCTTCACGCTGGCCTCTCCTGCATCGAATCCCTCCCCCTGCGCTCATTTCACGTTGGCCTCTTCTGCATCGGTCCCAACTCCAACCCCCCTTCACGCCGGCCACTGCCACACCGCGCCGCGCACCGCGCCCTTTCACGCCGGCCTCTTCCACGTCGCGTCCCGACACCGCGTTCTTTCACGCCGGCCACTGCCACATCGCGCCCCCACCACCCCTTCAGCGGTCACTGCCACACCGCGCCCTTTCACGCCGGCCTCTTCCACGTCGCGTCCCGACACCGCGCTCTTTCACGCCGGCCACTGCCACACCGCGCCGCGCACCGCGCCCCTTCACGTCGGCCGCTTCCGCGCCACGTCCCCCGCACCACGCCCCCCGCACGGGCCCCCTCCGCACGGCCCCCCGCACGGGCCCCCTCCGCACGGCCCCCTCGCACCACCCCCCTCCGCACGGCCCCTCCGCACCACACCCCCTCATCGCTCGCCTATGTCTCCCCCCGCTTCGCCCGGAGCGGGAGTGTTGGGCGGGATCGGTTGGGGGCGTCGCTGTAGTCGGGGGGGATTGCGGCGGGGTTGGATTCGAGGAGGTCCAGGGCCAGTTGGATCGCGTCGTCCATCTGGGCGTGCCGGCCTTCCGCCCAGTCCAGGGGGGTGCGCATGATCTCCAGGTCGGGGGTGACGCCGTGGTTCTCCACGGACCAGCCGTAGGCATCGAACCAGGCCGCGTTCATCGGCACCGTGATCACCGTGCCGTCGCCCAGCCGGTGGCGGCCCGTCATGCCGACCACGCCGCCCCAGGTGCGCTGGCCGACCACCGGGCCGAGCTTCAGCAACTTGAAGGCCGCCGTGATCATGTCGCCGTCCGAGGAGGTCGCCTCGTCGGCGAGGGCGACGATCGGGCCTCGGGGGGCGTTCGAGGTGTACGACACCGGTTGCGCGTCCCTCGTCAGGTCCCAGCCCAGGATCGTCCGGGTCAGCTTCTCGATGACGAGTTCGCTGATGTGCCCGCCCGCGTTGCCGCGCACGTCCACGATCAGCGCGGGCCGGGACACCTCCATGCGCAGGTCGCGGTTGAACTGGGCCCAGCCCGAGCCGCCCATGTCGGGGATGTGCAGGTAGCCGCACTTGCCGCCGCTCAACTCCCGTACGACCTCGCGGCGTTTGGCGACCCAGTCCTGGTAGCGCAGCGGCCGCTCGTCGACGAGCGGTACGACGGCGACCCGGCGGGCTCGGCCCGACTCCCCTTCCGGGGTGAACGTCAGCTCCACGGTCGTACCCCCGGAGCCGGCGAGCAGCGGGAACGGCCCGGCCACCGGATCGACCGGGCGGCCGTCGACGTGGGTCAGGACGGCGCCCTCGCGGATGCCCGTGCCGGCCAGCGGTGAGCGGGCCTTGGAGTCGGAGGAGTCGCCGGGCAGGATGCGTTTGACCAGCCAGTGGCCGTCGCGGCGGACGAGGTTGGCACCGAGCAGGCCCTGCCAGCGCTGGTAGGGGGACGGGCCCTCGTTGCGGCGGGCGGCGGTGACGTAGGCGTGCGAGGTGCCCAGTTCGCCGAGGACCTCCCGCAGCAGATCCGCGAAATCGTCGGGGGAGGCGACCCGTTCGACGAGCGGGCGGTACTGGTCGAGCACCGCGTCCCAGCCGATGCCGCACATGCCCGGGTCCCAGAAGTAGCCGCGGATGATCCGGCCCGCCTCGTCGAAGGCCTGGCGCCACTCCGCGGGCGGGTCGACCTCGTGCAGGATGCGGCGCAGGTCGATCCAGACGGTCGTGTCCGCGTCACCGGACTCCGTGGAGGGCACCGCGCGCAGATCGCCCTCGTCCACGACGACCAGCCGGGTGCCGTCGCCGCTGACCGCGAACCAGTCCATGTGGTCGACCAGTTCGGCCTTCTTCGCCTTGGTGATGTTGAAGTACTCCAGGGTCGGGCGACCGCTGATGTCGGCCGGGTTGACGAAGGTCTCGCCGAGCGCGCCGGAGATCGGCCAGCGCAGCCAGACCAGTCCGCCGCCCGCGACCGGGCAGAGCGCGGAGTACTTGGAGGCGATCACCGGGAACGGCGTGACCCGGTTCGCCAGGCCCTCCACCTCCACCGTCACCGTGCCGGCCTCGCCCGTCTCCTCGTCCTCGACCGGGTCGAGCCCGCCGGCCGCCGGACGGCCCTCGGGGTTCAGGGCGAACGGGGAGGGGGTCACCGAGTTCAGCGGGACGAGGTACGGGCGGCAGCCGAGCGGGAAGGACAGGTCGCCGGTGTGGACGTCGTACACCGGGTCGAAGCCGCGCCAGGAGAGGAAGGCGAGGTAGCGGCCGTCGCGGGTGAAGACCGGATTCTCGTCCTCGAAGCGGCCGTTGGTCACGTCCACGATCAGCCGGTCCTTGATCCGGGCCAGCTTGATCTGGCGCAGGGAGCGGCCGATGCCCGGGTGGGACCAGGTGAGCCACGCGCCGTCCGGGGAGAAGGAGAGGTCGCGGACGGGGCCGTTGACGGAGCGGATCAGCTCGGTGACCCGGCCTCCGGCGGTTTCCGCGGGTCCGGTGTCCTGTTCGCCGGCTCCGGCCACAACATTCGTGTCGTCGGCTCCGGCCACAACATTCGTGTCGTCGGCTCCGGCCGTAGCTCCCGTGCCCTTGTCGCCCGCACCCGCCGCAGCTCCGGCGACCTCGCCGTCCCCGCTCGCGGCAGCCTCCCCACCCTCGCCCTCCGACACATCGATCAGCAGCAACCGCCCGTCGTGCGAGGCGACCGCAAGCCGTTCGCCCTCCGGGTCGGAGGCCAGCTCCAGGACGCGGCCCAGTTCGCCGGAGGCGAGCCGGCGGGGCGCGCGGTCGCCGGTCGCGCGGGGCAGCTGGGCGATCTCCACGGCGTCCTCGCCCTCGGCGTCCGTCACATAGGCCAGCTGACCGGTCGTACCCAGCATCTCCGGCAGCCGTACCCGCACGCCGGGCGTGTCGGCGATCGTACGGGCAGGGCCTTCGCGGTGGGTGAGCCAGTACAGGCTGCCGCGTACGACGACGGCGCTGGCCCGGCCGGTCTCGTCCACGGAGATGCCGTCGATGTTCTGCGCGGCCGGCACCTGGTACGGGCGGCGTCCGGTGGCCGGCCCGGCGAGGCGGATGTCCAGCTTGCGCGGTACGGCGTCCGGGGCGAAGTCGTCGACCAGCCACAGGTCGCCGGCGCACTGGTAGACGACCCGGGTGCCGTCGCTGGAGGCGTGCCGGGCGTAGAACGCGTCGTGGTCGGTGTGGCGGCGCAGGTCGGTGCCGTCGTGGGCGCAGGAGTAGAGGTTGCCGACGCCCTCGTGGTCGGAGAGGAAGGCGATCCGGCCGGCGACGAACATGGGGCATGCCAGATGGCCGCCGATGTCGGGCACGAGTTGCTCGCCGTGCAGCCAGAGCCGGCCCATGGCGCCGCCGCGGTAGCGCTTCCAGGAGGCCGGTTCGTGGGGCGGGGTGCCGGTGAGCAGGAGGGTCTTGTGCTCGCCGGCGACGTCGGCGACCTGGATGTCGGCGACCGGGCCCCAGGGCAGCCGGCCGCCCGGGTCTCCGTCGGTGGGGACCTTGTAGGCCCAGGTGAAGTAGGAGAAGGGCTGGCCGTGCGAGGCCACCGCCAGGATGCGGCTCCTGCCGTCCTCCTCAGGGGGCGTCCAGCCGCAGACCTGGGTGTCGGCGCTGCCCCAGTACGTCAGCTGCCGCGCGGGACCGCCGTCGACCCCGACCAGGTGGATCTCGGGCACGAGGCTGCGCCAGGTCGTGTACGCGATCTGCCTGCCGTCGGGCGAGAACCGCGGGTGCCCGGTCTTCGTACGGTCCGCCGTGAGCCGCCAGGCCCGGCCCGGGGCATCGAGAGGAGCCAGCCAGAGGTCGTCCTCGGCCACGAAGCACAGCAGGTCGCCGCTGAGGTGGGGAAGGCGCAGATAGCTCACCTCCCCATGCTTTTCCGCCAACTGGGACCCAGCAACTTATGCGGCTCTGACGTCCGTGACCCAAGACACGTACGAAACGGTTTCGTTTCGCATGCTCTCAGGGTATCTTCATGGTGGTACGAAGCAGGAGGCTCCGGAGCGGGAAGGTGAGTGGCATGACCGAGGTCGCGGCAAAGGGTGCGGCGTCAGCCGCTCCGGTGGAGCCGGTGCTCGCACCGGGGCGCCGCAGCCGGATCACGCCCGAGCGTGAGGCCGAGTTGTACGAGGCCGTGCTCGACCTGCTCCGCGAGGTCGGCTACGACGCCCTCACCATGGACGCCGTGGCCGCGCGCACCAAGTCCAGCAAGGCGACGCTCTACCGCCAGTGGGGCGGCAAGGCCGAGCTGGTGGCGAAGGCGGTGCGGCACGGCAAGCCGGGAGGCCTCGCCGACGAGGTCGACACCGGATCGCTCAGGAGCGACCTGCACGCCCTCACCCTGCGTTCCGACGACTGCGAGATGGAGCAGAACTCCGCGCTGATGCGGGGTCTGGCGATGGCCATGCACGGCAACCCGGACCTCCTGCGGGCGTTCAAGGACCATCTCATCGAGCCGGAGATGGCGGCGTTCCGCCGTGTACTGCAACGGGCGATCGACCGGGGCGAGGTCCGCGCGGACAACCCGGCGATCGACTACGTGATGCACATGATGATCGGCGGGTTCGCCGCCCGCACGCTCATCGACGAGCAGCCGCCGACACAGGCCTTCCTCCTGTCGTACATCGACGCCGTGGTCCTCCCCGCCCTCGGCGTTCCCACCTCCTGATCACCTCCTGATCACGTTCTGATCCCCTCTCCTGATCACCCTCTGAACCCCGAGTAAGCCCACCAACTGACGTCACCGCTCACGTCGTCGGGCTGATCACCCCTGCCCTGATGGACCCAACGACCTGACCGGGAGTACGTCTCCGTGGCCACGATGCTCTACAAACTCGGCCGTCTCGCCTTCCGGCGACGGCACTTCGTCGCTCTCATATGGATAGCGCTGCTCACCCTCGCCGGGGTGGGCGCCGCCTCCGCGCCGGCCGCCGGCAACACCTCCTTCTCGATCCCCGGCACCGAGGCGCAGAAGGCCTTCGACCTGCTGGAACAGCGCTTCCCCGGGATGAGCGCCGACGGCGCCACCGCGCGCGTCGTCTTCAAGGCGCCGAGCGGCGAGAAGGTGACCGACAAACTCAACAAGGAAGCCGTCGAGAAGACCGTCAAGGAGCTGGGCAGCGGCTCCGAGGTCACCTCCGTCGCCGACCCCTACGCCGGGCACGCCGTCAGCAAGAACGGCACGATCGCCTACGCCTCGGTGAAGTACAAGGTCTCCGGCATGCAGCTGAAGGACTCCTCCCGGGACGCCCTGAAGGAGGCCGCACAGCACGCGCGGGACGCCGGACTGACCGTCGAGGTCGGCGGTGACGCGCTGAGCGCGGCCCCGAAGACCGGCTCCAGCGAGGTCATCGGCATCGGTATCGCCGCCGTCGTCCTCGTCATCACCTTCGGCTCGCTGCTCGCGGCCGGATTCCCGCTGCTCACCGCGATCATCGGCGTCGGCATCGGTGTCTCCACGATCACCGCGCTCGCCAGCGCCCTCGATCTCGGCTCCACGACCTCCACCCTCGCGTCGATGATCGGCCTGGCCGTCGGCATCGACTACGCCCTCTTCATCGTCTCCCGCTACCGCGCCGAACTGGCCGAGGGCCGCGAGCGCGAGGAAGCGGCCGGACGGGCGGTCGGTACGGCGGGTTCGGCAGTGGTCTTCGCCGGCCTCACCGTCGTCATCGCCCTGGTCGGCCTGTCGGTCGTCAACATCCCGATGCTCACCAAGATGGGCATCGCGGCGGCCGGCACCGTCGCCATCGCCGTCCTCATCGCGCTGACGATGATCCCGGCGCTGCTCGGCTACGCGGGCCGCAAGATCAAGCCGGCGGGCGAGAAGAGCAAGCTGCTCGGCGGCGGCCGCACCCCGAAGAAGCCGGGCCGGCCCAACATGGGCACCCGCTGGGCGAGCTTCGTCGTACGCCGCCCGATCGCCGTTCTGCTGCTCGGTGTGCTCGGCCTCGGCGCGGCGGCGATCCCGGCCGCCTCCCTGGAACTGGGCCTGCCCGACGACGGTTCCCAGCCCACCTCCACCACCCAGCGCCGCGCCTACGACCTGCTCTCCGAGGGCTTCGGGCCGGGCTTCAACGGCCCGCTGATGGTCGTGGTCGACGCCAAGGACAGCCATGACCCCAAGGCCGCCTTCACCAAGGTCGGCGACGAGATCAAGGGCCTGAAGGACGTCGTCGCGGTCACCCCGGCCATGGCCAACAAGGCCGGCGACACCGCGACGATCACGGTCGTACCCAAGTCCAAGCCGTCCTCGAAGACGACAGAGGACCTGGTGCACAGCATCCGTGACAAGGGCGCGGACATCGCGAAGGAGACGGACTCCAAGGTCCTGGTCACCGGTTCGACGGCGATGAACATCGACGTCTCGCAGAAACTGAACGACGCGCTCGTGCCGTACCTGGCGCTGGTCGTCGGCCTGGCCTTCCTCCTCCTGATCGTGGTCTTCCGCTCGATCCTCGTCCCGCTGAAGGCGGCCCTCGGCTTCCTGCTCAGCGTGCTGGCGGCCCTCGGCGCCGTGGTCGCGGTCTTCCAGTGGGGCTGGCTGTCGGGCCTGATGAACGTCGAGCAGACCGGCCCGGTCATGTCGATGATGCCGATCTTCATGGTGGGTGTCGTCTTCGGCCTCGCGATGGACTACGAGGTCTTCCTCGTGACCCGGATGCGGGAGGCGTTCGTCCACGGCGAGAAGCCCAACCAGGCCGTCGTGACCGGCTTCAAGCACGGTGCACGGGTCGTCACGGCCGCCGCCGTCATCATGATCGCCGTGTTCTCCGGCTTCATCGGCTCCACCGAGGCGATGGTCAAGATGATCGGCTTCGGCCTCGCGATCGCCGTCTTCTTCGACGCGTTCATCGTCCGCATGGCCATCGTCCCGGCGGTGCTCGCGCTGCTCGGCAAGCGGGCCTGGTGGCTGCCGAAGTGGCTCGACCGCGCGCTGCCCAACGTGGACGTCGAGGGCGAGGGCCTCCAGAAGAACGCTGATCCGGACGAGGAGAGGGAGCTGGTACGCGCCTGACGTACCGCTTCCGGTAGCGGACCGGCCGGTGAGGGTGCCCGTGGGGACGGGGCTTGCACTCTCACCGGCCTTTTTCTGTCCCGGGTTTGTCCCGGCTGTCTTGGCTGTCTCGGGCGTTGTACGGGTACAGGTGCGCGTTGGAGGTGTGTGAGCGTGAACGAGGGCGTGGACGAGGCGGGTTGGGACGTCGAACCCGGCGACGAGATCGAGCCGGTGGTGCAGGCGGTGGGGCGGCTGCTCAAGGTCTGCCGGGAGACGGCCGGGATGAGCGTGGCCGATCTGGCCGAAGTCATGGGCTACGGCGAGGACTTGATCCGCAAGATCGAGCGAGGGCAGCGGATTCCCCGGCCGGAGTTCCTGGAGAAGGCCGACGGGGTCCTGAAGGCGCAGGGTCATCTCAAGGCGTTCATGGAGGAGATGCGCAGGGCCCGGTATCCGAAGAAGGTGCGGAGGCTGGCGGAGATGGAGGGCCGGGCCGTCGAGCTGCTGCTGTACAGCAACCACAATATCCATGGGTTGCTCCAGACACCGGAGTACACGCGGGCGTTGCTGAAGGTGCGCCGACCGGCTTACACACAGGACGAGTTGGAGCAGATGGTTGCGGCACGCGTGGCGCGACATTCGATCTTCGAGCGTTCGCCCGCTCCTGACCTCAGCTTTGTCCAGGAACAGGTGACGCTCGAACGGCCCATCGGCGGGACAATGCTGCTACGTCGACAGCTTGAACACCTGTTGGAACTGTCCCAGTTGCCCAACGTCGAGGTCCAGGTCATGCCGACCCGCCACGAAGGGCACCCCGGAATGAGCGGCTTGGTCGAGTTGCTGAAGTTCGAGGACGGTACCGCTGTAGGTCGTTCCGACGGGGCGTTCAACGGCCGCCCGGTCTCGGACCTCAGGCAGCTCCGGATCCTCGAACTGCGGTATGGGATCATCCGAGCCGAGGCTCTCTCACCGAGGGAGTCGCACGCCTTCATTGAGCAAGCGCTGGGGAGACTATGAGCGCCACGGAACTGCACTGGTTCAAGAGCAGCTACAGCAGCAGCAGCGAAGGCGACGACTGCGTCGAAGTGGCCACCACCCCCACCACCATCCACATCCGCGACTCCAAAACCCCCGACACCGCGCAGCTGAAGGTCACCCCGGCCGCCTGGGCCGATTTCCTCATCCGTCTCGGGTGACCGCGAGCAGGGCCAGGTCATCGGTGATGCGGCCGCCGGTATGGCGGCTCACCTCGGTGAGAAGGGCGTCGAGCAGCGCGTCCGGTCCGGCGAAGTCGAGTCCGGTCAGCCCGGCTGCGGGGTCGTAGAAGTCGCCGGCGCGGTTCCGTGCCTCGTTCAGCCCGTCCGTGTACAGCAGGAGAGTCGCTCCCGGAGGGAAGGGCACCGTGTCGGTCCGGTCCTGGCCGGTGCTGAGCTCCGCCAGTCCCAGGGGGAGGGCCGGTTCGGACGGTTCCGCGCTGCGCACCTGGCCCGCGTGCAGGACCAGGGGCGCCGGGTGACCGCGGTTGACCAGCCGCAGTTCATCGCCGCAGGGCGGGATCTCGACGAGAACGCCGGTGACGAACCCCTCGGTCCGCTCGGGTCCCGTCCGCCGCCCTCTTTCCCGTAGCAGTGCCCGCTCCAGCCTGGCTGTGATCGCGACGAGCGTGGGTTCCTCCTCGGCGGCCTCCCGGAACACCCCCATGGTCACCTCCACCGCATGGACCGCGTCCAGGCCCTTGCCCCGTACGTCCCCGACCAGACAGCGCACGCCGTACGGGGTGTCCTGGGCGCTGTACAGGTCGCCGCCGATCTGCGCGTCCTTCACAGCCGCCTGGTAGCGCACGGCGATCCGCAGGGAGCCCATCGAGGACGGCAGCTGCGGCAGCACGGCGCGCTGGACGGCCAGGGCGATTCTGCGTGCGGACTCCAGACGCAGGTTGCTGTAGTGCATGAGACGGTTGACGACGACGGCGAGGACCGAGACCGTCGCGACCGCGGCCAGCTCGCTCTGCCCACCGGAGTCCCCCAGGAGGCCGAAGTGGACGAGCAGCGCGACGTCGGTGGCGCAGGCACCGATGCCCGCCAGGATCGTCGCGCGAAGGGACAGCAGTGCGGCGGCTGCCATCGGCGCGGCTGTGTAGAAGGCTTCTCCACTGACATGCGGAGCGGTGTTGTAGTCGAAGAGGGCGCCTCCGGCGAGGAGGAGAACGGGCAGCAGCCGAAGGTGGCGCACCCACCAGCCGCCGACGGTGGTGCGTCTGCCGCTCGCTGCCCTCATGTACCGCTCCCGTCCGCGTCGCGCCGTACACCACACGCTCAAGCATCCTCAGGCCCCGATTCGCGTGCCAGTCGTGCGGCGGCCGTATGGGTACGTGTCGTCTCGCGCGGGCATGGCAACTCAGTCGCGTGCGCTGTACAACGACCGCTACCGTGCCCCGCATGACGACGACAGCTGCCACCGGCGCCGAAGAATCCCGAGCCCACCCCGAAGGCTCGCGGTGACGCCGCTGGTCACCGCAGCGGTGCTGTTCGCCGCGGTCACGCACGCCAGCTGGAACGCCATCGCGCACAAGATCACCGACAAGCTGGTCGGGTTCACGCTGATCTCCGGCGGCGGACTGCTCATCGGGCTCGCGCTGGTGCCGTTCGTGGCGTTTCCGGCGGCAGCGGCCTGGCCGTACCTCTTCGCCTCCGCCGCCGTGCACGTCGCCTACTACGCGCTGCTCATGACCTCGTTCCGGCTGGGCGACTTCGGGCAGGCCTATCCGATCGCGCGCGGGAGCGCGCCGCTCGTGGTGACCGTGCTGGCGGCGGTGTTCGCGCACGAGGTGCCCGGGGCGTGGTCGGCGGCCGGCATCGCCGTGTCGTGCCTCGGGCTCAGCGGCGTCAGCCTGTGGGGGCTGCGCGGCCACCAGCCCAACTGGGCCGCGATCGGTGCAGCCCTGGCGACCGGGCTGACGATTGCCGCGTACACGGTGCTCGACGGCCTGGGCGTACGCGCCTCCCAGTCGTCGCTGGGCTACATCGCCTGGCTGATGGCCGTTCAGGGAGCCGTCGTCCCGGCATACATGTACGCGCGCGTGCGGGGCGAGACCGTACGGCTGCTGCGGCCTTGTGCCGCCCTCGGCCTCCTCGGCGCGTTCCTCTCCGTCGCCGCGTACGCCCTCGTCCTGTGGGCCCAGACCCGCGCCGACCTCGCCCCCGTCGCCGCCCTGCGCGAGTCCTCGATCATCGTGGGCGCGGCCATAGGCGCCCTCTTCTTCAAGGAGCGCTTCGGGGCGCCCCGGATCGCGGCGGCGGGACTGCTGGTCGTGGGGATAGGACTGATGCTGCACGCCGGGTAGCAGGATGACGTTGGGCCGTCACGAACCGTACGAGGGAGCCGTCATGACCGACAAACCGACCGTCAGCGTCCTGGGCACCGGCATCATGGGTGCCGCCATGGCCCGCAACCTCGCCCGCGCCGGGCTCGGGGTCCGGGCCTGGAACCGTACCCGCGAGAAGGCCGAGCCGCTGGCCGCCGACGGGATCCGGGTCACCGGCACGCCCGCCGAGGCCGTCGAGGGCGCCGATGCGGTGCTGACCATGCTCTACGACGGCAACACCGTCCTGGACGTGATGGGCGAGGCCGCACCGGCGCTGCGTCCGGGCACCGTGTGGGCGCAGTGCACCACCGTCGGCATCGAGCTGGTCTCCGACCTGGCCGGCTTCGCCCGCGAGCACGGCCTGGTGTTCTACGACGCCCCGGTCCTCGGCACCCGCCAGCCCGCCGAGGCCGGTCAGCTGACGGTGCTGGCCGCCGGGCCCGAGGACGGCCGGGAGACGGTCACGCCCGTCTTCGACGCCGTCGGCGCCAAGACGGTGTGGACCGGTGAGGACGGGGCCGCGGGCAGCGCCAGCCGGCTGAAGCTGGTGGCCAACAGCTGGGTGCTCGCCGTCACCGCGGCGACCGGTGAGGTGCTGGCCCTCTCGAAGGGCCTCGGCGTCGACCCGCAGGGCTTCTTCGACCTCATCGACGGAGGACCGCTCGACATGGGGTACCTGCGGGCCAAGTCCGCTCTGGTACTCGACGGGAAGCTCACCCCGGCGTCGTTCGCCGTGGCCACCGCCGAGAAGGACGCGCGGCTCATCGTCCAGGCCGGCGAGCGGGGCGGCGTACGGCTCGATGTCGCCGAGGCGGCGGCCGAACGGTTCGCCCGTGCCGCCGCCCGGGGTCACGCGGACGAGGACATGGCCGCCGCGTACTTCGCCAGCTTCGACGACGAGGGCGAGTAGAGCGGCTCACCGGGCGGCCGGGCGGGCGTCGACATGACGGGCCGGGGCGCGGGGGCGCACCCTGGAAGCAGCGGTTTTCGGAGGTGATCGTCATGATGCACACCGCTGTCGGATGGCATGTCGAGCTGGAGTTCACGGAGGATGATCAGCACACGCGCGCGGTGGCGTTGGTGCGCTTGCCCGACGGCACCGAGGTGCGGGCGCACGGCCACGCCACCCGGCACCGCGTCGACTCCAACCAGCCCCGGGTCGGCGAGGAGATAGCCGGCGCACGTGCCCTCAACGAACTGGCCATGCAGCTGCTGACCAAGGCCCACGACGAGATCGACGCGGAGTCCGGGCGGACCTCGCACACCATCAACGTGTGAGGTCGCGCGTGTGAGGCGCGCGGTGGGTGATGCCGCGCGGTGCGCCCAGGCGCGCGCTCTGGGGTGCGCGGTCTTATGCGAGCGCCGTGCGGAGCGCCCGCACCAGCGCCTGCGCCCTCGGGTCCGCCGTCACGCTCTTCCGGAAGCCGTTGGTGACATAGCCGAAGGCGATGCCGGTCTCAGGGTCGGCGAAGGCGAGGGCGCCGCCCCGGCCCGGGTGGCCGAAGGAGCCGGGGGAGAGCAGCGGGGACGCGGCGCCGTGCAGCATGTAGCCGAGGCCGAACCGGGTGCCGACGACCAGGACCCGGTCCGGCCCGGCGGACTGCTCGGTGCGGGCCAGCTCCATCGTCTCCGGGGTGAACAGCCGGGTGCCGCCGTCCACTTCGCCGATCAGCGAGGCGTAGAAACGGGCCAGCCCGCCGGCGGTGGCGATCCCGTTGGAGGCGGGCAGGGCGGCCGCGCGGTAGGCGGGGTCGTTCTCGTCGGGGAGCGGGGTGATCGCGGCGAACGCGCGCCGGGTCAGCGACTCCGGGTCGGCGTAGGCCTCGGTCACCGCGCGCTTGGGGCGGGTCTTCAGACCGCCCGCCGTCTCGGGCGCCTCGACCGGGCCGACGCGGCCCACGCGCGCGTGCTCCGACTCGGGCAGGCCGAGCCACAGGTCCGCGCCGACGGGGCCGGCGATCTCCTCCGCGATCCACTCGCCGACCGGGCGACCGGTGATGCGCCGGATCAGTTCCCCGGTGAGCCAGCTGTAGGTCTGGGCGTGGTAGCCGTGGTCCGTGCCCGGCTCCCACACCGGCGCCTGTGCGGCGACGGCCGCGGCGCCCAGGCCGGGGTCGGCGGCCTCGGCGGGGGTCAGCGGGCGGTCCAGCACGGGCACGCCCGCGCGGTGGGCGAGCAGCTGCCGGACGAGGGTGTGCTCCTTGCCGGCCGCCTTGTACTCGGGCCAGTACGCGCCGACCGGGGCGTCCAGGTCCAGCTCGCCGCGCTGGTGCAGCAGCAGGAGCGCGGCGGCGGCGACGCCCTTGGTCGCGGAGCGCACGATCTGCGCGGTCCCGGTCTCCCACGGGGCCGTACCGGGCGCACCGGCCATGCCGTCGACGTCCTTCGTGCCGGCCCACAGGTCGACGACCTTGTGCCCGTCGCGGTACACGGCGACGGCGGCGCCACGTTCCCCGAGCAGCGCGAAGTTCGCTGCGAACGCCTCCTCGACCGGCTCGAAGCCCTCGGCCACTGTGCCGTTCACGTCCACGCCCGCTGTCCCTTCCGATCGCCTGCGACAGTGAGTGGAACACGGGCCGCGAGCCTGCGATTCCTCGGTGGGATCAGCCCAGCAGGATCGTTACGTCGATGTTGCCGCGCGTCGCGTTGGAGTACGGGCAGACGTCGTGCGCCGCGTCCACCAGCCGCGCCGCCATGTCCGGGTCGAGGACCGGCAGGGAGACGCTGAGGGCGACCGCGAGGCCGTAGCCGCGCTGCCGGTTCGGGCCGATGCCCACCTTGGCGGCGACCGTGGAGCCGGTCAGGTCGTAGCCCTCGCGGTTGCCGACCAGGATCAGCGCGTTGTGGAAGCAGGAGCTGTAGCCGGCCGCGAAGAGCTGTTCCGGGTTGGTGCCGTTGCCGTCGCCGCCCAGCTCCGGGGGCATCGCGACCTTCAGCTCGACCTGGCCGTCCTGGCTGGTGACATAGCCGTCGCGGCCGCCGTGAGCGGTGGCTTCGGCGACGTACATGATCTTCGTCGGACGGGTGTCGACAGCGGTGCCCTCGGTCATGGCCGGCCTCCCCCGGGACAAGTGGCGCACAAGTACATCGCGCACAAGATACTGGCTGGTAGGTCAGTGATCAGCGCCCGGGGGTGGCAACCGCGGGTAACGCGAGATCAGGGCTGTGGGTACGGATCGATCAGGGTGTGGGTGCGCGTGATCAGTGCCGGTCGGCCGCCGTGTCGGCGCGCTGGGTGAGCTTCCACAGCTCCTCGCGCAACCGCGCGACCTCCTGCGCGCCGAGGCCGGTCGTCGTGAGCAGCGCGCCGGGCACGCGCGCCGCGCGCTCCCTGAGTTCCTCTCCGCGCCCCGTGCACGCGACGAGCACCGAGCGCTCGTCGTCGGCCGCGCGCTCCCTGCGTACCAGCCCCGCCCCCTCCAGCCGCTTCAGCAACGGCGAGACGGTTCCGTAGTCCAGACGCAGGGAGCGCGCCAGTTCCTTCACGCTGGTCTCGCCGCGCTCCCACAGCACCAGCAGCACGAGGTACTGCGGGTAGGTGAGCCCGAGGTCGTCCAGAAGCGGACGGTATGCGGCGGTCACGGCGCGCTGGGCGGCGTACAGCGCGAAGCACAGCTGGTCGTCCAGCAGCAGCGACCCCTCGTAGGCGCGGTCCTCGTTCGTCACGCGCCCATTGTCACGGACTTCGGATCGAAACCGAACGGCAGCTCCGACCGGTGCGCTCGTATCAGCTCCTTGTCGGAGAGCAGCGCGCGTGAAGACGACGGCGGCGGCCGGCACGGGGGCAGCCAAGCCGTTCCCGAAGGCGTGAACCGGAAAATGTGCGACATTGGAGAGAAAGCGGAAGCACGGCTTTCGTGTATGTCACTCAGCGTGAAAGGGCGGTCCGATGTCTGTGATCGAGCAGTACGCGCGCGCCCATATCGTCACGGACGAGGAGGACCCGGGGGCCGTACCCGTGCTGCTGCGGTACGACCCCGACTCCGATCCACGGTCCGTCCGGGTCGACCTGCCCGGCACTCACGAGTGGACCTTCTCGCGCACACTGCTGGAACGCGGACTGCGGGCGCCGGCCGAGAGCGGTGACGTACGTGTGTGGCCGTGCGGGCGCGTCCAGGCGGTCGTGGAGTTCCACTCCGCCCACGGCGTCGAGGTGGTGCAGTTCGAGTCGAAGGCGCTGCTCAGATTTCTGCGCCGCACCTACACCGCAGAGCCCGTACGGGGCTGATCAGCCGCCCGTCTTCAGCAGGGCCGCCACGATCGGCCCGGCCGTGTCGCCGCCGTGGCCGCCCGCCTGCACCACGCCGGCGGCGGCGAGGTCGCCCTTGTAGGCGGTGAACCAGCCGTTCGGCTTCTTCTGCCCGTCGACCTCGGCGGAGCCCGTCTTCGCGCCGTAGTCCCCGCTCATGCCCGCCATCGCCTTGGCCGCGGTGCCGTAATCCGCGGTGAACTTGAGGACGTCCTTCAGCTGGGACTGCGTCTGGGACGACATGGTGCGCGCGGCCTTCGCCAGCGTGCGGTTGTCCACTGCCGGGGACACCAGGTACGGCTGGTGGAAGGCGCCCGACTCCACCGTCGCCGCCACCGACGCCATGTTCAGCGGGTTCATGCGCACCCCGCCCTGCCCGATCAGCGAGGCGCCCATCTGCGCGCCGCTCTCCACCGGGACGGAGCCGTCGAACGACGGGACGCCGATGGACCAGTTGTCCATGCCGAGGCCGTAGACCTGCTGGGCCTCCTTCGTCAGGTCGTCGTCGGACAGCTTCGGCGCGAAGTCGATGAAGGCGTTGTTGCAGGAGGCCCCGAAGCTCTGCTTGAACGTGCCCTTCTTGATCTCGGAGTTGTCGTCGTTGTGGAACGTCCAGCCCGCCAGCTTGTACGTCTTGGGGCACGGGTGCGAGGCGTCCGGGGTGATGAGCTTCTTCTCGAACAGCATCGTCGACGTCACGATCTTCATCGTGGAGCCGGGCGCGAGGGAGCCCTGGAAGGCGACGTTGAAGCCGTGCCCGCTGTTGGCGACGGCGAGGATCTCGCCGGTCGAGGGCCGTACGACGACCACGGACGCCTGCTGCCGCTTGCCGACCTGCTGCTCGGCCGCCGTCTGGAGGGCTGGATTCAGCGTCGTCTTCACCGCGCCCGGCGTGCCGTGGCTCAGCTCGACCAGTGTCTTGTCGGACAGCTGGGCCTTCTGTGAGGCATTGCCGCGCACCACGCGCAGTTCGATGCCGGCCTTGCCGCCCGCCGTCTTGCCGTACTTCTGCCGCAGGCCGTCCAACACCGGGCCCAAGGAGGGGTACTTGGCGGCCGTCAGCTCGCCGCCGTCGCGGTCCAGCGCCTTGATCGGCGGGGTGCCGGACTCGCCGGTGACGAGCGTGTCGCCGTCCTTCAGGTCCGGGTGGACGACCTCGGAGTGCCAGTTGACCAGCGGCTTGCCGTCACTCGCCCGCCGCACCACGGTGAGCGAACTGCTGTACGCCAGCGGCTTGCTGAGCTTCTGGTACGACACCGTCGCCTTGACGGTGAACGGCACCTTGGCGCCCGTGGGCGTGCCGGGCGCGAGCGTGACGTCCTTCAGGCGGGCGTCCTTGGTGTAGCCGGTGAGCAGCGTGGTGGCGGCGGAGGCGTCGTCCGTGGCGGCGGCCGCCTCGTCGATCCTGCCGTGCTGCCACGCGGTGAGGAAACGGGTGGAGGCCGTGCGGATCTCGGCGGCGCTGAGCGGACCGGATTTGACGGCCTTGTGGTCGGACGTGGCGGACGTGCGCTCGTCGGCCGCCGCGCCGCCGTCGGTCAGTGCGTAGGCACCGAATCCGACGCCGCCGACGAACACGGCGATCATCCCGCCGACCACGGCGGGCCTGGTGGTCTTCCGTCGCTCGGCGACGCGCCTTCTGTTGCCCACAGCCTCAGTTCCTCCGTGCCTTCCCCAGGGTCCCCGTGGCCCACACACTCCTCAACGACGGCACCCACCTTAAAGTCCCCACCTACGAGGGTGATGTCCGCGGCGAATCCGTAGCAGGCTTGCGACAATCGCACGCCGGTCCGACCCGCCGGGGCCGGCCTTGGCCCTTCCGCGTTGTCCGGGCCGTCATGGGGCCGTCACGGGTGCCTCGGCCAGGCCCTGCCGGAACCGAGGGAGGATCCCCGCCTGTACCGGCGGTTGACCGAACCACCGGAGGGCGGTCGCCGTCACCCGAAGCCGGCGCGGCACCGTTCACCGGCTCGCCCTGTCGCGGATCCGTGCCGCTGACGGCAGCGAAGCCGGGATCGACGTCGCCGATGTCGAGCGTGTCCAGCCCGCCTTGCGTCAATCGGTTGATCCATGCCTAGTATTTACCCGCGCATGGGCAGATCTTGACCCGATCTGTTGTGCGCGCAGGTCAGCCGGCGACCGGGGGAACGGTGTCGCCACGGGGGATCGTCATGCCGAGGTACTTGCCTCTTCATGTGTGCTGTCGTGGCTTGCTCCGCCTGCCGCCATAGGTCACGTCGCCGCGAGAGGACGCTTACGCATGGCCGATGCGATGGTGCTCAAAGCCCAGCAGTTCGTCAACAAGGTCTACGGTTCCCGCATCGGGATGACCGTCAAGGAGGACGGCAGGACCGGCTGGACCACGATGTACAGCCTGACCAGGGCGCTCCAGTGGGAACTGGGCATCAAGAGTCTGTCGAACAGCTTCGGCCCCACCACGCTGTCCACACTGGCGTCGAAGCATCCGAGGCTGAACGCCTCCACGATGCCGTCGGCGGATTTCTGCCGGATCATCCAGTCCGGCCTGTACTGCAAGGGCTACGACGGCGGCGACATCGACGGGAAGTACAACTCCCGCGTCCAGGCTGCAGTGAAGAAGCTCAAGCAGGACATGGGCGTCGACAAGGCGTACCCAGGCGCCGACTTGAAGCCGAAGGTGTTCAAGGCGCTGCTGAACATGGACGCCTACGTCACCGTGAACAGCGGCTCACGGGCCATCCGTGAGATCCAGCAGTGGATGAACGGGCGCTACGTAGGCCGTCGTGACTTCTTCGTCATCCCCTGCGACGGTCACCACTCCCGTGACGTTGCCAAGTCCATGCTGTACGCGATCCAGTACGAACTCGGCATGGCTGACGGCGCCGCCAACGGGGTGTTCGGCCCCGGCACCCAGGACGGTCTGAAGAACCACACGGTTGCCGCCGGGACGACCGGGACATGGGCGCAGTTGTTCACCGCCGCGATGATCCTCAACAAGCGCGGTGTTCCGTTCGGGAACTTCACCGCGGACGTGAAGGCCGGAGTCGAGGCCTTCCAGTCGTTCTCGAAGCTCCCCGTCTCCGGCGCCGGCGACTTCCGTACCTGGGCCTCCCTGCTGGTCTCGTACGGTGACCAGACCCGTAAGGGCGCGGCATGCGACGGGGTCACCAAGGTCACCCCTGCTCGTGCGCAGGCATTGAAGGACGCCGGCTACAAGTACATAGGCCGGTATCTGTACAACCCGTCGACCGCGTCCCTGCCGGAGAAGGAGATCCAGCCGGGCGAGCTGGAGACGATCAAGAAGTACGGGCTGCGCTGCTTCCCGATCTTCCAGACGTGGGCCCGGTCGGTCGACTACTACAGCCCGGCGCAAGGCAAGACGGACTGCATGAACGCCTCCTACAAGGCGGAGGAACACGGCTTCAAGCCCGGTACCCGGATCTACTTCGCGGTCGACTACGACGCGGTTGACGATGAGGTCACCTCGCACGTACTGCCCTACTTCCGTGCGATCAAGGCGCAGATGAGCCGCATGGGCAGCCAGTTCAAGATCGGTATCTACGGCCCGCGCAACGTGTGCTCCCGCGTCTCCGCCGCCGGATACGCACACGCGAGTTTCGTGTCCGACATGTCGTCCGGGTTCTCCGGCAACCTGGGCTACCCGCTGCCGGACAACTGGTCCTTCGACCAGATCGTCACGAAGACGGTCGGTTCCGGCGACAGCCGGATCGAGATCGACAACAACATCGCCTCCGGACGTGACACCGGACAGGGCGACTTCACAGCGGCCCCCGCTCAGAAGCTCGACCTCGGCTTCAACCTCTCCTACTGGGACGCACTGGTCAAGGAAACCGAGGACTACATGAAGTCCATCGGCAGGCCTGGCAGCACAGGCTACGTCTACGCCAGGAAGCAGTGCCTGGAAACAATCATGACGCTCGACGACGTGATCACGTCTGCGTCCCGCAGGCACCGCATGCGCAAGGCCCTCATCCAGACCTCGGCCTACTGGGAGTTCTGCCACTACAGCCAGGTGGACGTCGTGGAAGACGCCGGGGTGGCGTACTACCACACCGCTGCGATCCCGGACTGGGCCAAAGACCTCCCCGGCGTCGAGAAACTTGTGGACAGCAGCACAGGTATCGCCAAGATCCAGGGCCGTACCGGCATCCTCGCCCGCAACAACTCCATCCGCGCAGGCATCCTCTCCGGAAATGTCCTCGACCCGGCCAAGGACTCCGACAGGTGGTCCATGTGGCAGAAGCTCAACCAGGACAACGCATTCAACGTGGGAACCGTCCCGCACATGCACATCTGGGCGGCCGACGGAAAGAAGGGGGATCACGACGAGACCCCGATCCGCCACCCCGCACTCGACTACACCGACGGCGAGACCTGTCAGATCCTCCGCCGCTACCAGGGATTCGGCGACCAGGCCGAGGCCGACGCGAAGCTGCGTATGCCGCTGTATGCGATCTTCGAGAAGTACAACCGCATCATCCGCGAGTCCTGACCGGCCATGATCACCCCATCCGATCCGTGGCAGGGGCACAACTTCCCAGCGCTCTTCGCCATCGTGCTCTGCGGAGCGGCGGCGCTGGTCGCACTCCTCGTCTACCTGTGTTCGCGGCTCGCACCGCGGAACCTGCGTTCCTGCACTTCGCCGGCCGCGTGGCGGGACGCGTCCCTGCTGACGGTTGCCGCGTCACTCGCGCTCTACCTCTGGGGATGTCTGCACGTCATTTTCATGGATCGCGAGGAAGAAGGCCAGGCGTGCGAGGTGGCTCGTCCTCCGGACGTGCGGCACCTCGTCGGCATGCGCGGCGACTTCGTCCCCCTGCGGCTCGTATGCCGGGCACCGGACGGTCGCGACTACTCCATCCTCATTCCGCACTACGTCAACCCGACCATTCTCGTCCTGCTGCTGCTCGGTCTGACCTGCGGAGTCGTCTCCGTCCTGCGGTCCCGGCGAGCGCGGCGCACCGGCCAAGGACTGATCCGTTGAGTCACACCGAACCGACCCGCAGACACGCCCTCACCACCGCGATGGGCGTCACCGCGGCCACAACTCTCGCCTCCGTCGGCTTCCTGTCCGTCCCGGCCGTGGCCGCATCCCGGTCCGGCCCTGATCCCGTGAAGAACGACGAGCTGAAGAAGGCACTGCGCAGCCTCGAAGCCCGGCGGCGACGACTCCTCACGGGCCGCCCGTCCACCAACGGGTGGGAGATGGAGAAGCAGACCGACGCCGGCGGCTCGATCTGGACCTGTGACGTCGCGGGCACCCCAGGCCCGCTCACCGTGGCGGTCCGCGCCGGTGACGTGGCAACCGTCCTTACACACGTGATCCGCCGCTTCAACTACGAGATCGACGCACTCGGCACCAAGAGCGAAGCCCCGGCACTCCTGGGATGGATCCACCCCGGCAAGGTCCGCGACAGTGCTCTTCCGGAGAGCAACCAGGCTTCCGGTACAGCGGTCGTGATCCGCCCCACCTGGTACACGCCCGGGGCGCAGGGTGGCTTCACCGACGCGCAGAAGGATACGGTCCGGGACATCCTCGCCGAATGCGAAGGCGTTGTCCGCTGGGGTGGTGACGACCGCCGCCCCTACGAAGGCTTGTTCTCCATCGACGTCAAGCCCGGAGATGTCCGGCTGGCGAAGATCGCGGGCAGGATACGTGGCTGGAACGAGACGCCGGGCGAGGGAGCGGGAACCGGCCCGGACCCGTATCAGCCGGCTCGTAAGCGTGCGGCGGACCGGCTTGCCCGCCAGCAGGCTTGACAGGCTGCCGTGATGAAACGAGCGCTTCCCTCAGTCGTGTTGGCCACGCTCATCCTGCTGACGGGGTGCAGTACGGAGCCGTCGGCGAAGAGTGATCCGCGGCCGTCCGACGGCCCGCCGACCATCAGCGCGTCCCCGGCAGGTGCAGGCCGCGACCTGGCGGCGCGCTACCGAAAGGCCGGCGGAGACGCCGATGTGTACGGACTCGCGCACACGAAGAACCGGAAAGGCGTGCTGGTCCTGACCGTGTGGACCCGCAAAAGGTCCGGCTACGGCGGCGGCTTCGACACCTTCGACAAGACGCTGGCGTCCTTCCTGACCAGGGAGGGTGTCAGCCTCGCTCAGGGCTATGTGCTGAACGTGTACGGCCCTGACGGGACCAGACTGCATCACTTCGACACGACCGTGGAGAACAACTCTTGATACGCAGAACCCTTGCCTCCGCCCTCGTGACCGTGGCCTCCGCCGGCGCCGTCCTTGTGGGGACCGGTCCGCGGGCGCTCGCGGCTGAACCCGGCGTGGAGCCTTCGGTCACCGCGAGCCAGGATCCGACGCCGTCGGCAGAGCCATCGACGAGCCCGGTGAATCCGGTGATCGCCGACTACGACGGGCGGAAGATCAACCTCGCCGAGTCCTGGGAAGGCGCCAACGTCTGCACGGAGCTTCCCAACGGGGAGGTCCACTGCTATGACACGACCGAGGAGTCCCTGGCGGACCCGGACCTTCCCGCCAAGGTCCGGCAGGAATCTCTCAAGGCGTCCACGCTCCGGGCTTCTGACCCGCGTGACCACTGTGCCGCCGACTACTGGTGCCTGTACCAGGACGCCAACTACCAGGGCCGGCGACTCCAGTTCTCCAGCAGCGGCAAGAAGAACCTCGGCGACTACGGGTTCCGTGACAAGCTCAGCTCGGTCTACTACTGGGTGGGCCGCTGGACGATCAACTACGGGTACGCGAAGATCTGGGATTCCCGTTCGGGGCTGCTGCACGACCGGCAGCGGGACCTTCTCCCGCCGCACGGCTGGGCCAATTTCAAGAACATGGCCTACCCCGGCGGCGGCAACTGGAACGACAAGGTCGACGTATTCGAGGTCAAGCGATCCTGATAATGGCGGACCCGGTGGGCCGTCCGAGAGGGACCGACGACGACCACTGATGACCAACAACGACCGTGAGGACGTGGCAGCCGGCCGCGCCCTCACGGCGTGTACGCCCAGCTACACCCACGTGTCCAGCCACATCCGCGACCGCCACTGGTCGATCGGGATCGCCGTGCCCGTGTACAGGGGCCAGAAATAGATGAAGTTCCAGGCGATCAGCAGCACCAGTACACCCGCGGACGAGGCGCCGACCACCCGGCGGGTGTCGGAGGCGCCCGCGGGGCCGACGATCGCACCGATCATCATCGCCACCGCCAGACACAGGAACGGCAGGAAGACGACGGCGTAGAACAGGAAGATCGTGCGCTCCTGGTACATGAACCAGGGCAGGTAACCGGCCGCGATCCCGCACGCGATGGCGCCGGCGCGCCAGTCGCGGCGGAACGCCCATCGCCACAGCACGTACAGGATCGCGAGGCAGGCCGCCCACCACAGCAACGGGGTTCCGATCGCCAGCACCTCGCGGGCGCACTTCTGGCCGGCGTTCGAAGGACAGCCGTCGACGCCGGGGTTCGGCGACTCGTAGAAGTACGACACCGGGCGGCCCAGCACGATCCAGCTCCACGGGTTGGACTGGTACGTGTGCGGTTGCGTGAGCCCGATGTGGAACTTGTAGACCTCGTGCTCGTAGTGCCACAGACTGCGCAGCCAGTCCGGCAGGAAGGTCCAGCTGCCGCCCTTGCCGTCGGTGGCCGCCCAGTTGCGGTAGTAGCCGCCGGTGCCGTCCGCGGGAGAGAGGATCCAGCCGGTCCAGGAGGCCAGGTAGACGGCGATCGCCACCGGGACCGTCGCGAGGAAGGCGAGGCCCGTGTCGTACTTCAGGGCCGCCGCGTACGGGCGCAGGGCGCCGGCCGTCCTGCGGGTGCCGACGTCCCACAGCACCGCCATCACACAGAACGCGGCCAGGATGTACAGGCCGTTCCACTTCGTGCCGATGGCCAGGCCCAGCATCAGCCCGGCCGCCCAGCGCCAGGGGCGCAGGCCGAAGCGGAACGTGTCGGCCACGCCCGCGTCCGGGCGGACCCGGCCGTCGGGGTCGGCGGGCAGCGCCGCGGCCAGTCTCTCCCGGGCGCGGTCCCGGTCGACGACCAGGCAGCCGAACGCGGCCAGTACGAAGAACATCAGCACGCCGTCGAGCAGCGAGGTCCGGCTCATCACGAAGTGCAGGCCGTCCACCGCCATCAGCGCGCCCGCGAGGCAGCCGAGGAACGTCGAGCGGAACATCCGGCGCCCGATCCGGCACAGGAGCAGCACGGACAGCGTGCCCAGCAGGGCCGTCATGAACCGCCAGCCGAACGGGTCGAACCCGAAGATCAGCTCGCCGAGCCCGATGACGTACTTGCCGACCGGCGGATGCACCACGTACGCCGCGTCCGTCGGGATCGAGAGATGGCCGTGCGTCCGCAGCACCAGGTCGTTGGCGTTCTTGTCCCAGTTGACCTCGAAACCGCGGTGGACGAGCGCCCAGGCGTCCTTGGCGTAGTACGTCTCGTCGAATATCACCGCGCGCGGACTGCCCAGGTTCCAGAACCGCGTCAGGCCCGCCATCAGCGTCACCAGCAGCGGACCGCCCCAGCCCGACCAGCGGGTGATCCGCTCGGCGAGGACCGGCGACACGCCGAGCGCCTGCCACAGCCGGGGGCTCGGCCCGGCATACGGGGGTACCAGCCGGTCGCGTACGTCGCCCGAGGGGGCGTCCTCGGCCGGTGCGTAGCCGAATCGGCGCAGCCGCCGCTGCCACGACGGCCGCTGGTCGTGCGGCGCCTGGCCCTGCCGGAGGTCCATGGAGGACGCGGTACTGGTCACCGCGCCATCGTAGGGAACCGTTCTGTGCGAGTCCCGTGCATGTGCGGTACCGGTCGGGATGCGGCCGTTTTCCCGGCCGCCGGGGCCGGCCGGGCCGCCGCGGGCGACGGCCGGGCTGTCAGTGGTCCCTGCGAGGATGGAGGCGTGACTGGAACCCTTGTCCTGGCAGGTACCCCCATCGGCGACATCGCGGACGCGCCGCCCCGGCTGGCCGAGGAGCTGGCCGGCGCCGACGTGGTCGCCGCCGAGGACACCCGGCGGCTGCGCCGGCTCACCCAGGCCCTCGGCGTCACGCCCAAGGGCCGCGTGGTGTCGTACTTCGAGGGCAACGAATCCGCGCGCACACCGGAGCTGGTCGAGGAACTGCTCGGCGGCGCGCGCGTGCTGCTCGTCACCGACGCGGGGATGCCGTCCGTGTCCGACCCGGGCTACCGGCTGGTCGCGGCCGCCGTCGAGAAGGACATCAAGGTAACCGCCGTGCCTGGACCGTCCGCCGTGCTCACCGCGCTCGCCCTGTCCGGGCTGCCCGTCGACCGGTTCTGCTTCGAGGGCTTCCTGCCGCGCAAGGCGGGCGAGCGGCTGTCCCGGCTGCGGGAGGTCGCGGACGAGCGGCGCACGCTCGTGTACTTCGAGGCCCCGCACCGGCTCGACGACACCCTCGCGGCGATGGCCGAGGTCTTCGGCGCGGAGCGGCGGGCCGCCGTATGCCGCGAGCTGACCAAGACATACGAGGAGGTACGACGCGGTCCGCTGGCCGAGCTGGCGAGATGGGCCACGGAGGGCGTGCGCGGGGAGATCACCGTCGTGGTCGAGGGGGCACCTGAGGCCGGGCCGGAGGAGCTGGACGCGGCGGAACTGGTGCGCCGGGTGCGGGTGCGGGAGGAGGCCGGGGAGAGACGTAAGGAGGCGATCGCGGCGGTGGCGGTGGAGGCGGGGATTCCGAAGCGGGTCGTGTTCGACGCCGTGGTTGCAGCGAAGCGTGCCGGTGAGTGACGGGGGTTTGTTCGCCCAACGGCTCGGCGGCGTGCGTCGTTCGGCGACCGCGGGTCTGTGGGGCATGTTCGCGCAGTTCCCCGCGCCCCTTCGGGCGTTGCCCCCGACCGGCATTCATACCCCCTCTGAGCAGGGCTGTTCTCGGGTGAGCAGATGGGCCATGGGAGGGCAAAGGGCTGTCGCCGATGGCAAAGGGAAACGAGGCCGAGCGGGGCGGTTTCGGCAAGGAAGGCTCAAATCGACTCCAACACTCGACAGCCCTGCTGCGTTCGCCCTGGTGAAGGCGTCCACTGGTTGAAGGGACGCACCCGTCCCTCGCCCCAGGGATTCCGGGGGGAATCCCATGCGGGGTGCTTGTCCAGCGGACAAGAGGAGCTGGCATGAGTGAGATCGCAGGGCAGACCGGCCTCCGTGGCACGCCCACAGCCGTTGTTCACGAGTCGTATTCCTTCGCCTGCATGAGGTGCGGGCACGGCTGGGAGCAGTCGTACGAGATAGAGCACCACACGGACGCCGACGGGCAGGAGTTTGTGCTGTACGTGGCCGACGGCCGGGTCGTGCCGTCGCCGCTGAGCCGGCCCAGCTGCCACAACTGCGACGGCCATGTCGTACGAATCATGCGCGCGGGGCAGGTCTCGTCGGTGTGCGGTGACGAGCACCGGCACCACAGTGTGCCGCAGGCGGGACCGGTCGAGGCGCCGCAGGTCCCGGTGCGGCCGGTGCAGTCGGCGCAGGCCAAGGAGCCGCACCACTGGCACCTGTCCGATCTCCTGCACGCGTTCCACCGCAAGGCCGGCTGAGCGGATCGCCGTCCGCCGAGGGCGTGCCCCTTTCGTAGGATCGGGGCATGCCTTCGAACGCCGGCCAGAACACCAAGGGCGACAAGAACGCCGCGCCGCCGCTTCCGCCGCCGCTGCGGGTTCCGGTCGCCGACTCGCACACCCACCTGGACATGCAGTCCGGCACGGTCGAGGAAGGCCTCGCGAAGGCCGCGTCGGTCGGGGTGACGACGGTCGTCCAGGTCGGCTGCGACATCAAGGGCTCCCGCTGGGCCGCCGAGACCGCGGCCGCGTACGACGCCGTCCACGCCGCCGTCGCCCTCCACCCCAACGAGGCCCCGCGCATCGTCCACGGCGACCCCGACGGCTGGTCGCGGCAGGGCGCCCGCGAGCCGGGCGGTGACGCCGCGCTGGACGAGGCCCTCGCCGAGATCGACCGGCTCGCCGCACTGCCCCAGGTGAAGGGCGTCGGCGAGACGGGGCTGGACTACTTCCGCACCGGTCCGCAGGGCAAGGCCGCCCAGGAGCGGTCCTTCCGCGCCCATATGGAGATCGCCAAGCGGCACGGCAAGGCACTCGTCATCCACGACCGCGACGCGCACGCCGACGTCCTGCGCGTCCTGAAGGAGGAGGGCGCCCCCGAGCGCACCGTCTTCCACTGCTACTCCGGCGACGCCGAGATGGCGGAGATCTGCGCACGCGAGGGCTACTTCATGTCCTTCGCGGGCAACGTCACCTTCAAGAACGCCCAGAATCTGCGGGTCGCCCTCGCCGTCGCCCCGCTGGAGCTGGTGCTCGTGGAGACCGACGCGCCCTTCCTGACCCCGGCGCCGTACCGTGGCCGGCCCAACGCGCCCTACCTCGTCCCGGTCACGGTCCGTGCGATGGCCGCCGTGCGCGGCATCGACGAGGACGCGCTGGCCACGGCCCTCGCCGACAACACCGCCCGCGCCTTCGGCTACTGAGCCCCTGTTCGAGTACTGGGCGCGCACGCTCGACGGGCAACAGTACGCAGTCGCGTCGCTTTGGAGAGTCACCATCGCTCCGCTAGGTTCTGGGGGCCCGATCCTGACCCCTCTGGCACCTCTGGAGCGTGTCGGCGTGAGCAAGTCGCAGTACGAGACGTTCGAGGCACACGAGCCGTACCAGTCGTATGCGCCATACGGGCCGTACAGGTCGTACGAGTCGTATGAGCCGTTCCCGTCGTACGGCCCCGAAGCCTCCGTGCACACCGCGGAGACCCAGCCGCACGGGCTGTACGAGGACACCTACCGGCCCGCCTACGAGGCGCAGGCCTACTTCGTCACCGAGCCGGCGCTGCCCCGGCAGGCCGGGCGTCCTGGAGCCCCGAGCGTGCCGGGGGCGCGCAGCGCGCCGGACGCCGGGAGTGCGCTGGACGCGGGGGGCGCGCTGCACGGGGAGAGGGCGTTCGGCGCCGGGGGGCCTGCCGGAGTGAGCGGGCGGGCCGCGCGTCGGCGCAGGGCGCGCTGCGCCGAGCGCCCGGAGTCCGCCGTGCGCCGCCTGCTTCCGCAGGCGCTGGTCGTGGCCTTCCTCGCGGGCGGCACCACCGCGTTCGTCGCCAAGGACAAGGCGATCGAGCTGACGGTCGACGGCAAACCGCGCACCCTGCACACCTTCGCCGACGACGTGAGCGAGCTGCTGACAGAGGAGGGTGTGAGCACAGGGGCGCACGACATGATCGCGCCCGCCCCAGGCGCGGCGCTCACCAGCGGAGACGCGGTCGCCGTGCGCTACGGGCGCCCCGTCCGGCTCACCCTGGACGGCAGGCAGCGCGAGGTGTGGACCACGGCGCACACCGTGGCGGGAGCGCTGAACGAACTGGGAGTGCGCGCGGAGGGCGCGTACCTGTCCGTCTCGCGCTCCCAACGCATCGGACGCGCCGGGCTCGCGCTCGACGTGCGCACCGAACGCGACGTCACGATCATGGCCGACGGCCGCAGCCGGAGCATCCGCACCAACGCGGCCACCGTCCGTGAGGCCCTGGCGGAGGCCGGGGTCGGCCTGCACGGCGAGGACACCACCTCCGTCCCGCCCGACAGCTTCCCGCGCGACGGGCAGACGGTGACCGTGCTGCGGGTCAGCGGCAGCCGGGAGGTCCGCGAGGAGCAGATCCCGTTCGACGTCCAGCGCACCGACGACCCGACCCTCTTCAAGGGCACCGAGGTCGTCGCGCAGGCCGGGGAGCCCGGCCTGCGGCGTGACACCTATCTGCTGCGTATCGTGAACGGGGTCCGGGAGAAGCCGCGCCGGGAGAACTCCCAGGTGGTGCGCAAACCGCGCAAACAGATTGTGAAGGTGGGCACCAAGCCGCTGCCGCAGTCCGTGTCCGGCGCCGACGATCTGAACTGGCGCGGCCTCGCCACCTGTGAGTCCGGGGGCCGCCCGGACGCGGTCGACCCCTCCGGCACGTTCGGCGGGCTGTACCAGTTCGACACGGGCACCTGGCACAGCCTCGGCGGCAGCGGCCGCCCCCAGGACGCCCCGGCGGAGGAACAGACCTTCCGCGCGAAGAAGCTGTACACACGGCGGGGGGCGACGCCCTGGCCGTCCTGCGGGGCGCGGCTGCACGGTTGACAGGGGCGCGGGGGCTGCCCGTCGAGCCGCGGTCCGTCGCCGGGTGGGGCGCGTGGTGGCTGGGCGCTCCCAGGGAGCTGCGGTGCCGTCGGCTGCACAGCGCCGGGAACCCTGGCAACCCGGTCGGGCGGCCCCCCGTACCCTTGTCCCGTGAGCAGCCCCACCCCCGACGCCCTTCTCGGCCCCGCCGACATCCGTGAGCTCGCGGCAGCGCTCGGTGTCCGCCCCACCAAGCAGCGCGGCCAGAACTTCGTGATCGACGCCAACACGGTCCGCCGTATCGTCCGCACCGCGGAGGTCCGCCCCGACGACGTGGTCGTCGAGGTCGGCCCGGGGCTCGGTTCCCTCACGCTCGCGCTGCTGGAGGTCGCCGACCGGGTCACCGCCGTCGAGATCGACGACGTACTCGCCGGTGCCCTCCCCGCGACCATCGGGGCGCGCATGCCGGCGCGCGCCGACCGGTTCGCGCTGGTCCACTCCGACGCGATGCACGTCGCCGAACTGCCCGGCCCCCCGCCGACGGCGCTGGTGGCGAACCTCCCGTACAACGTCGCCGTACCGGTGCTGCTGCACATGCTCGACACCTTCCCGAGCATCGAGCGCACCCTGGTCATGGTGCAGTCCGAGGTCGCCGACCGGCTGGCCGCCGCGCCCGGTTCGAAGGTGTACGGCGTGCCGTCCGTGAAGGCCAACTGGTACGCCGAGGTGAAGCGGGCCGGGGCGATCGGCCGCAATGTCTTCTGGCCCGCGCCGAACGTCGACAGCGGGCTGGTCTCCCTCGTCCGGCGGACCGAGCCGATCAAGACGACGGCCTCCAGGCGGGAGGTCTTCGCGGTCGTCGACGCCGCCTTCGCACAGCGCCGGAAGACCCTGCGGGCGGCACTGGCCGGCTGGGCCGGGTCCGCCGCTGCCGCCGAGGCCGCCCTGATCGCGGCCGGTGTCTCTCCGCAGGCCCGCGGGGAGTCGCTGACGGTGGAGGAGTTCGCCCGGATCGCCGAGCACAAGAACGCGCTGACCACCAGGAACGACCGGATCACCGAAGACGACGCCAGGATCACCGAACACGACGGCCGGATCACCGAGGACACGGACGTACGGGTCACCGATCACGAGGAGAGCGGCAAGTGAGCGTCACGGCACGGGTGCCGGCCAAGGTCAACGTCCAGCTCGCGGTCGGCGCCGCGCGCCCCGACGGGTTCCACGACCTCGCCAACGTCTTCCTCGCGGTCGGCCTGTACGACGAGGTCACCGTCACCCCGGCGGACGAACTGCGCGTCACCTGCGCGGGCCCGGACGCCGCCCAGGTCCCCCTGGACCGCTCCAACCTCGCCGCGCGCGCCGCGATCGCGCTGGCCGCGCGCCGGGGCATCGAACCGGCCGTGCACATCCACATCGCCAAGGACATCCCGGTCGCCGGCGGCATGGCGGGCGGCAGCGCGGACGGCGCGGGCGCGCTGCTCGCCTGCAACACGCTGTGGAACGCCGGTGCCTCCCGTGCCGAACTCCTCGCCCTCTGCGCCGAGTTGGGCAGCGATGTGCCGTTCAGTCTGGTGGGCGGCGCAGCGCTCGGCGTCGGACGCGGGGAGCGGCTGACGGTGCTGGAGACCGGCGGCACCTTCCACTGGGTGTTCGCGATGGCCGAGCGGGGGCTGTCGACGCCTGCGGTCTTCCGTGAGTTCGACCGGCTGGCCGAGGGGCGGGAGATCCCCGAGCCGGTGGCCTCTGCGGACCTGCTGGCGGCGCTGGCCAAGGGCGACCCGGACGCGCTGGCGGCGGCCGTCTCCAACGATCTTCAGCCTGCGGCCCTGTCCCTGTTCCCGGAGCTGGCCGACACGCTGGCGGCCGGGCGCGGGGCGGGTGCCCTCGCCACGCTGGTCTCGGGGTCCGGTCCCACGACCGCGTTCCTCACACGCGACAACGAGTCGGCCGAGAAGGTGGCGGGCGCGCTGCGGGCGTCCGGCACGTGCAGGTCGGTGCGGACGGCGGCGGGGCCGGTGGCGGGGGCGACGGTGCTCTGAGGGCAGGGCTCGGAGGTTGTCGAGGGCCGTCGGGCCGATGCCGATGAGGTACGGCTTGTCGACTTCGAACCGATCGCGTCGGGTGTCATGTGATGCGTACGCCTAGGCGCACTTCGGGGCGCATGTCATCACAAAGGGTGACATCTCCCTCGCGCCCCGCACTCACCCACGCAGGCCCTACGCTAGAAGGCTGACCCACGCGGCGGAGCCGCATATCGATACAGCCCCGCGCACAGGAGTGAAATGGCCGTCAACCTGGTCAATGTCGAGAACGTCAGCAAGGTGTACGGCACCCGTGCCCTGCTCGACGGCGTCTCGCTCGGTGTGTCCGAAGGGGACCGGATCGGGGTCGTCGGACGCAACGGCGACGGCAAGACCACCCTCATCCGGATGCTGGCCAAGCTGGAGGAGGCCGACACCGGGCGTGTCACGCACTCCGGCGGGCTGCGGATCGGCGTGCTCACGCAGCACGACTCCCTCGACCCCGCCGCCACCGTCCGGCACGAGGTCATCGGCGACATGGCCGACCACGAGTGGGCCGGAAACGCCAAGGTCAGGGACGTACTGACCGGGCTGTTCGGCGGGCTCGACCTGCCGGGCTTCCCGAAGGGGCTCGACACCGTCATCGGACCGCTGTCCGGCGGCGAGCGGCGCCGGATCGCGCTCGCCAAGCTGCTCATCGAGGAACAGGACCTCCTCGTCCTCGACGAGCCCACCAACCACCTCGACGTCGAGGGCATCGCCTGGCTCGCCCGGCATCTGCAGAACCGCCGCTCGGCGCTGGTGTGCGTGACCCACGACCGGTGGTTCCTCGACCAGGTCTGCACCCGCATGTGGGACGTGCAGCGCGGCGACGTGTACGAGTACGAGGGCGGTTACTCGGACTATGTCTTCGCGCGTGCCGAGCGTGAGCGGATCGCCGCCACCGAGGAGGTCAAGCGGCAGAACCTGATCAGGAAGGAGCTGGCCTGGCTGCGCCGCGGGGCGCCCGCGCGCACCTCCAAGCCGCGCTTCCGGGTCGAGGCCGCCAATGAGCTGATCGCGGACGTGCCGCCGCCCCGGGACAGCTCCGAGCTGATGAAGTTCGCCTCCTCGCGGCTCGGCAAGACCGTCTTCGACCTTGAGGACATCACCGTCCAGGCCGGGCCGAAGGTGCTGCTCAAGCACGTCACCTGGCAGCTCGGGCCCGGCGACCGGATCGGTCTGGTCGGCGTGAACGGCGCCGGCAAGACCTCGCTGCTGCGGGCCATGGCCGCGGCCGCCCGCAGCGAGGGCGAGGAGCAGCCGGCCGGCGGGCGCATCGCTGTCGGCAGGACCGTCAAGCTCGCCTACCTCTCCCAGGAGGTCGCCGAACTCGACCCCACCTGGCGGGTCCTGGAGGCGGTGCAGCAGGTGCGCGAGCGCGTCGACCTCGGCAAGGGGCGCGAGATGACCGCCGGGCAGCTGTGCGAGACGTTCGGCTTCAACAAGGAGAAGCAGTGGACGCCGGTCGGCGACCTGTCCGGTGGTGAGCGTCGGCGCCTGCAGCTCCTGCGCCTCCTCATGGACGAGCCCAACGTCCTCTTCCTCGACGAGCCCACCAACGACCTCGACATCGAGACCCTCACCCAGCTTGAGGACGTCCTCGACGGCTGGCCCGGCTCGATGATCGTCATCTCCCACGACCGCTTCTTCGTCGAGCGCACCACGGACCGGGTCTTCGCCCTCCTCGGCGACGGCACCCTGCGGATGCTGCCGCGCGGCATCGACGAGTACCTGGAGCGGCGCCGGCGCATGGAGGAGGCGGTCGCCGCGCAGGCCGCCGCCGCGGCACCCAAGCCGGCCACCCCGGAGAAGAGCGCCGCCGACCAGCGCGCCGCCAAGAAGGAACTCCAGAAGATCGAGCGGCAGTTGGACAAGATCTCCGAGAAGGAGACCAAGCTGCACGCCCAGATCGCCGAGAACGCCACCGACTTCGCGAAGGTCGCCGACCTGGACGCCCAGCTGCGCGACCTCGCCGGCGAGCGCGAGGAACTGGAACTGCGCTGGCTGGAACTGGCGGAGGACGCGTAGCGCGACCGGGGCACGAGAGCACGGGAGAGGGAGCGGGCGCCGTAGTGAGTGGTGTGTGCCGGTGGGGAGTTACAGGCATGCGCGCCGCTGAATACGGCGCTTGAGCGGGGGCGCACGCCGTCAAGTGCAGCGCTCGGGCGAGGCCGCGCGCTGGCCGGTGCGGCGCTTGGTCCGGGTGTGCGCGCTGTCTGGCACGGCGCTCCACGCAGGTGGACGCGCTGTGCGTGGTGGGCGCTCGACACCCGCGCGCTCCTCGTAGCGCGGCGCGCGCAACCCGCGCCCGTGCCCCCTGGCGTGAATCAGCCACCGCCCGCCCGCTCTTCGCGGTCCCGCCCACCGTCGCGCCGGTGTCCTCCCCCGGCGCGCGATGCTGTTGCGTGCGCTGCGTGAAGGGGGCGTGAAGGCGCGTAACGACGGCATCACGGGCCGGTCGTCCCTTGGGAACAGCGACGGATCCGAGCCCGTGTGCTGTCAGTACCGGGTGATAGAAAGGGCCGTCTGAGAACTGTCTGAGTAACGACCAAGGGTCCGTCAAGAACCTAAGGGCGTGGCTAAAAATCAGTGAACGAGGGGGAAGAGCGCTGATGACTCAGCCGCCCAATCAACCGCCGCACGGCGGTTTCGGAGCGCCACAGGAGAGACCGCCGCAGGACCAGCCGCCACAGGGCGGCGGCTTCGGCGCCCCGCAACCACCACCGGCCCAGGGCGGATTCGGCGCTTCGCAGGGCACCCCGAGCACGCCTGGCACTCCGGGTGCTCCCGGCGTCCCTCCCACACCCCCGCCCCCGGCTCAGCCGCCCCGGCCCGGCTACGGGTACCCCCAGCAGCCGGGCCCGTACGGCACCCCGGGCCCCTACGGATATCCGCAGCAGCCGGGTCCCTACGGCGCGGCGCCCCAGCCCGGTTTCGGCCAGCCGCAGCAGCCGCCGTACCCGGGGGCGCCCGCCGCCGGGCCCGACAGGAAGAAGACGGCGCTGATCATCGGTGCGGCGGTGGCCGCGCTGCTCGTCATCGGCGGCACGGTGTACGCGGTCACGAGCGGCGGAGACGATCCCGAGAAGAAGCCGGTCGCCCAGCAGAGCGACGACCCCAAGCACTCCGCCACCGCCGCGCCGAGCGCGTCCGGCGGCGGTGACGACCCGGAGAACCTCAACGAGGGCCGGCGGGCCGGCGAGGCGAAGGTGCTCTGGTACAAGTCGGCGCCGGACGCCCCGGGTTCGGGCGCCGACGCGCCCGGCATGTGGATCACCGGCAAGGCGGCGGTGAAGGCGGCGTACAAGCAGGTCTTCGCCTACGGCGTAGGCGACGGAAAGCCCGTGTGGGACCCGGTCTCCTTCCCGCAGAAGATCTGCGCGGTCACCCCGCAGAAGTCGGCCGACGACAAGGTCGTCGTGGCGTACATGAGCGGTGTCGGCGACAACGCCAAGTGCAACCAGCTGCAGCAGATCGACCTGGCCACCGGCCACAAGGGCTGGACCACCGAGGTCGCCGACGGCGGGCTGTTCGACAGCGCGCTCAACATCGAGCTGACCGTGAGCAACAAGACGCTGATGGTGGGGCGTTCGGAGTCGGGCACGGCGTACGACATCGACAGCGGCAAGAAGCTGTACGACAAGCAGAAGTACGGCGCGGCCTGCTTCCCGACCGCGTACGCGGGCGGCACCGACCGGCTGATCCAGGTGTCCTCCTGCGGTGCGGGCGGCAGCAACGCGCACGACGAGCTCCAGGAACTGGACCCGGCCACCGGCAAGGTGCGCTGGACCCAGCAGGTCAAGAAGGGCTGGCAGGTCACCCGGACGTTCTCCGTCGACCCGCTGGTGGTCTATCTGACCAACCAGGACAAGAAGGCCTGGAACATCTCGGCGTTCACCAAGGACGGCAAGTTCCGTTCGGAGGTCAAGGTCGACGGGAAGTTCGCCCCTCGCTGCGGCTGGGCGGTCCTCGAGCGGGACCTGCAGGGCTGCCAGGGCGTCGCCGCGGACGCCGACACGCTGTATCTGCCGACGGACACCACCAGCAGCGCCAACGAGATCGTCGCGATCAGTCTGGCCGACGGCAAGGAACGGTGGCGGGTCAAGTCCCCGGCCGACGAGCCGATGTACCCGATGCAGGTCCAGGGCGGCAAGCTCGTCGCGTATGTGCAGCCGTCGTACGACGCGGGTGGCCAGGTGGTGTCGATCCCGGTCACCGGCTCCTCCCACACGACCACCAAGCTGCTGCAGAACCCGCAGGGCACGGCCCAGATCGAGAACACCTTCTACGACGGTGTCGTGGACTGGGCCGACGGGCGGTTCTTCATCTCCGTCGGCCGGCTGACCGGCAGCGACCAGTCGAAGCAGAAGCTGATCATGGCCTTCGGCAACTGAGCCCACCGAGCCGCCGTCCCGGCTTCCCTCTGTCCGCAGTGAATCCCTTCCGGCTTTCGAGCCCCACCGAGGTACCCGTCTCATGACCCAGCCGCCCCCTCCGCCGCCGAACCAGCCCCCGCAGCAGGGCGGTTTCGGCCCCCCGAGCCCGCAGCAGCCGCCTCAGCCGCAGCAGCCGCCTCAGCCGCAGCAGCCGCCTCAGCCGCAGCAGCCTCCGCAGCCGCAGCCCGGCTACGGCTATCCGCAGGCCGCACCGGCCCCGCAGCCGACCCAGCCTCCGCAGCCGGGTTACGGCTACCCCGGCGGGCAGCAGCCCCCGGCCCAGGTCCAGCAGCCGACGTACGGCCAGCCCGCCGCTCCCTACCCCGGCCAGCGCCAGAACCCGTACGCGCAGCCCGCGCAGCCGGGTTACGGCTATCCGGGCCAGCCGCCGACCGTGCCGATGCACCCGCAGCCGGGGCAGAGCGGCGGCGGGCGGAACAACACCACGCTGCTCATCGTCGTCGCGGCGGTCGTGGCCATCGCGCTGATCGTCGCCGGCGGCTTCTGGTACGCCAGTTCCTCCGGAGGCGGCGACAAGACGCACGACAGCGCCTCCTCCAGTGGCGCCACCGGGGGCAAGAACGGCAGCGGCGGCGGCACCGGGGGCACGGGCGGCAAGGAGAAGGTGCCGGCCAACCCCGCGGCCCACGTGCTGTTCCAAGTCCCGCTGCCTACCGCGGACGACACGGTCAGCACCGTGGGTTCGTGGCTGACGGACAAGGTGTACGCCAAGAGCGGCATGGCCGAGATCGTCGGCTACGACCCGGTCAAGGGCACCAAGCTGTGGACGATCCCGCTGCCCGGCCCGGTCTGTGCGGCCAGCCCGCACGCCACGGCCGACGGCAAGACCGCGATCGTCTACCAGCCGAAGTGGAACACGAAGAAGAACTTCGCCGGGTGCACACAGATCTCCGCGATCGATCTCAACGCGGGCAAAAAGCTGTGGACCCAGTCGGTCAAGTCCGGTGACTCTCCCATCAGCTACCAGAATGTGACGGTTGCTCAGCGCACCGTCGCGGTCGGCGACAGCAACGGCGCCGCCGCCTTCGACATCGACTCGGACAAGCCGCTGTGGCTCCCGAAGCCGGGCGACAACTGCTACGACGCGGGCTACGGAGGCGGCGACAAGCTGGTCGCGGTGCGCAAATGCGGTGACTCCGACAACGGACAGCTGCTCGTCCAGACGCTCGACCCGAAGACCGGGAAGGTGATCTCCGAGTACAAGATGGACCCGGGGATCAAGTACGCCTCCATCGTCTCCACCGACCCGCTGGTGGTGGCCGCCGACGTGGGCGAGAGCGCCGGTGACGGCAGTGGGGTCTCGGACTACTTCTCCATCGACAACAAGACCGGCAAGCTGCTCGCCCACATTTCCGCGCCGGGCAAGACCTACGGTGGCAAGTGCGACGGCATCTACCGCGTCGAGGCCTGCAAGTCGATCGTCGCGGGCAACGGCAAGCTGTACCTGCCGACCGAGGAGCACGACGGCAGCGGCGGCGCGCTGAACAGCACCAACGAGATCGTCTCCTTCGACCTGAACACGGGCAAGCCGACCGGCCAGCGCATCGAGGCCGGCGACGGCTATCTGCTGAGCCCGCTGCGCACGGACGGCGGCAACCTGATCGCCTACAAGAAGCCGCCGTACGACAAGGGCGGGCAGGTCGTCAGCATCGACGGCGGGTCCTTCAAGGCGACCAAGCTGCTGGAGAACCCGGCCGTGGACGACGCGCGGAATGCGGAGTCCAACATGCTGCCGGAGGACTCGGAGATCCTCTTCGGCGACGGGCGTCTGTACATGTCGCAGGTCTACGCCAAGGAGAAGGGCTGGGCGTCGGACGGCAAGGAGGACCTGGTGGTCGCGTACGGCACGAACGGCTGACCGCCGGCCGACGCCTTCGCACCTCTCGCCCGAATGGGTGACTTACCAAGAAGTGCCCCGGATTTCATCGATCCGGGGCACTTCTCATCGAGAGGGGCAGCAATACGTCGAACAAGCGTGTAGCTTCCGGGGGCATGAAGGGCGGGGTGCCGGGGGCCCTCTGTCCTTGTGGACCGCTGGACGTCCATAGTGGGGCATCCATGGGGGGGACTGGGGGGTTGCTCTATGGGAGTACGGCTCATGGTCGTCGACGACCATCGCCTGCTCGCGGAGGCGTTGGCATCGGCGCTGAAGCTGCGCGGGCACCGGGTGCTCGCCGCGGCGGCGCCGGCCGCGGGTGCGGCGGACCTGGTGATCGCGCGGGCGCCGGAGGTGTGTCTGCTGGGTACGGCGGCGCCGGCCGAACCGGGTGCGTTCGACCCGGTGGTGAAGGTCAAGCGGGAGCGGCCGCAGGTGGCGGTGGTGGTGCTCGGGCCCGTGCCGTCGCCTCGCGGCATCGCGGCCGCGTTCGCCGCGGGGGCTTCGGGGTACGTACGGCACGACGAGCGGATAGAGGGGGTCGAGCGGGCGATCATGAAGGCGCGGTCGGGGGAGGCCGCGGTGGCTCCGCAGTTGCTGCAGGGGGCGTTCGGGGAGTTGCTCAATCCGTCGGCGCAGCCGGATGACGAGGCTCAGCGGCTGCTGCGCATGCTGACGCCCCGGGAGGTGGAGGTGCTGGTGCGGGTGGCCGACGGGGAGGACACGCGGTTGATCGCGGCCGGGATGGGGATCGCGCCGAGCACCGCGCGGACGCATGTGCAGCGGGTGCTGATGAAACTGGGCGTGGGGTCGCGCCTGGAAGCGGCGGCGCTGGCCGCGCGGACGGGGCTCCTGGACCGAGCGGGACCCTTGAGTTCCGGCCCCGAGTAGGCGCCCTGTGCTGGTGCGGGGGTGGGTTTCGCCTGCCCGCGCTCCCTCAAGGCACTGGGGGAGGCACGACTGCCCGCGGCTACGGCGCGAATGCGGGTGCGGCGGCGCAACTCCCCAAGGGGCGCGGGGAACTGCGCGATCAGCCACGACGAACCCGCGGCCGGGGGACGGCCCGCACCTCTACGGCGGAAACCGTCCCCGGCCGACGGTCACTCCTCCGGCGAACCCTCCGGAGGAATCGGCTGAGGCGCCGCAGGCCTGAGCTTCAGCCAGACCAGGAAGAAGACGCCCAGCAGAAGCATGCCGATGCCGGTCCAGAGGTTGATGTTGACGTTCTGGGCCTTGTCGATGGCGGACTGGGAGTCGGTGATGCCGGTGATCGTGACGATGACGCCGTACAGCACGAACAGGCCGCCGATGATGCGGCGCAGGTCGAAGATGCGGGCCGCGGTCGCGGACTTGCTCTCCAACTCGGTGACTTCCCGCTGGACGTCCTCCTCGCTGTAGTGGAAGCCCTCGTGACGGCGGTCGGGGTGCTCTGCGTGGTCGGGGTGTTCGCTCATGGTTCCTCGGTCCTTCCGCGTCAGAACGAGAACGGGATGTAGCAGGCGGCGGCCAGCACGACCGCGCCCCAGCCCAGCAGGGCCGGCTTGCGGTACCAGGCCTCGTCACCGGGCGCGGCCGCCTCGGCCATGCCGGGGGAGCGGGTGCCGTACACAAGCCCCTGGAGTTCCTCCGCCGGCTTCGGCTTCGTGAAGAAGGACACCGCGACCATCACGACCGCGCCCGCCACGAAGCCCGCGATCGCGGAGACGAAGTTGGCGCCCTGGTCGGAGGGGATGGAGATGATGCCCTTCTTGTAGAGCACGAAGTAGTTCACCATCGCGGTGACGGTGCCCGCGAGCAGGCCCCAGAAGCCGGACTTGGCGGACGCGCGCTTCCAGAACATGCCGACGATGAACACCACGAACATCGGCACGTTGAAGAAGGAGAACAGGGTCTGCAGGTAGCTCATGATGTTCGAGAACGAGGACGCCAGGAACGCCGTGCCGACCGAGGCGGCCACGCCGATCGCGGTGATCAGGCGGCCGAAGCGGACGTAGTAGGCGTCCTCGCGGCCGCGCACCACGTACTTGGCCCAGATGTCGTTCGTGAACACGGTGTTGAAGGACGACACGTTCGCCGCCATGCCCGCCATGAAGGCCGCCAGCAGACCGGTGACGGCGATGCCGAGCACGCCGTTGGGCAGCAGTTCCTGCATCAGGTACGGGATGGCGTCGTTGTACTGCAGGCCGGAGCCGGAGGAGCCGATCTTCGGCACGAGCGCGGCGGCGACCAGGCCCGGGATCATCACCAGGAAGACGATGAAGATCTTCGGGTAGGCGGCGATCAGCGGGGTGCGCTGCCCGGCGGAGAGGTTCTTCGCGGACAGGGCGCGCTGCACCTCGGCGAAGTTGGTGGTCCAGTAGCCGAAGGAGAGGACGAAGCCGAGGCCGAGGACGATGGTCAGCCAGTTGGCGCCGAGCGGGTTGACGCTGCCGATGCCTGTTCCGCCCCAGGCGGTGGTGAAGTTGTGGCCGTGGGTGGCGGTGAGCTTGTCGGTCAGCCCGCCCCAGCCGCCGACCTTCTTCAGGCCGAGGACGGTGATCGGGATGAGGGCGGCCAGGATCACGAAGAACTGGAGGACCTCGTTGTAGATCGCCGAGGACAGACCGCCGAGGGTGATGTACGCCAGCACGAACGCGCCGGCGACCACGATCGCGACCCACTGCGGCCAGCCCAGCAGCGCCTCGACGACGATCGCGAGGGCGTAGAGGTTGACGCCCGCGATCAGGATGGCGGCGAACGCGAACAGGATCGAACTGAGCAGATGGGCGGCCCGGTCGAAGCGCAGCAGCAGGAACTCGGGGACCGAGCGGACCTTGCTGCCGTAGTAGAAGGGCATCATCACCAGGCCCAGGAAGACCATGGCCGGGATGGCGCCGATCCAGTACCAGTGCACGGTGTAGGCGCCGTACTGGGCGCTGTTCGCGGCCATGCCCAGGATCTCGGTGGCCGCCAGGTTCGCCGAGATGAAGGCGAGGCCGGTGATCCAGGCGGGCAGCGAGCGTCCGGAGAGGAAGAAGTCGAGGCTGGTCTTCACCGAGCGGCGGGCCGCGAAGCCGATGCCGAGGACGACGACGAAGTAGATCGCCAGGATCGTGTAGTCCAGCCAGTTGGTGGGGAGCCGTAGCTCCGCCGCCAGATGGAGCGGGGTGTCTGTGGGGGTTTGCATGAGAACTCGCTTCGTTGCGCGAACTGATCCTGAGCGGAACCTACGTCTCCGTGTTCAGTAATTGAACACTTCTGTTGGTGTTCTTTGTTTGATTGTGATGAACCTAGATGTTGTCGGGTTGTGGTCTGTTATGTTTGATTGTGTTGAGTGATTGGGTGCGGGACGTAGAGGAGTCCGGCTTGAAGAAGACCTCGACACGGCTGGCCGACGGTCGTGAGCTGATCTACTACGACCTTCGGGACGACACCGTGCGGGACGCCGTCGACCGCCGTCCCCTGGACCGCACGGTGACCACCTCCGAGATCCGCCAGGACGTGCTGCTCGGTGACTCGGTCGCCATCGCCTCGCACCGCCAGGGCCGCACCTACCACCCGCCGGCCGACGAGTGCCCGCTGTGCCCGACGCACGGCGAGAGGCTCAGCGAGATCCCGGACTCGTCGTACGACGTCGTCGTCTTCGAGAACCGGTTCCCCTCGCTCGCCGGCGACTCCGGCCGCTGCGAGGTCGTCTGCTTCACCTCGGACCACGACGCCTCCTTCGCGGACCTGAGCGCCGAGCAGGCGCGTCTCGTGCTGGACGCCTGGACGGACCGGACGTCGGAGCTGTCGCATCTGCCCTCCGTCGAGCAGGTCTTCTGCTTCGAGAACCGGGGCGAGGAGATCGGTGTGACCCTCGGCCACCCGCACGGACAGATCTACGCCTACCCCTTCACCACCCCGCGCACCGCGCTGATGCTCCGCTCGCTCGCCGCGCACAAGGAGGCGACCGGCGGGGAGAACCTGTTCGACGCGGTCCTGGAGCGGGAGCTGGCCGCCGAACGGGTCGTCCTTGAGGGTGAACACTGGGCCGCCTTCGTGCCGTACGCGGCGCACTGGCCGTACGAGGTCCACCTGTACCCGAAGCGCCGGGTCCCCGACCTGCTCGCGCTCGACGAGGCGGCGCGCACAGAATTCCCCCAGGTCTATCTGGAACTCTTGAGGCGCTTCGACCGGATCTTCGGCACCGGTGAGTCTCCGACGCCGTACATCGCGGCCTGGCACCAGGCCCCGTTCGGCGCGCTGGCGGAGTTCGACGGAGTGACGAGGGACGACTTCGCGCTCCACCTAGAGCTTTTCACCATCCGCCGCACTTCCGGCAAGCTGAAGTTTCTCGCGGGTTCCGAGTCCGGCATGAGCGTGTTCATCAACGACGTGCCGCCGGAGCGCGCGGCCGAGCGACTGCGAGAGGTAGCGAGTTCATGAAGTACCTGGTGACGGGCGGCGCGGGTTACGTCGGCAGTGTCGTGGCCCAGCATCTGCTGGAGGCCGGCCACGAGGTCACCGTCCTCGACAACCTCTCCACCGGTTTCCGCGAGGGCGTCCCGGCCGCCGCCACCTTCATCGAGGGCGACATCCGCGACGCCGCCAAGTGGCTCGACGCCTCCTACGACGGCGTGCTGCACTTCGCCGCGTCCTCGCAGGTCGGCGAGTCCGTGGTGAAGCCGGAGAAGTACTGGGACAACAACGTCGCCGGCTCCCTCGCCCTGCTCGGCGCGATGCGCGACGCGGGCGTCCGCAAGCTGGTCTTCTCCTCCACGGCGGCGACGTACGGCGAGCCGGAGCAGGTCCCGATCCGGGAGACCGCCCCGACCCGGCCGACCAATCCCTACGGCGCCTCCAAGCTCGCCGTCGACCACATGATCACCAGCGAGGCCGACGCCCATGGCCTCGCGGCGGTCTCGCTGCGCTACTTCAACGTGGCGGGCGCGTACGGCGCCCACGGCGAGCGGCACGACCCCGAGTCCCACCTGATCCCCCTGGTCCTCCAGGTCGCCCAGGGCAGGCGGGAGTCGATCTCGGTCTTCGGCGACGACTACCCCACCCCGGACGGCACCTGCGTCCGCGACTACATCCACGTCGCGGACCTGGCCGAGGCCCATCTGCTGGCCGTGGCGGCCGCACGGCCGGGCGAGCACCTGATCTGCAACCTCGGCAACGGCGAGGGTTTCTCCGTCCGCGAGGTCATCGAGACGGTCCGCCGGGTCACCGGTCACCCGATCCCGGAGGTCGTGGCCCCGCGCCGGGGCGGCGACCCGGCCGTCCTGGTCGCCTCGGCGGACACGGCCCGCGAGAAGCTCGGCTGGAACCCGTCCCGCGCGGATCTCGCGGGCATCGTCGCGGACGCCTGGGAGTTCGCGCAGCACGTCACAAGGGAGCGGTAGTGGGGGCACAGCAGGTCGCGGAGCGTTTCGCCGAGCTGTACGGCGCCGAGCCGGAGGGGGTGTGGGCGGCGCCGGGCCGGGTCAACCTGATCGGCGAGCACACCGACTACAACGACGGCTTCGTGATGCCGTTCGCGCTGCCGCACCAGACGGTCGCGGCGGTCTCGCGCCGGGACGACGGCATCCTGCGTCTGCACTCGGCGGACGTCGAGGGCGGCGTGGTGGAACTGCGCCTGGACGCCCTGGCCCCGCAGAGCGACGCCGACTGGACCGCGTACCCGGCGGGCGTGGTCTGGGCGCTGCGCGAGGCGGGCCACGCGGTCACCGGCGCGGACGTCCACCTTTCCTCGACGGTCCCGACCGGCGCTGGCCTGTCCTCCTCGGCGGCCCTGGAGGTGGTGATCGCCCTCGCCCTGGGCGACCTCTACGACCTCGGCCTGCGGCGCTGGAGGCTGGCCCGGCTGTGTCAGCGCGCCGAGAACGTCTACGTCGGCGCGCCGACCGGGATCATGGACCAGACGGCGTCGGCCTGCTGCGAGGCGGGCCACGCGCTCTTCCTGGACACCCGTGACCTGTCCCAGCGGCAGATCCCCTTCGACCTCGCGGCCGAGGGGCTGCGGCTGCTGGTGGTCGACACCCGGGTCAAGCACGCGCACAGCGGCGGCGAGTACGGCAAGCGCCGGGCCGGCTGCGAGAAGGGCGCGGCCCTGCTCGGCGTCGACGCCCTGCGGGACATCCCGTACGCCGGCCTGGACGCGGCGCTGGCCCGGCTCGGCGACGAGGAGGAGATCGTCCGGCTGGTCCGCCACATCGTGACGGAGAACCACCGGGTGGAGCGGGTGGTGGAACTCCTCACTGCCGGCGACACCCGCGCCATCGGCCCGGTCCTCACCGAGGGCCACGCCTCCCTGCGCGACGACTTCCGTATCTCCTGCCCGGAGCTGGACCTGGTCGTCGACACGGCCCTCACCACCGGCGCCCTCGGCGCCCGCATGACCGGCGGCGGCTTCGGCGGCTCGGCGATCGTCCTGACGGAGGCGTCGGACGTCGACACCCAGACCAAGGCGATCGAAGAGGCCTTCGCGGCGGCGGGCTTCAAGGCCCCGCGCGTCTTCGAGGCGGTGCCTTCGGCGGGGGCGCGGCGAGTCGACACCACCGAGTAGTCGATACCGCCTACTGGGGGTGCAGGCGCTTCGTCAGCGTGTACTCCGTGATCCCCGGCGGATAGTCGGGGATCACGCACACCACCTCGTAGCCCTGTTTCTCGTAGAAGCGGGGGGCCTGGAAGTCCCAGGTCTCCAGGCGGGACGCCGTGCAGGCGCGGTCGGTGGCGGCGATGTGTTCCGCCCCCGCCAGCAGACGTGAGCCGAGGCCCGTGCCGCGATGGGCGGCGTCGACCCACAGATAGGTGACGTGCAGCCAGGTCGTCCAGGTGTGGCCGACCAGGCCGCCCGCCAGGCCGCCGGCGGGGTCCAGGGCCCAGACGTGCAGGGGGACTTCGCGTTCGCCGGGCGTGCCGCGCAGGGCCGCGAGGACCGGGGACGCCGCCGTGTTGGTGTCCCGCAGCCGCGAGCGGAGCAGATCACGTCGGCCTTTGTCGACTTCCGCCTCAATACGAAACATGCGGCACACGATAAACGCGCCGGATGGCCAGTTCTGTAAATCCGCTTCCGCTGCGTGCTCTCATCCGTACTCTGTGGAACAGCACCGGTGGGGGCCGGTGCTGATCAGGGGGCGAGACAGGCGGGTACGGCGCCCGCGGTGGGGGTAGCAGTTTCCGCGACGGCGGCGGCCGTGCGGCGCGCGTCCTTGCCGTGGGTGTCGTACACGCTCCGTGGTTGTCCCCGGCTCCGCGCGGAGCCTGGGGAAGGGGGTTTCGTGGTTCGTATCCGAGTCCTGGTCGTGGACGACCACCGCATCTTCGCCGAGTCGCTCGCCGCCGCCCTGGCCGCCGAGCCGGACGTCGACGTCTCCGCCGCCGGCAGCGGCCCCGCCGCGCTGCGCTGTCTGGAGCGGGCGGCCGGTGAGGGCCGTCGCTTCGACGTCCTCCTGGTCGACGCGGACCTCGGCGGCGCGGTGCCCGGCACCCGCCCGGCCGTGCCCGTGCAGGAGGGCGACGAGGAGGGCCTGGTCGACGGGATCTCCCTGGTCGCGGGCGTGCGCGCGGCCCAGCCCGCCGTACGGATCGTCGTGCTCGCCGAGAAGGACGATCCCCGGCGGGCGGCGCTCGCCCTCCAGGCCGGTGCCTCCGGGTGGGTCGCCAAGGACTGCTCGCTGTCCCGGCTGCTGACGGTGATCCGGGGCGTGCTGCGCGACGAGACCCATCTGCCGCCCGCCCTGCTCACCGGTGTGCTCCGCGAACTCACCGCCGCACGCCGGCACCGTACCGAGAGCGAGCGGCTGGTGGAGTCCCTCACACCGAGGGAGCGGGAGGTCCTCAGGTGCATGGTCGCGGGCCTGGGCCGCAAGGCCGTCGCCGAGCGGCTGTTCCTCTCCCCGCACACCGTGCGCACCCATATGCAGAACGTCCTCGGCAAACTGGGCGTCCACTCCACGCTGGCCGCCGTGGCGCTCGCCCGCCGCGCGGGGGTCGGACCGGCCGACCTAACCGGGGACGTTGTCGAACGGGGCGGTCAACTGGCGTAGCAGCCCGGCCAGTTCCGCGCGCTGGGCGCGGGACAGCTCGGCGAGGATCGCCCGCTCCTGCTCCAGCAGCCCGGCCAGCGCCTGGTCCGCGCGGTCCCGGCCGGTGTCGGTCAGCCGGACCAGCACACCGCGCCGGTCACTCGGGTCGGGCAGCCGCTCCACCAGGCCCTTCTTGGCCAGACGGTCGATGCGGTTGGTCATCGTGCCCGACGTGACCAGGGTCTGCGTCAGCAGCTGGCCGGGGGAGAGCTGATACGGCGTGCCCGCGCGCCGGAGCGCGGTCAGCACATCGAACTCCCACGGCTCCAGCTGATGCTCGGCGAAGGCGAGCCGGCGCGCACGGTCCAGATGCCGGGCGAGTCGGCTCACCCGGCTGAGCACTTCCAGCGGCTCGACGTCGAGGTCCGGACGTTCCCGGCGCCACGCTGCGACCAGCCGATCGACCTCGTCCTCCATGAGATCAGTGTAGTGGTTGTGTCGACATGAAGTCTCTTGACGTCGAGTCTCTTGACTTCGAGATATTTGGGTGGGGAGAGTGGTGGTCATGACGAACGCCATCTGGGACCCCGGTCAGTACCTGCGGCACGCCGATCACCGGGCCCGTCCCTTCACCGATCTCCTCGCCCGCGTCCCGGACCTGCCCGCACAGGCGCCCCGCATCGCCGACCTCGGCTGCGGCCCCGGCAACGTCACCGTCCAGCTCACCCGGCGCTGGCCCACCGCCCACGTCACCGGCTACGACAACTCGCCCGAGATGCTCGACGCGGCCCACACGGGGCACGAGGGCCCCACGGCCGGGGGCGGCCGGCTGGACTTCGCCGCCGCCGACGTCCGTACCTGGACGCCCGAGGAGCCGTACGACCTGATCGTCTCCAACGCGACGCTGCAGTGGGTGCCGGGCCACGTGGAGCGGTTCGCCCACTGGATCGCCGGCCTGGAGCCGGGCGGCGTCTTCGCCTTCCAGGTACCCGACAACATCGACGCCCCGCTGCACGCCCTGATGCGCGAACTCGCCGGCACCCCGCGCTGGAAGTCCCGCCTCGCCGACGTCCTGCGCCACACCGACTCGGTGCACACACCCGGCGCCTATCTGGACCGCCTCGCCCGCCTCGGCTGCGCGACCGACGTGTGGCAGACGACGTATCTGCACGTCCTGCACGGCGAGGACCCGGTCCTGGACTGGGTGAAGGGAACCGGTCTGCGGCCCGCGCTGACCGCGCTCGCCGACGACCCCGAGGCGCGGGACGCGTTCCTCACCGAGTACCGGGACCTGCTGCGGCAGGCCTACCCGAGCGCGCCGTACGGCACGGTCATGCCGTTCCGCCGGCTGTTCGCCGTCGCCGTGAAGGAGGCCTGAGAGTGCTGGCCGCGGTCGATCATGTGCAGCTGGCGGCACCGCCGGGGTCCGAGCCCGCCCTTCGGTCGTACTACGTCGGTGTCCTCGGCATGACCGAGATCCCCAAGCCACCTGTGCCGGCCGCGCGCGGCGGCTGCTGGTTCGCGGCGGGGCCCGTCCAGCTGCACCTCGGCATCGCGAATGACTTCCGTCCGGCGAAAAAGGCGCATCCAGGCCTCAGGGTCACGGAGATCGAGGCGTACGCAGCCCGGCTGACCGCCCTCGGTGCCCCGGTGACCTGGGACGACAACCTCCCCGGCCATCTGCGCTTCTACTCGCAGGACCCCGTCGGCAACCGGCTGGAGTTCCTCCAGCGGCGGTAACCGATCAGGGTGCCCCTGGCGAACAGATACGTGAACCCGAGCGGGACCAGCGGGGACACCGCGCGGCCCACCTGGTTCCAGGTGCCGTGATCCACCGGGACCCAGGTCCCCCAGGGCTCCTGGGACACCTGCACCGGGTCGAGGGTGAGGGGGTAGGAGGTGAAGTCGTACGCCGTGATCCGGCGCGTCGTGCCGTCGGAGGTCACCTCTCCGGAGCAGGCGTACGAGACCTCCGCCCTGCCGCCCCCGCGCGGGGCACTGCTGGACGTCACCTCGCAGTCCTCGACCCGCAGACCCAGCCGGCGGCCGATCAACCCGAGATGTCCGACGGCCGAGCCGACCAGATAGACGGTGAGCGCGAGCAGGCCCACGGTGAGCACGCCGCACAGGACGGTCCCGGCCTTCTTCTTCCGCTCCATCGGGACGACGCCCTGCGGGGCGCGGGACGTACGCTGCTTGGCCACCGCCCGATCGTACGAACGCCCCGCCCGCCACCCGCCGCCGGGGCTACGCCTTGCGGTGGCCTATCAGCCGCGGCTTCTGCTCCAGGCCGTCCAGGCCGTGCCAGGCCAGGTTCACCAGGTGAGCCGCGACCTCCGCCTTCTTCGGGCGGCGTACGTCCAGCCACCACTGCCCGGTCAGGGCGACCATGCCGACCAGGGCCTGCGCGTACAGGGGCGCGAGCTTGGGGTCGAAGCCCCGGCTCTTGAACTCGCGGCCCAGGATGTCCTCCACCTGCGTGGCGATGTCCGAGATCAGCGAGGCGAAGGAGCCCGTGGACTGGGGGATGGGGGAGTCACGGACCAGGATGCGGAAGCCGTCCGTGTACTCCTCGATGTAGTCGAGGAGCGCGAAAGCCGCCTGCTCGCACAGCTCACGCGGGTGGCCGGCCGTCAGCGAGCTGGTCACCATGTCCAGCAGCCGCCGCATCTCGCGGTCCACCACCACCGCGTACAGGCCCTCCTTGCCGCCGAAGTGCTCGTACACCACCGGCTTGGACACCCCGGCCTTGGCCGCGATCTCCTCCACCGAGGTGCCCTCGAAACCCTTCGCCGCGAAGAGAGTGCGACCGATCTCCAGCAGCTGCTGGCGGCGCTCGGCGCCGGTCATACGGGTCCGGCGGGTCCGCCGCGGTTTGTCGTTGCTGGAGGTGCTGCTGGAGTCGGTCGCCACGGCGTCAATCATGCCGCCTCGGCGCCCACCTTCCGGCGCCGGGAACCGTCATCTTGGGTGTTACGGCGCGAATCGATACGTGAGCGTGACGGCCAGCGCACGTCGTACGCCCAGCCGAGCAGCTCGAAGATCCGGATGAAGCGGGCCGAGGAGTCGATCTGGCCGCGCATCACCCCGTGCCGCGCCGACGTCGGGTCGGCGTGGTGCAGGTTGTGCCACGACTCCCCGCACGACAGCACCGCCAGCCACCACACATTGCCCGAACGGTCCCGCGACTTGAACGGCCGCTTGCCCACCGCATGGCAGATCGAGTTGATCGACCACGTCACATGGTGCAGCAGCGCCACCCGTACGAGTGAACCCCAGAAGAACGCGGTCACCGCGCCCCACCAGGACATCGTCACCAGACCCCCGATCAGCGGCGGCAGGATCAGGGACACGGCGGTCCAGTACACGAACTGCCGGGAGATCGCCCGGATCGCCGGGTCCTTGATCAGATCCGGTGCGTACTTGTCCTGCGGGGTCTGCTCCTCGTCGAACATCCATCCGATGTGAGCCCACCACAGACCCTTCATCAGCGCCGGGACCGTCTCCCCGAACCGCCACGGAGAGTGCGGGTCGCCCTCCGCGTCGGAGAACTTGTGGTGCTTGCGGTGATCGGCCACCCAGCGCACCAGGGGCCCCTCGACCGCCAGCGAGCCCATGATCGCCAGCGCGATCCTCAGAGGCCGCTTGGCCTTGAACGAACCATGCGTGAAATACCGGTGGAAACCGATCGTGATGCCGTGGCATCCCAGGTAGTAGAAGAAGACCAGCAGGCCCAGATCGAGCCAGCTCACCCCCCAGCCCCAAGCCAGCGGCACAGCCGCCACGAGTGCCAGGAACGGCACGGTGATGAACAGGAGCAGCGTGATCTGCTCGATCGAACGCTTCTGCTCGCCACCCAGCGTGGCGGAGGGGTAGGCAGTGTCGTCGGCCTTGGGCGCTTCTTCGATCACATCGGAACTGGAGGTCATGCGCGTCCCCTGTGGGGTCGAGGGTCGGGGCAGATGCCGGGCCACCGGAACGGGACGGGAGTCGAGCGGTACTTCCCTACGGTTCCGTAACCTACGGCGACGTAAGTATGGCAGCGTGGCGAGCGGCGGCAAGAGCCCCAGACCCTGCGCGTCCACATGGCCACCTATCCTTGGTCTCGGTCGGACAGCGCGGTCCGCTGAAGTTTCCTTCCCGGACGCTCCGGCCCGTATGCGGCGCCCGCCGCCTGCCAGCCGGCCGGGTTCCCTCCCAGACTGAGCTTCAACACTGCAAGGAGCCGCACCTGTGAGCAGTGCCGACGACCAGACCACCACGACCAGCAGCGAGCTGCGCGCCGACATCCGCCGGCTGGGTGATCTCCTGGGCGAGACCCTCGTACGGCAGGAAGGTCCCGAGCTCCTCGACCTGGTCGAGAAGGTCCGCCGCCTCACCCGCGAAGACGGCGACGCCGCCGCCGAGCTGCTGCGCGGCACCGAACTGGAGACCGCGGCCAAGCTGGTACGCGCCTTCTCCACCTACTTCCACCTCGCCAACGTCACCGAGCAGGTGCACCGCGGCCGCGAACTGCGCGCCCGGCGCGCCGCCGAGGGCGGCCTCCTCGCCCGCACCGCCGACCGGCTCAAGGACGCCGACCCCGAACACCTCCAGCAGACCGTCCAGCACCTGAACGTTCGCCCGGTGTTCACGGCACACCCCACCGAAGCCGCACGCCGCTCGGTCCTGAACAAGCTCCGGCGCATCGCCGCGCTCCTGGAACTCCCCGTCCTCGACTCCGACCGCCGCCGCCACGACGTCCGCCTCGCCGAGAACATCGACCTGGTATGGCAGACCGACGAACTGCGCGTCGTACGCCCCGAGCCCGCCGACGAAGCCCGCAACGCCATCTACTACCTCGACGAACTGCACGCCGACGCCGTCGGCGACGTCCTTGAGGACCTCACCGCGGAACTGGAGCGCGTCGGCGTCAAGCTCCCCGCCGACACCCGCCCCCTCACCTTCGGCACCTGGATCGGCGGCGACCGCGACGGCAACCCCAACGTCACCCCCCAGGTCACCTGGGACGTCCTCATCCTCCAGCACGAACACGGCATCAACGACGCCCTGGAGATGATCGACGAACTGCGCGGACTGCTCTCCAACTCCATCCGCTACACCGGGGCGACCGACGAACTGCTGCAGTCCCTGCAACAGGACCTGGAACTGCTCCCCGAGATCAGCCCCCGCTACAAGCGCCTCAACGCCGAGGAGCCCTACCGGCTCAAGGCCACCTGCATCCGCCAGAAGCTCGTCAACACCAAGCAGCGCCTCGCCAAGGGCATCCCGCACGAAGCGGGCCGCGACTACCTCGGCACCGCCGAACTCCTCGCCGACCTGCGGCTCATCCAGACCTCCCTCCGGGAACACCGCGGCGCACTCTTCGCCGACGGCCGCCTCAACCGCACCATCCGCACCCTCGCCGCCTTCGGCCTCCAGCTCGCCACCATGGACGTCCGCGAACACGCCGACGCCCACCACCACGCCCTCGGCCAGCTCTTCGACCGCCTCGGCGAGGAGTCCTGGCGCTACGCCGACATGCCCCGCGAATACCGCGCCAAGCTCCTCGCCAAGGAACTGAGGTCACGCCGCCCGCTGGCCTCCACCCCGGCACCCGTCGACGCCGCCGGCGCCAAGACCCTCGGCGTCTTCGAGACCGTCAAGAAGGCCCTGGAGGTCTTCGGACCCGAGGTCATCGAGTCCTACATCATCTCCATGTGCCAGGGCGCCGACGACGTCTTCGCCGCCGCCGTCCTCGCCCGCGAGGCCGGACTCGTCGACCTGCACGCCGGCTGGGCCAAGATCGGCATCGTGCCGCTCCTGGAGACGACCGACGAACTGCGCGCAGCCGACACCATCCTCGAAGACATGCTCTCCGACCCGTCCTACCGGCGCCTGGTCGCGCTGCGCGGCGACGTCCAGGAAGTCATGCTCGGCTACTCCGACTCCTCCAAGTTCGGCGGCATCACCACCAGCCAGTGGGAGATCCACCGCGCCCAGCGCCGCCTGCGCGACGTCGCCCACCGGTACGGCGTACGACTGCGCCTCTTCCACGGCCGCGGCGGCACCGTCGGCCGCGGCGGCGGCCCCTCCCACAACGCCATCCTCGCCCAGCCCTGGGGCACCCTCGAAGGCGAGATCAAGGTCACCGAGCAGGGCGAGGTCATCTCCGACAAGTACCTCATCCCCTCCCTGGCCAGGGAGAACCTGGAACTGACGGTCGCGGCCACCCTGCAGGCATCCGCCCTGCACACCGCACCCCGCCAGTCCGACGAGGCCCTCGCCCGCTGGGACACCGCCATGGACGTCGTCTCCGACGCCGCCCACGCCGCGTACCGCCGCCTGGTCGAGGACCCCGACCTGCCCGCCTACTTCTTCGCCTCCACCCCCGTCGACCAGCTCGCCGACCTGCACCTGGGGTCAAGGCCCTCCCGACGCCCCGACTCCGGCGCCGGCCTCGACGGCCTGCGCGCCATCCCCTGGGTCTTCGGCTGGACCCAGTCCCGGCAGATCGTCCCCGGCTGGTTCGGCGTCGGCTCCGGCCTCAAGGCCCTGCGCGAAGCGGGCCTGCGGCAGGAAGGGGACACCGTGCTCGACGAGATGCACCAGCAGTGGCACTTCTTCCAGAACTTCATCTCCAACGTCGAGATGACCCTCGCGAAGACCGACCTGCGCATCGCCCAGCACTACGTCGACACCCTCGTCCCCGACGACCTCAAGCACGTCTTCGACACCATCAAGGCCGAACACGAACTCACCGTCCGCGAGATCCTGCGGATCACCGGCGAACAGGAACTGCTGGACGCCCAGCCCGACCTGAAGCAGACCTTCGCCATCCGCGACGCCTACCTCGACCCCATCTCCTACCTCCAGGTCACCCTGCTCAAGCGCCAGCGCGACGCCGCCGCAGCCGACGTCACCCCCGACCCCCTGCTCTCCCGCGCCCTGCTCCTCACCGTCAACGGCGTGGCAGCCGGCCTACGCAACACCGGCTGACCACAACAACACAACAAGCACGACACAAGCACACGACACAAAAAGGTGCCCCCGAGGTCGTACGACCCCGGGGGCACCCTCGTCACCGCCTCACTGCACCGCCAGAAACGCCGACGTCAGCAACACCGCCCCCGAAAGCCCCAGCACCCACGCCGCCCGCGTCAGCCGCAGCCCACCCGCCACCACCACCGAAGCCAGCAGCAACGCCCCGCCCAACGGCACCCAGGCGTACAAGATCCCCGCCGGCCCCGAACGCACCGCGTCCGACGTACCCGGCTTCAGAACGACGTCATACGTCTGCCCCTGCCGCACCGCGACGGACTTCGTGAGCTCCACACGCGCACGTGCCAGGGATCCCTCCGACGTCGGATTGAACGGCCCCGAACAACTGTCCCCGGCACACCGCGTCACCCGCACCGTCCCCGCCTCACGCCCCTTCGCCAGCATCACGTGCTGCGCGGTCCCCCAGGAGCCCCACACACCGGCGAACAGAATCAACGCGGCGACCGTGCCCATCGCCGCGACCCGCCCGAACCGCAGAGCGGTCACGGAGGCCCGACGAGCAGAGGCGGAAGCTGTGGCAGACATGGCCGGGATCATTGGCCATACCGCCACGACCGGTCAACTCACCCGGGAACCAAAGCCGTACAAGTCACCAGTTGTACGCGCCAACTCAGGAGTTGTACGCACCCTGCGCCCGCTCCAGCCCCTCGATCACCAGACACTCCGCCGCATCCGCCGCACGGTCCACGAAGTAGTCCAGCTCCTTGCGCTCCGCCGACGAGAAATCCTTCAGCACAAAATCCGCAACCTGCATACGACCCGGCGGCCGACCGATCCCGAACCGCACCCGGTGATAATCCGAACCCATCGCCTTCGTCATCGACTTCAGGCCGTTGTGCCCATTGTCACCACCGCCCAGCTTCAGCCGCAGCACCCCGTAGTCGATGTCCAGCTCGTCATGCACGGCCACGATGTTCGCCACCGGCACCTTGTAGAAATCCTTCAACGCGTTCACCGGACCACCGGACAGATTCATGTACGACATCGGCTTCGCCAGGATCACCCGCCGATTCGCCGGCCCCACCGGACCGATCCGCCCCTCCAGCACCTGCGCCTGCGCCTTACCCGCCCGCTTGAACCTCCCCCCGATCCGCTCCGCGAGCAGGTCCACCACCATGAAACCGACGTTGTGCCGGTTCATGGCGTACTCCGGCCCGGGATTCCCGAGCCCGACGATCAGCCAGGGATCACTACTGGCGGGGGTGGTCACGTCCATGTCTCCTTGATACGCGCCAGCCGCCGCTCCCGGCGAGGGAAGCGGCGGCTGAACAGTCGATGACGACGGGGAGGATCAGGCCTCCGCCGCCTCCGTGCCCTCGGCGGCCTCTTCGCCCTCGACGGCCTCCTCGGCCTGCGCCTGCAGAACCTGCAGAACGACAGCGTCCTCCTCCACGGCCAGAGTCACGCCGTTCGGCAGCGCGATGTCCTTGGCGAGAACAGAGGCACCGGCCTCCAGACCCTCCACGGAGACCGTGACAGCCTCAGGGATGTGCGTGGCCTCGGCCTCCACCGGCAGCGTGTTCAGCACGTGCTCCAGCAGGTTGCCACCCGGAGCCAGCTCACCCTCGGCGTGCACCGGAACCTCGACCGTGACCTTCTCGCCACGCTTGACCAGCAGCAGGTCCACGTGCTCCAGGAAGCCCTTGATCGCGTCACGCTGGACGGCCTTCGGGATCGCCAGCTCGTTGGTCTTGCCGTCGATGTCCAGGGAGATCAGGACGTTCGGCGTACGCAGCGCCAGCGACAGGTCGTGACCCGGCAGGGTCAGGTGCACCGGCTCGGTGCCGTGGCCGTACAGAACAACCGGAACCTTGTTGTCACGGCGGATGCGACGGGCGGCACCCTTACCGAACTCGGTACGGGTCTCGGCGGCGAGCTTCACCTCGGACATATCGATCACTCCTCGCAGGAACGGAACGGACGTGGTCACCCGGCCACGAACGGCCTGCTACGAAGAGCGCGTCGATAACGGACCGCCGTACACACAAGTACGGCCTCCCTCGCCGAGCAACTGCAACAGTCTACTCGGACAGGGAGGCCGCACTCAAAAGGATCTCCGCCTAGCCCTCACAACAGGACCGCGAACACCTCACTGCTCGTCGAACAGGCTCGTCACCGAACCGTCCTCGAACACCTCACGCACCGCACTCGCAATGGTCGGAGCGATCGACAACACCGTGATCTTGTCCAGATCCCGGCCCAGCTCCGCAGGCGTCGGCAGCGTGTTCGTGAACACGAACTCACTCACCCGCGAATTCTTCAGCCGGTCCGCCGCAGGACCCGACAGCACACCATGCGTCGCAGTCACGATCACGTCCTCCGCACCATGCGCGAACAGCGCATCCGCAGCCGCACAGATCGTGCCACCCGTGTCGATCATGTCATCGACCAGGACACACACCCGGCCCTTGACCTCACCCACGACCTCGTGGACGGTCACCTGATTCGCCACGTCCTTGTCACGCCGCTTGTGCACGATCGCCAGCGGCGCACCGAGCCGGTCGCACCACCGGTCCGCCACCCGCACCCGGCCCGCGTCCGGCGACACGATCGTCAGCTTGTCCCGGTCCACCTTCGTACCCACATAGTCCGCGAGCAGCGGCAGCGCGAACAGATGGTCCACCGGACCGTCGAAGAAACCCTGGATCTGATCCGTGTGCAGATCCACGGTCAGAATCCGGTCCGCACCCGCCGTCTTCATCAGATCGGCGATCAGACGCGCCGAAATCGGTTCACGACCCCGGTGCTTCTTGTCCTGCCGCGCGTAACCGTAGAACGGCACAATCACCGTGATGGAGCGAGCCGACGCACGCTTCAACGCGTCGATCATGATCAGCTGCTCCATGATCCACTGGTTGATCGGAGCCGTGTGGCTCTGGATCACGAAGCAGTCGGCACCACGCGCCGACTCCTGGTAACGGACGTAGATCTCGCCGTTCGCGAAGTCGAAGGCCTTCGTCGGGACGACCCCGACACCCAGCTGCTGGGCGACCTCCTCGGCAAGCTCGGGGTGGGCGCGGCCGGAGAAGAACATCAACTTCTTCTCGCCGGTCGTCTTGATCCCGGTCACAGCACAGTCTCCTCAGAGGTTGTCTCAGCCAGCCGGCTGCTCGGCGACCTCTCGGCTGGGCATGAGAGGCCAAATCAGCTGGTAAGGGTGCGGGGTGCACAGTGCGGAAGTGCACTTATCACGGTACGCCGAGTTCGACGCACCCGTTTCCGGTCACTCCTCGCTCTCACCCCGCCGGGACGCCACCTCGGCCGCCTTCGCAGCCGCACTCCCCGGACGCTTCCGAGCCACCCAACCCTCGATATTCCGCTGCTGACCACGGGCCACGGCCAGCGAACCGGGCGGCACATCCTTCGTGATCACAGACCCGGCGGCGGTGTACGCACCGTCCCCGACCGTGACAGGAGCCACAAACATGTTGTCCGAACCAGTACGGCAATGCGACCCGACCGTGGTGTGGTGCTTGTCCTGACCGTCATAGTTCACGAACACACTCGCCGCCCCGATGTTCGTGTACTCACCGATCGTCGCATCCCCCACATACGACAGATGCGGCACCTTCGTCCCCTCGCCGATGGACGCGTTCTTCGTCTCGACGTAGGTCCCGATCTTGCCCTTCGCACCCAGCCGCGTACCGGGCCGCAGATACGCGTACGGCCCCACACTCGCGTTCGGACCGACGTGAGCAGAATCCGACACGGTGTTGTCCACCCGCGCCCCCGCACCCACCCGCGTGTCCTTCAACCGGCTGTTCGGCCCCACCTCGGCACCCTCACCGACATGCGTCGACCCGGTCAGCAGCGTGTTCGGCAGAACGACGGCGTCCCGCTCGAAGGTCACGGTCACGTCCACCCAGGTCGAGGCAGGGTCGACGACCGTGACCCCGTCCAGCATCGCGGCCGTCAGCAACCGGTCGTTCAGAATCCGCCGCGCCTCGGCGAGCTGCACCCGGTTGTTGATCCCGGCGATCTCCCGGTGATCGCCCGCCACGGAAGCGCCCACACGGTGACCGGCCTCCCGGAGAATCCCGAGCACATCAGTCAGGTACTCCTCACCCTGACTGTTGTCCGTCCGCACCTTCTTCAACGCGTCCGCCAGCAACTGCCCGTCGAACGCGAACACCCCGCTGTTGATCTCCCGGATCGCCCGCTGAGCCTCGGTCGCGTCCTTGTGCTCCACGATCGCGGTGACGGCGCCCGTCGCCTCGTCCCGCACGATCCGGCCGTAACCGGTCGCATCCGGCACCTCGGCCGTCAGCACGGTCACGGCATTGCCGTCGCCGGCGTGGGTCCCGGCCAACTGCTTCAGGGTGTCGGCGGTGAGCAGCGGCGTGTCCCCGCACACGACCACGACGGTCCCCTCCACGACCCCGCCCAGCTCCTCCAGGCCCATCCGCACGGCATGCCCGGTCCCGTTCTGCTCCGCCTGTACGGCGGTCCTGGTGGCCGGGTCGATCTCGGCGAGGTGGGCACCGACCTGCTCACGGGCGTGGCCCACGACCACGACCAGGTTCTGCGGGTCCAACTCACGGGCGGCGGCCAGCACATGACCGACCAGGGAACGGCCACAGATCTCGTGCAGGACCTTCGGTGTGGCCGACTTCATACGGGTGCCCTCACCCGCTGCGAGAACGACGACGGCGGCCGGGCGGATGGCGCTCACGGGGTTGCCCTTCGGCTGAGGGTTGAGTGGGGATGACAGCCGCAGGATACCGGGGCGTTTCGTGGGGGACATGAGAGCGGGCCCTGACTGGGAGGTCAGGGCCCGAACCTAGGTCTTGTGTGCTGTGGCTCCCCCGCAAGGATTCGAACCTTGTCCTGCTGGTACCAAAAACCAGTGTGCTGCCAGTTACACCACGGGGGACAGCGCCTCAGACCTTACCCGAGACGTGTCTCGGCTTGGGCCACGATTCCGGCCCACCAGCCTTCGATGCGGTTGTACAAGTGGGCGCTTCGGGCTACGCCGATGACCAGGCAGCCGTGATAGTCGTCCCCGGTGTTCTTGCGGACGGTCTTGGGATTGTGCTTCTTCAGGGTCGGCTTGGCGAACACCGACGTGTCGACGTCGGCGACGGCTGACCAGAAGCGGTGCGCCGCATCGACGTCCGCCGACTCGTGGATGAGCAGCCGAAAGTTCAGGCGCTCGCGGTCCACCTCGAGCAGGTCCAGCCAAGCCAAGTAGGTCTTGATCACTCCGGGGTCGCTGTTGACGAAGATCGCGCGCTCTCGGCGGTCGTACGGCTTGCTCTTCGACCCCTCTGCCCAGTAGAGCGCGACGCCCACCATGAAGAGCTCGCGATCGGTGAGTTCTCCGGTCTCTCGCAGCGCGGCCACCTTGGTCATTTCGAGCTTCTCCCTCTCTGTGGCGCGGCGCCTTGCCAGACCCTCTCGCATGAGTGCGCGCTGCTCCTCCGGCGTGTACCGGGGTTCGGGCCTCGGAAGGTCCCGTACCCACAGCGACACCGAACTGCGCGAGCACCCCAGCTCCGCCTCGATCTGGTCGTAGGTCCAGCCCTGGAGCCGTAGCTCCCGGGCCTTTGCCCGGAGGTCGTCCTTCGCGTTCGGGCGCTTGGTCCACTCCGGTGGGGGCTCGCCCTTGACCAGCTGGTTGAGGATGTCGTTGTTGAAGATCTTCAGCTCGTCCCGGATCTGCCGGAGGCTGTAGCCGGCCCGGCGCAAGGCGACCGCCTGCTGCCGTAAGCCCTCGAAGTCGACGTATTTGCCTGGTGAATGTGCCATGGGCATACCGTCTGGCCGGAATGGTGCGTTCCAGGGTCGAACGGGAAGGGTTCACCAGTTCGAGGGATACCTGTGGGTATCAGGTTCGCTCGGTTACGGAGTGTGGTGTGTAGGGGTCCGCGTAAGTCGCCGGAAAAGGGCCGGCGGTGGCCCGTAGGCTGGATGCATGACCACTACGGGGGAAGACCACGCCAGGGGCCTGACCGGCCCGTGGTGGTGGGGGAGGTGGCGCAGTGCGGTGCTCGACGGGAGTCTCGCGCTGGTGTCCGCTGTGGAGTGCGGCGCGGAGGGGGTTCCGTTCGCCAGGGACGCGGGAATCCCGGTGTCGGTGGGGATCGTTTTCGGCCTGATCGCCGGGTCGGTGTTGCTCCTGCGGCGGAAGTGGCCGATCGCTGTCGTGCTCGTCGCCATCGCGATCACGCCTGCGCAGATGGGGTTTCTGCTGGGTGTCGTCGGCCTGTACACCCTCGCCTCGTGTGAGTTGCCGCGCCGGATCATCGGGGCGTTGGCGGGGATGTCGCTGGTGGGGACGGCGGTCGTGACGTTCGTGCGGGTGCGGCAGGACATGGCGCGGGGTGACCTGACGCTGGGTGACTGGTTCGTGCCGTTCGCGGCGGTGACGACGGCGTTGGGGCTGACGGCTCCGCCGGTGTTGCTGGGGTTGTATGTGGGGGCGCGGCGGCGGTTGATGGAGAGCTTGCGGGAGCGGGCGGATTCGCTGGAGCGGGAGCTTCAGTTGCTGGCGGAGCGGGCGGAGGAGCGGGCCGAGTGGGCGCGCAATGAGGAGCGGACGCGGATCGCGAGGGAGATGCATGACGTCGTCGCGCATCGGGTGAGTCTGATGGTGGTGCATTCGGCGGCGTTGCAGGCGGTGGCCCGGAAGGATCCGGAGAAGGCTGTGCGGAATGCCGCTCTGGTGGGGGACATGGGGCGGCAGGCGTTGACCGAGTTGCGGGAGATGCTCGGGGTGTTGCGGGCGGGGGAGGATGTGGGCCGGCGGGGGGCGGGGGTGCCGTTGGCGGCGGTGCGGGAGGCGGTTGCGGCTGCGGCTTCTCGGGCGGTGGTGGAGGACGGGCCGTGTCTGTCGGCGTTGGATGAGTTGATCGGGCAGTCGGCTGCGGCGGGGATGGTTGTGGATCTGTCGGTGGAGGGGGAGGTGCGGTCGTATGCGGCGCAGATCGAGCGGACGGCGTACCGGGTGGTGCAGGAGGCGTTGACGAACGTCCACAAGCATGCGGCGGGTGCGAAGACGCATGTGCGTCTTGCGCATCGGGTGTCGGAGATCGCGATGCAGGTGGAGAACGAGCCGCCGCCGGAGCCGGGGTCGGCGTCGGCGGCGGGGTTGCCGTCGGGTGGGAACGGTTTGGTGGGGATGCGGGAGCGGGTTGTGGCGTTGGGTGGTGTGTTTGTGTCGGGGCCGACGGATGCGGGTGGTTTTCGGGTGTCGGCGGTGATTCCGGCGGTGTGAGCCTTGATTGCCTCGGGGGCCGGGTTTCGGTGGCGTCTCAGCCGGCGGTGAGGCGGACGGGTTCGATGCCGGTGATGAGGGCGGCGAGGGCGTGGTCGATGTCGGGGCCTGCGTACCAGTCGCCGGTGTGGTCGAGGGTGTAGACGCGGCCTTCGGTGTCGATGGCGAGGACGGCGGCGGTGTCGGTCTCTTCGCCGAGGGGGCAGATCTCGGTGCCCAGGGCGCGGCCGAGGTCGCCGAGGGTGCGGGCGTGGTGGAGGCCGTGCAGGGGGTCGAGGTGGAGGGTGGCGGGGGCGATCTGGCGGCCGGGGCCGCTGGGGGTGATGCGGAGGCCGCCGAATTCGGCCCAGGCTTCGACGGCTGCGGGGAAGACGGTGTGCCGGTGTCCGGCGGGTGAGGTGTGTTCGCGTAGGGCGTCGGCCCAGATTTCTGCCTGTTTTATGTCCCAGCGTCCGGGTTGCCAGCCGGCGGCGCGCAGGGCGGCGTCGACGAGTACGGGGAAGCGGGCTGGGGTGGCCCCGTGCTCGTGGCGGGCGGCGGGCTTGGGGGTGGTGGCGTTGTCGGGGTGCATCTGCCCTTCGTTCGTCGTGTGTCGTGCCGGCGGGTGGTACTGGGGTGGACGGTGGTGGTCAGCCGTCGGTTGCCGTGGGGTCGACGATGCGGACGCCGAAGTGGGCGCTGAGGGCGGTGCAGGCGCGGCAGGGGGTGGCGAAGCTGCCGTGGAGGGGGTCGCCGTCCTCGCGTATGCGGCGGGCGGTGAGTTTGGCGTGTTTGAGGGTTTTGCGGGCTTCGCCGTTGGTCATGGGTTTTCGGGCGGCGCGTTTGCTGCGGGTGGCGTCGGCTGCGGTGATGTGCCGGGAGATGAGGATGGTTTCGGCGCAGCGGCCGGTGAAGCGGTCGCGTTCGCCGCTGGTGAGGGTGTCGAGGAAGTCCTGGACGAGGGGGTGCAGGGGTGGGGGTTGGTCGCTGCGGGCGGCGGTGCCGGTGAGGGTGGCGCCGCGGACGGAGAGGGCGGCGGCGACGGTGGGCAGGATGCCGTCGCGGCGGTGGCGCAGGGTGGGGGCGGGGGGTGTGTCGGTGCCGCTCCAGCCGATGCGGGGGTCGCCGGCCCGCACGTCGGTACCTCCGGTTCGCAAGGTATTCATGATCGTTTTTCCCTCCCCGGGCATCCCCTCGAAGGACACAGGGTGCCAAATGCCGTGGCCTGTGCGGAAGCTGGGGCGGTGCGACACGCCCTAGTCGGGGCAGGTCGTCACGGTGGGGTGACGGCTGGTGACGGAAGCGGAGGGGTGGTTTTCCTGGGGATGCGGTGGGCCGGTGACCGGGGTTCGTGTACCGCATAGGCTGTCGCCATCCGCGATCGACACCGCCGATTGAGGCCAGAGAGAACGCCGCAGGGGGCTACCGCCATGACGACAGGTCGGCTCGGGCAGCAAGCCGCGCCGCCGAACGCGGCCTATGCCGGGCAGGTTGTGCACTTCCCGGATCCGGTCCGTGCGGCGCGTCACCCGAGAGGGGTACGTGTCGACGAGCGTGGTTACCCGGATTTTGCTCCGTACGCGCGTGTGGCGGTGGAGATCGCCGAGCCGCCGGACGGGTTCGGCGTGGACGAGCTGCGGCTGACGGACTATGTGTCGGCGAACGCTGCGTTGGCGGCGGAGCGGCACGAGTTGTGGGACACGGTGCCGGATGTGGCGACGCCGCACGGCTGGACGTGGCATCACGTGGCCGGTACGCGGCGGTTGGAGTTGATTCCGGTCGAGGTGAAGGCGCTGCTGCGGCATCACGGTGGGATCGCTACGGCGCCGGTGGATCACGGCAAGCGCGGTACGCGGCCGTTGCAGGAGACGCGGCCGGCGCATTTCGGGCTGCCGAAGTCGGGTGTGGCGGTGACGGAGGCGCAGGTGCAGGGGGTCGAGGAGGATCTCGGCTACCGGCTTCCGGGTGGGTACCGTTCGTTCCTGAAGGCGGCGGGCGGTTGTGCGCCGGTGGGTGCGGCGCTGGTCGCCGAGTTGGGTCTGCTGGTGGACCAGCCGTTCTTCACGGTGCGGGACGAGGCGGCCGTGAACGACCTGGTGTACGTCAACAAGTGTCTGCGTGACCACCTGACGAAGGACTATCTCGGGGTGGCGTTCGTGCAGGGCGGGTTGCTCGTGGTGAAGGTGAGGGGCGAGCGGCCGGGTTCGGTGTGGTTCTGTGCGTACGACGATGTGCGTGACGTGGATCCGTCGTGGTTGCCGGCGGAGCGGGTGGAGCGTCTGCTGCTGCCGTGCGGTGATGACTTCGACGCCTTTCTGTCGCGGTTGGCGGGGAATCCACCGGAGTTGGAGACGGTGGCGAATCTGATGGTCGATGGCGGTTTCGCCCATGTCGTTCCGGTGTCTGCCGGCTCGGCGTCGTCCGGCCCGGTGGGGGAGTGAGCTTCAGGCGATGGTGACCTACGCGCAGGCGCAGGAGCGCGCCGAGGAGTGGATCAACGGTGACGTGCCCACGTACCAGCATCGTGAGGTGCGGGTGCGGGAGTTCGAGCTGGGTTTCGTGGTGTGGGGCGAGGACCGGGCGGAGGGTCCGCGTTCGGACGCGGGCGCGCAGCGGTTGGTGATTGCCCGGGACAGTGGGGAGGCGACGCTGTGGCCCGGTCTGCCGGTGGGTGAGGTGATTCGCCGGTACGAGGAGGAGTACGGCCGTGCCGATGAGTCGCGGGACGCGGTTCCGGCGCCGGCGGCTGCCCGGATGGACCTGAATCAGACGTCGTTCTTGCTGACTCCTCCGCAGTGGCTTCAGGAGGCGGCGGACAAGCTGGGCATCGGGGGTGACCGGCGGCCGGAGGGCGAGGGCGGTCCGGGGGCCGGGGTCGGCACCGGTGCCGGTGCTGGTGCCGGTGGAGGTGCTTCGGGTGCGGGTTCCGGTGCTGGTGTTGCCGCTGGTGCGGGGGCGGCCGGTGTCGGTGTCGGGGCTTCGTCCGGTGGGGCGGGGCTGGCGGAGACGCAGGCCGGGGTGCCGGCGGGGGCTTCGGGGGCGCCTGGGGTGTCCGGGGGCTCCGGGGCGCTCGGTGGGTCGCAGGGCGGTTCGGGTGCGCCGGGCGTGCCCGGGGCGCCTGGTCCCGGGGATGCGCCGCCTGCGGATGTGCCGGTGGGGGCGACGCCCTGGGCCGGTACCGACACGAACGCGGGCCCGGGTGAGGACGACCGTTCCGTGCCGCTTCCCGCGACGGTGTTCGCGCCGCCGCTGAGTGATCCCGGAGCCGAGGCTCCACGGCCGCCGGCGAGCACGCCGGAGGCGAAGACGGCGTTGATGTCGGGGGGCAGCCAGCTGCCGCGGACGGCGGTCGCGCCGGCGCTCGATCCTGCGAACACGCCGGGCGCGCCGGGCTCGCAGGGCTTCCCGGCGGGCGCGCCGGGTGGCTCGTCCGCCCCTGGTGGTGCGCCGGGGGCGCCTGATGCTGCGCCCGCGCCGGGCGCTCCGCAGGGCAGTGCGCCTCCTCCGCCGCCCGGCACGCCGCCGTACGGCTATCCGCAGCCGTCGGCAGCTCCCGGCACGCCTCCGCCGGGTGTACCCGCATATCCGCAGGCGGCGCCCGGCGCTCCGCTCCCGCCCCCCGCTGTTCCCGGTACACCGGGCGCGCCGCAGGGCAGCACGCCCCCGCCGCCCCCGGCCGCCCCCACGTACGGCTATCCGCAGGGGCCTGGCGCTCCGCAGCCCGCTCCGGGTTACGGCTACCCGCAGGCGCCGGGCGGTGCGCCGGGGGCGCCGCAGCCTCAGGCCGACCCGGGCGCGCCCGCGCGCCCGCTCGCGCCCAACGCGGGTGACATCGCGGATGCCGCGACCAGCAAGGCGGCGCCGCCGCCGAAGAAGGCGCGCGGTGGCGTGGGGGCGCCGCCTCCGCCGCCGGGTGCCCCTGGCATGCCGGGCGCGCGCCCGGGCAGTGCGCCGCCGCCCGCGCCGGGTGGGTCCGCCGGTGGGTATGTGCCGACGCAGCTGATGTCGGCCCTCGGGCCGGAGGGGCCCGAGGGACAGGGTGGTGCGGGCGCGCCGACTGGTCCGGGTGGTGCGGAAGGGGCGCAGGCGCCGGGCGCGCCGAACGCTCCGGGTGCCCCCGAACCGCCTGCCGGGCCTCCGGGCAACGTGCACCACGCGGCCACGGTGCTGGCCGATCCCAGCCAGCTGGGCGGGGGCATGCCGCAGCCGCCGGGCACCCCGGGTGCGCCGGGTGTGCAGGGCGGTCCGGGTGCTCCGGGCATGCCGAACCCGCCTGGGGCGCCCATGGCTCCGGGCGCCCCGGGTATGCCGCCCGCGCCTGGCGCACCGCAGCCTCCGGGTGCTCCCGCGGGGCCCGGTTTCCCCGGCGCGCCGCAGTCGCCGAGCGTCCCCGCCGGTCCGGGCGCGCCTGGCGCCCCTGGTGCTCCAGGGGGCGGGCGCGGGGCTGTGCACCAGGCGGAGACCATGCTGGCCGCGCCCCCCGTGACCGGTCCCGGCGCACCTCCGCCGCCGCCCGCCCCCAGCGCACTCGGCGCTCCGGGCGCCCCCGGTATACCGCCGGGCGCCCCGGGTGCACCGCAGCCGATGCCGCCGGGCGCGCCCGTGCCGGGGCAGCCGCCGGCGTACGGGTATCCCCAGCAGGGGCAGCCGACGGTCGGTCCGGGTTATCAGGCTGTGCTGCGCTACCGCGCGCAGGACGGTTCGGAGCAGCAGCTGATCCGGCGTACGGCGCCGGGTACGCCGCACCCGGAGTGGCAGATCTTCCACGAGCTGCGGGCGATGAACGTGCCGTCGGACCAGGTGCTGGAGCTGCACACGGAGCTGGAGTCGTGCGAGCTGCCGGGCGCCTACTGCGCGCGGATGATCCGGGAGCAGTGGCCGCAGGCGCGGATCACGAGCATCGCGCCGTACGGCATGGACCACGCGAGCCGGCAGCAGGGCATGCGGCAGTTGCTGGCGCACCAGGGCGAGTTGCACCAGGTGGCGGACGGGCCCGCGCGGCCCGCGCCGGTGCGGGCGCCGCTGCCGCCGGTGCAGGCCGCGCCTCCGGTCCCGCCGGAGGGCATCGCGCAGGAGCTGGCGGCGGCGTTCGGGCCGGGCATCTTCCGGTTCGACCAGCAGGCGGTGTCGCGGCAGGGCGTGCCGCCGATCGTGGCGCACACGCTGGTCGTGGCCGGCCTGCCGCTGGACACGGGGCCGTTCTTCTGGGCGCAGGCCCAGCCGGGCCGTCCGGTGCCGACGCTGGCGGAGCTGGCGGCCGAGCGCGGGGTGCAGCCGGCGTCGGACGCGGGCTCGTACCTCGTCATGGGCACCGACTTCGGCAGGGCGATCTGTGTGCAGTACGGGACGGCGAACATCGTGGCCGTGCCCGTCGAGGCGGGGCCGGGCGGGGCTCCGGTGCCGCCGCAGTTCGTGAACACCGGGCTGCCGGAGTTCGCGCGCTGCCTGGCGCTGCTGGGCCGGATGTGGCGCCTGCGGTATGGGCTGAACCAGGAGCAGGCCGGCCGCTGGACCGTCGACTTCCAGGCGCAGCTGGCCGCCCTGGACCCGGCGGCGCTCGGCTCGCCGGAGAGCTGGTGGTCGGTGCTGCTGGAACAGATGTGGGACGGGCTGCTGTAGGCACACCGCCCGGATACCGGCCCGTCGTGTCCTCCACGCGCGTGTGGAGGACACGACGGGCCGGTGCCGTTTCCGGCGGCTTCGGGGTGGGGGCGATGCGTCCTGCCCTGCCTTCCCGGGCGGGCGGTGCCCGTTCGGAGTACGGCCGTCACCCTTGAGGAGAGGGGGTGAGCGGCCCCCTCTTCACGCCGATCGCGAAGTGCGGGATTTCGAGCACGTTGTGACTCCGGAGTGTCGCGTTATGAACACTTACGCCCGATCTATCAAGATATGCGCGAAATCGTCGTGTCGTGTATGTCCGGTGGAGAGGGGTTCCCAAGGTGAGCAGCGCATCGATTTCGCCCCACGGCTTCATGACCGCCCGGGGGCGCGGCTACCGCCCCGATCAGGTCGACGCCACCTTGGAGGCGTTGTCGTACGACCGTGACGCCGCGTGGGAAAGGGCCGCACGGCTGACCGTGCTCGCCAAGGACATGGAGGCGGAGGCCACGCGGTTGCGCGAGGCCGTCGCCCAGATCGCACCGCAGGCGTACGAGGCGCTCGGCGAGCGCGCACAGGGCTTGTTCCAGCATGTGCTGGACGAGGCGGCGGACCTCTGCGAGCGCACGCGGCGCGAAGCGAGCGAGCAGGTCGCGCAGGCCGAAGCGCGCGCCGCCGACACGCGCCGGCAGGCGCAGGAAGCGGCGGACGCGCTCCGCGCGGAAGCCGACGAATACGCCGATCAGTTGCTCGTCGCCGCGCGCGCCGAAGCCGACGCCCTCCGCATCGGCGCCCGGCGCGAAGTGAAAGAAGGGCGCGGAGCGGCGCTCGGCTCGTTGCGCGAGGTACGGCAGCGCACCACCGGCATGCTCACCGACCAGTCCCGGGAGCACACCGAGCGTTGGGACGAGGCCGAGCGCGAGGAAGCCGAGCGGATCGCCGCGATGGATGCCCGGCACGCCGAGCGGGCGAGCCTCGCCGAGGCCGCGTTGTCCGAGGCCGAGCGGGCCCTCGCCGAGGCCGAGGAGTTCGCGCGCCGCAGTCAGGAGGAGGCACAGGCACGTGCCGCCGAAATCGTCGCGGACGCGCGCGTGCGCGAGGAACGCATCGCCGGGGAGACGGAACAGGTGCTGCGCGAGCACGGCGAGACCTGGGACGACGTGCAGGCGCACATGGACCACGTCCGCAGCCGCCTGATCTCGCTGACGGGCAGAGCGGTCCTGGAATAGCCCCGCCGGTCATCCCGATCCAACCACCCCAACGGCCCCGCGTGCGAGCACCTTCACGCCCGGCACCCACTCTCTCCTGCACGCCCGCGCCCGCGAGCCTGCACGCCCGCGCCCGCACGCTCCTGTGCGCCCGTGCCCGCACGCTCCCGTATGCCTCGCGCCCGCGAGCCTGCACGTCTCGTGCCGGGCGGTTCCCCCGTGCGTCTTGTGCGGGGCGGCTTCGGTACACCCCGTGCCGGGCGGTTCCCCCGTGCGTCTTGTGCGGGGCGGCTTCGGTACACCCCGCGCCGGACCGCTCCCGTACACCCCGCGCGGAGCGCTTCCGCACGCCCCGGCGCCCACACCCCCTCTCAACCCCCCTTCCGCGCCGCGCCCGCCAGGATCCACCCCTCCACCGCCTCGTACTGGCGGCGCTGCTGTTCCGCCTTGGCTCGGCCCGAGGCGACCGTGCCGAGCCAGCCGAAGAAGAAGCCGGCGGGGATGGAGACGATGCCGGTGGTGGTGAAGGGGAACCAGTTGAAGTCGGCGTGCGGGAAGGCCGAGACGGGGGAGCCGGAGACCAGGTTGGTGCCCGGCATGAGCAGCAGCACGGTCAGCGAGCCCCCGATCAGCGTGGCCAGCAGCCCGCTGCGGGTGTAGCGACGCCAGAAGAGCCCGTACACCAGGGCGGGCGCGATGGCCGAGGCGCCCAGGCAGAAGGAGAGCGTCACCAGGGGCTGCAGGCTGTGGTGCTGCACGAGCGTGGCCAGCAGGATCGTCGGCACCCCTATGGCGAGCGCCGACACGCGGGCCAGCGCCATCTCGCGCCGGGCCGGCATCTCCTGCACGCGCGCGGCGAACACGTCGTGGGCGAGGGAGTTGGCGCAGGCGAGGATCATCCCGGCGACCGAGGCGAGCAGGGTCAGGAAGATCGCGGTCGTGACCATGGTGAACAGGAAGGTCTCCGCCGTGGACACGTCGGCGCCGAACGCCGCCCGCGAGCCCAGCAGATACGCGGTGTTGCCCTGCGGATCGGCGCCCGCGATCACGGAACGCCCCACCAGGGCCGTGGCGCCGAACCCGACCACCGTGATGACCAGCACGAACAGGGCGACGATCGACACCGCCCAGGACATCGAGCGGCGCACCTGGCGGGCGCTGGAGGCGGTGTACATGCGCATGGTGATGTGCGGCAGGACGCCGCCGCCGAGTACCACGGTCAACTCCGAGGCGACCATGTCGAGCCGGGACCTCGGCCCGGTGCCGAACTGCAGACCGGAGCGCAGAAAAGCCGGCCCGGCCCCGCTCTGCCGCGAGGCGGCGGCGAACAGGGCGCCCGGGTCCCAGTCGAAGCGGCGCAGGATCAGCACGGCGACCACGGCGCCCGAACCGACCAGCATCACGATCTTCAGGATCTGGATGAGCGCGGTGCCCTTCATGCCGCCGATCGCCGCGTAGGCGATCATCAGGGCGCCGAGTCCCACGACGCATGCGGTCTTCAGCGACGCGTTGGAGAAGCCCAGGATGAACGCCATCAGCTGCCCGGTTCCGGCGAGTTGGACCAGCATCAGCGGCAGCAGCGCGGCGATCGTCACCGCACAGGCCGTGATGCGCACACAGCGGCCCGGCAGCCGACGGGCCAGCGCGTCGCCCATCGTGAACCGGCCCGCGTTGCGCAGCGGTTCGGCCAGCAGGAACATCAGCAGCATCAGCGACAGCGCCGTACTGAGGGCGAGGACGACACCGTCGTAGCCGCACAGGGCGATCACTCCGCCGGTACCGAGGACGGTGGCCGCGGAGATGTAGTCGCCGGCGATGGCGAGGCCGTTGCGCAGCGGGGACAGGGAGCTGTAACCGGTGTAGAACTCGTCGAGGTCGTCGTGGTCGGGGCCGGTCATCACACACAGCAGCAGGGTGACCGTGGCGACGGTGGAGAAGGCGATCAGCGACATGGACTGGGCCGAGCCGCTGAAACCGGTGAAGCCTCCCACGGCCGGAGTGCCGACGGCGCCGCTCATCGGGCCGCTCCTCGGCGTGCGTCCAGTTCGGCCACCTTGCGGATGCGGTCCGCGAGCGGATCGACGTGTCGGCGCGCGGTGCGCTCGTACAGGGCGATCGCCAGCCAGGTGACCGGGAGTTGGAGCATGGCGAGCAGCAGGCCGGCGGGGATGCCGTCGGCGACCGTGCGCGTCATCACGCCGGGCGCGCTCGCGGACAGGATCAGGAACAGGGTGAAGTAGCCCAGCGCGGTGAGCGTGGCGGTGCGCCGCTGCCAGCGGTAGGCGCCGCGCAGCACGCGCAGGTCGCTGTGGTGGCCGAGGGGTTCGCAGGGTGGCCGGCGCTCCGGCCGGGGCGGCTGTGGAGGCGCGGGCTGCCAGGGGTAGGTGAGGCGAGAGGGGCGCGGTGGGTCGGCGGCTGGGCGGGCTGGGTCGTAGGCCGGATGCGAGGTGCCGTAGGGCGGGTGTGTGGGGTCGTAGGGCGGACGGGGTGGGTCGAAGGGGCGTGGTGGGTCGTAGAACGGATGGGGCGGGTCGTACGACGGGTGCGGCGGGTCGTAGGACATCCCGGGGCTCCTTGCATGGCTCGGGTCCGTGGCGGCGGACCGCAGGGAGGTGGGGGGTGGGGATTGGAGCCACGCACGCTACTCGCGAGTTCTGGGCCGCGAGGCGTTTTCACCGAACTGGTCGGTCGGTATGCGCTTACTACGCGAAAACGCGGTCCGACCTGGGGTGTTACCCGCGTTAACCAGAACGGCCCGCCGGGCGACGGTCAGGACGGCCCGCCACCGGTCGAAGGCGCGTCACTCCTGCCGCACACCGGGAACCGCCGCGATGCCGTTACTCCTGCCGCACCGGGAACCGTCGCGGTGCCACCAGCAGCAGCACCAGGAAGGCCAGTGCCGCCGCGCCCGTCGCGCCGAGGTACACCGCGTGCACCGCGTCGGCGATGGCCCGCCGGGTCGCCTCCGGGGCCGTACCGGCGTCCAACGCGCGCGTGACGGAGTCCAGATCGCCCGCCCCGCCCAGGCGTGCGGCCAGCACCCCGTTGGCGACGGCGCCGAACAGCGACGCGCCCACGGTCTGTCCGGTCTGCCGGCAGAACAGCACGGACGCAGTCGTGGTGCCCCGCTCCGACCAGCCGACCGTCGACTGCACCCCGACGATCAGCGGCAGCTGGAACAGCCCGAGCGCGCCGCCCAGCAGCAGCATCAGCAGCGTCGGCTGCCACCACGAACCGGGGTACGGCAGGAACGGGAACGCACACAGGATCAGGGTGGCCAGGCCGATGCCGAGCAGCGCGGTGTCCCGGAAGCCGATGCGCCGGTAGACGTGCTGGCTGAGCGCGGCCGACACCGGCCAGCTGAGCGTCCACACCGACAGCACGAAACCGGCGGCCACGGGCGCGAGTCCGAGCACCGACTGCGCGTACGTCGGCAGGAACACGCTCGGCGCCACCATCAGCAGCCCCAGCGCGCCGAGCGCCAGGTTGACGGCCGCGATCGTCCGGCGCCGCCACACCCACCCGGGGATGATCGGCTGCGCCGCCCGCCGCTCCACCACGACCACCACGCCGGCCAGCGCCAGGCCGATGCCGAAGAGCGTCAGTGAGGGCGCCGACAGCCACGGCCAGGCGACCCCGCCCTGCACCAGCGCGGTCAACAGCACCCCGCCGCACGCGAACACCGCGAGCGCCCCGGCCCAGTCCACACGCGCGCGTGCCGTGTTTTCCCCGCCCCCCGGCTTCCCCGGCTTCCCCGGCTTCCCCGTCTCCCGAGTCTTCTGCGTCTTCTCCCGCTCGGGCTCGTGCAGATGACGGATGATCAGCCACAGCGCGGCGGCGCCGATCGGCAGATTGACCAGGAAGATCCAGCGCCAGTCGGCGTACGCGGCCAGTACCCCGCCGAGTCCCGGCCCGGCCACCGCCGACACCGCCCACACCGTGGACAGCTTGGACTGGATCTTCGGCCGCTCCGCCAGCGGATACAGATCGGCGGCCAGCGTCTGCACGGTGCCCTGCAACGCCCCGCCGCCCAGGCCCTGCACGATCCGGAACGCGATCAGCGCCGCCATGTTCCAGGCTCCCGCGCACAGCAGCGAGCCCAGCAGGAACACGGCCGCTCCCGCCACCAGCACCGGCTTGCGGCCGAAGGTGTCGGACAGCTTGCCGTAGACGGGGAGCGTGACGGTCACGGCCAGCAGATAGCCGGAGAAGAGCCAGGAGAAGACCGAGAACCCGCCGAGGTCGCCGACGATCTGCGGTACGGCCGTGGAGACGACGGTGGAGTCCAGTGCGGCCAGTGCCATCGCCAGCATCAGCGCGGCGACCACCGCGCCCCGTCGCCGGGTGTCCTCTCGACCGGCCGTGCCGCCGCGTGTCGCGGGTGTCGTGCTCCCCACCCCGAACCCCTCCCCGTGACTCCCTGCCCGATGCTGCCCCGTGTCCCTTGCATCTATCTCCGGTACGACACCTTGCCACGCGCCCGTGAGCTTGACCCTGACGCGACCGGAGGGTGGACGCTTTCCGGGTCGAAGGGTGGAGACGACCCCGAGAAAGGCTCCGCCCCGGGGTGGAGCACCCCTAGGGGTCCCTCCGTACTACGGCTCGGGGAGGGTTCGTTCCGGCGGAGGACGAGCGGGACCGGGCCCGGTCCTTAACCTGGCTTTACGCCGCTGGGGGGCGGCGGACCGCACCGGCGGGGTGGGGTTTTCCCCAGGGAAAGAGGGGGCTTCGCACCAGAGCGCGAGGACCACGCCGGCCGCGAGACTCAACGACGTACTCCGGACGACACCCGACACCCGGCACCCGGCGCCCGACACCGGCACCCCGGCACACACCGGGGCACCACTCACCGACCTGTCAACCGACATAGGAGACATACCGTGACATCGGCTGTGACCATTCCCAGGCATGGGGGCACTGGAGGGAGTACGGCCGTTGCCGCGCGGGCGCGGCAGGTCGTGAAGGCGTACGGGTCCGGTGAGACCCGTGTCGTCGCCCTCGATCACGTCGACGTGGACATCGCACGCGGCCAGTTCACCGCGATCATGGGCCCCTCGGGGTCCGGCAAGTCCACGCTCATGCACTGCCTCGCCGGGCTCGACACCGTGACCGGCGGTCAGATCTACCTGGACGAGACCGAGATCACCGGCCTGAAGGACAAGAAGCTCACGCAGCTGCGACGGGACCGGATCGGCTTCATCTTCCAGGCGTTCAACCTGCTGCCGACGCTGAACGCGCTCGAGAACATCACGCTGCCCATGGACATAGCGGGCCGCAAGCCGGACAAGGCCTGGCTGGACCGGGTCGTGGAGACCGTCGGCCTCGCCGGACGGCTCAAGCACCGGCCGACCCAGCTCTCCGGCGGCCAGCAGCAGCGCGTCGCGGTGGCCCGGGCCCTCGCCGCCCGCCCGGAGATCATCTTCGGGGACGAGCCGACCGGAAACCTCGACTCGCGCGCGGGTGCCGAAGTTCTCGGCTTCCTGCGCCGCTCGGTCGACGAACTCGGCCAGACCATCGTGATGGTCACGCACGACCCCGTGGCCGCCTCCTACGCCGACCGCGTGCTCTACCTCGCCGACGGCCGGATCGTCGACGAGATGCACCAGCCGACGGCCGATCAGGTCCTGGACCGCATGAAGGACTTCGACGCCCGGGGGCGTACGTCATGACCGTCCTGAAGACCTCGATGCGCAACTTCTTCGCGCACAAGGGCCGGATGGCGCTGTCGGCGGTCGCGGTGCTGCTGTCCGTGGCGTTCGTGTGCGGCACGCTGGTGTTCACCGACACCATGAACACCACCTTCGACAAGCTGTTCCAGGCCACGTCCGCGGACGTGACGGTCACCGCGAAGGGCTCCTCCGACACCGGCCAGACGACGTCCCGCACCGGCAAACCGCCGGTCCTGCCGGCCTCCGTCGTCGGCGAGGTCCGCGGGGCCGAGGGCGTGCGCAAGGCCGAGGGCACCGTCTTCTCCACCTCGGTGACCGTCGTCGACGCCCAGAAGGACAAGCTGTCGCCGTCCAGCGGCGCGCCCACCATCGTCGGCAGCTGGAACGGCAACGACGCCCGCACCATGAAGATCACCTCCGGTACGGCGCCCAAGGGGCCGGACCAGGTCATGGTCGACAAGGACACCGCCGACAAGCACCACCTCAAGATCGGTTCCGGGATCGACATGATCTCGGTCGTGGGCACGCACCACGCGCGCGTGTCCGGCATCGCCGCCTTCAAGGTCACCAACCCGGGCGCGGCCATCTTCTACCTGGACACGAAGACCGCCCAGCAGACCCTGGTCGGCCGGACCGGCGTCTACACCAACATCAACGTCACCGCCGCCCAGGGCGTGACGAACGACCAGCTGAAGAAGAACGTCACGGCCACCCTCGGCCAGGGCTACAAGGTGCAGACGGCCAAGGAGGTCGCCGACGCCAACCAGAAGAGCGTCAAGAGCTTCCTGAACGTCATGAAGTACGCGATGCTCGGCTTCGCCGGGATCGCCTTCCTCGTCGGCATCTTCCTGATCATCAACACCTTCTCCATGCTGGTCGCCCAGCGCACCCGCGAGATCGGCCTGATGCGCGCCATCGGCTCCTCCCGCAAGCAGGTCAACCGCTCCGTGCTGGTCGAGGCGCTGCTGCTCGGCGTGATCGGCTCCGTGCTCGGCGTCGGCGCGGGCGTCGGCATCGCGGTCGGCCTGATGAAGCTCATGGGCCAGATGGGCATGCACCTGTCCACCGACGACCTGACCATCGCCTGGACGACCCCCACCGTCGGCGTGGTCCTCGGTGTCGTGGTCACCGTCCTGGCCGCCTACCTGCCCGCCCGGCGCGCCGGCAAGGTCTCCCCGATGGCCGCCCTGCGCGACGTGGGCGCCCCGGCCGACGCCAAGGCCGGCGTCGTCCGGGCCGTGATCGGCCTGCTCCTCACCGGCGCCGGCGGCCTCAGCCTCTACGTCGCCGCCACCGCCGACAAGGCCAAGGCCGGCTCGGGCTGGCTCGGCCTCGGTGTGGTGGCCACGCTGATCGGCTTCGTCGTCATCGGCCCGCTGCTCGCCGGCGGCCTGGTCCGGATCCTCGGCGCGCTCATCCTGCGGATCTTCGGCCCGGTCGGCCGCATGGCCGAACGCAACGCGCTGCGCAACCCGCGCCGCACGGGCGCCACCGGCGCGGCCCTGATGATCGGCCTCGCCCTGGTCGCCTGCCTGTCGGTGGTCGGCTCCTCCATGGTGGCCTCGGCCACCGACCAGCTCGACAAGACCGTCGGCACGGACTTCATCGTCCAGCCGGACAACCAGCAGCTCATCACCCCCCAGGCGGTCAAGCTCATCAAGGGCACCCCGGGGCTGGCACGGGTCACCGAGTACCGGCCGGCCCAGGCCGACCTCACCACCCCGGACGGTCGGACGCTCAAGGACACGGACATCACGGCGGCCGACCCGACGTACGCGACCGACCTGCGCAAGAAGACCGTCGCCGGAAACCTCAAGGACGCCTACCTGCCCGACTCGATGTCCGTCCCCGAGAAGTTCGCCAAGGCCCACGGCATCCACCTCGGATCGACGAACACCGTCGCCTTCAAGGACGGCTCCACCGCCCGTCTGACGGTCCGCGCGATCACCAGCAGCGACGACGTGATCGACCAGGGCGCCAAGTACACGTCGCTCGCCACGCTCGCCAAGTACGTGCCCGCCGGCAGGATGCCACTGGACCAGATGGTCTTCGCCACCGCCAAGGACGGACAGCAGGCGGCCGCCTACAAGGCACTGAAGTCGGCCCTGCACGACGGCTACCCGCAGCTGACCGTGCGCGACCAGACCGACTACAAGAAGGCGCTGAAGGACCAGATCGGCCAGCTGCTGAACATGATCTACGGCCTGCTGGCGCTCGCGATCATCGTCGCGGTCCTGGGTGTCGTGAACACCCTGGCCCTGTCGGTGGTCGAGCGGACCCGGGAGATCGGCCTCATGCGGGCCATCGGCCTCTCGCGCCGCCAGCTGCGCCGGATGATCCGTCTGGAGTCCGTGGTGATCGCCCTCTTCGGCGCCCTGCTCGGCCTCGGCCTCGGCATGGGCTGGGGCGCGACCGCCCAGAAGCTCCTCGCCCTCCAGGGACTGAAGGTCCTGGACATCCCCTGGCCGACGATCATCACGGTCTTCGTCGCCTCGGCCTTCGTGGGCCTGTTCGCCGCGCTGGTCCCGGCGTTCCGCGCGGGCCGGATGAACGTCCTGAACGCCATCGCGACGGACTAGCGGCGAAGCCTGGCCGACGACCACCGCACAAGGGGGTGTACGGCCGACGACCACCGCATACGGGGGTTGCGGGGGAAACCCGGTGCCGGAAGGTCCTACGGGATCTTCCGGCACCGGGTTTTTGTCTGATTTTCGACGCTCGCCACTCGGTCGACGGTTTCAGGTGGGCGGGCGGGAAACGGGGGCCAGGGGGCGGAGCGCCCGGGTTGTCCACAGGCCCCACGGCAACGTCGGCAGCGTCGTACGCTGGGGTGCGTTGCCCACCCCCGGACGGAAAGCCCCCATGAGCCTGCACGGTCTGCTCGACGCCGTCGTCAAGGACCCCGCCCTCGCGGAAGCGATCACGGCGGCCGCAGACGGCAACCGCATGCACGTCGACCTCGTCGGCCCCCCGGCGGCCCGCCCCTTCGCGGTCGCCGCCCTCGCCCGCGAGGCAGGCCGCCCGGTGCTCGCGGTCACGGCGACGGGCCGCGAGGCCGAGGACCTGGCCGCCGCCCTGCGCTCCCTGCTGCCCGCCGAGGGAGTCGTGGAGTACCCCTCCTGGGAGACGCTCCCGCACGAGCGGCTCAGCCCGCGCAGCGACACCGTCGGCCGCCGCCTCGCCGTCCTGCGCCGCCTCGCCCACCCCAGCCCCGACGACCCGGAGACCGGCCCGGTCTCCGTCGTCGTGGCGCCCGTGCGTTCCGTGCTGCAGCCGCAGGTCAAGGGCCTCGGCGACCTGGAACCGGTGTCCCTGAGGACCGGCCGGACCGCCGATCTGAACGACGTGGTGGAAGACCTCGCGGCCGCCGCCTACGCGCGCGTGGAGCTGGTCGAGAAGCGCGGCGAGTTCGCCGTGCGCGGCGGCATCCTGGACGTCTTCCCGCCCACCGAGGAACACCCCCTGCGCGTGGAGTTCTGGGGCGACGACATCGAGGAGATCCGCTACTTCAAAGTCGCCGACCAGCGCTCTCTCGAGGTCGCCGAGCACGGCCTGTGGGCGCCGCCGTGCCGCGAGCTGCTGCTCACCGCCGACGTACGGGCACGCGCGCGTGCCCTCGCCGAGGACCACCCGGAGCTGGGCGAACTCCTGAACAAGATCGCCGAGGGTATCGCGGTCGAAGGCATGGAGTCCCTCGCCCCCGTCCTGGTCGACGACATGGAGCTGCTCCTCGACGTCCTTCCCAAGGGCGCGATGGCCGTCGTCTGCGACCCGGAGCGCGTGCGCACGCGTGCCGCCGATCTCGTGGCCACCTCCCAGGAGTTCCTGCAGGCCTCCTGGGCGGCCACCGCCGGTGGCGGCGAGGCCCCGATCGACGTCGGCGCGGCCTCCCTGTGGTCCATCGCCGACGTCCGTAACCGCGCGCGCGAGCTGGACATGATGTGGTGGTCCGTCTCACCGTTCGCCGCCGACGAGACGCTCACCCATGCGGCTGACGTGGTGGGCGACGCGGACACCCTCAAAGTCGGCATGCACGCGCCCGAGACCTACCGGGGCGACACCGCGCGGGCCCTCGCCGACACCAAGGGCTGGCTCGCCGACGGCTGGCGCGCGGTGTTCGTCACCGAGGGCCACGGCCCGGCCGCCCGCACGGTGGAGGTGCTCGGCGGCGAGGGCATCGCCGCCCGCCTCGACGCCGACCTCGGCGAGCTGAGCCCCTCGGTGGTGCACGTCTCCTGCGGCTCGATCGAGTACGGCCTCATCGACCCGGTGCTCAAGCTCGCCGTGCTCACCGAGACCGATCTGTCCGGCCAGCGCGCGACCGGCCGCGAGGGCGCCCGGATGCCGGCCCGCCGCCGCAAGACCATCGACCCGCTCACCCTGGAGCCGGGCGACTACATCGTCCACGAACAGCACGGCGTCGGCCGCTACATCGAGATGGTGCAGCGCACGGTGCAGGGCGCCACGCGCGAGTACCTGGTGGTCGAGTACGCGCCCGCCAAGCGCGGCCAGCCCGGCGACCGGCTGTACATCCCCACCGACCAGCTGGAGCAGATCACCAAGTACGTCGGCGGCGAGGCCCCCACCCTGCACCGGCTCGGCGGCGCCGACTGGACGAAGACCAAGGCCCGCGCGAAGAAGGCCGTCAAGGAGATCGCCGCCGACCTGATCAAGCTCTACAGCGCGCGCATGGCCGCCCCCGGCCACGCCTTCGGCACCGACACGCCCTGGCAGCGCGAGCTGGAGGACGCCTTCCCCTACGCCGAGACCCCGGACCAGCTCACCACCATCGCCGAGGTCAAGGACGACATGGAGAAGTCGGTCCCCATGGACCGCCTGGTCTGCGGCGACGTCGGCTACGGCAAGACCGAGATCGCGGTGCGGGCCGCCTTCAAGGCCGTACAGGACGGCAAACAGGTCGCCGTCCTCGTACCGACGACCCTGCTGGTGCAGCAGCACTTCGGGACGTTCTCCGAGCGGTACGCGCAGTTCCCGGTGAGCGTGAAGGCGCTCTCCCGCTTCCAGACCGACACCGAGGCCAAGGCCGTCCTGGAGGGCCTGAAGGAAGGCGCGGTGGACGTCGTCATCGGCACCCACCGCCTGTTCTCCTCCGAGACCAGGTTCAAGGACCTGGGCCTGGTCATCGTCGACGAGGAGCAGCGCTTCGGTGTCGAGCACAAGGAGCAGCTGAAGAAGCTCCGCGCCAACGTCGACGTGCTGACCATGTCCGCGACCCCGATCCCGCGCACCCTGGAGATGGCGGTCACCGGCATCCGCGAGATGTCCACGATCACCACGCCCCCGGAGGAGCGCCACCCGGTGCTCACCTTCGTCGGGCCGTACGAGGAGAAGCAGATCGGCGCGGCCATCCGCCGTGAACTGCTGCGCGAGGGCCAGGTCTTCTACATCCACAACCGCGTCGAGTCGATCGACAGAGCCGCGGCCCGGCTGCGTGAGATCGTCCCCGAAGCGCGCATCGCCACGGCCCACGGCCAGATGTCGGAATCGACGCTGGAGCAGGTCGTCGTCGACTTCTGGGAGAAGAAGTTCGACGTCCTCGTCTCGACGACGATCGTCGAGTCCGGCATCGACATCTCCAACGCCAACACGCTGATCGTGGAACGCGGCGACACCTTCGGCCTGTCCCAGCTGCACCAGCTGCGCGGCCGGGTCGGCCGGGGCCGCGAGCGCGGCTACTCCTACTTCCTGTACCCGCCGGAGAAGCCGCTGACCGAGACCGCGCACGAACGGCTCGCCACCATCGCCCAGCACACCGAGATGGGCGCGGGCATGTACGTGGCGATGAAGGACCTGGAGATCCGCGGCGCCGGAAACCTGCTCGGCGGCGAGCAGTCCGGACACATCGCGGGCGTCGGCTTCGACCTGTACGTCCGGATGGTCGGCGAGGCTGTCGCCGACTACCGGCGACAGCTGGAGACCGGCGAGATCGAGGAGGAGCCGCCGCTCGAGGTCAAGATCGAGCTGCCCGTCGACGCCCATGTCCCGCACGAGTACGCCCCTGGAGAGCGGCTGCGCCTGCAGGCGTACCGGGCCATCGCCTCCGCCAACAGCGAGGAGGACATCAAGGCCGTCCGCGAGGAACTCACCGACCGCTACGGCAAGTTGCCCGAACCGGTGGAGAACCTGCTGCTGGTGGCCGGTCTGCGGATGCTCGCGCGCGCGTGCGGCGTCGGCGAGATCGTCCTGCAGGGCACCAACATCCGCTTCGCACCGGTGGAGTTGCGCGAGTCGCAGGAACTGCGCGTCAAGCGGCTCTACCCGGGCACGGTCATCAAGCCGGCCGTGCACCAGGTGCTGGTCCCGCGCCCGAAGACCGCGAAGGTCGGCGGCAAGCCGCTCGTCGGCCGCGAACTGCTGGGCTGGGTCGGCGAGTTCCTCGCCTCCGTCCTGGGGTCGTAGAGGGGTCGTACAAGGTGAGACGGGCGGGGGCTCGGCGTGCGGATCGGTGAACTGGCGGAGGCGACGGGGGCGACACCGCGCGCCCTGCGCCACTACGAGCAGGCGGGCCTGATCGCGTCCGGGCGCGCCGCCAACGGCTATCGCGTGTACGACGCCGGTACGGCCGTCCGCGTCCGCAACATCCGGTATCTGCTCGACGCGGGTCTCACCCTGGACGACGTACGGGTGTTCCTCCCGTGCCTGGACGGCGACGTCACCGCCGGTCCCGTCTCCGTCAAGGGGGTGCGGGTCGCCCGGGACCGGCTGGCCGTCCTCGACGCCCGGATAGCGGCCCAGACGGCGCTACGGGACCGCCTGGCGGCGGCACTGCGGGCGGCCGACGTATGAGCTCACCCGAGGGACGGGGCCCGGTGTTCAGGCGACGACCGCCCCGCCGTCCACGGGCAGGACGACACCCGTGACGAACGACGCCCCGGGCGAGGCGAGCCGGGTGATGGCCCAGGCGACCTCTTCGGGGTGGCCGATCCGGCCGAGCGGGGTGTGGTCGAGCTGCCACGCGCGGATGGCCCTGCGCTGCTTTGGGGTGTAGCCGGCGTGGTCGGCGATCGGGGTCTCGATCGCCCCCGGTGCCACGGCGACGACCCTGATGCCGAGCGGCGCCAACTCGACCGCCCAGCTCCGGGTCAGCGTCTCCAGGGCCGCCTTCCCGGCCGCGTACAGCGAGTTCCCGGGCCAGCCGCGCTGGCCGACGGCGGTCGTCACGTTCACCACCACACCCCGGCTGTCCTCCAGCGCGGGCAGCGCGGCCTGCGTGAGCAGGACCGGGGCCAGCAGGTTCGTCTCCAGCAGCGGCCGTACCGAGGTGCGGGTGTAGGTGCGCAGGGTGTCGGAGTTGACGACCGCCGCGTTGTGGACCAGCACGTCGATCCGGCCGTGGCGCTCCAGTGCGGCCCGTACGACGGTCTCGGGGCCGTCCTCGGCGGTCAGGTCGGCGGTCAGGGGAGTGATGTCCGGATGCCCGTCGGCGGTCTCGGCCAGGGGCGCTGCCCGGCGGCCGACGGCGACGACCCGGGCGCCCTCGGCGGCGAACGCGCGCGCGGTGGCCCGGCCGATTCCGGTGCCGGCGCCGGTGACGAGGACGGTACGGGGTTCCTGGGTGGGTTCGTTCGGGGTCTCGTTCGGGGTCTCGTTCATGCTGGGATCGTCGGACCCTGCCGCCAGCGTCAGGGTCAAGCTCCCGGCGGCACGATGTGAGCGGGCGCACACGAGCGTGGGCCGTGCTCCCCTCTCGCGGTACCGCATGCCCCAACTCGACGGCCCACTGCCCGAAAACGTCGCTTTGGTCCTCATCTGCAGTGGGGCTCGGGGCAGTTAACGTAAAGGACGGAACAATTCCGCCTGTGTACGACGGCGGACCGGGGTGAGTGAGGGGGATGCACCGTGACGCGTCTGAGGGGCGGGGCGGTCGCCGCTGCGGTGGTACTGGTCGCCGTGGCCGGCTGTACCAAGGACAAGACCAAGGGGGCCTCAGGGCCCGAGCAGAGCGGCGGCAGCGGCGCGGTGTCGGCCGCCGCCGACTCCCTGACCGTCAAGGGCCGGGCGCCGACGACCGGTTACTCGCGGGAACGGTTCGGCACCGCCTGGGCGGACACCGACTCCAACTCCTGCGACACCCGCGACGACATACTCAAGCGCGATCTGAAGGACGTGAAGTACACCGGCGGCCACTGCCGGGTCTCCTACGGCCTGCTCGAACCCGACCCCTACTCCGGCAAGGAGATCACCTACCGGCGCGGCGCCAGCCAGGTCGACATCGACCATGTCGTCCCGCTCTCCGACGCCTGGCAGAAGGGCGCCAAGTACTGGGACGCGAGCAAGCGCATAGCCCTGGCCAACGACCCCCTGAACCTCATCGCGGTCGACGCGAGCACCAACCGCGGCAAGGGAGACGGCGACGCGGCCACCTGGCTGCCGCCCAACGGCCAGTACCGCTGCACCTATGTGGCCACCCAGGTCGCGGTCAAGAAGAAGTACGGCCTGTGGGTCACGGCCGCCGAGAAGGCCGCCATGAAGAAGGTCCTCGCCGGCTGCCCCGACCAGAAACTCCCCACGGGCGGCAACCCGACGAAGGCACCGGAGCGCTTCAGCGCCCGCTGATCCCGGCGTTTGCGCACACCGCCGGACCGCCTCGCTGACCGGCGGAAATCCGGTACCGGAGTCGGTGCGCGCCGCCTACCGTGAACATCATGGACGTCAGGGTGAGCAGCATCGCCGAGCGGCCCGACCGGCTGCCGGCGGTGTTCGAGATGGCCGACACATGGCCCGAGTTCGTGACCAACGACCCTGTGGGCACCGCCCACTACGGCCGTATCGCCACCGAACTGCCGGAGTACGCGCTGTTCGCCGAGGACGAGCACGGCGAGATCGTCGCCCACACCTTCAGCGTGCCCTTCGCCCTCGACGTCGACGGCCGGCGCACCCTGCCCGCGCGCGGCTGGGACCAGATCCTCCTCTGGGCCTTCGCCGATCTGCGCCGCGGCACCCGCCCCGACACGGTGAGCGCCGTCTCCGTCACCATCGCCCCGCACGCCCAGGGCCACGGCCTGTCCGCCGTCATGCTCTCGGCGATGCGCGCGGGCGCCCGCGCCCACGGTTTCCGCGAGGTCGTCGCCCCCGTCCGCCCCAGCGCCAAGCACCGCGAACCGCACACCCCGATCACCGAGTACGCCCACCGGGTCCGCCCCGACGGACTGCCCGAGGACCCGTGGCTGCGCGTCCACGCCCGCGCCGGCGCCCGTATCGATTCGATCGCCCCGGCCTCCATGACCGTGGGCGCCTCGCTGGAGGAGTGGCGCCGCTGGACGGGGCTGCCGTTCGACACCGCCGAGGACGTCGAGGTGCCCGGCGCACTGGTCCCGGTCCACTGCGAACCGGAGCGCGGATACGCCGTCTACGTCGAGCCCAACGTGTGGATGCGGCACCGGCTGTGACCGCATGACCGTCGTACGGCGGTCCTGAGCAGCTGACCGGCAGTCGAACGGCCGGCGTTCGCGCGCGTGGGCCGGGCAACGGTTCGGTACAACCGGGACGCTTGTCCGTGTCGGGTGTCCGTGTCGGGTCATATGCTCGAAGCGACCATCGCACGACCGGCGTCGTCCGCCCTCCGGAGCGCCGGGCGGATATGCGCGCCCACATCAGGTATCAGGAGCAGCCATGCAAGGCCACGGCTACGGACAGCCGGTGAAGCAGCCGCCGCACATCGCGTGGCTGGTTCTGCTGCGTGTGCTGTTCGTGGCGATCGGGTTGTTCAGCGTCGGCTTCCTGGCCTGGGCGATGATGCTGCGGCTGGCGGCCGTCACACGGCGGTCGCTGGACTGGGGCCTGTTCATCGCGGTGCTGGCAGCCGACATCCTCAGCATCGCGTTGCTGGCGATGGAGCCGGGCGACGAGATCCGCACAGCGGCGGGCGACTTCGCCATGTTCCTGCTGCTCGGCACGCTGGTGGCCACGATCGCGTACTACCTCGCGGTGGACATCCGGCACTTCATGCGGCGCGAGCAGGCGTACGCGGCGCAGCGGACGGCACAGGCCGCGTACGCCCATCCCGGCCCGGCGAGCCCCTACACCACGGCGACCGTACCGCCCGCGCCGGCCATGCCGGCCGGCCCGCACACCCCGCCCCCGATGCCGCACACGCCCGTGCCCCGTCCGCCGCTGACCACCCCGCCGCCGCAGCGCCCGGCACCCACCCACATCGAGCAGGTGCGTGCCGAACTGGACGAGCTGAGCGACTACCTGCGCAAGCACGACGGCCGGCACGGCAGCCACGAGAGCGGAAGGTGAGTGTGGCGACAGGACGTGTCGTCGCCGGCCGGTACGAACTGTCCACGCTCATCGGACAGGGCGGCATGGGCCAGGTGTGGACGGCGTACGACCGGCGGCTGGACCGGCGCGTGGCGGTGAAGCTGCTGCGCCCCGACAAGGTGGCGGGCCAGGAGGCGGACGAGCTGCGCCGCCGCTTCCTGCGCGAGTGCCGGGTGACCGCGCAGGTGGATCACCCCGGTCTGGTGACCGTCCACGACGCGGGCAGCGAGGGCGAGGAGCTGTTCCTCGTCATGCAGTACGTCGACGGCGCCGACCTCGCCGACCATCTCGCCGAGCGCACCCCGTACCCGTGGCCGTGGGCGGTCGCCGTGGCCGCGCAACTGTGCGCCGTGCTGAGCGCCGTGCACGCCGTACCGATCGTGCACCGCGACCTCAAGCCGCGCAACGTGATGGTGAGGCAGGACGGCTCGGTCACCGTGCTCGACCTGGGCGTGGCCTCGGTGATGGACACCGACACCACCCGGCTCACCCACACCGGTTCCCCGATCGGCTCGCCCGCCTATATGGCGCCGGAGCAGGCGATGGGCGGCGCGGTCGGCCCGTACACCGACCTGTACGCGCTCGGCGTGCTGCTGCACGAACTGCTCAGCGGCGACGTGCCGTTCGCGGGTTCCACGGCGCTCGGTGTGCTGCACCGGCATCTCTACGAGCCCCCGCTGCCCGTGCGCCGGATCCGCCCCGAGGTCCCCGAGGCGCTGGAGCGGCTCGTGCTGCGCCTGCTCGCCAAGGACCCGCAACACCGTCCGGGCTCCGCGCAGGAGGTGTACGAGGACCTGGCGCCGCTCCTGCCCGCGCGCGGGACGCCCACAGGGGCACCCTTGGACCCCACGCGCCCCTTCCTGCGCCCGCACGCCCCCTGGCCGGACCGCGCCCTGACCCCCGCGCCCCAGCCCGCGCCCGTCACACCGGCGTCACCGGCGGCCGAGAAGCCCGATGTCGCCGCGGCCGTGGACGAGGTCAAGCGGCTGCTGGGGGAGGGGCGCATCACCCAGGCCGTGGACGTCCTGGGTGCGATCCTGCCCGCTGCCGCCGAACAGCACGGCGCGCACTCCCCGGTCGTGCGCACCCTGCGCAAGCAGTACGCGGCCACGCTCATGGACGACGGCCAGTACCGGCGCGCGCTGCCCGAACTGCGCCGGCTCGCCGACGAACGCGCCGCCGAGGCCGGCCGGGCCGACCCGCAGTCCCTGCGCTACCGCTATGAGGCCGCGCAGTGCCTGGAGCAGCTCGGCGAACCGGCTGCGGCGCTCGCCGAGTACCGTGCGCTGCTGCCGTACTACGAGAACCAGTACGTCTCCGGCGACCCGCAGCTCGCTCACGACGTCCGCCGGCGCATCGGCCATCTCCTGCTCGCCGTCGGCGACCGGCCGTCCGCGCACGACACCCTCGCGCGGCTGCTGATGGACGTGGAGCGGCTGCAAGGTCCCGGCTGTCCGATGGCCGTGGAGATCCGGCGCACCCTGCAGTGGCTGGGGCAGATGCGGGGATAGCGGGGGCGGTTGATACGTTGCGCTTCGCTCTGCCGGTCGCCGAGCGGCTTCGCTCTGCCAGGCGCCGCGCAAAGGGCGACGTATTCAAGGGGTGGGATTCATGGCCGGTCATCGGCAGTCGAGGAAGCGCAGACACCTCACGTGGGCGGTGACCTGTGCCGCCGTGGTCGCCGGGGCCGGGATCGCCGCGCAGACCTCCATGGCCGCGACCACGTGGCCCGCGCAGAGCACCTTCACCGGCCGCGCGTTCGACACCTGCGCCGCGCCCTCCCTGTCGGCGATGAAGGCCTGGCACACCGGCTTCCACGGCGCCGCCGCCGTCTACGTGGGCGGCAGGAACCGCGGCTGCGCGCAGCCCAACCTCACCGCGTCCTGGGTGAAGTCGGTCAGTTCGCTCGGCTGGAAGCTGGTCCCGGTCTACGCCGGCGCCCAGCCGCCCTGCCAGTCCGGTTCCGGCCCGGAGAAGCTGACCGCGGCCACAGCCGCCTCCCTCGGCGCCAAGGACGCCGCCGACGCCGTGGCCAAGGCCTCCGCGCTCGGCATGAAGGCGGGCAGCCCTGTCTACCTCGACATGGAGGCGTACGACGTCACGGACAAGGCGTGCGACGACGCCGTGCTGACGTATGTGCGCGCCTTCGACAAGGGGCTGCGCGCGAAGACGTACCGCGGCGGCTACTACGGCTTCTCCAGCTCCAGCGCCAAGGCCATCGCGACGGCCTCGGACAGGACGGACCTGCCGGGCAACCTCTGGTACGCCCTGTGGGACAGGCAGAACACGACGACCGCGGACTGGCCGTGGGGGGCGGGCCGGTTCACCGGCCACAGCCGCGGACACCAGTACATGGTCGACAGCAAGGAGACGTACGGCGGGGTCACGCTCACCGTCGACCGGGACGCGTGGGACGCGCCGGTGGCCGTCACCGGCTGATCCGACGGCCAGGCCGGTGACCTCACGGGTCGCGGTGGTGCCCGAAGCGCATGCGAATCGTTGGTCGAATGGGTTGGCCGCAGGCTGCCCACTGCCTACCATCGATCACCGCAAGACTTTGTGCACCGTCGCACAATCTCCCCTTGGAGGTTCCCTTGCACCGCCGCCGTCGCACCGCGCTCGTCCTCACCGCCGCGATCGCCGCCGCGGCACCCCTGCTGACCGCCTGCGGAAGCGACGCGCACCCGGGCGCCGCGGCCGTCGTCGGAGGGCAGCGGATCACCGTCGCCCAGCTGGAGGGCCGGGTCGACGAGATCCGCAGGGCACAGCGGGCCGCGGTGCCGGACGAGACCCAGTACCAGCAGGTCCTCGCCTCCACCAGCAGCCTCACCCGCGACACCCTGCACAACATGGTCCTCGACCGGGTGCTGCACCGCGCCGCGCAGGACGCGGGCGTCTCGGTCACCCGCAAGGAGGTCCAGCAGATGCGCACGGACCTGGAACAGCAGGCGGGCAGCGCCAAGGGGCTGGAGACGGCCTGGCTGCAGAAGTACGGCATCGCCCCCGCCCACCTCGACGAGAACCTCCAGCTCCAGCTGGAGGCGCAGAAGCTGGCCAGGACGCTCGGCACCGACCCCAGCCAGCCCGCCTTCTGGAAGGCGCTGTCCAAGGCCTCCCAGGAGCTCCACGTCGACCTCAACCCGCGCTACGGCGCCTGGGACGTACTGAAGAGCAGCCGCGTGGACGTCAAGACGCCCTGGGTGCGGGAGGTCACGACGTCGGCGGCCGGCGGCCAGCCGGTGACAGCCTGACGCAGAGCCGGGCATGGCCTGACGCCGGGACGGGCCGGGCCGGACGCCGGCCCGTACGGCGGCGCGGGCCAGGGTGATCGAGCGGGCTCCGGTCATACGATCACATGACTCACCCCCGCCTGTGGATAACTGAATCCGTCCCCTGCCGCGGTGGGTTACGTTCGGATCGTGAACGCATCCAGCTCCGGCCTCGCCCCTGCCGCCGATCCCGGTCGCATCGTCCTGCTCACCACCAGTCACCGCGTCGCCCCCGGCCTGCTGTCCTGGCCCGCCTGGCAGGCCCTGCGCGCCGCCGACGCCGTGCTGTGCGCCGACGGAGCGCATCCGCAGCTGCCGTATCTGCGTGAGGCCGGGATAGCGGTGGCGGAGGCGTCCCCCACCGCGCAGGAACTGGTCGACGCCTGCGCGGGCGGGCGCACGGTGGTGGTCGTGGCCACGGGCGAGGGAGAGCCCGCTCTCACCGACGGCCTGGCCCGGCTGGCCGGCTCCGGCCGCGTCTCGATGCCGGAGCTGGAGCTGCTGCCGGCCTCGTACGACCTGCCCGGCGCCCGTCTGCTGGACCTCGTGCAGGTCATGGACCGCATCCGCGCCGAGTGCCCCTGGTCGTCCCGGCAGACCCACGAGGGCCTCGCCAAGTACGGCATCGAGGAGGCCTACGAGCTGGTCGAGGCGATCGAGGCGGGCGACCGCGAGGAACTGCGCGAAGAGCTGGGCGACGTGCTGCTCCAGGTCGTCTTCCACTCCCGGATCGCCGAGGAGCACCCGGACGCCCCGTTCTCCATCGACGACGTGGCCGGCGGCATCGTCGCCAAGCTCGTCCACCGCCACCCTCATGTCTTCGGCGACGAGAAGGCCGAGACGCCGGAGGACGTCAAGGAGCACTGGCTGCGCACCAAGGCCGAGGAGAAGCGGCGCACCTCGGTCACGGAGGGCGTCCCGCTCGGCCAGCCCGGCCTGGCCCTGGCCGCCAAGCTCGCCTCCCGCGCCCGCACGGCGGACCTGGACGTCCCCCTGCCCCGAGGCGAGGGCGTCGGCTACGAACTCCTCGCCCTCGCGGTCCGCGCCGAGGCGTCCGGCGTCGACCCGGAGGCCGCACTCCGAGCGGCGGCACGGGTGTACCGCGACGCGATACGCCAGGCGGAGGGCACGGACAGCAGAGCACCGGAGCAGGCCTAGGGAACCGATGGGCGGCGAGGGCGCGGTACCGGAGAAAGGGGGAGCGGTGGTGTCCGGATACCGTCGGGGGGTGACCGACCAGCACCACCCCCCGACCGCCGCCGGATCCCTCCCGGACTCCGCCCCCGACCTCTTCACCTGGGAGTTCGCCACCGACCCCTACCCGGCCTACGCCTGGCTGCGCGAGCACGCGCCGGTGCATCGGACGCGGTTGCCCAGCGGGGTCGAGGCGTGGCTGGTCACCCGGTACGCCGATGCCAAGCAGGCCCTCGCGGACCAGCGGCTGAGCAAGAATCCGGCGCATCACGACGAGCCCGCGCACGCCAAGGGCAAGACCGGTATCCCCGGCGAGCGCAAGGCCGAGCTGATGACGCATCTGCTGAACATCGACCCGCCGGACCACACCCGGCTGCGCCGGCTGGTCAGCAAGGCGTTCACCCCGCGCCGGGTCGCCGAGTTCGCGTCCCGGGTGCAGGAGCTGACCGACGAGCTCATCGACCGGTTCGCCGCGAGGGGCTCGGCCGACCTCATTCATGAGTTCGCCTTCCCGCTGCCCATCTACGCCATCTGCGACATGCTCGGCGTCCCGCGCGAGGACCAGGACGACTTCCGGGACTGGGCGGGCATGATGATCCGCCACGGCGGAGGGCCGCGCGGCGGCGTCGCACGGTCCGTCAAGAAGATGCGCGGCTACCTCGCCGAGCTGATCCACAAGAAGCGCGAGGCGCTGCCCGCCGAGCCCGCGCCCGGCGAGGACCTCATCTCCGGCCTCATCCGCGCCTCCGACCACGGCGAGCACCTCACCGAGAACGAGGCGGCCGCGATGGCGTTCATCCTGCTGTTCGCCGGCTTCGAGACGACCGTCAACCTCATCGGCAACGGCACCTATGCCCTGCTCACCCACCCCGAGCAGCACGCCCGGCTCCAGCGGTCCCTGGCCGACGGGGAACGGGACCTGCTGGAGACCGGAGTGGAGGAACTCCTGCGCTACGACGGCCCGGTGGAGCTGGCCACCTGGCGGTTCGCCACCGAGCAGCTCACCATCGGCGGGCAGGACATCGCGCCGGGGGATCCGGTGCTCGTGGTGCTCGCGGCGGCGGACCGGGATCCGGAGCGGTTCGCCGACCCGGACGTGCTGGACCTGTCCCGGCGCGACAACCAGCACCTCGGTTACGGCCACGGCATCCACTACTGCCTCGGCGCGCCGCTCGCCCGGCTGGAGGGCCAGACCGCGCTCGCCACCCTGCTCAGCCGCCTGCCCGACCTGCGGCTCGGTGTCGATCCGGCCGAGTTGCGCTGGCGCGGCGGGCTCATCATGCGGGGCCTGCGCACCCTGCCCGTGGAGTTCACCCCGGCCGCCGGAAGAACCGTGGAACGGTGAACACGAAGGGTCTTCAACACTGTGATCTTCACGTTATCTGCGCGGCATTAACTTGTGACAAGTGATCGTCTGCCTATACGTTCACCCATCAGCGTGGCGACGCGCACCAAGGCGCCGCGCCGGTCCTGCTGTCGCACGAAAGGCATCCGCATGCTCTCCGGGAACGGTCGTCACCGTCGCCCTCGCCAGGCTCCGGCCCTCCTCGTGGCAGCCGGAGTGACCGGCTCCGCCATCGCCATCCCGCTGCTCGGCGCCGCGAGCGCCAACGCGGCCGACGGCACCACATGGGACAAGGTCGCCGAGTGCGAGAGCGGGGGTTCCTGGAGCGCGAACAGCGGGAACGGCTACTACGGCGGCCTGCAGATCTCGCTGGACGACTGGGACAAGTACGGCGGCACGCAGTACGCCGACAGTGCCGACCAGGCCAGCCGTTCCCAGCAGATAGCCGTCGCCGAGAAGATCCTCGCTGACCAGGGCACCAAGCCGTGGGCCATGTGTGCGCTGACCGCCGGTCTGACCTCCCACTCCGGTTCGGTCGACGTGGACCCCGGCGTCAGCGGCTCCAGTGGGTCGAGTGAGGGGTCCGGCCTGTCCGGCGGCTCCGACTCGTCCGGTCTGCCGGATTCGTCCTCGCCCGGGTCGAGTTCCGGCTCAGGCTCCACTTCCGGCTCGGGCTCCAGTTCCGACGCCGGGCCCGGCTCCGACTCGGGCTCCGGCTCCAACTCCGCCTCCGGTCCGGATTCCTCCGGCTCCTCCTCGCCCAGCGCGACTGCCACGCCTGCCCCCGGTTCGAGCCCGAGCAAGGGTGCCACCGGGACCCCGCAGGCGACCGACGGCTCCACCGGCACGAGCGCCCCCAAGTCCGACAAGGGGGACAAGTCCGGCTCGAACGGCGATGGAAACCGGAAGGGGGACAACAGCTCGCCCACGGCGACCCCCGGTACGGATGAGTCGGACAATTCCCAGCAGTCCGGCGGCTCTTGGAGCCTGGTCGACACCGGTGCCCTCAGCAGTGGCGGACGCCACCGTGGTGAGAGCGCGGACGAAAGCGCGGCAAACGGTCAGAACGCCCCGCGATCCGGTCGCCATGCCGACCGTGAACCGGGCACCTACACCGTCCGCGAGGGCGACTCCCTCGCCTCCATTGCCGACTCTCTTGGCGTCGACGGCGGATGGCATGCGCTCTACGCCGCCAACGAGAAGGTCATCGGTGCCGACCCGAACCACATCACCGCCGGTCAGACCCTGAAAGTCACGGGCGAAAAGGACGCCGGATAGCGGGAGTTGACGCCCCGCTTCGCGCCTAATGTCCGGTTTGGTGAAAGTGTGGGATGAGTCTCAGAAGCCCTGATCGTCTTTGAAATTCCGCCGATCACCTGCCTACGGTCAGGACCGCTCGTCACCACGAGCCCCGGCATCCGCAACGCCGAGTCCTGCCAGCGGTTGCCCGGGAACAGTCGTCGCGTCATGCGCCGTAGGCAGGAGCGGGGGACCCAAGGTAGGTGCTGGAACCGGCAGTTGACGCCGGAACCGGCTTGGGGTGAAGCCGCAGGCCCGCGACAGCGGGCGTGCGGCCGGGCAACTCAACCGGCCCGAACCCGACAGCTCACCTCGCAGGCGTCGGTGAGGGGATCGATCCATGCTGTTCTCCGGCAAGGGCAAGCACCGCCGTCCGTCCAAGGCCGTCCGGGCCGTCGCGCTCGTCGGTGTCACCGGCGCCGCCGTAGCCGCCCCGCTCATGGCGGCCGGCACCGCCTCCGCCGCCACCGCCTCCGAGTGGGACACCGTCGCCCAGTGCGAGTCGGGCGGCAACTGGTCCATCAACACCGGCAACGGCTTCTTCGGCGGTCTGCAGTTCTCCGCCTCCACCTGGGCCGCGTACGGCGGCACCGCCTACGCCCCGAGCGCCAACCAGGCCACCAAGGCACAGCAGATCGCCGTCGCCGAGAAGGTCCTCGGCTCGCAGGGCAAGGGCGCCTGGCCGGTCTGCGGCACGGGCCTGTCCTCCGCCGCGTACAACGGCTCCGCCCCGAGCAGCAGCTCCGGCTCCTCGAACAGCGGCAACTCGTCGAGCACCACCACCCGCTCCACCGACCAGCAGGCCGCCACCCGCTCCGCCGAGCGCACGGCCCCGGCGAAGAGCAAGACCGTCACCACCCCGACCGGCAAGACGGTCAAGAAGGGTGACGGCGAGTACAAGGTGGTCAAGGGTGACACCCTCAGCTCCATCGCCGAGAAGCACCACGTCGCCGGCGGCTGGCAGAAGCTGTTCCAGCTGAACAAGGACATCGTCGAGGACGCCAACCTCATCTACCCGGGCCAGCAGCTGCACCTGAAGTGACACATCCGGCTCCGGCCGGATCCGCAGCGCCCTCACATCGCGACCCCCCACACTGAAGCCCCCGTGAGGGTCATCCCCCGTCCCCACGGGCTCCCCGCCCCGGCGCGTGTTCCCCCGTACGCGCCGGGGCGGGGTCTTTTGTTTCGCGCTCCGTTTCCCCACTCTTCAGACCGGCATCACCGGAGCCCCCTTTGTTCCGTCGGTGAACAATGGGTACCGTCTGCGTGTCCCTCTCCGTCCACGGGACGGTCGGTCGGTGGCCGATCCCCCGGAGACGGTTAGGCTCTAGTCGCAAGGCACAGCCGTAAGGCACACCACCTCGCACTTCCAGCGTCACATCCAAGAAGGAGATGCTCGTGCCGTCCATCGACGTCGTCGTAGCCCGGGAAATCCTGGACTCCCGAGGCAACCCCACGGTCGAGGTCGAGGTCGGCCTCGACGACGGCAGCACGGGTCGTGCCGCCGTCCCGTCCGGCGCCTCGACCGGTGCCTTCGAGGCCATCGAGCTGCGTGACGGTGACTCCAACCGCTACCAGGGCAAGGGTGTCGAGAAGGCCGTCCTCGCCGTCATCGAGCAGATCGGCCCGGAGCTGGTCGGCTACGACGCCACCGAGCAGCGCCTGATCGACCAGGCCATGTTCGACCTGGACGCCACCGACAACAAGGGCTCGCTCGGCGCCAACGCCATCCTCGGCGTCTCCCTCGCCGTCGCGCACGCCGCCTCCGAGGCCTCGGACCTCCCGCTCTTCCGCTACCTGGGCGGCCCCAACGCGCACCTGCTGCCGGTGCCGATGATGAACATCCTGAACGGCGGCTCGCACGCGGACTCCAACGTGGACATCCAGGAGTTCATGATCGCCCCGATCGGCGCGGAGTCCTTCTCCGAGGCCCTGCGCTGGGGCGCCGAGGTGTACCACACGCTGAAGAAGGTCCTGAAGAACAAGGGCCTGTCCACCGGCCTCGGCGACGAGGGCGGCTTCGCCCCGAACCTCGGCTCCAACCGCGAGGCCCTCGACCTCATCATCGAGGCCATCAAGGAGGCCGGCTACGCCCCCGGCCAGCAGATCGCCCTCGCGCTCGACGTGGCCGCCTCCGAGTTCTACAAGGACGGCAAGTACCTCTTCGAGGGCAAGGAGCGCTCCGCCGCCGAGATGACGGAGTACTACGAGGAACTGGTCGCGGCCTACCCGCTCGTCTCCATCGAGGACCCGCTGTTCGAGGACGACTGGGCCGGCTGGAAGGTCATCACCGACCGCATCGGCGACAAGGTCCAGCTGGTCGGCGACGACCTGTTCGTCACCAACCCGGAGCGCCTCGCCCGCGGCATCGAGGAGGGCACCGCCAACGCCCTGCTGGTCAAGGTCAACCAGATCGGCTCGCTGACCGAGACCCTGGACGCCGTCGAGCTGGCCCAGCGCAACGGCTACAAGTGCATGATGTCCCACCGCTCCGGCGAGACCGAGGACGTCACCATCGCCGACCTGGCCGTCGCCACCAACTGCGGCCAGATCAAGACCGGCGCCCCGGCCCGCTCCGAGCGTGTCGCCAAGTACAACCAGCTGCTGCGTATCGAGGAGATCCTCGACGACGCCGCGGTGTACGCCGGCCGCAGCGCCTTCCCGCGCTTCAAAGGCTGAGCCCGTAGTGGGTAAGGCCTAGCCAGTCGTACGTACGTCCCCGTACCCGGTCCCGTACCGTGTGCGGGGACGTACGCGCGTGTGCAGTACACAGGACGACGTGTGCAGCGCACAGGACAAAGGGGAGGCGGGACATGGCCGTGAAGGACCGGGACCGGTTCTCCACCGCGACCAGGCTGCGGCTGCTCGGCGAGCAGACGGCGGCCCGGGTCTACCGCTCGCAGACCAAGCGGCAGGACCGCCGCTCCCGGCTCACCGGCCGGGCCGCCCTGCTCGCGCTGGTGCTGTGCTCGATGATCGTCGCGCTCGCCTACCCGATGCGGCAGTACGTCACCCAGCGCGCGCAGATCTCCGACCTCCAGCGGCAGCAGGAGCAGGCCCGCAAGCGGGTCGAGCAGCTGCGCGACCTCAAGGCACGCTGGCAGGACGACTCCTACGCCGAGCAGCAGATCCGGCTCCGGCTGCACTATGTGATGCCCGGGGAGACCGGGTACATCGTCGTCGACCCGGGCACGGCCAAGCAGTCCCGCTACGACCTCAAGGCCGCCCACCGGCCCTGGTACGCGAACATCTGGGACGGGGTCGACAAGTCCGACGCCTCCGACCAGTAGCAATCGATAGAAAGCCAACCTGAAGCAGTCATGGAAACGCCCCCGCCGCCCACTCCGCGCACCGAGCCCACCGATGCGGACGTCGAGGCCTTCAAGCAGCAGCTCGGCCGCCCGCCGCGGGGCCTGCGGGCCATCGCGCACCGCTGTCCCTGCGGTCAGCCCGACGTCGTGGAGACCGCGCCGCGGCTGCCCGACGGCACGCCCTTCCCGACGCTGTACTACCTGACCTGCCCGAAGGCGTCCTCCGCGATCGGCACGCTGGAGGCGAACGGCGTGATGAAGGAGATGACCGAGCGGCTGCGGACGGATCCGGAGCTGGCCGCCGCGTATCGCTCCGCGCACGAGGACTACATCCGGCGGCGGGACGAGATCGAGGAGCTGAAGGGGTTTCCGAGCGCGGGGGGCATGCCGGACCGGGTGAAGTGCCTGCATGTCCTGGTGGCCCACTCGCTGGCCGCCGGGCCCGGTGTGAACCCGCTCGGTGACGAGGCGATCGCGATGCTGCCGGAGTGGTGGGCCAAGGGGGCGTGTGTCGTGCCGTGTGCCGATGCCGCTGACAAGTAGCCCGTCCGGCTCGGCCGGTTGCGAAGAGCTGTGAAGCAGAGAGAAGAAGGGCCTCACCATGACCCGCGTCGCCGCCATCGACTGCGGTACCAACTCCATCCGGTTGCTGGTCGCCGATGTGCACCCCGAGACCGGTGAACTGGTCGATCTGGACCGCCGGATGACGATCGTGCGGCTCGGCCAGGGTGTCGACCGTACCGGCCGGCTCGCTCCGGAGGCGCTGGAGCGGACCTTCGCCGCCTGCCGTGCGTACGCGGAGATCATCAAGGAGCACGGCGCCGAGCGCCTCCGCTTCGTGGCCACCTCCGCCTCCCGTGACGCCTCGAACCGGGACGACTTCGTGCGCGGAGTGCTGGACATCCTCGGGGTCGAGCCGGAGGTCATCACCGGCGACCAGGAGGCCGAGTTCTCCTTCACCGGGGCGACCAGGGAGCTGACCGGGCGGGAGGACCTGGCCAAGCCTTATCTCGTCGTGGACATCGGTGGCGGCTCCACCGAGTTCGTCGTGGGCGAGGAGCACGTCCGGGCGGCGCGGTCGGTGGACGTCGGCTGTGTGCGGATGACGGAACGTCACCTGGTGCGGGACGGCAAGGTCTCCGACCCGCCCACCGCGGAGCAGATCGCCGCCATAAGGGCCGACATCGAGGCCGCCCTGGACCACGCGGAGCAGACGGTGCCGCTGCGCGAGGCGCACACCCTCGTGGGTCTCGCCGGGTCCGTCACCACGGTCTCGGCGATCGCCCAGCAGCTGCCCGAGTACGACTCCGCGCGCATCCACCACTCGCGGATCTCGTACGACCGCGTCCGCGAGATCACCGAGTGGCTGCTGCGCTCCACGCACGCCGAGCGCGCCGCGATCCCGTCCATGCATCCCGGCCGGGTCGACGTCATCGGCGCGGGCGCGCTCGTCCTGCTCGCGATCATGGAGCGGATCGGCGCCGATGAGGTCGTGGTGAGCGAGCACGACATCCTCGACGGCATCGCCTTCAAGGTGGCGGAAGAGGCGGAAGCGGGCAAGGGCGGCCGCTGACCCGCGGTGACGTGGCGCGGCCCCGGTCCCTCATCGGCAGGAACCGGGGCCGTCGCTCGCGCCCGAGCCGGGCCGGCCGTCAGTCAGCAGAGAAGGGCGATGAGGGCGATGCACCCGTTGTTACCTTCGTCGTCGTCATCGTGGCCGCCGGCGGGGGCGGCCGCGTGGGTGGTGTGGTGATGGGGGGCAGGTGTGACTGCCACGGCGGATGCGGCCGTAGCCGTCCCCGTCGCAAGGGCGATGCCCAGGACCGCGCTGACCGCGCATATTCGCGAAAGGGCCTTCTTGGAGGCCGTCTGTGAAGTGCTCATGCTGGCACGCTATGGGTGCTTGCATCCGATATCGCGCGGTGTGTGGCTGACGGGTGAAAAGGGCCGCATCCAACGATCCGTCCGGGTGGTTTCCGTCGCCTGCCGCCTGTTGCCCGGCTCTCATTTGTTACTTGTGGGTAGCCGCTGGTTGAGCAGGTCGGATAACGTTTGAGCGGCTCCCCAGGGGTCCTTCGGGGCCTCGCGGTGACGTGGCGTCGGAAAACTTCGTGAAGTTCTTCACAAGGATTTCGGCCCGGCGGGCGCACGGAAGGCGGCCTGTTGGCCCTTTCGGGGGGCGAAGCGGCCTTTGAACATGTTCAGATGGGAGTCGTGCGACGCCTGCGGATCGGGTGCCGGCGACTGTGTTTCGGGCGGCTCACGCCCTCGCTCGCCGCCGAGAGAGGCAGCTCACGCGGCATTGACAACGGCCCAAAGGGTGCCGCGGTTCCCCCGGCCGGTCATGATCTGCGTCACGCGAGTCGCGGAGTGTAGCACAGGCCCTGCCGGACCTTGTGAAGGGGCGCACGAGCGACCCCCTGGGAGCGGGTGGATACTCGATGGCATGAGCACCACGGAGCGTCCCAGGATCCTCGTAGTAGGCGGTGGGTACGTAGGCCTGTACGCAGCTCGGCGCATCCTCAAGAAGATGCGCTACGGAGAGGCGACCGTCACGGTCGTCGACCCCCGGTCGTACATGACCTACCAGCCCTTCCTCCCCGAAGCCGCCGCCGGCAACATCTCCCCTCGCCATGTCGTCGTCCCGCTGCGACGCGTGCTGCCGAAGGCGGAGGTCCTCACCGGTCGGGTCACCACCATCGACCAGGACCGCAAGGTCGCCACGATCGCCCCGCTGGTGGGCGAGGCGTACGAGCTGCCCTTCGACTACCTCGTCATCGCGATGGGCGCGGTCTCCCGCACCTTCCCGATCCCCGGCCTCGCCGAGCAGGGCATCGGTATGAAGGGCATCGAGGAGTCCATCGGTCTGCGCAACCACGTCCTGGAGCAGCTGGACAAGGCCGACTCCACGACCGACGAGGACATCCGCCGCAAGGCGCTCACCTTCGTCTTCATCGGCGGTGGCTTCGCGGGTGCGGAGACCATCGGCGAGGTCGAGGACATGGCCCGGGACGCGGCCAAGTACTACAACAACGTGTCCCGTGAGGACATGCGCTTCGTCCTCGTGGACGCCGCCGACAAGATCCTGCCCGAGGTCGGCCCCAAGCTCGGCCAGTACGGCAAGGAGCACCTGGAGAGCCGCGGCGTGGAGATCTACCTCTCCACCTCGATGGACTCCTGCGTCGACGGCCACGTGGTGCTGAAGAACGGCCTTGAGGTCGACTCCAACACCATCGTGTGGACCGCCGGCGTCAAGCCGAACCCGGCCCTGTCCCGCTTCGGCCTGCCCCTCGGTCCGCGCGGTCACGTCGACTGCGAGCCGACCCTCCAGGTCAAGGGCACGGACTACATCTGGGCCGCCGGTGACAACGCCCAGGTCCCGGACCTCGTCGGCCGCAAGGCGGGCAACGAGAACGCCTGGTGCCCGCCGAACGCCCAGCACGCGCTGCGCCAGGCCAAGGTCCTCGGCGACAACGTGGTCTCCGGTATGCGGGGCTTCCCGCAGAAGGACTACGAGCACGCCAACAAGGGTGCGGTCGCCGGTCTCGGCCTGCACAAGGGCGTGGCGATGATCGTCATGGGCAAGATGAAGATCAAGCTCAAGGGCCGCCTCGCCTGGTACATGCACCGTGGCTACCACGGCATGGCGATGCCGACCTGGAACCGCAAGATCCGCGTCTTCGCCGACTGGACTCTCGGCATGTTCCTCAAGCGCGAGGTCGTCTCCCTCGGCGCGATGGAGAACCCGCGCGAGGAGTTCTACGAGGCGGCCAAGCCGGCGCCGGTCCCTGCCGCGAGCAAGACCGAGGCGAAGGCCAAGGCCTCCTGACCCTCACCGGTCGCTGATCCAACCGAAGGGCCTCCCGCCATCCGTGGTGCGGGAGGTCCTTCGGCGTTCCCGGGCCACCAGCTATGTGTCACATACATCCATTTTGCTGAGTTGTAACTCCTTTGCGGGACTGCGCATGGCTGCCGACGGTGTTTACGTGATTACCGGCATCCGGGATCGTCGTCTTGGAGGTGTGCGCCATGGCCGACGTCGCGTCGCGGCTGAGGAGTCTTGCCGAGCAGGTACTGGGAGCCCCGCTCCCGGTCCGGCTGCGGGCCTGGGACGGATCACAGGCCGGGCCGCCGGACGCACCGGCGCTCGTCGTACGCAACCGCCGTGCCCTGCGCCGCATGCTGTTCAAGCCGGGCGAGCTGGGCCTCGTCCGCGCCTGGGTCTCCGGCGATCTGGAGGTCGAGGGTGATCTGTACCCCGCGCTGCAGGCACTGGCGGGAGTGGTGTGGGAGCGCGGGGACGACGCCCGCGGTCTCGTCGAGAGCCTGCGCGACCCCGTCGTACGGGCCGCCGTACGGGAGTTGCTGAAGCTGGCCGGGCCGCCGATCCCGCCCGCTCCGCCGCGCGAGGAGGTGCGCAGGCCGCGCCGGCGTCTGCACACCCGGCACACCGACCGGCAGGCCATCAGCCACCACTACGACGTCGGCAACGACTTCTACGAGATCGTCCTCGGCCCGTCCATGGTGTACTCCTGCGCATACTGGGAGGACGGCGGGACGCTGGAGGGCGCCCAGCGCGACAAGCTCGAACTCATCAGCGCCAAGCTCGGCCTGATGTCCGGTCAGCGGCTGCTGGACGTCGGCTGCGGCTGGGGCTCGATGGCCATCCACGCGGCCCGTGAGCACGGCGTGAGCGTCGTCGGGGTCACGCTCTCGCAGGAGCAGGCGGCGTACGCCCGTAAGCGCGTCGCCGACGAGGGGCTGACCGACCTGGTGGAGATCCGGGTCCAGGACTACCGGGACGTCAGGGACGGCCCCTTCGACGCGATCTCCTCCATCGGCATGGCCGAACACGTCGGCGCCGAACGCTATCTGGAGTACGCCCGTCAGCTGTACGGCCTGCTGAAGCCCGGCGGGCGGCTGCTCAACCACCAGATCGGCCGCCGCCCGCAGCGGGACGAGACGGCGTACCAGGTCGATTCGTTCATCGACGCGTATGTCTTCCCCGACGGCGAACTCGCGCCCATCGGCACCACCGTCACCCAGCTGGAGCGCGCCGGGTTCGAGGTGCGGGACGTGGAGGCCCTCCGCGAGCACTACGCCCGCACCCTGCGCCAGTGGGTCGCCAACCTGGAGGCGGACTGGGACCGCGCCGTCCGCCTCGCCGGCCCCGGCCGCGCCCGCGTCTGGCGGCTGTACATGGCCGCCTGCGCGCTCGCCTTCGAAAGCAACCGGATCGGCGTCAACCAGGTCCTGGCCGTCCGCACTCCCGAGCCCGGCGCCTCCGGGCTGCCGCTGCGCACCCGTACCTGGAACACCTGACAGCCGGTACGGCGAAGGGGGCCCCGCCACCGCGAGGCCCCCTTCCTCATGCCGTACGGCTACTCGGCCTTGATCGCCGCCAGCATGTTCAGCTTCGCGGCGCGCCGGGCCGGCCACAGGGCGGCGAGGACACCGACCGCGCCCGCCAGCAGCAGGAAGATCGCCATCCGGCCCCAGGGCAGGACCAGTTCGTACGTCGGCATCTTCGTGCCGAGCAGCTGTCCGGCCGCCCAGCCGAAGAACACGCCCAGCCCGATGCCGAGCACCCCGCCGAACAGGGAGATCACCAGGGACTCCAGGCGGACCATCCGCTTGACCGCCTTGCGGTCCAGGCCGATCGCGCGGAGCATGCCGATCTCCTGGGAGCGTTCGAAGACCGACATGGCCAGGGTGTTGATGACACCGAGGACCGCGACGATCACCGCCATGCCGAGCAGGCCGTAGAGCATGTTCAGCATCGTCGTGAAGATCTGCGCGATGCTGTTGGAGATGTCCTGCTTGTCCTGGATCTTGATCGCCGGGTTGGCGCCGAGGGCCTGGACGAGCTTGTCCTTGGTCGCCTCGGAGGCGCCGTTCGCCGTCTTGACCATGACCTGCATGTCGGCCGGGTTCTTCAGATGCGGGGTGAGGACCTTGTTGTCGAGCATGATCCCCCTGATCATGTCGTTGCCCTCGTAGACACCGGCGACCGTCAGGGTCCGTGCCTTGCCGTCCTCGAAGTGCGCGGTGAAGTGCGAACCGGGCGTCCAGCCGTACTCCTTGGCCCGGTCCTTGTCCACGACGATCTGCGAGCCGCCCACCTTGAAGGTGCCCTCGTCCACCTTCAGGTCCGTCAGTTGCCCGATGGCCGAGCCGTTCACGCCGGTCAGGTACTCGGTCTTGCCGTCGATACGGGACGCGGCGTTGCGCAGCGGGCTGCTGGCGGTGACGCCGGCGGTGGCGGCGACCTTCTGTGCCACGTCCGGGGAGAGCGGGGAACGGTTGGCCATCGAGACGACGTAGTCCGCGCGGATCGCCGAGGAGGCCATCTTGTCGATCGCCGTCTGCAGGCTGCCCGCCATCACGGTCATGCCGGTGATCAGGGTCAGGCCGATCATCAGCGCCGAGGCGGTGGCCGCCGTACGGCGCGGGTTGCGCACCGAGTTCTGACGGGCCAGCTTGCCCGAGACACCGAAGACGCGCAGCACCGGGGCCGCGGCCGCGATCAGCGGCCGGGACAGCAGCGGGGTCAGGATGAACACGCCGATGATGAGCAGGACCGCGCCGATGCCCATCGGGCCCTGGGCGGAGTCGGCGTCCATCGTCGTGGCCCCGACGACCGTCGCGATGCCGGCCGCCGCGAACAGCGAGCCGAGCGTGTTGCGCAGCACCAGCGACTTGGTGGTGGCCTTGGCGTGCACGCTGCTCATCGCCGCCACCGGCGGGATCTTCGCGGCCCGGCGGCCGGGCAGCCAGGCGGCCAGCATGGTGATGAGGATGCCGACGGCGAGGGCGGCCACCACGGTGCCGGGGCTGATCACCAGCGGTCCGTCGGGCACGCTCGCCCCGAAGGAGCCCAGCAGGGAGCGCAGGCCCGCGCCGATGCCGATGCCGGCGACGAGACCGGTCACACCGGCGACCGTACCGACCGCGAACGCCTCGATGAGGACCGAGCGGGTGACCTGACGGCGGGAGGCACCGACGGCGCGCAGCAGGGCCAGTTCCCGGGTGCGCTGGGCGACCAGCATGGTGAAGGTGTTGGCGATGATGAACGTGCCGACGAACAGGGCGATACCGGCGAACACCAGCAGGGACTGCTTCAGCCCGCTCATGGAGTCGGCGATCTGCTTCGCCTGGTCGTCGGCGAGCTGCTTGCCGGTGGTGGTCTCCACCAGGTGCGAGGGCAGCGCCGAGTCCAGCGCGGACTTCAGCGCGGACTGGCTGGTGCCGGCCGCGGCCTTGACGTCGATCTCGTCGTAGCCGCCCTGCTTGCCGAACAGCTTCTGCGCGGTCGGCGTGTCGAACAGGGCGAGGCTGCCGCCCGCGGCGACGTTGCCGTCGTCGGTGGTGAAGATGCCGCTGACGGTCGGGGTGAGGACCGGGCCGTCGACGGAGAGCCGCACGGTGTCGCCGACCTCGTAGCCGGCCCGCTTCGCGGTCTTGGAGTCGAGCAGCACCTCGTCCTTGCCGTGCGGGGCGTGGCCGCTGACCAGTGGGTAGCGGGCGTCCTTGGTGCCCCAGTAGTTGCCGCCGGCGGACTGCCAGTCGCCGCCGAGCAGTTTGCCGTCCTTGTCGGCCACTGCGGTGAAGCCGCTGACGACACCGGTCGCGGAGGCGGCGCCGGGGACCTTCGCGGCCTTGTCCAGCGTGGCCTGGGTCAGATCCGGCGTCTTGCCGACCTTGTCGCCCCTGGAGTCCTGGTACTTGGACTGCACGGCGACGTCGACCTGGTCGAAGCCCTTGGCGGAGCTCTTCTGATAGGCGTCGGAGATGGTGTTGGTGAAGACCAGCGTCCCGGAGACGAAGGCCACGCCGAGCATGACGGCGAGCACGGTCATCAGGAGCCGGGCCTTGTGCGCGAGGACGTTGCGCAGGGCGGTGCGGAACATCAGCTGGTACGGCCCTTCGCGTCGAACTGCTTCATCAGGTCGAGGACGGAGTCGGCCGTCGGGCCGTGGATCTCGTCGACGATCCGGCCGTCCGCGAGGAAGACCACGCGGTCCGCGTAGGCGGCGGCGACCGGGTCGTGGGTCACCATGACGACGGTCTGGCCCAGTTCGCGCACCGAGTTGCGCAGGAAGCCGAGCACCTCGGCGCCGGAGCGCGAGTCGAGGTTTCCGGTCGGCTCGTCGCCGAAGATGATGTCCGGCTTGGAGGCCAGGGCACGGGCGACGGCCACGCGCTGCTGCTGGCCGCCGGAGAGCTGCGCGGGCCGGTGGCTGAGCCGGTCGGACAGGCCGACCATCGCGATCACCTGGTTCAGCCACGCCTTGTCGGCCTTGCGGCCCGCGATGTCCATCGGGAGGGTGATGTTCTCCAGGGCGGTCAGCGTCGGCAGCAGGTTGAAGGCCTGGAAGATGAAGCCGATCTTGTCCCGGCGCAGCTTGGTCAGCTGCTTGTCCTTCAGGGAGCCCAGCTCGGTGTCGCCTATGCGCACCGACCCGGACGAGAAGGTGTCGAGGCCCGCCACACAGTGCATCAGCGTGGACTTGCCCGAACCGGACGGGCCCATGATCGCGGTGAACTCGGCCTGCCGGAAGTCGACGGAGACCTGGTCCAGGGCGACCACCCGGGTCTCACCCTGCCCGTAGATCTTCGACAGCTCCGTGGCGCGTGCGGCCACGGTGGTGGTCCGGGCGGCGGTCGGTGTGGTGGTCACGGGACGGTGCTCCTGTCGGGACGACGTGTTCCATGGGGACAGATCCATCGTCCCGGCGCCAGGACGCCGTGTAGTCAGTCGCTGTTCCGGTTCCTGGGGGCGACTCGGGTCGGACGGGCGGGCGCCGTGTCATACCTGGGGAGGACGCCCGCCCCTGAGAACGGCATGGCGAAAGGCACGGCGAACGGCCGGGTGAACGGCACGGCCGAATCGGTGTCGAACGGCGTCCAGAACGGGTGGTACACCCTCGTTCGGACGGTGAAATTCCGTCATTTCACGTACGGGCGTATCCACGCAGCGCCACGCTGTTGGCAAGTGCGGACGGCTCGTTCCATGGGCTGATGCACCCTCAGACGTCAATAAAATAAGACAACATCGGTCCGCCCTTCCGCTGTTCGGGGGATGCGTCCCGATAGGCTCGAACCTCGAAGCGGAGCCCATGGCCTGCCCGGATGGTGGAATGCAGACACGGCGAGCTTAAACCTCGCTGCCCCTTCGCGGGCGTGCCGGTTCAAGTCCGGCTCCGGGCACCAACCGCGCCTTGGCCGCAGCCCTACCCATTGACATCGGATACCCCCCGGCGCAGACTCGGCCCACCGATGAGTGAAAAAAATTTCACCAGACGAACAGAGGGAGACCAGGAAATCCCGGAACCTCAGTCTGAGGCAGTGACGCCGCGGGAAGGGACAGAGTCGATGCGCACCACCGTCGGGATCATCGGAGCGGGACCGGCCGGACTGCTGCTCGCGCGGCTGCTGCACCGCGCCGGCATCGCCTCGGTCGTCCTGGAGAGCCGCGACCGCGCCTACGTCGAGCACCGCCAGCGCGCCGGGGTCCTGGAGCAGGGCACGGTGGACGTGCTGCGCGAAGTCGGCGCCGGCGAGCGGATGGACCGGGAGGGGCTGCGGCACGACGGCATCGAACTGCGCTTCGACCGCCGCCGTCACCGCGTCGACTTCCCCGGCCTGACCGGCGGCCGGTCGGTGATGGTGTACGCCCAGACCGAGGTCTGCAAGGACCTGATCGCCCTTCAGCTGAAGGAGGGCGGACCGCTGCTGTTCGAGGCGGAGGTGCTGTCGGTCGAGGGCGCGGACGGCGACCGGCCGCGCATCCCGTTCCGGCACCAGGGCCGCGAGGACGTGCTGGAGTGCGACTACGCCGTCGGCTGCGACGGCTTCTGGGGTGTGGCCCGGGGGGCCTTCCCGGCCGGCCTCTCCCGCGCGTTCGAGCGGACGTACCCCTACGCCTGGCTCGGCATCCTCGCCGACGTCGCGCCCTCGCACGACGAACTCGTCTACGCCCGCCACGAGCGCGGCTTCGCCCTGCTGTCCATGCGCTCCCCGTCCGTCTCCCGCCTCTACCTCCAGGTGCCCGCCGGCACGGACGCCGACGAGTGGACCGACGACGCGATCTGGTCGGAACTGGAGCGGCGCTTCGAGGCCGACGACTGGCGACTGGAGCGCGGCCCCATCACCCACAAGTCGGTCACGCCCATGCGGTCCTTCGTCCACGAGCCGATGCGCCACGGCCGCCTCTTCCTCGCCGGCGACGCCGCCCATATCGTCCCGCCGACCGGCGCCAAGGGGCTGAACCTCGCCGTCGGTGACGTCGTCACCCTCGCCCGTGCCCTGGTCCACGAGAGGGACACCGGCTCCCCGGCCCTCCTCGACTCCTACTCCGCGACCTGCCTGCGCCGCGTCTGGCAGGCCGAGCGGTTCTCCTACGACATGACGACGATGCTCCATCCGGCCCCGGACGGTACGCCTTTCGACGCCCGCCTCCAGCGGGCCCGGCTGGAACGGATCGCCTCCTCCCGCGCGGCCGAGACCGAACTGGCCGAGGCGTACACCGGGTTTCCGCTGGGGTAGCGCCACATCTCGGTCGCGTAGCAGGTTTGTCATGGAACGCGATCACCCTTGGCCGGGAATCGCCGGTACGCGTAGCGTGTTGGAGAGCACGGCAGGGGAAAGATCCTCCTCAAGTATCATGGTCGGTCCTTTGCCAATCCATTACTCTTGACGCCAAGGCTGCGCACGGCAGCCATGGAGGAGTGAAATGAGGAGCAGTAACCCGGTCTTCTCGCGACGGGGGTTCAGCCGCGACAACGGCTACGCCGGCTTCAACACCGCACCGCAGGCCGGGTACGCACAGGGCAACCCGTACGCGCAGAACCCCTACGCCCAGAACCCGTACGCGCAGGGCGGCGTCCAGTACGGCGCCCCGCCGCAGGCTCCGGTCACCACCGACCGGATGACCATGGACGACGTCGTCGTCCGCTCGGCCCTCACGCTCGGCACCGTCGCCGTCGGCGCCGTCCTCGCGTGGGCGCTGCTGCCGGTCTCGACGACGAGCTACGGCCTGGCCATCGGCTCCGCGATCGTCGCGTTCGTACTGGCGATGATCCAGAGCTTCAAGCGCACCCCGTCGCCCGCGCTGATCCTCGGGTACGCCGCCTTCGAGGGCGTCTTCCTCGGTGTCATCAGCGAGATGTACAACAGCCGCTGGAGCGGCGCCCCCTTCCAGGCGGTGCTCGGCACCATGGCGGTCTCGGCCGCGACCCTCCTGGTCTACAAGGCCGGCTGGATCCGCGTCACCGCCCGCTACGCCCGCGTCGGTATCGCCATCGCCATGGCGTTCATGGTGGTCATGGCGGTCAACCTGCTGCTGGTCGCGTTCGGCGTCGCCGAGAACGGCGGTCTGCGCAGCTTCGGCCCGCTCGGCGCGCTCGTCGGCATCATCGCGATCCTGCTCGGCGCGTTCTTCCTGACCCTCGACTTCAAGCAGATCGAGGACGGCATCGCCTACGGCGCCCCGCGTAACGAGTCCTGGCTGGCCGCGTTCGGCCTCACCATGACCCTGGTGTGGATCTACGTGGAGATGCTGCGGCTGGTGGCGATCTTCACCAACAACGACTAGCGCACGCGCCGGCCGTGATGTGAGGAGGGCCCCGGGTTGCGACCCGGGGCCCTCCGTCGTCTAGAGCAGCTTGCGGGCTGCCCTCCTGAGGTCGTACTCATGGACGATCGCCTTCGCGTGACCGTACGCGAGGTCGTACTCGTGCCGGAGCCAGCTGACCTTCTCCTCGAAGCGGACCAGGGCGGGGCCTTCTTCTACGGTGCGCAACCAGTCGGAGACTTCACGACCGGTGCAATGGGGGATGCGGGCGAGCAGATTGCGGTGGGTCTCCTCGGAGAAGAGTTGGGACATCGGCGCCTCCGAACGCAAAGGGGATGTAAGCCGGTCCTTCACGTCACCGTGCCTGAGCGTTCGCGTATTGGCAACAGTGCGGCACGTTACGCTCGGCGCGTGGTTGATACGACGCCCTTGACCCAAGCAGTGGATCACTTTGCCGACCGATTGCGGGCTGCTCCGCAGAGTCGGCTGCAGAGAGGGGCCGCGGCCGAGGCTCTGACGCTGGCCAGGGAGTTGGTTCGGCGGGCACAGGCCGTTGAGGAGCCGGGGGCCGAGCCCCGGGAGATGCCGGATGCCGGGATGTTCGCCGTCGCTGATCAAATCCTCGTGGCCGCGCATGATTTGGCGGTGGTGTTGCGGAGTGAGGATGAGGTCGCCGAGGCGGTGCGGGTGGTGGAGGAGGCGCGGGAGAGGGCGGGGGTTTGAGTCGGCTGTTCCCCGCCCTGTGTCCTCGTGACCGTCACAGTGACGCTATGACCCTGTCGGCCAGGATGTAGACCGTGTCCTCGCCACAGGCGAAGGTGAGGGTGTAGGCGCCGGAGATGCCGGAGCCGCCGAGGAGATAGGGGGCCTCGCCTGCTTCCACGGCTGTTGCCAGGCGTTCGGCGGTCTCACGGTGGCCCGGGGTCATGCACAGGGTGGTGCCGTCGGCGAAGACATAGACGTCGAGGGTGCCGAGCGGGCCCGGGCGGACGTCGGAGAGCTCGATGCGGTCGGCGGCCAGCTGCTCCAGCGTGGTCACCGTGCGCTCGTGGTCGTTCACCGCCGGGGACTGCACCGGGACGAAGTCGGGGTGCGAGGGGTGGCGGCGGCGGGCCGCGGCCAGTTCCGGGGACTCACCCCCAGCGGGGGTACCCCCGGCGAACTCGTCGGTGTCGGCGCTCGGCTCGGACACCGGCTCCAGTCCGACGAAGTCGCTCTGCCGGGGCAGGAACAGGTCGGCCTCGGGCAGGCCCAGCAGGGACGGGGAGTCGGAGGCGTCACGGGACTCCTGCGCGGCCCAGAAGGCACGCGCCTCGGCCAGCTCCCGCTCCCGCTCCTCGGCGAGCGCCTCGGCCACGGCCGCGCGTATCTGGTCGGCGTCGGCGTGGGTGCGGGCGCTCGGCAGCAGGGCACGGGTGGTGGCCGCCTGGTTGTAGGCGAGCTGCTGCTGCAGATCCGTCAGCTGGCGGCGCAGCTTCAGGACAGTGCGCAGGACGGCGACGCCCACGGCGCCGGTGGCGACCGTGGTGAGCAGCAGGGCGATCGGCATGGCGCTCACTGACGTACTCCCGGTTCAAAGTCGACCCCCGACTTCCTACATCAGCTTGAAGGGCGGACTAAGCAGCTGTCAGTGCGTAACGTCACGAAACGGACAGGACTTTGGGTTCGTGATGTTGTTGCGTACCGCGCTGACCTGCCCTGACCTGCACTGATGGGTGCAGCGAGCGAGATAGGTCACATCCTGGGGGAGATTGGATCACGAAAAGGCCCGGAACCTCGGGGATTCCTCGGTTCCGGGCCGGTTCCTGACGGGACGTGCCCGTCACGCTACGGAGGGTGGGTCAGCTGAGGCGCTCGATGACCATCGCCATGCCCTGGCCGCCGCCGACACACATCGTCTCCAGGCCGAACTGCTTGTCGTGCCACTGCAGGGAGTTGATGAGCGTGCCGGTGATCCGGGCGCCGGTCATGCCGAAGGGGTGGCCGACGGCGATGGCACCGCCGTTGACGTTCAGCCTGTCGATGTCGATGCCGAGGTCCCGGTAGGAGGGGATCACCTGGGCGGCGAAGGCCTCGTTGATCTCGACCAGGTCGATGTCGTCGATGGTGAGGCCGGCCCGCCGGAGCGCCTGCTTGCTCGCCTCGACCGGGCCGAGGCCCATGATCTCGGGGGAGAGGCCGGAGACACCGGTCGACACGATGCGGGCGAGCGGGGTCAGGCCCAGCTCGCGGGCCTTGGTGTCGGACATGATGACGACGGCCGCGGCGCCGTCGTTGAGCGGGCAGCAGTTGCCGGCCGTGACCAGGCCGTCGGGGCGGAAGACCGGCTTCAGGCCCGCGACGCCCTCCAGGGTGACGCCGGCGCGGGGACCGTCGTCCTGGCTGACGACCGTGCCGTCCGGGAGGGTCACCGGGGTGATCTCGCGCTCCCAGAAGCCGTTCTTGATGGCCTGCTCGGCCAGGTTCTGCGAGCGGACACCGAACTCGTCCATGTCCTGGCGGGTGATGCCCTTGGCACGGGCCAGGTTCTCCGCGGTCTGGCCCATCGCGATGTACGGGTCGGGCAGCAGGCCGTCCTCGCGCGGGTCGTGCCAGGTCGTGCCCTCCTGCTGGGCGACCGCCTCGGTACGGGCCTCGGCCTCGGCGAACAGCGGGTTGTGCGTGTCCGGGAGGCCGTCGGAGCTGCCCTTGATGAAACGGGAGACCGTCTCGACACCGGCGGAGATGAAGACGTCGCCCTCGCCGGCCTTGATGGCGTGCAGGGCCATGCGGGAGGTCTGCAGGGACGAGGAGCAGTAACGGGTGATCGTGCAGCCCGGCAGGTGGTCCATGCCCATCTGCACGGCGACGATCCGGCCGAGGTTGTGGCCCTGCTCGCCGCCGGGGAGGCCGCAGCCGAGCATCAGGTCGTCGATGTCCCGGGGGTCCAGCTCGGGGATCTTGGCAAGCGCGGCCTGGATGATCGTGGCGGTCAGGTCGTCGGGGCGGAGATCCTTGAGGGAGCCCTTGACGGCGCGGCCGATGGGGGAGCGGGCGGTCGAGACGATGACGGCTTCGGGCATCACGGCTCCAGTGGACGGTGTTGTTCTCGGGCAGGGCCGTCTGGGAAGTTACCCGCCCGTATGAATCAGGTCACTGGTGTTGCGGTGTGACACTGACCGCAATTGTCTAAGCGCTTGCTTTTCCGTGCCTGTCGTACCAAGAGGTGCTGGGGGGCGGAGCCCCAGACGGTCACACCGACGGGCGTGCGGGCTCGGCCTCCGGTACCCGGCGCCGCCGCCTCCGCTTGAGCAGCGCCCACGGTCCCCGCGGCCCCGTCGGCATCGCCGCCGTGACCTCCGTGCCGGCCTCCGAGGCCGCCTCGGCCGCGGCGCGGGCGACGGGCAGGAAGCCCTCGCGGCGGGAGACGTCGGGACGTTCCTCCTCCGCCGGCCACAGGCCCAGTGCCGCGCACACCGTCGGCAGTACGGCCATCGCCGCCGTCGCGTAGCCCTCCGCCGAGGGGTGGTAGTTGTCAGGGCCGAACAGCTCCCGCGGGTTCGCCTCGAACTCGGGGCCCAGCAGGTCGCCCAGCGACACCGTGCGCCCGCCCTGTTCCACGACCCCGATCGTCTGGGCGGCCGCCAGCTGCCGGGAGGCCCGCCGGGCCAGCCAGCGCAGCGGCTGCTGCACCGGCTCGATCGTGCCGAGGTCGGGACAGGTGCCGACCACCACCTCCGCACCGGCCGTGCGCAGCCGTCGTACCGCCGCCGACAGATGACGTACCGAACGGGTCGGTGGCATCCGGTGCGTCACGTCGTTCGCGCCGATCATGATCACGCAGATGTCGGGGACGGGTGAGGACGCGGAGAGGACGAGGGCCACCTGGCGGTCCAGGGCGTCGGACTGGGCCCCGGGCTGGGCGACGTTCCGCAGTTCCACGGGGCGTTCCGCCACCGCCGCCAGTCCCGAGGCCAGCAGTGCGCCCGGTGTCTGCCCCGCCCGGTGCACGCCCTGCCCGGCCGCCGTCGAGTCGCCGAGCAGGGCCAGGCGGAGAGGTGGTTCATCAGGGACGCCGTACGCGACACCGCTCCCCCCGCTCCCGGCTCTGTCCGAGCGAGGCGATTCCCATCCGTACAACCCGTCGGCCACCGGGACGCGGCCGCTGCTGCCGTTGCCCACGTGGCGGCGGGCCAGCCGTACCTCCGCCAGCAGCACGCCGACCGCGGCCGCCCCGATCAGCCCGGCCCCGCCACCGCCGTACGCCGCTCCGGCCGCGATACGCCGGGCCACTCTCGCCCTCGACATGCTCGTCATGCGTCGCCGCCACCTCCTCGTAGCCGGTACATCCACTCCTTGCCCCGTACAGCCCGTACGCCAATCTCAACGAGGAGTGAACGGCCGCCTCCGCCGCACAGCTGGCCTTAGGCTGGCGACACCACTACGACCACATCTTTTGCAGCAACCGGAGACAACGGTGCAATTCCACGACTCGATGATCAGCCTCGTCGGCAACACCCCGCTGGTGAGGCTCAACAACGTGACCAAGGGCATCCAGGCGACCGTCCTGGCCAAGGTGGAGTACTTCAACCCGGGCGGCTCCGTGAAGGACCGTATCGCCCTGCGCATGATCGAGGCCGCCGAGCAGAGCGGGGAGCTGAAGCCGGGCGGCACGATCGTGGAGCCGACCAGTGGCAACACCGGTGTGGGGCTGGCGATCGTCGCCCAGCAGAAGGGCTACAAGTGCATCTTCGTCTGCCCTGACAAGGTCTCCACCGACAAGATCAACGTGCTGCGCGCGTACGGTGCCGAAGTGGTCGTCTGCCCGACCGCCGTGGACCCCGAGCACCCGGACTCGTACTACAACGTCTCCGACCGGCTCGTCCGCGAGACCCCGGGCGCGTGGAAGCCCGACCAGTACTCCAACCCCAACAACCCGCTCTCGCACTATCACTCGACCGGTCCCGAGCTGTGGGAGCAGACCGAGGGGAAGATCACCCACTTCGTGGCGGGCGTGGGCACGGGCGGGACCATCTCCGGCACCGGCCGCTATCTGAAGGACGCCAGCGACGGCAAGGTCCAGGTCATCGGCGCCGACCCGGAGGGGTCCGTCTACTCCGGCGGCTCCGGGCGGCCCTACCTGATCGAGGGCGTCGGCGAGGACTTCTGGCCGACCGCCTACGACCGCACCGTCGCCGACGAGATCGTCGCCGTGTCCGACAAGGACGCCTTCCAGATGACCCGCCGCCTCGCCAAGGAGGAGGGTCTGCTCGTCGGCGGCTCCTGCGGTATGGCCGTCGTGGCCGCGCTGCGCGTCGCCGAGCGGCTCGGGCCCGACGACGTCGTGGTCGTGCTCCTGCCCGACAGCGGCCGCGGCTACCTCAGCAAGATCTTCAACGACGAGTGGATGGCCGACTACGGCTTCCTGGAGGACGAGGGACCGAGCGCCCGCGTCGCCGACGTCCTGAACTTCAAGGCGGGCGCGACCATCCCGTCCCTGGTGCACATGCACCCCGAGGAGACCGTCGGACAAGCCATCGAGGTGCTGCGCGAGTACGGCGTCTCGCAGATGCCGGTCGTCAAGCCGGGCGCCGGCCACCCGGACGTGATGGCCGCCGAGGTCGTCGGGTCCGTGGTGGAACGGGAGCTGCTGGACGCCCTGTTCAACAAGCGCGCGTCCCTCGACGACCCGCTGGAGAAGCACATGTGCGCCCCGCTGCCCCAGGTCGGCTCCGGCGAGCCGGTCGGCGACCTGATGTCCGTGCTCGGCTCGGCCGACGCGGCGATCGTCCTGGTCGAGGGCAAGCCGACCGGCGTGGTCAGCCGGCAGGACCTGCTGGCCTTCCTGGCCAAGGGCGGGAAGTAGCGGCGAAGTCCCGGTGAACTGGGGGTTCACGGCAGCCACTTGAGGTGAGGCGGGGTTCGCGGAAGTGGTACGAGCGCGTCACGTGCGCGCAGCACCCGCTTAACACGGGTCCGGCACATTAGTGGGTGTCGGCAGGGGCGGGAGCGGCTCCCCGCCCAGGCCGGCGCCGAACGGCGCCAAGGACCTCCGGAGCGGCTCCCGGACCTCCATGGACGCCATGGACGCGCAAGCCCGGCCCTGACCCGGCCCGCGTCCCTCGCGGGGACCGCCGTCGTCCCGCCCCCCGGCAACGGGGGTGCGGCGGTCCCCGCGACAGTCTTTTCGGCCGGCATGTGGGTTCGCCGGTGCCGGCACGCCGTCGCCTGTGCCACCAGCCCGCCCCGGCACGTCGGCCTGGGCCGGATCATGGTCGTGCCGATCCGGCAGGCGTGCGGCTCAGCCGTCCTCGCGGGAGCGGTCGCGGCGGCCGCCGAGCAACTCCGGGTTGAGCCGTACCGCCTGGGCGAAGTTGACGCCGACGATGCCGACCCAGGTGGCGATCGTCCCGGTCGTCCCCGCGATGCCGCCGCCGACGGCGGTCAGCGGTATCGCCAGGACCAGCGAGATGATGGCGAACCCGAACCGCTCCGGCCAGGTGTCGGCGTCCTTCGGGCGCCGGGTGCCGCGCGCACTCGCCATCTGCTGCTCGGCCAGATGCCGCCGCACCCGGCGGTCCACCGCGTCGTCGATCCGCTGCTCGACCTTCTCCAGGAAGGAGTCGACCAGCGCCGGCTCGTACTCCTCGCCCAGTTCCCTGCGGGTCTGGAGGGTGGCGTCGAGTTCTTTCCTCAGGTCGGTGTCCCGAGGGTCCAGTGCGCTCATGAGAGCCACACTAAGGAGCGCTCATGCCCTCCGCACTGGGGACAACCCCCCTACTTCACCAGTCCGTGCTGCCTGGCATAGGCGTCGGCCACGTCCGCGGGGTCCTTCTTGTCCTTGTCCACCTGCCGGTTCAGCTCGGTGAGCTGGGCCGTGGTCAGCAGGTTGCCCAGCCTGGCGAGGGCCTTGCGGACGGTGTCGTCGGCCTTGCGGTCGGCGATGAGCGGGACGATGTGCTGGCTGGGGATGAGGTGCGCGGGGTCGGTGAGCACCACCCAGCCGTTGGCCTGGATGTCGGTGTCGGTGGTGAAGAGGTTCGCCACGTCCACGTCGCCCTTCTGCAACGCGCCCTTGACCAGCGGCCCGTCGGAGTCCAGCGACTTGAACTCCTTGAACTCCACGCCGTACACGTCCTGCAGGCCGACCGCGCCGACCTGCCGCTTCTTCACCTCGGGCGCGGCGCCGATGACCAGCTTGCCGTTCTGCTTCTTCAGGTCGGCGAGGGAGGTCAGGCCGTACTTCTTCGCGGTTTCGCGGGTGACGACGAAGGCGTCGGAGTCCTCCGCTATGCCGTACGGCAGCACCTGGAGTCCGGCCGGAAGGGCCTGGGTGAGGGTGTTCTGCATCTCGCCCGATTCGGTGGGCGTGGCCTTCGGGTCGAGGTAGTTGAGCAGGGCGCCTTGGTACTCGGGCAGGAGGTCGATGTCGCCGCCCCTGAGGGCGGGGATGACGATCTCGCGGGTGCCGAGGTTGGGTCGGACGGTCACCTTCACGCCGGCGCCCTTCAGGGCGGCCGCGTAGAGGTAGCCGAGCACCTGGTTCTCGGTGAAGTTGGCCGTGCCGATGGTGACTCCGCCCTTGCTGGAGCCACCGCCGCCGGTGCCGGATCCCTGGCCGTTGAGGGAGGTGATGCCGCTCGCGCAGGCGGAGAGGGCGGGGACGGAGGCGACCGCGAACAGGCCGCCGAGGACAGTACGACGATGCATTTCGAAGATCCCTACGCGGTGCGGTGGCGGAAGAGGAAGCGCTGGAGGCCGGCCAGGGCCACGTCCAGGACGACGGCGACCGCGGCGACCAGCACCGCGCCGCCGAGCACCTGGACCAGGTCGCGCTGGGCGAGGCCGTCGAAGACGTAGCGGCCCAGGCCGCCGAAGGACACGTACGCGGCGATGGTCGCCGTGGCGACCACCTGGATCAGGGCGAGGCGCAGGCCTGTCATGATCAGCGGCAGCGCGAGCGGCAGTTCGACCTGGAACAGGACCTGGTGGCCCCGCATGCCCTGGCCGCGCGCCGCGTCCTTCACGTCCGGGTCGACGGCGGTCATGCCGGCGTAGGTGTTGGTGACGATCGCCGGGACCGCGAGGGCGACCAGCGCGACGTACACCGGCAGCATCGACAGGCCGCCGGCCAGGAACACCAGCACGACCAGGCCGACGGTCGGCAGCGCTCGGCCGAAGGAGGCGAGGTTGATCGCGATGAACGCGCCCTTGCCGGTGTGGCCGATCAGCAGGCCGAGCGGGAGGCCGATGGCGGCGGCGATGAGCGTGGCCAGCAGGGAGTACTGCAGGTGTTCGGCGAGGCGGTGGGCGATGCCGTCGGGGCCGGTCCACTGGGCGCCGCTGGTCAGCCAGGCGCCGAGGTTCTTCAGGAGCTCGTACATCTCAGGCTCGCCTCCTGGTCCAGGGGGTGAGGGCGTACTGGACGGCGACCAGCGCCGCGTCGGCGACGACGGCGAGGAGCAGGGTGAGGACCACTCCGGCGATCACCGGGGTCGGGAAGTTGCGCTGGAAGCCGTCGGTGAAGAGCTGGCCGAGGCCGCCGTCGCCGATGTAGGTCGCGACGGAGACGAGGGAGATCGACATGACGGTGGCGATACGGACGCCGGCGAAGATCACGGGGAGCGCGAGGGGGAACTCGACGGTGAGGAGCGTGCGCAGGGGACGCGTGCCCATCGCCTTCGCCGCCTCCTTGACCTTCACGGGGACCGAGTCGAGGCCCTCGACGGTGTTCCGCAGCAGGACGACCAGGGTGTAGACGGTCAGGCCGGTCACGGTGGTGGTGCGGGTCAGGCCGCTGACCGGCAGGAGGAGTACGAAGATCGCGATCGACGGGATCGTGAAGAGGACGTTGGACGCGCCGAGCAGGAAGCCGCGCAGCCGGGGGATCCGGTGGGCGACCACGGCCAGCGGGAGCGAGATCAGCAGGCCGAGGGCGACGGCCGTGAGCGCGGCCTGGAGGTGGGAGAGCGTGAGGGTGGTGAGGTCGTCGGTGTGGGCCGATATCCAGGACCAGTCGATCGTCATGCGGCCACCCGCACTTCGGCGTGGGCGCGCCCGGCATGCTCGTGGATGTCGTCGCGGGAGGAGACTCCGGTGAGGACGCCGTCGGCGTCGACGCGGGCGATCAGACCGGTGAGCGAGGCGACCGACTCGTTGAGGGCGGAGAGGAGGGAGTCGGTGTCCCTGAGCGGGCGGACCGGGAGCTCGGCGTTCTTCGAGGCCCAGTGGAGCGGCTTGTTCCGCGCGTCGAGTACGAGGGTCCAGGCGCCGCCTTCGGGTGCCGGGCCCTGCGGGACGTCGGCGAGGGTCTTCAGGGACAGCAGCTTCAGTCCGCGCTCGGCGCCGAGGAAGTCGGCCACGAAGTCGTCGGCCGGGCGGGCCAGGAGTTCGGCGGGCGGGGCCCACTGGACCAGATGGCCGCCGGTGCGGAAGACCGCGATCCGGTCGCCGAGCCGGACGGCCTCGTCGATGTCGTGCGTGACGAAGACGATGGTCTTGCTCAACTCCTGCTGCAGCCTGAGCAGTTCGTCCTGGAGCTGGGTGCGCACGACCGGGTCGACGGCGCCGAACGGCTCGTCCATGAGCAGCACCGGCGGGTCTGCGGCGAGGGCGCGGGCGACGCCGACCCGCTGCTGCTGGCCGCCGGAGAGCTGGTGCGGGTAGCGCTTGCCGGCCTCGGCGGCCAGGCCGACGGTCTCCAGCAGTTCGGCGGCGCGGGCCCGGACCTTCTTCCGGTTCCAGCCGAGCAGCAGCGGGACGGTGGCGATGTTGTCGAGCACCGTGCGGTGCGGAAAGAGACCGGCCTGCTGGATGACGTAGCCGATGGAGCGGCGTAGTCCGGCCGCGTCCTGCCGGGTGACGTCCTTGCCGCCGACGCGGATCGTGCCCGAGGTCGGTTCGATCATCCGGTTGATCATCCGCAGGGTGGTGGTCTTGCCACAACCGGAGGATCCGACCAGGACGGTGATGCCGCCCTCCGGCATCTCCAGGTTGAGGTCGTGGACTGCTGTGGTGCCGTTGGGGAAGCGCTTGTGGACCGCATCGAACTGGATCATGAGATGTCCCTTGCCCGGCTGTATAACGTCATGCAGAGTTCTTGGTGTGTGAATAGCTTGTCAACGGGTCGACGTTAATCCGCTGTAACGGATGACCGAAGGGCAAGATCAGATGTCCGGGTTGAGGGGAGTTTTGGGCGTGATGTCGTCTCGCATTGTGGACGCACCGCAGTCCGTTCCATCCGCGCACGCCGCGACCGTGGTCCTGGACGGATTCGCACTCGGCGTCGAGGACGTCGTCCGTCTCGCCGACGGCACCGCGCATCCGGTCCCCGAGGCCGACGCGATGCGGCGCGTGGAGCACTCCTGGAACGCCGCCCGGCAGATCGCGGCCACCGGGCGCGTCTACGGCCGCTCCACCGGCGTCGGCGCCAACCGGAACGAGGACGTGCCCACCGAGGCCGCCGCCGGACACGGCCTGCGCCTGCTGCGCAGCCACGCCGGTGCCATCGGCGAACAGCTCCCGGCCCGCCAGGTGCGCGCGATGCTCGCCGTCCGCGCCAACCAGCTGCTGGCCGGTGGCGCCGGCCTCAGGCCCGGTGTGGTCACGGCCCTGTGCGAGGCGCTGGAGACGGGCGCGTATCCGGTGGTCAACGAGTTCGGCTCGGTCGGCACCGGCGACATAGCGGCCCTGGCCCAGGTCGGGCTCGCGCTCGTCGGCGAGCACCCCTGGCGCGGCGCCGGCGCCCCCGCGCCGCAGCCCCTCGACAACAACGACGCCCTCGCCCTGATCAGCAGCAACGCCCTCACTCTTGGCCAGTCCGCGCTCGCCCTGCACGAACTGCGCGGGCTCATCGGCGCCACCCAGGTCGTCGCGGCGCTGTCCCTGCTCGCCGTCGACGGCTCCCACGAGGCGTACGCCGCCCCCGTGCACGCCGCCGGCCCGCACCGGGGCAGCGCCGAGGTGGCCCGGCGGATGCGGGAGCTGATCGGCGCCGCCGACCGGCCGACCCCGCCGCCGGGGCCTCTCTGTCGGGTCAGGCCGGCTTCGGGCGACGGTGCCTCTCGGCCGACCCCGGCAAGATCCGAAAGAGAGGCTCCGGGCCGGATCCAGGACCCGTACGGCTTCCGCTGCCTGCCCCAGATCCACGGCCCCGCGCACGACGCCGCCGACGCCCTGGAGCAGGTGCTGGCCGTGGAGATCAACGCGGCCGCCGAGAACCCGCTCATCGCCCCCGAGGACCTCGCCGCCTACCACCACGGCGGCTTCTACCAGGCCCAACTGGCCCTCGCCCTGGACCACTTCAGGCTCGCGCTCACCCAGGTGGCCCGGCTCTCGACGTCCCGCCTGTCCACGCTCAACGAGCCCGCCTACAGCCGGCTGCGTCCCTTCCTCGCCGACCATGAGCCGGCCTCCTCCGGCGTGATGATCCTGGAGTACGCGGCCGGAGCCGCCCTCGGTGAGCTGCGGGCCTTCTCCGCGCCGGCCTCGCTCGGCCACGCTGTACTCTCCCGGGGCGTCGAGGAACAGGCGAGCTTCGCCTCGCTGGCCGCGCGGCAGACCCTGCGCGCGTGCGGTGCGTATCGTCTGGTGGTCGGCTGCGAACTCGTCTCCGCCGTCCGCGCGCTGCGCCAGCGTGACCTGCGGCCCGACCCGGGGCTGCCGGCCGGCGAGGCGTTCGCGCTCGCCGAGTCGGTCCTCGACGCCGACCCGGCCGACCGGCCGCTCACGGACGACGTGACGCAGGCGGCCGTACTGCTCGACCGGTTCACGGACATCTGGAGGGGGAGCACGTCATGAGCGTGGACAGGAGTACCGGTGTGGCCTCCGGCGAGACGTCGGAGGCGGCGGCCGTCGCCTTGGGCGGTCTCACCTCAGGTGTGACGGACAGTCCCGCGAACCGGCTGCAGGCGCTGTTCGAGGGTCACCGGCTCACACCGACCCAGCGCCGGATCGCGCACAGCATGGTGCGGCGGGCCGCCGACGTGCCCTTCCTGTCCAGCGTGGAGCTCGCCGAACTGGCCGGGGTCAGCCAGCCGTCGGTGACCCGGTTCGCCGTCGCGCTCGGCTTCGACGGCTATCCGGCGCTGCGCAGGCATCTGCGTGAGGTCGTACCGGCCGAACCGGCCGCCGAGGCGGGTGCCTTCAACGAGTACCAGCAGGCCGTCGAGGCCGAGATCGAGAACCTGAGGCACCTCGCCGACCTGCTCGCCGACCCGCGCCCGGTGCAGAAGGCCGGCCGGATCCTCGCCGCCTCCCGTCCGCTGCCGGTGCTCGGACTGCGGGCGGCCGCCTCCCAGGCGTACGGCTTCGCCTACTTCGCCGCCAAGGTCCACCCGGACGTCCGGCTGCTCAACGAGGGCGGCACGATGATCCAGGACCGGATCGACGCGGCCGTCCGCGCGGGCGCCTCCGCGCTGCTGTGCTTCGCGCTGCCCCGGCATCCGCGCGAGGTCGTCGACACCCTCGCCTACGCCAAGGACGTGGGCCTGACGACGGTCACGGTCGCCGACTCCGCGTTCGCGCCGGTCGCCAAGTACTCCGACCTGCTGCTGCCCGCCGCCGTCGGCACCGGGCTCGCCTTCGACACCGCGTGCGCTCCGATGCTGCTCGGACGGGTGCTGCTGGAGGCGCTCTGCGACGACCTGCCCGAGGCGCAGGCCCGGCTGGAGGAGTTCGACGCGAAGGCGGTGGCACGGGGCCTGTTCGTGGAGTGACCTGCCTGCGCGGGCGCTCTCAGACTCGTCTCACGTTCGCTCGTTAGCGTGCCCGGCCGGGAGCACTGAGGCGGAACGACGAGGAGGCGGGTCGTGGTGCGCGGAGTACGCGGAGTACAGGGCCTGGCCCGGGTGGCCGTCGTCGTACGGGCCGGGGCCGCACCGCTGTGGTGGTCCGGGGTGTGCGCCGCGGGGGTCGGGGTGCTGCCGCCCGGGGTGACCGGCCGCCGGATCGGGGTGCTCGCCGGAGCCGTGCTGTTTCTGGTCGGCGCGGCGGTCGTGGCGCTGGTGCGCCGGGGCCGGTACGCCGCCCTCGCCCGCGGCGCGGCCCGCGCGGGCAAGTACGACGTACTGCAGGACCGGGCGGTGACGGTGCGCACCTGGCGCCGGGGACACCGCTGGTGGCTGCTGCTGGCCTTCGCCGTCGCGCTCGGCTCGTCCTTCGCGGTGCCCGTGGCCGGCGGCCTGCTGCTGGCCGGACTCGGCACCGGGCTGTGGCTGAAGGCCGCCTGGCTCGGGCGGCGCGAGCGCGCCGAGGAGACCCTGCTGTGGGTGCGCGTCGACTGGCTCGACCGGCGCGGCGGGCGCCCGGCCGGCAAGGACGTGAAGGGCCTGCGCGGTACGGGCACAGCGGCCGGCGACGCGGCCCCGGGCGGAGCCCGCCGCCGTACCGCAGCGCCGGTGTAGGGCCTGCCCGGCGGATCAGGTCGCGGGGTATCGACGGCGCCTCATCAGCGCAGGTGAGCGTGAGGGAGTGCCGGCAACCGACGACAACGCCGCCGGGGGTGCCCCGCGTCCGCGACGGGATCCGCCAGGACCGGCCCTGGGCCAGGTCCTAGACCTCCAGGGCCTCCTCGATCCGCTTCAGCTGGTGCCGGGCCATCGCCAGGTTGGCCCGGGACGAGTCGAGGACCAGGTAGAGGAACAGGCCGTTGCCGCCGCGGCCCTTGAGCAGGCGGATCAGGTGGTACTGGTCCGAGAGGGTGATCAGGACGTCCTCGATGTCACCCTTGAGGCCCAGCATCTCCATCGTGCGCATCTTGGCGCGGATCACGTCCGTGTTGCCGGCGGCGGCCACGTTCATGTCGAAGCTCTTGCTGCCGCCCAGCGTGCCCAGCGCCATCCCGCTGGTGTAGTCGACGAGTGCGACGCCGGTGGCGCCCTCGATGGAGGTGAGGGCTTCCTTCAGCGCGGTCTCGGAGTTGGCCATCGTGGTTCCTCTCGAAGTGTTCAACTGTCGGTTGCGGTGCGCGCCTCGGCGGTCGTCGTGCGGGGCGCGCGCGTGGTGCGGGGGCGTGCGGGGGTGGTCCTGCCGGTCCGGCGGGCGGCCCTGGAGGCCTCCTCGGCGGCGTCGAGCAACTCCCCGATGCGGGCGCCGGACCTGCGGCCCTCCAGGTGCAGCCGGCCGACATTGACCCGGTCCTGGGCCAGCAGGGTCAGTACGGCGGTGCGGCCGGCCGCGTAGGTGGCGACATAGCCGCGCTCGCCGCGCACCAGCAGCTCCCGGAAGCCGCCGTGCCCGGTGGCGTCGGTGACCCGTAGGGCGACGCCGAGCGCGGCGGCGGTGAGGGCGGCGAGACCCTCCGGGTCGACTCCGGGGGTGTCGTGGGCGACGACGAGTCCGTCGACGCCGGCCGTGAGCGCACCGGTGAGCTGCGGCACCCGGCCGCGCAGCCGGTGCAGCTCGTCCAGGACGGTCCGGAGGTCCTCCTCGGACACCATCAGCTCTCTCCTCTCGGCGGGGCGGTGCCGTTCAAAGCGCCTCCAGTGCATCCCTGAGCCTCTTCAGCAGCGCGATGTCGGGGTCGGTGACCGGGGGTGGGGGCGGCGGGGGAGGTGCCGTGCCGGCGGGTGTCAGCGGGACGACGTGGCCGGCCGCCGCGAGCCGGCGCACGTCGACCAGGGTGTGAAAGGCCTGCCGGCCCAGGTTCCGGGCGATCCCGGTGGCCGTGCGGACGCCGTCCACGCGGTCCAGGACCGCTCGCTGGCGGGGCGTGACGGGCACGGCCGGCGCCGGGTCGGCGCGGATCAGCGGGGCGCTGTCGGCGGCCGGGTCGCGCCACAGCCGGTGCAGCAGCAGACGGCGGCGCAGCGTCTCGCGTTCCAGGGCGACGACCGGCACCGAGGGCAGCGGGCCGACGCGGGGTGTGTGGTCGTAACGGAAACGGCCCGGGGCGCTGCTCGGGGCCAGTGCGAAGTACCCGGCGTCGTACACCGCGTCCAGCTGGCACAGCTCCAGCGCGCCCGCGGGTAACAGCCCCGAGTCCAGCAGGAGTTCGGCGGCGTGCAGCGGGCCGGCGGCCCGGGCTGCGGCCCGCTGCCAGGCGGCGGTCGCGAGGGTGCCGTGAGCCGTGAGGAGCACATCGAGACCGGGGGCGAGCGGGCTTTCGGCGTGCACCACCCGGCCCTCGGCGAGATACAGGGTGCCGTGCTCGCGGACCAGGACGCCGGTGGCCCGCTCCTCGGCCAGCCGGGTGAGCATCGGCGACAGCGCCCGGCCGGCCGACTTGTCCCGCACCGGCAGGGGCGGCGGAGGTATCTGCGCCACGGTCATCCCAGCACCAGCCGGGCCGCCATCTCGCCGAGCCGGATCCGGGCGAGCGCGAGGTTGCCCTCCTCACGGCCGAGCCACAGATGCAGGAAGACGCTGCTGTCGAACGACGTGTCCACGAAGCGCAGCAGGTGGTAGCTGTCGTGATTGCTGACGATCACGTCCTCGACGGGCGGCTGTCCGTCACCCTGGGCCGCGAAGGCACCGTGCTCGGCGGCCATCCGGGCCAGTTCGGCGGCCTCGGCGGCGGTCGTCTCGTGATCGCCGCCGGGGGCCTCCCCGACCGTGCCGAGGGCCAGTCCGCTCGTCCAGTCCACCAGCGCCGCTCCCCGGGCACCGGGCAACCGCATCGCTTCCAGCAGGCACTCGTCGATTCCGGGCACCGTGGCTCCCCTCCCGCCTGGGACTCCGGCTGAGTGACAGCGACACTACGCAACGTGCGCACGAGAGGTGAGGCCTTTGGCATTTTCCAGTGGAACATGCGTCCGGCGTACTAGTGTGGGTCAACTGGCCTGTGTGGCAGGGGAGTTGATCCATTTGTTCGACGGCTGCCGGTGGTGCGTCAACGGCTCCCGGACACCCTCAGCGTGGTGAGTGCGCCCGCATGCGCCCCTCCGGACTCCGCCACCACCTCGGCGACGGTCTGCGGTTCCCGTACGGCCGCGAAGGCCACGCCTCCCGCACCGTCCGGCGCGAAGCCGTAAATGCCGGGCCGGACAAGGGAGTTGTAGGCGTAGTGGTGGGCGAAGTAGTACGCGCCCGTGTCCAGCGCCGCCGCGTAGTCGCCCTGTTCCAGTGCGGGCAGCACGCGCGCCTCGGCCAGCAGGTCGCCCGAGAAACAGGCCGGCCCGGCCACGTCCTGCACCACCTCCGGCCCCGTCCTGGGCCGCCCCTTGGCGTCGTACGCGGCGATCCTGAGCGGCCACGCCTCGGGCGCGTACACCGTCCGCGTCGCCACCTGCACGCCCGCGTGCGTCACCGCGATCCGCCGCCCGCCCGTGCTCTTGGCGTACTCCACCCGCGCCACCACCGTCCCGTGCCGGGCCATGAGCGACCGCCCGAACTCGGTCACCAGCCCGTACCGCCCGTCGAACAGTCCCGGCACCTGATCGGCCAGCACGCGCGCGTACTGCTCGTACGTCGGCGCCGCCACCTCCGAGGAGAAGTCCACCGACAGTCCGCCGCCGATGTCGAGCGTGTCGACCTGCCGCCGCCCGGCCCGCGCGTTGATCTCCTCCGCGAGCGCGTACGTCTCCGCCACGCCCCGCGCCAGCAGTGGCATCGGGATGCCCTGCGAGCCGGTGTGCGCATGCAGCCGGGTCAGCCACGGCCGCTCCAGGAACGCCCGCACGACCCACTCGCGCGCCCCCTCGTCGCGCAGGCCGACGCCGAACTTGGAGGTCGCCGTCGCCGTGGAGGTGGCCCCGATCGAGCCACCGCCGATCTGCGGGTTGATCCGGATGCCGAGCGGAGACCGGAGAGGTGTCGTGGGGGCACCTCCCACGCCTTCAGGGCTGTGGGGGCGGACCAGGGAGTCGAGCCGGTCCAGCTCCTGCGGGTTGTCCGCGTTGACCGCGATGCCCAGCGCCAGCGCCTCGCGCAGCTCGGCCAAGGTCTTCGCGGGCGCGTCCAGCACCGTCCGCTCCGCCGGCACCCCGGCCGCCCGCGCCAGCGCCAGCTCGCCCGGGCTCGCCACCTCCGCGCCGAGGCCCGCCTCGTGCAGCAGCCGCAGCACCGGCACCAGCGGGGTCGCCTTCACCGCGAAGGCGTGCAGCACCGGCGTCCCGGACGGCACGACGGCGTCGAACGCCGCCCGCAGGGCCGCCGCCGACTGCTGGATCCCGGTCACGTCCAGCAGCCCCAGCACGGCGGCGTGCGGACCCAGCAGTCCCTGCTCCACGGCGGCGCGCACCGCCTCGTCCCGCCGGGCGGCGCGCTCCTGTGCCTCGGCCTCGATGTCCCGCTCCACAGCCTCTCCCCTCGTTCCGCCTCCGGTACATCCAGCCAAACACCGACGGCGCGCGAACAGGGTCGCTCCGATGTATTGACTAGTTCTATTCAGACCTACAGGATGTGAATAGACGTAGTAACAGGAGGAGGCAGACGATGTCGGGACCCCGCCCCGTACGAGCACCGCGTGGCACGGAGCTCAGCGCCCTGGGATGGCAGCAGGAGGCCGCCCTGCGCATGCTGCAGAACAACCTCGACCCGGAGGTCGCGGAGCACCCCGACAAGCTCGTCGTCTACGGCGGCACCGGAAAGGCCGCCCGTGACTGGCGCTCCTTCGACGCGATGGTGCGCACGCTCAAGGGCTTGAAGCAGGACGAGACCATGCTGGTCCAGTCCGGCCGCCCGGTCGGCGTGATGCAGACCCACGAGTGGGCCCCGCGCGTCCTCATCGCCAACTCCAACCTGGTCGGCGACTGGGCCAACTGGGAGGAGTTCCGCCGCCTGGAGGCCCTCGGCCTGACCATGTACGGCCAGATGACCGCCGGCTCCTGGATCTACATCGGCACCCAGGGCATCCTCCAGGGCACCTACGAGACCTTCGCCGCCGTCGCCGCGAAGAAGTTCAACGGCACCCTGGCCGGCACCATCACGCTCACCGCCGGCCTCGGCGGCATGGGCGGCGCCCAGCCTCTCGCCGTCACCATGAACGACGGCGTCGCGATCTGTGTCGACTGTGACCCGCGCGCCATCGAACGCCGCATCGAGCACCGCTACCTCGATGTGAAGGCGGACTCGCTGGACCACGCGCTCCAGCTGGCGGTGGAGGCGCGTGACGCCCGCCGTCCGCTGTCGATCGGCGTCCTCGGCAACGCGGCCGACCTGGTCCCGCAGCTGCTCGCGATGAACGCCCCCATCGACATCGTCACCGACCAGACCTCCGCCCACGACCCGCTGTCCTATCTGCCGGTGGGCGTGGCCTTCGAGGACATGGCCGACGCCGCCGCCAAGGACCCGGCCGGCTTCACCACGCGGGCGCGTGAGTCCATGGCGAGGCACGTCGAAGCCATGGTCGGCTTCATGGACGCCGGCGCCGAGGTCTTCGACTACGGCAACTCGATCCGCGGCGAGGCCCAACTCGCCGGATACGACCGGGCGTTCGCCTTCCCCGGCTTCGTCCCCGCGTACATCCGCCCCCTCTTCTGCGAGGGCAAGGGCCCGTTCCGCTGGGCGGCGCTGTCCGGTGACCCCGCCGACATCGCCAAGACCGACAAGGCGATCCTGGAGCTGTTCCCGGAGAACGAGTCCCTGGCCCGCTGGATCAAGATGGCCGGCGAGCGCATCCACTTCCAGGGCCTGCCCGCGCGGATCTGCTGGCTCGGCTACGGCGAGCGCGACAAGGCCGGCGAGCGCTTCAACGACATGGTGGCGAGCGGTGAGCTTGCCGCTCCGCTGGCCATCGGCCGTGACCACCTCGACTGCGGCTCTGTGGCCTCTCCGTACCGCGAGACCGAGGCCATGCTCGACGGGTCCGACGCGATCGCCGACTGGCCGCTGCTGAACGCCATGGTCAACGTGGCCTCCGGGGCGTCCTGGGTGTCCATCCACCACGGCGGCGGCGTGGGCATGGGGCGGTCCATTCACGCCGGCCAGGTGACGGTGGCCGACGGTACGAAGCTGGGTGGCGAGAAGATCCGGCGCGTGCTGACCAACGACCCGGGCATGGGCGTCATCCGGCATGTGGACGCCGGGTACGACATCGCGGAGTCGGTTGCGGCCGAGCGTGGTGTCCGGGTGCCGATGCGTGAGGGTGGCGAGGCGTGACCCAGGATGCAGGCGGGCACAGCGGCGACTCTCCGGTGGGGGCTGAGACCTCGTCGCCGGGTGCCGGTTCGGCTGTGCCCACCCGCCCCCGGTCTCGGCTTCGGAACGACTGCCCACAGCCTGTACCTGGTGCCTCGTTCCAGGAGATGTGGCGTGAGCTGCTTCCCATCGGTCGGCACTCCGACTCCGGCGGCTACCGGCGTTACGCCTGGACCGGGGCCGATGGCGAATGCCGGGCCTGGTTCAAGCAGCAGGCCGAGGACCGCGGGCTGGCGTACGAGGTCGACCGGAACGGGAATCAGTGGGCCTGGCTCGGGGATCCGGCCGCCGGGGATGCCGTCGTCACGGGGTCGCATCTGGACTCCGTGCCGGACGGCGGGGCCTTCGACGGGCCTCTCGGAGTTGTGTCCTCCTTCGCCGCCCTGGACGAACTGCGCGGCAGGGACGTGCGGTTCAGCAGGCCGCTGGCCATCGTCAACTTCGGTGACGAGGAGGGCGCCCGGTTCGGGCTCGCCTGCGTCGGCTCACGGCTCACCGCGGGGCAGCTGACCGTCGAGCAGGCGCATCGGCTCACCGACGGGGACGGGGTCACGCTCCCGCAGGCCATGGAGGCCGCCGGGTACGACCCCGAGGGCATCGGGGCCGATCCGGAGCGGCTGGCCCGGATCGGTGCCTTCGTCGAGCTGCACGTCGAACAGGGCCGTGCGCTGGACCTGTCCGGCGACCGGGTCGGCATCGCCAGTGCCATCTGGCCGCACGGACGCTGGCGGTTCGACTTCCGGGGCGAGGCCAACCACGCCGGCACCACCCGGCTGGTCGACCGGCGTGACCCGATGCTGTCCTACGCCGAGACCGTGCTCGCCGCCCGCCGCGAGGCCCGGCTCGCGGGCGCCGTGGCCACCTTCGGCAAGATCGCCGTGGAGCCCAACGGGGTCAACGCGATCCCCTCCCTCGTGCGCGGCTGGCTCGACTCCCGCGCCGCCGACCAGGACACCCTGGACACGGTGGTCGGCGGTATCGAGAAGGCGGCCCGGGAGTACGCCGACGCCCACGGCGTCGACCTGGACGTCGTCCGGGAGTCCTTCACCCCGGTCGTCGAGTTCGACCACGCCCTGCGCGACGAACTCGGCCGCATCCTCGGCAAGGGCACCGACCTGACGGTGCCCGTCCTCGGGACCGGGGCCGGACACGACGCCGGAATTCTCTCCGGCAGCATTCCGACCGCCATGCTGTTCGTGCGCAACCCCTCCGGTGTCTCGCACTCCCCGGCCGAGTTCGCCGCCGAGGACGACTGCGTGGCCGGGGTGCACGCGCTCGCCGACGTACTGGAAGGGCTGGCCTGCAGGTGACCACGCGGACCTACTGGTTGGAACACGCCTGGCTCGGCACGAACGTCGAGCCGGGCGTCGCCCTCGCCGTCGAGGACGGGCGGATCAGCGCCGTCCGCACCGGCGTCCCCACCCCGCCGCCCGGCGCCGAGGTGCTGCGCGGGCTCACACTCCCGGGGCTCGCCAACGCCCACAGCCATGCCTTCCACCGGGCGCTGCGCGGCACCGTCCAGGTCGGCAGCGGCACCTTCTGGACCTGGCGCGAGGCGATGTACTCCGTCGCCGACCACCTGACCCCCGAGACCTACCACGCCCTGGCCCGCGCGGTGTACGCCGAGATGGCCCTGGCCGGCATCACCTGTGTCGGCGAGTTCCACTACGTGCACCACGCGCACGGCGGCACCCCCTACGCCGACCCCAACGCGATGGGCGAGGCGCTGATCGCGGCCGCCGCCGAAGCCGGTGTCCGGATCACCCTCCTCGACACCTGTTACCTGTCCTCCGGCTTCGGCGAGGCCCCCGACATCCACCAGCTGCGGTTCTCCGACGGCAGCGCGGAGGCCTGGGCCGAACGCTGTGCAGTTCTCAAGGAGCGGGATCACGCGCGGATCGGGGCGGCGATTCACTCCGTACGGGCCGTGCCGGCGGACCAGTTGGCGACCGTGGCCGGGTGGGCGGAGCGGCGGCGGGCCCCGCTGCATGTGCACCTATCGGAGCAGACCGCCGAGAACGACGCCTGCCTCGCCGCCCACGGCCGCACACCCACCCGGCTGCTCGCCGACCACGGCGTCCTCGGGCCGCGCACCACCGGTGTGCACAACACCCACCTCACGGACGAGGACATCGCCCTGCTCGGCGGCTCCGGCACCGGCACCTGTATGTGCCCGACCACCGAGCGGGACCTGGCCGACGGCATCGGCCCGGCCGTCGCCCTCCAGCGGGCCGGCTCCCCGCTCTCCCTCGGTTCCGACAGCCACGCCGTCATCGACCTGCTCGAAGAGGCGCGCGCGATGGAGCTGAACGAGCGGCTGCGCACCCGCACCCGGGGCCACTGGACGGCCGCCGCCCTGCTGCGGGCCGCCACGGCCGACGGCCACGCCGCCCTCGGCTGGGACGAGGCGGGCACCCTGAAGGCCGGCGCCCTCGCCGACTTCACGACGATCGCCCTCGACTCGGTCAGGACAGCGGGGCCGCTGCCCAGGCTGGCCGCCGAGACAGCCGTATTCGCGGCGACCGCGGCGGACGTACGGCACACCGTCGTGGGCGGCCGGCAGGTCGTACGCGACGGGGCGCACACCCTCGTACCGGACGTGCCGCAGGCGCTGTCGGCCGCCGTCGAAGCCCTGCGCGGCTGAACCCCATCGCCCCCCACAAGGACGGGACCATGAGCAGCAGCACCGTCATCACCAACATCGCCACGCTGGTCACCAACGACCCCTCCCTGGAACGGGGATCCCCCCTCGGACTGATCCAGGACGCGGCAGTCGTCATCGACGGCGACCATGTCGTGTGGACCGGTGAATCCAGCAAAGCACCCGCCACTGACAACCGGGTCGACGGGGGCGGCCGGGCGGTGCTGCCGGGCTTCGTGGACTCGCACTCGCACCTGGTCTTCGCCGGCGACCGCACGCAGGAGTTCAACGCCCGCATGTCCGGCCGCTCCTACACGGCGGGCGGCATCCGCACCACGGTCGCCGCCACCCGGGCCGCGACCGACGCGGAACTGGAGGCGAACCTGACCCATTACCTGGCGGAGGCCCTCCGCCAGGGCACCACCACCTTCGAGACGAAGTCGGGCTACGGCCTGACCGTCGAGGACGAGTCCCGCGCCCTGCGCATCGCGGCGCGGCACACCGACGAGGTGACATACCTCGGCGCGCACATCGTCCCGCCCGACTGCACCGACGACCCGGCCGCCTATGTCGCCCTGGTCACCGGCGAGATGCTGGACGCCTGCGCGCCGCACGCCCGCTGGATCGACGTGTTCTGCGAGAAGGGCGCCTTCGACGGCGACCAGGCCCGCGCGATCCTCACGGCGGGCAAGGCGAAGGGCCTGCACCCCCGCATCCACGCCAACCAGCTCTCCTACGGCCCCGGCGTCCAACTGGCCGTCGAACTGGACGCGGCCAGCGCCGACCACTGCACCCACCTCACGGACGAGGACGTGGACGCCCTGGCCAACAGCCGTACGGTGGCCACGCTCCTCCCCGGCGCGGAATTCTCCACCCGCGCGCAGTGGCCGGACGCCCGCCGCCTCCTCGACGCAGGCGTCACGGTCGCCCTCTCCACCGACTGCAACCCCGGCTCGTCCTTCACCTCCTCCGTCCCCTTCTGCATCGCCCTGGCCGTCCGCGACATGCGGATGACCCCGGACGAGGCGGTCTGGTCGGCAACGGCGGGCGGCGCGGCGGCCCTGCGCCGCACCGACATCGGCCACCTCACCCCCGGTGCCCGAGCCGACCTGACCCTGCTGGACGCCCCGAGCCACGTCCACCTGGCGTACCGGCCGGGGGTGCCGCTGGTCAGCGGGGTGTGGCGCAGCGGCGTACGGGTCGTCTGAGCGGGAGCCGGACCGCCCGGGCGTGCGGGACGGTCAGGGGGGTCCTCCCAGGTCACGGCCCGGATCGAGCTCACCGAACGCCCGGGCGCCTGATCTGACCCCGCGGCCTCAGGGCCTGTCCGGCGGATCCTGTCGCGGACGCGGTGGCACCCCATCGCGTCGCCGCCCTCCTCTGCCGGGCGGCTGACCGCACCGGCCCCGCTCACCAGCGCTGATGAGGCGCCGTCACTGTCCCGCGACCCGATCCGCCGGACAGGCCCCAGACCCCGCGGCCTCGGCTCCCGTCCCCGCGGTCGCCACCTCCATGGTCTTTCCAGGCCCCCGCTCCCGGTCCGCCACCGACCGCCCCCATGCCGTGCCGGCGAGCACCAGGACCGCGCCGAGCAGACCCAGCCGGCCGGGCCGGTCCCCGCCGACGGCGATGCCGACCGCCGCGGCCCACACCGGCTCCGTGCCGAGCAGCAGGCTCACCCGGGACGGGGAGGTACGGCGCACGGCCCACATCTGCACGAAGAACGCGAACAGGGTGCAGAACGCGGACAGGTAGAGCAGCCCGAGCCAGTCCCCGGCGCCGAAGCCGGCCGCGGCCGCCCAGGGCGAGGCACCGGTGCCCGGCAGCGCCACCAGCGCGGTGAACACGACGACCGCCCCGCCCAGTTGGACGGTGGTCAGCGACAGCGTGTCCGCTCCGCGCACCGACTCCATGCGGGACATGGCGAGGACGTGCACGGTACGGGCGACGGCGGCTCCCAGCATCAGCAGGTCGCCGCCGTTCGGCGCGGTGAAACCGGCGCCCTGGGTGAGCAGCGCCACGCCGAGCACCGACAGCCCGGCGGCCGCCATGAAGGCGCGCGGCAGCCGGGTGCCGCGCACCCGGCTCTCGGCCAGCGGGGTGAACACCATGGTGAGGCTGATGATCAGCCCGGCGTTGGTCGCCGAGGTGTGCACCACGCCGTAGGTCTCCAGCAGGAAGATCCCGGCGAGGATCAGTCCCAGCAGCCCGGCCCCGCGCAACTGCACGGCGCTCAGGGCGCGCAGCCGCCGCCAGCCTGCGGCGACCAGCACCGGCAGCACCACGGCGAACCGGAGCACCAGCACGGCCGGCACGGTCTGTTCTGTGGTGACACCCTTGGCGGCCAGATAACTGGAGCCCCACACCACCGCGACCAGCAGGACGGGAAGATCGGTCAGCCGGCCGCTGCGGGCCGCGGCGACGGTCATGGGCACTCCTCTGCGGAACCGGGGACGACGGTGCCACGAAGGGGACGGGCACCGGGCGCGTGCGGCGGTCGTCGCCCAGCGGCAGGTCACCGGGCTCGGACAGCGTAGTCGTCGGCAGGTGGGCGCCCGAGTCGGCGTACACCCCGCCTGCGATGCCCGAACCCCGTGGAAACTGGCGAACCCTGACGGGTCAGCGGTTACCGGGCCCCCGCCCGCCACCTCTGATCCGGCTCGCCGTCCAGTGGATCCAGGGCCACCTCGTGCCGGCCGTCCGGAGCCACCGCCGTATCGATGGCGATGTTCGGGCGGATCGTGCCGTCGGGGCCGACGGTGAAGCGCAGGTTGTCGCCGTTGTCGCCGTAGACCGAGTCGCAGTCCCAGATGCCGACGCCCCGGTCGACCGAGCCCCGGCTGTCCAGGCAGAAGCGGTCGTCGGCCGCCGAGCGCAGCACGCCCAGGTAGGTGTCGACCCGCCAGCGCTGGGTTTGGGCGGAGGAGCACGGGGCCGTGACGACGTCGTTGCCCTCCGACAGGTCACCGTCGCGGATGTCCAGACAGCGGCCCGTCGCCAGGTTCACCAGCTGGGAGAAGGAGGCGCCGGGAGGGGCGAACGAGGGCGTCGGATCGGGCGTGGGGTGCGGGGACGGCGAGGGAGTGGTCGTGGGGTGGGGTGAACTCGGCTGCGGGGAGGTGGAGTTCGGCAGAGAGCGGGTGGGGGAGGGGGACTGGGACGGGGTGACGGAGACCGTCGCCGTCACCGTCACCGGTGGGGGTGCCGGGGTCGCGGCCGCCGGCTGCTGGTCGTCGGTGTGCGCCGGCGTGAGCAGGAACACCAGGAGCGGGGTGAGAGCCACGGCCAGGGCCGTCGAGGCCAGCAGGATGCGGTGGCGGGGCGGCCAGCTCATGCCCACGGCCGTGGGATCGAGGACCGGCGGACGGGGCTCGTCGGCGCGTATGTACGCCGTTCCGCTCCACGGCAGCAAGCCCTCCGCCAGCGTCCGCCGGGGTGCGTCCCGCAGGGCCCGCAGTTCCTGGAACGCGGCCGTGCAGTGCGGACAGCGGGCCATGTGGGCGTCCAGGTCGGCGCTGTGGCGCGGGCCGTCCGGCCGTACCGCCTCCTCGATCAGCCTGCGGTACCCGGTGCAGGGCGGGTCGTCCGAGGCGGCTGGGGGTCCCCCTTGGGGGAGTTCGCGGAGGCAGGCCTGGGTCAGGGCCTTGAGGGCCTGCGGGGTGCCGTACGCCACGTCCGTGCGGCTCAGTCCGAGGAGGGTGGCGGTCCGCTCCTGGGGTTCCTCCTCCAGTACGCCGTACCAGATCAGGCCCTGGGTGCGGGACGGCAGTGAGCGGAACGCGGAGAGGAGGGGCGGGGTGGGGCCGTCGGGCAGGTGGGACGTGTTCAGGACGAGCAGCAGCGCGGGGTCGAGGCCGGTGGCGCGCTCGTCGCGTGCCCAGGTCGCCGCCAGCCTGGCGGTCAGCAGCAGGAGCCGGTGGCGCAGCGGGACGGCCGGGTCGACGCCCCGGGCCGACTCGCGGGCCGCCGTGGTCACGACCTCGGCCGCGAGCCGGTGCGCGGCTGACTCGCTCGCCGCGCACAGCCGGGCGTAGGCCAGGACCGCCGGGTGGTGCCGGCGGCGCAGTTCCTGGAGGGCGGGGTACGCCGTCGGCGCGGGGGAGCGCAGCAGGTCGATCAGCCGGGCGTCCGGCACGTCCTCGTACGACCCACCCGCCTCGGCCCCGCCTGACTCCGCCTCGCCGGTCTCGAATCCTCCCGTGCCGGCCCCGTCCCCCTGAGCCATCGTGCCGCCTCCTCGCGCCCCGGCCGAGCCGCACCGTTGCGGCCCCGGCCGTCCGGCATACCAGCCGGTACGGGGGGCCATAGTGGTCCAGGGGACCGGGCCGGAAAAGAGGTTACCGTGAGTAACCGCATAACGGTTGAGCACACGGGGCGACGGCCGGCGGAAAAGCGGGACGACAGCCCGCGGACAAGGCAGACAAGCGGGATGACGGGCGACACTGGAGCGGCCCGGCACCGGTGGCCGGGCCGCCCGGAGGTGTCACCGCGGCGGGAGCGCTGAGGTCACTCCTCGACGGTCAGCGCCTTGCGTAGCCGTACCAGTGTGCGGGAGAGCAGCCGGGACACATGCATCTGGGAGATGCCGAGTTCCTCGCCGATCTCCGACTGGGTCATGTTCGCCACGAAGCGCAGGGAGAGGATCTTCCGGTCCCGGGGCGGGAGTTCGGCGATCAACGGCTTGAGCGACTCGATGTACTCGATGCCCTCCAGCCCGTGGTCCTCGTACCCTATGCGGTCCGCGAGCGCGCCCTCCGTCTCGTCCTCCTCGGGCTGGGCGTCCAGCGAGGAGGCGGTGTAGGCGTTCGACGCGGCCATGCCCTCGACGACCTCGTCGTTGGAGATGCCGAGCTTTTCGGCCAGCTCCGGGACGGTCGGGGCACGGTCCAGCCGCTGGGCCAGCTCGTCCCCGGCCTTGGCCAGGTCCAGGCGCAGCTCCTGCAGCCGGCGCGGCACGCGCACGGACCACGAGGTGTCGCGGAAGAACCGCTTGATCTCGCCGATGATCGTCGGCATCGCGAAGGTCGGGAACTCGACGCCGCGGGCGAGCTCGAAGCGGTCGATCGCCTTGATCAGGCCGATGGTGCCGACCTGGATGATGTCCTCCATCGGCTCGCTGCGGGAGCGAAAGCGGGAGGCGGCGAACTTCACGAGCGCGAGGTTCAGCTCGACGAGGGTGTTGCGGACGTACGAGTATTCGTGCGTCCCCTCCTCCAGCGTCGTGAGGCGCTCGAAGAGGGTCTTGGACAGGGCCCGCGCATCGACCGGGCCGATCTCGTCGTACGGGGGGATCTCCGGGAGTCCCTCGAAGGGGTCGAGGGGGTCGATGGCATGATCCAGCGGTTCCGGTGGGGGTGTCGACGTCGCGGTCCGGGTGTGCGTTGTCGCGGTCCGGGTATGCGCTGCGTCGAGCCGGGGTGACATGGGTGTCCTCCATCGTTCTCGGCATATGGCTGCCGAAGCCAAATTCGTGCACTGCGGTGTGCGGCGCCTCCGAAGCCGGCGTGTAGGGGCAGGTGTCCTTACCTGCCTACCCGCTCGACCGAGGCGATCGCAAGTGCGTTCTGTTCAGGTATGTCCGATTCTGTGAGGTTCTTCGGGTGCCGGAGGGCGCATAGAAGGCGTAATGTTCGAGAGCAGTCAGCGTCCACGACCTCAGGAGAGAGACGGCATGGACCACGGGACGGTCGGCAGCGCACAGTCGGGCCGGCTTCTGGTGGAGGTGCGGGAAGCGGGCTCCAGTGCCGTTGTGGCACCTGCGGGTGAGCTGGATCACCACACCGCCGATCTTTTGCGTGAACCCCTCGACGATCTTCTGGCCAAGGGCTTCTCACGCCTGGTCGTGGACTGCACGCGCCTGGAGTTCTGCGACTCCACGGGTCTGAACGTCCTGCTCGGCGCCCGGCTGAAGGCCGAGGCCGCCGGAGGCGGGGTCCACCTGGCCGGCATGCAGCCGGTGGTGGCCCGTGTGTTCGAGATCACGGGAGCCGAGGCGGTCTTCACCGTGCACGACTCCGTGGAGGCGGCCCTGCCCGACGGCGCCGACTGAGTCCGCCGCCCCCGCCCTTTACCGCGCCGCCGGCCACGGGCGCCCTCGTCCGTCACGCCGAAAACAGGGGTGTTGTGCCGGATCGGCCGGGCAGGAGAGGGCAGGGGAAGCGGGACACATCCCGACGACAGCCGGTCCGGACCGCCCCGGGACCGGCGCGACGACTGGACGGACGTACGTGCGACGGACGGGCGAGCTGCACATCCCGCGTGGACCGCGGGGCGGACGTACGCACCGTGTGCGGAAGACATACAGACGGCGTACGGACCGGCCGGCACGGACCGGAGCCGGACCTTTGAATCGTGAACTGGTGAATCGGTGAGGTGAAGCGCTGATGAGCACCACCCGGCCTTACTCGCCGGGCGACCGCGGCCCGGAGCCCAGCGGCGCTTCCGGGGCGTCCGAGGGGGGTGCGCCGACGGCAGGCGTGCCCGCGGGGGCAGCCGCGCCGTCCGTGCCGTCCGGGACCCCCGGTGGCACCCAGGACATCGGCGGGCCGCAGGTCCGCAGAATCCGCCTGCAGGGGGAGAGCGGGGTCGTCCCGCTCGCGCGCGACTTCACCCGCCAGGCGCTGTACGCATGGGGCTGGCTGCCCGCCGCCGGCGCCGACCAGCGGGCCGCCGCCGAGGACGTACTGCTCGTCGTCTCCGAACTCGTCACCAACGCCTGCCTGCATGCCGAGGGCCCCGACGAACTGCTCCTGGCCTGCGACAACAAGGTGATCCGGGTGGAGGTGTCGGACTGCGGCGCCGGCCAGCCGGCCCCGCGCACCCCGCACCGCGCCGGGCGCCCCGGTGGCCACGGCATGTTCATCGTGCAGCGGCTGTGCCTGGACTGGGGTGTCGTCCGCCCCACGGGCCGGCCGGGCAAGACGGTGTGGGCGGAGCTGGGCGCCCCGGGGTAGTCCGACCGTGTCCTGCCGCTTCCTGTCCGGAGGCGGCGCGCGGAAATTCACTTTGCGCAGGCTGCGGCACTCCGTACGCTGTGCGCAATGCGCTGACGGAGACGAGTAGCCCGGGACCAGCGAGCCGAGAGAGCCGCCAGCCGCTGTGAAGGCGGCCTCGCACCCCGATGTGAATCCCCTCCCGAGTGCGGGGAGGAACGGACCGCCGCGTCATGGCGGCCCCCATGCCCCGCCGGCCGGCCCCCGTCATCGGGCCCGACGAGGCCGTCGTACGACGGCGAAGGCGTGGTGGCACCGCGAGCACCCTCTCGCCCACGCCCCGAGGGACGACCCCGGGGCGGACGCTGCCGCCCCGCCGCACACACGGAGCAGAGCGCCATGCTCGACGTCACCCTCATCCGACAGCATCCCGAACAGGTCCGCGCCGGACTGCGCAAACGCGGCCTGGACGTGGACCTCGACGACTTCCTCGACCTCGATGCACGGCTGCGCGAGGCCCGTACGGCCCTGGAGCGGCTGCGCGCCGAGCGGCGCCGCGTCTCGGCGGACATCGCGGCCCGGCGCAGGGCGGGTGAACCGGCGGACGAACCGCTCGCCCTGGCCGCGGACCTGGCCGACGCGGTCACCGAGGCCACCGCCGCGCACACCCGACTGGAGGCGGAACACCGCGAGTTCCTCGACGCGCTGCCCAACCTGCCCGACCCGGACGTGCCCGCCGGCGGCAAGGAGTGCAACGAGGTCGTCCGCACCGAGGGCACCCGCCCGGAGCCCGGATGCGCGCCCCGGGACCATGTGCGGCTCACCCAGGAGCTCGGACTGGTCGACCACCGGCGCGGTGCCGCGCTCGCCGGCAGCGGGCACTGGGTCTACCGGGGCGAGGGCGCGGCGCTGGAGTGGGCGCTGCTCAACCACTTCCTGGACAGCCATCGCCGGGCGGGTTACACCTTCGTGCTGCCGCCGCACCTGCTCAGCTGGCAGACCGGCTACACCGCGGGACAGTTCCCGAAGTTCGCGGACGACGTCTTCGTCACGGACCGCGCGGCCGACGGCCGTCCCGAACGCTTCCTGCTGCCCACCGCCGAGACCGCGCTCGCCGCCCTGCACCACGGCGAGACCCTCGACGAGCACGAGCTGCCGCTCAAGTACGTGGCCTACACGCCCTGTTACCGCAAGGAGGTCGGCGGCTACCGCACCGCCGAGCGGGGCACCCTGCGCGGCCACCAGTTCAACAAGGTCGAACTGTTCCAGCTCACCCGGCCGGCCGACTCGGACGCGGCCCAGCTGGAACTCCTCGCCCGGGCGGAGGAGCTGGTCGCCGGGCTGGGTCTGCACTACCGCGTCACCCGGCTCGCCGCCGGGGACACCAGTGCCGCGCAGGCCAAGACGTACGACGTCGAGGTCTGGCTGCCCAGCCTGGGCGCCTACGCCGAGGTCAGCTCGGTGTCGAACGCCCGTGACTACCAGGCCCGGCGCGGCGGCATCCGGTACCGCCCGGCCGGCGGCGGCAGGGCGGCGTACGTCCACACCCTCAACGCCTCGGGCCTGGCCACCAGCCGGCTGGTGCCGGCGCTGCTGGAGCAGCACCAGCGGCCCGACGGCACCGTCGCCGTGCCCGAGGTGCTGCGGCGCTGGGGGCTGCCGGAGGTGCTGCGCAGGCCGTGAGGTCCCGGGGCTCGGGAGCTCGTGGGGGCCGGGCCGACTCCCGGGCCCCCCGTCTCCACTCCGGCATCTCGCCGCGCACGCCGGATCGCCACAACTCCGGCGTGTGACGCGTCTTCCTTCCTCACGACCCCCGGCGTACCTTGACGGCCAAATCTGATGTGTCGTCAGGAATGCTGGACGGCGCCGCCGTCAGGAACTGTCGTCGGGAATGAATGGGGTGGACCGAACGTGTCGTACCCGAAACGAACCGCCGCGCTCGCGTCCGCCGCGGCCCTGGCCGGCGCGGCGGTGCTGCTGGCCGCGCCGGCGGCCCACGCCGATGTCGTCGACGTCAACTACCGCTGTCAGACCCCGATCGGTGTCAAGAGCGCCGTCTCGCCCATCGACATGCAGGGCGTCAGGAGCGGCAGCGGCTACAAGATCACCATGTCCTGGCAGAAGGGCGTCTCCTCCAGCCCCGTCGAGCTGGGCAAGGGCGCGATGACCCCGAGCGCCAGTATCGAACTGGGCGGCGCCGACAGCGGCACGCTGCCGGTCAGCGGTCCTCCCAACGCGGCCGCGATCCCCGCCAACACGCCCATCAAGATCAGTGACCTGAGCGGCACGTACACGCCGAAGAAGACCGGCAAGGTCACCTTCACGCCGGGCACGCTCATCATCAAGGCGCTCGGTACGACGACGACGTGCACGCCGACCAACGACCCGAAACCGGGGCTGACCCTGGACGTGACCGCGGCAGGCGGCGGCTCGTCGTCCTCGGGCGGTGGTTCCTCCTCGTCGTCGTCCTCGGGCGGCCAGCTTCCGCAGACCGGCCCGGAGGACTCCGCGATCGCCCTCGGCACCCTCGGCGGCACGGTGCTCCTCGCCGGTGCGGCGGGCGCACTCTGGCTGACCCGGCGCGGCCAGCCGGCCCGCCGCTGACCCCGGACCGCCGACCGCCGACCGCCGACCGCCGGCCACCGGGCCACCGGCCCACAGCCCTCGGCCCCCGGGCCTCGGGTCACGGCCCCCGGGCCTCGGGCCTCGGGTCACCGGCTCACGGCCCCCGGGCCTCGGGCCACCGGCCCACGGCTCTCGGGTCACGGCCCTCGGGCCTCGGGTCACCGGCTAACGGCCCCCGGGCCACGGGCCTACGGCTCTCGGGCCACCGGCCACCGGCCCACGGCCCACGACCCTCGGGCCATCGGCTCACGGCTCACGGCCCACGACCTTCGGGCCACGGCCCACGACCTTCGGGCCACGGCCCACGACCTTCGGGCCACGGCCCACGACCTTCGGGCCACGGCCCACGGCCCACCGGCCCACGGCCCACCGGCCCACGGCCCACCGGCCCACGGCCCACCGGCCCACGGCCCACCGGCCCACGGGCCACCGGCCCTCGGCCTTCGCCGCTCCCCGGACCGATGGCCGCCGCCCCCGGACCGCCGCCCGCGGACCGCCGACCCCCGACCCCCGGCCTTCGCTGAACCCGGGCCTACGGCCTTCGGCCGTCGGTCCTCGCCGAACCCCAGGCCACCCGCTGGAGCCGCCCATGCCGTCCGTCGCCGCCCGCGCCCTGACCCGCCACCGGCGCCCGTCCCGGGCCCGCGCACCGCTCCCGGCCCGCGCCGCCCTGCCCGCGGCCCTGTGCCTGTGCGCCGCGCTGTGGGCTGTGCTGGGCTCCGCACCCCGCGCCCATGCCGCCACGGGCTGGTCGGTCGCGCCCGCGGGCGGCGGCCGCCCGTCCTTCTACGCCGAGGGTCCGCCCGGAACGGTCCTGCAGGACACGGTGTCCGTCACCAACCCCGGGCGGGCCCCCGTCGTCGTACGGCTGTCCGGCACCGGCCTGCGGACGGTCTTCGCCGAGAAGGCCGGGAACGGGATACGCGTCCCGGCCCGCACCCGCGCCGAGGTGCCGTTCACGGTGACGGTGCCGAACGGGGCCGCGCCCGGCGATCGTTCCGGTGCCGTCGTCGCGCGGGACACGCGGGGACGTACGGAGACCGTCCCGATCCGGCTGCGCGTCGGTGGCCCGGCGCTCGCCGCGCTGACCGTCGAGCACCTCGCCGTACACGCCGACCACATCACGTACGAGCTGGTCAACCGGGGTACGACCGTCCTTGTGCCGAGGCTCGCGGTGCGCGCGGACGGCGTGCTCGGCCGGGTCCTGGACCGCGCGCCCCGCACCCTTCCCGTTCACCTGCGCCCGGGTGTCCGGCTGAAGCTCACCGAGCCCTGGCCCGATCGCCCCGCGCTGGACGCCGTCGACGTACGGCTGACGGTCACGGCCCCCGGTGGTGCCCACGACACGGCAACCGCGTCGGTCCGATTCATACCGTGGCCGACGGTGACGGGCGCGGCCGCCGCCCTGCTCACCGGGACGGCCGCGCTGCTCGCTGTCCGCCGCCGACGCGGCGCACGGTCAGGCGACCCGACGCCGGAGGGCCCGGCATCAGCCGGATCGGCGTCCGGTGTTCCGGCATCAGACGGTGCGACGGCAGGTGGCCCTTGCGACGGCGCTGTCGCTGCCGAGGATCTGTGGCCCGGTGGTGCGTTCACGGAAGGCGCGGTGAAGTGAGCGGGAAGGCAAGGATCTTGCGGGTTTCGGCGGCATTGGTGGCGGCGTTCGCGCTGCTGCTGTTGCCGCTCGCGGGCCCGGCGACCGCCGTGGACGGGCCGGTCGTGAAGCTGTCGGCGGCCCAGGCCGGGACCGGCGGCTCGATCACCGCCACCGGCACTGGTTGGCGGCCGCACACGCTGCTGATGCTGTTGGTGTGTGGGCAGGCCACACCGTCCCGGGGTGTCATCGGCGGCACCAACTCCTGTGCCAACGGCGACGGCCGGGCCGTGACCACCGATGCCAAGGGCGCCTTCAGCAAGGAACTCCCGGTCGCCGAACCGCCCGTGCCCTGCCCCTGTGTGGTGCACGTGGCCACGGTCACCGGCGCGAAGGCGGAGGCGGATGCCGTGCTCGACGTCGCCGGGCATCCCGTCGCCCCGCTGCCCGCCGAGAACACCGACGGCCGGCTGTCGGTCCTGTCCGACACCCGGCTGACCGGCTCCGGCTCCCTGCTGACCTGGTTCGGCGCCCCGCCGAGCCGCGCCCTGGTCTTCACCGTGGGCAACTCCGGCACCGGCACGATCAAGGACCCCCTCTTCCAGGTCGGCTCCGCGCACGGCGTCTTCGCCCCGCAGTGGGACGACCGGCAGTGGCACGGCACCCTGGCGCCCGGCAGGAAGGCCGAGGTCAGCCTGCCCGTCGAGCTGTCCGCCGGGGCCCACGGCGACTACACCGTCTCCCTGAAGTACGACGGCAAGGTCCTCGCCGAACAGCCGTGGGGCGTGGGCCGCCCCTGGGGCGTGACGCTGTTCTGGCTCCTGCTCTGCGTGGTCGTACCGGCCGCGCTGTTCCGTATCGGCATGGCCGTGGTGGACCGGGTACGGCCCCGCCGCCCGGGCGGCGCTTCCCGCAGTGCCCACCGGCGACTGCGCCGGCCCGCCCTGCGGCTGCCGCTGTCGCTGCCGCGCTCTCGCACCGCTGAACCGCCCCCCTCGACCCCGACCCTGCCGTGGTTCGCCCAGGACTCCGTCCCGGGCGACCCGGCCGGCCGGCTCTCCGCACCGCACCCCGACAGCCCGACGAGTCCTACGACTCCCACCAGGAAGGGACGACCCACGTGAGCATCCGAAGGAGAGGTACGGCCGCGGGCGCCGCGCTGGCGCTGAGCGGTGCGGGCGTCCTGCTGGGCCTCGCCGCGGCCCCCGCGCAGGCGGCCGAGGTGGCGTTCGCCACCCACTGTGTGCCGCCGGCGGGCATCAGCCCCGTCGACGGCACCACCAAGGTCGAGATCACCGCGCCGGCCACGGCGAAGGTGGGCGACACCGTGAACGTCGTCTGGAAGTTCGTCCAGGCCGCGTCCAAGAACCCCGACATCATCGACCTGCCCGCGAACTCGGTCCAGCCGTCCGGCGTGCTCAAGGCGGCCGGCGCGCAGGTCGCCGACATCGCGATGCAGGGGCCGCGGCAGAACCCGGCGATCCCCAAGGGCGGCGACATGGTGCTGTCCGACATGAAGGGCAGCATCAAGCTGACGACGGCCGGCGAGGTGACGCTGACCCCGGACGCGTACACCGTCAACGCGATGTCCACGGACACCAAGTGCACGCCCAAGGAGACCGTGCAGAAGGCGGCGACGGTCCAGGTGACGGGCGGTGGCGGCGGCACACCCACCACGACGCCGACCCAGACCCCGACGACCACCCCGACCCAGTCGAGCACGCCCACCGGTTCGGCCACCCCCACGGCCACGTCCTCCGGCGGCAGCGGCGGCCAGACCGACTTCACCGGCAAGGAGGTGCAGATCCCCTACGCCTGCAGGACCCCGATCGGCGACAAGAACGCGACCTCGCCGGTGCAGATCAACGCCAGGAAGAACGGCGGGGACTTCGGCGTCACCGTGCAGTTCAAGAAGTCGGTGATGAACAGCCCCGCCGACATCCCGGCGAACTCCGTGAAGCCGTCCATGGAGGTGGTGCTGGGCGGCGCCGACAAGGGCACCGTGCATGTGGAGGGGCCGACGAACGCCAAGCCCATCAAGTCCGGCGACCCGATCGAGATCCCGGATCTCACCGGCACCTACAAGCCCGGCGCGAGCGGCAGTTCGACCCTGTCCCCGGGCGTCCTGACGGTCAAGGCGCTCGGCACGACCACGACCTGCACACCGACCAAGACCGCAGTCTCGCTCACCCTGGACACCAGCGGGCAGCCGGGCGGCTCGTCCGGCGGAACGTCCACCTCCGGTGGCACGACCGGCGGCAGCGGCACGGGCGGCAGCAGCAGCGGCTCCGGCGGCCTCGCCCAGACCGGTGCGAGCGACCACGGCGCTCTGGAGGCCCTCGGTCTGGTGTCGGGCACGGCGATCCTGCTGGGAGCGGCGGTGTTCACGTTCATGCCGCGGCGACCGACGCGCTGACCTCGGGAAACGGACCTCAAATGTTGCTCAGAACGCCGACTTCGACTGGCATGCTGATCCCGTATGAGGCTAGGTTTCCATCCCGGAACAAGCCATTCAGCGGCTGTTTCCGGACAAGGTAAATCCGGCTGTCCTTCCGTGATCTCCTGACCAGAGGTGCATCAGCGGGCAGTCCGGCTCTTATGGGGAGAATCATGCGCAAGAAGTTCACGGGGGCTCTCGCAGCTCTGACCCTGGCCGGTGCCATCGCCCTCGGCAGCGCGGGCACGGCCAGCGCTGCCGGATACGGTGAGAACTCGCCGGGCAAGTGGCAGAGCGGTCAGGGCGGTTACGCCCTCGGCTGCGCCGTCGCCGCCCTGTGGGGCGTGAAGTGCGGCTGAAGCGCTGACCGCGTTCAGGCGCTGACCAACACGAAGGCTGCCCGGGAGATGTTCCCGGGCAGCCTTCGTTGTGTGCCGTTGTGGTGTCAGCGCACGGAGATCAGTGCACGTCGCCCATGAGCCTGATGACCTTCTTGCGGTAGGCGATGAAGCCCAGGCCACCCACGGCGGCGATCACGCCCTGGATCGCGAAGGACGTCGTCGACAGGAACGAGTCCCCGATGGCGAGCTGGGTCAGCGCGGCCAGGCAGTCGCCGGCGGTGACCGCCAGGAACCACAGACCCATCATCTGGCTCGCGTACTTCTGCGGCGCCAGCTTGGTGGTGACCGACAGGCCGACGGGGGACAGGCACAGCTCGGCCACCGTCTGGATCAGGTAGACGGAGCACAGCCACAGCGGGGTGACCTTCGCATTGCCGGAGGCGGAGGCCATGGCCAGCATCATCACGCCGAAGGAGACACCGATGCCGAAGAGACCGAGGGCGAACTTGACCGTGGTGCTCGGGTTGCGCCGGCCCAGCTTGATCCACAGGGCCGCGATCACGGGAGCGAGGGCCATGACGAAGAGCGGGTTCAGCGACTGGAACCAACTGGCCGGGAAGCCGAAGCTCCACAGCTTGTTCGCGGTGTGGTCGCTGGCGAACAGGTTCAGCGTCGAGCCGGACTGGTCGTAGATCATCCAGAAGACCGCGGCGACGACGAAGAACCAGACGTAGCCGGTGATCTTGGACTTGTCGTCCGCCGTGAGGTCCTTGTCCCGGCGCATCCGGGTGAAGTAGAAGGCCGGCAGCGCCAGACCCGCCAGGGACAGCGGCCACAGGACCCAGTCGATCGTGAAGGAGCCGGTGGCGACCACGACGCCGTAGAAGACCGCAGCGGCCGCGGCCCACAGACCCGCCTTCTTCAGCAGGGCGGACCGCTCGGCGGCGTCCACCGGCTGCGGCACCTCGCTGCTGATCGGGCTCAGGTGGCGCGTGCCGAGCACGTACTGGGTCAGGCCCAGCGCCATGCCCACACCCGCCAGCGCGAAGCCGAAGTGCCAGTTGGTGGCGTCGGCGACCCAGCCGATGAGCAGCGGGGCGACGAAGGCGCCCAGGTTGATGCCCATGTAGAAGACCGTGAAGGCGCCGTCGCGGCGCGCGTCGTTCCGGTCCGGGTAGAGGTGGCCGACCATCGTGGAGATGTTGGCCTTCAGCAGACCCGAGCCGACGGCGATGAAGACCAGGCCGACGAAGAAGGACGCCTTGACCGGCACGGCGAGCAGGAAGTGGCCGATCATGATGATCGTGCCGGCGATCGCCACGGTCTTGCGCGGACCCCAGAGCCGGTCACCGATCCAGCCGCCCGGCATGGCCAGCAGGTAGACGGTGGCGTTGTACACCGAGTAGATCGCCGCGCCGGTGGCGGCGGCGAAGGCGAGCCCGCCCTTGGACGCCGGGGCGACCAAGTACAGGACGAGCAGAGCCCTCATGCCGTAGAAGCTGAACCGCTCCCACATCTCGGTCATGAAGAGAGTGGCCAGGCCGCGGGGGTGGCCGAAGAAGGTCTTCTCGGAGCCGGGGGTGCCCGGGCGGACCGAGTCCTTCGTCAGGCTGGACGCCATGGTCGTTCCTTGCTGGTCGGGACGCGCTGCTGGAGCGTGGCGCGCCCGGTGGGGGTGTGGCCGGCACCGGCAGGTCGGTCATCCACCCCCACGCCCAGGGGGAGTCCGTCTCCGGATCGCGGAGGCGGTGGACGGCGACCACCGGGATCCACGCCACGTGACGCGTCGATGCGTCCGGAGCCCGGCCAGAGGTCATTCCTTTCAAGGCTGATCGTGATCAGCCCGCACACAAAAGAGACCCTCAGCGTCAACTGCTCGCCAAAGGTCCCCGGTGTGCTACAGGCGTTCAGGTCACCATACGGCAGGACACCGCCGGATATGGAAGGACTTGAGACGCGGATCACAGGTGTCGGCGGAACCGCAGGACCGCATTCGAAGGTCCTTCCTACGATCGCATCCCCAGAGCAATGGTTCGTACCAGCAGCGTACGAAGGTAAGAGTTCCTGTAAGCGATCACACCCCAGCACCGTACGCGGGCGGTCTACCATCACCTCATGACCCGTGTACTGCTCGCCGAGGACGACGCGTCCATCTCGGAGCCGCTGGCTCGCGCCCTGCGCCGGGAAGGTTACGAGGTCGAGGTGCGCGAGGACGGACCCAGCGCGCTCGACGCCGGAATGCAGGGCGGCGTCGATCTGGTCGTACTGGACCTGGGCCTGCCCGGCATGGACGGCCTGGAGGTCGCCCGCCGGCTGCGGGCCGACGGCCACACCGTGCCGATCCTCATCCTGACCGCGCGGGCCGACGAGGTGGACACCGTCGTCGGCCTCGACGCGGGCGCCGACGACTACGTCACCAAGCCCTTCCGGCTCGCCGAACTGCTCGCCCGGGTGCGGGCGCTGCTCCGGCGCGGCGCCGCGGAGCCGCAGCAGCCGCCGGCCACGCACGGAGTGCGGATCGACGTCGAGTCGCACCGGGCGTGGATGGGCGACGAGGAACTGCAGCTCACCGCCAAGGAGTTCGACCTGCTGCGGGTGCTGGTGCGGGACGCCGGCCGGGTCGTGACCCGCGACCAGCTGATGCGCGAGGTCTGGGACACCACGTGGTGGTCGTCCACGAAGACCCTCGACATGCACATCTCGTGGCTGCGCAAGAAGCTCGGCGACGACGCGGCGAACCCCCGGTACATCGCGACGGTCCGCGGCGTGGGCTTCCGCTTCGAAAAGAGCTGAGCCCCTCCCCCGGGGCCCAGCGATCACCCCAGGTAACGGAACATGCGTCGACGTCTCATCCAGTCCACCCTCGCCGTCGTCCTCGTCGTGATCGGCGTCTTCGGCATCTCGCTGGTGATCGTCGAGTCGCGGACGATCAGCAACAGCGCTCAGGAGCGGGTGGATTCCGAGGCGGTACGGCTGGCCAGCATCGTGGACAGCAGGATCCTCGCCGCGGAGAACGTCAACGCGGAGGTGCTGCGCAACCCGGTCAGCAAGGACCAGTACGCGGTGATCCGCATGCCGGGCCATGACCCGATCGAGATCGGCACCAAGCCACAGGGTGACGTGATTCACGCCACCCAGCAGGGCGAGGAGGGCGAGACGGTCAGCGTGCAGGAGCCGCGCTCCGCGGTGACCCGCGAGGTCGGCCGGACCCTGCTGGTCATCGGTCTGGTGGCGCTGCTCGCGGTGGTCGCTGCCGTCCTGCTCGCGGTACGGCAGGCCAATCGGCTCGCCTCCCCGCTGACCGACCTCGCGGAGACCGCCGAGCGGCTCGGCTCCGGCGACCCCCGCCCCCGGCACAAGCGGTACGGCGTCCCCGAGCTGGACCGGGTCGCCGATGTGCTGGACTCCTCCGCCGAGCGCATCGGCCGCATGCTGACGGCCGAGCGGCGGCTGGCCGCCGATGCCTCCCACCAGCTGCGCACCCCGCTGACCGCGCTGTCCATGCGGCTTGAGGAGATCACCCTCACCGACGACCCGGACATCGTGAAGGAAGAGGCGAACGTCGCGCTCACCCAGGTCGAGCGGCTCACGGACGTGGTCGAGCGGCTGCTGACGAACTCCCGCGACCCGCGCACCGGCTCCGCCGTCACCTTCGACCTGGACGAGGTCATCCAGCAGCAGCTCGCCGAGTGGCGGCCCGCCTACCGCAGCTCCGGCCGGGCCATCGTCAGCTCCGGCAAGCGGCATCTGCAGGCCGTCGGCACGCCGGGGGCGGTCGCCCAGGTACTGGCCGCGCTGATCGAGAACTCCCTGATGCACGGTGGCGGCACGGTCGCGCTGCGCACCCGGGTCACCGGCAACCAGGCCGTGGTCGAGGTCACCGACGAGGGTCCCGGTGTCCCGGCCGACCTCGGCGCGCGGATCTTCGAGCGGACGATCAGCGGACGGAACTCCACAGGGATCGGCCTGGCCGTCGCCCGGGATCTCGCCGAGGCCGACGGCGGTCGCCTGGAACTCCTCCAGGCCCAGCCGCCGGTCTTCGGCCTGTTCCTCTCGCGTACACCGCCGACCCGCAAAGCGGAGGAGGACCGGCCAACGGTTCGCTGAGCCGGTCCTCCCACGAAGTGCCGGTTACGGAACGCGCTGGGACTTCGGCTCGGGCTCGGAGTGCGGCCTCTTCGACTCGGCCACCAGGATGGACTCCGCCTCCTGCGCCGGCTGCACACGGAACACCCAGGTGCGGTACGACCAGAAACGGAACAGGGTCGCGATGCCGATGCCGGCGAACTTGGAGATGTTGCTCTGCAGCGAGCTGTCCAAGCCGAGACCGTAGGTCGCCAGGTACAGCACGCCGTTCTCGATCACCAGGCCGATCGCGCTGAAGAGGAGGAACAGCGTGAGTTCCTTGGTGCGGCCGCTCTTCTCGCGGTCCCGGTACGTCCAGTAGCGGAAGCCCACGTAGTTGAACGCGATCGCGACCACCGTCGCGATGATGCTTGCGCGCACGACCGGCAGGTCGGACACGTGGCGTACCAGGTTGAACACGCCGAGATTGACGAAGATGCCCGCAACGCCGACGGTGCCGAACTTGGCCACCTCGCGTCCGAGCCGTCGCAGCCCCGAGGAACGAGGTTCCATGGCCGTGCAGCTCCCGTCGGTAGGTTTTGTCAGCCCCGCCATGCTAACCAGACGGAGTAGCCGACGCCTCCGGACTGGGTCATAACCCGGAAACAGGTCGGAAAGAGCGTGGAAAGTGGCGGGTAAGAGATCGTCCGAGGGACGTGATCCGGTCCCCTCGGCGTGGCCGATACGCTAGGGGTGTGACGTTCCCGGTAGTCGGCATGGTCGGCGGGGGGCAGCTCGCGCGTATGACGCACGAGGCGGGCATCCCGTTGGGCATCAGGTTCAAGCTCCTCAGTGACACCCCTCAGGATTCCGCGGCGCAGGTCGTGAGCGATGTCGTCATCGGCGACTATCGCGATCTGGACACGCTGCGGGATTTCGCGCGCGGCTGTGACGTGATCACCTTCGATCACGAGCATGTGCCGACCGAGCACCTCAGGGCCCTGGAGGCGGACGGCATCCCCGTGCGCCCGGGGCCCGACGCGCTGGTGCACGCCCAGGACAAGGGCGTGATGCGGGCGAAGCTCGACGCGATCGGCATCCCGTGCCCGCGGCACCGGATCGTCACCGACCCGGAGGACGTGGTCCGGTTCGCGGCCGAGGGGGACGGCTTCCCGGTCGTGCTGAAGACCGTCCGCGGCGGCTACGACGGCAAGGGCGTGTGGGTCGTGGAGACCCCCGAGGAAGCGACCGACCCGTTCCGGGCCGGCGTCCCGGTCCTGGCCGAGGAGAAGATCGACTACGTCCGGGAGCTGGCCGCCAACGTCGTACGGTCCCCGCACGGCCAGGCCGTCGCCTACCCGGTGGTGGAGTCCCGGCAGGTCGACGGCGTCTGTGACACGGTCATAGCCCCGGCCCCGGACCTGGACGACTCCCTCGCGCTGCAGGCCGAGCGGATGGCCCTTACCATCGCCAAGGAGCTCGACGTCGTCGGGCATCTCGCGGTCGAGCTGTTCCAGACCCTCGACGGCCGCATCCTCGTCAACGAACTCGCCATGCGCCCGCACAACTCCGGTCACTGGACCCAGGACGGCGCGATCACCTCGCAGTTCGCCAACCATGTCCGCGCGGTCCTCGACCTCCCGCTCGGCGACCCGCGCCCGCGCGCCAGGTGGACCGTGATGGTCAACGTCCTCGGCGGCGACTACCCGGACATGTACTCGGCCTACTTGCACTGCATGGCCCGCGACCCCCAGCTCAAGATCCACATGTACGGCAAGGACGTGAAGCCCGGCCGCAAGGTCGGACACGTCAACACCTACGGCGACGACCTGGACGACGTGCTGGAGCGCGCCCGTCACGCAGCCGGCTATCTGAGAGGCACGATCACCGAATGAGCCCTGTTGTTGGCATCGTCATGGGGTCGGACTCCGACTGGCCCGTCATGGAGGCCGCCGCCAAGGCGCTGGACGAGTTCGAGATCGCCTACGAGGTCGACGTCGTCTCCGCGCACCGCATGCCCCGTGAGATGGTCACGTACGGCGAGCAGGCCGCCGACCGCGGTCTGAAGGTGATCATCGCCGGTGCGGGCGGCGCCGCCCATCTGCCGGGCATGCTGGCCTCGGTGACCCCGCTGCCGGTCATCGGTGTGCCGGTGCCGCTGAAGTACCTCGACGGCATGGACTCGCTGCTGTCCATCGTGCAGATGCCGGCCGGTGTGCCGGTCGCCACGGTCTCCGTCGCCGGTGCCCGCAACGCGGGCCTGCTCGCGGCCCGTATCCTCGCCACGCACGACGAGGAACTGCTGCACAAGATGCGCGACTTCCAGCAGGACCTCAACGACCAGGCCACCGAGAAGGGCAAGCGGCTGCGCGCCAAGGTCGAGGGGTCGAGCGGCTTCGGCTTCGGGAAGTAAGACGTAATGACCTCACTGGACGAAGCACGGTCCCTGCTGCGCGAGTTCCCGGTGGTCGACGGCCACAACGACCTGCCGTGGGCGCTGCGCGAACAGGTCCGCTACGACCTCGACGCCCGCGACATCTCCGGACACCAGGACGCCCATCTGCACACCGACATCCCGCGGCTGCGCGAGGGCGGGGTCGGGGCGCAGTACTGGTCGGTGTATGTGCGCTCGGACCTTCCGGGAGCGGTGCCGGCGACCCTCGAACAGATCGACTGCGTACGGCAGTTGATCGCCCGTAACCCCGCCGACCTGCGGGCCGCGCTGACCGCCGCCGACATGGAGGCGGCGCGGGCGGAGGGCCGTATCGCCTCCCTGATGGGCGCGGAGGGCGGGCACTCGATCGACAACTCCCTCGGCACCCTGCGCGGTCTGTACGAGCTGGGCGTGCGCTACATGACGCTCACCCACAACGACAACAACGACTGGGCGGACTCGGCGACCGACGAGCCGAAGGTGGGCGGCCTGTCGGCCTTCGGCCGCGAGGTGGTCCGGGAGATGAACCGCCTCGGCATGCTGGTCGACCTGTCCCATGTGGCGCCCACGACGATGCGCGCCGCGCTGGACGCCACGTCCGCGCCGGTGATCTTCTCGCACTCCTCCGCCCGCGCGGTGTGCGACCACCCGCGCAACATCCCTGACGACGTGCTGGAGCGGCTGCCCGCTAACGGTGGTGTGGCGATGGTGACGTTCGTGCCGAAGTTCGTGCTCCAGGCGGCCGTCGCGTGGACGACGGCGGCCGACGAGAACATGCGCGCCCACGGCTTCCACCACCTCGACACCAGCGCCGAGGCGATGAAGGTGCACCACGCGTTCGAGGAGCGCACTCCGCGTCCGATCGCCACGGTGTCGACGGTGGCGGACCATCTGGACCACATGCGCGAGGTGGCCGGCATCGACCACCTGGGCATCGGCGGCGACTACGACGGCACCGCGTTCACCCCGGACGGCCTCAGCGACGTCTCCGGCTACCCGAACCTGCTCGCCGAGCTGCTGGACCGCGGCTGGTCCAGGGCCGATCTGGCCAAGCTGACCTGGCAGAACGCGGTGCGGGTGCTGGGCGCGGCGGAGGACGTGGCCCGTGATCTTCAGGCCACGCGCGCGCCGTCCAACGCCACCATCGAGTCACTCGACAGCGGCGCCGCCTGACCGCCGAGGGCGGGGTAGTCGTTGTAACCGGCGGCCCCGCCCACGTACATGAAGTACCGGTCCCGGACCGGGTTGAGGGGTGCGCCGAGGCGCAGCCGCTCGACCAGGTCCGGGTTGGCGAGGAACGGCCGGCCGAGCGCCACCAGGTCGGCACCGGCCGCCAGCAGCTCCCGTACGGCGTGGGTGACGGCCTCGGTGGTCAGGTCGGTCAGGTCCGGGTTGCCGATCAGGACGCCCGGCCAGTCGGCGCGGATCCGCCGGTACCAGCCGGTGGCCGGGTCGGAGCGCACCAGGTGAAGATAGGCGAGGTCCAGCCCCTTCAGCCGGTCGAGGAGCGCGGCGTACAGGCCGTCGGTGTCGTCCTCGCGGACACCGTTGACGGTCGAGGCGGGGGAGACGCGGATGCCCACCCGGTCCGCGCCGATCGCGTCGGCCACCGCCTCGGTCACCTCCGCCGCGAACCGCACCCGCCGCTCGACAGAGCCGCCGTAGGCGTCCGTACGACGGTTGGTGTTGTCCGCGAGGAACTGGTGCAGCAGCATCCCGTTCGCCGAGTGCACCTCCACGCCCTCGAAGCCCGCCTCGACGGCCCGGCGCGCGGCGGCGGAGAAGTCGGCGATCGTGGCGCGGATGTCGTCCGCCGTCATCTCCCGTGGGACGACGGCCGGCTGGTGCCCGCCGGGCGTGAAGATCGTCTCCGGCAGTGGCACAGGGGACGGGGCGACCGGGGTGAGTCCCGTGGTCGCCGGATGGCTGACCCGCCCGCCGTGCTGAAGCTGGAGGAACATCCGCCCGCCGCCCGCCCGCACCGCGTCGGTGACCCGCCGCCAGCCTTCTTGATGCCGGTCGGTGTGGATCGCGGTGATGTCCGGGTACGTCTGCCCGACCGGGTTCGGCGTGGAGCCCTCGGCGATGATCAGCCCGGCCGAGGCGCGCTGGGCGTAGTGGGTCACCATCAGATCGGTCGGGGTGCCGTCGGCCTCGGCGCGGTTCCGGGTGAGCGGGGCCATCACCAGACGGTGGGGGAGATCGAACCGGCCGAGCCGGGCGGGAGACAGGAAGTCCGTGGAGTGCGTTGTCTGCGTCATGCCGGCACGGTAGAACTTGACACTGATGTCAGATTCAAGCCCTCTTCCCGGCGGAGACGGACATGCGGATCGGTGAACTGGCCCGGCGCACCGGCGTGAGCGAGCGCTCGCTGCGCTACTACGAGGCCCAGGGGCTGCTCACCGCCGAGCGCACCCCGGGCGGCCATCGCGACTACCCGGAGCGCGCCGTCGACCGGGTCATCCGGATCCAGGAGCTGTACGCGGCCGGGCTGCACAGCGAGAAGATCCGGCAGCTGCTGCCCTGCATGCGCGACCGCGACGGCGGACCCTCCTCGGTCGCGACCCCCCGGCTGGTCGCCGACCTCACCGCCGAACGCGACCGCATCGACCGCATGATCGCCGACCTCAGACGCTCCCGGGAGACCTTGGACGAGGTGATCCGGACAGCCCGGGAGGCCTGACGACCGCGGAGCCGGACAGGCCCTGGGCGAGTCCTTCCGGCTACTCGATCCGGCACAGACAGAACGGATGCCCGGCCGGATCCGCGTACACCTGGAAGTCCTTGGTCTCCCGGTCCTCCAGGTCCAGCGGCCGCGCCCCCAGCGCGAGCACCCGCTCATGGGCCGCGTCGACATCCGCCCAGGTCGGGCCCGCGTCGAAGTCGACATGGAACTGCTGGCCGTTGCGGTCCGCGCGGGGCCACTCCGGCGGGGTGTACCCCTCGACCCGCTGGAAGCCCAGCCGCGGCCCGTCCGGCACCTGCAGCACGACCCACTCGTCGTCCTCGGCCTGCGGGCTGCCCCCGGCCACCGCCGCGTAGAAGGCGGCCAGCGCATGCGGATCGGGGCAGTCGAGCACGACGTTACGAAAACGGGCGACCGGCGTCATGATGTCCTCCTCCGGGTCGGCTCAGCAGGCACAGAGGCAGAACGGGTGCCCCGCGGGGTCGGCGTACACACGGAAGGTCCGCTCCCGGTCCTCGGCGTCCAGCGGCCGCGCCCCCAGCTCCAGCACGCCCTTCTCGGCCGCGTCCAGGTCCTCCACCGTCAGGTCCAGATGGAACTGCTGGGACTCCAGCGGTGCGGGCCACTTCGGCGGCACATACCCCGGCGCCCGCTGGAAGGCCAGCGCCGGCCCCCCGGGCACCGCCAGGTCCACCCACCCACCGTCTCCCTCCACCGTGCCGCCCAGCACCCCGGCGTAGAAACCGGCCAGCGCACGGGGATCGGGACAGTCCAGCACCACGACACCGAGCTTGGCGAGAGCCATGACTACCTCCTCGGGTTACCCATAGCGGCGGGCAACCGGTAACGGTTACTGCATGCTCCCGCACTGGAGGTAACGTCGCAAGCATGAATGAGAGATCGGCCGCCCCCGGAGCGCTGGCGCTGGTCGAGTCCCTGGTCAACACGCTGGACATCGAGACGAGCCATGACTCGCTCGCCACGGCGGACGGCCGGGCGCGCCTCGGGGTCGCCGCCGAGGAACTGGCCGAGGCGCGGGAGCTGCGGGAGTCGCTGCGGGCCGCGCTGCTCGCGCACGCCGGGCACCCGCCGCACCGCGAGGTGACCCCGCTCGGCGAGCTGCTGTCCCGTGCGCCGCTGTACGTCACCGTCGACGAGCGCGACGGCTCCGCGGCCCTCGCCCCCGCCCCGGACGCCCCGCTGCTCTCCCGTGTCGCCGCGGCCGTCGCCGAGGGACTGGCGGAAGGCACATGGATGCGGCTGAAGGCCTGCGAGGCCGACGACTGCCACTGGGCGTACTACGACCGCAGCCCGGCCGGACGCGGTCGCTGGTGCTCGATGCAGGTGTGCGGGGCGCGGGCGAAGATGCGGCGATACCGGGCCAAGGAGGGGTAAGACACAGGCAGTTCGGCGGCCGCGCCCGTGTCCGGTGGTGCAGAATGCGGAAAGACGCCGGTTCGGCCGACTGAGCCTCGGCCGAACCGGCGTCGTCCGTACCGCGGTTATGCCGTCGGACGGCCCATCGCCCGGTACGTCCAGCTCGCCCGCCGCCACAGCTCGGGGTCGAGGGCGTTGCGGCCGTCCAGGATCAGGCGGGCCGACGCGACCTCGCCGAGCGCCGCCGGGTCCAGCTCGCGGAACTCCCGCCACTCGGTGAGGTGGAGGACGGCGTCGGCGCCGCGTACCGCCTCCAGCGCCGAGTCGGCGTAGCCGAGGGTCGGGAAGACCTTGCGGGCGTTGGCCATGCCCTTCGGGTCGTACACGGTGACCTGGCCGCCCTGCAGGTGGATCTGGCCGGCCACGTTCAGCGCGGGCGAGTCGCGGACGTCGTCCGAGTCGGGCTTGAACGTGGCGCCGAGCACCGCGACCCGCTTGCCGAGGAAGGAGCCGCCGCCGAGCGCCTCCCGGGTCATCTCCACCATCTGGCCACGCCGGCGCATGTTGATGGAGTCGATCTCGCGCAGGAAGGTCAGCGCCTGGTCCGCGCCCAGCTCGCCCGCCCGCGCCATGAACGCCCGGATGTCCTTCGGCAGACAGCCGCCGCCGAAGCCGATCCCCGCGCGCAGGAACTTCGCCCCGATCCGGTCGTCGTGCCCGATGGCCTCCGCCAGCTTCGCCACGTCACCGCCGCCGGCCTCGCACACCTCCGCCATCGCGTTGATGAAGGAGATCTTCGTGGCGAGAAAGGAGTTCGCGGCCGTCTTCACCAGCTCGGCGGTCGGGAAGTCGGTGACGACGAACGGCGTGCCCTCGCCGATCGGGGTCGCGTACACCTCCCGCAGCAGCTTCTCGGCGCGCTCGCCGCGCACGCCCGCCACGATCCGGTCCGGGTGCAGGGTGTCCTGGACGGCGAACCCCTCGCGCAGGAACTCCGGGTTCCAGGCCAGCTCGGCGTCGCTGCCCGCCGGCGCGTGCTCGGACAGGTAGGCGGCGAGGCGATCGGCCGAGCCGACCGGCACGGTCGACTTGCCGACGACCAGGGCCGGACCGTGCAGATGCGGGGCGAGCGAGGAGATCGCGGAGTCGACGTACGACATGTCGCAGGCGTACTCGCCGTGCTTCTGCGGGGTGTTGACGCAGACGAAGTGCACATCGCCGAACGCGCCGACCTCGGCCCAGTCGGTGGTGAAGCGCAGCCGTCCCGTGGACCCCTCGAAACCGGCGACATGCCTGCGCAGCAGCTCTTCGAGACCCGGCTCGTACATCGGGGTCTCGCCGCGCTCCAGCATGGCGATCTTCTCCGGTACGACATCGAGCCCCAGCACCTCGAAGCCCAGCTCGGCCATGGCCGCGGCGTGCGTGGCGCCCAGGTAACCGGTGCCGATCACGGTGATCTTCAGGCTCATGGATGTGCTCCAGATCGGGTACGTCGGTGATGCGGAGCCGAGCATAGTCGGGCCGTCCACCGGGCAATTTCCCCGCTGTCGCGTAGCTCACGTAGGCGTGCTGCGGGCTGGCCTCTAAAATTTGAGTTACTTAACGGTAATTAGCGTCACTATCACTGCGTCTTTGGAGCGTGAGACACCGTGGCCGGATCGGCTGACTTCGACCTGTACCGCCCGTCCGAGGAGCACGACATGCTCCGCGACGCCGTCCGCTCCCTGGTCGAGGCGAAGATCGCGCCGTACGCCGCGGCCGTGGATGAGGAGGCCCGCTTCCCGCAGGAGGCCCTCGACGCCCTCGTCGCGGGCGACCTGCACGCGGTACACGTCCCCGAGGAGTACGGCGGCGCCGGCGCCGACGCGCTCGCCACGGTCATCGTGATCGAGGAGGTGGCCCGCGCCTGCGTCTCCTCCTCCCTGATCCCGGCCGTGAACAAGCTGGGCTCGCTCCCGGTGATCCTCTCCGGCGGCGAGGAACTGAAGAAGAAGTACCTGACCCCGCTCGCCAAGGGCGACGCGATGTTCTCGTACTGCCTCTCCGAGCCGGAGGCGGGCTCCGACGCGGCCGGCATGAAGACCAAGGCCGTCCGCGACGGCGACCACTGGATCCTCAACGGCGTCAAGCGCTGGATCACCAACGCCGGCGTCTCCGAGTACTACACGGTCATGGCCGTGACCGACCCGGAGAAGCGCTCCAAGGGGATCTCCGCCTTCGTCGTCGAGAAGTCGGACGAGGGCGTCTCCTTCGGCGCCCCGGAGAAGAAGCTCGGCATCAAGGGCTCCCCGACCCGCGAGGTCTACTTCGACAACGTCCGCATCCCCGCCGACCGCATGATCGGCGAGGAGGGCACGGGCTTCATGACGGCCATGAAGACCCTGGACCACACCCGCATCACCATCGCCGCGCAGGCGCTCGGTGTCGCGCAGGGCGCCTTCGACTACGCCAAGGGCTATGTCCACGAGCGCAAGCAGTTCGGCAAGGCGATCGCCGACTTCCAGGGCATCCAGTTCATGCTCGCCGACATGTCGATGAAGATCTCGGCGGCCCGCGCCCTCACCTACCAGGCCGCCGCCGCCTCCGAGCGCGGCGATGCCGACCTCACCTACCTGGGGGCCGCCGCCAAGTGTTTCGCCTCGGACGTGGCGATGGAGGTCACCACGGACGCCGTCCAGCTGCTCGGCGGCTACGGCTACACCCGTGACTACCCGGTGGAGCGCATGATGCGCGACGCCAAGATCACCCAGATTTATGAGGGCACGAACCAAGTTCAGCGGATCGTGATGGCAAGGAACCTTCCCTAGCAGGGTTTTTGCAGGTCAGAAGCTGTTTCGAAGGTCCGGAGGGACCCCCTCGGCTTTCTGCCCGTTGCGGCCCGATCAGGGCCGTTCCTGGGCGTCATGCTGGGGGAATCCTGGGCAGATGCCGGACTGAAAACAGCCACTGACCTGCACAAACAACACAGCCCCCGGCGCGACGCCGGGGGCTGTTGTCGTACGCGTATCAGGCGACCTCTGATGCCTCCGTCGGGTCGTCGGCGCCGGGCGTCAACATCGTCGCGATGGCGGCCCGACCGCGCTGCTCGGCCCCTTCGAAGATGTAGTGGTAGTGCTCCCTCAGCACGTCCGTACTGCTGTGGCCCATCCAGTCGGCCACATCGTTCTCGGGGACTCCGGCGTACAGCAGCCGCGACCCGTAGTAGTGCCGGAGTGAGTGCGCCTTGCAGTACTTCACCTGTCCCTTGCCCAGAGCCTCCATCCAGATCTTCGGGTAGAAGTACGACGCGTAGAGGTAGCCGGTCCGCGTCACGTTGGGGAAGAGAAGCCGCTCCGGCCCCCATACGCCGTGGTTCTTGATGTGCCGCCGAAGCTCGAAGGCGACGTTCGGCGGGAGGGGGACGGAACGCCCTGGCTCGCCTTCGTCACGAGCCTTGATGTGCCGACGCTGGATCGCGCTGTTCTTGCCCGACTCGGTGTCTCCGTCCTCCGCAATCTGGAAGTCGACCCGAAGCGTCTCGGCCTTGAAGTCGATCTGATCGCGGGACACTGCCATGGCCTCACCCAACCGCAGGCCGCACCCGGCCATGAGCCACAGCATCGCGCGGTATCGCGGAGGAGCGGCATCCAGCATCGCCAGAACTTCCCGCGTTGTGAGCCGCCTTGCGGTGCTCTTCTGCTCCCGGATCTCCTTGGCGCGGCTGCCCGCGCCCTTGACCTTCTTGCACGGGTTCCGGCCGACGATCTCGTTGACGACAGCCCAGTCCATCATCCCGGAGAAGAACGAGAACCGCTGACGCCGTGTGCGGGCGGACAGCTTCCGGTCCTGCTCCATCCACAAGAGCCACTGCTCAACATCAGCGACCTTCAGGGACACGATGGAACGGGCCTTGAAGAACGGCTCAATGGTCGTGTTGAGGATCGACCGGTACTGCTTCTTGGTGCTGTTCTCCAGCTTCCTTTGATTCGTCCACTGCTCCCACACGGCCGTCAAGGGCTGCTTGCCCAAGCGGTCGTCCAGGTAGGTCCCGGCGTCGAGTTCCTGCTCCTTGCGCTTGCGCTGGTCGTCAGCCCGCTTCTTGGTCTCGAACGTCTTCTGTCGTTGCTTGCCGTCCGGGTCGTACCAGAACGTCGTCCACTTCTTCGGGTCGTCCTTTGACCGCGCAACCCAAGCCCTTGCCACTGAAGCGGCCCCCTCCTGCTGCTGCCGACGTACGGGCCCGCCCCGTCGTCGCGCCGGTCACTCCCCGGCGTTTCAAGTTTGGCCATGGGCCACCCTGGGTTGTCAACACAGGGTGGAACCCCCTGGGTGTGCTAACTTGAGCGATATGGAAGCGGATGACGGCGGGTTCGAGATCACTCAGCAGCAAGGCGCCTGGGTGGTCCGCATGTGGTGGCCAGTGGGGCCGGTCAACGGGGGACCACAGCGGATCACCATCGAGCCGGCCGAAGATGCCCCTGCTCGTGAGCTGGCGCGGGGCATCTCGACCACCGTCCTGCGCAGGCTCGATGTAGCCGCAGCCTTGGAGTTGGCCAAGCAGGCTCCCGAAGCCCAGCGGACGTTGGAGGAGGTGGCAGGGAAGCTGAATGGGATGGGAGAGGCGGCGGGGCTCGCCCTGGAGGGAGAAGGCGTCTCAGGGCGGTACTTGGCCTTGCTTGTTGCCACGTACACCGCCATGGCGGATTTTGGGGCTCCTGCGCCCATTCCGTGGCTGGCACGGCTCATCGGTCGGCGACCTGAGACGGTGAAGGATCACCTGAAGCGGGCCAGAAGGGACGGCTTCCTGACCACAGTTGCCGGTAAGGCGGGTGGAGAGTTGACGGACAAGGCCACAGCAGTACTTGAGGAAATGGCTGAAGCAGGTAGCCAAGGCGGCTGAACTACCTAGCACTTCATACGCATGAGCCCCCGAGGGTCTTCGGGGGCTTTCTTGTTTCTTGGAGGACGGATGACGCTAGCCAAGCTGATGACCGTTGATGACGTAGCCGACTATCTCAACAAGCCTCGTTCCTGGGTGTACGGGAACTGGAAGGCCGAACAGATCCCGTTCCGGAAGGTAGGGCAGTCCCTCCGCTGCCGACCGGTCGACTTGGAAAAGTGGCTGGACGACCAGAACTGAAGAACCGCGAGAAGTGAATGCCCCCGAGGCAAACCGGGGGCTTTTCTGTTTCCGACGCGAGGATGGAATGGCAGCAGTAGAAACGAAGCGCGTTCAATTGATCTGCGCATGGTGCAAGGAGGAATGGACGTTCCTCCGCCCCAAAGGGAGGCGTGGGGCAAACCCGGTGACGAATCCAAATCACCCCCAGTGCGGAGTGAAGCGACAGAACCAGAACCGCGCTATCCGTCGCCAGCAAGAGCGTCAGGGAATCGCCTACGAAGCGTGGAACATCCGCCCACCGGCCGCAGCGGACAACCTGACAGTGCAGGAAGAATCCGTCCGACAGGATGTTGTCGAACGACCTTGGTGGCGCAGTTGCCCGTCGACAGATCTCCATGAGGGAAATCATCGTTACCTCTGGGACGAGTGGCGGAGCGATGACAAGACCGACGTAGACAGCACTTTTATGTACTCAAACGAGGAAGACCGGAAGGCAGTAGAGAGATGGTTTCAGGACAGTCGGGCCGCCAAGATAGGGGACTACCTGGGCCAGACAGCGAGACGGGATCGGAAGATAGCCGTCATCGGTTCTGCTCGCCCTTGGAGAGAGGCGAACCGGCCTGGGACACTCCTGTGCACGAGGGGACCCGTGGAACGCATGGAACCGTTCGTCATCGGCGAGTGAGGACGGGGCCTGTCCGATTTTTTATAGGAGTGAGGGAGCTTTCCCTTGGAGTTGGCGTTCACTGGGCGGTGAACCGTCGACGCGGACGAGAGTCCGGGCCTGTCTGAAGTCCAGAGCATGTTGTGAAGGTGCTCGAATGCAGCTCTGCGGATACCTGCCTGTGAGACACAGCAGTGACAACACAGAGTCAGTCCCACACCCTGTGAAGTAAATGTGCGGGGTAAGGGACCTGTCTTCTCTTACGTTGTCCTGTTGTGAGTTATAGGGCGGCCTGAGAGCGGCCCTTCTCTCTACTACATCTTCTTCTCTCGTTAAGTTCTCTAGGGGGTGTCGCAATGAGCGACGCAGAACCTTTTCCGAGGCCATGCCGGCCGCCAGAGCTGAAGGATCGTGAGAGTGAATACCCCGGGATTTACCGAATAGCCAAGGAGAAGAACGATGAACGATGACCCGATGCGCGCAATGATCCGAGACGAGATCTTGAAGGCGATGCAAGAGGCTAGGGCCCGCGCAGTACACGCGGGACGATCTCGCCCATATGTCGCCGAAGCAGATTGCCCAGGCCCGACGCGAGGGCCATTTTGACGACCTACTGTTCGGCCGTAACTGAAATTCGAGGAGACCCGATGCCCATCATTCACAGGGGATTTGACCTGTCTGCATTCCAGCTGTCTGACGAGACTCTGGAATTGATTCGCAAGCGCGACGAGCTGGAGGAACGCCACCGCGAGTACAGAATGGTGAATGCGGACTGCGCTCGCCAGTACATCGATGACAGCCACGGCCGCACTACTCGTGATTACTACGTTCCCGCATTGCGCAAGGCGGATAAGGAACTCAGGGAGCAGGAGATGCAGGCCGTAGCTGACGGCAGACCGCTTCCCGATCGGGATGAGTATCTGGCCGAGGTCCGTTCCAGGGGCAAGGAGTATGAGCGGGTAGAGCCTGCCCTGGCCCGTGCTGTGGAGCAGGCCGAATCCGCAGTAACAGACGCCATTGCGAAGGAACTGCCGGAACTGGCCCGCCAGGGGTTCGAGCAGTCTGAGCGTGCGCTGAAGCAGTACCGGGCAGCAATCACCAAGGCAGAAGCGGCCCGCGCACAGTTGGCAGGTAGCGTCAGCCGGTTTCTGTGGGCCACAACTGCGGGTGAGCTGACCCGACCGAAGTGGCGTGGATTCTCGGGGGCTCTTGGGGAAGAGGTGAATGCCTGGCGGACCACGTCAGACGGCCGACTCACCTTCGAGAGCGCCAAGGATTTGGGGCTCATCGATCCGTATCGAGGCAACGGGCTGAGTTCGGAGACTTCGTCGCAACGCCTGAGGAAGATGCCGTCTGACAATCGCTGTTGAACCGGCCCCCTGCATGTAGCAGGGGGCCTTTGTTTTGCTTGAGAGGTGATGAGATGCCGAAGTTCCGAAACCCGAATAGTCCCCATTCCAGATATAGGGGTGTGGTGGAGCTGCCTTCCGGCCACGGGCTTCCCGTGCCGGACATGCCGGCTGTCCGGGACTGGACGGAGGCTGAACGGGATCAGTGGCGGCAGTGGTGGGAGTCTCCGCAAGCCGCCATGTGGGACGAGTCGTTCATCCCGACCGTGGCTGTGATGCTCACCTACTTCGGCACCATCCTTGATGGCACTGCCACCAGCACTCATCAGATGGAGTTCCGTCACCTTGCCGGGGCCCTAGGCCTCACCGCAGAGGGCATGAAGCGCCTCGGCTGGGCCTTCGAGGGAGATGCTCAGTGAGTGCCCGGCGAGCCACCAAGGCTGGGGCAGCCACCGCGCACGACGGCCAGCACAGGCCCGGTGTCCAGTGCCCTTGGGTCGACCCTCAGTGCCCTAGCTGCCTCCTGGAGTTCTCCGTGGACATTGCCTGGCTGGCGACCGGCAAGGACCGCCCGTGGGAGGACGACGACCACCACCACGTGCCCTCTCGGTGCTTCGAGTGTCAGAGGGAGTAGCCAACTGAGTGTCAGTGCCCAGAGATAGGGTCCGCTCCGAGATCGTGGGAGGGGAAAAGTGGCACGGAAGTCGTTCTATCTCTGGGTACACATGATGGTTCTCACAGCCCACAACGGCCGCTGTGTCTACTGCGGCGCAGAGTCCGAAGTGATGGACCACGTGATCCCGCTCGCAGGCGGAGGCAAGCACAGCACGCAGAACCTCGTGCCAGCCTGCGACGACTGCAACCAAAGCAAGTCAGATGCCCCCCTCCCGCAATGGATCATGCGCAGGGAGTTTCAGAAGATCACCTACCGGAGAGGAACTCCGCTCGGAGAGATACGGCTTCTGGAGAGCTACCAGGACGCACACCAGGAGTGCGTCAGGACCATTCGGCGCGTTGAAGCCGTCTGCCAAGAGCTGGCCGCCCCGGAACGCCGCCGATGGTTTGTCCAATCCTTCCCGGGTAAGCGCGCCCCTGACAATCGAGAGCAAATTCGTGATTTGCGTCTGTCATACACCGATCAGCTCCGGGAAGCTCACAGTCGAGACTTCACCACGGATCCAATCCGTTGGACTCGATCATCGAGTGACTTCGATGACATCATGGATGCCTTCTTTGGCAAAGCTAGCGCATCAAGCCCCACATTTTGATTGGCAAACGCGGTCGAAGGATGGCGCCCCCGTCGGGTCCTCAAAAAGGAATTCAAGATATTACCCCCAGGTGCTGACTGGCCACCAGTCATGCCTATGACCTGCGACGATGCATCTTTCATTACTCTCCGATTTCTCTCGCCACCGAGAATTCAAGCTATCGGAACGTTATTGGTATTCTCGGAATTCACTCCCGTATTTGATAAGGTGGATACATCGCTTCGCAGGGAATGAAATGCGGAGCGGTGGTCGCGCTGATGGACTGATTCCAGCGGGCCTGACTGCTTCTATCCAGTCGTATCTATTCCTGGGGGTTATTCGTCATGCGCAAAACGGTTCTTGTCCCGGTCGAGTACACCTTTTGCGATGCGCACATTGCGCGTGACGGTTCTGAGGTAGAGGCCACGTCATCTCTGACGCTGGGCAAAGACACGTGGCATCTGTGCTTGGAGCACGACGTCACATTCGGTCGTTACCTCTGCGATGCGTTGGGCGCTCCGTCTGAGAGTCAGATCACACCGAATGAACCTGAGCCCGTGACGGTTGTTGAGCCTGTCTCGGAGCCGGATAGCGTCAGTTCAACTGAGGCTGTCGCATACGGCTCAACTAATCGCGGCCATGACTGACCGCCGCCGCCCGTAGCGGGCGGGAGTCCAGGTCCCCCACAACTGCGGCAGGGGCTCTACTCGGCGCGAACGACCATGGCGAACGAGGTCCTGATACGTCGGAAACCGGCGTGACCAGAGCGGCCCGTGTGGCTCATGCACTCCACATCGACGGATGCCGACTCGGTGGAAGGTGTCGCCTTCCACTTGCAGTGCAGGCATTCAGCCTCAAAGGTCACGTCCGTATCCGGGTGCTCGGTGATCCTGTGCATCACGTACCGCATGGCCGTTCTGATGCTCACAGCCGGCCCCTACGGCGGGGTCTTGTAGTCAGGACACTTCGGGCTCCCGCACTCACACCGGGGCCAGCGCAAGGCCGAACTGGGCGCCATGTCGGTGCCTTCGGGGCCAGGATCGGCCTTGTGCACCATGAGCACGCCGCCTACGCCGAATGCATCGGAGAGACGGGATAGGAACTGTCGGGCCTCACTACTGCCCAGATGATCAGCCGGTTCGGTGCCCCGCGCCCTGCTTTCGCCCATCACACCGCGCCCTCCCGATCGTTTCCGCGTCGATGTGCCGACCGTAGGAAGTGACGACTGCCGGGCTCCACAAACTTGCACGAGCTTGCACGCCAATTCTCGTGGCTAGTAGCCATATTGACGCTGTCTCCACAGGTCAACGAAGCTGATGCAAGCCCGAGCAAGCACCTAGACCAGGGAGCCAGCCATGGCCGTAGAGTTCATCGGAATCGACCCCGACACGGACCGGGACCACTGCCCCACCGTGTGGGCAGACGCCGAAGCTCAGGAGATCTTGTTGCAGGGGTGGAAACCGAGCACGGAGACTCAGGCGGACTGCGAGGCAATCAGCCCCGCGAACGGTCCGGTGCCCGAGAACGAAGCCATCGTGAGGATTCCGGCCCGGATGATCCCGATGATCAGGGAGGCGTGTGATGCCGTCGAGCGTGCCCAGCTTCGCTGAGCTGCTTGGCCAGTGCGAGCGGTCCGCTGCCCACCTGGAGCTGCGTGACGCCTACGCACCAACGGATCGGTTCGAGGCATGGAAGCGGGGCGAGCGGATCAACTGGGAGGACCGCGAATCCTGGTGGCACCCCTACGACCAATTGATCACGGACACCGTGGCCCGAGGCGTGACCATTCGCCGAGCCCGGGTGGTCTCCGAGCCGGTATCGGATTACATCCGTTGGGAGCACTACGTCACTCGCGCCAACATCACGGCCGGTGAGGAAGTGCGGTGGTTGCCCCGGCGACGGGCCACGAGCATCCCTCTGCCAGGGAACGACTTCTGGCTGTTCGATGGTGCGCTGCTCCGGGTGCACCACTTCTCAGGTGACGGTGCGGTGGTGGAGGACGAGATTACGGCGGACTCAGAAGCCGTGAAGCTGTGCTCCGCCGCCTTCGAAGCAGTCTGGGAGCGAGCGATCCCGCACCACCTGTACAAGGTCTGACGAAAGCCAGCTCCGTGCCCACACACCCGTCTTCACGCGTTCAGCAGGCCCGCGAAGAGCTGGCCGGCCGTCTGCGTGAGATTCGGAAGGATGCGGGGATCAGCGGGCGGGAGCTGGCCGTCAGGTGCGGTTGGTCAGAGTCGAAGTCATCCAGGATCGAGAACGCGAAGACGCCTCCCTCCGATAGGGACATCAGAGCGTGGTGCCGAGCCTGCGCCGCTGATGATCAGGTCCCCGACTTGATCGCGGCTAACAGACAGTCCGCTGATGCTCACGTGCAGTGGAAACGACTCCAGCGGAGCGGCCTACGTCGCCTGCAAGAGTCGACAGGCGATCTGTACCAACAAACCAAGCTATTCCGGATCTACGTCTCCGACGTGATTCCCGGATTCCTCCAGACGCCCGGATACGCCACTGCGCTGCTGTCATCCATCGCAGACTTCCGAGGAACCCCGGATGACGTGAGTGACGCTGTGGCGGCCCGCATGAGGCGTAACGGGGTGCTGAGCAATGGCACACGCCGGTTCTCATTTGTACTGGAGGAGTCGGTGTTGCGGTACCGGCTGTGCAGCGCAGAGACGATGGCAGCGCAGCTTGGTCATCTGCTCGGGGTCATGGATCTCCAGAACGTTGCCGTGGGGATCGTCCCGTTCTCGACCCAGCGGACTATGTGGCCGATGCCCACCTTCACGATCTTCGACGACACCAGGGTGCACGCGGACACGCTGGATGCTGCTGCCACCCTCACGCAGCCCAGCCAGGTCGAGTTGTACGCCCGAGCCTTTGACCGGCTCTCGCAGGTGGCCGCGAGGGGAGCAGCGGCACGTTCCCTGATAGCGGATGCGGTGGCCTCCCTCACGTGACAAGCGATGTCGGTGCACCCCTCGGTGGTGATCATGGGGAAATGCTGGGGGAGTACCTGCTGAGGGGTATGTTCGTGCAGGTCAACGCCATATGACCTGTAAAGCACCCAGATCTACGAGGGCACCAACCAGGTCCAGCGGATCGTCATGGCCCGCAACCTGCCGTAGCGGCAAGGGAGTCACCCGCTCGTCGAAAGGCGCCCTCCGGGGCGCCTTTCCGCTGGCCGGGCACACCTGCCGACCGGTCGGTCACATGCGGGGCGGGCTGCGGGGACGTAGGACGGAAGCACACGGGACCCGTCCCGGGTCCCCGCCTCCGAGGAGGAGCCATGACCCAGCCCGGAACGATGACGCCCATGACCCAGCAGATGCAGGACTGCGTCAACGCCTGCATGGCCGCGCACACCATGTGCGAGGAGACCATGAGTTCCTGCATGCACAAGGGCGGCCAGGCCCAGATGCAGATCATGCGCGCGCTCATGGACTGCTCGGAGACGACCCGTATGTGCGCCGACATGATGATGCGCCGCTCGCCCATGTCGGGCGACATGTGCGCGATGTGTGCCAAGGCCTGCGACATGTGTGCCGACGCGTGTATGGCGATGCCGGACGACCCGCAGATGATGCGCTGCGCGGAGGCGTGTCGCCGTGCGGCGGAGATGTGCCGCGCCATGGCGGGCGCCAAGATGTGAAGCCTGCCCGGACGCGAGCGAGGGCACCCGCGCGGGTGCCCTCGACGTCGGTTTCGCCGGTGTCCGTCAGTTGCCCGAGACGGTGACCTTCTGGTCGTTGTTCAGCTCGTCCACCAGCGTCTTGACCTTCGCCTTGTCCCAGACGAGGTTGCCGCCGACGGAGCCGGAGATCGGCATGTTCAGGGACGTGCCGTCACCGCCCTGGACACCCTTCATGGCCCAGAACATCGAGGCCAGGTCCCACAGGGACATGTCCTTGTCGACGATCAGGGAGTCCAGGCCCGCGCCCATCACCGGGTAGAAGGTGAAGGGGTTGAGGACCGTCGACGGGGTGGCCACCTGGTGGGCCAGCGCCGACAGGAACTTCTGCTGGTTCTTGGTGCGCTGCAGGTCGGACGCGGCGAACGCGTGCCGGGTGCGGACGAAGGCGAGGGCCTGCTGGCCGTTCAGGGTCTGCTCGCCCGCCTGGAAGTCGGCGCCGGACCACTTGTCCTTGAAGCCCTTGTCGATGTTGATGTCGACACCGCCGACCGCGTCCACGATGTTCGCGAAGCCCTGGAAGCCGATCTCCACATAGTGGTCGATGTGCAGACCGGTGTTGGCCTCGATCGTGCGGACCAGCAGCGTCGGGCCGTCCTCGGCGTAGGTCGCGTTGAGCTTCTCCTGCCGGCCCCGCGCCGGGAAGATCTTCCCGGACGTGGAGCCCTTGTACGACGGGACGGTCACGTTCGAGTCGCGCGGCAGCGAGACCAGGGTGTCGCCGTTGTCACCGACGTGCAGGATCATCATCGAGTCGGTGCGCTTGCCCTCGGCGGAACCGGTGTGCAGCCGCTGCTCGTCCGCCTTGGACATGCCCTCGCGGCTGTCCGAGCCGACGATCAGGTAGTTGGTGCCGGAGCCTGAGGCCGGCCGGTCGATGACCTGAGACAGGTCGACCTCGCGGCGCAGCTTGGAGTCGGCCCAGAAGTAGGTCGCGACGGATGTGACGATGAGCACGGTCGCCAGCGTGATCACGGTCCACTTGATCCGGCGCCGCCAGTTCGGGCGCGGCCGGTACTGGGCGAGCTCCGGGTCCGGGTCGTTGTCGTTGGGCACGAAGCCACCGCCGCCGCGGCGGCCGCCGCCGTACACCTGCCCGGTGTTGTAGCCGCTGTCGTAGTCGGCGCCCTCGCCGTATCCCTGGCCGTCCACGTACGACGGCTGCTGCGGAACAGCGGTCCCGTACGGCGGTGCCGCCGGGCCGGGGTCGCCGTACGAGCGCTGCCCGGGCGGTACCGCCGGGCCGCGCCGCACCTGACGCATCGCGCGCGCACCCTCCGGCTGCGCGCCGGCGCTTCCGCGTCCGTACCGGGGTCCGCCATTGTTGTCGGACCATCCCTCGGGCCAGTCATTCATGCGCCTTAGTGTGCAGGGCTCGGCCGTGTGCCGTACAAGGGCTGTCGGAAAATAGGAGCGGCGCTGTTGCGAAGCCAACACAAATTCCGCGATTGTCACATCGGCATAAGGTGGAGGGCATGACAGACCAGGTCACGGACCCGGAACCGGACATCCCCGGCAAGCCGACGTCCGCCTCGCGCACCACCCTCAGCCACATCATGACCCACAACGACACCAACCTCCTGGGGACGGTGCACGGCGGGGTGATCATGAAGCTGGTCGACGACGCGGCGGGCGCCGTGGCGGGCCGGCACTCCGGCGGCCCCGCCGTCACCGCGTCCATGGACGAGATGGCCTTCCTGGAGCCGGTCCGCGTCGGTGATCTGGTTCATGTGAAGGCGCAGGTCAACTGGACCGGACGGACCTCCATGGAGGTCGGCGTACGGGTCCTCGCCGAGCGCTGGAACGAGTCGACCCCGGCCACCCAGGTCGGCTCCGCCTACCTGGTCTTCGCCGCCGTCGACGCCGACGGCAAGCCGCGCCCGGTGCCGCCGGTCGTCCCGGAGACCGACCGCGACCGCCGCCGCAACCAGGAGGCCCAGATCCGCCGCACCCACCGCCTGGCCCGCCGCCGCGCCATTCGCGAGCTGCGCGAGAAGAGGGCGGCGGAGGGGCTTCAGGACTAAGCACCCCGAGGGGCAGCGCCGGGAAGGGGCGCGGGGAACTGCGCGACCTGCCACGACGGTGCCGCAGACGATCGACGGACATCGCGGCACTCACAGCGAAGCGTTCAGCAGAGCACTTCGTCGCCGCGCAGCACGTTCTGCTGGGGTTGTGCCGGGTCGTCGAAGCGGACCTTGTGGACGTCCTTGAAGTCGGCTCCGGCGGTCACCTTCAGCAAGGGGCCCTGGCCCGGGGCCGGGTGCAGTTCGCTGCCCGGCAGGGCGGCGGCCAGGGCGCGGGCGGAGCGGTCCCAGCGGGGGTCGTAGAAGATCACTGAGTGCGGCACATGGGCGGGGGCGGTCACCGGCTGGCGGGTCGTGGCGAAGCCGGTCGCCGCGAGCGCCGCGTCGACGCGCCCCGCGAGGCCGACCGTACCGGTGCCGTTCGCCACCTGGACCCGGATCTGCCGCGGGTCCACGTCCACCGACGCCGGCGCGGGGGTGTGGGGGTGGTGCGGCTGGTCCGCGGTGAGCGGCTTGTCGTCGCGCAGGGCCGTGAAGAGCTGGTCCGCCTTGGCCTGGTCCCACTTCAGGGTCGAGCCGATGCCCTTGACGTCGTAGTTCATCTGCGCGATGGGCACGGTGGTGAACTCGGAGGAGGACGGGGAGAAGTCCCGCATGGCCCGGCCGAGGTCGAGCAGCTCGTCCGCGCCGAAGCCCTCGTCGGCGCGGACCGAGCCGAGCACCGCCCGGGTGACGTCGCGGAACCGCATCGGGTTCAGCAGCACCCCGGAGGAGGTGGCCCGCTCGATCAGCGCGGCCAGGAACTGCTGCTGCCGCTTCATCCGGCCCAGGTCGCTCGCTCCGTCGATGTGCCGGGCCCGCACGTACTGCAGGGCCTGCCCGCCGGTGAGGGTGTGGGTGCCGGGGGCGAGGTCGAGGCCGGTGTAGGAGTCCTTCAGCGGGGTCGCCGTACAGATCTTCACCCCGCCGAGGACGTCCACGGTCTTCATGAAACTGTTGAAGTCGACCTCCAGATAGTGGTCGATCTTCACATGGGTCATGTTCTCGACCGTACGGATCGTCAGCCCGGGGCCGCCCTCGGCATAGGCCGCGTTGAGCCTGATCGGATGCGATGCGTGCGGCTCCGCGGAGGTGTCGTCGGTGCGCTCGGGCACCTCGGCGAAGGAGTCGCGCGGCAGGCTCACCACGGTGGCCCGGTCCCGGTTCTCGGAGATGTGCACGATCATCATCGTGTCCGTGCAGTGGCAGGGCACCCCGCCCAGCCGGAACTGCCGCCGCTCCTGCTCGGTGATCTTGTCGCGGCCGTCGGTGCCGACCAGCAGCACGTTCGTGCCGTGGCCCGCGCTGGGCCGGTTCTTCATGTCCTTGAAGGCGTCGACCCGGGCGATGCCCGCGTCCAGGCTGCTGATCACCGCGTGCCCGATCCCGGCGGAGGCGAGCACCAGCACGGACAGCGTGGTCAACGCCCGCATCGCCCAGCGGGGCCGCCGCGGCGGTCGTACGGACCGCGCCGGCCGCGCGGGCGGGCGCGGCACACGGCGGGGCGGCTGCGGTCGGCGCTGCGGACGCGCGGGGGACCGGGGCGGGCTGGCCAAGAAGGACACCTCCGGACGAGGCCGTACGTGGGATCCGTGAGCACCGTAGGCCGATACGATCTCCAGCCCGGGGCTACGCCCCGGCGGCGCGCACCGGTGTCCCCCGTTCGCGGTAACGTGGGCCCCCTATGAACGCCAAGCCCGACGTGCGGCTCCCCGCTGTATCCGTGATCATGCCCGTTCTCAACGAGGAGCGGCACCTGCGCGGGGCCGTCCAAGCGATCCTCGCGCAGGAGTACGCCGGCGAGCTGGAGGTCGTCATCGCCCTCGGTCCGTCCACGGACCGCACGGACGAGATCGCGGCCGAGCTGGTGCACGAAACCGCATCCGACAAGAGCAAGCGCGTCCACACCGTCCCGAATCCCTCCGGCCGCACGCCCGCCGCGCTGAACGCCGCGATCAAGGCCTCCCGGCACCCGATCGTGGTCCGCGTCGACGGCCATGGCATGCTCTCGCCGAACTACATCGCCACCGCTGTCCGGCTCCTCACGGAGACGGGCGCGCAGAACGTCGGCGGCATCATGCACGCCGAGGGCGAGAACGACTGGGAGCACGCGGTCGCCGCCGCGATGACCTCGAAGATCGGTGTCGGCAACGCCGCCTTCCACACAGGTGGCGAGGCGGGCCCGGCCGAGACCGTCTACCTCGGCGTGTTTCGCCGCGAGGCCCTGGAGCAACAGGGCGGCTACAACGAGGAGTTCATCCGCGCCCAGGACTGGGAGCTGAACTTCCGGATCAGGGAGGCGGGCGGACTCGTCTGGTTCTCGCCCGAGCTGCGGGTGTCGTACCGGCCGCGGCCCTCGGTGCGGGCGCTGGCCAAGCAGTACAAGGACTACGGCCGCTGGCGGCACGTCGTGGCCCGCTACCACTCCGGCTCCATCAACCTGCGCTACCTCGCCCCGCCGACGGCGGTCTGCGCGATGGCGGCCGGGATCGTGGCCGGCGCGGCGCTCACCCCGTGGGGCCTCGTCGTCCCCGCAGGCTATCTGGCGGCCATCGCCGCGGGCTCCGTCCCGGCGGGCAAGGGGCTGCCCCTGAAGGCCCGGCTGCAGATCCCGGTGGCCCTGGCCACCATGCACATGTGCTGGGGCTGGGGCTTCCTGACCAGCCCGAAGTCGCTGGCGAAGAGGGTCATCGCGGCACGGCGCCCGGCGGTGCTCAGCTCGCACTGAAGCACGAAGCGCACCGACCTCAACGGCCCCTCCCGGCTTCTTGAGTTCTAGTGATCGTCGCAACACCCCAGCTCAGGGGATG
>NZ_MQUS01000010.1 GCF_001953885.1 Streptomyces sp. IMTB 2501 | reverse complement strand
ACCGAGTACGCCGTCGGGTCCGTCCTCGTCGTCGAGGACGGAGCACTGCACGGCATCGTCACCGACCGCGACCTCGCCCTGCGCGGCATCGGCGGCGGCCTGGACCCGACGGCACGGGTGGACGCGGTCATGTCGGTGAAAGCGGTCACGGTCGAGGCCGGCGACGACCTCCAGGTGGCCTACCGGACGTTCCGTCGCACCGGAGTCCGCCGGCTGCCGGTCCTCGACGCGGAGCGGGTGGTGGGCGTGCTCACGATCGACGACCTGCTCCTCGACGTCTTCCGGCGGCTCGCCGACCTGCTGGGTCCGGTCACCTGGAGCGTCCTGCAGGAGCCGCCGGGGCCGCCATCGAGGACGGGGGGTCCCGTATGAGCCCCGAACCGGCCCGGCTGGGCACGGCGGCTCTGCGCGAGGGCGGTCCACCGACCTGCGTCACGGCCCCGGCCCCGGAGCCGCCTGCCGACCAGCCGGGCGTCCCCGCGTCGTCCTTCCCCTGCCTGCCGGTGCCCGACGTCTTCACCGCCCTGGGCAGCTCCCCGCGCGGGCTCACAGCGCCCGAGACGGCCGCGCGGCAGGCCCGTTACGGCCCGAACGTGCTGCCCGGTGCGGGCCGCGGCCAGGTGTGGCGCCGGCTCCTCGCGCAGTTCACCGACCTCTTCGCGGTGGTGCTGCTTGTCGCGTCGGCGATCACCTTCCTCGCGTACGCCCTGGGGCGGCCTCGTGATCCGGCCACCCTCCAACTGGCCCTGGCGATCCTCGGGGTGGTGTTCCTGAACGCCGGTATCGGGTTCGCGCAGGAGTACTCCGCCGAACGCACGGCGCAGTCCCTGCAGGCGATGGTGCCGCACACCTGCCGGGTGCTGCGCGAAGGAGAGCGGAGGGAGCTGCCCGCGCGGGAGCTGGTGCCGGGCGATGTGGTGATCCTGGAGGCAGGGGACGCGGTACCGGCCGACTGCCGGCTGGTCGAGGCTCAGGAAGCGGCCGTCAACAACGCCGCGCTCACCGGAGAGAGCGATCCCGTCACGCGGGTCGCGGAGCCCGTGCCGTCGGGGCTAATGCTGGAGGCGCGCAACTGCGTGTTCATGGGCACCGATCTGGTCGCGGGCACCGGGAAGGCCGTCGTGTTCGCCACGGGTACGGCCACCGAGTTCGGGCGGATCTTCCGGCTCACCGCCGCCGCCCCGAGGCAGCAGACCCCGCTGCAGCGCCAGGTCGCCGCCATGGCCCGCCGGGTCGCGAGCGTCGCACTCGCGACCGGCGCCCTCCTGTTCGCGGTGCGCGTGCCCAGCGGGCAGCCGTTCGTCGACACGTTCGTCTTCTCGCTGGGCGTGATGGTCGCCCTCGTGCCGGAGGGCCTGCCGGCCACGCTGTCGGTGTCTCTGGCGATCGGGGTGCGCCGCATGGCCCGTCGGCACGCACTCGTCAAGCAGCTGCTCGCCGTGGAGGCACTGGGCTCGACCAGCGTGGTCTGCACCGACAAGACGGGCACTCTCACGCAAGCCGAGATGACCGTCGTACGGCTGTGGGCGGACGGTGTCTCGCACACCGTGACCGGAGTGGGATACGCGCCAGCCGGCGAGATCACCGACGCGGGCCCCGTACGGGAGTTGCTGCGGGCGGCGGCCCTGTGCAGCAACGCCCGGCTGGTGCCCCCGACCGGGAGAGACGCGTGGCGGGTGCTCGGGGACACCACCGAGGGGGCACTGCTGGTGGCCGCCGTGAAAGCCGGCCTGGATCCGGCACAGGAGGAGGCCCGTACGCCACGGGTGGCGGAGCATCCCTTCGACTCCGCACGCAAGCTGATGAGCACCGTGCACCGCGACGGCGACGGCACGTTCTTCGCGTACGTCAAAGGCGCACCGCTGGAACTGCTGGCCCGCTGCGATGCCATCGACCGGCGCGGCACGAGGACACCGCTGACGGACGCCGACCGCACCCAAGTGGCCGCAGCCGCGGACGGGATGGCCGGACAGGGTCTGCGCGTCCTGGCGGTCGCCCAGCGGCGGGTCGCCGGTCCCCGGCCGCCCCTCGGGGACGTCGAGTCGGAACTGACCCTGCTGGGGCTCGCCGGGATGTACGACCCGCCCCGGCCGGAGGTGCGGGACGCGGTGGACGCCTGTCGGCGGGCCGGTATCCGCATCATCATGGTCACCGGTGACCATCCCCTGACCGCGGAGGCGGTCGCCCGCCGCGTCGGTATCGTGCGCGAACCGGACCCGACCGTGGCGACGGGAAGCCAACTGGACGCGCTGGCTGACGACGGCCTGGACGCCCTGCTCGCGCGGTCCACCGAACTGCTGCTGTGCCGGGTCAGCCCCGAGCACAAGATGCGGGTCGTCACGGCGTTGCAGCGGCGCGGCGAGGTCGTCGCCGTCACCGGCGACGGGGCCAATGACGCCCCCGCCCTCAAGCACGCGGACATCGGCGTCGCCATGGGTGCCTCCGGTACCGACGTCGCCCGCGAGGCCGCCGTGATGGTGCTGCTCGACGACTCCTTCGCCTCCATCACCACCGCGGTGGGACTGGGCCGTTCGGTCTACCGGAACATCCGCAAGTTCCTGATCTACCTCTTCAGCCACAACATCGCCGAGCTCGTGCCGATCCTGGCGGCGACCTTCGCAGGGTTCCCGCTGGTGCCGATCACGGCCGTACAGATCCTCGCCATCGACCTCGGCTCGGACGTGCTGCCCGCCCTGGCGCTCGGCGCGGAGCCGATGGAGCCCTACGTCATGAACAGCCCGCCGAGGCCCCGCAAGGAACGGCTCTTCTCGGCGGCGGTCATGGGCCGGGTCCTCTTCCTCGGCGGCATCCAGGCCTTCGGCGTGTGCGCCGTCTTCTTCTGGCACATCCACGCCTCCGGCATCCCCTACGCGGACTTCACCAAGGCCGATCCCGTCTACCGGGAGGCGATCACCATGGTCCAGGCCGGCATCGTCGTCAGCCAGTTCTTCAATGCACTCGCGGTGCGCACCGACCGGCGGAGCGTCTTCCGGGCCGGGCTGCTGAGCAACCCCTGGCTGATCGGCGCCGGCTGCGTCGGTATCGCGCTGATGGCCGCCATCAGTTACGCGCCGCCGCTCCAGGCCGTCTTCCACACCGCTGCACTGGCTCCCGCCGACTGGGCGGTCCTGGCCGCGTTCGGTGCGCTGCTGCTGGCCGCCGAGGAAGCCAGGAAATGGGTGCTGCGGCGCCGGAGTGCGGCTCCGAAGGGAGGAAGGCGATGAGAGTCATCATCGTGGGGTGCGGCCAGGTCGGCGCCACCCTGGCCACGCAGTTGGTCACCGAGGGCCACGACGTACGGCTCGTCGACCGGCAGCCGAAGGCACGCAGAATGCTGCCACCGGGCTTCCCCGGCGCCTTCCACGTGGGCAACGGCTTCAGCCGCTCCGTGCTGGAGACGGCCGGAATCGCCCACGCGGACGCGTTCGTCGCGGTCACCTCCGGGGACAACAGCAACATCGTCAGCGCGCGGACCGCCAAGGAGACGTACCGGGTCCCGATCGTCCTCGCCCGTATCCACGATCCTCGCCGCGCGGACATCTACCGGGACCTGGGCATCCCCACGATCTCCAGCGTCCGCTGGGCCGTCGGCCGCATGCACCAGATGCTGCTGCACCGCCATCTCACCCCCGAACTCTCCTTCGGCAACGGCGAGACCATCCTCGTACGCTCGCAGCTGCCGGCCTATCTCGCCGGACGGCCGGTGACCGGCTTCGACGTCGACGGCGAAATCCGGGTCGTGGAGATCACCCGGGGCGGCCGCTCACTGCTGCCCGGGCACGGTGTGCTCGCCGAGCCCGGGGACCTGGTCACCTTCGCCGTCGCAGCGACCGCGCTGAGCCGGCTGCGCGGCTTTCTCGACAAGGAGCTGGGAACGTGAAGGTCCTCATCGCGGGCGCGGGCCGGCTCGGCACCCAGATCGCCCAGGTGCTGTCCGCCGCGCGCAATGTCGTCACCCTCGTCGAGTCCGACGACGACCGGGTGGCCCAGCTGGCAGACCTGCCGCATGTGCGCCTGGTGGCCGGGGACGCCTGTGAGCCGGACGTGCTGGAGCGCGCGGGAGCTTTCACCTCCGATCTCGTCATCGCCGCCACCGGCCGCGACGAGGACAACCTCGTCATCAGTCTGCTCGCGAAAGGGCAGTTCGGGGTGGGACGGGTGGCTGCGCGGGTCAACGAGGCGGAGAACGCCTGGCTCTTCGACGAGCGGTGGGGCGTGGACGTGTCGGTCCCCGCGGCGACCCCGCTCATCTCCCTCATCGAGGAGGCCACCGGCGCCACGGACACGGTGGCGCTCCTGCGCTTGAGCAAGGCGGGCGTCGAGGTCATCGAGACCGCGATCACCGTACAGTCCCGGGCCGCGGGGCGCGCACTGGGCGAGATCGCCCTGCCCGCCGGCACCGTGGTCGCCACCGTCGTACGCGACGGCCGGCCCACCGTCCCCGGCCCCGAGGTACGACTGCAGCCGGGCGACGAACTCCTGCTCGTCTCGCACGAGGCGACCGAGCAGGAGATCCACGCCGCCTTCCAGTGACCGCACGATCGGCTGACCGCACGATCGGCTGACCGCACGATCGGCTGACCGCACGATCGGCGGGGCAGTTCGCCTGCTGCGACGATGTCGCCGTCAGCGGCCGTAGCGCGTCACCCAGCCGGGCTCGACGCGTTCCCATTCGCGGTCCCAGTGGGAGAGACGGCTGCGGTCCATGCTTCTGCCGAGGGCCCACCACAGGCCGTAGGCGGTGGCAACGCCGCCGAACGACGTCGCGAAGGCCACCGCCGCACCGGCGGTCGCCGCGAAGTCCCGGCCCTCGGGGGGCGTGGCGATGGTGCCCTGGGCATCCAGCCACACGGTGGTGGCAGCCCCGCGGTGGAGCCAGGCCCGCACCGGCGCGACGCCCGTATGGCCGCCGTCCCGGTCGCTCCAGCCCACCGCGGCGTGGAAGCCGGACTGTGCTCCAGCACGGTCGTCGGCCGATCGTGCGTCGGTCACCAGACGCGCGGTGACGGGATGCAGTCGCGCCAGCTTCGCCTGCCGTGCATGTGTGTAGTGGCTGTACACCGCCTGCCCGGCGGCCCACGCCGTCAGCGGCAGCACCACGAGGGCGACGGCCGCCAGGACGACGCGAAGTCTGCGCTCCAGCCGGTCCACCGGCCGTTCCAGGGGGCTGCGTCTGTCGTCGGGTCCGTGCGGCGCCCGCTTGCCGGGCGAGCCGGAGGCGGGCCGGTGACTGGAGGGATCGGGTGTCCGCATGGCACGACCCTCCGCTCTGGAGTCGTCGGTTCCGTGTGCCCTCTCACCGTCCCGCGCCCCGGACCCGCCGGGTATGGGCCCCACGGTCCTCGTGAGTGCCGTTCGGCCCCACCCGGCCCGGTGCCTCGGGGTGATGATGTGTACGGAGGGATGATGAGCGAGCGCACCCAAGCCGACTCGCGTGCCGAGCGCGGTGACTGTGGTGCCGTGTTGCCGTGGGCCGGGAACGCGCGGCGAGGGACCACACGGCCGACAGTCGGCTCCGTCCGCTCGCAGGCCCGCGGTGCGGGTGGCGATCGGGTGCTGCTGCTCGACGGCACGTGGCGGCGTGTCGAGACGATCCGCGTACGGAGTCTGTTCGGCTGAGCTCACTGCCTCTGCGGTACGACCGCGACCGGGGACTGGGCGTGGTGCAGCAGTGTGTGGCTCACCCGGCCGAGCTGGAGTCCGAAGTGGCCCGCTCTGCGCCGTGCTCCGATGATCACGAGATCCGCGGCCGCCGACCGGTCCACGAGGATCTTGCCCGCCGGGCCCTCGACCGTCGTCCGGCGTGTCCGAACGTGCGGGTATTCGGCGCTCGGGGCTTCGAGCTGCGCGTCGAGAAGGGCGGAGGCTCGCGCTTCGTACTCTTCCACCGGTCCTGCGGCCGACAGCCGGTCGCCGCTCCTGTCGTAGGCGGGCGTGCGCCAGGCGCGCACCACGTCCAGGATGCAACCGCGCACCTCGGCTTCCCGGAAGGCGAACCGCACGGCCTCCGCGCACGTGTCGGCTTCGCCCAGGCCGAGCAGGATCCGCTCGTGCGTACCCGCGAGGCCCGCCCGGTCCCCCCGGACCACGACCACCGGGCAGTGTGCCCGGGCCGCCACGGCCAGACCGACCGACCCGAGCAGCAGGCCCTTGAGCGGGCCACGGCCCCGTGACCCCGTCACCACCGCGAAGGCGTGGCTGCCCTCGCGTACCAGGGCGTCGGCCGCGTCTTCCGGGATGATGTCGGTGGTGACCTTCACATCAGCGTTTCGCCGCGCGGCCCGGTCGGCCGCGGAAGCCACGATGTGCTCCGCCAGCACCTGCTCGGAGGGCCGTTCGTGGCCCACTGAGGGGAGACCGCCCTCGTAGCGCTCCCAGAGCGAGCCGTACACCAGCCTGAGCGGAAGACCGTGGCGGACGGCCTCGTCCACGGCCCAGTCGACCGCCGGCAGACATGAGTCCGATCCGTCGACGCCCGCCACCAGAGGGAGTGTCATGTTCCCCACCGCCTTTCGTGGAGCCGTCACATCGTGCAAGCACATGGGGGTGAACTTCACCGTCGCACCGCCGTGAGCGGAGTCGCGAGGGCGCTTCGGCCCGCGTCACAGGACCTTCGGCCCCTACGGCCCGTGGATTCAGTCGGATGCCTGCCTTACGGAGGTGGCGGCCCGGTCGATCAACTCGGGGAGCGCCGTTCGCACCGCTTCGCTCAGACCGGCGCCCAGTTCGACGTCGGCCACCTCCACGGCGTGCACCACGAGCCTTGGCGGCAGCTGGTCGAGGGCCTCCGCCAGGGCCAGGCACTCCCCCAGCCCGAAGGCATGGGTGCTTGCCGTCCCCCGCGCGTGGCCGCCTGCTTCGTCCGGTGTCAGGGTGTGCAGCTCGCCCGCCCTGGCCGACCGTGTGTGGAGGGCTTCCACGACGACCACGGTGTCCGCGCCGCGCCACAGGTCGAGCATGCGTGCGGGTTCACCGTCACTGACCACCAGGACGGTGTCGTCGGGAACCCGGCCCCGCAAAGCCTCCACCACTTCCGGGCCCGCCCCGTCGTCACCGCGCAGCGGATTGCCCACGCCGACCACCACGACCCGGCCGCTCATGTGTGTTCCACGGTGAGGTCGAGGAAGTGGGCGGCGCAGGAGATGCAGGGATCATGGTTGCGAATGGCTCGTTCGCACAGGTGGGTGAGTTCGTCGTCGTCGGCAGCGGGCCCCTCCCTGTCCAGGCGCGCCTGGACCGCCTTGCGTACGTCCTCCTCGATGGCCGTCTGGTTCTGGGCCGTGGGCGGGACGATGCGGGCCTCGGTGAGCGTGCCGTCCTCCGTGAGGGCGTAGCGGTGGTACAGCAGACCCCGGGGCGCCTCGGTGGCTCCGCGGCCGACACCCTGGCGCGGCAGGACCTCGACGGCCGGCAGGGGAGGTGGTTCGTATCCGTCGATGATCCGCAGGGCCTCCTCCACGGCATGTGTCACTTCCACGGCGCGTACGACGATGCTCCGGAAAGGGTTGTCGCAGACGGCGCCGGTCAGTGGGTCCCCCAGCCCGGCGTCCCGCGCCGCCTCGGCGGCCACGGGGTGCAGCCACCGGCCGTTGATCGCATAGCGGGCGATCGGGCCGGTCAGGTAGCGACGGCCGTCGAGCGTGGCTGTCAGGGCGGTGGAGTGGGGCACCTGCCCTTCCCGGACGTGCTGTTCGAAGTCGGGCAACTGGAACGCGCGCAGCGCAGGGCCCTGACCATGGGCGGTCAAGACCGTCGGCGTTCCGGAGTCGATGGCGTAGCGGCCGGGGTCACGCAACCCGAACAGATCGTGGTCACACACCGCGTCCGGAAAGTCGAACGCCGCCACCCAGCGGACGGTCTCCAGCGCGTCCTCGCGGGCCTGTCTCAGCCGTTCCGCGAGCGGGCGGAGTTCCTCCGGGGCCGGAGTCCGGTAGAAGCCGCCGACCCGGACATTGACCGGGTGGATGGGGCGGCCGCCGAGCTGTTCGAGGATCGCGTTGCCGGCCTGTTTGAGCCTCAGGCCGCGTTCCACGACGGCTCGTTGCTCGCGGGCCAGGCCCACCATGTCCGCATGGCCGAGAAAGTCCGGAGCGTGCAGCAGATAGATGTGCAGGGTGTGGCTCTCGATCCATTCGCCGCAGTACAGCAGGCGGCGCAGTTCCGCGAGAGGGCCGTCCACCGTGACACCGCAGGCGTTCTCGATCGCCTGGCAGGCGCTCATCTGGTAGGCGACCGGGCAGATGCCGCAGACACGAGCGGTGATGTCAGGGGGTTCGGTGTGGCCCCGGCCGGTCAGGAAGGCCTCGAAGAAGCGTGGCGGTTCGTAGATGCTCAGACGTGTCTCGGTGACGGAACCGCCCTCGACGCGCAGGTGGAGAGCCGCTTCGCCTTCCACTCTGGCCAGCGCGTCCAGCCGCAGGACACGGGTTCCGCGAGCGTTCATGCGGGCCTTTCCGGGCGGGGTTCGTCGTCAGGCCCGAGGGCTGTGCTGCCCCTCGGCCATGAGGTCGGCTACGGGGGCATATTCCGGCGACGCGGCGTTGAAGGTGCGGAAGACACGCTGGATGTCGTGCTCGCTCATCCCGTCGTGGCGCAATTCCTCGACCATGGAGCGCAGGTTGGGTTTGCGAGTCGGTCCGAAGCAGCCGTAGCACCCGCGTCCGAAGGCGGGGCAGATGGCGCCGCATCCGGCGTGGGTGACCGGTCCCAGACAGGGGGTGCCGTGGGCCACGGTGATGCAGGTGGTACCGCGCCTCTTGCACTCGAAGCAGACGCTGTGACTGGAGATCTGAGGCCTGCGCCCGGCCAGGTAGGCGGTGATGACCTCGACGAGCTGGCGGCGGTCGATGGGGCAGCCGCGCAGTTCGAAGTCGACCGGGACGTGGGCCGAGATCGGTGTGGAGGTCTCCAGGGTGGCGATGTACTCCGGCTGGGCGTACACCGCGGCGAGGAAGTCGTCCACGTCGGCGAAGTTGCGCAGTGCCTGGATGCCGCCCGCCGTGGCGCAGGCTCCGATGGTCACCAGGTACCGGGAGATGCGGCGGACGTGCTGGATCCGCTCGGCGTCCTCGGCGGTGGTGATCGAGCCTTCGACCAGGGAGAGGTCGTACGGTCCCCGGCCGGCCAGCCGCGCTCGCTCCCCGTCGGCGCCCTCGGCCGGGGTCATCTCCAGGAAGTGGTCGATCCGTACGCGCTCGGTGAGGCCGAGGAGTTCGTCCTCGCAGTCGAGCAGAGTCAGCTGGCAGCCGTCACAGGAGGCGAACTTCCACACGGCGAGCGTCGGCCGTGGGTCGGTACCCGGTCCAGGCTCGGTGGCCATGTCACAACTCCCTTACGTCACAGCTCCCTTACCAGGAGCAGCTGTGCCACACGGTCGTAGCCGACGACCGGCCCGTCCCGGCACAGCAGGAGCGGGCCGAGCTGGCAGTGGCCGCAATGGCCCGTGGCGCAGCGCATGTTCCGTTCCAAGGACACCTGGACGCGGTGCGGGACCAGGCCCCGGGCCACGAGGTCACCTGCCGTGTGCCGCATCATCACCTCGGGCCCGCACACCAGCGCGCAGGTCTGTTCGGGCCTCAGGTCGAGGCGGTCGAGGAGCGTGGTGACCACGCCCACCGCACCGCGCCAGCCCGCGCCGGGGCGGTCGACGGTCACCTCGACCCGGGCCGGGCCGCGCCAGCTCTCGATCTCGTCCCGGTAGACCAGGTCGGCAGGCGTACGGGCGCCGATGAGGATCGTGGGCCCACCGTACTCGGCCGGCCGGTCCAGGACCGCGTGAATGGCCGGCCGCAACGGAGCCAGCCCGATCCCGCCGGCGATCACCAGCACATCGTGGCCGGCTGCCGCATCGAGGTCCCAGCCGGCCCCGTACGGCCCGGTGAGCCCGACGGTGTCACCCGGGCACAGCCGGTACAGCGCGGCCGAGACCGCGCCCACCGCGCGCACGGTGTGCACGAGACCCCCGTGGCGGCCGCGCAGGGCGCTGGCCGATATGGGCACCGCGCCGACCCCGAACGCGTAGACCATCGCGAACTGCCCCGGTGAGAAGGGCGGGAGTTCCCGCCCGGCCGGTACCAGCTCGATCGAGCGGGTATCGGCGGTCTCCTCCCAGGCGTCGGCGACGCGGTACGGCAGCGGGGGCGCCACGGTGCTCATGGTGACTCCGGTGCCGATGGCGAGGCCCCGGACCGTGTCCAGTCGTGCAGGGCGGCGGCTTCCTCGGTGATGTCGATGCCGACCGGGCACCACACGATGCAGCGTCCGCAGCCCACGCAGCCCGACGAGCCGAACTGGTCGTACCAGGTGCCGAGTTTGTGGGTCATCCACTGCCGGTAGCGGCTGCGCGAGGAGGCCCGGACCGGGCCGCCGTGCAGCTGGGAGAAGTCCAGGTCGAAGCACGAGTCCCACAGCCGCCACCGTTCCGCGTGGTCGCCGGTGAGGTCGGTGACGTCCTCGGTGGTGGTGCAGAAGCAGGTGGGGCACACCATGGTGCAGTTACCGCAGGTCAGGCAGCGCCCCGCCACATCGTCCCAGCGGGGCGCGTCGAGCGTTCCGGCCATCAGCTCCCGCAGATCGGCTTCGGGCATGGTCCGTCCCATACCGTCCGCTGCCGCTGTGACGCCCGCGCGTGCCGTCTCCCGGGTTTCGGGGTCGGCCGGACGGCCGGGGAGTTCGGCCAGGATGTCGGCCCCTTCCGCGCTGCCGCTGCGGACCCAGAAGCGGTGCCCGTCCTCATCCACCACTTCGGTCATCACCAGGTCGTAGCCGCGAGAGGCGGCGGGTCCGGTGCCCATCGAGACGCAGAAGCAGGTGGCGCCGGGCTCCGTGCACTCGACCACGATCAGCAGTGCTCCGGAGCGCCGCCCCTCGTAGACGGGGTCGCGGTACGCCCCACCGGTCAGTACCCGGTCCTGGATGGCGATGGCCCGGAGGTCGCAGGGACGCACGCCCAGGAAGGCGTACCGGGGAGGCGTGACCTGGTCGGTCGTGAAGACCACCTGGTCGCCCACCCGGTCGGCGCTCCACTCCCGTACCCGCGACGGATGCAGGAACGACTTCCACGACTGGGGGCCCGCCGAGTTCGCGAAGGCCGCCCCGTCCGACCGCTCCCGCAACCGGTACCGCCCGGCCTCCAGCTCCACGCCCCACCCGTACGGCAGCTCGTCGGCCGACCGCAGCTCCGCCAGCACAATCGCGCCGTCCCGGACCGTGGGCCCGATCACGGTGAAACCGCGCCTGATCAGCTCGTCCACGAGCGCGGCCATTCCGTCCTTGCCCATGACGAGCCCGTCGGACGCGGGGGCATGGGAGGCGTTCGCACCGGCGTCGAGACTCATGACCGACCTCCACAGCGCTGCGGACGGCACGTTGATCCCTACCGTCCTTTCAGGCCCATGACCACAGCGTTTCCGGCATCGTCGGAGCGCCGACAGAGCCACACGGGCACGTGTCGGGTCCATTGGTCCCCTTGACCTGGTCGATACGACGATGATCAGCGCGCTCGGCGGTTCGGGAAGAGGAGGTACGTGTGACCCTCCCGGCCCCACTCCCCGTACTCGGGCGTCAGACCCGCGTCCATCGCCCGCAGACAGGGGCGGCCGATGTGCGCGTAGACCAGGCGTCCGACCCGGCTCCGTGCCGCTTCGGCGCCGACGTCACGCACGGGAGCGTGCCCGCCCACTCCACCGCGGAAGCGGATGGGACGGTCCCAGCCCGAGGCTTCGGCGAACATCAGGTCCGCGTCCGCCGCCCAGGCCGGGAAGGTCCAGAACTCCGGTGCCCACACAGCGGTCCCCGGCTCTGCCTCGATGCGATATCCGCAGGTGGGATGGGAGGTGTGCGCGACCGGCAGTGCACGGATGCGCAGCTCGCCGAGGTCCGCGTCCGCCATGTGCGGCACCAGCCCGCGCTCGGTGGCGAGACACCGCAGGGCGGAGCGGAGTTCGGCGTGCTCATCGGTGACGAGCCAGGCGTCCAGCCGGCCCTCGGGCGGCTCCGCCCCCGGGCCGCCGTCGAACGCGACGCGATGGCGTCCGCAGACGACCAGGAGGCCGGCCGGTGCGAAACGCGGGGAGGCCATCGCGCCCACGCCCAGCAGTGTGAGCCGCAGCCGAGACGCCATACGGGTCACCTCCCGGAAAGCGTGCCCCGGTCATCGTCTCAGGCAGGCGGCCGGCCGTGGGCCTGAGCCGTCCGGCCGGATACTCGGGCCGTTCGACCCAGTGCGCACGGGGTGGGCCGGGCGGATCGTCGAAGAAGGCCCCAAGGAAGGAGGGGGCGGCATGCGCTGGGAGACCATCCGGAAGGACGCGCTGCCCCGCGTCGCGCCCAATCTGCTCGACTACGGCAAGGAATGTGCGGCCTTCTCCTGGCCGGAGGCGCGGGCCAGATTGCAAGGGCTGCCCGGCGAGCGAGGACTGAACATCGCGCACGAGGCCGTGGACCGACATGCGGCATCAGCCCACGCGACAGCGGTCGCGCTGCGCTGTGTCGGGCGTGACGACTCGGTCACCTCGGTGACCTACGGGGAACTGGCCCGTACGACGGCACGGTTCGCCAACGTGCTCCGTGGCCTCGGCATCGGTCACGGCGACCGGGTGATGACGCTTCTGGGGCGGTGCCCCGAGCTGTACACCGTGGTCCTCGGCACACTGAAGAACACCAGCGTCCTGTGCCCGCTGTTCTCCGCCTTCGGACCGGATCCGGTCCTCCAGCGGATGACACTGGGCGACGCACAAGTACTGGTCACCACGGCGGAGCTGTACCGCAGGAAGGTCGCCGGGCAACGCGGGCGACTCGCCACCCTGAGCCACGTACTGATCGTCGGCGAGGGCGCGGACGACCTGCCCGGCACCGAATCCCTCTCCGCCCTGATGGCCGACGCTGCCGACAGCTTCACCATTCCACCGACCTCGCCCCACGACATGGCCCTGCTGCACTTCACGAGCGGCACGACGGGCATCCCCAAGGGCGCGGTGCACGTGCACGAGGCGGCCGTCGCCCACTACATGACCGCGCTCTACGCCCTCGACCTGCACCCGGACGACGTGTTCTGGTGCACCGCGGACCCCGGCTGGGTCACCGGCATGTCCTACGGGATCATCGCCCCGCTCATGCACGGCGTGACGGTCGTGGTGGACGAGGGCGACTACGACGCCCGCCGCTGGTACCGGATCCTCGCCGAGCAGCGGGTGAGTGTCTGGTACACGGCGCCGACGGCCCTGCGCATGCTGATGCGAACGACGCCGAGGACCGGGCCGTACGACCTGCCCCGCTCGTTCGACCTGAGCGCGCTGCGGTTCATCGCCTCGGTCGGCGAGCCGCTGAATCCCGAGGCCGTGGTGTGGGGACGGGAGGTGCTCGGTCTGCCGGTGCACGACAACTGGTGGCAGACCGAGACCGGCGCCATCATGATCGCCAACTTCGCCGCCTGTGACATCCGCCCCGGCTCGATGGGGCGTCCGCTGCCCGGTGTGGAGGCGGCCGTGCTGCGGCGCGGCGAGGACGGCCGGGCCGAGGTCGTCGCAGGGCACGTCACCATACTCGAAACACCGGGCGTGGAGGGCGAGTTGGCGCTGCGGCCCGGCTGGCCGTCCATGTTCCGCGGTTATCTGCACGACGAGCCGCGCTCCGCGGCGGCCTTCGCGGACGGCTGGTACCTGACCGGCGACGTGGTGCGGCGCGACGCGGACGGCTGGTACTGGTTCGTCGGGCGCGCCGACGACGTCATCAAGTCGGCAGGGCACCTGGTCGGGCCGTTCGAGGTGGAGAGCGTCCTGATGGAGCATCCGGCGGTCGCCGAGTCCGGGGTGATCGGCCGGCCCGATCCCGTGGCCGGGAACATCGTCAAGGCATTCATCACGCTGCGGCCGGGCTTCGACGCGACCGCCGCGATGCGGCAGGAACTGCTGGCCTTCGCCAGGCGCCGACTGGGCCCGGCCGTAGCGCCCCGCGAGATCGCCTTCGACCAGCACCTGCCGCACACCCGCAGCGGCAAGGTCATGCGCCGCCTTTTGCGGGCACGAGAACTCGGCCTGCCCGAGGGCGACATCTCCACCCTTGAGGACCCCACTCCGGAGGACGCCTCCACGGCGAGGACGGAGCAGCCCGCATGACCACCACACATACCCCGCGCACACCGCGGCCCGCGGCTCGGCCGAACCGTCAGGCCGCGCACCGCCTGGCCCTGCTGGAGGCGATGCTGCGCGTCCGCCGGTTCGAGGAACGCTGCGTGGAGCTGTACAGCGCGGCGCGCATCCGGGGTTTCATGCACCTCTACATCGGTGAGGAGGCCGTGGCCGTCGGCGTCAACGAGGCGCTCACGGACGACGACGCAGTCGTGTCGACGTACCGCGAACACGGCCACGCCCTCGCCCGCGGGGTTCCGGCCGAGGCGATCATGGCGGAGATGTTCGGCAAGGTCACCGGCTGCAGCCGGGGCCGTGGCGGCTCGATGCACCTCTTCGACGCCGGGCGCCGCTTCTACGGCGGCAACGCGATCGTCGGCGGCGGGCTCCCCCTCGCGGCCGGCCTCGCCCTCGCCGACCACTTGACCGGCCGGGGCCGGGTCACCTGCTGCTTCTTCGGCGACGGCGCCTTCGCCGAGGGCGAGTTCCACGAGACCGCCAACCTCTCCGCCCTCTGGGGGCTACCCCTGCTGTTGGTCTGTGAGAACAACCTGTACGCGATGGGCACGGCCTTGGCCCGTCATCAGGCCCAGACCGACCTCGCGCTGCGCGCGGCCGGGTACGGCATGGTCTCCTGGGCCGTCGACGGCATGGACGTGTTCGCCGTCGAGGGCGCGGCCCGACGGGCGGCCGAAGGCGTGCGTGCCGGGGGCGGGCCGCACTTCCTGGAGATGCGCACGTACCGCTTCCGCGCCCACTCCATGTACGACGCCGACCGTTACCGCGACAAGGCCGAGATCGAGCACTGGAAGGAGCGCGACCCGGTCGAGGGCCTCGCCCGGCGGCTGCGGGAGGCGAAGGAGCTGTCCGACAAGGCCCGTACCGCCATGGAGGATCGCCTGGCCGCCGAGATCGACCAGGCCGTCGAGGCGGCCGAACAGGCTCCCGAAGAGCCCGTAGAGGACCTGCTGAAGTACGTCACCAGCCCGGTGGAGGCGAGCCGGCCATGACCGCGACCCACACCCGCAGCGCCGAGCCCGCCGCCCCCTCCGACCGGAAGACGACCTACCGGGAGGCCATGCGCGAGGCCCTGCGCGAGGCGCTCCACACGGACGAACGGGTGTTCCTGATGGGCGAGGACGTGGGCCGGTACGGCGGCTGCTTCGGCGTCACCCTCGGCCTGCTGGAGGAGTTCGGCCCCGAACGGATCAGGGACGCCCCGTTGTCGGAGTCGGCGTTCGTCGGCGCGGGTATCGGCGCGGCCCTGGCGGGCATGCGACCGATCGTCGAGATCATGACGGTCAACTTCAGCCTGCTGGCCCTGGACCAGATCCTCAACAACGCGGCGACCCTGCTGCACATGTCGGGCGGCCAGCTGCCCGTGCCGATCGTGATCCGGATGACCACGGGCGCGGGACGCCAGCTCGCGGCCCAGCACTCGCACAGCCTGGAGGGCTGGTACGCCCACATCCCCGGCCTGCGGGTCCTGGCCCCGGCGACACTCACCGACGCCCGGTACATGCTGGCCCCTGCGCTCGCCGACCCCGACCCCGTGCTGATCTTCGAGCACGGCAGCCTGTACAACGTGTCGGGCGAGCTGCCCGCCGACGCAGGCCCGGTCGACATCGATCACGCGGCTGTCCGCCGACCCGGCACGGACGTCTCCCTGATCACCTACGGCGGCTCGCTGCCCAAAGCACTGGCCGCGGCCGACGACCTGGCGAGTGGCGGCATCAGCGCCGAGGTCGTCGACCTGCGCACCCTGCGCCCGCTGGACGACACCACCATCGGCGCATCAGTGGCGCGCACGCACCGTGCCGTCGTCGTCGACGAGGGCTGGCGCACCGGCAGCCTCGCCGCGGAGATCTCCGCACGCCTCACCGAACAGCACTTCTACGACCTCGACGCCCCCGTCGAGCGGGTGTGCAGTGCCGAGGTACCCATGCCGTACGCGCGCAGACTGGAGCAGGCCGCGCTGCCCCACGCCGACGGAATCGTCGCAGCCGCGCGCCGCGCGGTCGGCGAGCCCGCGCCGACCGGAGCCGACGAGGCGGAACGGCGGCCGGTCACCGGAAGGTCGGGCTGAGATGACCGCGTTCACCATGCCGTCACTCGGCGCGGACATGGCCGAGGGAGTCCTGCAGGAGTGGCTCGTGAGCCCCGGGGACCGGGTGCACAAGGGTGACGTCGTGGCGGTCGTGGAAACCGACAAGGCGGCCATCGAGGTCGAGTGCTTCGCGTCCGGGACCGTGGGACGGCTGCTCGTCGTGCCGGGGACCCGGGTGCCGGTGGGGACACCGCTCGCGGTGATCGAGGGCGAGGCGGCACCCGGCATGCGGACGGTGGTGGAAACAGCCGCCCGACACGAACATGAGAAGCCGCGCCGTAAGGCTGTCCGCGGACCGAAGACGGTCCAGGAGCCTGCACGCACGGCAACCCGGGAGGAGGTGTCCGGGCAGCCCGCACGGGCGACGGGCAACCCCGCGCACCCGCCGCTGGAAGTATCCGCCGGGACCGAGCCAGCCCTCGGACCGCTCGTGCGGCACCTGGCGGAGCTGAGGGGCGTCGACCTGACGGCACTGCACGGCACCGGGCCGGGCGGACGGATCACCCGCGCCGACGTGGAGCACGCTGCGCCGCCGCTCACGCCCAGGGTGCGGGCCACCCCGTACGCACGACGCCTCGCCGGTGATCTCGGCATCGACCTGACGGCGGTACGGGGCACCGGAGAGGGCGGGGCGGTGCGAGCGACGGACGTGCACGCGGCCGTGCACGCACGCGCCGCAGGAGATGAACCCGAGCGACCGGTTCGGCGCCGAGAGGACGGCGAACGACGTACGCGTGCAGCCGAACCGACCGACAGCCGCCCGGAAGAGCGCACGGACGCCATGCGCCGTGTCATCGCCGACCTCATGAGCCGCTCCAAGCGGGAGATCCCGCACTACTACCTGTCCACCACCATCGACCTCACGGCGGCCGAGGAGTGGCTGCACCGGATCAACCGCGGCCGTTCGCCCGCCGACCGCCTCGTGCCCGCGGCCCTGCTGCTGAAGGCCGCCGCGGTGGCGGTACGCGAGGTGCCGGGCCTCAACGGCTACTGGCAGAACGGCGGGTTCGTCCCCGCCGCCGAGGTCAATGTGGGTGTCGCGGTGTCGCTCCGGCAGGGCGGACTGCTCGCGCCGGTCATCCACCGCGCCGACACGTTGCCGCCCGACGCCCTCATGGCCCGCCTCAAGGATCTGGTCCAGCGCGCCCGGCGGGGACGGCTGCGGAGCAGCGACACGACTGGCGCCACCCTGACCGTCACCAGTCTGGGCGACCAGGGCGTGGAGACGGTGTTCGGTGTCATCCATCCGCCCCAGGTGGCCCTGGTCGGCTTCGGCGCGGTCGTCGAACGGCCGTGGGCCACCGGCGGCATGCTCGGCGTGCGTCCGGTGGTGACCGCGACCCTGGCCGCCGACCACCGGGCCACGGACGGCGCCGTAGGGGCGCGCTACCTCACAGCGGTCGACCGACTGCTGCAGAAACCGGAGGAGCTGTGAATCAGATGAAGCCTCTGAACAACGCGGAAGCTCTGTCCGTGGTCAAGGAGTCCATCGCTCAGATCATCCCCGACGCCGACTTCACTCGGGTCGAACCGGACGACAAGTTCCGCGACGTCCTCGAACTGGATTCCCTCGATTTCCTCAGCCTGGTGGAGCTGCTGTCCGAGCGCACGGGAATCCGTATCGATGAGGAGGACTACCCGGAACTGACCACGCTGTCGGCTGCCTCGCGGTTCCTGGTCGAGAGATCGAAGGACGGGACCGGCTCAGCGCCGTGAGCGCCCGCTGTTCATACGCGCCCTGTTTCACATACCCGCCCGGTGCCCCGGACGACAGCGACGGGACAGTGTGCCGACCACGCCGAGCGAGGTGGTGCGCGACTCGACCTCCAGCACCGTCGGCGGCTCACCGCTACCGGGCGGCTCAGTCGCGACGGAGCACGACTTTGACGGCGCCCGTGGTGGTGCCGTGTGCGAACACCTCGTAGGCGTCTTCCATCCGGTCGAGGCCGAAGGTGTGGGTGATCAACCGGGAGACGGGCAGGCGTCCGAACCTCATCAGGTCCAGCAACCGGGGGGTGGAGGACGTGTCGACCTGTCCCATGCTGATCGTCACGTTCTTGCGCCACAGGGACTCGAGATGGAGCGTCGCCGGTTTGCCGTGCGTGCCGATGTTGGCGATGTGCCCTCCCGTGCGGACGGCGCGTGTGCACAGCACGAAGCCGTCCGGATCGCCCGACGCCTCGATGACCACGTCGGCGCCCGGCCCCTCGGCCAGGTCGGCGATCATCTTCCCCGGCGATTCGGCGGCATCCACCCCCAGACGGGCGGCGGTCTCCAGCCGGGCGGAGGCCAGATCGACGGCGATGATCCGGCGGGGCGAGTAGAGCCGCGCGACGATGACGACGGCGAGACCGACGGGGCCCGCGCCCACCACCACGACGGTGTCTCCCGGGCACACATGTCCGTTCCGCACTCCGACCTCGTAGGCGGTCGGGAGGAGTTCCGCGAGCAGCACCGCGTCGTCGAGTGGGAGGTCCGAGGGACGCCGGGTGGTGGAGTGGTCGGCGAAGGGCACCCGCACCAACTCGGCCTGGGTCCCGTTGATCAGGTTCCCCAGGATCCATCCGCCGCCTCCGCGGCACTGCCCGTACATGGCGTCACGGCACTCCCGGCAATCGCCGCAGGCCGAGACGGACGACACGATCACTTGGTCGCCGGGGCGCAGGTGGTGGACTTCGCCGCCGATTTCCACGACCTCGCCGACGGCCTCGTGGCCGAGGACCGTCCCCGGCTTCACCTCGGGAAAGTCTCCCTGCCGGATGTGCAGATCACTGCCGCAGACGGTGGTGGCGTCGATACGCACGATCGCGTCGGTGGGCTCTTCGATCACAGGGTCCGGGACGGTGTCCCAGGAGGTCTGTGCCGGGCCGTGGTAGACGAGCGCTCGCACGGTACTCACTCCCTCGCTCCCCCACCTCCACGGTCACCCCCGCTGTGCTTCCGGGCAACACGGCGGCCCGTGCGCCGTCGTCGAGGCCAGGGTGCCGACTGATTGCGTGGCGGCGGCCTCCGTCTCGTACGAAGCTGGACATGGAACCCGGACATGAAGGTGAACGGTGCGACCGAGTGGCCGGGCCCGGCGTCGCCCGCGTACGGGATGAGAGGAGACCGGGCGGTGGCGATTCCCCTGGTGGTGGGTGTCGACGGATCCGAGGGGAGCCTTGAGGCGGTCGACTGGGCCGCCGACGAGGCTGCCTGGCATGGCGTCCTGCTCCAGCTTCTGTGCGCGGCGGCCGGTGAGCGTGAGGCATCCGCGGTGATCAGCGCCGCCTCGGCACGTGCCGGGAAGCGGGCTCCCGCGGTCCCGTTGTCCAGTGAGGTGTCGCACGAGGACGCGGCCTCCGCCCTGATCGACATCGGACGCAATGCCTTCGCGCTGGTCCTGGGGTGCAGAGGGTCTGGAGACCTCGACGACATGCTCCTGGGCTCGGTCGGCCTCGCCGTGGCGGCGCGGGCCGACTGCCCGGTCGTCGTGGTGCGCGGCACCGTGGAGCACCGTGATGCCCGGTTCGGGAACGTCGTCGTGGGTGTCGAGGACGGGGAGGGCAGCGGCACGGCCGTGGACTTCGCGCTCCGCGAGGCCCATGTGCGGCAGTGCCGGCTCGTGGCGGTGCACGCCTGGAGCGCACTGTCCGGGGCGTACACGACACCGCAGGCCCCGTCGTGGTTCCTGGAAGCCCATCGGCGCCCGCCGGCGCAGGTGCTGGACGACGCCCTGCGCCGTCCAGCGGCTCAGTACCGCGACGCCTCCGTGAGCCGACTGCTGATCGAGAAACCGGCGCGCCCGGCACTGCTGGAAGCCGCATCGACGGCGGATCTGCTGGTCGTAGGAGCCCGACGGCGGCTTGGGCATCCGGGTCTGCAACTGGGCCTGATCAACCACGCGCTGCTGCATCACGCGCCGTGCCCTGTCGCGGTGGTCCCCCAGAGGTGACGGCTATGGTGAGAAGACCCGGGGGACCGGCCGGCGACCTGCTGAAGGCCGGCCGCCCGGTTCCGCCGCGTCCAGCTCGCCCGCGTCTACTGACGGAATGTCACATACGAATGGACGTTGTGGAGTTCGGCGGGACTCGGCTGCGAGGCAAGGAGAGAGCGATGTCGCACACAGGAGAGTGGAACGTACGTCTGCACCTCTTCGAGGACGACAACGGAACGACGAAGGCACACGTGGTCCTGGACACCGGCGCCACGACGCTCACGGGCCACGGGGACGCCCACCGCAATCCGGCGGACACGAACGTGCCGGAGATCGGCGACGAGCTGGCGGCGGGCAGGGCCATGCAGGACCTCGCCCATCAACTGCTGAACACCGCCGAACGCGACATCCAGGGCATAGCGGCGTCCCAGTCCCGTCACATCGTCGGACGGACCGTGTGAACCCAGGCGGATTCAGACCTTGAGCTCACGTCCCGGTGGGTGAGTCGAGGGTGTCGTCCGTCCGGTGGGCGAGGTTCCCGGAGACCGAGACCACCCCGTCGACGCCACGGCACAGCTGCTCGACGACCGGAATCATGCTTCGGTACTCCACTGTGCCGGTGAGGGTGACCCGCCCGTCGCGCACCTCCGCGGTCACGTCCCGCGGATCGAGGCCCAGTGCGCGCCGCAGCAGGTCACCGGTGATCTCCTCGCGGATCGCCTCGTCCCGGCGCAGGAAGATCCGCAGCAGATCACCGCGGCTGACGATGCCCAGCAGCCGGTCCGCCTCGTCCACCACGGGCAGCCGCTTGACGTGCTGGCTCTCCATCAGGCGGGCGGCCTCGACCACGGTCCACTCGGGACGCGCGCACACCGCGGGCGCCGACATCAGTTCCTCGGCCCGGGACCCCTCGGCCTTGGCCCGCTCCCAGGCTTCCAGGTGCGGAAGGGGAGTCCGGCCCGACGGGTCGGTCTGGTCGGCGCTCTTGCGCAGCAGGTCGGCCTCGGACACCACGCCCATCGGGCGGTCCAGTTCGTCCACCACGGGTACGGCGGTGACGTCGTTCTCCTCCAGCAGTCTGACGAGCTCCTTGAACGGCGTGTCGCGCCGCGCCCGGACGACGTCCCGGGTCATGAGCTCCTCGACCGTTCGGTGGTGCATGGTGCCTCCCGGATCCGGGCCGCCCACCACGCGGTGCCAGGGCCCTCGCCCCGTGCGGCGGTGTGTCCCGCGTGGCAGGTTGGATACAGCACCATTCTGAGGAGAGGGCGGCGACCATGCGAGCTCACCTCGGCGACCAGCTCGTCATAGAAAGCCCCTCGACCGGCGCCGCCAGGCGCGACGGCGAGATCGTCGGACTCCACCACGCGGACGGCACGCCTCCCTACGACGTGCGCTGGTCGGACACGGACGAAGTCACGCTCGTGTTCCCCGGGCCCGACGCCCACATCCGCCATCTGGAGCAGGGACAGCCCGCGTCCACTCCCGTGGCACCACCAGGAACGGGTGAGGGGGCGACCGTGTCCACGGCCGTCCGCCCGACCGAGCCGGCGAATCCCGGCGACATCGGCCGGCGCGTGGGCGTCGAACGCCGCCGAAGGGGGCTCAGCCGGGAGGAGACGGCCGGCCGCGCCCGGATGTCGCCCGACTACCTGGCCTACCTGGAGGAACGGCCCGCCGACCCGACGTTGGCGACTCTCATCAGGCTGGCCGACGCGCTGGACACCACCGTCGCCGCACTCCGTGGCGGAGGCATCGATCTCCCGCCAGGTCAGGGGCACGCCCTGCTGCACCCCCGACTGCGGGACCTCAGTCCGGAGGAATGCCGCACCCTGCTCTCGACACACGGTGTGGGGCGCGTCGCGGTGACGGCGCCCGACGGCCGCCCGGCGGTCGTTCCGGTCAACTACGAGGTCGTCGACGACACCATCGCCTTCCGGACCGTACCCGACTCCGTGCCCGCGGCGGCCGTGGAGAGGGAGGTCGCTTTCGAGGTCGACCACGTGGACGAGGCGCTGAGCCAGGGGTGGAGCGTGCTCGCCGTGGGCCCCGCGAGCGTGGTGACGGATCCCGAGGCCGTGCGCAGCCTCACCCAGCGGGCTCACACCATGCCCTGGGCGGGTGGTGAGCGCGAGATGTGGGTGTCGATCCGGCCCACGAGCCTCACCGGCCGCCGGATCACCCCGGCGGATCAGTAGACGGCCACGGTTTCACTCGACGCCACCGAGCCGGGTCTCGACGCCTACCACGCCCTCCATCCCTCGGACGAGACGCTCGGCGACCCAGATGAGAGAGGTGTCGTGGACGGGTCCCCGCAGCGTGACGATCCCGTCCCGCACCGACACACGGATGGCATGAGCGAGCGTCGGGAACAGGTAGGACACCACCGTACGGCGGACTTCCTCCTCGATGTCCGCGTCCGGCCGCAGGAAGACCTGCAGCAGGTCGCCACGGCTGACGACGCCCACCGGCCGGTCCTTGTCGTCGACCACGGGCAGCCGCTTGACACGGTTCACGGCCATGAGACGAGCCGCCTGAGCCAGGGTGACGTCCGGGCGGACCGTGACGGCGGGTGTGCTCATCAGCTCCTCCGCCGTCATCCCCTCGGCCTTGGCCAGCTCGGACCGGTACCGGATCCGCTCGAGACGGGTGAGCCGGCGGCCCCGGAACTCCTCCTTGGGCAGCAGGTCGGCCTCGGACACCACACCGACGACCCGCCCGTCAGCACCCACGACCGGCACAGCACTCACATGCCGCTCCTCCATCACCCGGACGATCTCCTTGACCCGTACATCGCGCCCGACAGCCACCGCGGGCGCGGTCATCACATCGCTCACGATGTGCGGAGCGGCGACAGGCATGTCCTCGGTCCTCGCAAGGCGCGCTGGAAGGGCCGGCTCGGCCATCGCCTCCAGCATCACCACAATCCGGCCCGCGGCAAACCGGCCGGAGCCCCACCCGGTCCGGACCCGGTGGCGTGTCGCGGCGCCGCGCGGGCAGTGCGACGGTAGTCACAGGGGCTCTCGGCAGCCGGGCGGCGAAGGCGGTGACGGCGATGGAACTCCCACTGATCGTGGGCGTCGACGGGTCGGACTCCAGTCTGGCGGCGGTCGACTGGGCGGTGGACGAGGCGGCGCGACACGGGCTCGCCCTGCATCTTGTCCATGCCTCCCTGTGGGAGACCTACGAGGGAGCCCAACCGTCCTTCAGCACCGACCGCCCCGCCGGTGAGGTCATGGCGGAGCACATCGTCGCCTCCTGCCTGGAACGGGCCCAGCGTCGCAATCCCGAGGTGAAGGTGTCGGGCAGGGCGGTGCCCGAGGACGCCGTGTCCGCGTTGCTGCGCGCGGGGCCCGATGCGTTCGCTCTGGTCACGGGCTCACGCGGGCGTGGCGAGGTGGCCGGGATGCTGCTCGGGTCCGTCAGCCTCTCGGTGGCGGCGCGTGCCGTCTGCCCGGTCATCGTGATCCGTGGCGCTGAACCCAACTGTCAGGGAAGCTTCGGCCAGGTCGTGGTGGGGGTCGGGGACCCCACCGGAGGTGCGGGCGCCGTACGCTTCGCCGTGCGCGAGGCCGAGGTGCGCGGCTGCGCCCTGACGGCCGTACGGGCCTGGCGCAACCCCGTGCAAGAGCCTGTGGACCACATGCTGATCGCGGACGACGCGGCACGGCTGCGTGAGGAGCGGGCCTCGACCGCCCTGGAGGAGGCCCTGCGTGAGACCGTGGGGGAGCATCCTCGGGTCGATGTCCGGCGCCGGCCGCTGGAGGGTCCCGCACACCGCGTCCTGCTGGAGGCATCGGCCGAGGCCGACCTGATCGTCGTCGGCGCCCAGCGCCGGCACGGCCGCTTCGGTCTGCAGCTCGGCAGGGTCGCCCACGCCCTGCTGCACCACTCGCAGTGCCCCGTCGCCGTCGTCCCCCAGCCGGCCTGAGGCTCGCCACGCACACGCGGGCCTCCATCGTGCTCCGGAGAAGAGGGAAGCGTGGCGGATGTCGGAATGGACATGGGAGTGGACGGGCTACGACCCCGCTGCCGAGCGATTGCGTGAAGCGCTCTGCACGCTGGGCAACGGCTACTTCGCGACGCGGGGCGCGCTGCCCGAGTGCCGGGCGGGTCTGGTGCACTACCCGGGCACCTACGCGGCGGGGTGCTACAACCGCCTGGCGTCGACCGTGGCGGGGCGGCAGGTGGTGAACGAAGACCTGGTCAACCTCCCGAACTGGCTGCTTCTGCGGTTCCGTGTACGCCGCGGCGAGGGAGCATGGGGCCCGTGGTGCGCCCCCGGCACTCACACCCTCCTGGACCACAGGCACATCCTGGATCTGCGCCGAGGCACCCTCACCCGGTCCTCCCGCCACCACGGCGAGGAGACGGGCCTCCTCGGCGTCGAGCAAATCCGTCTGGTGCACATGGGGGATCCGCACCTGGCCGCACTGCGGACGGTCTTCACGGCCGAAGGCTGGTCAGGGGAGATCGAGATCGAAAGCTCCCTGGACGGCGAGGTGATCAACGGCAATGTGCACCGATACCGCGCCCTCGACCGCCACCACGTGACCCGTGTGCGGACCGGCGCGCAGGAGCCCCATACCGCCTGGCTGAGCTGCCGGACCAGCGCCTCGGACATCGCCGTGGCCATGGCAGCCCGGACGACGGTCGTCGCCGACCGTGCTCCGGCCTCGTCGGGGCTTCGTGCGACCCGCCACCGGGCCGTTCACCGCCTCGTCGTCCCGATCGTTCCAGGCCGGCCCGTCACCGTGGACAAGACCGTGGCGCTGCACACTTCCCGCGACACGGCGATCAGCGACCCGCTCGGCGAAGCGGTCGACCGCGTGAACGCGGCGGAGGACTTCCCCGCGTTGCTGGACTCACACGCCGCCGCGTGGGAGCGGTTGTGGCGACGCACGGACATGCAGGTGCCCGGCGAGGCCGGCCGCATCCTGCGCTTCCACCTCTTCCACGTCCTGCAGACGCTGTCGCCGCACACCGCGGACCTGGACGTGGGGGTTCCCGCGCGGGGGCTGCACGGCGAGGCGTACCGGGGCCATGTCTTCTGGGACGAACTCTTCGTCCTGCCCTATCTCAACCTGCACTTGCCGGAGGTCTCCCGGGCGCTGCTCGACTACCGGTACCGACGCCTGCCGCAGGCCTGCAAAGCGGCGGCCGCGGCCGGCCGGTCCGGGGCAATGTATCCGTGGCAGAGCGGCAGCAACGGCCGCGAGGAAACCCAGGAGTGGCATCTCAATCCCGCCTCGGGCCGCTGGCTGCCGGACCGCTCCCGGCTCCAGCACCACGTCGGCTCGGCGATCGCCTACAACGTCTGGCAGTACTGCGAAGCCACCGGCGACACGGAGTACCTGCACACCAGGGGTGCGGAGATGCTGCTCCAAATCGCCCGCTTCTGGGCGGACTTCGCGACCTTCGACCCCGACACCCGCCGCTACCGGATCCGCGGTGTCGCGGGCCCCGATGAATACCACGACGGCTACCCGGGTACCGACCGGCCCGGGCTGGACGACAACACGTACACCAACGTCACCGCCGCCTGGGTCCTCACCCGCACCCTGGAGCTGCTGCGGCGCCTTCCCGCATGGCGCCGCGAGGAACTGTTCGACCGGGTCCGGCTGAACTCCGACGAACTGCCCCGATGGGAGGAGATCTCGCGTCGGTTGCGGGTGCCGTTCCACCAGGGCGTCATCAGCCAGTTCGAGGGCTACGACGAACTCGCCGAACTCGACTGGGAGGCCTACCGAAAGCGCTACGGCACCATCCGCCGACTGGACCGAATCCTGGAGGCCGAGGACGACACGGTCAACCGCTACAAAGCGTCCAAGCAGGCCGACGTCCTCATGCTCGGCTACCTGTTCTCCCCCGTCGAACTGCAGGCTCTTTTCCGGCGTCTCGGGTACGACCTGGACGACGACATCTGGCGCAGAACCGTCGACTACTACCTGCGGCGCACCAGCCACGGCTCCACCCTCAGCGAACTCGTCCACGGCCTGGTCCTCGCCAAAGCACGACGGGCCGAGGCATGGCAGTATGTCCACGAGGCGCTGGAGGCGGACATCGCCGACATTCAGGGCGGCACGACTGGCGAGGGCATCCACCTCGGGGCCATGGCCGGCACCCTCGACCTGGTCCAGCGCGGTCTGACGGGACTGGCCACACGCGAGGACGCCCTGTGGCTGGACCCCGTGCCGCTTCCGGCACTTTCCGAGTACGGCTTCGCGTTGCGCTATCGCGGGCACTGGGGGGTCGGCGTGCGGCGCAGGAGCGGCCGACTCGAGATCAGTGTGCCCGACTCGGAGGAGTCCCCGATCCGGGTGGTACTGGCCGATCGTGCGGTGACCATCCGCCCTGGGGAGACCTGCTCGCTCGCGGTGCCGAACAGTTCGTCGCCATGAGCTGGCTCGGGCCAGGCCAGTAACGGGCGCCGACACCGACGACGAGGCGGTACTGCGGACCCTGGCCGCTGCGGCCGGTGTGGCGATCGACAACGCCCGGCCGTACGAGGACGCGCACCGCCGGCAGCGGTGGCTGCCGGCCAGCAACGAGCTGACCCGCAGCCTGCTGTCGGGCGCGGATCCGCCGTGGTGCTGGAGTCCATCGTGACCACCGTGCGGGAAATGGCCGGCGCGGACCTAGTCACTCTGGCGGTGCCGGTCGGCGATCGCGGAGAGCTGGTCATCGAGGTCGCCTCGGGAGCACCGGCGGAGCAGGTGCATGGGCTGGTACTGCCCGCCACGGCGCTGGCGGCGAAGGTCTTCGAGTCCGGTGAGACGATCACCAGCGACGCGTGAGCGCCGACCCACGCGCCGAGGGCGGCAGCGCCTCGGTGGTGGCGCTGGGACCGGCGTTCTTCGTCCCGCTGGGCACCCCGGAACATGTCCGCGGGGTGCTGCAGGTGGCGAACGTACCGGGGGCTTCGCTCTTCACCGACGCCGTGATCGACATGGTCACCGGCTTCGGCAACCAGGCCGCGCTGGCCATGCACGTCGCCGAGCACCGGTGCGCCACCGAGCGCATGCTCGTGTTGAACGACCGCGACAGGATCGCCCGAGATCTGCACGACCTGGTCATCCAGCGGCTGTTCGCCGACGCGCTGTCCCTGCAGTCCACGCTGGGCAGTGTCGCCGACCGCCCCCAGGTCGGCGAGCGGATCCAGCGCGTCGTGGGACGACCAGGATGACACCATCAAGATCATCCGATCCACCATTTACGGCCTGCACGAGCACGATCAGGCGCGTCGTGGCAGCGGGCCGCGCGCCCAGTTGGTGGCGGCCACCGAACGGTCAGCCGAATCGCTCGGCTTCACCCCGGCACTGCGCATGACCGGGCTGCTGGACACGGCCGTGTCCGCCGAACGGACCGAGCAGTTGCCGGCCGTGCTCGGCGAGGCCCTGTCCAACACCACCCGGCACGCACACGCCACCACGGTCGACGTCAGCGTCGAGGCCACCGACGCCGACCTGAAACCGCGTGTGGCCGACAACGGCCGCGGGATCGACCCGGCGGTCACCCGCCGCAGCGACCTGGCCAACCTCCGCAAGCGCGCGCAGGATCTGGGCGGCACTTTCAGCCTGTCCTCGAACCAACCGAGCGGCACCGTCGTCGAGTGGGTCGTCCCGCTGCCCTCCATGGCCTGATATGGCTACTGCTCGCCTTCACCGTCGATCAGACGCCTGTGGAGTTCCGTGGTCATCACATGGATGGCCCGGGTCAGCTCGGTGTTGGTCTTGAGCTCCAGCTCCTGCTCGACGAAGTCGTGGTCGGCCTTGATCTGCTGGAAGGCCGCCTGCCGGTTCTGACCGATCATGACGAATGTCGACAGGAAGATCGCTTCCAGCGACACCACGAGGGTCAGCGTCGGCCAGGGGCTCGATTCGAGGAACACCATCCAGACGGCGAAGACGACCGCGTGGATGTAGACGAACGGCATCGATCCGGCGAATCTGGTGATGGCGTCGGCGACACGCAGCTGGACGTCTTCGGTACGCCTGCGGTGGTGGACGACCACCGGGGTGGTGCCGGACCTCGGTCGCGGACTGACTCATCTCGGCACACCTCTCACGTGGCGATCACTCCGTTCTCAGCCGTCCCACGTCCAGTCCCCCACGTCGGGCAGATGCGGGCCGGACGGGCCGGGCTCAGCCCCCGACGCGCCGGCCAGAGCACCCTCCTGTCGTGCAAGGCCGCCGGCATCGGACAGGGACAGTCCCGCCGGGGCGACAAGGAGCGCGAACAGCTCGCCGGTCGCGGCCTCAAAGAAGCCCGGCAGCCCGGCGGACTTCACCTTCCCCCCGGCAGGGTAACCACCAGTTGCTCAGGTACGTCACACGGGCGAGCGGCCGTGCCCTCCAGCACTCCGCCACGGCCCGTACCCCGAGGCGTCCTGCGCCCGCAGCACCTGGGTGATGCAAGCAAGCGGCATCCCCACCGACCTCATCAGGCCGATCAACCAGGCCCGCTCCACCTGGTGCGCCCCGTACCAGCGCGCTCGCCCCGCTTCCGCCACCCGGGCGGGCACGAGCGGGGCCGCGGTCCCGTTACAGCCGCAGCGTCCACCGGCTCAGCCGGGTACGGACGTCCGGCTCTCCGATCGTGATCAATCCGTCTACCGGCCGAGCATGAGCTCTTCCCCAGGGGCACGGGCAAGTCACGGCCCGATCAGCGCCAGTCGGGCCCCGTCCCGGCGCTGCAGCCGTCCGCCCGGCGGCAGCGGCGCGCCGGGCGGACGGGCGGGACGAGGAAGCCGAGGGAGACGACGAAGGAGAGACGTCAGGTAGCCGGCTGCGGCATGCGCGTGCCGACCCGGGCACGGACCGCTTCGACGGCCTCCCACTGCTCGGTGTCCAGCACGGCCAGGGCTGCGGGGAACACGCCGTCCTGTTCCTTGAGGATGTGCGCACGCAGCAGGTCGAGCACCTCGATCAGGCGGTCCGGCCAGGTGGGATCGGTCAGGAACGGTCCGTCCGCCTCGGCCAGCACGGCCTCGATGCGGCGGTGCTCGGCCTCCAAGGCGGCGATCTTGTCGGGGAAGTCGGCGGCCAGGGCGGGGTACAGGCCCCGCTCCTCGACCTCGGTATGCGGGCCGAGCACGGCGGCGATCTCCCGGGCCAGCTCCGCCATACGCGTGACCTTACCGTCGCGCCGGGCATCGCGGACGTGGCTGATGAGACGCACCACCGTCTCGTGCTCCAGGGTCAGCTGGTCGATGGATTCCAGCGCCTGGCAGCCGCAGTACTCACACATCGAGCGATCCTCCTCTGATCAGTGGACGTGGGCTGCAGCGACGCGCTGGGTGACCGTGCGCCGTACCCCCGTGCCGGTGAAGAGCAGGGCCGCGGCGGCCACCGCCGAGAGCAGGACCAGACCGAGCCCGTACGAGCCGTAGGCGCCGCACAGCGAGCCCACCACCAGTGGCGGGACGAAGCCGCCGAGGCCGCCCGTGGCGCCCACGACGCCGGTGGCCGAGCCGACCTCGTTCGTCGGGGCGAGCAGCGCGACGAGGGCGAACGGCACCGCTGCCCGCGCCGAGCGCGGCGGCCATCGCCAGGAACGCGATCGTGCCCACCGGCGCCAGAGCGGGCGTGAACGCCTGGACGAAGGCTCCGGGCCCTGGATCTGCTTCAGGACGTAGCCGGGCGCGCCCGCCATGATCGAGTCGAGCAGCGCCTCCTCGTCGTCGAAGGAGGTGAGCATCAGGCAGGCCAGGTCCGGCATACGTGAACGCAGCTCACGGCAGACGGTCACGCCCTCGCCGTCGGGGAGCCGGACGTCGAGGACCGCCACCTGCGGGCGCAGCGCGGGTACGCGCACCAAGGCCTGCTCCACCGTGCCGGCCTCGCCGATCGCACTGATGTCCGGCTCGTCGTCCAGCAGGTCGCGCACCCCACGTCGTACCACCTCGTGGTCGTCCAGGAGGAAGACCCGGACCGGATCGCCGGGGCCGGGCCGCTCGCGCTCCGCTGTCACTTTCTCCACCGCTCCGCGTTCCTCACCGCTGTCCCTGCACGGACCGTACTGACCGTACTCGCCGGTTTCCGTACCGTGATCCTTGTCGAATCCGGGCCGAAGGACCAGGGCCGGTCGGCCCTGCTCTCACGGTGTTCGGCAGTAGGAGGGCACGGATCCCCGGCGGCTCCCCGGGTCCCGCACCGAGGGGAAGCGTCTCGCAGCCCGGCCGCTCCCCTGCCGTGGCGCCGCGGCGGGGCGGTCAGCCCCCGGAATCGGAGTCTCCCGGCCCTCCGGGGCACGGGCGGGTCGGCCCTCCTTCGTGCACGTCTCGGCCCTGGTCGGCGGCGCGGGCGGCGGCGAGGCTGAAGAACAGGGCGGCCGGTCTGCCGCCCTCCCGCCCGCACCGCTGAAGGAGGGAAGGACCATGAAGGCGCGCACCGTCGGCGAGGTCATGACCGACGAGGTCGTCCGCGCACGCCGCCAGACGCCGCTGGACCACCTGGCACGGCTGCTGGACCTGCACCGCATCAGCGCACTGCCCGTCGTCGACCACGACGACAAGGTGGTCGGTGTGGTCGCCGACACCGATCTCGCCCCCGGCTGCGCGGCCACGACGACCGCGGAAGAACTGATGGCGAGCCCCGCGGTCACGATTCATCCGGAACAAAGTGTCTCGGACGCCGCACGGCTCATGGAACGTCAGGGTGTCGATCGGCTCCCTGTGGTGGACGAGGAGGACCGTCTCATCGGCATCGCCACCCGCCGCGACCTGCTGCGGGTCTTCCTGCGTACGGACGAGGACATCCGCCGGCAGGTGATCGACGAGGTCCTGATCGCGGCGCTGGGTTTGCCATCCGGCGCGGTCGCCGTCTCCGTGCGGGACGGCATGGTCACGCTGGAGGGGCTCATCCACCGCCCAAGTGACGTCCCTCTGGCGGTTCGGTCGGCATGGCGCGTGGAGGGCGTCGTCGGCGTGGTCAACAGACTGGAACCCGGCATCGAAGACTGCAGCCTCAAGCAGTCGGCCGGGCACGGAAAGTCCTGAGCCCACTGCCGGAGGCGCGGTGCACGCCGGATGCATGTAGCCGGGGTTCGTAGCGCTGGATCGAGTCGCAGTCAGCGAACCTTGGCACTCAGGATGTTCACGCTGGCCGACGGTTGTCGACCACGACGAGCGAGGCGGTGCGCGGCTCCTGGATGGCTGGTACGCCACCTGGCGTCCAGCCACCCTGACCGACCATCTCGGGCGCTACGGGCCGCCCCCGGTCACCACGGTCGGTGGCAGCCGTACGCCCATGCCGCTGGTGGAGGCCGTCGAGGCGGCCGGGCTCACCGGGCGGAGCGCAAGCTTTCCCACGGCCCGCAAGTTGCGCGCTGTTGCGGAACGCCGTGGCCGTCGTCAACGCCATGGAGAGCGAACCGGCCAGCCGCAAGGACCAGTTCATGCTCACCGTCGCACCCCGCCTCGTGCTCGACGGTGCCGTACTGGCCGCAGCCACGATCTGCGCTGACACCATCCGGGTTCTTCCGGATGCGGGGGCATCCGGTGCGTATCCGGGTGCTGGAGCTGCTGCAGGACGGCCCGAAACCGGTGCGAGAACTGCTCGCGGCATCGAGGTCGAGCTGTCGAACCTCTCATAGCAGCCGACGGTGCTGCGCCGCTCCGGGATCGTCACCGCCACTCGCACCGGCACGACGGTGGTGTACGAACCGGCCGGCGATCATGTGGCCGAGCTGCTGACCGCCGCCCGCCGGATTCCCGCCCGCGGGTTTCGTCATGTCTTGTTGGGCTGCTCTCGCATCTGGATGAAGCGGCCGTGCCAGGCGTGGTACCAGACGTCACCGGTGCCGGAGTTGACCGAGAGCATACCGACGATGCGGTCGCCGCGGAGGGTGTGCAGGGTGTAGTAGCCGGGGAACCGGTCGGGTTCGGCGGCGTGCAGACCGGTGTGGTGCTCGCTCAGCCAGCGGTCGGCGATCCGCACCGCCTGGTCGGGCGCGATAGCCACGGCGCCGGATTGGCGGGGGCCGGGCATCATGCCGTAGGCGGTGTTCCACATCATGGCCGGGCCGAACTCCAGCCGGACCGTGCCGCTGCCGGGGTCGATGAGGACCTCGGTGGCGCGGCCGCCGTCAGAAGCGAGGAGCTGGGCATAGTAGCCGTTGCTGAACTGCATGACCTCCCCGACGCGCAGACCCCACCGGTCGGCGAAGCGCGCCGCGGCGCGGTCGGCGTCAGACAGGTTGTGCACTGCTCCACTGCGGGTCACCACGCCCATCATCGCCCTGGGACCTGACTGCCAGGAGGGAGAGCCGCCGCCCGCCGCCCAGACCAGGGAGACGATCAGCGCGGCCACCGCGGCGACCAGCACCGTCAGCGGAAGCCAGCGCCCACGGAACCCGGTCATCCCGGCCCCCGCTGGTACACGGCCAACTGCTTGCGGGCCTCGGTATAGGTGTCCGTGTCGATCTCGCCCGAGGCGTAGCGGCGGTCGAGGATCTCCTCGGGTGTCTCTTTCGGCGCAGGCCCGCGACTGGTGCCTTCGCCACGAGACGCGGGGTGCTGAACGAGACGGATCACCGCCCACACCGCCAGCGCAATCAGCGCAATCCACAGCAACGGCATGAAGGCCATCCACGCCCAGCCGCCGCCATCCCAGTACATCACCGCAGCCCACCTCCCCACGAGGCTCCTGCTATCTGCTCTCTCCACTCTCCGCACAAGCCCTGGACGACGGGAGGGCCCTTCGGCCCCCACGCCGGACCACTCGGCCTCGGCGCACGACTGGTGTCGCTCGGGCCACGTCCAGGTGAGTCCGAGCCCGGGGATGTGCACGGTTCAGTGACGCCGACGGCCGAGTGCGGCCGGGTCGCCGCCAGGCGGCCACCAGATCCTCCAAACTTGGTGGACAGCAAGTCAGGCAGGCCGAGCTTGCGTACATCGTTCGGCCTGTCGATCTCCGTCAGCAACGAGTCCAGCCGATTGCGGGTACCGCGGGCGAGCGTCCCGGAGAAGCCCGACCTCCGCCGGGAGCTGTGCCCGAGTGGTGAACACCTCTGAGCCCGGCCCCGTCAGGGGTCTGGGAGGATGGATCTCCTATGGTGATGAAGGTCTACTCGCCCAAGTTCAAGGCGGACGCTGTCGGGCTGTGCCTGTCGGACCCGAGCCGCACCTTCGAGGGCGTCGGCAAGGACCTGGGGATTAGCCGGAAGACGCTGCGCAACTGGGTGCGGGCCGAGCGGGTTCGCCGCGGCCAGGCCGACGCCATGATCAAGAGCACGAAGGACGTCCCGGTGAGCGAGGCCATCCCCACACACGCGATCGCCGCCAACACCGTCGGCCCCGTCGCACAGACGCACAGACGCACAGACGCACAGACGCACCGCGCGATTCTGCGCCGCGTTGAGGACGGATGCCGGCAGGTGTTCGCGGCGAAGCGGTACACCGCCGTTCGGCATCGACACCTGCCCACAGACGACGCAGCGCACCATGGAACGGTTCGCCGACCGCGACCTACATCCGTTCGTCGACAAGGACGGCTGCACATGGCATCCGTACTGCACAAAAGCTGCGTGCACCGTCGACTGACTGGACGCAACGAACCGTAAAGCCACCGTCGCAGGTGACCTTCGCTGCCGCAAGGTCGATACTGCCCACAGACGGGACAGGCGGCCCCCTCCATCGGGTAGCCGCCAATACCTGACGCCCCGTCACCGAAATCCGCACTGAGTCAGCAACAAACTCGCCACGACCAGCCGCGGACCGCAGCGCTCCGCCAAGATCAAATACCGCACTCACCACTGGCGACCTGCGATGACGCAGGTCCTGAGCTCTAGTGCTAAGCCCCCGAGGAGACACCGACGAAGATGTAGACGAACGTCATCGAACCGGCGAACCTGGTGATGGCGTCGGCAACACGGAGCTGGACATCTTCGGCACGCTTGGCGTGATGGGCGATCACCGCCGGGTGGTGCCGGACCTCGGTCGCGGAGTGGCTCATCTCGTTGCACCTCTCATATGGGCGATCGTGCTGACGGTACCCGAGGGCCGTCCGGCGGTGATCAATACCCTCTGCTGCCTGCACGCGCCCCGGCGGCCCTGTCGGGCATCGCATCGCCGGGGCGCGCCCGGGACAGGACCCGGCTGCTCAGCCGTCCCAGGTCCAGTCGGCCACCTCGGGCAGGTCCGTGCCGTGTTCGCGGATCCAGTCGTGGTGGCGCTTGCGGGCGTCTTGCATGTGCTGGCGTACGGCCGCGGCGCGGACCGCGAGGCCGGGGACACGGTCGATGACGTCCATGACGAGGCGGTACCGGTCGAGGTCGTTGCGCACGACCATGTCGAACGGCGTGGTCGTGGTGCCGATCTCCTTGTAGCCGCGCACATGCAGGTTGCGGTGACCGTCGCGCCGGTAGGCCAGACGGTGGATGAGCCACGGGTAGCCGTGGTAGGCGAAGAGGACCGGCTTGTCCGGGGTGAACAGCCCGTCGTACTCGAAGTCGCTCATCCCGTGCGGGTGTTCCTCGCTCGGCATCAGCCGGGCGATGTCCACGACGTTCACCACCCGCACCGCCAGTTCCGGCAGATGGCGGCGCAGCAGTTGGGCGGCGGCCAGAACCTCCTGGGTGGGCACGTCGCCGGCGCAGCCCAGCACGACGTCCGGTTCGCGTGAGCCGTCGTCGGTGCCGGCCCACTCCCAGATGCCGACGCCCCGGGCGCAGTGGGCCTCGGCCTGCTCCATCGACAGCCAGTCGAAGCAGGGCTGCTTGCCGGCCACGATCACGTTGACGTAGTCCCGGCTGCGCAGCGCGTGGTCGGCCACCGACAGCAGCGTGTTGGCGTCCGGAGGGAAGTAGACCCGTACGGCCTCGGGGCTCTTGTTGAGGATGTGGTCGACGAAGCCGGGGTCCTGGTGCGAGAAGCCGTTGTGGTCCTGGCGCCACACATGCGACGTGAGCAGGTAGTTGAGCGAGGCGATGGGGGCGCGCCAGGGCAGACGACGGGTCGTGCGCAGCCACTTGATGTGCTGGTTGACCATCGAGTCGACGATGTGGACGAACGCCTCGTAGCAGGAGAACAGTCCGTGCCGGCCGGTGAGGAGGTAGCCCTCCAGCCAGCCCTGGCAGGTGTGTTCGGAGAGGATCTCCATCACCCGGCCGTGCCGGTCGAGGTGTTCGTCCACCGGCAGGGTCACGGCCTGCCAGGCCTTGCCGCTGGCGGCGTAGACGGCCTGGAGGCGGTTGGAGGCGGTCTCGTCGGGCCCGACGAGACGGAAGTCGCGGCGTTCGGCGGTGGCCCGCATGACGTCCTGGAGCATGTCACCGAGGACGCGCGTCGGCTCGTGCAGCGTGGCGCCCGGCTTGTCGACCTCGACGGCGTGACGCTCCAGCGGAGGCAGCGGCAACTCCCGCAGCAGCAGGCCGCCGTTGGCGTGCGAGGTGGCGCCGAGCCGACGAGTTCCTTCGGGGACGCAGGCCAGTACCTCGGCGCGGGGGGCGCCGTGCTCGTCGAAGAGTTCCTCCGGGCGGTACGACCGCAGCCACTCCTCCAACTGCCGCAGATGCTCCGGGTTGTCCCGTACGGCGGCCAGCGGGACCTGGTGGGAGCGCCACGTGCCCTCCACGGGCAGGCCGTCGACCTCGGCAGGGCCGGTCCAGCCCTTCGGAGTGCGCAGTACGATCACCGGCCATCGGGGCCGGTCGGTGACTCCGCCTTCGCGCGCGGCGCGCTGGATCCCGGCGATGCGGTCCAGGGCGGTGTCCATGGCCCGGGCCATCGCGTGGTGGACGACACCCGGGTCGTGGCCGGTGACATGGATCGGGTCGTGGCCGTAGCCGCGCAGGAGCTCGTCGAGTTCCGTCTCGGGCAGCCGGGCCAGCACCGTCGGGTTGGCGATCTTGTAGCCGTTGAGGTGCAGGATCGGCAGCACGGCGCCGTCGTCGACCGGGTCGAGGAACTTGTTGGAGTGCCAGGACGCGGCCAGCGGGCCCGTCTCCGCCTCGCCGTCACCGATGACACAGGCGACGAGCAGGCGGGGGTTGTCAAGGGCGGCCCCGTACGCGTGCGAGAGCGAGTAGCCCAGCTCGCCACCCTCGTGGATGGAGCCCGGCGTCTCCGGGGCGACATGACTGGGCACCCCGCCGGGGAAGGAGAACTGCCGGAACAGCCGGGCCATGCCGTTCGCGTCGCGCGTGATGTCGGGATAGGTCTCGGTGTACGACCCCTCCAGCCAGGAGTTGGCCAGCACGGCGGGACCACCGTGTCCTGGGCCCCAGATGCACAGCGCCTCCAGATCGCGGGCCTTGATGACGCGGTTGAGGTGGGTGTACACGAGGTTCAGGCCGGGCGAGGTGCCCCAGTGGCCCAGCAGCCGCGGCTTGACGTGCTCCGGGCGCAGGGGCTCGGCCAGCAGTGGATCGGCCATGAGGTAGATCTGTCCGACGGACAGATAGTTCGCGGCGCGCCAGTGGGCGTCCAGGGACCTCAGTTCGTCATCCTCCAGCAGGGCGGGCGCCTGCTGCGTGTCGACGGACATCCGAGTTCCTTTCCTTCGGTCGAACTGTCGGGGAATCAGGTATGCCGGTCTGTACGACCCACCCTCCGCCGCCACGCCGAGAACCCGACAGGGGCCGTTCGGGCTACTCCGCGAGAGCCGACCGAATGGAGCAACGCGGCGACAGAAGTCCGGCGATGTCGCTCTCAGGTCAGCCCTCGGCGTGGGCCAGCCGCAGGTCGGGCCCGAAGACCTCGTAGCGGATGCTGCGCGCGGGGACGCCGGCGTGGAGCAGCTGGGTGCGCACGCCTCGCATGAAGGGGACCGAGCCGCACAGGTACACATCGGCGTCGGCGGGCACATCCAGGCTGTCGAGGTCCATCAGGCCCCGATGGGAACCGGGTTCGTCGGTCGCGTCCTGTTCGTACCAGAACTCGGCTCGCCCGTCCGGCAGTTGCTCCACCAGGCGCCGGGTCTCGGCGCGCAGGGCGTGGTCGGCCGGGCCGCGGTCGGCGTGCAGGACCCACACCGGCCGGGTCGAGCCAGTGGCTGCGAGGTGTTCGAGCATGCCGACCATCGGGGTGCAGCCGATGCCGGCGGAAGCGAGCACCAGCGGGGTCTCGGCGTCGTCGAGGACCACGTCTCCGAACGGAGCCGACAGGGTGAGCTCGTCACCGGCCCGTACGGTGCGGTGCAGCTGGTTGGAGACCTCGCCCTCGGGGGCACCGGCGACGCTCGCCACCCGCTTGACGGTGATACGCCGCAGACTGTCGCCGGGGGCGTTGGACAGGCTGTACTGGCGGGTCTGGTGGATGCCGTCGGGCATGAACACCCGGACGCTGACGTACTGGCCGGCTCGCGCCTGCGGAAGGGGGCCGTCGTCGGCTGGGCGCAGCAGGAAGGAAGCCACGTCCGGGGTCTCCTCCCGCCGCTCCACCACGGCCCATTGCCGCCACGGCTTGCGCGGGTCCACCTGTGCCTCCTGGTAGTGGCGGGCTTCCTGGGCTATGAGCGCGCCGGCCATCAGCCAGTACACCTCGTCCCAGGCGGCGGCCACGTCCGGCGTGACCGCCTCCCCCAGTACGTCGCCGATCGCGCGGAACAGGTACTTGTGCACGATGGTGTACTGGTCCTCGGTGACGCCGAGCGCCGCGTGTTTGTGGGCGATCCGGGACAGCAGCGCTTCCGGCCGGGCGTCGGGGTCGGCCAGCAGGGCCTGGGCGAAGCCCGCGATGGATGCGGCCAGGGCTCGGCGCTGCTCGCCGCTGGCCTGGTTGCCGCGGTTGAACAGGCCGTCCAGCAGCTCAGGCTGCTCGGTGAACATGGTGTGGTAGAAGCGCGTCGTGATCTCGTCCAGGGCCCCGCCGACGGCGGGCAGGGTGGCGCGGACGACAGCGGCCGACTCGGGCGAAAGCATGGGACTCCTCGGAGACACAGGGGTGCAGGCACGGAGAGGGACGGTGGTCACCGACCCAGCCGGTATCCGTCGCGCGGATCCGGCGGGCACATCGATGGTTGCGATGGAGCCCGCCCCGGGAACAGGGCCGAACTTCCCTGCGGACTGGGCCTGTCGGTCCGGTCCCCGGCGGAGCGTGTGCCGGCCGGCGGTCTGCTCATGCCAGGGGTGCCTTGAGTAGGCCGCGTCGGCGGTCATCCAACCGAGGGTGAGGAACGCGTAGTCGGCGTCGGCAAGGTCGTAGGTGCCGGGCCGGGCCACCGGACGTCCTGGATGCCCGCCTCCGCGGGGTCGAGGGCCGCGCGGGGACAGAGGTACGGCTGATCCGGCCGGAGGATCCGGCCGGAGCCGTTGATGCCGGCTCGTACGGTCATGGTGGTGAACCGTCTTCCGGTCAGGGACCTCAGGTAGTCCGGTTGCGGTCGCCGGGACCGGCGGTGGCGTACGTTCTTCGCGGGAACGTACGGTGGCGTCCTGGTGCCCGGTATGTGGTGCGTGAGTGACTCGGTGAGTCGTCGGGTGGTGAAGGGCATGTCCGGTAAGAAGACGGCGAAACTGACGCGTGAGGTGTACGAGAAGGAACTGCTGCGCCTGCAGACGGAGCTGGTGAAGCTGCAGGAGTGGGTTCGGGCCGAGGGTGCCCGGCTGGTCGTGGTCTTCGAGGGGCGCGACGCGGCGGGCAAGGGCAGCACCATCAAGCGGGTCACCGAATACCTCAACCCGCGTGTGGCGCGCATCGCGGCACTGCCCAAGCCGACCGAGCGCGAGCGCACACAGTGGTACTTCCAGCGGTACGTGGAGCATCTGCCGGCCGGCGGGGAGATCGTCCTGTTCGACCGGTCCTGGTACAACCGGGCCGGCGTCGAGCACGTGATGGGCTTCTGCACGCAGCAGGAGCACCAGCTCTTCCTGCGCCAGTGCCCGATCTTCGAGCGGATGCTCGTGGAGGACGGGATTCTGCTGCGCAAGTACTGGTTCTCGGTGAGCGACAGCGAGCAGCAGGAGCGTTTCCGGCGCCGTCTGGAGGATCCGCTGCGCCGCTGGAAGCTGTCGCCGATGGACCTGGAGTCGATCACCCGGTGGGAGGCCTACTCCCGGGCCAAGGACGAGATGCTGGTACACACCGACATCACCGAGGCGCCCTGGTACATCGTGGAGAGCGACGACAAGCGCCGTGCCCGCCTGAACACGATCGCCCATCTGCTGGACTCCGTGCCGTACCACGAGGTGCCGCCGCAGGTCCTGGAGCTTCCGCAGCGGCCACCGTCGACCGGCTACGAGCGCCCGCCGCGGGATCTGCAGACCTACGTCCCCGACCACACGGCGGGCCTCTGAGCAGCCGGTCATCTCGTCTCACGCCACTCCTGCGGGTTGGTGTGTCAGCCGTGTGAGACGACGGCGACGGGGGCGGTGGCGTGGTGCAGGACGGCGTGGGTGACCGTGCCGATGTGGGCACCGACCCCGGAGCGGCGGACGCGTCGGCCGACCACGAGCAGGCCGGCCTCGCGGGAGGCGTCGGTCAGGAGGAGCGAGGGGCTGCCGCAGCGGGACTCCGTGATCACCTCGACGTCGGGGTACTTCTGCCGCCATGGGCTCAGCACCTCGTCCAGGGCGGCGGCGTCGCTCCGCGCCACAGTCTCGGTGACCTCGGGGTCGGCGGCCATGCCGTAGGCGTAGTAGTAGGGCGGGTTCCAGCCGTGCACCACCCGTAGCGGCACCTCGCGGCGTGCGGCGGCATCGAAGGCGAACTCGATCGGCGCCGCGTCCGGGTCGGCGGTGTCCAGTCCGAGCAGGACGGGTCGGAACGGTGCGGCCGCGGCGAGGCTGCCCGCCCGGTCGCTCTCGTGCCCGTCCGCGGCCTGCTCGCCGGCACGAACCAGGACGACGGGCCGTTCGGTGTGCGCCACGACCGCGAGACCGACCGAGCCGACCAGGAAGCCGCCGATCCCGCCCAGGCCGCGCGAGCCGAGGACGAGCAGGTCGGCGTCCTTCGCGGCGGTGACCAGGGCTTCGGCGGGCCGTCCGGAGAGCTGTTCGGTGGTCACGTCGATGCCTGGGTGGCGCAGCCGCAGGCCTTCGGCTGCCTCGCGGAGGATCTTCTCGGTCCAGTGCCGGTAGGCCTCGACGCCCCGGAGCGGGGCCTGGGCCATCGGTTCCGGTACCGGTTCCCAGACCTGGACGAGTGTCACCGGCAGTCCGCGCAGCGTGGCCTCGCGGGCCGCCCATTCGGCCGCGGCGCGGCTCTCGGGCGAGCCGTCGAGGCCGACGGTAATGGTGCGGGGCATGTTCTCCACCTCCTGAATCGGCATCCCGAGGGGACCCGATTCCAGGGTCGTGTTCGGGGGGTTCTGCGAGGCAGGGGCCACTGGTCCTTCAGTAGGGACCATGGGCCCCGCGTGCGGGTCGGCGGGACGGGTCCGGGGCGGGATCCTTCCCGCCGGGTGCGGATCAGCGCAGCCAGGTGCGATCGCGGACGACCGGCAGCCGCACCCGCAGGTGGCCCAGGCCCCGGGCGGTGCCCGCGCGCGCTGCCGTCAGGGCGATCAGCGCGACGGCGTGGATCACGTGGGAGTCGGTGAACGGATTCGTCGACATGCGCGGTGATCCGTCCGACAGGTGCTTGGCGGGGGCCACTTGGCGATCCACCTCAGCACCATCATCGCCGTGAGGCTCCTTGCGCGAGTGGCTGGGGACGGGGCTCAGTCAGCCCAACTGGCCCACTGCTCAGGCCCGTTGACAAGGAATCAAGGGCCGTTCGGCCCACGGCACGGCCCTGTCGGCCCCTCGTCGGCAGCGCGCCGAGCCCGACAATGGAAGCCACGAACTGCAGCCGGTCGCTCGTATGACGCGGTGTCAACAGGCCTGGCTCGCATACCACGTCCTTACGGCTCGTTCGAGCTGGGGCGGTTCTTCCGCAGGCCCCGGGAGCCGTGAGGACATCCGCGCGGGCTTCGTGTCGGGGGAGGCACGATCCTCTCGCCACGGCCGCCGCCCTCGTCGATGTCGGGGGCGGCGGCCGCTTTCGGGTGCCGGGGAATTCAATCAGCGGTGGCTGCCTACGTCTTCGGCGCTCAGCGACCGTCCCGCCTCCGCCGGTCCTGGACCTGGGTGGCGATGACAGCGGCCTGGATGCGGCGCTCCACGCCGAGCTTGGCCAGCAGGCGCGAGATGTGGTTCTTCACCGTTTTCTCGGCCAGGTAGAGGCGCTCGCCGATCTGGCGGTTGGTCAGGCCTTCACCGATCAGGGCCAGGATCTCCTGTTCCCGGTCGGTCAGCCCTTGCAGGCCGTCCGGCTCCTCCTCCCGCTGCTGACCGCCGCGCAGCCTGGCCATCAGCTTGGTGGTGGCGTTCGGGTCGAGGAGCGACTGGCCCGCGGCCACGGTGCGTACGGCTGACACCAGGTCCGAGCCCTGGATCTGTTTGAGGACGTACCCGGAGGCGCCCGCCATGATCGAGTCCAGCAGGGCCTCCTCGTCGTCGAAGGAGGTCAGCATCAGACAGGCCAGCTCGGGCATACGGGAGCGCAGCTCCCGGCACACGCTCACGCCGTCACCGTCGGGCAGCCGGACGTCCAGCACCGCCACCTGCGGGCGCAATGCGGGAACGCGGACGACGGCCTGCGCCACCGTGCCGGCCTCGCCGATCACGCTGATGTCCGGTTCGTCGTCCAGCAGGTCGCGCACGCCACGCCGTACCACCTCGTGGTCGTCCAGCAGGAAGACCCGGATCGGGCTGCCCTGCTCGCCGTCCGCCATCGCATGCTCCTCGCTCCGCGGTCCATGCCGATGCCGTTCGTGGACGGGATCGGCCTCGCTCGCAAGATCCTTCCCCCGTCAGGGGCGAACGGCCAGGGCCGGTCGGCCCTCTTTCCCGCACGGTCTTTGCGGGCTGGAGACCGCGTCCGACCCGTCACCCGTGATCGTGTCAGCTCACTGCGCAAGAGAGGGCCCTGCCGGGACTGGTGCAAGGGCTTCGGAGAGGCGCACGTACATCTCGAATGCGCCATCCAGACCCGCTGCGCTCGCTACTCGCGCGGCGCGCGCCGAGGACACCCGCGGCCCGGACTGCCTCGAACGGGTCGAGAAGGAACCGTGCACCGGCCGGGCCGGTTTCGGTGCATCGGCCCGTTCAGCCACGGACCGACGGCGCGCCTGCCCGGGCACTGAGCACGCCTTGCGGCAGGTAGGCAGATCCCACGTGCAAGTCCCAGCCGTGTACCTGGACTGCCAGTGCGGCCGACACCCGATCATGATCACGCCAGAGGTGAGCTCGCGCTCAGGGGCTGGACGTGGATGAGCGGTGGGAGTTGAGTCGGGCGGCCTGGCGGGTCAGGTGGTCGCGTTCGGCGAGGTTGGGTGCCTTTCGGGCCGCCTCGGCGTACAGCTTGGCCGCCGTTGTCAGGTTGCCCGCGCGTTCGTGGAGGTAGGCCGCCACCGCGGTGTGGCGGGGCAGTGAGTCGTGCAACTCCGCGAGCGCCGCCAGGCCGGCACGCGGTCCGTCGGCCTCGCCGATGGCGACGGCGCGGTTGAGCCGTACGACCGGGCTGTCGGTCAGGTGCGTGAGCTCGTCGTACCACTCGACGATCTGCACCCAGTCGGTCTCCTCGGCGGCGGGCGCGTCGGCGTGGAGTGCCGCGATGGCGGCCTGGGCCTGGAACTCGCCCAGCCGGTCCCGGGCGAGTGCCGCTTGCAGGATCTCGACGCCCTCGGCGATCAACCCGGTGTCCCACCGGCTGCGGTCCTGGTCGGCCAGCGGCACCAGACTGCCGTCGGACGCGGTACGGGCCGCTCGCCGGGCGTGGTGGAGCAGCATGAGGGCGAGCAGCCCGGCCACCTCGGGGTGGTCGATAGCGGCCGCGAGCTGCCGGGTGAGCCGGATGGCCTCGGCGGCGAGGTCGACGTCGCCGGAGTAGCCCTCGTTGAAGACGAGGTAGAGGACGCGCAGCACGGTCGCGACGTCGCCGGGCTGGTCGAACCGTACGCCGGAGACGGTGCGCTTGGCCCGGCTGATCCGCTGCGCCATGGTCGCCTCGGGCACGAGGTAGGCCTGGGCGATCTGGCGGGTGGTCAGGCCGCCGACGGCGCGCAGCGTCAGTGCGACCGCGGACGCGGGCGTCAGCGACGGGTGGGCGCACAGGAAATAGAGCTGGAGCGTGTCGTCCACCGCGGGCGTGGGACCGGGCGCCGGCTCCTCGTCGACGAGGTCCTCACGCCGGCGGCGGGCGGTGTCCGCCCGGGTCGCGTCGAGGAACCGGCGCCAGGCCACGGTGACCAGCCAGCCCTTCGGGTCCCGCGGCGGGTCGGCCGGCCAGGCACGGACCGCCTCGACCAGTGCGTCCTGCACGGCGTCCTCGGCCGCCGCGAAGTCGGCTCCGCGGCGGACGAGGATCCCGAGGACGCTCGGCGTGAGGCTTCGGAGCAGGGCCTCGTCCACAGTGGTGGTCACTCGGTGATGGTGTGCGACGCGGCCAGGAACGGGCGCACCTCCAGCCACTCGTGGATCGGCTTGCCGCCCGCGCCGGGGGCGGCCGACAGTTCCCCCGCCAGCTCGACGGCGCGCTCATAGGTGTCGACGTCGATCACCATCCAGCCGGCGATGAGGTCCTTGGTCTCGGCGAACGGACCGTCGGTGACCGGCGGACGCCCCTCACCGTCGTACCGGACCCATGCCCCCTCGGGGGCGAGCGCCTGGCCGTCGACGAACTCTCCGGTCTTCTCAAGCCGGGCCGCGAAGTCGTTCATGTACTGCACGTGCGCCGAGATCTCCTCAGGCGTCCACTGGTCCATGGGCACGTCGTTGATCGGAGCCGGAGCGCCGCGGTAGTGCTTGAGCAGCAAGTACTTGGCCATCGTCGTTCTCCTCGGTGCTGGTGCGCCCCATTGTGGTCGCGTTCACCTCGGGGACGGAGCCGATCACGGCTTCTCGACATCACCGTCGGAAGTTTTTTGGGCTCTCGTGGATGAGTCACCTTCGTTCGGTATGGAAGTATGAGCGTTCGACTTGACGAACAGCGCTTCACAGCGATCCGATCAGTGAAGGACTGACGATGAACGACGTGCTGCCCTCCGTCGTGGAAGCCGTCGGGGCGACCCCGCTGGTGCGGCTCGACCGGATCACGAGCGGGCTCGACGGGACCATCCTGGCCAAGCTCGACTATCTCAACCCGGGCGGGTCCAAGAAGGACCGTGCCGCGAAAGGGATCATCGAGGAGGCCGAACGCTCCGGACTGCTCGGGCCCGGGCAACCCGTAGTCGAGCTGACCAGCGGCAACATGGGCACCGGACTGGCCATCGTGTGTGCCGTCAGGGGCCATCCGTTCATCGCGGTGATGTCCAGGGGGAACTCACCGGAACGAGCCCGGATGATGGCCGCGCTCGGCGCCGAGGTGGTCCTCGTCGACCAACTGCCCGGCTCCGTACCAGGGCAGGTTTCGGGCGGAGACCTGGAACTGGTCGACGCCGCGGCGCAGGAGATCACCCGGAGCCGGGGCGCGTTCCGCGCCGACCAGTTCCATCGCGACGGCAACTGGCTCGCCCATTACCACGGCACAGGCCAGGAACTGTGGCAGCAGACAGGCGGCGCCCTCGACGGCTTCGTCGACTTCCTCGGCTCCGGCGGGACATACGCGGGCGTCACCAAAGCCCTCAAGGAGCACAACCCGGCCGCGCTCTGCTACGTCGTCGAACCGGCCGGCGCCGCGGTCGTGGCCGGCCGGCCCCTCACCCACCCCGATCACCCGATCCAGGGAGGTGGCTACGCCATGAGCGACCTGGACTTCCTGACGGGTGTGCCGATCGACGGCTTCGTCCAGGTCACCGGTGCCGAGGCGCGAAGCGCCGCCCGCCAACTGGCCACCCGGGAAGGCATCTTCGGCGGCTACTCCTCCGGCGCCAACCTCGCCGCGGCCCTGAAACTGCTCGACGGCCGGATGCGGGGAAAGACCCTCGCCATCATCATCTGCGACTCCGGGCTCAAGTATCTCTCCACCGACCTGTGGGCCGACGTCTGAGACACCGCAGGACACCCAGGCACAGGCACCGGGTGAGCCACATCCCTCGTGGCTCACATGGTCGCCCGGGTGGGCGCCGGCGTCGTTGCCTTCGGCTCGGCGCGGTGGCGGGCCGCGCGGTCCAGTGCGTACTGGGCGGTGAGGCAGGCGGCGGTCCAGCAGGCCAGGAGGGTCAGCCCGGCCGCGAGGTGCGCTGCGTGGAAGTACGACGCTCCGCGCAGGGCACGGACGGCGATACCGGGTGGCATGCCATAGGCGAGGGGCTCCAGCCAGCTGGGCAGGTACTGCGGGGGCAGGATGCCGCCGCTGGATGCGTTGCCGAGGATGAGTAGGGCGATGGAGGCCAGCGGGATCCCGGCGGGCCCACAGGCGCGCATGATCAGGCCGGCGGAGGCGGCCAGGGCGAAGGCGAGCAGGGCGGTCACGGCCGCGGTGGTGGCGAAGGGGGCGGGGATCGCGCCGAGGCCGAGGCAGGCGATGGCGGCCACGGTCACGCCGGAGGCGACGGAGAAGGCGGCCATGCTGGCTGTGCGTGCCGCGAGGGCCATGCGGGGGGCGATCTGGTACGAGGACACGGCGAACAGGTAGCCGGCCAGGACGACTCCGAAGCAGGAGTAGAAGATCGACAGTCCGCGGGAGTCTTCGTGGGCCAGCGGTACGACATCGGTCACGGGGATCGGGTGGCCGAGCGCGGCGGTCAGTGTGGCCTGGACCGAGCCGGTGGCGGAGGGTCCCTGGGCACCGGCCACCAGCAGCTTCAGGTTCTGGTGCGCATCGGTGACGAGGGCGGCGGGGACCTCGTCATGCCTGATCGCGGTGCGGGCGGCCGCTGCCGTGGGGTAGCGGTGGAAGGTCATGGCCTGGCGGTCGAGGTCGTTGATCTCGAGTTCGACGCGGGCTGCGGCGCTGTCGGACGCGGCTACGCCCAGGGGCAGCCCGTGGGAGGTCGGCGCGTGGAACGCCGCGAGGAATACGGCGATGAACGCGGCGCCGACGAGCAGCGAGGTGATCACCGGGACGGTGATCGCTTTGCGGGGCGGGGCACCGGAGGCGAGGACCGGGGCGGGTATGCCGTGCTCGGTGTCGTCCAGGTGGTGGGGCTGGCGGTCGGCGTGGGCCGCGCGGTGGCGCGGCCGGCTGGGCTCGACGGCTGCCGGGGAGTTCAAGGGGGGCATGGTCTCTTCTTGTCGACGTCGGCTCGGCTGTGCCGACCGGGTGGTCGCGTGGGTGGTCACGGAAACCGGCGCGGGCCTGGGCCGGCGGATGCTGGTCTCCGCAGGAGGGCACGGGGGGCGGCTGCTCGGGGTGGTCTAGGGCCTGTCCGGCGGATCCTGTCGCAGACGCGGGGGCCTGATCTGCCGGACAGGCCCTAGAAGAAGCCGCCGTCGACGGGGAGGGTGCGGCCGGTGAGGTAGGCGGCGTCGTCGGAGGCGAGGAAGGCGTATCCGGCGGCGACTTCCCGCGGCTCGGCGAGGCGGCCGAGCGCGCCGTGGACCTCGAGCCACTGGGGCAGGGGCATGGTGCCGCGGAGTGCGGGGTGCTGGTAGCCGGGGGCGTGTTCGGCGGCCATGTCGGTCGCGGTGCCTCCCGGGGCGATGGCGTTGATGGTGATGCCGCGCTGTCCGAGCTCGGCGGACAGGTTGAGGACCATCGCCTCCACGGCCGCCTTGGACGCCGCGTACAGAGTGTGGCCGAAGACCGCGCGGGAGGCGCTGACGGACGAGGTGAGCACGATCCTGCCGCCGGCGCCCATGTGGGCGGCCGCGTGCTGGGCGGCGAACAGCTGGCCGCGGGTGTTCACGGCGAAGACACGGTCGAAGTCGGCCGAGGTGATGTTCTCCAGCGCGTCGAAGTGCTCGACGCCCGCGCACGAGGCCAGGACGTCGAGCCGGCCGAACTGGTCCATGGCTCGCTCGAACAGGGCCCTGGTCTGGTCGGGTTCGGCGACGTCGGCGCGTAGTGCGACGGCGCGGGCGCCCTCGGCGCTGAGGGCGGAGACGACTGCCTGTGCCGCCTGCTCGTTGCCCCGGTAGCCGATCACGACGGCGGCCCCCTCGGCGGCCAGCCGCGTCGCGACCGCCGCGCCGATACCCCGGCTGCCGCCGGTGACGACGGCGACTTTGCCTGTGAATCGCGAGCAGTGCCCTGCGGTCATCGGATGTGTTCCTTCCACTGGTGGGTGCGCCGCGCCGAGCTCCGCCCTTCGCCCGGTGCCGTCGTACACCGCGCAGGCGTGGCTGACGTGCAGCGCGTACACGGTGCTGACCTGCACCGCGTAGGCGCGGCTATGGCAGCGGGCGCCACGGCTCCGCTGTGGCGGCACGCCGAGGCTAACACTAACCGCAGGGATTCCTTCACTTATGGAGGTGTCGTAGTCTCTCGGCTGGCAGGCCACGACGACAGCAGGGGTGAACCAGTGACCGCCCGACCGGCCCAAGGGCGCGCGACCGCGCGGTTGCGCACCGACGCGGCTCGCAACCGCGCCCAGATTCTGAGTGCCGCCCGCAGTGCCTTCCTGGAGGCAGGGACCGCCGTTCCGCTGGAAGAGATCGCCCGTCGTGCAGGCGTGAACATCGCCACTCTCTACCGGCGCTTCCCGAACCGCGAGGCGCTGATCGCACAGGTCGTCGTCGACGGATTCGGCATCGTGCTGGACGCCGCACGGGCGGCGGCGACGTCAGCGCGGACGGATCCGCCCGCTGCCGTCCAGGCGTTCCTGCAGAGCGTGGTCGACAGCCGGGACATGCTCGTTCTGCCCCTGATCGGCGGCCCCCAGACCGACGCCCCGGAGGCACGCGAGCTGCAACGGGACATCGCCGCCGCCCTGGAAGACGTCCTCGAGCAGGGGCGCCGACACACCATGATCCGTGCGGACGTGACGGCAGTGGACCTGATCACCACCGCCGCGCTGCTGTGCCGCCCCCTCCCCCACCTTCCTCCCCAGCAGGCCGCCGCACTGACGGCGCGTCACCTCGGCGTCTTCCTCGACGGACTACGTCCCGACCCCTCCATCACCCTGCCCCCGCCCCCGAGCCACCAGGAAATGGCCGACCACCTCCTCGCGGGCCCCGCCGAGTCCACCCCGAGCCGAAACGGACGGGACTGACGGGGGAACGTCGGCGTCCAGGACACCCCCCGAGGATTACGGCGCCACGCTGGACTCCGGGGCCGGCGCGGCGTCCTTCCAGACGGTGTGGAAGGCCAGCCGCAGGCAGCCTGCGAGGGCCGGATGCTCGATGAAGAGGGTGGTGGTGGAACCCGCGCCGGCCACCGGGTCGGGCATGTCGCACAGGACCAGGGAAGCGTCGGCGATGACGAGCTTCAGGGGCAGTTCCGGGGCGAAGCGGGCCTCCTCCCCGGCTGCGGCGAAGCGCCGTACATGCTCGACCGTCTCGGGGTCGTCCAGGGCCTCGTCGAGGTAGAGCGCCCGGACGGTACCGCCCGCCCGGTGGAGTCGGTGGACCACCGCCAGGCCCTCCGTGTTCTCGGCGGGGGCGACGAACGGCGGCTTGCAGAAGGTGAGCAGCTCATGCCGCGCCTGCCGCTGGATGTCGGCGAAGCGCTCGGAGATCGCTTTGGGGTCGCGCAGGATCTCGATGTAGTCCAGCGGATCGGTGTGCTCCCGCCCCTGGGACCAGAGCGGCTGCAGGACACCGGCCAGCTCCTGCGAGACCCGCTCCAGCCGGTCGACGGACTCCCGTTGCACGGTCATCAGCCGGGCGAGGGCCAACTCGGGCGTGACGGCGGAGTATGTGGCCACCCGTCCGGCGTGTGCGATGACCAACTGCCGCCGTACGAGCGCGTCCAGCACGTCGTACACACGCTGGCGCGGCACGTCGGCTTCCCGTGCCACCTCGGCCGCCGTGTAGGAACCACGCCTGATGAGGGACAGGTAGACCCGTGCCTCATACCGGGGCAGCCCCAGTGACATGAGGTCGTTGATGGTTCCATCTTTCAGCTCCATGGCTGCACAAGGTATATGCCCGCGCTGAGAAGTTGGAGGCAAAGTTTTTCCAACTGCCTCTGTTCTCTTCGGCAAACAGTCAATAACCTCATCCATAGCCACCACTGACCGTGGTGGCAGCATCAGCAGTATGCCCGGAAGCAGGTTCCGCACGGCTACCCCCAACGGAAAGCGCTTGTCATGTACGTGGCATCGCCGCCCGGCCGCCGTCACGGAGCCACCCATCCCCCCACGGAGGGCAGTTCATTGCATTCTCATCGCAGAAGGAACTCCATACGTCGCGGCGCGCCCGCGCTCCTGTCTGCAGCAGCTCTGATCACCGGCGGTGTGGCCATCGCCACTCAGTCGTCGGCCTTCGCGACGACGACCCCCGCATCATCCACGGCCTCGACGGTGCAGACGCACCGGCTCTGTTCCCAGCCGAGCAAGCCCGGCTACATGGCCTGCCAGGCAGAGGTCCGCACCGACCTCGCCCCGCAGAAGACCCTCGGCCGGCACGACACCCCCAAGGGCTTCGGACCAGCCGACCTGCAGGCCGCGTACAACCTCCCCAAGGACGGCGGCAAGGGCGCCACCGTCGCGATCGTCGACGCGAACGACGACCCGAACGCCGAGAAGGACCTGGCGGCCTACCGGTCCCAGTACGGCCTGCCGGAGTGCAGCACCAGCAACAGCTGCTTCAAGAAGATCGACCAGGACGGCGGCTCGAACTACCCGACGCCCGACGCCGGTTGGGCCGGAGAGATCTCCCTCGACGTGGACATGGTCAGCGCGGCCTGCCCGCAGTGCAAGATCCTGCTCGTCGAGGCCAAGTCCGCGAACATGGACGACCTCGGTGCGGCCGTGAACCAGGCCGTCAAGCAGGGCGCCAAGTACGTGTCCAACAGCTACGGCGGCGGCGAGGAGTCCAACGACACCTCCGCCGACGACAAGTACTTCAAGCACCCCGGCGTCGCCATCACCGTCAGCTCCGGCGACAGCGGATACGGCGTCGAGTACCCGGCGGCCTCCCAGTACGTGACCGCCGTCGGAGGCACCTCGCTCAAGAAGGACAGCAGCACCCGCGGCTACTCCGAGTCCGTCTGGGGCACGTCCGCCGGCGGCAACGGAGCGGGCTCGGGTTGCTCGCAGTTCGACGCCAAGCCGTCCTGGCAGAAGGACACCGACTGCGGCAAGCGCAGCGTCGCCGATGTCGCGGCCGTCGCCGACCCGGCCACCGGGCTCGCCGTCTACGACACGTACCAGGCAAGCGGCTGGAACGTGTACGGCGGCACCAGCGCCTCCTCGCCGTTCATCGCCGGTGTCTACGCCCTCGCGGGCGCCCCGGGCGCCAGTGACGTCCCGGCCTCGTACCCCTACGCCCACCCGGACAAGCTGAACGACATCACCGAGGGCTCCAACGGGTCCTGCAGCAACTACCTGTGCAAGGCGGGCAAGGGTTACGACGGTCCGACGGGCCTGGGTACCCCGAACGGTGTCGCGGCCTTCACCAAGTAAGCAGAACATGAGTCCCACGCGGCAGGCCTGAGGCGACACCAACGGCCACCGGCCGTCGCTCACGGCTCCGCGGCACTTCGCCCCGTCGGTCCTCCGGCGGGGCGAAGTGCTGCCTTCGGCTGTGCCGAAGAACCTTGGGCATCCGTCGCGAGCGATCTGAAAGATGCCGCCGGCCGTGCAGCGCACCGCGGGCAAGCCAGTCGGCTTCGTGCCGGAACGGGCCTCTCACCAGGTACGACATCCGCTGCTGATCACTGGAAGTAGATGAGAATGCGTCCGGTGTTGCCGCTGTCGACCTCACGCCGGACGTACAGCTTCCTGATGTGCTTCTGATCCAGGAACGCGAGAACCCGGGCCTTCAGCCGCCCGGAGCCCTTGCCCGGAATGATCTCCACGACCCGCTCGCCCGAGTTGTTGGCTCTGAAGAGGAACTGGCGCAGCGCAAGTTCGATGTCGCGGTTGTTGCGGAAGATCGGGTGGAGATCGAGCGACAACATGCGGAGCCTCCTGGCGATGCGGCACGGGCGAGAGTCACCGCCGTAGAGCCTGCCATGCAAGAGGGGCCTTTGCCTCCGTGCTTCCATGCACCTGCTTCCATGGTGGTGCAATGTCGCATCGTGGAAATATGATGCCGCGAAGCGGAAAATATGACCTTGGGGGCTTGGGTATGCGGCGCCGCATGCGGATGGATGTGCACGGCTGCAGAGATGTGTCCGGGAAGGGGTGGGACAGGCGATTGCCGGCCCGTCCCCATGGGCGGGAACCGAGACGCGGCCTGGAGTTCGGGGTGCGCGTGCTGCGCGGCCTCGCCCAGGTCATGTTCCTGGACAACGCCTGGTCAGGCACTGTCTTCGGCCTCGCGTTGTTCACCGCGGACTGGCGGTACGGCGCCTACGGTGTGGGCGGCGCCGCTCTCGGCACCGGTGTCGCATGTCTGCTGGGCGTGGCCCGCGACCGGGTGCGGGCGGGGCTGGAAGGCTTCAACTCCTGTCTGATCGCGCTGTGCTTCGCCGTGTTCCTCGATGCGCGGAGGCCGGCCACGGCACTGCTCGCGGCCGCGGCCTGCCTCGTGGTCACCGTCGTCACGGCGGCCGTCGTCCAGCTGCTGCACGTCTGGAATTTGCCGACGCTGACCCTGCCCTACTGCCTGCTGGCGGGCGCCGTCACCGTGGCCGCGCCCGCCTTCCAGCGGATCTGGACCCGTGGCGGCAGCGTCGCCGCGCTGCCCCACGCGGCATCCGGACCCACCATCCTTGGACCGTACGACGTGGCAGGAGCGTTCTTGCGCAATCTGTCCCAGGTCTTGTTCATGGATCAGTGGTACGCGGGGGCTCTGCTGCTCGCGGGCCTCTTCCTGGCGAGCCGGGCAGCGGGGTGCGTGGCCTGTTGCGGCAGCGCGACGAGCATCCTGACGGCGTGGGCGCTCGGGGCACCGGCCGCACGGATCGCCGACGGCACGATGGGCTACAACGCGGTGCTCGTCGCATCGGCGCTGTGCGGGGTGTTCCTTGCGGTCACCCGAAGGACGCTGCTGTACGCGCTGCTCGGTGCCGCGACCGCGACCGCCCTCACCCCGGCCGTCGCCGCCCTCCTCGCCCCTTCCGGCGGCCACGCGTTCACCTGGCCGTTCGTGCTCACCACACTCGGCTTCCTGCTGGCCGCCCGCCGCTTTCCGCACCTGACCGTCCCGAGCGCCGACCGCGGTCCGGACCGTCCCGCCGACCCACTCCGCGACGACCGAGCCGCCGCCCGGAGGCAGCTCGGCTCCGCCTGAACGAGGTCCCGCTCGACTGGATGGACTGCCGCTGCGGTCGCCGCCCCAGCCGGAGCAGTGGGCGCGGAGGCCGTCGGTCGTAGTCGGCAGGGCGGTCAGGGCCAGGGATCGTGCCCCTGTTCCTGACCGCCCTGGGGTGGTTGGACTTCTTCCATGTGCGGTTGTGCGGTTGTGCGGTTTGCGGGCAGGAACTATCGCCCGTTGTCCGTCAGTTGCAGAAGTTGAGGAGGTCGAGGAGGCCGTTGCCGCACTTGTTTTCCTCCCCTCCCCCGCCGCCGCCGTAGGCCGGGGCGGCCTTTGTCACGACGTGCGTGGCGGGCGTCGCGGCCACGGCGGATGTGGCAGTCGCCACCCCCGCCGCACAACTGATGCCCACGGCGGCACACACCGCGAATACTCGCGGAATCCGGGAAACGGTCTTCTTGGGGTGAGGTGTAGTGATCATGAAATCACCATGCACACGCTCGCGACCGGTGTCGCGCCGAGCGCATCCGAGCGGGTGAGCAGCCCCACCAGAGGCGGATCAGAACTCGTATCCGGGTTACCCACGCGCGAAGTTCGCCGTGAAGCAAGGCGTCCCGGGACCGTCGCGCGGGCGAGCAGGCCCTCCCTTTCGGCGCCGTCGGCTCCCCGGGGCGCGGCGGCACGGACGGTCGCGGTCGCTTCACCTGCCCTGGCCGCGTGATGGCGCGGGACCCGTGACGATGACCTCACGCTGAAGCTCGGCCACTCGGTGCAGAGCCGTCCTGAAGGCGGCGTACTCCCACTCACCCAGTGCCCTCGCATGGCGCTCCTCGATGGCGCGCATGATCGAGGCGGCGGTCTGCATCTGGAGGAGGCCACGTTTCGGTGGGGTGGATCAGTTTGGCGCGGCGGTCCGCGGGGTCGGGTTTGCGTCCGAGGTCGTCGACGAGGGAGCCGATGACTTGCATGTGCTGTCCCGAGGCGCGGGCGAGTGCGCTGGGCCGGATGCCGTCGGTGCGCAGGTGGGCCAGGACGGCACCGGCGCGCGGCTGGATGTCGTCGAAGCCCTGCTCGGCGAGGGCGGTGAACAGTTCGCGTTGGACGGAGAAGAGGACCTGGGCCGCGAGCACGCCGAGGTCCGGCTCTGGGGTCGGGTGCCCTGTCAACGCCTCTCCCCTGTCGACGCTCGCCGCTCGTCCGCCGCTGGGCTGTCTGGCCGGCGAATTCACCGCCCGTCCGGCGGAACCGTTCGTCGCCGTCCGGCTCGCTGGCCAGGCCCGGACATCGCGGCCTCGACCCCCTCGCGCCATACCCGTTCCTCGCCGCTCCGCATACCCCAACCACGGTGGAGTCCTGCTCCCTGATGCCTTGCGCTGGTTGTGGCGGTCGGATGATCGCCCGGACCAGCCGGTCGGCTGGGGCGGGGCCACTGCGCAGAGGCGCCGGTCTCGGACCAGGGCCCAAAGCACGTTGACTCGGCGGCGGACGAGAGCGATCACGCCCTGGGTACGGCGTTTCTCCTCGGCCGGCTTTCGGTCGCAGAAGGTTCGGGAGTTGGGTCGTAGCGGACGCTCATCAGGGCGGACATGTAGAAGACTCGCTGGAGACCTCGGTGGCAGTGGCGGGGGCGGTGCAGGTTGCCGTTCCGCTTTCCGGAATCATTCGGTGCCGGAGCCAGGCCGGGAAAGGCCGCGAGTCCGTCCGGGCTGTCGAAGGCCGTGCGGTCGTCGCCGATCGCTGCGAGGAACTCGGCGCCCGGCAGCGGCTCGATGCCGGGCATGCCGGGCACGATGTCGGCCAGCTCGTGGGTCCGGAAGCGGGCCTCGATGAGCCGGCATTTACCGCGACCAGGTCCGCGATCGGGGCGTCGTGCCTGCGATCGCCCGGCGCGGCACTCGCCACGGCACCGGACTGGGCACCTACCGATGGGTGATCGAGCGGAGTTTCGCGTGGCTGCGCGGCTTTCGAAGTCTGCGGATCCGATGGGAACGACGGGCTGACACCACGAAAGGCTCCTCAAGCTCGCCTGCTGCCTGATCACCCATGGGCCGCGGCGCGGCCCCGGCGTGAGCAAACCTCGCCAGCCCTCCTCGGTCGCCCACCCTCAGCCTGACGACTTCTCGATCCGCGCCCGGCGGGCACCGTGGCCCAGCATCGGGATCGGGCGGTGCCCGGTCGGATCATGCTCGGGTGAGCACGATCTTCTTACCGCCGGCCCGTCCGGTAACCACCCGGGCGAACGCAGCGGGTCCCTGGCTCAGCGGCAGGGGTTCCGGTGCGAGTTTCAAGGTCTCCGTGGCAACCTGCTCCGCCAGCTGGACAAGCTGCGTGGCGTTGGGCTCGACGTAGAGGTCCCAACTCGTGATGCCTCGTTCCTCCGGAGGCGCGTCCGAGGTCAGGGAGCACAGCCGGCCGCCGTCCCGCACCAAGGGCAGGGCGGCTTCCGCCGTGCTGGTGGCGATGATGAGGGCGGCGTCGAACCCGCCGCGTACCTTGGCCGACCAGTTCGGGTCGTGGTAGTCGACGACCTCCATCGCTCCCAGACCGAGCAGGCGCTGTGCGGCGGCAGTAGACGCGGTCGCGGTCACCTCGATGCCCTTGGCCGCGGCGAGCTGGACGGCCAGGGCTCCGGTGGCCCCGCCTCCGTTGGTGATCAGGAGCCGCTGTCCTCGGCTGAGGTCCAGCTTCTCCAGGGCCTGCAACGCGGTGAGCCCGTTGACCGGCAGCGCCGCCGCGTGCACGGCGTCCAACCCGGGTGGGCAGGCTGCCGTGTGATCCGCGTTGATCAGAACGCGTTCGGCCCAGAAGCCGCTTCCCCCGGGCAGCGGGGCCTCGTGTGCGAGCACCCGGTCGCCTACGGCAAACCCGGTGACACCCGCGCCGACCGCCAGCACCTTGCCCGCGCCCTCGACCCCCAGCGCCGCCGGGGGGTGCAGCCCCACGTCCCAACCAGCGCCGTTCAGCAGTTCGTCCCACGGGCCGACCCCGGCCGCCTCAACCGCCACCAGGATCTGACCGGGCCCGGGAGATGACGGTTCGGGCAACTCCAGCAGGGCGACTTCCTTCTCGGCCCCGGACACTCCGCACGCCTTCACAGCAGATCTTTGTCCTCTCACTCAGTCCGACCGACCGGTAGGTACGGGCCGGAAACCCACAGCAGGCACCAGTGTCGACCTCGGGATCCCCTACAGAGTTCGCTTGCGGTCTCAGCCGCATCGGTGTCGAGCCTATGCAGCCAGTTGCCCGGGCATCTGGTCCATTTGAAGAGTGACCAACTGGGCCAATCGTGGAATAGACCTGCACCTGGACCTTGGGTCGGGTGCGGGCGTAAGTCACCGTGTTCGAATGGCGTACGTCACCGTGTCCGAACAGGGAAAGCGGCCCTCACGCTGCGGCAGCAGCAGCGCACTTCCCAATCCGCCGGCCGGGGCCGTCGTGGGGCGCCGGGCGGCCGAGCCACTCCAGCCATGGACGGCAGCCAGCCAAAAGCCACTCCCGGCTCCCCCAGGCGGTCTGACCGTACAAAGGGCTCGACCATCCCGTCCCTGGAACGTCAGGCCAACTACCGCTGCGAGTCACGTCCGTCGGCGCGCTGCAAGCAAGCCGCTCAACCACCACTCGACAAGGTGAACGGGCCTTCGAGAATCGGCGTGGTCAGCGCAACTGCCGCTAATTTCCGAGGGAATTGCCGGACGAGATCACAAGGACCATGCCCGTGTCACGCAAAGCCACCCCCCGCATTCGCACGACCGTATTGGCCCTCGGAACCGCACTCCTCTGCGCGAGCGCCCCCGCCGCCTACGCGACGTTTGTCGACGGAGGCGGGCGCCCGGCCCACGTCTCGGCGCCCGACAGAGCACCGGGTAAGCCCTACATCAAGACCGAGCTTCTGTTCGGAACGGCCAAGCCCGACGGTGGCTCTCCGGTGACCGGCAAGCAGTTCCACGCTTTCGTCGACGAGTTCATCACTCCGCGCTTCCCGGCCGGCCTGACCATCGAGGATGCTTCCGGCCAGTACCGGGACTCGCACGGGATCATCGAACGCGAGCGCTCGTACAAGCTCACTCTCCTCTACCCGCTGAACGAGGCCGACGCCGACAGCGGCAAGATCGAGAAGATCCGTGCCACCTACGACAAGCGGTTCCGACAGGAATCCGTGGCCCGCGTCGACGACACCGAGATCGTCGACTTCTGATCGGGCCACCTCACGAGCGGGCGTGGCCGGCAGCACGCTGTCCCACGTTCCGTGTCCGCCGGTCACATCCGCCGGGCGAAGACCATCCACGCGACGCCGAAGGTGCCCAACAGCCCGGCCCAGGCCAGCTCCAGGACGTTGCCGAGCAGGACGCCATGGACCACCATGACGAACGGGACGGTCAGCCACAGCCATCCGAAGTTCGGGAACGCGATCAGTTCCGACGGCCGCCCGCTCACGCCCGCCCACGACGCCAGGCCCAGGAACAACCAGGCCCCGCTCAGCCGCCAGGCCATCGAGTCCGAGGAGGGCGGGGAGTAGGTCTCGGTGTGGCCGTCCACCGTCATGCGTACCACCGCACCGTGCCAGCTCCGCAGGTCCACGGGGTCGCCCCGGTGTGCATCCTGGTACGTGCCCTCGTCGACGCCGAGCCACTGCGTGCGGTCCGGGCGGCGCACCCGAACCTCGTACCTGGTGGTGCAGTGCTCGACGCCGTTGCTGTCCGTGGTGCAGGACTCACTGGTGCGCCGGTCGACGACCGTGCCCGGCGCCGGCAGCAGACAGCCGTGGTGGGCCGTGCCGTGGCAGACGGACGCGTGCCGGAAGTCCATGACGTCGTCGTACTGCCCGGCCGCCCATAACGCACAGACGACGATCCCGCCCGCCGCCGCCAGGAGGATCAGCACCCGCAGCCACGGCCACAGCGGCTCGCGCCAGAAAGTCATCGTCGCGTCCCCCGAGCTTCTTCGCCGATTGGGTCGCTCTCCAAGTCAGATGACGCTCACCGGCCCCGACCGGTTTCCTGTCTCCGCCTCGCTCGGCCCGCACCAGACACCACCTTCCGCCGAACAGACGAAAGCGCCGGTCTCCCGACGTAGGTCCAAAGCCCGATTCGGCTCCCGTCGGGCACGTGGCAGGATCGCCCCATGGCACACTCCTGGCCCAGCCACCTCGACGTCGGAGCGGTCCGCTTCGCCCGGCCGACCGCGAAGTACGACGAGGTCCTCGTCTTCTACCGTGACGTCCTCGGCCTGCCGGTACTCGCCCAATGGCGTGGCCACCAGGGCTATGACGGCGTCGTCTTCGGCCTGCCAGGCACCCCGGTGCACATGGAACTTCTGCAGCACGGCGACCCACCCCGCATCCCCGAGCCGCACCCGGAGAACCAGTTGGTGCTCTACCTTCGCGGCACCGAAGCCGTCGCCGTCGCCGCCCGGCGGCTCACCGAGCAAGGGCGCAGCCCGGTTCCGGCCGCGAACCCCTACTGGCCGGAACACGGCGCGGTCGTCTTCGAGGACCCGGACGGCTGGCAGGTCGTGCTGGCGCCCTGGGTCTTCGGCGAAGAGCCCCCACCGGCTGGTTGAGTCGAGCGAAGGATCACGGGATCTCGCGCCGGCGTAGACCTGATCGCACTGGCGCCGGTCCGGGCCGGGAGCGGTCAGAGAGGGCCGCCCCTTTCGGGCCGCGGTAGCCGGGCCGCGAGGAGGCGTCGATGCCGACCTCGTAACGGACGCGGGGGTTGGTCCTGTTGCCGCGGACGGGGGCGCTCGTGGAGTGGATGGCCAGGCCGATGGCGTGGTCGGTGGGGGCGGCGAAGGTGTTGTGGACGATGGTGACGTGCTGAACGTCCTCGAACATCAGGGCCTGGGACGCCTTCAGGGTCTCGCAGTTGTTGTCGCGGATCGTGAAGTCGAAGGTGTGGGGGTTGGAGGCGCCGCGCACGGTGTTGTGCTGGATCTTCAGGTCGTCTCCGAAGAAGCGCATCCCGTCACCGTCGCCGCCGTGCGGGCTGGTCACGGTGTTGTTCCGTACGGTGATGTCGTCGCCGGTGATCTCGATGCCGGGCGCCTTGGGCCGGGTGACCCGGTAGTTCTCCACGATCACGTGGTTCGCCTCGACCGTGATGCCGGCGACCGTGCGACCGTGACCGTCGTACACGGCTGGGTGTGCCGTGGTGCCGCCGTGGGTGACGACGAGGCGCGGGTGCGCGGCGGCCGAGGCGGATGACGGGCACGACGCGGTCGCGCCCATGGCCGCTGCCGCGGCGAGCAGGGCGGCGGTCCGGAGCGCACGTCGTGATGAGGTCGGCATGGCGGGGAACGTAGGGCCGGGGTCTCGGGCTCGGTTGTCCATGGTGGCTCGCGGGCGGGGCTTCGGCCTCAGGTCGCCTCGACGAGGGCCAGGTCCATCGGGACGAGCGTCGTGGAGGCCAGCAGGGCGCGCAGGAGATGGTCGTTCAGGGCGTTGCCGACCGGTTCGCCGACCTCCTCGCGGGTCAGATACGGCACGCCATCGCGGGACAGCCGGGTGCGCACAGCGTTGACGATGTGCTCGACGCGCTTGTCCGTCCAGCCGGCCCCCGGTTGCGACTCGACGAGCTGAGCGGCCGTCTGCTTCCAGGTCAGCGGCTGCGGCTTCGGCTCGTGCAGCAGATAGCGCCGGCCGAGTACGACGAGGGCCAGCTTCTCCTGCTCGGTCAGCACCCACACCCGCGGCGGGCGGGTGGTGTCCGTGTGCCGGGGGCGCGGAGGCTCGTCGTCGGCGCCGGTGACGAAGACCTCGAACAGGTGCTCGCGTCCCCGCGAACCCTGGACGAACAGCGGGGTGTAGCCGGTGGACAGCGGAAGCGGTTCCTCGCCGCGGAAGAACAGCCGGCCCTCGGGGCAGCGGATCGGCAGCTGCCCGCTGGTGCTCAGCCACCACCGGCCGTCCCGATGCGTGAGCGTGCCCTGGTAGCGGCTGACGCGCGGATCGTCCTCGCCCAGACAGACGTGGACCTCGGGCCTGTTACGGCCGAACAGGACCTCGCGCCCCTCCCCCGGCCGGAGTGTGATGCCGCCGGTGAGCGCGAGGGCGAAGAGCGTGCCTGGCACCGGCGCGGAGACGCCGCGCGCCAGGCTGCCGTGGGTGGCGGGGAGAACTCGGGTTGGTGTCCGTGTCATGCCGGTTGGTGTCTGTGTCATGTCCGTATTCCGGGGCGGGTCTGTCGTCCGGCCAGGCTCATTGCCCATGCAGAGTCATTGTGTGGGGCGGCTCATTTGGCGGGCAGCCTCTTCGCGATGTTCTGTACGGCGGCGCCCGCGAGCGACTTGGCGCCGTCGCACACCGTGGCGTTCTGCTCCCCCTGCTGCTGAAGAGTCAGCCGGAACAGCTCGATGGTCGGCTCGCCGACGGAGTCCGTGAACGTACGGTGCGGTGTGTAGACGACGCAGCTGTCGTCCCCCTCCTCCTTGGGGGAGACATAGCTGGTCGTTCCGGCGACCCGCGCGGGCCGTCCGTTGTTGGACAGGTCGTTGTCCTGCGTGAACTGCAACTGCACGTAGGCGCGTTGACCGTCGGGGCTGGCCCAGTCACACGTCCAGTCGGCAAAGCCCCGGTCCTTCGGCCGCTGCGCGAGGCCGGGGACCTTCTTCAGCGTGGCCGGGTCCAGCACCGCGCAGGCGTTCAGCCGGCCCAGGGAGTCCGCGGGCCACGCCGCCGAACGCCGGGGTACCGGGCCCTTGTCCAGCACCGTGACCGCGTAGTCGACGGCGGCGTCCGACAGGGCGCACGGGTCGGGCGCGCCGGCTCCGTCCCGCTTGCCGCTGACCACGATCTGCTTGCGGTCGGGGGTCGTGATGAACCGCAGGCACTGGTCCCCGTCGCGCTTGAGGGACGCGACTTCGACGTTGCTGACTTTCCTGACGGCCACGCTGCTGTCGAACTGTTGGAGATCATTGCTGAAGTCGACCTCGGCGTCGGCGATCTCGCCCCCGCCGGAGTTCAGCACCAGTACGTCACACCGGTTCAACTGCCCGTAGGCGGGGGCGAGTTCCGTGTGACCGAAACGGCTCAGCGACGCGGCGTCCATCACCTTGCAGGGATCGGCGCTCGGGGCGTCGCCCAGGGCACCGGCCTGAGCCTGCGTCGTCGTCGAGGGCTTGGCGTCGGAGCGGTGCCCGGTGCCGCCCTTGTGCCCGAACGGCCAGAGACCGAAGAGAGCGAGCAGCCCGATTGCGAGCCCTGCTACGGCCAGGGCCGCCGCCATGACCGTCAGCGCGCGGCGCCGGCCGGTCAGCCGGCCACGCAGCTTCCGCGGCAGCCACAGCGTGAGGGACGACAGGGCCTGCGTAGGGCGGAGCCGCAGCGTCGCCCGCGTCGCCGACTCCTCGCTCTGGCTCTGGCTCTGATGCTCCTGGATGTATTCCTGGATGTGCGTGGGCGGCGGTGCGGCGCGCGTGAGCAGGCTGCGTGCCTCGGCGGCGTCCGGGCGGTTCCAGGGCTCGACCTGCAGCAGGGCGGTGAGCGGTGCGGTGAGCGGGCCCGCCTGCTGCGGGGCGTCCACGTGTCCTTCGAGGGCTCTGGCGAGATAGCCCATGACGTGCTGGAACTCCCCGTAGGGCGAGCGGCCTTCGACCGCCGCGAACAGGCCGGCGCCGAGGGAGAAGACATCGGCCTTCGCGTCCGGCGCCTTGCCCTTGGCCACCTCGGGGGCGAGATAGCGGGGCTTGCCGCGCACCGTGCCCGTCGTGGTGTGCGTGGCCGTCTGGGTGACCTCGCTCCACAGGGCCCGCGCGATCCCGAAGTCCGTCAGCCGAGCCACACCGTCATCGGTGACCAGGATGTTCTCCGGCGTCACATCGCCGTGCACCACGCCCTCGCCATGGGACTTCGCCAGCGCGGCCGCGATCTGGCTGCCGATCGAGCCGACCTCCTGCGGGGAGAGCGGGCCGCGCTCGTGCATCAGTTGGGCCAGGCTGCGCGAGGGCACGTATTCCATGACGATCCAGCAGGCGTCGCCCTCGGCGACGTAGTCGAAGACGGCTACGACGTTGGGGTGGTGCAGCCGCGCGGCGTACCGCGCTTCCTTCTTCAGCCGCTGGGCGGCCTTGGCGTCGTCCGGGCGGGCGCACTTGACCGCGACACGCCGGTCCAGCAGTTCGTCCCGGGCCTGCCAGACGACGCCCATCCCGCCCTGGCCGATCGGCTCCTGCAGCTGATACCGGCCCCCGACCCTGTAACCGGCCTCCGGTGTCACCGGCACCGCCCCACTCCCTGCCCACACCGACACGCCTGGTCCCGTACGGGTCACAGAGTGTACTCAGTGGCGATCAGCCCCAGGAGCCGTCGGGCCAACCGTCACAGGATCCCCCCAGGAGCGGATCACGGGCTGATGCCGCCCAACTGCCGTGTGCAGTACGGCGTTTGGCCGGCACCCTGCTCGATCGGCGGGCGCCGAGGGTGACCTGCGGCTGGGCTGTCGCGGTGGACTCCGCGATTGCGGCCGCCCAGGACAGGCCTGGCCGGGGCCCTGAAGAGGAGCCCCGGCCAGGCGTCGTGACCCAAGAGAAGAGCGCTGGGCAGCGCCCGGAAGGTCGACCGCGTGGCCTCATCGAGGGGCCACGCGGTTGAGGTCGCCGACCTCAGACCAACTGCGCGGACACGATCGTCACGGGCTCCACCGGCACATCGCCGTGCCCGGCTCGGGACGTGGTGCGCACTCCGTCGATCGCATCCACCACCTCGGTGCCCGCGGCGACCTTGCCGAACACCGCGTAGCCCCAGCCGTCCTGGCCCGGGTAGTTCAGAAAATCGTTGTCGCTGGTGTTGATGAAGAACTGCGCGCTCGCCGAGTGCGGGTCCGACGTCCGCGCCATCGCCACCGTGTACTTGTCGTTGTGCAGGCCGTTCTTGGCTTCGTTCTCCACCCGCTGCGGTGCGGCCTTCTGCTTCATGTCCGCGGTCATGCCGCCGCCCTGCACCATGAAACCGGAGATCACCCGGTGGAAGATGGTGCCGTCGTAGTGACCGGACCGGACATACTCGATGAAGTTCGCCACCGTCTTCGGCGCCTTCGACTCGTCGAGCTCCAGGGTGATGTCCCCGGCGGAGGTATTCAGCAAAACTGTGGTCATTCGGCCATCGTATGTCTCCGGCTCGAAGAACCACGGGAACGGCCCGAAGCCTTTCCAGGCTGTGTCCGGTGAGCATGCTCGCTTCACAGAGGACGGCCGGCCTCCTAAACTTCCGGGACGACGTGAGCTGGACCACACGTCGTGAGGTCTTCCGCCACAGCCGATGGAAGCGTAGGTTCCGTTTACCCCGCGAGAGCGTCCGCAAGGGCGCCGGTCCGCCAGTCCCGGGGCGGCGGACCAGCGGGGGCCAAAACCGCACACATCATCGGGCCGGGCCACAGCCCGGTGCCGCACCCATCTCCCCCGATCGGCGGCAGGTCGGACGCGAGGACCCAGCCGAGCGAAGGTGCGCCGCCGTGCCTCTTGGGTGGCCATCGGTGACCCACAGCGACTAGGGTTGCGATAAGCGATTGCTCAGGCACTTCGGGTGGCCTATGGGCGGCGATGCCAGGAGAGGGGCGAGGAGCCCGTGTCGGTCGTCGATGTGTGGATGCAGCACCCCACGCTCCGTCACTCCAACCACGAGATGTTCGAGTCGTTGCGTCGCTGGACGGGGCAGGGACTCCTGGAGGAGCCGTTGCCGGTCAAGGCCACTGTGGCCGCCATGGCCGCGGCAGACGTGGAGATCGGTCTTTCGGCGGCCTGGTACGGCCCTCAGGGCCCGCTGATCAGCAACGACGAGGTGGCCGAGTTCGTCGCCCAGTCCGACGGACGGCTGCGCGGGGTCGCCGGCGCGGACCTCTCCCGGCCCATCCAGGCCGTACGCGAACTGCGCCGCGCTGTTGAGGAGCTCGGCTTCCTGGCCCTGCGGATCGTGCCCTGGCTGTGGCAACTGCCGCCCACCGACCGGCTGTACTACCCGCTGTACGCCGCCTGCGTCGATCTCGGCATCCCCTTCTGCACCCAGGTCGGCCACACCGGCCCGCTGCGCCCTTCCGAAACCGGACGCCCCATCCCCTATATCGACCAGGTCGCGCTCGACTTCCCCGAACTGACCATCGTCTGCGGGCACATCGGCTATCCGTGGACCACGGAGATGATCGCCGTGGCCGACAAACACGTCAGCGTCTACATCGACACCAGCGCCTACACCGCCCGGCGCTACCCGCGAGAACTGGTCGACTATCTGCGCGGCCGGGGCCGCAGGAAGGTGCTGTTCGGCACCAACTACCCCATGATCACCCCGGCCCAGGCACTGGAACACCTCGGCGATCTCGACCTGGACGAAGAGGCCACCGAGCTGTTCCTGTCCGGGAACGCCCGCCGGATCTTCAACCTGTGATCGCACAGGTCGGCCCGGCCGGATCCCGACAGCGCGCCCCCCGGGTCGGCACGTGGAGGCGCGTCGTGAACGCGCGGTCACACTCGGCAAGCCCGCGGCCGGCCTTCGCTGGATCACGTCCGACGGGACGCACAAGGCGAGCGCCATCACATGGCGGGGCCAAATTCGCGCGACATGGCGTGACGACTCTGGAACGCTGACGCCCCGGATAGGTGCGGACGGTCTGCGCCGACAGGGAGTGGTGATCAGTGGGATTCACGCTTGAGGGCCCGGTTCTCGAAGGATCGCTCGTGCGTCTGGAGCCCCTGGGTCATCGCCATGCCGCAGACCTGGCTGCTTCGGCCGAGGAGGACCGGGGCGCATACCGGTTCACATGGGTGCCTCGGGCGAGCGAGGTCGAGGAGTACATCGACCTGCAGCTCGCTCGTGCCGCTGCCGGAAAGCTCGCTCCGTATGCACAGGTCGAGAAGTCGACGGGGCGGGCCGTGGGGGCCACCGCCTACTGGGATCCGCGGCTGTGGCCCACCGGGGACGGCCTCTGCGCGATCGAGGTCGGTTTCACCTGGCTGACCGCGTCGGCCCTGGGCACGGGACTGAACACGGAGGCCAAGTTCCTGCTGTTCCGGCACGCTTTCGAGAACTGGGGCGTGGCGCGCGTCGACTTGAAGACGGACGCACGCAACGGCCGTTCGCGAGCCGCTATCGAGAAGGTGGGAGCACGGTTCGAGGGCGTGCTGCGGAACTGGTCACGGTCGTGGGCGCCGGGCGAGGACGGTCTGCTCCGCGATTCCGCGATCTTCTCGATCACCGCGGCGGAGTGGCCCGACTGCCGTACCCACCTGGAACGGCGACTGGCTCGGATCCCGGACCGCCACCGAGGCGTCGACATCCTGGCCCACTCGCCGGACAACTGACGACGACGCGGCAGAGCGCGCCGAGCAGCGGCAAGTTCTCCCCCTGGTATCGCTTGAGCGGACGGTGTGTCAGATCCCGTTCCGTGCAGACTCATTGACCTTGATCGTCCACGTCCTTGGCCTCCATCTTCATATGTAGACGCTCCACCTCATGTGGGGACCTGGTCCATTGAGGCGATCGCGGTGCAAAGGGGAACAGGCCCATGCCACTGGTCGTCGTAGCCATCGGTGTGCTGATCCTGCTCTTCCTGATGACGAAGCTGAAGCTCAACGGCTTCGCCGCCCTGCTGCTGGTGGCCGTGGGGGTCGGCCTCGTCCGGGGCATCCCGCTGGAGAAGATCCCCGACGTGCTCTCCGAGGGCATCGGCGGGCAGATCGGCGACACCATGCTCACCATAGGGCTCGGCGCGATGGTCGGCCCGGTGATGGGTGACTCCGGCCCGCCCAGCGGATAGCCGGCAGACTGCTCGACCTGTGCGGGCCGCGCTGGGTTCAGCTCGCCATGGTGCTGTCCGCCATGCTGATCGGCGTCACCATGTTCTACGAGGTCGCCTTCGTCATCATCGTGCCGGTCGCCTTCACGCTCGTACGTGTCACGCGGGCGAATCTGCTGTGGGTCGGGCTGCCGATGTCGATCGCGCTGTCCACCATGCACAGCTTCCTGCCACCGCACCCCGGCCCGACCTCGGTCGCCGCGACGTTCCACGCCTCGCTCGGACTGACGCTGTTCCACGGCCTGTTCATCGCCGTCCCGGCCGGTGCGCTGATCGCTCTGATCTGGCCGCGGCTTCCGTTCATCCGGAGGATGGGCCCCTCCATACCCAGCGGCCTGGTCAGTGACCGCGTTTTCACCGACGAAGAGCTGCCGGGCATGGGCTGGTCGCTCTCGGTGGCCCTCCTGCCCGTCGTACTCATCGCCGGAGCCGCGGTGACCGACGTGGCCACCTCCGGGTCGGGGCCCGTCCTGCACTTCATCGCCTTCATCGGTTCCGCGCCCATCGCCCTGCTGCTCACGCTGGCCGTCGCGATCTGGGCGTTCGGCCCGCGGACCGGCCGCAGCCTGGAAGAGGTCAGTGCGTCCTGCCGGTCGGCCGCCCAGGCGATGGCGATGATCCTGCTCGTGATCGGCGCGGGCGGCGCCTTCAAGCAGGTCCTCGTGGACGGCGGGATCTCGGACTACATCAAGAACGCCACCCACGGCTGGTCACTGTCGCCGATCATCCTCGCCTGGCTCATCGCGGCCATCCTCCGCGTGGCCCTCGGCTCGGCGACCGTCGCCGTCGTCACCGCCTCGGGCGTGGCACTGCCGCTGCTCGCCGGCAGCGGAGTCCATCCGGAGATCATGGTCCTCGCTATACGACCATGCTCGCGGTCCTCGGCCTCGGCGGTGTCCTCGCCATGGAGTCGGTTCTGGACGCCCTCAACGTGTGAGTCCGGCCACGGGGGCGGGTCGCGAAGTGACTCATATCTTCCCTTACTTCAGGCAGGACTTGCGGACCAGGAGTGACTATGTGATGAAATCTGGCGATGCGTACCCCCCACATACACACGCATCAATCTGCTCAGTCGGACGGGCCACCCACCGCTCAGGTTCCGTCCGGCCGCAATCCATACGACGAATTGGCGTCGCTGGCGGACAATCCGCTGGACGACTTCCTGACCGAGGACGGCGCGGAGGCCCAGCAGGACGACGGCGAGGAGTCCTGGGAGCCGCCCAATCACCGGCGCGGCAGCCGTCGTCGTAATCGCGCCACCGGTCTGCCCACCATCGTCAGATTCCTCGTCTGGGTGCTGACCCTTGTCTGCCTCGTCGTCCTGGCCGACCGGTGGGCGCTGCTCTACGCCGAGCACAAGGCTTCCCAGCGGATCAAGGACTCGATGCATCTCGCCGCGGCCCCCGAGGTCTCGATCGGCGGATTTCCCTTCCTGACCCAGGTCGCCGCGGGGCGCCTGGACTCGGTCCGGATCACCGTCCCCGACATCCCCGCCCACCGAGTCACCCTCACCCAGGTCACCGCGACCGCCGACGACATACGCATCGACGGCGACGGACCGACCTCGGTGCGCGGCGCACTCGTGCGCCAGGTGCACGGCCAGGTTCTGCTGTCGTTCGCCGACATGAACCGTGAACTCGGCGCCTCGCAGGTGGCCTTCACGGCTCAGGGACCCGGCCGCGTGCAAGCCCAGGGCACGCTGCGCATCGGAGGCCGTGCCCTGAGCGTGCGGGCCGATGCCCAGATCCGGCGCGAGGGAGAACGCGGCATCGCCACCTCCGTGGACGGCATACAGCTCGACATCGACGACCTCGCGACATACCGGCCCGGCACCAGGCCCTCCGAGGGCCTCCACCTCACCCCCGCCTCAGCACGCCGTATCACCCGCGAGGCTGATCAGATCAAGTCGATGCTGACCGTCCCGGCGATCGTGCACCGCCTGGGTGTCCCCGACAGCGCGGTGAGCGCCGCGCTCCACGACGAGGACAAACTCCATCAACTCACCGGCGCGCCACGCTTCCTGCACGATCTGACCGAGATCAACCTCGTGGACGTGGCGCTCGCCCACCCGAGCCTCCTCAAGCGACTGGGCCTCGACCTGTCCCTGCTCACCACCCTGACCAAGCTCACCCGTCCCCAGATCGCCGACCGCTTCTCCTTCGCCTTCCAGTTGCCGAAACCGCCGGGAGGCTCGCTGCAACTGCAGCGCGTGGCCGTGGACAAGGACGGCATCCGCGCCGACGTGTCGGGGACGGGGCTGCTTCTGGGCCACTGAAGTCACCGCTCGTACGAGCGGGCACCTGATCTGCACCCGACGGCATCCCGTTGCCGACGGGCTCAGCCCCGCAGCGCGAACGCCTCCGCGATGTCGCCGTGTCCGGCGCCGGCCGCCAACAGCAGCCGGAGCAGCACCCGGGCCTTGTACGGGTCGAGGTATCCGCCGTCGATCAGCCCGCGCCGGCGCAGGTCCTGCTCCGAGCCGGGCGCACTGTAGGTGTGCCGCAGAACCGAACCGCTCCCGGTGCGGGAGGTCAGCACGACCGGCATGTGCTCGGCCAGCGTGCCGAGCCGGGGCGCGAGCACGCCGGGTACGTGACCGACGCCGAAGCCGGCGACGACCAGGCCGCTGTGCGTGGCCTCAAGCCCCTGGAGCTGTGTGCCGTCGTCGTCCAGGGTGACGACGTGCAGGGCGACGCGGGTGGCCTGGAGCCGCTCCCGGTCGAACCCGGCCGACAGCGGCTCATGCCGGGGCGGCGCGAGGAGCATCCGTACCCGGTCCTCGACGACGTGCCCGAGCGGACCGGTGCTCGGCGAGGCGAAAGTCGCGGTGCTCGTGCTGTGCGTCTTGCGCACCCATCGCGCCGCGTGTACCTCGTCGTTGAGGACGACCAGCGCACCCGCGCCGCGCGCCTCCCGTGCCATGGCGACGCGCACACCGGCGAGCACGTTCGCCGGGCCGTCCGCCCCCGCCATGGCCGGCTGCCGCATCGCGCCGGTCAGCACGAACGGCGCCTCGTGCGGCCACACCAGATCGGCCAGGAAGGCCGTCTCCTCCAGGGTGTCCGTGCCCTGCGTGACGACGACCCCGTCCGCGCCCTCGGCCACGGCCCGCGCGGCGACAGCGATGACATCGAGGATCTGCGCGAAGGTGAGGCTCCCACTGGGTACGGCGTGCACGTCCCGTACGTCCAGATGGACCCCCAGCTCCGCCAGACCTGGTACGGCCGCAGTGATCTCGGCACCGCTGAGCCGCGTCCCCCGCGCGGCGCCCGGCACCGATATCGTTCCCCCAAGTGCCAGCAGTACGACGCTCAACGCCCGCCCCCTCACACCGATTCCGCCGAGCGGAGACCCGCTGGGCGCCCCCAACGTACAACGCCTGTTTCACCGATCTGTTTGCGTCACCCGTCCCGCTCGGACGCCACCGCATCACGCCCACCGAAGGAGGGAGCTCTCCGTGGCCTCCGCGGAACCGTTCACCCGTATCAAGATCCGCGTCGCCGCAGCTCTGTTCAACGGCGATGAGATGGCGCTCATCCATCGCGCCAAGAACGGCCAGGACCAGTACACCCTGCCGGGTGGCAACGTCGAACCGGGCGAACCCGTCCTTGAGGCCCTTGCACGCGAACTGGACGAGGAGCTGGGCCTGAACGGCACGGATGTGAACAGCCCCCCGCAGCTGACCTGGATCCAGGACGCCATGGTCACCCGCCCCGGCGGCGCTCCACCTCGCAAACTTCACCTGGTCTTCCGCGTCCACATCTGCGACCTCGTCCGCGCCCGCTTGCGCACGGTCGAGTACGACGACGTCGTCGGTGCCGGCCACCTCATCTGGAGTCATTACAAGGACACAGCCGACAAGGCGCTGTTCCCACCGGTGCCCGTCGCCGAACTCCCCACCCCCAGCGCGCCGCTCGACGCCGCCCGATGCCTCCTGCCGACCCTGGACGACACCAACTACCACTGGATCTGAGCCGCCTGGGCCAACTGTCCGGGGCACCCCCTCGCCAGACGCAAGCGCGCAAGGAAGCCGAGACGTGGGGCCCGTGCAGCGTGGCCCCCCGGTGCCCCCTATGATCATGGACATGTCCGCCCTCCGTGAGCGTTCCGCACACAGTCAACTGACCCCAGGTGAGCAGCTCTTGGGGTACGGTTCCGTCGTCCCCGCCAGCAGCGCCAGAGGCGTCGGCATCGGCGCGGCCATCGCGAACCAGCTGGTCAACAACATCGGCGCTCAGTCCGCCCAGGTCGGCAGCATCGCCGCAGGGATGCCACGCACGTCCGGCGCGCTGCTGCTGCGCGTGACCGACCAGCGCGTCGGGCTGGTCCGGCCCCTGGACGGCACCCCGGTGTGGGAGGTGCCGCGGGCCTGGGTGATCCGGGTCGAACGCCGGCCCCGCACACAGCTGATGGCCCGCTTCCGGCTGCACTACTCCGACGGCTCCTGGCTCGCCTTCCTCACCATGCGGCGCCGTACGATCGAGCAGTTCCACTCACTCATCGGCTGATCCCGGAGCCGAGAACGACGCGGAGCCCGAGGCGGTCCTCCCGTACACGGCGTGCCATGTGGTGAGGCGGCGTTCGAGAGGGATGCGGTAGCAGGGGGTGACTCTGGTGCCATCGAGGAAGGCCAGGGCGTCCAGTTCCACGGCACCCCGTCCACCGAGCGAGCGGCTCTTCGCCTCCGCCTGGGCTGTGCGCCGGCGCGCTGCCGGGACTCGTACGGCTTGCCGGGGAAGGTGACGCACTGCTCACGCAAGTTGGTTGTCTCTACGGCGAGTTCCGCGGCAGTGGCCCCACCGCGCGCGGCCGGCGCCTCCAGCACAGGCCGCTCCACCACAGCGCAGCGGCGCTCGTCCCGGCCGGGCGCCCGTGCCCCGACCGCCGCCGCCATCGACCGCTCCGTCTGTCACGCCCCGCTGGTGTTCCCGGACTGGAGCGCATCCGCTGTGTGCGGCACACCATGTGCGTCGTCCCTGCCCATCTGGCCCCGGCGATCCAGTCCGCCACCATCCGCGACACCCACCGCCACCGAGCCCACGGCACAGCCCAGTTGCGCGGGCAGGACGGTCATTCCAGCGGTGTCGGGATCAGGTCAGTGGGTCGGGAGCATGTGCGCGTACATCTCCATGCCGCGTGCGCCGGCGAGCGGGCCGAGCAGCTTGGTCGAAACCTGCACCATGTGGCTCAGGCCGCGGCTACGGCGCACGCCACATCGGTCTCCTCAGTCCGCCAGGGCGCCCATCGGGTCCCAGGCCGGGAGGACGATCGGCGGTTGGTCGAGGGCGGCGGCCAGCTCCGGCGGAAGCGCGGAGCGTCGGACCGCGATCTCGAAGACATGCTCGCCGAACCACGAGTCGTTCATGGTCCAGAAGCCCTTGTCGGCCTTCTCCTCGCCCCAGCTGTTCTCCACCCGCCAACGGCGCGGGCTCCCGTCGACCACGTCGACGCCGGTGAACAGCATCGCGTGGGTCATCTGCGTGTCGTGGTACATCAGCCGGGTGGCCTTGTCCATGGTGAAGGGGGTGTCGTAGACGGCCGCGTAGTCGAAGAGCCCGGCGTCCCAGACGCCGGCGTCCGAGCGCATCATCTTGGTCACGTCACAGCCGAACCACACCGGCTCGCCGCCGACGATCGTGTCCATCGCCAGCCGCTTCAGCAGCTCCATCTCAGCGTTGAGATAGACGACCGGCGGGGCGTCCACGATGTTGCCGAGGTACTCGACGGTGAAGGTGCGGCCGACCGGGCTCGACTCCCGCGGGTCGTGCACCAGGCAGACATACTCGTCCAGCGGGAGCTGGACATACGAGGCGGCGAACTCCGCCGGGGTGAGCCAGCCGTCGCGGTGGAACGCCTTGTCCTTGTCCTCCCACTGCCACAGGAACCGCTGCGGAGGCGTGCCGAGGTGAATGCTGAGCACCCGGTGGACGGCGGCCAGCACCTCCCGCTTGTGCTCCCGCTGCGCTTCGACTCCCTCGGTGGCCCGCCCGCGCAGGTCGTGGGCGCCCTGGCGGAGGAGGGTCTTCAGGGCCCGGTTCATCGCCCGGGTCGCGGAGGAGCTGTCGGTCTCCGGCATGGCCGATTTGGGTACGAGACCGTGCTTGGCGACCAGCGCCACGAACATGTTCCACTGCCCGCCGTCACCGATCGGGTCCGCCAGCAGGTGCGCGACAGTACGGTCGTCCACATCCCGGTCCGAGGTCTCGATGATCGCCTCTAGGACATGGTTGGCCCGCTCGAACTTGTCCCACCAGAGCAGGTAGTTCTGGGAAAACTCGAAGTCCTTCACGCCCAGCTTCCGGGCGGCTCCGACCCGGAGCAGGTTGAGCCCGGCGAACATCCAACAGCGGCCGCTCTGCCTCTGGTTGGTGGCCTTCCAGTCGTCCAGGTGATGGGAGACGGAGTGGTCGATGCCGGTGAGGATCCGGCGGTCCAGGGCCACATCGTCCACGGCTGTCTGGGTGACGGCGTTCTGCATCAGCCGGTTCACCGGCCGGGCGGCGAACTCCTTCTCAAAGACATCAAGCTGATCCGGTGTCAGTCTGCGATCCATGGCCTGGCGGGAGTTGTCGTTTCCGAAGGACACAGCGTTCAGCCTCCCGTACCCAGTGATTCTCGAGAAAAGCGCGTCCTCACCGTTACACGGCCGTTCAGCCGGAGTCAACGGAGCATCGAGGGTGAGCCACCGCCACCGCGCGTCCGATCCGCGGTTCTCCCGCTTCCGCCGCGCCCGCTGAAGGGCAGTGCCCCTTTGGTTCAATGTGATCAAGCGGCAACTGCCGCCCGGTAATAGGAGATTCGATGACCACGACTCGCCCCACACTGATCGACGCCGCAGGTGACCTCGCCCCGACCTCCCCCGACAACACGGACTCCTGGTGGTTCTGCGCCAAGCTGCACGCCGGTGAGAAGGTCTTCTGGGTGAAGATCCACACGATCACGATGCAGGGCGTCTGTCACAGCACGGTCGCCCTGCGCGAGGAAGGCGACGGCCACGCCGGCGGCAGGTACGCCGACGAAGCCGTCGACGATGTGAAGGTGTCCGCGGATTCCCTCAATGTGCAGACATCGGTCCTCGCCGTGAGCGGAGACCTGGACCGACTCGAAATCTCGGGTACGACGGACACCGCGTCGATCCGGCTCACCCTGCGACGCGAGGAACCCGTCCTCTACAACGGCGGCGGTGGAGTCTTCCCCTTCTTCGGCGGGACCACCGGGCAGTACGCGCTGCCCGGCCTGATGACGTCAGGAACCATCACCGTCGAAGGCATCACGCATCAGGTCGACGGACGCACCTGGTTCGACCGGCAGTGGGTCGCCGGCATCACCCGGCCGCCGCGCTTCACCTGGCTCGGGCTCGACCTCGGCGGGGGCCGGTATCTGAGCGTCTGGGACACCGCGGGAGACGGCACGTCCTGGCTCACCCGACTCACGGCCGACGGCACACATCTGATCACTCACGCTCAGCGAACCGACCACGACGGCAACTGGGTTCTCGCCGTTCCCGCCCTCGACGCCTCCCTCGAAGTCTCCCATCAGGCACTCTCCGACGTTCCTGGCGCCTACACCGGCGCATGTCACGTGACCGGCACTCTCGCGGGAGAGGACATCACCGGACACGGCTTCACGGACGTCATCGGCTGATGCGGCTGATGTCCGCCGGGCGGAACGGACGGTTTGCGGAACGGACGGATTTACGGAAGCACTACGGCGAGGTTGTCCACCACGGCTCGTAGGCCGTCCTCGTGCTGTTGCGCGACACGTCTCTGTCGCGCGGAGCCGGGCCCGTTGAGCTGGACATCGCCCAGCCAGTCGCCGACACGCCGGTCGTCGCCGTGCCGGCTGAGGTGTGGCTCGACCCGTTTCCACAGCTCCTCGATCAGGCGGCCGACGGCCAAGGGGGCGCAGTCGCGGGTGTGGGTGCCGGGCAGGGCGCCGATCGGCCCCTGCCGGGCGGCCTGCCAGCACGCCGCCCGCAACAGCAGATCGGGGACCTCGGGCGCGCGTTCGCCGGCGCGTACCATCTCGACGGCGTGCGCGACGAGGGCGCGCACGAGCAGCGCGTACGCGGTGGTGGTCCCGGCGTCGGGCATCACGTCCGCGACGCGCACCTCGATGGTGGGGAGGTGTGCGGAGGGGCGCACGTGCCAGTAGAGCATGGCCGGATCCATCGCCGCTCCGCTGGCCACGAGTTGGTCGACGACCCATGCGTAGTGGGCCACACCACGCAGGTAGGGCGGAGGTCCCGCCGAGGGCCAGCGGCTCCAGACCATCGAGCGCCAGCTCGCATAGCCGGTGTCCGCCCCGTCGCTGTACGGGGAGTTGGCGGTGAGGGCCAGCAGCAGGGGCATCCAGCCGCGCAGGTGGTTGACCGCCTGTACGGCTTCCTCGCGGTCGGCCACGCCGACGTGCACGTGGCAGGCGTTCACTCCCTGCCCATGGACGACGGGTCCGAAGCGGCGGGCGAGGGCGCGGTAGCGTGCCTGGTCGAGGACGGGTGGCGGCCCGGGACGGCCGAGGACCGCCATGCCGCTGGGCACCAGCAGGCAGTCGTACTCGGCCGCGGCGACGGCCGCACCGGTGCGTAATCGTACGATTTCCGCCTCCAGTTCCACGGCGCTACGACACACCGCGCTGACGGTCTCCACCTGCGACAACGAGAGCTCGGGAGTGGCGTGCGGCCCGCCGAGGTGAGCGCGCGCGGCAGCCACGACGGACAGGGACCTGTGGACAGCCGACCGGCTGTGCCGGTCGGCCAGGACGAACTCCTCCTCCACCCCGAGCGTCGGCGGTGCGGGCGCCTCCGGTGGGAACCCGGGTCCGCCGGCGACGGCAGGAGTCATGGCATCAAACGGCTCTGGCACGTCCAGCCCCTTCCGAAAGGACACAGGACCCCGCTGTCCGCCCGTCGCGCTCTGCGCGGTTCGCGGCCCCTGCGCACGCCCTCGGGCGCAGGGGCCGCTCGCTGCCGAACAACGGGTGGGAAGGGCCATGCTGAGGGCTCGACGGGGCCGCTGCAAGCGGTTGCCCGGCCACCATCAGGGCAGGCAGACCGACCGTGACCCGTGCGTCGGCCGTGGACCAGAGCGCCGTAGGTGCACGAAGGGGGGAGAAACCGACCCGCCCGGCGCCCTTTCCGGCAGCTGTGCGCCATCTGTTGAATTCCTGTGTACGGGTTAATTGTGCGGGAGGCAATGCACAGCACTCCCCGGATTTAAGGCCAGGCAAGGCCAGTAAAGAATCTGCCTCGATCTGACAAGAATCTCCTTGAAAGTCGCCACTTCTCGATGGACGGGCTCGGACGGTGTCGAAGAATGCCGGGCATGGTTACGACAGTTCTCAGGCCGGCCGCCTCCCTACGCGCCGTTCGTCGCGCTCCGTGGCGGTCGCCGGCGGGCCAGCCCGGATATGTGCGTCCGACGCTGCTGGTCATCACCATGCTCGCGGCCGTGCTGTACACGTGGGGTATCGAGCACAGCCAATACCACACGTTTTATGCGACCGCCGCACGCAGCATGGCGGAGAGCTGGAAGGCTTTCCTCTACGGTTCTTTCGACCCGGGAAACTCCATCACCCTGGACAAATTGCCGGGGTTCCTTTGGCCACAAGCCATTTCTGCCCGTATCTTCGGATTTCATCCGTGGGCGCTGGTTCTGCCCCAGGTCCTGGAGGGAGTGGCCAGCCTGCTGGTGCTGCACCGCGTGGTGAGCCGATGGGCCGGTGTCCACGCGGCGCTGATCGCCGACGCGGCGTTCCTGGTGACCCCGGTGGCTGTGGGGCTCTTCCGCACCGCCGTCGAGGACCCCGCCTTCACCCTCTGCGTGCTGCTGGCGGCCGAGGCCACCCAGCGCGCCGCCGTGAACGGCCGCCTGCGCCCTCTGGTGATCGCGGGTGTGTGGGTCGGCGTCGGCTTCCAAGCCAAGATGCTGGAAGCGTGGGCGGTGCTGCCGGCGCTCGCCCTTGTCTACCTCGTCTCGGCGCCGATCGCCCTGCGGAAGCGGCTGATACATCTCGCGCTGTCCGCCGTGGTGATGACTGCCGTGTCGGTTTCGTGGATGCTCGCGGTGACGCTCGTCCCGGCCAAGGACCGGCCCTATGTGGATGGCACCACGAACAACTCCGCGTTCAGCATGGTGGTCGGCTATAACTTCCTGAACCGCTTCTCCTCACTCGGTATCAGCGCGGCCTCCACCGGCAGTGTGAGCGCCACGCAGGGCGGCGGAGGCGGCCGGCACGGCCAGGCGTCGCCTTCGGACAGCGGAGCCGGTGGCGCTGGCGGTGCCGTAGGGCGCGGGGCGGCCAACCGTCGTCCCACCGGGGCGGGCGGGGCGCAGGGTGCGCAGAACGCCGGGGGCCGGGCACTGGGGGCGGCGGCAGGATTCGGGTCCGGGGCCGGGGGCAGGTTCCGCGCCGGGGGCGGTTGGGGCGGTGACCAGAACGGCTGGTCGAAGATGTTCGGCGCGTCGCTGGCCTCGCAGACCGGCTGGCTGTATCCGATGGGTGCCTTCGCCGGAGTCTGTGGTCTCCTCTGGCGCCGCGGCAAGCCGCGCACCGACCGTCTGCGTGCCGGATTCGTGTTGTGGGGCACCTGGCTGGCCACATACTTCCTCGTCTTCAGCGCGGGCAGTGTCGGCGGCCACACGTACTACATGGGCGTGATCGCGGTCCCCCTCGCCGCGCTCACCGGTGGCGGCGTCGTTCTGATGTGGCGTGCCTACCGGGCGGACGGCCCCCGTGCGTGGGCACTGCCCGGTGCGGTGGCGGCGACGGCGGCATGGGGCGCGTACCTCGCCGGCCGGTTCCCGTCGTTCCTGCCGTGGCTGGTGCCCGTGGTGGGTCTGCTCGGTCTCGCCGCCGTCGTCATGCTGGTGCTGGCCAGGACCGTTCGTACCGCGTCCGGCGGCAGGCTCGCCCTGGTCGGGCTGGTCGTTTCCCTCGTGGCGATGCTCATCGCGCCGGGTTTCTGGGCGGCGCAGGTGCTCAGGCCTTCGTACCGGGACTCCGGGATGGGCGCGGTGGGCCCGTCCGGCATGAGCCGCGGCCACGGTTCTGTGACCTCGGCGGGTCGTCGTACCGGACGGGTGTCGTGGGCGGGCGGAACACAGCGCGGCCGGGCGGCGGGAGCCGACGGGACGCGCGGCCTGGGCGACTTCGGCGGCTTCGCCGGTGCCGGTGGCATCGGCGGTCCCGGCGGCTCCAGCATGGGCGGTCAACTCACCGCAGATCAGCGCAAGTTGCTCGCCTACACGTCCGCGCACCGCGGTTCGGCAACCTACGTCTTCGCCACCGCGAGTTGGAGCGGCGCGGCGCCGTACATCCTCGCCACCGGGGCCCATGTGCTGCCGCTCGGCGGCTTCAGCGGGAGGGTGCCGTTCCCGAGCACGGCGCAGTTCCGGCAGCTGGTCGACTCCGGCAAGCTGAAGTACGTGGTGCTGGGCGGCGCGGGGCGCGGTGGGGGCGGCATGTTCGGCGAGAGCAGTGGGAAAACGGCCGACGGGCAGATCACCGCATGGGTCGAGTCGTCCTGCCGTCGCATCCCGAACGCCGCCTACGGCGCCACCGAGCAGATTCTCTACCAGTGCCGTCCCGGGCGGTGACAGACAGCCTGATCGGGCACCTGGGCGCCCGGCCTTGGTGCCACCACCCGCCCTGGCAGTCAGGAGGACTCCGCCCCATGAGCAACGGCTACGCGTACGAGTACAAGGTCGTCACCTTCCGGGAGTCGCTGATCGGCGACGCACTGGACAGCGACAAGCTGGAGAAGATGCTGAACAAGCACGCCGAGGACGGCTGGGGCCTCAAGGCCGGCTGCTGACCTTCGAGCGCCCGGGCCGTCGGCACGAAGACACTCCGGGGTGCATGTGAGACCGTGGTGTCAGGTAATCCGCCTGCGGACGCGGCCGACACGATGGATCTCAGGGATCTGGCTGACAAGGACCGGGGCGATCCGTTCGGCATCATGTCTGCCGCCGTCGCCCTCGTGGATGCACGCGGCCTGATCCGGTACTGGAGTCAGCGGGCGGAAGGTCTTCTCGGGTATCCGGCGCCCAGCGTGCTGGGGCGGCCCGCCGCCTCGCTCCTCACGAGCGTCACGGGCGGGGACTCGACCACGGACTCACCGGTGTCCGCGCTGTCCGTGGCGGAGCGGATCGGGGAGGGCTGGGAGGGCCTGATCACCGCGCGTCACCGTGCGGGACACCCGGTCGAGCTGGCCGTACGGGTGTGTCCGCTGCGCGCGGAGCAGGGCTCCGTCTGGCTCGCCGTGGCATGTGAGGCCTCCGACTCGCGCCGGTGGGAACTCGACCAGGCCGTGCTGCGCGGCCTCCTGGAGGACTCGCCGATCGGCATCGCCGTCCTCGACAGTGAGCTGCGCTTCCAGTGGGTGAACCAGGTACTGGCTGCCATGGAGGGCCTGCCCGCGCACCTCGGGGACCACCTCACAGCCGCGGCCGCCGGACCGGGGCAGGTGCCGTCGGCCGTGGACTGGCAGGCGCGCCAGGCCCTGCTGTCGGGTCGGGCCACACCGGCCGTGGAGCATGTGCCGCCCCCGCAGGGCAGGAACCGCAGGAACTCGCATGGCCATCTCCGGCTCCGCTCGTCGTTCCCGCTGCGGGACGGCGACGGCAAGACGCTCGGGGTGTGTCACACCGCCGTCGACTTCACCGCCCAGGACCGGGCGCGCGAGCGGCTCGCGCTGGTCAACGAGGCGGCGCAGCGCATAGGCACCACACTGGACCTGGACCGCACGGTGCAGGAACTGGCCGAGGTCCTGGTGCCGCAACTCGCCGACTTCGTGGCGATCGACCTCTTCCAGGGCGTCCTCGCGGCCAGGGATCTCACCCCGGGGCCGGTCACCGGTGGCACGCTGCAGCGGGCGGCACACGTGTCGATCCACGAGGAGCAGCCGGAGGCGGTCGTGCCGATCGGGGGGCCCGCCGAGTACCCGCCGAAGTCGCCGCAGCAGCGTTGCCTGACCACGGGCCGGCCGATCCTCGATCCGGTGCTGGACCGCACGACATGGTGGCTCGCCGACGATCCGCAGCGCATGGCCAAAATCGTCGGTCTCGGTCTGCACACCCACCTGGTGGTGCCACTGCGGGCGCGGGGCACGACCATGGGCGTGGTCAGCCTGCTGCGCTGGGAGAATCCCAATCCGTTCGACGAGGACGACCTGCTGCTCGTGGAGGAGCTGGTGGCGCGGGCCGCGGTGTGTGTGGACAATGCCCGGCGTTTCGTCCGCGAGCATCACGCGGCCCTCGCCCTCCAGACCAGTCTGCTGCCCCCGGTCCTGCCCGATCACTGCGCCGTCGAGGTCGCCTACCGCTATCTGCCGACCGACGCCGAGGCCGGCGTGGGCGGCGACTGGTTCGATGTCATCCCGCTGTCCGGCGCCCGCGTCGCCCTTGTCGTGGGGGACGTCGTCGGCCACGGCATCCACGCCGCGGCCAGCATGGGCCGGCTACGGGCGGCGGTGCAGACACTCGCCGACCTCGACCTGCCCCCGGACGAGCTGCTCGCCCATGTCGACGATCTCGTCCTGCGCCTGGCGGACGAGGCGGAGGCGGCCACGGACGGACCGGTGGTGATCGGGGCGACCTGCGTCTACGCGGTCTACGACCCGATCTCGCGGAAACTCAATGTGGCGCGGGCCGGCCACCCCACCCCCGCCATCGCCCACCTCAGCGAACCGGTGGAACTGCCCGACATCCCTGCCGGCCCCCCGCTGGGACTGGGCGGTCTGCCCTTCGAGTCGGCCGAGATCGAGCTGGAGGAGGGCAGCGTCGTCGCTCTCTACACCGACGGGCTGATCGAGGCCTCGGACCGCGATGTCGACGTCGGCTTCGAGCGTCTCTGCTTCGCCCTGGCCCACCCCGACCGGCCGCTGGAGGAGATCTGCGACACGATGGTCCGCATTCTGCTGCCCGACCATCCGCACGACGACGTCGCGTTCCTCATCGCCCGGACGCGCGCCCTGGCCCCGGACCTCGTCGTCTCCTGGGAGGTCCCCGCCGACCCTCAGGCGGTCCACGAGGCGCGTGACAACGCCACTCGTCAGTTGGCCGCGTGGGGTCTGGACGACATCGCCTTCACCACCGAGCTGATCGTGAGCGAGCTGATCACCAATGCCATCACGCATGCCTGCGGACCGATCCGCCTGCGTCTGATCCACGAACGGACTCTCATCTGCGAGGTGTCGGACGCCAGCAACACCTCGCCCCATCTGCGCCGTGCCCGCCACACCGACGAGGGAGGGCGGGGTCTCTTCCTGGTCGCGCAGGTCGCCCAGCGCTGGGGCACGCGGTACACCGAGACGGGCAAAACCATCTGGGCGGAGCAGCTGCTGCCGGCCAAGGCTCCCTGCTGACGGCCGGCCGGTCGCCCGTCAGCGGACGGCGAGCGCTTCCAGCATCGTCTGTGCGGTGTCCGTCGCGTCGTAGCCCTCGGTCACGCCCGGCACCAGGACGATGTCGCCCTCGATGTGCCGTGCGCGCAGGGGCGCGATGGCCTGGTAAGCGTCGGAGTCCCACCAGGCGCGCGCCTTCGCGATCGACGGGAAGCCGATCACGACGACGTGCCCGGGCCATGCGCCCTCCTTCACCTCGTGCGCGGCGCCGTGGACCAGGAAGCGGCCGCCGTACGGTTCGAAGGTGGCGGTGATCCGCGCGATGTACTCGGCGATCTCGGGATGCGGGGCGGCTTCCTGAAGGTGAGCTATCGCGTAGGCGGTCATGGCGGCGTCCTTCCGGCTGGTCGGCTGCTGATGTGCACGATCCTGCCGCCCGGATGGGCCACGGTCGATGACCTGCCGGGTAATCAACGCGGAGGCACGGGTCACCGGATGTCGAGGAAGCGTCCGAGGTGTGCGGCGACCTCGTCCGGGGCCTCCACCTGGGGGTAGTGGCCGACGGCGGGTGGTCCGGTGAGTTCGACGACGGTGGCGGACGGCACCCGCTGTCTGATGCGCGCCAGCACATGGGCGCCGCTGATCGGGTCGGCGGGTCCCCAGAGGAACAGGGTGGGGCCCGAGTAGCCCTCCAGTGCCGGGACCCAGCGAGCCTCATGGGCGCGCCGCTCGTCGATGTAGCGCAGCAGCCGCGGAGCCAGCAGACGGCCTCCGTCATGGCTGATGCCCTCCCACATGGCATGCAGGTCGGTGTCCGGGACGGGTCTGCCCAGTACCTGGCGCATCGTCGCGCGGAAGCCGCGTTCGGTGACGGCGTGGGCAAGGAGCGGGCCGAGGGGGCCGTGGAGCAGCCGCTGTACGCGTACGGGCCGGTGCAGGTCCGGGTAGAGACCGCCGTTCAGCCAGGCCATGCGGGTGATCCGGGCGGGGCCGCGGGCGAGCAGTTCCTGGGCCACGCTGACGCCGTAGTCGTGGGCGACCAGAGCCGTGTCGGCGATGTCGAGGTGCCGCCAGGCGTCCTCCACCAGGTCGGCCTGTTCCAGCACCGAGTACGTGTGCCGTCGTGGTTTGTCGCTGTGCCCGAAGCCGAGCAGGTCGAAGGTGATGACCCGGTGCCCTCGCGCCGCCAGCCCGGGCACGATCGGGGACCAGTCGTGGGAGGAGGTGGGAAAGCCGTGGACGAGGGTCACGGGCGGGCCGGCGCCGGGACCGTCCTGGCGGACGAACAGCGTGCGCGGTCCCGTGCGCCCCTGAACGGTGATCCTGCTCCCTCCGGTGGCCCAGTGCGCGTTGGCGGGCATGGCGTTCTGGGACATCAGCGGCTCTCCCGTGTCGCGGCGAACAGGCAGGTCATGGCAGCGCGTTCGGCGTGTGTAGGCGCCGCTCCCCCGGTGTCAGACACGGCAGTACTCGGCACTTCACTCCGTGCGGTGGTGCGCTGAGCCATGTGCGATCCGACCGTCCATGAAGGGGCAGGGAGCACGGTGTCGCGGACGCATCGCCCGCGCCACTGGCGTCGGGAGCCGACGCGTCCACCGGACGCACTGTATGCGTCCGGTGGACGCCCCACAAGCAATGGTCTCGCGCGCGACTGGGCCTCCCACTCAGAGCTCCTGCGGCCGTCCGACGAATCCGTCGGTCGCGCATCAGCCGGCGAAGACCCTGCCCTGCTTCACGACGTAGTGCGCCGGCTCGGAGCAGCCGATGGACGGTGTGACCAGCAGGCTGACGGTGAGCGGCGCGGGCTCCGTGCTCGCGGTCGAGAACTCGCAGACGGCGCCGCTGCCGGTGAGCGGGTACCAGAACCACCCGTCGACATCGCCCACGGTGACCTGGTCGGACTCCTTCCAGCCGCCGTCGGTGTGCTTGTAGACCTGCAACCGTACGGAGGCGGCGTACTGGTCGTGCGTCGAGCGCAGCGCGGTCAGCGTGACCTTGTAGTCGCTGCCGAGGACGGTTGAGGCGATCACCTGGGTACCCGGTGCGGCGGTGCCGGCGCTGGACGCTCCGGCGCCGGCGGCCCCGAGACCGGCCGCCATGAGCAGAGTGCAGGCCGCGGCCGCGACGCCCCGAGTGTGGCGGGGTACAAGGCGCATGTCTTCCCCCCGTAAGAACAAGTTGGACCAACTGGCCGGACGGGTTCGTACGGTGATGAAGACCAGCCACCTGGTTCCAGGGTTGTACGGGGATCTGTACGCGCCGGGCATCCCCCGGTCAGCCACTTCCCGTCGGTGGCGGGTCAGGCGTAGAAGCGGGACAGGCTCTGCAGGACGGCGGCGGGCTTCGTGCCGCCGTCCAACTCGATCGTGCCGTCGACGGTGATCTGAACGCCGCCGGGCACGTCCTCGACCGAGGCGAGCCGGGCGAGGAGCCGGATGCGGGATCCCACCTTCACCGGTGCGGGGAAACGCACCTTGTTCAGGCCGTAGTTGACCTTGGTGGTCACGCCCTGCACGTCCAGCAGTCCGGTGAAGAGTGGGATGAACAGGGACAGGGTGAGGTAGCCGTGCGCGATCGGTGCGCCGAAGGGGCCCTGGGCCGCTCGTTCCGGGTCGGTGTGGATCCACTGATGGTCGCCGGTGGCGTCGGCGAAGGTGTCGATGCGCTCCTGGGTGACCTCGATCCACTCGCTGGTGCCGAGGTCGCCGCCGGCGAGCTTCTTCAGTTCGTCCAGACCGATGACGGTGATGCTCATAAGTCGCCTTACTTATCAGGTGGTTGAGATTCCGCAGAGGTGCCGCACGCGGGACTTGAGGAGTTTTCCGGAGGCGGTGCGCGGGAGTTCGTCCGTGACCACCACCGACTTGGGGATCTTGTACTTGGCGAGCCGTCCGGCCAGTGAGGCCAGGATTTCCTCCGGGTCCGGTTCGGCACCCGCGGCGGGGACGACGACCGCACACGGCACCTCGCCCCATGTGTCGTCGGGGACGCCGATCACCGCGCACTCGGCGATGGCAGGGTGGGCGAGGAGCAGGTCCTCGATCTCGGCGGGGTAGATGTTCTCGCCACCGGAGATGATCATGTCCTTGATCCGGTCGACGATGCGCACATAACCGTCCTCGTCGACCCGGGCCGCGTCCCCGCTGCGGAACCAGCCGTCCGCGAAGGCCGCTTCCGTCTCCTCGGGCAGCCCCCAGTAGCCGGGCATGACATGCGGTCCGCGCACCATGACCTCGCCGGTCTCGCCGACGTCGACCGGGGTCAGGTCGGGCCGTACGACCCGTACGTCGCTGAAGAAGTGCGGTACGCCGGCCGAGCCCGCCTTGTCGGAGGCGTGCTCCGCGTCCAGGAAAAGCGTGCCGGGCGCGGCCTCGGTCATGCCGTAGCCCTGGAGGAAGGTGAGCCCGCGCTCCTGGTAGGCGGCGATGAGCGGGGTAGGCACCGGTGATCCGCCGCAGGTGAGGATGCGGAGCGAGGACAGGTCGGCCCCCGCCCAGCGTGGATGCCGGGCGATCCGGTCGAACATCGTCGGCACCCCGAACATGAAGGTGATCCGGTGCCGTTCGATCAGATGGAAGGTGGCCTCGGGGTCGAAGGCCTCCACCAGGACACAGGTGCCGCCCTTGAGCAGCACCGGCAGGGTCAGCATGTTCAGGCCGGCGGTGTGGAACAACGGGGCGGAGACCAGGGCGCGTTCGTCGGCGATCAGGTCGTGGTCGACCAGGACGTTGACGGCGTTCCAGGTGAGGTTGCCGTGGGTGAGCATCGCGCCCTTGGGGCGGCCGGTCGTCCCCGAGGTGTACATGATGATGCAGGTGTCGTCGGGGGTGACGGGTTCGTCGATCGGCTCGTCGGAGGCGGCTGCCAGGGCTTGCTCGTACGCGTCGCCGGTCTCGACATGGATCCGTAGGTCCGTGCTGCCCGCCAGTTCCGCGACGAGTCCGGCCTGTGCGGGGCCGTGGACCAGCGCCTTGGCGCCGGAGTCGGCGAGCTGGTAGGCGATCTCGGGGCCGGCGAGACGGGTGTTGAGGGGGACGAAGACGGCGCCGAGGGTGCCGGCAGCGAACAGGGTCTCCAGGTACGCGGGGTGGTTGGGGCCGAGGTGGGCGATGCGGTCGCCGCGTCTGATGCCCCGGGCGCGCAGGGCGTGCGCGAGGCGGGTGACACGGGTGTGCAGGGTGCGATAGTCGGTCGGCCGTTCCTCGTGGATCAGGGCTGTGCGGTGCGGGGTCTTGCGGGCCCTGCGGGCGGGCCACGATCCCAGTCCCTCGTTGCGCATCTGACGCCCCTTACGATGTCGTCAGCCCGAGCAAACGGGCCGCGTTCTCCTTCAGGATCTTCGGCCTGACCTCGTCCTTGACGGAGAGCTTCGCGAAGTCGGCCAGCCATCGGTCCGGGGTCAGCACCGGGAAGTCGGAACCGAACAGGACCTTGTCCTGCAGCAGCGTGTTGGCGTAGTGCACGAGCTGCGGCGGGAAGTACTTCGGCGACCAGCCGGACAGGTCGATGTGCACGCCGGGCTTGTGGGTCGCCACCGCCAGGGCCTCGTCCTGCCAGGGGAACGACGGGTGCGCCAGGATGATCTTCAGCTGCGGGAAGTCGGCGGCGACGTCGTCCACGTGCAGCGGGTTGGAGTACTTCAGACGGATGCCGCCTCCGCCAGGGACTCCGGCGCCGATGCCGGTCTGGCCGGTGTGGAAGAGCGCGATGGTGCCGGTCTCCTCGATCACCTCGTACAGGTCGTACGCCACCGTGCGGTCGTTCGGGAAGAAGCCCTGGATGCCGGGGTGGAACTTGAAGCCCTTCACCCCGTACTCCTCGACGAGCCGGCGGGCCTGCCGCACACCCGCCTTCCCGCGGAAGGGGTCGATGGAGGCGAACGGGATGAGAACGTCCGCGTTGGCCGCGGCGGCCTCGGCGACCTCCTCGTTGGGGACGGGCGCGGTGCCGGTGGCGGACTCCGCGTCCACCGTGAAGATGACGGCGGCCATCCGCCGCTCGCGGTAGTAAGCGGCGGTCTCCTCCAGCGTGGGCTTCCGCTTGCCCGCGACCTTGAAGTAGGCGGAGGAGGCGTCGTGCAGGTCGTCGTCCAGGGAGGAGTGGCCCTTGGCGGAGACCTCGGCGTGGGTGTGCACGTCGATGGCGACGAGGTGCTCGATGTCCATCACGCCTCCGGGAGCTTCGGGGCCGGAATGCCGACCGTCTGGAGCTCCGCGCCGACCGATGCCGGGAAGGCGTCGGCCAGGGTCTGGGGAGTCCAGCCGCCGTCGGCGTAGGCGGCCCGGATCTCCTGCGGATGCGACCACAGCGCCACCTTGTCCCCGCCGATGCCGATGCACTGGCCGGTGATGCCGCGGGCGGCCTCGGAGGCCAGGAAGGGGACGAGGGCCGCGCAGTCCTCGGGGGTGCCGAAGCCCTCCCCCTGACGCAGGAAGGCCGGCAGCGGTCGGCCTTTGTGGAGGGCCTCGATGTACGGGGCGAAGGCGGGGATGGTCTCGGTCATCGCGGTGGCGGCGACCGGCACGATCGCGTTGACGGTGATGTCCGCGCGGGCCAGTTCCATGGACCAGGTACGGGCCATGGCGGCGATCCCGGCCTTGGCGGCGGCGTAGTTGGTCTGGCCGAAGTTGCCGCGCTGCCCGGCCGGGGAGCCGACGAGGACGAGGGTGCCGCCCTCGCCCTGTTCGCGCATGCGGACGGCGGCGGCGCGGGCGCAGGTGAAGGTGCCCCTGAGATGGGTGGTGAGCACCGCGTCGAAGTCGTCGTCTGTCATCTTCCACAGCACCTTGTCGCGCAGGATGCCCGCGTTGGTGACGAGGATGTCGAGCCGGCCGAACTCCTCGACGGCGCGCCGCACCAGCCGGTCGGCCGCCTCGGCGGTGCCGACCGCGACCACTTCGGCGACGGCGGTGCCGCCCGCCTCGGTGAGGGACTTGACGGCCTGTTCGGCCACGGCTTCGTCGATGTCGTTGACGACCACGGACGCGCCGTGGGCGGCGAGGGCGTGCGCATAGGCGAGGCCGAGGCCACGGCCGCTGCCGGTGACGACGGCGGCCTTGCCGGTCAGATCGATGGGGGGCACGAGCGGATCCCTTCGCATGGGGTGCGACTGCGAGATCGAAGCTAAGAGCAATAGTTGATGTCGTCAATAGTTGTCGGCGACCTTCAGGTGCGTCATGCTGGAATCCGCACACGAGACCGACACGCCTCAGGGGAGCCGAGAACAGCCCCCCGAGACCGAGACCAGGGAGCCCGCCATCGCCCGCAAGCACACCGAGAACCCGACCCCCATCGACGCGGACGAGCCCTGGATGCGGGCACTGCACGCGGACACGGGCTATCTGCTGTACCGCCTGGGCCTGCGTTCCGGTCAGCTGTTCAACGCGTTCCTGCAGGAGTCGGGGCTGCGGCTGCGGCACTACGCCGTGCTGCGCTTCCTCGCCACCTGCGAGGGCGCACTCCAGCGCGAGCTGAGCGCCCGGCTCGGCTACGACCCGAGCGCGATCGTCGGCCTGGTGGACGACCTGGAGAAGCAGGGCTTCGCCGAGCGCCGCCCCGCCCCGGACGACCGCCGCAGCCGCATCGTCGTACTCAGCGAGGACGGCCGCGCGTTCCTCCGCGACACGGACCAGGCCGGCCTGCGGGTGACCGAAGAGCTGCTCACCCCGCTCTCCCTCGCCGAACGGGACACACTGCACACACTCTTGCTGCGCGCCGCCGGGGACGGGCTCGACTGACACCGCGGCCGACGGGCGCCGGCCCTCCGGCCATGGCCGTCGGCCACCCCGCGCCCGACCCACCGCCACCCGCCGCGCGTGTCGAGGAGAGACAGGGCCTCGTAATGTATCCGCGTGACCGGTCCCGCCCCGCGCCCCCAGTCCCTCCTGCTCAGCTTCCTCGGTGACGAGGTACTGGGCCGTGGGGTGTGCGTGTACACGGGGAGCGTCATCGAGGTGTTCCGGCGCGCCGGTGTCGGAGAGCAGGCCACCCGGTCCACCCTCACCCGCATGGTCGGCCGCGGTCTGCTGAGCCGACGACGGGAGGGCCGTCGGACCTACGTCGGCCTCACCGACCGCTCGGAGGCGATCCTGCGCGACGGTGAGCGGCGCATCTGGAAGACGGGCGCGGTCAACCGGGGCTGGGACGGGACCTGGACCCTGCTCGGCTTCTCGCTCCCGGAGTCATGGCAACGCCAACGGCACGACCTGCGCTCCCAGCTGACCTGGGCGGGCTTCGGCGCCCTGTTGAACGGGCTGTGGATCGCACCGGGTGAGGTCGACGTCTCCGGGATCGTCGCCGAACTGGGCCTGGCCGCACAGGTGAAGGTCTTCCGCGCCCACGCGGACGCCGGGATGGACATCGCCGAGATGATCGACGACACCTGGGACCTGCACGAACTGGCCGTCCGTTACCGGGACTTCGACACCGCGTGGCGGCCGTACGCCTCGGGGCGCGCGGACCTGGCCGTCGAGGACGCCCTCGCGCTGCGCCTCCGGCTCACGGCCGAGTGGCTCCAGGTCATCCGCGGCGATCCCCGGCTGCCGGAACGACACCTGCCGGCGGACTGGCCCGCCGCCGGGGCGGAGAAGACGTTCCGCGTGGTACACGCCGCGCTGGAAGCACCCGCCCGGGACGCGGCGCGCCGGCTGATCGAGACGATTGCGGTGACGTAACGCCTGTGGCGCTCCACCGCACCACCGCACACTCGCACCGGAACCGATGTTGTGCATTCTATTGACGGCCGCGAGAAATTCGCCCTACATTCCTCCACGCCTTCGTTCAGTGCACTGAGCATCTGCGAGGTCTCCGTCGCTCCACAGTCACCCACAAGGAGCCACTCTCATGCCTGCCGGCATCCGCCCCCGAACTCCCCGCACTCGCCTCCGCATCGCCCTGGCCACCCTGGCCACGCTGACGTCCGCGACCCTCGTCACCTCCCCCGCGCCGGCCGCCCAGGCGGACACGGCGGCCACCGCCCACCTCACCGGCACACTGTCCGACGGCGCCACCTGGATCGCGGACGTCCCCACCCACTGGAACGGCACCCTGCTGCTGTTCAGCCACGGCTTCGGCCCCACCGTCGCCCAGGACGCCCCCTCCGCCGCCGTACGAAGCGAGTTGCTCGCCGAGGGGTATGCGATGGCCGGGTCGTCGTACGACCCCCATGGCTCGATGTGGGCTTTGAACAGCGCGGAACACGACCAGTTCGGCACGCTCGACGCCGTCACCGCGAAGCTCGGCACCCCACGGCGCACGCTGGCGGTCGGGCAGTCCATGGGCGGGCTCGTCAACGCGCAGATCGCCCGCGACGGCGCCGGACGCGTCGACGGAGCGCTCGGCCTGTGCGGGCTGGTCGCGGGCGGCACCGACCTGGACAACTACCAGCTCGACGCGGAGTACGCCATCGCCCGGCTGCTCCTGCCGGGGCAGGAGGCCGGCCTGGTCCGTTTCGGTTCCGCCGACGACGCGGCCGCCACCGCCAAGAAGCTCACCGACGCGGTCACCACCGCTCAGGCCACCCCGCAGGGCCGCGCCCGGATCGCGCTGGCCGCGGCCTTCCTCAACCTGCCCGCCTGGGCGCCCGGACAGGACCGGCCCGCCCCGTCCGACTGGGTGAGGCAGGAGGATCAGCAGTACGTGTGGTTCGCGCAGGGCATCCTGTCGTTCGTCGAGGGCGGCCGGTACGCCGTCGAGCAGTCCGCCGGCGGCAACAACTCCTGGAACCGGGGCGTGGACTACGCCCGACTGCTCGCCGGTTCCGTCCACGCCCCGCAGGTCCGCGCCTTGTACCGGACGGCCGGACTCGATCTGGACGCCGACCTCGCGTCCCTGACCCGGAGCGCCTCGATCACCGCCGATCCGGCCGCGGTCCGCGCAGCGCAGCGCACCTCCTCCGCCGGTCAGGGGCTCGGCGTACCGCTGCTGGACGTGCACGCGATCGCCGACAACCTTGTCCCGGTCGAGCAGGAACGGCAGTTCGGCGACCGGGTGCGCAGGGCCGGGGACGGTGCGCTGCTGCGGCAGGCGTATGTCGAGCGACAGGGCCACTGCACGTTCACCACTGCCGAGACCGTGGCCGCGCTGCGCGCGCTCGAACACCGCGTCACCACCGGCCACTGGGACGACGCCGCGACCCCGGGCGCGCTACAGAAGTCCGCCACCGCGCTCGGTCTGGACGGCGCGGCGTACATCCCGTACCGCCCGGCGCAGCTGACGGTCGGCCGCGACCGCCCCAAGTACCCCACCCACCACTGACGTTGGGACCCGCTCATGTCCGACGCTTCCACTGCCCCACGTACGCCCCTCCCCCTCGGCACGCTCGTCGCCGGCTGTCTGGCCGTCTGCCTCGCCCAGATCGGCCTCGCGATACCGGCCACTCTCAACGGCCTGTTCCAGGAGCACCTCCATCCGGTGGGCTCCCAACTGACCTGGATCTCCGACGCGTTCCTGCTGCCCGTCGCCGTTCTCGAACTCTCCTTCGGCGTGCTCGGCGACCTCTTCGGCCGCAAGCAGCTCCTCGTCGGGGGCGCCGCACTGCTGTGCGCGGGCGAGGTCGTCGCCGCGAGCGCCTCCGGCATCCACCAGCTGTGGGCGGGGCAGGCGCTGGCCGGTCTCGGCGCCGCCGCGCTCTTCCCCACCTCGCTCGCCATGATCGCCGCCGGCACACACACCGGTGCCCAGCGCGCCCGCGCCATCGCCCTATGGGCCTCCAGCCTGTCCGCGGGCGGCTTCCTCGCCCCGCTGCTCGGCGGGATCACCGGCACCTACGGCTCCTGGAGAGCGGCGTTCGCGGTCGTCGCCGTACTGGCTGCGGTCAGCGCTCTGGTGAGCCTGTGGCTCGCCACCAACTCTCTTGCGCCGGAGGGGCGTTCGCTGGACATCGGCGGACAGATCACGATCGGTGTCGGGCTGTTCGCCCTGCTGTACGCCGTCATCCAGGGGCCGACGGACGGCTGGGGGTCGGCTCCGGTGGTCGTGGCGTTCGTGATCGCCTCGGTGTTCGTGGGCCTGTTCGTGGTCGCCGAGAGCCGGGCCGGCTCCCCTCTCCTGCGCCTGGACCTGTTCCGTAACCGTTCCTTCGCGATCGCGTCCGTCGTAGCGGTCGTGGGCATGTTCAGCTTCCTGGGCACGGCCTACGCGGCGAGCATCCGGCTAGGCCCCATCCAGCACCAGAGCCCGATGCGCACCGCGTTCGCGTTCCTGCTGCTCAACGGCATCACCCCGGTCCTCACCCCGCTGACCTCCCGGCTGCTGCACCGCTTGCCCGCGCGGGCGCTGCTCACCGCCGGTCTGACACTGATCGCCGCAGGGGACTTCCTGGCCGCCGGGCTCGCCGTCGGCGACCGGAACCTGCCCGCGCTGATCCTGCCGCTCGGGCTGGTCGGGATCGGCTTCGCCTTCACGGTGTCGTCGATCACCGCGACCGCCGTCAACACGGTGCCGCTGCCGCTCGCGGGCATGGCCAGCGCGGCCACCAACCTGCTGCGCGACTTCGGCTTCACCCTCGGCCCCGCGGTCATCGGCGCGGTCGCGCTGAGCCAGGCGGCCTCGCGGGTGACCTCCTCGCTGACCACCTCGTCATCGTTGAACGCGGAGTCGAAGGCGGCGGCACACGAGGTGCTGAAGGAGGGCGGCCCCCTCGCCCTGAACTCCGTCCCCACCAACTCCCCGCCGGGCGCGGCCCGCACCTACGCCCTCGACGCCCTCGGCCACGGCTACGCGCTCGGGTTCGTGGTCTGCGGCTCGGCCGCCCTCTTCTCAGCGCTGCTGGTCGTGACGGCACTGCGCGGGCGTACGACACAGGAGGACGCGTCGCGGCCGGACGACGGTACCGAGCAATCGACCTCGCCGAGCGCTCAGACGCCGGCGAGCAGGCCGTCGAGTGGGGCGGGTACGCGGCCGGGGTCGAGGGCTTCGACGAGGACACGGCCGTAGCGGATCTTGCGCCCTTTCTTCGTGCCGAGGAAGCGCCGCAACTGCTGCTGTGCGGTGCGACCCCGCTGTGCGGGCTGGCGCAGGAAGGTCTGCAGGGCGCGCAGGTCGCCCTCCGCCCGGACGAGTTCCTCCACCCGTGCCACGCCCAGCGCGCGGATCAGCTCGTCCTCCAGATCCGCCGCGCAGACGAAGAATCCTTGCTCTGCCGCGCCGGCCCGATCCAGGCCGCGGGCGTAGTAGCCACGCTCCCGCTCGTCGCACAGTCCCGTGAGGCGAAGCCCCAGGCCCGTGGGCCCGAGAAGGCGTGCGAAGCGCCCGACGCTCATCGCACCGCCCATCGGCAGGACACAGACCCCTTCGGCCGCCAGATCCCGGCCGCGACGGGCGGCCAGCGCGTCGACCGCGGCGACATCGCTCGGCCCTTCGAGCAGAACGGCCGTCCGGACGGACAGCCGCGCGGCCAGCTCGCACGCCGGCTCGCCGGGACCACCGGCCGCCCACACGGTGACTGCCTCCCGGAACGCCCCCATGTCAGCCATGGAACGAGCCTCCGCCCTTTCCGGCCACCACGCCAGGGATTTTCCGCCGCCCGCGTCCGGCCCACCAGCCTCGGGGACACCTTGGTCGACCGTCGGCACGAAGCGCGACCGTCGTCGGCCAGGCGAGGATTCATCTGCTGAGTTTCTTCGTGAGACTGGCGCCTATCATCGGGAACATGAAACGAACGTCGTTCGCCAACTGGCCGTGTTCCATCGCTCGCACTCTTGACCTGCTGGGTGACCACTGGACGCCCCTCGTCGTACGGGAGGCGTTCTACGGCATTCACCGCTTCGACGAATTCCAGCAGGAGCTGGGCATCGCGCGTAACACCCTGACCGACCGGCTGCGCCGCCTGGTGGAGGAGGAGGTGCTGGAGAAGCGGCTCTACGAGAGCGAGCCGCCCCGCTATGACTACGTTCTCACGGAGAAGGGACGTGACCTCTTCACCGTGCTGGCCACGATGTCCAGATGGGGTGACCGTTGGCTGGCCGGCGAGGAGGGCGTCCCGGTCGTGTTCCACCACGACGCGTGCGGCCACGACACCACCGCCGAGGTGGTGTGCTCCGTCTGCCGCAGGCCCCTGGCGGCCCAGGAGACGTCGATGCGGATGGGGCCCGGCTATCCCGAGCGACTCAAGCGCAGACCGGATGTCGTGCGACGATTCGGGGCGGCCTGATCACAACCGCCGGCCCTGTGACGCCCCCTTGACAGGTAAGTCTCATATCGCAACTCTGAAGGTCACACCCCTTTACAGCGAGGAGGCCTGCGGACGTGGAGTGGACGGGCGCGCGCTACGTGGACAAACCCACGGTCGAGGTACGAACCTGGATCGACGCCACGACGGAGCGGGTGTGGGCACTGATCAGCGACATCACCTTGATGCCTGCCATGAGTGGGGAACTCGAGTCCGTCGCATGGCTCGACGGTGCCGATGCTCCGGCCGTGGGCGCCAGGTTCGTCGGCCGCAGCAGGCACGAGGCGTTCGGTGAATGGTCGACGACTTCGCATGTGATCGAGTGCGAACCGGAGCGGGTTCTCGCCTGGGCGGTGCAGGACCCCGCCACCCCCTCCGCGATCTGGCGCTTCCGCCTTCGCCCCGAGAACGGGGGGACGGAGCTTTCGGAGTGGATGCAACTGGGCCCGGGGCGCTCCGGGCTGTCCGTCGCGATCGACCGGATGCCCGAGAAGGAGCAGAAGATCGTGTTCGTGCGGCTGCGCGAGTTCGAGCGGAGCATCGCCTCGACGCTTGAGCACATCAAGAAGCAGGCGGAGGCGTGATGCGTACGGCCACCACGATCGAGGCCTCGGGCAGCGAGAACTGGGCTCAGCAGGCGGACTTCGTCGTCGAGGCGGAGAAACTGGGCCTGGACATCTGCTGGGTGGCCGAGGCCTGGGGCTCCGACGCCCCCTCCGCGCTGGGCTACTACGCCGCCCTCACCGACCGAATGCTCCTGGGCTCCGGCGTCATACAGCTGGGCACCCGCAGCCCGGCCGCCGTCGCACAGACCGCGATCACGCTGTCCAACCTCTCCGGTGGGCGCTTCCTGCTCGGGCTGGGCGCCTCGGGCCCGCAGGTGATGGAGGGCCTGCACGGGGTGCCGTTCGCCCGGCCCCTGCGCCGTATGCGGGAGACCGTCGACATCGTCCAGCAGCTGGTCAACGGCGGCAAACTCGCCTACTCGGGCAGGGAGTTCACCATCCCCCTGCCCGGCGGCGAAGCGGTGCCCATGCGGCTGTCCATGCGGGCCGAGCATCGCATCCCCCTCTATCTGGCGGCGCTGTCACCGGCCATGTTGCGTCTCACCGGGGAAGTCGCCGACGGCTGGCTGGGGACCAGCTTCGTCCCCGAAGGCGCGGACGGTGCCTACTTCGCCCACCTCGACGACGGCCTGGCCCGCAGCGGTCGTACACGCGGCGACCTGGACGTCTGCCAGGGCGCCGAGGTCGCCTTCGCGCCCGACGAGGAGTCCCTCGGCGCGATGACCGCCCGGCGCAAGAAGGAACTCGCCTTCAGCCTGGGCGGCATGGGCTCGGCGTCCACCAACTTCTACAACAACGCCTACAGCAGGCAGGGCTGGGCCGAGGTCGCCGCCGAGGTGCGTGAGCGGTGGCAGGCCGGTGACCGGGACGGCGCGGCGGCGCTGGTCACCGACGACATGGTCCTGGGCACGACGCTGATCGGCACCGCAGCCATGGTGCGCGAGCGGCTGCGGGTGTGGCGTGCCGCCGGCGTCGACACCGTGCGTCTGTACCCGGCCGGCGACACCATGGAAGCCCGGCTCGCCACCTTGGCCCAGGCGATCGAGCTGGTGCGGGAGGTCGACGGCTCCTGATGAGCGTTGCCGGTCACAGCGCCCCTCGCGCGGGTCACCGCAATTGCCAGTCGAGGCATCCCGAAAGGCGGCGGCTCCGCGCCCGGCGAGCGGGCGGCGTTCACGTGTCGGTGCGTACCAGGTCGAGCCGCGGAAAGGCCACCGGCTCGGGGGCACGGCCTGCCTGCAGTACATACGCGCACCCCGCCTCCTCGCTCGCCGCGATCTCGGCGACCGACGCCGCGATCTCGGCAGGCTCCGCCAGGGCGAAGCCCTCGCCGACGATGTAGTCGATCGCCTCCGGCGGCAGGATCGGCGTGCGGACGAACCCCGGGCAGATCGCATTGATCCGCACACCCTTGTCCCGCCACGTCGGGGCCAGCGAGCGGACCAACCCGATCACGCCGTACTTGGTGGCCGCGTACACCGGGTCGAAGGGCGCCATGCCGACCCCGGCCATGCTGGAGGTGACCACCAGTGAACCCCCGCCATGTGCGGACAGCACCGGAAGTGCCGCGTGCAGCCCGAACATCACGCCGTGCAGGTTCACCGCCAGCACCCGGTGCTGCCGCTCCGCGTCGTAGTCGTCCTGGCCGAACCCGCCGCCGTCGCCGATCCCGGCGTTGAGGTGGACGAAGTCCAGCCCGCCGTAAGCCGCCACGGTGGCGTCGATCAGCGCCAGGTTGTCCTTCTCCCGCGTGGTGTCGGTACGGACGAACAGCCCGCCCACCTCCTCGGCGACGGCGGCACCGCCCGCCTCGTCGATGTCCGCCACGACCACCTGCGCACCGAGGCGGCCGAAGTGCCGCGCCACCGCCGCACCGATCCCGCTCGCCGCACCCGTGACCACTGCTACCTGCGCCATGCCCCTGCTCCTCCGTGTTCCTGATGGACCGTCAGACCGCTGTCCCCGCCGCTGCGGCCTCGTTGTGGATGATGGCTATCCGGGCCGGCTTGCGCCCGTAGCGACGGCTGAAGACCTCCAGGGTCACGAACAGCGCGACGTACTGGAGCGTGGTCACCAGCATCACCGAGTCGATGGGCAGCGTGTAGGCGAGCACGACCCGCACGACCGAATCCAGCAGCAGACCCATCCCCCACACCACGGTCAGCAGCCGCATCAGCCGGCGGAAGGTGGGCGATGCCTGCCAGTTGCGTTCCAGCTCCTCACGCTTCTCTCCCTTCGCCACGGACGACAGGACCCGGTAGATGATCGGCTGCCCGCGCAGCGTGGCCAGGAACACCAGCCCGACGATTCCCGTCATCCAGCCGTCCTTGGCGAACATGAACCGTGGGCTCCCGGTCACCAGCGACAGCACCGCACCCAGGGCGACCATGCTGAGGACCAGGACGCCCAGCATCCCGACGCGCCGCTCCCGTGCCACTGTCAGCAGCGCCTCCACGGTCGGCGGCACGGCGCTCGCCAGCACCGCCCACCACAGGCCGACTCCGGCCGCCCGCAGGCCGTAGAACATCGCCAGCGGCGCAGCGACGTTCAGCACCAGGCTCTGCAGCAGCGGCCCGTTCGACGACCCCTCGGGCTTCTTCGCCATGTGCATCCCCGTCATGTCCTTCACCCTGACCCCTGGTTCGTGATCCGTGTCCGTTCTTGATGTCTTCGACGCTACGGACCCGCGGGAACGCGCACATTGGGCTCAGGCACCGAGTCGGAGTGGGGCTAGGCCCACCCCCGAGCGGGACCCGGACACACCCTGTCCGGCCTAAGTGCGCGTCACACTGGTGAACCGGTGCAGACGACGAACCGCGAAACCCTTTGGAAAGGCAGGCCGATGACCACCACCGCCGGACGCGCCGTCGGCACCGCCCTGCGGCGCTTCGGCCGGCGACACCGGGAACTGGGGTACTGCTGGGGAGTCGGCTGGTGCAGCCCGGCGGCCCTGGTGATGCTGTTCATCTGTCTGCCGGCCTGGCTCTTCACGGACGGTGACCCGGACCAGGGCTGGCTGCACGCGATGCGCAGGCTGACCGGCCTCTACCGCAGGGTGCCCGCGCGCTGGGGCGGTACGGCCGTCGTGAGCCCCTATCTCCATGACAGCCCACCGCGCGAGGACCCGGCCACCCGCCGTGACCTGTTCTTCCTCGCACTGGAGCCACTCATCGGGGCGGTGGTGCTGCTCGGCCCCAGCGCGATGGTGTGGTACGGCCTCTTCGACCTGCTCGCCTCGGGCATCGTCGCAATCTTCGGCGGCGAAGGCGGCGTGTCCCACGCCTCGGTGTTCGACGCACCGGCCGTGGCACTACCCAGTGGCCTCGCCCTCTACTACGCCGGGCTGCGGCTGGCCGCTCCCGCCTCGCGCCTGCACGCCCGCCGCTGGCTGCCCCGGCTGCTCGGCCCGGACCCTTCCGTCGCCGCCGAGGTGGAACGCCGCCGGCTGGCCGAACGGGTCGAGGAGCTGACCGAGACCCGCGCCGCCGCCGTGGACAGCCGCGAGGCGGAACTGCGCCGTATCGAACGCGACCTCCACGACGGTGCGCAGGCCCGGCTGGTGGCCATGGGCCTCGCACTCGGCGCGCTGGAGACACTGATGGAGACAGACCCGGACCGGGCGCGCGAGCTGGTGCGGCAGACGCGCGAGAACTCCGCGCGCGCCCTGACCGAGCTGCGCGCCCTGGTGCGCGGCATCAACCCACCGGTACTGGCCGAGCGCGGACTCGTCGACGCGCTGCGTGCGCTCGCGCTGGACGCCCCGTTGGAAGCCGAGGTCGCTGCCGACGGGCTGACGGGCCGTCCGGAGGGGCCGATCGAGGCGGCGCTGTACTTCGCCGTCGCCGAGCTGCTGACCAATGCGGCCCGGCACGGGGACGCGGCACACGCCCGCGTCGAACTGAGGCACACCGGCCAAGTGCTGCGCTGCACTGTGTGGGACGACGGTTGCGGGGGCGCCCACGAGGAGGAAGGGCCCGTGCTCGGGGCGGGCGGCAGCGGCCTGCGCGGCATCCGCCGACGCCTGTCGGCCTTCGACGGTAGCATCGCCATCCGGAGCCCGGCCGGAGGGCCGACCCTGGTGACGATGGAGCTGCCTTGCGTGTTGTCCTCGCCGAAGACCTCTTCCTCCTCCGGGAAGGGCTCTGCACCCTCCTGACGGCGCACGGCTTCACCGTGGCCGCCGCCGTGGCCAGCGGGCCGGAGCTGCGCCGCGCCCTGGCCGAGATGGAGTTGGACGTCGCCGTGGTGGACGTACGGCTTCCGCCCACCTTCACCGACGAGGGCCTGCAGGCGGCGCTGGAGGCCCGCCGCCGCCGACCGGGACTGCCCGTGCTCGTACTCTCGCAGCACGTCGAGCAGTTGTACGCACGCGAGCTGCTGGCCGACGGCACGGGAGGCATCGGCTATCTCCTCAAGGACCGAGTGCTCGGCGCCGCAGAGTTCGTCGAAGCCGTACGACGCGTGGCGGACGGCGGCACCGCCATGGACCCCGAGGTCGTGGCCAAACTGCTCGGCGGCCGCCACCGCGACGACCCCCTGGCCACGCTCACACCGCGCGAGCGGGAGGTGCTGGCGCTGATGGCCGAGGGATATTCCAACGCCGCCATCGCCGCCCGGCTGTTCATCAGCGAGAGCGCCGTCGGCAAGCACTCGGCGAGCATCTTCGGCAAGCTCGGCATCACCGCCTCCGAGGAGACCAACCGCCGGGTCCTGGCTGTGCTGGCCCATCTGAACGGGTCCGCCCGTCAATGACCCGCGCGGGTCAGCACTCCCTGTCGCTACCGCCTTCGCCGCGCCCGTACGTAGGTGAGCCACGGCCGCACAGCGCCGCGGCCGTTCAGCTCGAAGCCGACGTCAGTGACGAGCGTCTCCAGCAGGTCCACCCGGTTGTGTGCCATGGCGTGGGCCACCCCGCCGTGCACCAGGCGGCGGCCGATCCGGCTCTTCGGCGGCCGGAACTCCACCACCAGCAGCCGCCCGCCGGGCCGTAGCACCCGGTACATCTCGCGCAGGGCCGCGGGCCGCAGCTCCTCCGGCAGGTGGTGCAGCATCAGGCTGGTGACGACGGTGTCGAAAGAGGCATCCGGAAAGTCGAGGGACTCGGCGATGCCCTCCCGGTAGACACAGGGGGCACTGTCCGGGCGACTCCTCCTGCTGCGGGCGTACGCGAGGACCGGCGGCAACCGGGGGTGCGTGCCGCTGGAGTGCGTTCACTGGAGCGCGTTACTAGTGCGCTCTAGTGGCCCGTACTATGAGGCGGCCTACGGTCGGTGTCAATAGATATGTCAGGACGTTCCAACAAGGGTCGCCAAGGGCTTCAGGGGTTCTGCCCCAACAGCAGGCTGCCCAGCGCGGTGCGGCGATGCAGGACTGCCTTCCCGGCACGCTCGGTGGAGATCAGTCCGGCGCCGCGAAGGGCCGCTGTGTGGGCCGAGATCGTCGGGGCACTGACACGGAGCCGTCGGGCGAGTTCGGTCGTCGTACGTGCTTCGGCCAGCAGATGCAGCAGTTCTGCGCGCGTGTTGCCGATCACCTTGACCAGTGCCTGAAAGCCGGTGGAGCCGTCGGGCTGCGGCGGAAGGCCAGGGCCGACCGGGTAGGTGACCACGACCGGGCGGTCCGGGAGGTCACACAGCAGCGGCCCTCCGGCCCCGTGGAAGGTCGGCAGCAGGAGGAGCCCTCGCCCACCGACGTGGACTTCCCGAGGCATGCCGGGAAGTTCCCAGACGCTACCGTGCAAGCGCGCGCCGGGTAGTAGCCCGGAGAGCATCGAACCGACACCGCCTTCGGCGAGTTGCACGGCTCGGCGCACGAACTCGGCGCGGTGCAGATCCTGCACCTGTGCCCAGACAGGACCCAGCAGCGCCTCGAACGCCGCGTGCTGCGCGCGGTGGATCAGCCGCCAGGCCCGGCTGTCGCCCCGCCGCAGGTCGTGGATCCATGCCGGTGCGGGAATCCGGGTGGGCGCGTAGACACGCTCCAGTTCGGCGCTCACCACCTTGGGCGGGGCCGAGCGCACCTGTTCCAGAGCGTCCGGCAGGGAGTCCGCCATCACGTCCAGGAAGCTCGGCGCTCGCCCGGCCGGGACGAGATCCGCAAGCGGGTGGGCCGCCTCCGGCAGGGTACGCAGCGCCTTGCGTCGCCAAGATCCGTGCAGGAGTTCGCCGTCCTGGCGGCACATCATCGTCAGCGCCACGTGGAGTTCCTGGAGCGGGGCGGGCCGAGGCGCAAGGCTGACCTTGGCGAAGTCGTCCGGCGTGAAGTGGATCCGGAGCACGACGCCCCCTGTTCGTCGACACGGACGCCGTCCACGGCGCCATCCTTGAGCCTCCAAGCTAAACGATCGCCCACGCTGCGCCAGGCGGGCCAGCATGTGCCGCGTGACCCACGACTTCTCCCTCAGCCGACGCCTCGTCACCAAGTCCGCCCTGCTGGGCTCCGCCACGCTGTTGCTCGGTGCCGGGGGCCCTGCCCAAGCCGGATCCCGGGCCGCCGCCGCGGCACCGGCCCGGAACGATGCCGTACTCCGCCTGCCTGCGCCCACCGGCCGCCACCCCGTGGGGTGTCAGTCGGTCTACCTCGTCGACACCTCCCGGCCTGACCCCCTGACGCCCGAATTCCCGGTTCGGGAGCTGATGTTGACGGTCTTCTACCCGGCTCGCGACGTCACCGGACTCGCCCGCGCTCCGCAGCTCCCGCCGCGAGCGGCAGGCCTGTTCGGACGGATCGCTCCACTCGGCCCCCTCCATCTGCCGGCGGCGGGCGTGGACTGGCGTGCCACTCTGTCCCACTCGTTCGTGGGCGCCACACCGCGGCCGGGCCGGCGCCCGGTGCTCGTGTACAGCCCGGGTGGCGGCGACCCTCGCGGGTGGGGGACCTCCTTGGCCGAGGACCTGGCCAGTCATGGCGCCGTCGTCGTCACGGTCGACCACCCCGGGGACGCGGCCGCGGTCGAGTTCCCGGATGTCACCCCGTTCAGGCGGGATCGGGTTCGTATGACAGTCCTGCGCGGCGATCCGCGGGACCAGCCGTCCTTGTGGCGCACCGTGATCGACGCACGGATCGCCGACCTGCACTTCGTCCTCGACCGGTTCGAGCACGCGGCCGACCTGCCGCTGCCACATGGGCTCGCCCGCACGCTCGATCTGAGTCGCGTCGGCGTATACGGCCACTCGGCCGGCGGAAGTGCCGTCACCGAGGTGCTCTTCGAGAACCGGCGGGTCCGCGCCGGCATCAATCTGGAGGGTTACCTCGATTACCCGCCCACCACGCCCGGCGGCGCTGCCACGCCGTTCCCTGTGACGTCGGAGGGAGTGGACCGTCCGCTGTTCCTGCTGGGCAGTGCCGGGTTCAATCGCCGACGCGAAATGGATCGCTCCTGGTCGGCCCTGACTACTCGCTCGGGCCGACGGGTACGCACCGAGCGCATCGCCGACGCCAACCACTGGATCTTCACCGACTACGCCGCGGTGCTTCCGCAGCTCCAGACAGCAGGGCTGATGACAGCACGGCAACGGAACGCTCTGATCGGCACGGTCAGCCCTACGGTCTCGGTGCCGGAGATCCGCCACGCCGTCCGCGGGTTCTTCGCACAGCACCTGACCGCCCACTGATCCGCAAGAGCGGAGCTCAGGCGACATCTGCTTGTGGCGGCCCCTGCTGCAGGCGCGAAACCCGAGAAGCCAAGTGGGTTGGCAAGGAGGGAGGTTGACCACGTCTGCGTGATGCGCGGATGACTGGCGCGACGGGGGCGGCGCGGGCACGGCGGGGCCTCGTCGTGTGGGTCGCGGTGGCGGTCGCGGCCGTGGTGCCGGATCTCGGCGGCGGGGTGGCGTGGACGACGGAGCGGCCGCCATTCACGGCGGCTGCCGTCGTGCCGGGCGGTCGATGTGAATTGATCAGGATCGTGCAGGATATGGACGGAGGCCACTCTAGAGGCCACCCGTGCGGCACACAGCCAGCCTTGCCTTTGATCAGGCGCCAACTACCGCTCCTGACCTATGTTTTGCGGGCCTGCCGCGAGTCAGCTCACCCTCTCGCAAGGGGCCGTGCCTTATTCATTGACAGCGAAAAAGAACCTCTCTAAGTTTCCGGCCATGCGCTCGGCCCCCTCCCACGAGGCGCCCCCGGCGATGACGTCGGCCGCTTCCCTGGTGTTCACCACCCTGCTCTCCCACGGTCCGCTCACTCGGGCCGAGGTGGGACGGCGGACCAGTCTCTCGCCAGCCGCCGTCACCAAGGCGGTCCGTCCGCTGATGGAACTCGGCTATCTGGTCGAGGGGGTGGACGAAGAGGCGCGGCCCACGGTGGGACGTCCGGCCAATCTGGTCTGGGTGGAAGGGGGGACGGCGCTGTTCATCGGGATCAAGGTGACGGGGGACGAGATCATCGCCGTACTGGCCGATCTGCGCTGCCGTATCCGGATGGCCCGGCATGTACGGCTCACGGGCCGGGCTCCGGAGGCGGTGCTCCCCGCCCTCACCGCGCTGGTACAGGAGTTGCTCACGGAGGCCGACGGATTCGGTGTGCGGGTCCGTGGGCTGGGCATCGCGATCTCGGGGGACGTGGACCGCGCCGGTGGTGTGGTCCGTTACTCGCCCTTCCTGGAGTGGCGCGACGTTCCGCTCGCCGAGATCGCCGGGACCGCGACCGGGCTGCCGGTCACGGTCGACAACGACGTACGGGCGCTGACGGTCGCCGAGCACTGGTTCGGAGCCGGTGTCGGGCTCTCGGACTTCGCCCTGGTGACCGTGGGCGCCGGTATCGGGTGCGGCCTGGTGGTGCACGGGCGGGTGGTGTCGGGAGCGTACGGCGTGGCCGGCGAGATCGGGCACCTGTCACTCGACCCGCACGGCCCCGTGTGCCACTGCGGCAATCGGGGGTGCGTGGAGGCGATCGCGTCGGACCCCGCCATACTGCGCGCGGTGCGCGCGGCCACGGACCAGCCGGTGACCGACGCGGCCGACGCGCTGGCGCTGGCCCACAGGGGAGATCCCGCTGTCAGAGGGGTCTACGCACGGGCCGGCGAGGCGATCGGCCAGGCCATCGGCTTCTTGGTGAACATCCTCGGTCCCGAGCGGGTGATCATCTCCGGGGAGGGCCTGGCCGCCTACGACCTGGTGGCCGAGGGCATCCGGGACGCGTTCGCCGTGTCCGCCTTCGGTACCGCCGCGCAGTGCGATCTGACAACACGTCCCCTGCCCTTCGAGGAGTGGGCACGTGGGGCCGCGGCCACCGCCATTCAGTCCTTCATGGGATCGGGCATGTGGGAGGAGTGGCGATGAGCCGCAGAACGAAGAATCCCGCGGGAGGCAGGCACCGCACGGTGTTCCGGGTCTGCCCGGTGTCGGGCCGCCGCCGCAGCCGTGCCGCTCCCGACGCCCGCGGCGCGGGCGGCGGCTGAGCTGCCCGGTCCGCCTCTCTGACAGCCGGTTCTCGACCGACCGTCGTCTCTCCCCCGGCGTCCTTCCGGATACGCCGGTTCCCTTCTCCCGACAACGCCCGTCCCCCACCGGGTGCCACCGCGCGATTCCCGCAACAGCGGCTGCGCCCACCTCACCTCTGGAGGCGACCCATGCGGTCATCCCCGTACAGAGCCCTGCGCGGAGCCTTCCCCGGCTTCCCGCGACGTACCGTCAGATCGATGCTGGTCCTGGCCGTAACAGCCGGACTCGCCGTAGTCGTCCCGACCGCCGCCACCCAGGCCCTGGCCGTCTCCCCCAAGCCCATGCCTCCAGCCTCAAACTCGGCCGACGTCTCCTCCGAACTGGCCGCCAAGCCGTACATGGGCTGGTCCAGCTGGAGCATGCAGTCCTCGCAGTACCCGGGCCTGAACCCGGACGGCAACTACAGCTACCTGACCGAGGCGAACGTCCTGAAGCAGACGGACGCCCTCGCCATCACGCTCAAGAAGTACGGCTACGACTACGTCAACATCGACGCGGGCTGGTGGATGGACAAGAACTGGACGTCCGAGTTCGACCAGTACGGCCGGCAGACACCTGACCCGGTGCGGTTCCCCCACGGTATGAAGTCGGTCGCGGACCATATCCACGCCAAGGGCCTCAGGGCCGGCATCTACCTGCCCGTCGGCCTGGAGAAGGGGGCGTACGGCGGGGGCAAGGTGCCGATCCGGAACGCCCCCGGCTGTACCACCGCGGACGTCGTCTACCCGGATCTGCGCACCACCAACGGCTGGGACAGCGCCTACAAGCTGGACTTCGACAATCCGTGTGCCCAGAAGTACATCGACTCGCAGGCGCAGATGCTCGCGGACTGGGGCTACGACTTCCTGAAGCTGGACGGCGTGGGCCCCGGCTCGTCCAAGTCCGGGGACAACTACGACAACGTCGCGGACGTCGCCGCCTGGCACCGCGCCATCGCCGCCACCGGCCGCCCGATCCACCTGGAGATCTCCTGGTCGCTCGACATCGGTCACGCGGCCGACTGGAAGAAGTACTCCAACGGCTGGCGCATCGACACCGACGTCGAGTGCTACTGCAACACCCTGGTCACCTGGGAGAACTCGGTCAACGACCGGTGGGACGACGCCCCTGCGTGGAGCCACCTGGCGGGCCCGGGCGGCTGGAACGACCTCGACGCGATCGATGTCGGCAACGGAGCGATGGACGGCCTCACCAAGGCCGAACGGCAGAGCTACATGACCCTGTGGGCCATCAACAAGTCGCCTCTGTTCACCGGCGACGACCTCACCCGGTTGGACGGCTATGGCCTGTCCCTCCTGACCAACCAGGAAGTCATCGCCGTCGACCGGAACAGCTCACCCGTCGCGCGTCCGGTCACCCCGATGGGCGACCAGCAGGTGTGGGGAACCAAGAACGCCGACGGCACGTACACAGTCGCCCTGTTCAACCTGGGCGACTCGCCGTCCGCCGTCACCGCCGACTGGGCTTCCTTCGGCTTCACCGGCGCGGCCTCCGTACGCGATCTGTGGAATCACCAGAACCTCGGGACGTACAAGAAGAGGATCACCGTGACGCTGCCCGCGCACGGTTCACGGCTCCTCACCGTGAGGCCCGGCGGCAGCAGGCTGCTGACCACCGGCTACGAGGCCGAGTCCGCGGACAACGCCCTGACCGGCAACGCCTCTGTCGCCGTATGCGACGCCTGCTCCGGCGGCAAGAAGGTCGGCAACCTCTACCTCGACAGCAAGCTGCAGTTCAACGACATCAGGGTGAAGAAGGACGGCATCTACACCGTCAACGTCGCCTACGTCAGCGGCGACCCCCGCTCGGTGACCGTCTACTCCAACAGCGGCAACGGCACCAGCCTGAAGTTCCCCTCCACCGGCGACTGGAACACGGTCGACACCGTCAGCGTCCAGTTGGCTCTGAAGGCGGGCTCCAACACCATCACGTTCGACAGCGGCTGGGACTACGCACCTGACATCGACAGGATCGACGTACCCAAGACCCTCTGACGCCTCCGCGGGTCCCGGGGACACGACCGGGACCCGCGCCCGCGCACCCTCCCGCACGTGCCGTTCCCCCCGGACATGGAGTGCACACGTGGACATTCAGCACACCGCATCGCGCGACGACCACCCGAGCCGCAGGGGCTTTCTCGCTGTCGCCGCCGCAGCCGGTACCGCCGCAGCCCTCGGCGGACTGCCCGCCTTCACGGCCTCGGCGGCCCCCGTCCGGCCCACCTCCTCGCCCCTGCTGTCGCCGGCCGTCGCCGCGAGGAACCAGCTGTGGTGGCAGGAACCCGGCTCCCCCGGCTCGATGATCCGGCAGGGTCTGCCGGTCGGGAACGGGCGCCTCGGAGCGCTCGCGAGCAACGACCCCTCCAGCGAACTGCTGACGATCACCGACGCCACCCTGTGGACCGGTGGTCCGAACGACACCTTGCAGAGCGACGGCCAGTTCCCCTACGGCCGGGTCGACTTCGGCTCCCTGACCCTGCTGGCCGAGGTCACCGTCGGCATCCCCGGGCACGATCTGGGCGTCGTGGACAACTACCGTCGCACCCTGGACCTGGCCCAGGGCCTCGTCAGCGCGTCGTACGACCTGTCCGGTGTCACCCACCGGCGGCAGATCTTCGCCAGCCGCCCCGACGACGTCATCGTCCTGCACTTCTCCCAGCAGGGCGGCGGCACCTACACCGGTACCGTCTCGCTCGCCGGCACCCACGGCGAGTCCACCACTAGGGGCGGCGCCGGGCGCTGCGTCTCGTTCGGCGCCGCCCTCGCCAACGGGCTGGAGTACGGGGCTGCCGTCACGGTCCGCAGCGGCAGCGGGAAGGTCTTCGCAGACGGTACGTCGATCTCCTTCAGCGGCTGCAAGGACCTCATCGTCATCTTCAGCGGCGGCACGAACTACGCGCCCAACGCGGCGGCCGGGTTCCGTGATCCGTCCCTGGATCCGGAGCGCCTGGCGCGCACCAAGGTCCTCGACGCGGCGGGCCATTCCGCGAGCACCCTGCTGCACACCCATGTAGCCGATTTCCGCCCGGTGTTCGAGCAGCTGAGCATCAACCTCGGTACGTCGTCGGCCGCGCAGCGCGGGCTGGACACCTGGCAACGGGTGCAGGCCCGCTACCGGGACGATGTCCCGGACCCCGAACTGGAGGCGGCCTACCTGCAGTTCGGGCGCTATCTGATGATCTCCGGGTCACGGGGCGTCCTGCCGATGGGTCTACAAGGATCGTGGCTGGACGGCAACGACCCGGACTGGATGGGTGACTACCACACCGACATCAATGTCCAGATGAACTACTGGCTGGCCGACCGCGCCGGTCTGTCCGACTGCTTCGACGCCTTCACCGACTACTGCCTCGCCCAGCTGCCTTCCTGGACGGACATCACCCAGCGGCTGTTCAACAGCCCGAGCAACAGATACCGCAACTCCAGCGGGAAGATCGCCGGTTGGACGGTGGCCATCTCCACCAACCCCTATGGCGGTGGCGGCTGGTGGTGGCATCCGGCGGGCAATGCCTGGCTCTGCCACAACCTGTTCGAGCACTACACGTACACCCAGGACCGCGCCTACCTCGACAGGATCTACCCGCTTCTCAAGGGCGCCGTGGAGTTCTGGGAGGCACGGCTCATCACCACGACCGTCACCGACGCCTCCGGAGCCTCGCGCGAGGTCCTCGTCGCCGACAGTGACTGGTCCCCCGAGCAGGGGCCGCTGGACGCCAAGGGCATCACCTACGCGCAGGAACTGGTGTGGAACCTGTTCGGCGACTACCGCTCCGCGACCCAGGTGCTCGGCAAGGACACCTCCTACAGCGCGACGATCGACGGGCTGCGTCAGCACCTGTACCTGCCCGTGGTCAGTCCGAAGACCGGCTGGCTGGAGGAGTGGATGTCGCCAGACAATCTCGGCGAGACCACGCACCGGCACCTCTCGCCGCTCTTCGGTCTCTTCCCCGGGGACCGGATCCGCCCGGACGGCTCCACGCCGAAGGACATCCTCGCCGGAGCCACGGCACTCCTGACCGCTCGTGGCATGGACAGCTACGGCTGGGCCAACGCCTGGCGCAGTCTGTGCTGGGCCCGGCTGAAGAACGCGGAGAAGGCGTACCAGCTCGTCATCACCAACCTGAAGCCGTCGCTGGGCGGCGGCAACGGCAGCGCGCCGAACCTCTTCGACATCATGGACATGGGGCAGGGTCGCGGCATCTTCCAGATCGACGCGAACTTCGGCACCCCCTCCGCGATGATCGAGATGCTGCTCTACTCGCGGCCAGGTCATGTCGAGTTGCTGCCCGCGCTGCCCGCCGCATGGGCGGCATCCGGATCGGTTTCGGGTGTCGGCGTCCGCGGCGGCTTCGTCGCCGATCTCAGATGGAAGAACGGCAGGATCACGCAGTTGACACTGCGGAGCGTCGGCGGCCGTGACACGACCGTGTTTGCGGACGGCTCTTCACGGAGCATCAGCCTCAAGCCGGGCGAGTCCGTGACGCTGCGCACCTTCGGCTGAGGACGGGTCGGCAGACGTGGCCAGAGAGCCCCGAGGAGAAGAGTAGGAGAGATCGAGGATGTTCCCGGAAAAGGAAAGAACGGCGGCGGGTCGCCGACCGCGGCACAGATCCTTGCTGTCCGTGCTCGGCGCGGTGACCGGCATGGCCCTGACGGTCGTTCCGTTGAGCACCGCGCACATGGCGAGCGCCGCCACTCCGTCGGCGCAGGGCAAGGGCACACGGGTCAGCGCCTGGTCGCCCAGTATGACGGCCGGCGGCCCGTCCTTCGACCACGAAACCATCCGGATGGTGGTGCACAGCAGCATCGCGGGATCGGGCGCCCGCATCACCCTGTCCAATCGGTACAGCACCACCGCGCTCGTCGTCGGCGCCGTGGACATGGCCGTCCAGGCGAGCGGAGGCACGGCGACGCGCGGCACCATCCGGAACGTCACCTTCGGCAGGTCCCGTCACCTCACGATCCCGGCCGGCGCCGAGGAGGTCAGCGACATCGTCCCGATCTCGGTCAGCGCCGGGGAGAACCTGCTCGTCAGTCTCTACGTGCCCGGCAGCACGGGGATGTCGACCTGGCACTCCGACGCGTTCGACACCACCTACATCGCCTACGGCAACCACACGGGTGACGACAGCGCCGCCGCGTTCGGCACCACCAGGACCTCCTGGTACTACCTGGCCGGACTGGACGTCCGGTCGGCGACCGCGAGGGGCACCCTCGTCGCGTTCGGCGACTCCATCACGGACGGCTACCACTCCTCGACGGGCGCCTACACCCGGTGGCCCGACTTCCTGGGACGCCGGCTGCGCGCCGCACCGGGCCCGCAGAGGCTGAGCGTCGTCGACGCCGGTATCGGCGGCAACCGGGTCCTCACCGACGTCCCGAACCCGTGGCAGGGCGTCAGCGCTCTGAAGCGCTTCGGCCACGACGCGCTCGGCCAACCGGGTGTCAAGGACGTGATCCTCCTTGAGGGCATCAACGACATCGGCCGCAACGCCGGCCCCGACGGACAGCCGCTGACCGCCCAGGATCTCATCGACGGCTACCGCGCCCTGATCCACGAGGCGCATGCCGCCAACGTACGCGTCATCGGCGCGACCCTCATGCCCGACGAGGGCAACGGCTACTACACGCCTGCCGCCGAGGCGATCCGGCAGACCGTCAACCAGTGGATCCGTACCAGCCGTGCCTTCGACGGCGTCATCGACTTCGACCGGGCCATGCGTGACCCCGCGAACCCGGCCGCTCTCGACCCGGCATACGACTCCGGCGACCACCTCCATCCCGGCGACGCGGGCATGAAGGCCATGGCCGACGCGGTCGACCTGCGGCTCCTGCGCACCTGACGTACCTTCGGGGCTGGTGACCGGCACCAGCCCCTCCCCATGGACCAGCCCGTGGCCTCGCGGTTACTTGGCCCGAGCGCGCCGATCGTGCCTGTCCGTTCAAGCGCCTGAAGGCGACGGCTGATCTTCGACCAGGCGGCGAAGCCGTCCTGTGGTGAGCCGGTGCCCGGCGCGGCGGGAACGGCTCGTCGCCGGTGCCCGTGCGTTGGAGTAGGTGAACGCCTTGCTCCGCCCGGCCTCCGGTTCCAGGTTGTCTTCGATCTGGTCAGCTGCCGGGCCTTGAGACGGGTCTCCTGCAGGTCCATCAGGACCTCGGTCGCGTACATGTCTCGTCGTTCCGGCCCGGACCACTCCTGGTTCGCCCCGAACCGCCACGATCACGTCGAGGACACGGACGGCGCGCCGGGCCGCGTCCAGCGGGTCCCGGGCGTCGGCGCGAACGCGCGCGGACCCGGCGGCGGGCTCGCCGTCCCTGCCCACGTCCAGCAGGTTCCGCCCGCCTCCGGGACGGTAAGCACTCGACGAGGCCGACTGGTGAGGGATGGACGAGAAGCCGCCGATGAACTCGACGCCGCACCGGTGAGCGTGCGGCACCGGCCAGCTCGCCGGGGCCGCGGATACTGGGCGCCCGGACCAGAGGCGCGCTGCGCGTGCCATGTCCTCCGCCTCCGGGCGCAGCTCAGGCTTGGGGGGCGGTTCTCCGTGAGGTGCTCGGTGAACACGGACCGTACGATCGACGCCGCCCGGTTCGGGTTGTCCGAGCGTGCCGCACTGATCGCTGCCGCGCCGATCTCGCAGCATCCTGGCGGTCAGGTGGTGGGTGAGCAGAACCCGTCGGTTCGACGATGGGACGCGTACGCCTCCTTCGCGATGAGCCCCAGGGCGACGTCGGCCTGTGGTCCGGTCGGCCGGGCCGGTTGAGGACCGCGTCCCAGGCCCAGCCCGCCAGATCCTCGATCATCGCCCGGTCCGGCTTCGGCCGGAGCGCCACGAGGTCAAGCATGAAGCGCTCCGGGCGCGACTCCCACAACGCGTACCGGCACCGCGTACAGCGAGCTGAGCCCGTACGAGGACCAGGACCGCCACAACCGGAGCGGCCGCCGAAAGAATGCAAACCCCGTGTGCTGCCGTCACCGACGCAGGGAGCCGGCTCATGTGAAATGCGATTGCCGCCCCCTACGCCCGCTGACACGATTGCGGACGTGAAAACGGCTGAGAGTCCGGACTGCCTGATCGTGACCGGGATGCCGGGTGCCGGTAAGTCGACGGTGACCCGGCTCATCGCGGAACGTCTACCCCGCTCCGCCCGGCTCGACGGGGATTTCATCAGCAGGCTGGTCGTCGGCGGTCGCGTCGGAGCGCTCGGCGAGCCGGCCGAGGAGTCCGCCCGGCAAGTCGAGTTGTGCAACCGCAATCTGTGCACGCTGGCGAACAACTTCGCCGACGCCGGCTTCACGCCTGTCATCGACTGGGTGATCCCCGACCGTGCTCAGCTGGACTTCTTCGTCTCCCTCCTCCCGGCTCGCAGGGTCTTGTTCATCGTGCTCGCGCCGGGGATCGAGGTGTGCCGGTACCGCAACACCGTCCGGGACCCGCGGGAGCGGTTCGACTTCGACGGTTACGACGATCTCGACGCCGCCATGAAGCGCGAACTCGGCGATGTCGGCTGGTGGTTCGACACCGCGGCCCTTTCTCCGGAGGAGACCGCGGATCACGTCGTCCGGGAAGCCGGAATGGAGGCCGCCGCCGGGTGGCTGCGGCCTCCAGGGGTCACTTGGTGACCGAGTTGGAGTGCGCGCCGGTTCCGGCCAGGGCGCCGCCGGAGACGATGAGGTACTCCTCGCGGATCGGGCGCCCCGCGAACCAGGACTCCAGGATCTCGCGGGCGCCGGCGGCATAGCGGGCCTGCGCGGACAGGGCGGGGCCGGAGATGTGCGGGGTCATGCCGTGGTGCGGCATGGTGCGCCAGGGGTAGTCGGCGGGGGCGGCCCTCGTACCGCGGGCCCCGCCGCACGGTCGGTACGTCCAGCTCGTGCTCCAGCCGTCGTATCGCGGCCGACAGCGACGGCTGCGACACGTAACGGGCAGCCGCCGCGCGGGCGAAGTGACGTTCCCTGGCGAGTGCGACGCGATACTCCAGTTGACGCGGCAGCATGCGCGGCCTCCGCGAGGAGAGGGTGCGGTCGGCGTTCTGCGGTGCCGGATTCGAGGTTCAAGCGGGTCGGCGAGCCGCGTGTGCCAGGAAGTGGTGTGGGGCGTCCTCGTAGTACGTCAGGTCCCAGCCGGCGGTCAGTAATGCGGGGCGGAGGTTGTTCTCGGCCAGCGGGTCGTCCGGGTCGAGGGGGCGTCCGTGCCGGGCGGCGCGTTCGGCGCGGCCGGACGGGTGGAAGAGCAGCAGGACGCCGCCGGATGTGGTCACCCTGGCCCACTCGCGCAGTGCCGCCGAGGGGTCGGGAACGTGGTTGATGAGGCCCGCGCTGAAGACGCCGTCCACCGCACGCGCCGGCAGCGGCAGCCGACAGGCGTCGGCCAGCAGCAAGGAGCCGTCGCCGGCCCGGCCTTGGCGCACCGCGGCCGTGAGCATCGCCGGTGTGAGGTCGACTCCGACGACGAAGCCGCCGTCGCCGACCTGGGCGCGCAGTGCGGGCAGGACCCGGCCGGTGCCGCAGCCCACGTCCAGGACACGCTGGCCGGGAAGCAGTCGCATCCGCTCGGCGGCCGCCGCGTACCGGGGGGCGTCGTCGGCGAAGCGTTCCTCCCAGGTGGCCGCCCGCCGGGTGAAGAACGCGCGGGTCGCCGTCCGTTCTGCCCGCTCCGTGATGAAGGCGGCGAAGCACTTGAGTACGACGTCGCGGTGCCGGGCCAGGGCTGCCAGTGCCATCGGCTCCGGCGGCGCGGCCTCCGGCGGCTCCGCAGCCGAGGCCGCTCCTTCCGAGAGGGCGCCGGCGAGAGCGTACGCGGCCGTCTTGTCCGCCTCCAGGTGGAACTGGATCCCCCATGCCGAGCCGCCGATCCGGAACGCCTGCGCCGGGCGGTGCTCGCAGGACGCCAGCAGCGTGGCTTTCTCCGGAAGGTCCACCGTGCTGTCGCTGTGCCAGTGCGGCACCCGCAGCCGCTCCGGCACGGCCGCGAACAGCGGGTCGGTGTGCGCGGCGGCTGTCGTCCGTACGTCACCCCAGCCGATCCGCTCGCCGGTGCCGGGCCGGGTGGCTCCGCCCGCCGCGATCGCCAGCAGCTGAGCGCCCAGGCACACGCCCAGCACGGGCACCTCGGCCTCCAACGCGGCCCGCAACAGCGCCAGTTCCGCGCTGTGCCGGAGGGCGTCCGCGCCGGCGGAGTCGGGGCCGCCTGTCACCACCAGGGCCACCATGTCGTCCACCGTGTCCGGTAGCCGGTCACCCGCCCAGGCCCGGCAGACCTCGACCGGCAGCCCCGCCGCCCCGAGCCCGGCGCGGACGGCGTACAGCCCTTCCTGCGGTGTGTGCTCCAAGATCTGGATCACGGCCCACCACCTCCCGCTCGACCGTACCCGGACAGCGGGTTCGGACAAACGCAGATACGAGAAGAGGGGCAGGAAACGGATTGTATCTGCGGACTGTTCTCACTACTGCGCCCTGCAAGTGAGCTTGAGCATGCGCAGTCGGCCGACTGGCTCAGGCGGCAGGTGTGGCTCAGGCGTTGATCGGCCCGTCCGCTTCGCGCAGCACGCGGGCCTCGCGTCCGTCGAGGGCGGCGAGCACCTCGGCGCAGATGGCGAGTGCCGTCTCCGCCGGAGTGCGGGCGCCGAGGTCGAGGCCGATGGGGCCGTGGATGCGCTTGAGGTGTGTCTCGTCGAGGCCGGCCTTGACGAGATCGGTGGCGCGCCGGGCCTGGGTACGGCGTGAGCCCAGCGCACCGACGTAAGGGATACCGCTGGTCAACGCGGCGGACAGGACGAGGATGTCGACGTCCGGTTCATGGGAGAGGACGATGAGGCAGGCGGCGGCCGGGCGTTCGGCGAGCCGTCGTACGGCGTCCTGTGCGGCGGTCTCCACCGTGGCGTGCCAGCCCAGCAGTTGGGCCTGCGCGGTGAGCAGGTCGGCGAGTTCGCCTCCTCCCACGATGACCAGTTGGGGTACGGCTGGGAACGTCTCGATGAGGACGAGTCCGTCGTCCGTGTAGCGGGCGTCCCGACCGGCCCGGCGGCGGGAGAGCAGTTCCCGGGCGCGTGCGACGGCCTGGGCGGGCCCGTCATCGCCCTCCGGCGCCGTCGTCGCCACGGTGCTGGCCACCCGGGTCTGCCGCTCGTCCAGCTGGGTGATCAGCGCGACGTCGGCTCCCTCGGCCAGCAGGTCCCACCAGCGGGCGGGCACGGTGTGCAGGGATTGCAGCAGCACCTCGGCCTGGCCGCCGCAGGTCATGCCGGCTCGCTTCACGTCGTCGTCGTGGACGGAGACCTCACGTACGCACGCGGTGTGGCCCGCGGGCAGGGCAGCGGCTTCCCCGGCCAAGTAGTCGTCGAACACTCCGCGGTACAGGGTGCCGTAGCACTGACCGTCCTCGTCGATCAGGACCGCGTCAGCGGGGTGCCTGGGACCGAAGCCCTGCTCGGTGAGGGGGCGAGCGAGAACGCCTGTACGTCCCTGTGCCGCCCACTGCCGTGCCGTCTCCGCCAGCTCACGCATGATCGCGGTCCTCCTCGTTCCGGGCGTCGGCACCGGGAACCGCCTGGTCAGCGGCGGCACCGTTACGGGAATTCTAGTGAGGCGTCCCAAGCCGCGGCCGGCACGCGCGGCTCAAAGCCCGTAGTTGCTCAGCCGACGGCGGTCGGCGGCTCCGCGATTCCGATGAAATTCCAGGCCACGGGCCGGATACGGGCCGACCACCCCAGCGCGGTGAGGTCGTCCGTAAGCGTCCGGGCATCGTGGAACACCTTCACGATGCGGTACTGACTGCCGTCGTCCAGCCGACGCAGCGCCGCCGGGGCCGGCTGGTTCGCGAGGATTTCCTCCTCAGCGGCGGCGGCAGCGGCAGGACCGTCGTCGATGAAGATCGCTTTGCCGCCCGGCGCGAGCGCGGCGGCGACGGTGTCCCAGAAGTCGGCGAACCGCGTCGGCGGGACATGGGAGAGCCAGAAGGCGAAGAACACGGTGTCGTATCGGCGCGGCGGCTGCCATGCGAAGAGGTCGGCCTCGATGAAGCTGACCGTGGGCGACGCGGTGCGCGCCCGGGCGAGGGCCAGGACCTCGTCCGCCGCATCGACAGCCGTCACCGACCGTGCCCGCGCCGCGAGCCTGGCCGTCCACTGGCCCGTTCCGCAGGCCAGCTCCAGCACATCCCCGGCGATCGGGAGTTCGTCGACGGCAGCCAGCAAGTCCCGCAGTTCTTTCACCTGTTCATAGGGCCGGTCGTATTGGGCCGCGCCCGCCCTGTAGTAGTCCCTCTGCTCTGCCAGCAGGGCGTCGACATCCGGATCCATGCAGGTCCCCTCATCTCGGTACGGTCCGAGTGCGATTGACAACAGGCTTGCACAGTTCGTCGGCTCGGTGGCCAGGCTCGCGGCAGACCGCATCAGCCGGGCGTCAGTCTCCCGTCAGCAGGCCCTGCCAATCTGGTTCACGTGAACGGCACCGGACACGGACCGGGGCCGGGAACGAGGAGAGGTGCCCGGAGTGGTTGATCGGGGACCAGCGAGCATGCCTCATGGTCGGGCCCAACAGGCCCACGCAGGTTCGAATCCTGCCCTCTCCGCCCCATGGGATCACCCGGTCAGCATGGCGACTCTCACGAGGTGCGCACGCTGGTCAGCACCAGCGCCGTGCAGGGCATGGTGAAGCTGCCGCCCATCACGTCGATGGCGTCTCCGAGCCCGGCGAGGAGCGCATCCAGTTCGGCCGAGGGGAGCCGGCCATGGCCGCCGAAGGTCGGCACCTGGTCCAGCCACTCCTCGCGGGTGTAATGGCGGTCCCAACCGAAGTGCCACTGCTCGGGTTCGCCGAACGCGCCTGACTGCGCGAGCCCGTCGGAGGCCTCGGCCACCAAGCCCGCGTAGCTCGCCGGGCCGGCCATCGCCTGCCGGTAGATCGGCGAGTCGGGCAGCACCCGGGCGTACACCGCGGTGAACGCCTCCGCCACCTCGCGGGCGGGCCGGAACGCGTTCCGGAACAGGACCAGTCGGCCGCCGGGGCGGAGCGTCAGGGCCGCCTTGGCGGCGCCGGCCACCGGGTCGGTCCAGTGCCAGGCCGTCCCGGCGATCAGCGTGTCGAAGGTCCGGTCGGCCGGGTCCCCAGTCCTCGAACGTGGCGACCTCGACCTCAAGTCCCTTGTGGCGCGCGACATCCGCCATCCGCGGGCCGGGCTCCACCCCCAGCACCGTGCAGCCGGCGGCCTGGCAGGCCAGTCCGGCGATACCGGTGCCCGCGCCCACGTCGAGGACGTCGCGGCCAGGGCCGGTGGCGATGATGCGCCCACCTCTAAGCGGGCGCATGCCCACTCGACAACGGGTGAGCACGATTTCGCGTGAGAGGTGAGGTGTGCGGTGCCGGCAGGGATCGCTCGGCGCGACCCGCGTGGGCAACTGTTCACCGCCGCGGAGCGCGTGCTGCTCCGGGACGGGGCGAACGCGCTGACCAGCCGGGCGGTCACCAGCGAGGCGGGAGTCGCCAAGGGCCTGCTGCACCGGCACTTCGCGGACTTCGACGGCTTCCTCGTCGAGTTCGTCCTGGACCGCATCGGCCGGATCGAGGCTCGGGCGATCGCGCTGCGCGAGTCCGCCGGCACCGGCACGGTCGTCGACAACCTGACCCGCGCACCGACCGACCTGTTCGAGTCGATCGCCCTGAAGATCGTCGGGCTCGTCATCTCCCGCGACGCCGTACGCACCCGACTGCGCGAGGTCACAGGAGTCGGCATCCCGGTGCTGAGGGAGGCCACCCGACATGATCCGCTCCTACCTCGGCGCCGAGCGCGGACGAGGGCGGGTCGCAGCCGACGCCGGCATCGACGCACTCGCGCCCACGTTGATCGGCGCCGCCCATCTCCTGTTCGCCGGCCGGGAAGAACCTCCACCGGCGACCGGCGAGGTCGAAAGTGTCGTCACCACGGTCATCGCGGACGCCGCGACCTAGGCTGCTTCTTCCGGAACGGGTTCCCCCGGCCGCTCGGCCGTTTCTTCCGGAGCGAGTTGCGCCGGCCGCTCGGCCGTCGCCGCACCGCGTCGCGGACACAACGCGTCAAGCGGCGCATCAACGGGATTCCGTCCCGTTCTCAGGCGGCGACGGGGTCCTCCCAGCGGATCCGGTGGTCGTACTGCCAGGCCATCTTCTCGGGGGTGGCGAGGCGGGCGAACAGCGGCAGGAGAGCGTCCCGGACCACCCGGCCCACCGGCCCGGCGGCCTTGCCGCTGTTGCTGCGGGCGCCCTGGGCGATCACTCGCTCGACCCGGGCGCGGCGGGCACGCTCGTAGGCGGCGAACGCCTGGCCGTGGGGCAGGTCCCGCAGCGCGCGGGCGAGTTCCACGGCACTCTCCGCGGCGAGCGAGACGCCCTGGCCGGAGCTGGGCGAGGTGGCGTGAGCGGAGTCGCCGACCAGCACCATGCGGCCGCGGTGCCAGTGCGGGACATGCGGGAGATCCTCCATGGGACCGGCGGTGATCAGGTCCTCGGGCAGGGTACGCCGCAGCAGTTCCAGGGCGAGGACGCTGTCCCGGGCGAAGGCCTCGCCCAGCCGGTGCAGCCACTCCTCGTTCGAGGTCCGGCGCACCTGCTGCCATGTCAGGTAGGGGTGGGGAAGGTTGGCGAACCAGACGCCGGTGCCGTCGTCGAAGGACTGGTAGCCGAAGAACGCCCGGCGACCGAAGGCCATGTACATACGGTCGCCGGTGGGCGGCAGTCCGGCACCGTGGACCTGGGCGCCGAAGCCCAGCAGCCCCGAGTACCGCGGCTGGGGCGCCTGGGGGTCGATCAGCCTGCGCACCGTGGAGCGCAGGCCGTCGGCGCCTATCAGCACGTCGGCCTCCTCGCTGGTGGTGCCGTCGGCGAAGACGGCCCGGATCCCCGTGTCGCTCTCGCGGACGTCGGCCAGCCGATGGCCGTGGTGCACTTCGACGCCCTGGCTCAGGGTCAGGTCATAGAGCCGTCGGTACAGATCGGCGCGCCAGCTGAACTGCATGGGCTGGCGGATCTCGGTGATGGTCCTGCCCTTGTGGTTCTGCAGCACGATGGCGTTCATCGGGGCGCCGACCCGGTCGAGTCCGACCAGACGGAGTGCGGCACGGCCGTTGGGCGCGACACCCAGGCCGCCGCCTATGCCGTCGGCGGTCGTCGCATAGGACTCGTGCACGGTGGCCTCGATCCCGGCCCGGCGCAGCGCGAGGGCTGCGACGGGGCCGGCGATGCCGCCGCCCACCACGATGGCGGTGCGGGTGCGGGACATGTCAGTGGGTCCTCTCACGGGTGGGGTCGTCGATGACGGGCAGGCCGCCCTCCCGGTGGGCGCGGCGCAGGTCGTCCAGGTAGGCGCGGGAGCACATGGCGGTGAGCTGGGCGGTGCCGCCGCGCCGGATGCGGACCTCGCCGTCGGTGACCACTCCGGCCAGCCGCAGCCGTGCCGGGCCGGCGCCGGGCTGGGTGTCCCTCACCCGTCCGCGACGCCTGAAGGCGAGGTCCCAGCTGTCCACGGCGACGCCTTCGGGCAGCAGCAAGGTGACTGTGGCGGAGCGGAGGTCCAGCCGGACGGTGACCGGTTCGCCCCAGCCGATCTGCGGTGAGCGGAGGTCCAACACGACGGTGGCGCGGCGGGCGCGTACGTCGAACTCGGTGGCCTCGGTCCAGTGGCCCAGGTGCTTCACGGTGGCGTGGTCCGCATGGATGCGCTCTGCGGACGCGAGCGGAGTCGTTGTCGTCATGCCGAGATAGTTTCAGTGAAACTAGTATCTCGTCAACTAGTTGCTTTGAAAGTGGCTCCGGTAGGCTCTCGGCATGCGCAGCTCCCCTCTCGGCCTCACCGTTCTCTCGCTCCTGCACCTGCAGCCGCTGCACCCGTACGGCATCCAGCGGCTGATCAAGCAGTGGGGGAAGGACCAGGTCGTCAACGTCAGCCAGCGGGCGAGCCTGTACCGGACCATCGACCGGTTGCTCGAGGCGGGGCTGATCGCCGTGCGCGAGACCAGCCGGGATCAGCAGTACCCGGAACGCACGGTCTACGAGGTGACGGACGCAGGCCGTACGGCCACCCGTGACTGGCTGCGGGAGATGCTGGTGGCGCCGCGGGCGGACTACCCGGAGTTCCCCGCCGCGCTCTCCTTCACGATGATGCTGCTGCCACAGGAGGTTGCGGCCGATCTGTCCGCTCGTGCCGCACAAGTACGCGCCCGGCTGGGCGAGTTGGAGGCCGCCGCCGGGGGAGCCCGCCAACTCGCGCTGCCTCGGGTCACCATGCTGGAGGACGAGTACCGCCGCGCCGTACTGACCGCGGAGCTCGACTGGCTCGACGCGGTCACATCCGACCTCCGTTCCGGCGCACTCACCTGGGACTTCGAAACCCTGGCAGCCCTCGCCCGGGCTTCGTCCTGAGGGACCCGACACGAATCTCACCGGCTCCGCCGGCCGGTGTGGACGCCCGGCCCGCCCGGTGAGCGGATTGCCGTGCTGGGCAGGGAGTGCGCCGCCGTGACGGCCTTCGACCGGGCGGGGCGGATTTTCACTGTCTACCGGACGTTCAGCGGTTTGCCGGTCAAGCTGCTCGACCCGCGCTCTCTCACGACACCGACGACTGAGACCTGACCGGGCAGATCCCTCACGGCTGCCTGACCTGGACCAGCCTGCGTCCCAGCGGGACCTGTGCCCCCGTCACCTCCGTCATGCCGGACTGGCGGGGCCGGATCCGATGGGTCACCCGGCACGTCCTCGTCCACCGGCACGGGCGGACGTCCCCGCTGACCGGCGGCTGGTGTGCGAAAAGACAGCCCCATGGTCGAGAACAACTGCGGGCACGAGAACGTCAAGGAGGCGGCTGCGGCACCGTGCAGCTCGTAGGCACCTGTCTCGATTACGACAACGACTGGGCGCCGATCGCCCTGGGGCCGGACGACACCGCCTACGTCGGCGTCTTCGACGGCCTGGCCGCCGTGCGCGACGGTGGGTGTCCTTCGCGGGCGGTGCGGGCGAGGACATCGACCAGGGCCGCCAGCGTCGGCCGGTGTTCGGCGAAGGAGCGGCAGACCACCACGATGTGACGCTCCATCGTCTCCCGCAGTTCCAGGACGTCGAGACAGGACGGGCGCAGCCGGAGCATCAGATCGGTCACCACGCTGACCCCGACCCCGGCCTCGATCAGGGCCAGGGTGGCGGCCGTGTCCGTCACTTCGTGCAGCACCTGCGGTTCGAAACCGGCCCGGCGGCAGGCGGTGAGCACGGCGCGGCCGTAGTAGCTGCCGGCCGACGGCAGGATCCAGCCCAGTCCGCCGGCGTCGGCAAGCGAGATCTTCTTCCGGCCGGGCATCGCTCCGCAGGGCACCGCGAGCGAGAAGCGTTCCCTGGACAGCTCGGTCACCCGCAGGGACGGATCACGCGGGATCGGCACGTCCGGGTAGTCCAGGCCCAGGGCCAGGTCCACGGTGCCGCCGGCGACCGCGTCGTACACCTCGTCCACGTCCATGTCCCGGCTGCGCACGGTCACGCCGGGGTGCCGCTCGCGCACCTGGCGTAGTGCGGGCGGCAGGATCTCTGCGGCGGCCGTGGCGAAGAGCCCGATCCGCAGTGTTCCGGATATCTCGTTGCGTGTGCGCTCCAGTGCTTCGACGGCCTCGGCCTCCGTGGTGAGGATGCGCTCGGCGTGGAGGGCCAGGGTGGCCCCGGCGTCGGTGAGTTCCACACGGCGTCCCACCCGCCGCAGCAGCTCCGTCCCGGTGGCCTTCTCCAGTGCGGCGATCTGCTGCGAGACCCCGCCGGGCGTGTATCCCAGGGCTTCCGCGACCGCGGTGATGGTGCCACGCCTGGTCAGTTCCACCAGTGAGCGCAGCTGCGCACTCGTCCAGTCCATATAGGGAGCCTAAAAGATCAACGGCATGAATCGTTGATGGACGTCAATGGTCGGCTTGCTGCACGATGACGCGGAGACTGGTGATCGGCATCACTCTGTCACTGACAGCCCCGCCGCCCGGACACGACACCGTCCGGCGCGGTGGACTCCGGAAGGGAGTGGCCCGTTGTCCTCCTCCGACTTCCGCACCGTTCCGGCCTCCGCCGATGTCGTGATCATCGGTGGTGGCGTCATGGGTGCGAGCACCGCCTTCCACCTCGCCGAGGCCGGCGTGACGAACGTCGTGGTCGTGGAGCGCGGCAACCTCGGCTGCGGCAGTTCGGGCAAGCCGATCGGCGGTGTCCGCGCCCAGTTCTCCGATCCGCTCAACATCGAGCTGGGCAGCCGCAGCCTGCGTGCCTACCGGGACTTCCCCCGCCGGCCCGGCGCCGGCATCGGGCTGGACACCGTCGGCTACCTCTTCCTTCTCGACAGCGAGCAGCAGGCGACCGCCTTCGAGGCCGGGGTCGAGCTCCAGAACAGTCTCGACGTGCCGAGCCGCATGATCGACCCCGCCGAGGCCCGTCGCCTGTGTCCCTACGTCAGCACCGACGGCCTCGTGGCCGCCGCGTACTCCCCCACCGACGGACATGCCCGCCCCGCCCTGGTCGTCCAGGGGTATGCGCGGGCCGCGGCCCGGACCGGCGTCACCCTCGCCACCCACACCGCGGTCCTGGGCCTCGACACGGCCGCAGACCGCGTCGTCGGCGTGCACACCAGCCACGGCCGTATCGCGTGCTCCACCGTCATCTGCACGGCGGGGGCGTGGTCGGCGCACATCGGCGCCATGGCCGGCGTCGACCTTCCCGTCCGGCCGGTGAAACGGCAGCTGTCCTTCACCGCGCCGCTCACACCGCCCGCCCCGCGCATCCCGTTCACGATCGACTTCTGCTCGACCGCGTACTTCCACAACAGCGACGACGGCCTGCTGTTCGGGCTGGCCGACCCCGGCCAGGAGGACGGCTTCGACACGACCTGGACCCCGGAGTGGCTGGAACTGTTCCGCGCCGTCGTCCGCCGCCGCGCCCCGGCCCTGGCCGAGATGCGCACCGGCGACGGCTGGGCGGGCCTGTACGAGGTCACACCGGACCACAACGCGCTCATCGGCCGCTCCGGCCATCTGCCCAACTTCCTTTATGCCGCTGGGTTTTCGGGTCACGGATTCCTTCAAGCGCCCGCGGTCGGCGAAGTCGTACGCGACCTCTACCTGGAGCGGGAGCCGTTCACCGACATCTCCCCGCTCGGCGCCGACCGGTTCCGCCCCGGCCCCGGCGATCGCCCCGAAGCCCACATCGTGTGACAACCGACGACTCACCTGGTGTGACCCCGACCGAAAGGCCGAACCATGGCGACGATCAGTCAGTGGCGGCTGCGAGCCGCGTTCGCGGAGCGGCTGTCGCGCATGTACGGGCGGGAGGTACCCGCCTACACCACGCTCGTGGACGTCTCGCGCGAGGTCAACGAGGACGTCCTGCGCGCGCGAGGGGCCGACGCCGAACGCCTGGGGTCCATCAGCCGGGTGACCGCCGAGCGGCACGGGGCCATCCGCGTCGGCACACCGCGCGAACTGCGGCAGGTCGCCCGCGTCTTCGGCGCTCTCGGCATGCATCCGGTCGGCTTCTACGACCTGCGGGAGGCCGCCGCCAGCGCCGTGCCCGTCGTCTCCACCGCCTTCCGGCCGGTCGACGACGAGGAACTGGCGCGCAACCCCTTCCGGGTGTTCACCTCGATGCTCACCCCGGCCGACCCCCGCTTCTTCGACGCCGGCCTGCGCGCGCGCCTGGAGACCTTCCTCGCGGCTCGCGAACTCTTCCCGCCCGAGCTGCCGGCGCTGGCCGACCGGGCCGCCGCCGAGCGGGAACTGCCCGAGCAGGAGGCCGAGCGGTTCCTGCAGCTCGCCGTGGCGGCCTTCGAACTGTCCGCGGAGCCGGTCGACAAGGCCTGGTACGAGACGCTGGAGCGGATCTCCGCCGTAGCCGCCGACATCGGCGGCGTGCGCAGCACCCACATCAACCACCTCACACCGCGCGTCCTGGACATCGACGAGCTGTACCGGCGGATGACCGAGCGCGGCATCGAGATGATCGACACCATCCAGGGCCCACCGGCCTGGAAGGGCCCCGACGTCCTGCTGCGGCAGACCTCCTTCCGGGCCCTGGCCGAGACCCGCGCGATGCGCACCCCGGACGGCAAAGTGGTCAGCGGCGCCCTGCGGGTCCGCTTCGGCGAGGTCGAGGCCCGCGGCATCGCCCTCACCCGCGAGGGCCGCGCCCTGTACGACGACCTCCTCGGCCGCGTGGACGAGCAGGCCTCGCAGCACCCCTCGGAGCCGCGCGGTGACATCGCGCGCGCCGTATGGGAGCGGCACATGCCCGGCAGCGAACAGGAGCTGGCTGCCGAGGGACTGGCCTACTTCACGTACCACGTCAGCGCCGACCGGCCGCGCGACGGCAGCCGCCCGCCCGCCGATCTCGGCGCACTGGTGCGGCAGGGCTGGGTGCGGTCCGAGCCCATCGTCTACGAGGACTTCCTGCCCCGCTCCGCCGCCGGCATCTTCCAGTCCAACCTCAGCGGTGAGGGCACGCGCGACAACGACCGGCAGGGCATCGCGTACGACGCGGCCTGGCTCTCCGACGCCATCGGCCGCGACGTCCTGGACCCCTATGCCCTCTACGAGCGGCAGCAGAACCGCTCCCTCGCGCAGGTCGCCCGCGCACTCGACCTCACCGACACTCCCTCACCCAGTCAAGGACGGTCATGACCAGCACCCCACTGCCCTCCACGGACGAGCTGCGCGCCCGCGCCCTTACGTCACTCCGGAGCATCGGCGTCGACGTACCCAAGGGCGACGACCTCCACGCCCGTACGCCCCTCACCGGCGAGCACCTCTTCGGGCTGCGGGCAGCCACCGACGCCGCTACCGAAGAGGCCATCGCCGCCACCCGAACCGCCTTCCTCACCTGGCGTACCACGCCCGCCCCGCGCCGCGGTGAACTCGTGCGCCGTCTGGGCGAGTTGCTGCGCGTACACAAGGGCGATCTGGCCGACCTCGTCACCATCGAGGCGGGCAAGATCCGCTCCGAGGCGCTCGGCGAGATCCAGGAGATGATCGACATCTGCGACTTCGCGGTCGGCCTGTCCCGGCAGTTGTACGGCCGTACGATCGCCTCCGAACGCCCCGGCCATCGCCTGGCCGAGACCTGGCATCCGCTCGGCGTGGTCGGTGTCATCTCCGCGTTCAACTTCCCCGCCGCCGTGTGGTCGTGGAACACCGCCGTCGCCCTGGTCTGCGGCGACACCGTGGTCTGGAAGCCCTCGGAGTTCACACCGCTGATCTCCCTGGCCTGCGACCACCTGCTCGCCCGTGCCGCCGAGGAGGTCGGCGCGCCCCGTGATGTGCACCGCCTGCTCCTCGGTGACCAGGCAGTGGGCGAGAAACTGGTCGACGACCCCCGTGTCGCGCTCGTCAGCGCAACCGGCTCGACCCGTATGGGCCGCGCGGTCGGCCCGCGCGTCGCCGCCCGCTTCGGCCGCAGCCTGCTGGAGCTCGGCGGGAACAACGCCGCGATCGTCGCCCCGTCCGCCGACCTGGACCTCGCCGTCCCGGCCATCGTCTTCGCCGCGGCCGGCACCGCGGGCCAGCGCTGTACGACACTGCGCCGCCTGATCGTCCACCGCGACATCGCCGGCCCCCTCACCGAGCGGCTGACCAGTGCCTACACCAAACTCCCCATCGGCAACCCGTTCGACGACACCACGCTCGTCGGCCCGCTCATCTCCACGACGGCGCTGGACGCCATGCGCGACGCCCTCACCCGTGTCCAGGCCCGGGGCGGCAAGATCCTGGCCGGTGGAAACCGGCGCCTTGCCGAGGCGGCGCCCGCGGCGGCCTATGCCGAGCCGGTCCTCGTACGCGTCGACGAACAGACCGACGTCGTACGGGAGGAGACCTTCGCACCGATCCTGTACGTCCTCACCTACGACACCCTCGACGAGGCGATCGCCCTGCACAACGACGTCCCGCAGGGCCTGTCGTCCAGCATCTTCACCCGCGACCAGCAGGAAGCCGAGATCTTCCTGTCCGCCGCCGGCTCCGACTGCGGCATCGCCAACGTCAACATCGGCACCTCCGGAGCCGAGATCGGCGGCGCCTTCGGAGGCGAGAAGGACACCGGCGGCGGCCGCGAGTCCGGCTCCGACGCCTGGAAGTCCTACATGCGCTCGGCCACCAACACCATCAACTACTCCAGCGAACTCTCCCTCGCCCAGGGCGTGAGCTTCCTCTGACCCGTACCGCCGGGTGAGCGTCACCTCTGGTCGCGCAGGAAGGCAGGGATCTCGTCGCGGGTCGGGTAGTTCGGCAAAGGTGCCGGCTCGGCCTGCAGGAACGCGGTGATGACGGCGGCGGCTCGGTCGTTGTTGTCGTCCAGGCCGTTCCACAGGTGATGCCCGACTCCGGGCATGTACTGCGTGCGCTCGATGGCGGGGTCGTCGGCGAGGACGGCGGTCTCCCATTGCCGGAGCTGCGAGGAACACTCGGCGATCATCAGCATCGCGGGTGTCTTCGAACGCCTCAGTCGCGGTGCGAGGGAGGGCGTGTCCTTCACCGTCTGCTGGATGCGGAGGCTGGCAGCGGGGCTGAACGAGAAGTTCTGTGCCGTGTCTTCGGAGGGGATGCGGTGCGCGTCGCGTGCGCAGTAGGCGGAGGCGGTGTCGCCGCCGAGGTCGGCGGCGGTGAACGCGTTGTCGCCCTCGGCCTGTCCGATCAGTGCGGTGTCGGGGGTGAGCAGTCCGAGTCGCATGAGGCCGAAGGCCACGGCGTAGCGGGGGACGTGGGTCGATCGCGGTCCGGCCACGGCCGGCGCGAGGCCGCGCGCGGAGGGACGCCCCCGGTGCCCGCTGATCCTCGTCGTCGGGCCGTCCATCGGGCCGGGCTCGGCGATGATGGCCCGGTGCAGATGCGCGGCGACGGAGGGGTCGGCCAGAGCCCGGGTGAGCACGACCGCGCCTGACGAGAAGCCGAGGACGTCGGCCTTGCCCTTGTCCAGGCGGTGGATGAAGGCGCCGAGGTCACGGACCGATCGGGAGATCGTGTACTGGTCCATGGGGAGCAGGTCGCTCCGTCCGCCGCCGGCCTGTTCGTAGGTGTAGACGTCGTAGCCCTGACGGGCCAGGAGTTGCAGGAACCGGTGGTCGAGCACCGATATACCGCGGACCGGGCCGCCGTTGAGGTACACGAGCGGGATGCGGTGCCGGGTCCGGGGGTTCGCGGGCGGGTAGTGGTACACAGCGAGCCGGCTGCCGGTGCCCAGACTCCAGTGCTGCGTGGCCACGAACGGCAGGGCGGGCGGATACCGCCGGGCCGTGGGTGCGGTCGGGACGCAGACCGACGCCGTCAGCGCCGCCGCGACGGCCACCGGCACGAACGGCGCGAGCCGCGCCGCCCCGGTACGGCTCCGGCCCCGCCACAGTGCGGCGGCAGAAGCGGCTCCGAGGGTCGCCAGCCATGCGGCGAGTCCCGAGTCGGCCCCGTTGGTGAGGACGACCAACGCGAGAAAGACGACAGCCAGTGTCACGACGGCAGTCAGCGCCAGCAGCAGGCGTCCGGCGAAGCGGACAAGGCGTAGGGCGAACGTGGGCACGGTGAACCTCCGAGTTCCAGAACGACGTTTCGGAACAGTGTTTCAAAACGACGTTATCAAAGAAGGTAGGCTTCTCGTCATGGGCAGGCCCAGAACGAACGACGAGACCGTCAAAGAGCGCCTGGTGGCGTGCGCGACCGAGATGCTCGCCACCCATCCGCAGGAGTCGCTCACCCTCCGCTCCCTGGCCACCGCCGCCGGGACGTCGACGACGGCGGTGTACTCCCTGTTCGGGAGCAAGGACGGGCTGATCCAAGCGGTACGCGACAGCGCGGTCACCGGCCTGTTCCAGGACCTGTCGGCCGTGCCGACCTCCGAGGATCCCCTCGCCGACATCTACGCACTGGCCGTCGCGTATCGACGGTGGGGGTGCGGACACCGCCACCTGTACACGGTGCTGTTCGGAGGGGTGCAGCCCTTCGAGCCGTCGGGCGCGGTCGGCAGCCATGACCCCGTCGGGCCACTCATCGCCGCGATCGACCGGGGCGTGACCGGAGCCGTCCTCGCCGGCGAGGCGACGTCGATCGCCCTCTCGCTCTGGGTGACCCTGCACGGACTCGTGACACTCGAACTGGCGGGCGCCCTCGACGCCCCAACGGCCGGAGCCGCTTTCCGGCCGACGATTCAGGCCGCGCTGCGCGGCTGGACGACACCGGACGTGTTTCGCGGTCTTCGTCACGCCGAACCCGCTCCCTGACAGCGACCGTCCGGGCTATTTGCGTATCGACGCAACAACCGGCACACTCTTGGAGTCGGGTCCTGTGCGCGCAGAGCGTGTTCGGGGCGGAGCCACATCACGGAACGGAGGCAGCCATGGGTGCAGACCCTCCCAGTCCGCGCTGCCTCCAGGGCATTCGCTGACTTTCACCCGCCGCGGCCTTGAGGCCCCGGTGACTCTCACCAGCCGGGGCGCCTTGGCACCGGCTTCCCGCACCGGGCACGGCCTCGGGTCTCGACGAGGCGGCCGTGGCCGCCCGGGCGGGCCCTTCTTCCTTACCTGTATTTCCCATGCTGCCTGGGTGACCCCTGTCCTGCCGTCGGTGCGTTGGCCACGGCCGGGCATGCCGTCGTGCCCAGAGTGGGGGCGGAGGTCTTCGTGATGTGGATCCGTACGGACAACAAGCCCGCCGAGACGGTGGAGCGCACGCCGCTGGTGGCGAGGCTGCCCGGACGGCTGTCCCAGTTCTCCTGGGTGGACGCGGCGGTGGCCGCCGCCGTGCTGGTGATGCTCTATGTGGTGCTGCGCGTGGGGCACGGCACCACCGTCACCTTCAACACCCAGCAGAACGTGAAGGTCGACACCGATCCGGCACAGCTGCCGTACGACGCGGCCCGCTCGCTGCTGCGGATGTTCGCCGCTCTGGCGCTGTCGATCGTGTTCACCTTCGGCTACGCCTATGCCGCCGCCAAGAGCAGAAGGCTGGAGCGGATCCTCATCCCGGCCCTGGACATCCTGCAGTCCGTGCCGGTGCTGGGCTTCCTGACGGTTGCGGTGACCGGGTTCATCGCCCTGTTCCCCGGCTCGATGCTGGGCCTGGAGTGCGCGTCGATCTTCGCGATCTTCACCTCGCAGGCGTGGAACATGACGTTCGGCTTCTACTACTCCCTCACCTCTCTCCCGCGTGAACTCGACGAACTGTCACGGTCGTTCGGCTTCACCCGCTGGATGCGGTTCTGGAAGGTGGAGCTGCCGGCCGGGATGATCGGCCTGGTCTGGAACGGCATGATGAGCTTCGGCGGCGGATGGTTCTTCCTGGTCGCCTCGGAGGCGATCAGCGTCAACAACCAGCGGTACGCACTGCCAGGTGTCGGCTCCTACGCCGGTGCCGCGATCACCGACGGCGATCTGGGCAGGGTCGGCTGGGCCATCCTCACCATGGCGGTGATGGTGATCGGCGTGAACTTCCTGTTCTGGCGGCCGCTGACGGCGTGGGCGGAGAAGTTCAAGAACGAGCAGTCCGAGGCGAGCGAGGTCCAGCGGTCCGTCGTCCTGGACTTCCTGCGCCGCTCGCACTGGCCACAGTTGCTCGGCCGGGCGCTGCGCCCGGTGGGACGCGCACTGAGCACGGCCGGAGGGGTCTTCGGCCGCGACGACCGTCCGCTCGTCGTCGACCGCACGCGGCAGCGCACCGGCGACCTCGTCTTCACCGTGGTCGCCGGCGGGCTGATCCTGTGGGGCCTGCTCGACCTCGGCCACTACCTCTACGACCGCACCGGCCTCGGCGTGTTCGGCGAGCCGCTGCTGCTGGGCCTCGCCACCCTCGCGCGCGTGGTGGTGCTGGTGGCGCTGGCCACCGTGGTCTGGGTGCCGATCGGTGTGAAGATCGGCTTCTCGCCGCGGCTGACCCGGATCGCGCAGCCGGTGGTGCAGGTGCTGGCATCCTTTCCCGCCAACTTCCTTTTCCCGCTCGCGGTGTGGTTCTTCCTGAGGACCGGTCTGTCCATCAACATCGGCGGCACGCTGCTGATGGCGCTCGGCGCGCAGTGGTACATCCTGTTCAACACCATCGCCGGAGCCATGGCCATCCCGAGCGACCTGCGCGAGGCCATGGACGACATCGGCGTGCGCGGCTGGCAGCGGTGGCGGCGGCTGATCCTCCCGGGGGTCTTCCCGTCGTACGTCACCGGCGGGATCACCGCCTCCGGCGGCGCCTGGAACGCCTCGATCGTCTCCGAGGTCGTCACCTTCGGCGGCACCACCCTCACCGCCACCGGCCTCGGCGCTTACATCGCGCAGGCCACCGAGAGCGGCGACTACCCGCACCTGATCGCCGGGGTCGCGGTGATGAGCCTGTACGTCGTCGGGCTGAACCGGCTGCTGTGGCGCCGCCTGTACCGGCTGGCCGAGACCCGCTACTCCCTGTGAACTTCCTTTCACTGACAAGCATTTGGAGCACGTCATGGTGCTGAACGCCCTGCGCAACCTCCGCGCCGACCGCCAGGCCCGCGCCGGCCTCGCCCACCTGACCGCCGAAAGGCCCCGCCGTCCCGCCGACGGCGCGCTGCTGCTGGAGACCGTCGGCCTGACCAAGTCGTACGCCGGTGCCGACGGCGAACTGCCCGTCCTGTCCGGCATCGACCTCCAGGTGCGGGCCGGTGAGGTCGTCGCCCTGCTCGGCAAGTCGGGCTCGGGCAAATCCACCCTGCTGCGCTGCCTGGCCGGGCTGGTGCCTGCCAGCTCCGGCACCGTCGCCTACAAGGGCACTCCGCTCACCGGTGCCAACCCGGGTACGGCCATGGTGTTCCAGACCTTCGCGCTGCTGCCCTGGCTGACCGTGCAGCAGAACGTCGAACTGGGCCTGGAGGCCAAGGGAGTTCCGGCCGCGGAGCGCGCGGACGCCGCCCGGCAGGCCATCGACCTGATCGGCCTGGACGGCTTCGAGTCCGCCTACCCCAAGGAGCTGTCCGGCGGTATGCGCCAGCGCGTCGGCTTCGCCCGCGCCCTCGTCGTGGAGCCGGACGTGCTGATGATGGACGAGCCGTTCTCCGCACTCGACGTGCTGACCGCCGAGAACCTGCGCGGCGAGCTGATGGAGCTGTGGGAGTCGGGCCAGTTCCCCACCCGTGCCATCGTCCTGGTCACCCACAACATCGAGGAGGCCGTGCTGATGGCCGACCGGATCGTCGTCCTGGGCGCCCGGCCCTACGGCACGATCCGCGAGGTCTTCGAGGTCGGCCTGGACCGCCCCCGCGACCGCGACTCGGCCGCCTTCGACGACCTGATCGACCGCGTCTACCGCACCATGACCGGCCGCCAGAAGGAGGGCCGTGTCCCCGGCCGGCACGAGGCGGTGGAGCTGGAGAAGCGCACCCCGGCGAACACCCCGCTGCCCCCGGCCAGCGTCGACGGGCTGTCCGGGCTCGCGGAGATGGTCCTCCACCGCGGCGGACGGTGCGATCTGGCCGACCTCGCCGACGACCTCGGCCTGGCGGTGGACGACCTGCTCCCCCAGGTCGACGCGCTCGACCTGCTCGGCTTCACCACGCTCAGCGGGGACGACCTGCTGCTGACCGACACCGGCACGGCGTTCGCGGGCGCCGACGTCCAGGGGTCGAAGAAGATCTTCGCCGAGGCGGTCCAGCATGCCCCCCTGGTCACGCTGATCACCAGGAGCCTGCGGAGCAACCCCGGCGGCACCGTGCGCACCGGCTTCTTCCGCGACCTGCTCGCCCACCACTTCACCGCCGAACAGGTCACCCGCCAGCTGGAGACGGCCACCGACTGGGGCCGCTACGCCGAGCTGTACTCCTACGACGCCGAACCGCAGGAGTACCACCTGGACGAGAACGACGACACACGTCTGACCGCCACCGTCGCGGGGCGCGACTAGGGCCCCGGCAGGCAACGTTTGCCCGTCAGGGAGCGGCGTCCGGTGCGTGATCTCGGTGTGCCGGCCGGAGGCCGTACCCGATGGGCCGGGCGTCCGTGGGCGTTCGGCTCGGTGTAGCGAGAGGGCGTGCCGGGCGTCGCGACGGGGCGCACGTCGCCTGCCGGGGCCTGGGCCCTGTCTTCAAACTCCCGTCGTCCGCCCGCCGAGCAGGCGGGAGTCTCACGGCAGGGCCCAGGGCGGAGGCGTCAGTGTTCCGTGGCCGGCCGACGGGCCCTGGTCACCCGTGTGGGGGCGCTCCGCTCCTGTGGGGCGGCCGCTCCCACCGCTTCCGGCGTCTCTCCGTCCGCCGCGGCCATGGCCTCGTCCGTGGCCAGCACCGCGCTCTCCAGCAGCGCCCGTACCTGCGGGCCGGTGGCCCGGTAGAAGATGCGCGTGCCGTCCCGCCGCGAGGTGACCAGTCCGGCGGCGCGCAGCTTCGCCAGGTGCTGGGAGGTGGCGGCGACGTGCGCCTCGATCAGCTCGGCGAGGCGGCTGACCGGCAGCTCCCGCTCGCTCAGCGCCCACAGCAGCCGGTAGCGCGACGGGTCCGCGACGGCCTTGAGTACCGCCACCGACCGCTCGGCCCGGTCCTCGTCCCACGACGCTACTTGCGCTTCCATGCAAATATGTTAGCCGGTGATGCACACGACATCTCGGGGCGCACTTGTTGCGTAGATGTGCAAATATAGGGGAGTGTGATGTCCGCGGAGCGCCGTCGAGGGCGTGTCGTCCGAGGAATCGCGCTGTCCGAGAAACCGAGGAGGAGGTGAGCGACATGGATCGCAGCAGTAGTCCGGGCCACGATCGGCCCCACACCCCCGTGTCCCCCCACTCCTCGGGCATCCGGTAGACCCCGGCACCACGGCCGGGCAGCTGACCGCCATGCCCTCGACCTGTCCCGCTCCGGCGGGGCGAGGGGAGGTTCCCATGGCGAACCTGACCACCTTCGACTTCGCACTCCGTCTCACCGTCGGCGTCGCCTGCGGCGCCCTGATCGGCGTCGAGCGCCAGTGGCGCGCCCGAATGGCCGGACTGCGCACCAACGCCCTGGTGGCCGTCGGCGCCACACTCTTCGTCCTCTACAGCGAGGCGGTCGGCGACGCCGGCAGCCCCACCCGGGTCGCCTCCTATGTCGTCTCCGGCATCGGTTTCCTCGGCGGCGGGGTCATCCTGCGCGAGGGCGGAGGCGTGCGCGGCCTCAACACCGCGGCCACGCTGTGGTGTTCGGCCGCGGTCGGCGTGCTCGCCGCCTCCGGCCGGCTGGCGCTGTGCCTCATCGGAACGGCCACCGTGCTCGCCGTACACGTACTGCTGCGCCCCGCGGGCCGGCTGATCGACCGCGTCCCGCAGCGCGACCCCGACAACGAGGGTGTACGGGCCACCGTCCACCTGATCTGCGAGCGCAACGACGAGGCGCATGTCCGGGCGCTGCTGTCCCAGGCCCTCGCGACCGACGGGCTCGCGCCCACCGGGCTGCGGGTACGGCGCGACGACGAGGGGAGCACCAGCCTGCGGGCCGCGGTCGCCCTGAACGGTGACCCGGCCCGAGCCCTGGAGCAGCTCATCGCCCGCCTGTCCCTGGAACCGGGCGTGCGTGATCTGCACTGGCATCTGGACGACACGGTGCTCGACTCGGAGCGGGAGGCGGTGGCATGAGCGGCCTCGACACCCGAACCGCCCGCGACGCGGTGCGCCAGGCCGCCCGGCAACTGGCCGCGGACGCCCCGAGGCTCACCGCCGGCTCCGCGAGCGCCCTCAGGGCCGGGCTCGCCGTCCGCTCCGCGTGTCTCCGCCGAGCCGCACTCGCCGCCTGGCGCACCGGCGTACCGGAGGACGTGATCGCCGCCGACGGCCGCGTGCCGGTGACGGTCGTACGCCGCTGGATCGCGTCGGGGTGTCCGCGACACCCCGAAGACGGGCAGGCGGGCTGACGTACGCGGTGCCCAGGGGACGGAGAAGATCGGCGTCGCGGTCCCGGGGGCTCATCCGCCGACAGGGTGGCTTGCTGCCGGTCAGGCCAGGGGCAGGCGCATGAGCGTCAGGTCAAGCCAGCGGCCGAACTTGGTGCCGACCTCGGGCACCGTGCCGACATGCTGGAACCCGAACCGTTCATGGAGCCGGATCGAGGCGGTGTTCTCGGCTTCGATGCCGGCGATCATGACATGGTGGCCGGTCTCACGGGCTGCGGTGACGAGGGTGGCCAGGAGCGCGGATCCGATACCGAGCCCGTGCCGGCCCTCGCGGACGTAGACCGAGTTCTCCACCGTGTGCCGGTATCCCTCCAGTTCGCGCCACGGGCCGTAGACCGCGAACCCGGCCACCTCACCATCGGCCTCGGCGACGAACGCCGAGCCGCGCTCCAGATGGGCGGCCAGCCAGGTGACGCCCTACCCTCGGCCCGGGCAGCCCACTCATCACCGGTCTCGGACTCGCCGTCTTCGACGCCGGCTGCTTCGCCGCCCAGGCCGCCAACCAGAGCCGCATCATGGCCCTCTCCCCCGAACGCTCCGGCAGCCTGAGCAGCGTCTACCTCGTGCTGTACTTCACCGTCGGCGCGCTCGGCACCGCCCTCGCCGCACCCATGCTCAACACCCTGGGCTGGCAGGGCACCACCCTCACCGCCCTCGCCGCGCTCCTGCTCGCCGCCGCTCTCGGCAACCGTACGAGGTCCCGGGTCAGCCGCTGATGACGCCGGTGCGGGCGGTTTCGTCGACGTGGAGACTGAAGACGTCCGGGCGTGCGTAGTGCCCGGTGGGGTCGAAGTCGAAGCGGGCGCGGGCCAGTTCGTCGAGGTCGAGTTCGGCGCTGAGAACGCCTTCACCGTCACGCAGAGGACCGGCCAGCACCTCACCGAGGGGCGAGACGATGACGGAGCCGCCCGCGATGAGGACGGTGTCGGGCGCGTCGCCCTGGACGGGGTGGAGGCCGGCGGGTACGGCGTCGCGGCGCAGATACTGGCAGGCGCCGAGCACGAAGCACCGGCCCTCCAGGGCTATGTGCCGCATGGTGGCCTGCCAGGAGTCGCGGTCGTCCACGGTCGGCGCACACCACAGGTCGACGCCCTTGGCGTACATCGCCGTACGGAACAACGGCATGTAGTTCTCCCAGCAGATCGCCGCGCCGAGGCGGGCCGCACCGGTGTCGACGACCGGGAGGGTGGAGCCGTCGCCCTGGCCCCACAAGTACCGTTCCGCGGCGGTCGGCATGAGCTTGCGACGCAGGCCCAGATAGCCGTCCGGACCGAAGTGGAGGGCGACGCAGGCACGGCGGCGGAGGCACTGGACCGCCTCGGGCAGGACGTCGCCGCGACGACATGTGTCTCCACGATCACACGATGTCAGCCTCACAGGCGCCGGACCAGCCCCACCCCCGTCCTGCCATCAGGACTCCAGGACGCGGTCCGGCCCCAATGGCACCTCGTGCAGGAGGAGTCGGCTGCGCAACTCCCGTACCCCCAAGTCGGCCTTGAGCCGGTCGATGACCGTTTCGAACTCGCGGGCGTCGGTACAGGCCATGCGCAACTGGTAGTCGTAGTCCCCGGTCAGCCGCATCGCGCCGACGACCTGGGGCACTTGATGCAACTGGGCCTCGAAGGCCTGGCGGTCCACGCCCTCGCGCAGGCGGATGTCGCTGAGCAACTCCATCCCGCGCCCGAACGCCGCCAGATTCAGTTCGGCGCGGTATCCGCGGACGACTCCAGTGGCCTGGAGCCGGCGTACGCGGTCGGCGACGGTGTTGGCCGAGAGCCGGACCTTACGGCCCAGCTCCTGGTAGGTCGCCCGGCCATCGGCCAGGAGGATCGTGAGGATCTGCCGATCGATGCGGTCCATGCCACCATGCTACAAATACTCGACCAGATATGGATATGGCCGAGCTATTCTCGGCGTAGCGGTCCCATGCGCCGAGAAGTCCGAGCCAAAATCGGCGTCATCGGTGCCAGGCTCGCAGGCATGGAGATACTGCTCCTCCGGACCGCCCTCGCCCCCTCTCTCGTGCTCCTCGTCTCCGTCGTCGCCCGGCGTTCGGGCCCGCGCCGCAGCGGACTCCTGCTGGGCGCGCCCACGACGTCAGGACCGTTTCTGGCCCTCATGTGGCTCAACGGCGGGAGCCAGGCGGCCGCGCGTGCCGCGCACGGCAATGTCGCGGCACAACTGATCGTCGCGGCCTTCTGCCTCGTCTACGGCCGACTCGCCCCCGTCCTGCGCCCGGCTCGGACACTGACAGCGGCTCTGGTCTGCGCGGCAGGAGCCGGTCTGCTCGCGGCGATGTGCGCGAACGTCTGGCTCACGGCGGCGCTGGGCCTGGCCGTCATCTTCGCCGGTCTGCGAACCTGGCCCGCCCCCGCCCCCGCCTCCGGCCACACGGACCGGCAGCCGGACCACGCCCGACGCTGGGACATCCCGGTGCGGATGGCGGTGTCGGCCACGACCGTCCTGCTCGCCGTGCACGCCGCGGACGCCCTCGGCTCCTTCGCGGGCGGCATCCTCGCCGCCCTCCCGGTCCTGCTGGCCGTCATGGCTCTCTCCACCCACCGCTCCACCGGCGCGGCGACCGCCGCCGCGATGATGCGCGCCGCACTGACCGCCACCCCGTGCACTCTCGGCTTCCTCCTGATGATCTATACGGCCCTTGCCGCTTCGGTGACGAGGAGTTAGGGCAATGAGGCCCTCCAATAGGCTCCGCGGACCCGCCTTGAACACCATCGGTGGCGAAGCATCCGGGGGTGCTCGCCGATCTGCACGGACGGTCAAGCCACGGGCCCATTGCTCCTCTCCGGATCACGATGCACCTCACACTGCGCAGTCGTCGGTCCGCGGGCCGCCGTGGCGCACGTGCGCGAACTCGGCGCGCGGGAGAACGACCGCCATCCGCGGAAGACGTGCGGGCGATGCTCGAACCGGCTCGTCATCCCTCCCGTCGCCACGGCGGAGCTGTCCCGTGAACGAGGGACCCTTGAAAGCAGCGCGGTGCCTGAGATCCGGCACCTCGATCGGGATGCCCGTGGTGCCTGGCCCGCTGTTGGTGCCGCGGCACAGGCGGCGGCCGCGGTCGCTCGCCGCGCGCAGTTTCCCGCTCGGGCCACCACCGTCTCGCGCAGCTCTTGCCCAGGCCCTTGTCCGCGCCGCCGCGGCGACCTCCAGCGGGTGTCGAGCCTCCACTACGGCGATGGAGTGCAGCGGCATCTGCTCGATCTCTACCGCCGCCGTCCCCGTCCGGTCGGCTGCCCCGCGCTGATGCACGTGCACGGCGGTGGGTACCGTCAGGGCCGTAAGAGCACCCAGGGCGCCGCCCGTGCTGTACCTGTTCGTCGGCCGGGGCCGGGTCTGCGTGAGCGCCGACTGCCGTCGGCCGCTCCAGACAGGCGCGCCGCCCCGATTGCGGTGGGAGCGGCGGGGCCATCAGGATGTTGTCAGGTGGTGTCCATCGGTCGGCGCGGGCCCGTTTGGCCATAGTGGGCCAGGAAGTGGCGCGCACCTTCCCTGTGGCAAGGAGCACGGTATGGCCACGGACTCGCTCGGACGATTCATGGCGGCCCTGAACCCGGATAACCGGGAGGCCGTCCGCGCCAAGCCGCCTCAGGAGCAGAAGCGGCTTGCGGCGGCCTGGGAGCGGGAACTGGAAGCGGATGACGAACTCGACACCCTCGACGAGCTGTCTCCGCCGGCGGCGGAGGCGGAGGCGGCCCGCCGCGTCCTGGGCCGGGGCGCCGGCTAGAACCCCAGAGGGCTACTCCCCGGCCTTCGGCCAGGTCACGAGCGCCTACGTTACGTTCGGGGGCGTGACGACGACGGCGCCCGGTGCCGTGCCGTTCACCGCTCGAAGGGGCTGGAGCGGGGCGCTGGGACCGGTCACGGCGCGCGGTCGCTCCGCTGCGGAACTGGTGTCCGCGCCCACGCGGCACGGCGCTCGCCCTTGAGCGTCCCGGCCCGGAGGAACCCCACATGCGGGCCATTACCGTCCAGGACCACGACGCCGGTGTCAGCGGCCGCACCCTCACGGATCCGTCCCCCGCACGCCGCGGAGAACGACGTGATCGTGCGCGTCCCACGCGGCCGGATTCACCCCTGGTGAGTCGACCTGGCCAGGCACCTGGACCGACCGGGCCGGACGCGACCGCACGTCGAACGTGCCCGGCCACGAGCTGTCCGGTGTGGTCACCGCTACGCAAACAGCGTCGACCGCACCACGGCCGCCGCCCTGCCGATACGACCGTGGACCGTGCGCCGCAGTCCGACGAACACGTCCAGGCCCACCTCACCGACCACGGCACCGGCCCCCTCCTCCAGTTCCTGCGGCATCGACGCGCCGGCGCGCCACGTGCCCAGGTCTTCCGCAACGTCCTCTTCCGCGCCCCCGGACTCAAGCAGCGGCTCGGCGGCCGCACCGCGCTGAACGGCAACGACCCGCACATCCTGGTGGGGGCGTGAACGACTCCCCTGGGATGCACCACGGGGAGTTGGGCCCTGGCCCATGATGGGGGTGGCCCGCATGCCAATCAGGGCGGGCTCCGGGAGGGAGAACTCCGTGCCTGGCGTCCTGCACCGCGCCACCACCGACGTCTTCGTCGACGCCTCGACCGTGGACCTCGTCGGGGAGAGTCTCGTAGCGGAGTTCGAGCCGGACTGGACCCTCAACGGCCTGGCCGAAGCCGCCTCGGACACCGACGCCGACTGCGACACCGACTCCGGCGAGGAGGGCATCCATATCGTCTGCGGCCAGGAGATCGGCACCGTCCCCGTAACCTGTGAACTCTGGGACCACCAGCCACCCCTGGCCCCGGAGTCCTGGCAGGACATCGCGGAAATCTCCGCCCACTGGGCCTCCACCTTCCTCGGCTTCGGCATCGGCACCACCGGCCAAGACGACGTACCGGACTCCCGACTGCCCATCCGCCGTCCGGGCACCTGCCGCTTCCGCGTCCACGGCGTCCACCGCGACGGCGACGACCCCCGCCCGGACACCGCCGCGCGCGAGACCTACCTCGTCCAACTCTGACCCGCGCCACGCCAAGAGCCGACCTCCGTCAAGTCGACCAGCACCTTCGCAAGCGACTGGCGCGTCTGACAGGTTCGTCGCGGCGGGCACAATGGCGTCGTGGACCCGAACAAGCAGATCATCGTCGCCTTGGACTGCGACAGCCGTCCCGTCGCTGAGGACATCGTCGCCCGACTGGGCGAAGAGTGCCGTTTCTACAAGGTCGGCCTGGAGCTTCTCACCGCGGCGGGCCCTGATCTCATCAAGGACCTTGTCGCTCAAGGCAAGGAGGTCTTCCTCGACCTCAAGCTCTTCGAGATCCCGAACTCCGTCGCCGGGGCCGTGCGCGCCGCGGGGGCTCTGGGCGCCTCGATGGTGACGGTGCACAGCATGGGTGGTACGGCCATCATGGCCGCCGCTGTCGATGCCGCCCGCGCCTTCCCCGAACTGCGGGTCCTTGCCCTGACCGTGGTCACCAGCATGACCGACGCGGATCTTGCCGACATCGGCGTCACCGACTCGGCTGAGGAACAGGTGGTCAGGTTGGCCCGACTGGCCCGCAAGGCCGGCTGTCATGGTGTCATCGCCTCGCCTCAGGACGTCGCGGCCCTGCGTGGCCCTCTGGGCAGCGACGCTCTGCTCGTCACGCCCGGAGTCGCCCTGCCCGGTGACTCGTCGGCCGAGCATGCCCGTCCCGACACACCACGGGCCGCCGTCGCCGCCGGCGCGTCACACATCGTCGTGGGGCGAACGGTCACACGGGCCGCGGACCCGGCAGCCGCGTTCCACCTCGTCCGCACCAGCATCGTTCCGTGAGCGACACACGCAGAGAGCGCTGGCATGTTGGTCGCACACGCCGACTGCCGCAGTGGACCGACTGGTAGGACGAGGCACACGTCGCGCCCATGTTCCCCGATGCGAGGGTGCGGCAGGCCGTCGTCCAGGAGCAGCGCATCCCGGTGCCCGAGGGCTGGGACGATCACCCCTGCTCCTACTTGGCCCGCCACCTCGTCGGGTTCGCCCCTACGACGTGAATCATCTCGCGCTGAACCACACAACACCGCTGCTACGGAGGTCAGTTGGGGTTGTCGCCGTTGGTGAGGGTCTCCCAGGCCACGAAGAGGTTGTTGGTGCCGGCTGGGCGGTTCTGCTCGGTCAGGGTCTGGGTGTTGGCCATGGCGATGCCCAGGCGGTTGTGCAGAGCGTTGTAGCCGACCTCGGTGATGGGGCCGAGCCCTCGTTTGACGGATCCGCCGCACAACCAGCTCGGGACCGCGGCGCCCAGCTCGTACTTGGACTGGAAGCCGAGCGCCTGCCGCAGCCGCTCGCCGACGTCGGTGCCGTAGAGATCCTGGCCCTGGATCCGGCTGGTCTCGGCCACATGCGAGATGGCGGAGATGCCGTATCCGGTGTGTACGAAGTCGCGGCAGGTCTCCTGAGTCAGTCCGGTCACGAAGGTGGACTGGCCCTGCCAGTACGCGACGATCTTGTCCCGGGTGTTCAGGTTCTGACTCGGCACGGTCTTCGGCAGATCGCCGTCGGAGGGGAGGTACACATACGCGGCGGTGCGGGTGCGGAAGCGTGCCATGGCCGAGTCGTAGGACGCCTTGTCCTCCAGGAAGACGGAGATGCCGACGGCCGCCTCCATCATCGTCAGCTCCCAGTTCCCGTTGGAATTCGAGCCGTTGATGAGTTTGGCCAGATACACGTTGCGGAGGAGGGTGGCGAAGCGGCCGGCGTTCGGCCAGGTTCCGGTGTACGTGTGCTTGATGAGTTCGGCGGCCTTGGCCCAGGAGGCTCCGGCCCACGCGGTCTGGAGGGGCGCGTTGCTGTTGGTGTGGTTCGTGAGCGTGGCGGACCAGGCGTCCATCAGCTCGATCGCCTTTTCCGCGTACCGGTCATCGCGGGTGATGTACCAGGCGAGCGCGTCGGTGTAGGCGGCGATGGCGTCCTCTCGCTCGTCCGTGCAGCCGTAGTTGGGGTTGGAATACGGACCGCACTCGACGACCGCGCGGGGCTTGGGGGTGCGGCTGAGGCTCGCGTACGGGCCGGCCATCATCTGGTCGTACGCGCCCTTCCAGGGCTGTGCACCGGCGAGCACCTTGGCGCGCGCGAAGTCGAGTTGGGCGCGCGAGACGGTGACACCGGGGTGGACGAAGGCGGTGGGAGCGGCTTCCGCCCGCTGCGTGCCGGGCCAGGAGAGAAGGCCGGTGGTCAGCATGGCGGCCGCCGCGGTGAGCGCGAACCCGGATCGCGGGGACTTACGGCGGCGTGGTGCGGGTCTGCCCTGCATGTCCTGCATAAGACACGTCCTCATACGTGAACGATATGCGACTCCTTGAACAGTGCACTGACCGATGACCTTAGGTACGGACCAATAGGCCGTCAAGTGCCCAGGGAGCGCGCGACGTTCACATTGCCGCCTGGTGACGGCCGTGCCGGAGCAAGGGTGTGACGACCAGTGGGCCGAGGATCTGGCCGACGGGACCGGAACGACCGATACGAGCAGATCAAGGCTCTTGAACGCGACCTCGGGGCGCGGCTGTTCGACCGCGACCGCCGGCCGGTCACCCTCATTCCGGCGGCGTCCAACCTGCTCCCGCAGGTGCGCGACCTGCTGGCGCCAACCAACGGCCTAGAACGCCGGGCCGACGCATCGTCCGGTTCGGAACCGGCACGGCTGGGCTACGTCAACTGGCTTCCGCTCGATCCGATCACCCGTACTTCGGCGGTGGCGCAGTTCCACGTGAACGCCTGGGGCGCCACCTCGCGCGCGCAGGCCGCCCTCGTCGTCGACGGCAGTCTGGACCTCGCCGGTGCCGGGTCTACTTGCCCTGGTCCATGGTCCGGCGCGTCGGCGAAGCCCGTCCGGCAGTCCTGGCCGTCGTCGACGCCCTCTGCGCCACGGTCGCAGACCTCGGCGTCCATGGCCGTACGCCTGGCTGCCCATCGGCGATCCGCACCGGCGCCGACCGGCTGACCTGGGCATCGAGCTCAGTCTCGGTGCGCACCCTGGTCGGCTGAGAGGGAACTGAGAGGTGGCTGTGACAGGCTGACGCGCCCCATCCCCCTCAGGAGCACCTGAATGACTCTGATCAACGGTCTGCCCGCCCACGTCCTGCTGGTCCATGTGGTCGTCGTGCTGATACCGCTGACCGCGCTGGCCCTGGTGGCAGCCGCGCTGTGGCCGCGCGCCGCCCGTCGGCTGGGCATGCTGCTGCCCGTGCTGGCCTTCGTCGCCCTGGCCAGCGTGCCCCTGACCACGAACGCTGGTGAGTGGCTGGAACGGCATGTGGAGGAAGACGCCCTGGTACGCCGGCACACCGAGCTGGGCGACGGTCTGCTGCCGTGGGCTCTGGGCCTGTTCGTGCTGGCGGCGGTCGTGTGGTGGGCGGGGAGGCGCACACCCGCGGAGCCCGGACAGGGCGGCAGCGGCATGCGCTGGTCCGCCCTGCCGGTACGGATCATCGTCGGCGTGCTCTCGCTCACCGTCGCGGTGGGAGCCGTCGTGGACGTCTACCGGATCGGCGACTCCGGAGCGAAGGCCGCCTGGCACGACGCCTACTCGAAGACGGCGACCGGGTCAGAGAACGGCTCCTGAATCGACCGCCGCCTGCGCGGTACGCCGATGTCTTCTGGACGACATGTCGCGCCGACCGGCCGTCTCGCTGGGATCACGCTGCGTACACGCGGTGTACGAACTCCGCGAGCTGGTCGTCGGTGAGGTGCCGGGCGATGTCGGTCTCGCTGATCATCCCGATCATTCGCTTGTTCTCGACCACCGGGAGGCGCTTGATCTGGTGGCTCTCCATCTCCCGCAACGCCTCGGAGATGTCGGAGCCGGCGTCGATCCACCGTGGGGTGCCCTCGCACAGGTCACCGCAGGTCATCTGCGCGGGGTCGTGACCGTAGGCGACACACTTCACCACGATGTCGCGGTCGGTGATGATGCCGCACATCCGGTCCTTGTTGTCGGGGTCGCTGACCGGGAGTGCGCCCAGCCCGTGGTCCCGCATCATCTGTGCCGCACGGTCCAACGTCTCGTACCTGGGTATCCACTGGGCACCCGGGTGCATGATGTCCTTCGCAGTCGTCATCGCTCGTCCCTCCATCTCGAGCGTGGACAATTCGGCTCCCTCAAGGGGTCGCCGGTGCCGTGCACCAACCCATCGAGTACCCCTCGCACGGCCTGTAGCCATCGTGCGCGCGGCGCGTCGCGCATGTCTTGTTGGGCTTTCAATCGTGGGTTCGGCGAGCGCGGCGGGCCAGTGCGGGGTACGCAGTGAGTACGAGGAGACGACCGAGGTCTTCGGAGTCTTTCGGGGAAGTTGATGGCCATGAAGTCCGAGACGGTTGTGGTGCCGGCCGACGGCGCCGCACTCCCAGGTGATCTCGTGGTGCCGGAGTCCGCGGGTGCCGTGGTGCTGTTCGCGCACGGCAGCGGCAGTTCCCGGCACAGTCCGCGCAACCAGGCGGTCGCCGCGGCGTTGCGGGAGGCCGCGCTGGGCACCTTGCTGATCGATCTGCTCACCGAGGAGGAGGAACGCCGCGACGTCGTGACCGCCGAGCACCGCTTCGACGTCGCGCTGCTGGGGCGTCGTCTGGTGGCGGCCATGGAGTGGCTGGGCGACCGGCCCGGTACCAGTGAGCTGCCGATCATCCTCTTCGGTGCCAGTACCGGCGCCGCCGCTGCCCTGCGGGCCGCCGCCGAGCACCCCGACCGCGTCCTGACCGTGGTCTCCCGCGGCGGACGACCCGATCTGGCGGGCGACGCGCTGCCGGCCGTACGCGCACCTGTCCTGCTGGTCGTCGGCGGTAGCGACACCGAGGTGCTCCGGCTCAACGAGGAGGCCGCGCGACAGCTCCAGGCCCCCAGCACCCTGCGCGTCATCCCGGGAGCCACCCATCTGTTCGAGGAACCCGGCGCCCTGGAGCAGGTCGCGGACACGGTGCGGGAATGGTGCGTGGAGTGCCTGGGCGCGGCATCGGCTGAGTAGGAGAAGCTTGCGTCGGCCGCCGTTCACCGGCGGGTCTCCGGTCCGTGGGCGGCGTCCGGGGGTACGAGGCTGAGCATGCCGTCGGCCTCCACCTCTATGTGGACGCCCTTGCTGATCCGGTCGAGGGTCGTACGCAGCCATGCGCGGTCCTCGTCCGCCGCGGTCTCCAGCCGCATCCGGCGTGCCTGCAGCGGGAACATCCGTATGCCGGTCGGGCACCCGGTGTCCGCCGCCACCGAGACGAGGTAGCCGAGCCGGAGGTCGTCGCGGTACTCCTCGTAGCCTGAGATGCCCTCGTAGTCGTCGATGAAGTCACCGCAGCCGTAGAGGATCAGGTGGCCTCGGTACAACTCGACGGGGCGGGGATGGTGCGAGGAGTGTCCGTGGACGATGTCGACGCCGCCGTCGATCAGGGCATGCGCGAAGTGCTTCTGGTCGCGGGGGACGAGATAACCCCAGTTGGAACCCCAGTGCACCGACACGACGACGATGTCGCCCGGTCGCCGTACCCGGCGCACCCGCTGGAGGACGGCCTCGGCAGCCTCCGGTGACAGCGCACGTGCGTAGGCGACGCCGGGCCAGTCGGTGCTCGCGGCCCAGTCGGGCGGGACGCCGCTGGACAGCGTTCCGAGGGCGAACACCAGGATGCGGCGGCTGGCGCCGACGGGGACCTCAGCGGGCGCGTAGGCCTCGTCGGCGTCGCGTCCCGCGCCCGCGGTCCGCAGCCCCGCATCAGCGAGCGAGTCGAGCGTTTCCGCCAGGCCCGCCCGCCCGAAGTCCAGCACATGGTTGTTGGCCAGGACGCACACGTCGGGGCGGGCCACTGCCAGTGCGGGCAGGTTGGCCGGGTGCATCCGGTAGTGGACCGCCTTGCCCGGCGCGAACGCCGCACTGCGCGTGACCGCCGTCTCCAGATTCACGACCCGGGCTTCCGGGGCGGCCCGCTCCAGCACCCGCAGTGCCTCGCCCCACGGCCAGGCGGGGTCGACGGGCGCGGGGATCGGACCGCTGACCGCCTCGGCCAGTTCCACGTACGACCGGGCGTCCGTGACGTACCCCTCGCGCAGCACCGGATGTCCGGGGTGCGGGAGGATCTGGTCGACGCCGCGCCCGAGCATGACATCGCCGCACAGGAACAGCGTCACCACGCCGCCGCCCATACCCCCACCCTAGGCGTGCTTTCCGAGCCGGCTTCACATGTGCGCACGTTGCGGGGAACAGGTGGCGCTGGCCGGTGGGATCCGCCCGCGATACGGCGAACTTGTCCATACACCTTTTCTCCACGGACAGATCGATCGAAGTTCCCTCGGCTGTACCGGTGAGCACCTAGAGTCGCGCTGTCATGTACGCGACCCGACCGTTCAGGGGTCGGGACTACCCCACTTCCACCAGGAGAGCGCATGGTCTCGCGTCGTACAGCTACCGCCCTCACCTCCGCAGCGGCAGCTGCACTGCTCGGCCTCAGTGGCTTCGCGGCCCCCACCGCGAGCGCGGGCACCAGCACCGACCTCTCGGTGTTCGCCTGGAACGTCGATCTCGGCACCGCGATCGTCGACAGCACCCAGCACGAGAAGGCGGCCCAGCGCACCCCGACCATCGAGTCGATCATCCGTCAGCACAACGCCGACGTGGTGGTGTTGGACGAGAACTTCAACAACACCTCGACCCCCGACATCATCGGCAAGCTCGCCGATCTCTACCCGTACCACACCCCGGTCGTCGGCCAGACCTGCTCCGGGGGCGGCTGGACGGGCATCAGCGGCGACTGCTCCAACTCGCTGTTCGTCATCAACGGCGGCACGATGATCCTGTCCAAGTACCCGATCAGCGCGCAGTACGCCCACGTCTTCAGCAACTCCACCTACGGCACCTGGGACTACCACGCCAACAAGGGCGCCGCGCTGGTACAGATCGACAAGGACGGGGCCAAGAGCTGGGTGGTCGGCACCCATCTGCAGGCCGACGAGTCCGACACCTCCACCGACACGACCCAGTCCACGCGGCTCGCCCAGCTCAGGGAGATCCGCTCCTGGGTCGACGGCATCGTCGGTTCGAGTGCGCCGGTCCTGATCGGCGGAGACATGAACGTGGAGTACTACGGCGGCCAGTCGCGCGGCGACTACGCCAACGCCCAGAGCGCGGTGAACGGCGTGCTCGGCACCCCGGCCACCGACCCGGACCAGACCCTGCGGACCATGGACTGCCCGGTGTCCGCCTGGTGTCAGTACATGTCCGGCGTCGAGTCCTTCCCCAAGGACTACCGGGACGACCTCGACTACATCGGCTATCTCAACGCGCCGGGCCGCCCGGCGCCGGCCGCGATGTCCGCGGTCAAGGTGGACTTCGACCCCCAGTCCGGCTGGACCAGCGGGCAGACCGACACCAACGCTCCCAGCGACCACTACCCGGTCGAGGCGACGTTCCAGCTCAACTGAGCCTGGCCGCACCGGCGGTGAGAAATGCAGAACCCCCAGGTCCTACCTGGGGGTTCCCGCTGCGGCCACTGCCTCGGAGCACCGGTATCGGCTCGATCGCGGCGGACACTTCGACGAGAAGCGACTCGACCTGTGCTCCCCGGCGTGTGCCCCATTGCCGCCGGCGCATGCACAGTTGCCCGATCCGGGGCAATTCAAGGGCGCTGATCCACAGTCCGCCGCCCCAGTACACACCACCGGACGCCACCGGGACGCGCCGGGCGTCGAGTTCGGCGGCGGAGTCGGCATGGCCGTGCCAGGACCAGCTCGCCCTCTCACCGATGGGAGACGTCGGAGACCTGGGAAGCCAGGTAGGACCTCATGTCCTGGATATTCCCCAACGCCTTCCATCGACCGCCCTCTACGTGTCCGCCGGCCGTTCGGACGACCCCGTACCCGGCAAACCCCGCCTGTCAGCGACGCAGCGTCAGAAGCGCGGCGCCTGCGGTGTGTGCTGCGGTTCCGGGACAATGCTCTGGTTCACACCGGGGCTCTGACGGCCGGACACCTTGCAGGTGACGTCCTTCGCCGGGAGCTTCCCGGTGCTCAGGTAGGAGTTCACGGCGATGTTCGCGCAGGCATGCGGATCGCCGGAGTAGACGCCGTGGCCCTCGCCGCCCTGGACGAACACCATGCGCGAGCCCTTCAGGGCACGGTGCATACCCAGGCCGCTGACCAGAGGTGTCTGGGAGTCCCACTGGTTCTGGACGGTGAGCACACCAACGTCGTTGTTCACGGCGGTGACGGGTTCGGCCGGCTTGTTCCAGAACGCGCACGGCGTGATGTTGGAGCCGAAGTCGCCGTAGATCGGGTACTTGGCCTTGTTCTGAATCGCGTCATGCCGGTACTGCTCGGGGTCGCGCGGCCAGGCCGCGGTGTCGCCGCAGACGACGGACCAGAAGGCGGCCGAGCCGTTGTCGGCCGGCGTCTGTGCGGCGAAGGCCGCGCGCTGGGGCGTTCCCCGCTGATCGGCCGGTACGAGCGAACGGCCGGGGGTGGCATGGCCGTCGGCGGCTTTCATGAGGTTCATGACCGCCTCGGCCGCGTACTTGGGGCTGAAGAACTCGGCGCGCAGGGAGGCACGGATGTCGTCACCGGTGAGTTTCCGGCCGCCGTCGTCGATGGGAGAGCGGTCGGCCCGGGCGATCAGGTTCCAGAACGTCTTCTTCACCTTGGCCGGGGTGTTGCCGAGGTGGTAGGTGCGGTCGTGCTGCGCGGTCCACTTCGTCCAGCGGGTGAACGCCGGCTCGGTGCCCTCCGCCCAGACCTGGATCATGCCGCGCCACACCCGTGCGGGGTCGACCGAGCTGTCCAGCACCCAGCGGTCGGTCCGCTGGGGGAACATCTGCGCGTAGACGGCGCCCAGGTATGTGCCGTAGGAGTAGCCCAGGTAGGAGAGCTTCTTCTCGCCCAGGACGGCTCGGATGACGTCCATGTCGCGGGCGGTGTTGCGGGTGGTGATGTACGGAAGCCTGTCGCCGTTCTTCGCACGGCACTTCTCGGCGACGGTGCGGGCCCATGCGACGTCACGACTGAACGTGGCCGGCCGGTAGGCGTGTTCCGTGTTCTGCTCGGCGCCCTGGAGACCGCAGGTGACGGGGCTGCTGCGGCCCACACCGCGCGGGTCGAACCCGATGAGGTCGTACTGCTCCAGGACCTTCTTGGGCATCGCGCCCTTCATCATCACCGGCATGTCCAGGCCCTCGCCGCCCGGGCCGCCCGGGTTGAAGAGGATCACACCGTGCCGCTTGCCGGGGACGCTGGTCTGCATACGGGAGATGGCCAGCTTGATCGTCTTGCCGCCGGGGCGGCCGTAGTCGAGCGGGACCTCGATCGTCGCGCACTGTAAGGCGGCGGGCTGCGAGGCGTCACATCGCTGCCACGCCGGCTTCTGCTTCTCGAATCTGTTCAGCGGTTCCGCCGCGGATGCCTGCGCCGGAGCGAAGGCGGCGACCAGTGTTGCCGTGATCCCCACGGTGAACAGAGGCGCCACACGTCCTATCCGCACGATGGCTGTTCCTTTCTGTCGACTTACAGGACGTCACCACCCTTTCGTCTCCGCGCCGGTGCGCGGATCCGTCTGCCGGGCGACCTTGCTACGACTCCAGGCGTACGTAGAAAGAGACGTGCGGAGGAGAACCCACGAGGGCTGTTCACCGTCACATACGCAGCGGGACCGCGCGCCGGACGGTCGATCAGGAAGCGCCCGACGGCGGGGAATCCGAACCGACAGGCGATAGGCGGGCTCTCGGACGTAAGTTGTGCAAGGAACGATCGATCCACGCCATGACCGAGAAGCACACCACCACCGAGAAGACGGATTGCGACTGATGACCGACCCCGCGACGACACCGGAACCCGAGATGCGCCAGAAGATCGACACCTCGGTGCCGCACTCCGCCCGCATCTGGAACTACTGGCTCGGCGGCAAGGACAACTACACGGTCGACGAGCAGGCCGGCGACGCCTATACCGCCGTCTTCCCCGGCATCGTCACCATCGCCCGCAGCAGCCGTGCCTTTCTGCACCGCAACATCGCGTATCTGGTGCGGGAGGCGGGCATACGGCAGTTCCTGGACGTCGGCACGGGCCTGCCGACCGCCGACAACACGCATGAGGTCGCCCAGCGGCTCGCGCCCGAGGCGCGGATCGTCTACGTCGACAACGACCCGATGGTCCTGGCCCACGCCCGCGCCCTGCTCTACTCCTCCCCCGAGGCCGCGACCGCCTATATCGACGCCGACGTGACCGATCCGGACCGGATCCTCGCGGTCGCCGCCGAGACACTGGACTTCGACCGCCCGGTCGCGCTGATCCTCAGCAACATCCTCGGACACGTCGCCGATCACGCGCAGGCCCGCTCCATCGCCACCCGCCTGATGGACGCTCTGCCGTCGGGCAGCTACCTGTCCATCAACGACGGTTCACTCGGCGTCGACCCCGTCTTCGAGCAGGCCCAGGACGTCTACAACAACAGCGGTGCCGTCCCGTACAACCTGCGCACCGTCGAGGAGATCACCGCGTTCTTCGACGGCCTGGAGCTCATCGAGCCCGGCGTCGTCTCGGTCACCCAGTGGCGCCCGGCCCCCGGTTCGCCCACCCCGGAAGTCATCGCCGAACACGGCGGCCTCGCCCGCAAGCCGTAACCGGGCCTGGATCCGTCAGCTGATCGTCAGCTGTTCGAGGAGGCGCCGGCCGAGGGCGGCCTTGTCCCTGGACGGCGCCTCCCGCCCCATGATCGGATGGCGTGATGACATCGTTCTGGAAGGGCGAGCGGATACGCCTGCGCGGTATCGAGCCCGACGACTGGACCGGGTTCATGCGCTTCGCCGAGGACGAGGAGCACTTGGGAGACCTGCTGAACCCGCCGCGCTCCGCCGAGGGCTTCCGCGCCTGGACCAAGGAGCAGGCCACGGCCACACCCGACGGAGACTGCTTCCAACTCGCCATCGAGACCGTCGACACAGGCGAACTCGTCGGCGCCGTCGGCTCCTACCACGCCGACCCACGTGCGGGCTGGTTCGAGTACGGCATCACGATCGGCGCCGATCACCGGCGCAAAGGCCATGCCGCGCAGGCAGCCGTTCTGCTGTTGCGCTTCATGTTCGCCGAGCGGCGTTATCACAAGTGCGAAGCGCGGATCTTCGCGCACAACGAGGCGTCGTTGGCACTGCACCGACGGCTGGGTTTCGTCGAGGAAGGCCTGCTGCGGGATCGCGTGTTCCTCGCCGGCCGACACCGCGATCTCGTCGTGATGGGGATCCTCTCCGACGAGTTCGCCCACGTGCACCCGATGCGCGAGGCATAGCCCGCCTTCCTTCTCCGCCCCACCCGGCCGGCTCGGTCTTCTCCACGAGGTCCACCGCCAGGGCTGCGTACATGTGTCGGCGGGGCGAGTTGACCACTGGCGATACGGTCGTGCGGACGCCAGGGCGGTTCCACCTGTCCAACCGAACTTGGCTCGCGCCTCTGCCGAGGTCTTGTCGCGTGCCCCGTCACCGTATGAGCAGGTTACCGGCGGCGGCAGTCAGTCGCGGGGACGGAGGCTGGCTTCTTCGAGGTCCAGTTCGTGCTGGATCCGGCGCCGGGTGGGGTTGCTGATCTTGTTCGCTTCGTAGAGGCGCTGGAGCTCGGCCGCCTCGATGGCGATGAGTGTCCGGCGAATCTCGCGGTAGGCATCGGCAGGTCGGGCGTCCGGGTCGCTGTAGTGGGCGTCTTCGACCTGGTGGATGCGCGCTTCCAGATGACGACGGGCTTGTTTCAAGGCGGCCTGCGCAGCGGCGCCCAGATCGGCGAGCTCATCCAGATCGCCAAGCTGCTTGAGTTCTTCCAGAGCGGTGTAGGCAATGTGTCGGCGGGTCCGCGCCTCCTCGCGAACGGTGTGCTCGGGTTCCAGAGCGATGCCGGAGCGGCGGACGACGGGGGCCAGGGTGAAACCCTGGAAGACGAGCGTGAGCGCGACGGTCCCGGTGGTGAGCGTGAGAATGAGTGCCCGGTGCGGCAGCGGCGCCCCTGTGTGGGTGGCCAGGGGGATGGAGAGCGCGGCGGCCAGCGGCATGACGCCTCGGGTGCCCGCCCAGGACAGGACGGCCGGAACGCGCCAGGAGAGGCGGTTGTCGCCCGCCCTGTCCCGGTGGTGGATCAGGGCGGACAGCGGGAAGATCCACAGCAGGCGGATCGCCAGCAGGGTGAACGCGATCACCGGCACCCACAGTGGCCAGCCGTGCTCGTCGCGCGTGAGATGACGGACGGCCGAGGGGAGTTCGAGGCCGATCAGGGCGAAGACGACGCTCTCCAGCAGGAAGGTCACGGTGTCGTAGACGGCGTGGACCTGGAGGCGGACGGGGGCGTTGCTGAGCTTGTGTCCGGTGCTGCCGAGGACGACCCCGGACACGATGACGGCGGTCACCCCGGAGGTGTGCGACTGCTCCGCGATGACGTAGGACGCGTAGGGGGTGACCAGCGCGATGACGGTCTCCAGCATGGGGTCGTCGGTCCGTCTGCGGATCAGGGACACCACGGCGGCGACCGCCGCACCGATGAGGGCTCCTCCACCTGCAAGGATCAGGAACTGCAGGGCGGTCCCGGGCACGCTGATGGTGCTGCCGGACACCGCGGTGGCCACGGCGACCTTGTACAGGACCAGCGAGGTGGCGTCGTTGAACAGGCTTTCCGCCTGCACCATGGCCTGCACGCGCGGGGGGAGGGACAGGCGCCGGCCGAGCGCGGTCACGGCCACGGGGTCGGTGCTGGCCAGGACGGAGCCGAGGATGAGCGCGGTCGCAGCGGTGAGCGGAGTGATCGCATGGGCCACGTACCCGACGCCGATGGCCGAGGCGAGGACCAGGCCGAAGACCAGCCCGCTCACAGGCCTCCACACGGTGCGCAGGTCGCGGACGGAGATTTCCCCGGCCGAGGCGTGGAGCAGTGGCGGCAGCACCAGCACGTTGATCACGTGAGGCGGCAGACGAACTTCGGGAACCCAGGGCATCAGCCCCACGACCAGACCGGCAATCACGAGGAGTGATGGAGCCGGCAGGCTCCAGAGCCGGGCACCGGTCGCCACGGCTGTGGCCAGGACCACGAGCAACAGGACAACGGTCAGACCGGTCATGGAGCGTCCCCGGTGGGTTACGGTTTGTTACTACCCTCTGACCAGGTGCTTTATCAACGTAACCGACATCGGACGGTGATGCAGCCGACCTGGCGCAGCGACCGTCCAGTGTCCCGCCCATCCGGAGCAGGGCCGGCGCGGCGCCGAAAAGCTGCCGCCGCGGGCGGTGTGCGGGTCGACGCCGGACAACTCGGTCACACGCGCCAGGCGGATGTCGAGCGTGTGGTGCATGTTATGGGCCTGAGCTGTACAGCACCGGTCGAAGTCCCAGGGAGGACCGCGCCTTCGACGCGTGAGTGCCGACTGTGCTCGCTCATGATCGTCGAGTCCGTACTCGTGCGTGTGCATGGGGGCCGGGACGATGCGTTCTCGCATCACCGGATGACGGCGGCGGGCAGCTGATGAGGAGGCTGCTCGCTCGCGTACCTCGCGCGCATCTCCCGCGCCGACGGTCAGTGTTCCTGGGCCGTGGGGCGCACCATGATCTCGTTGACCGCGACATGCGGAGGCTGGGTGATCATGAAGGTGATGGCACGGGCGATGTCTTCGGCATGCAGCCAAGCGTTCTGCGGCACACCACGGGCGGCAGCGGCCCCGGGGCCGGTCGCCATCTCCGTCACCGTCATACCCGGCTCGATCAGCCCCACCCGGACGCCCATCCAAGCGGACTCGGCGGCGCCGACTTGACTCCCGCACCTCCGCAACGGCGACACAGGTCACGCGGGACCGCTCCCGCTTGCCGGGGTCCCGCCGCGGCGGGGCCGCCGTGGGCCAGGGTGGGGTGCCTGGCCGCTCCGGCTGCCGGGGGCTCGGAGCGGCGGCCCTGAGGACTGAGGGAGACCCGACGGACGTCGGTGACTTTGCCGAGCCCGGTCGATGTCGTGGGCGGTGACGATTCCACAGAGCCGACCGTCGTGCAGGACCAGGATGGGCAGTCCGCCGCCGGTGCCAAGGCGCTCCAGGACGGAGTTCAGCAGTTCCTCCGGTGCGGCGATGGTGCACCGTGACAGCGGTGCCGCGAGGTCCCCCACCCGTAGCGACTCGCGTCGTCCGGGTGGTACGACGGCCAGCTGACGCAGCTGTACGACACCGCTGGGGCGGCCGTCGAAATCCAACAGCGGCAGCACCGAGTGCCGGGCCCGGGAGGCCACCTCGGACAGGAAGCGGTCCACGGTCAGCCAGTCGGGGCCCGTGACGACCGGAGTGGTCATCGTCTGCTCGACCCGTACGCCGCGCAGGGCTGTGACCAGCTCGGCCCAGCGCCGCTCGGCCGCGGCGGCACTCGCCACGAACAGCCCGACGAGCATCAGCCACAGTCCGCCCGTCGTCCCCCTCACGAACGCCAGCCATCCCACCACGCCCAGCGCCATGCCCACGATCTGTCCGGCGCGGCCCGCCGCCCGCTGGGCCCGCTCGCGGTCTCCCGTACGCCACCACAGCACGGCCTGCAGCAGCCGGCCTCCGTCCAAGGGCGCGGCAGGCAACAGGTTGAAGACGCCCAGCAGCAGGTTCGTGCCACCCAGCCAGCCCAGCACGGCGACGGGAATCCGCCAGCCCAGCGCGGCCTGCACCGCGTACGCCGCCCCCAGCCCGATGCCGCCGAGGAGCAGGCTGGCGAGCGGCCCGCTGCCGGCGACCGTGAACGCGGCCCGTGCCGTCGCGGGCCGGTCCATCCGGGTCAGTCCTCCGAGCGCCCACAGCGTGATGTCCCGCACGGAGATCCCTGCCCTGCGTGCCGTCAGCCCGTGCGCCGCCTCATGCACCACCAGGCTCCCCAGCAGCAGCGAAGCACCGACGACGCCGGCAACCGCGTACACCACCGGCGCCTGGCCCGGCGCAGACCCTGGCAGGACCTGGCGGGCCAGTGCGTAGGCGAAAAGCAGCATGATCAGCGGCACACTCCAGTGCGCCCGCACCGCCAGTCCGCAGACCGTCCCGAGCCGTATCGAACCCTTCATCGCCATCACCGCCGACAGGTCGCCCCTGCGACTCCGAATCCGTTCACCTCCATGGTCCGCCACCGCCCTTCACGACCGGAAACGTCCGAGCGACACCACGCCACGAACCCCGGTGGCCCGCCCACGCCACGCGGGCGCGATCGCTGCCATGGATCTACCGTGGTCGATGTGGCGCCCATGAGCCGAACCGGTGCAGAGGAGGAGGCGGCGATGGAGGAGCACTTCGTCTGGGTCACGACCCGCCGTATTCAGCCAGGCGCTCTGGAGGACTTCGAGAAGGCGTGGCGGCCGGCCGGCCATCCGCAGGGCATGCGCCGCGCCTTTGCGTACTGGTCCGAGGACGGGCAGGAGATCACGGGGGTGTCCTTCTGGGATTCCAAGGAGGCATGTGACTCCTGGCGCGCCTCCGCATCGGAAACGCAGCGGCGTGCCGGCATGGCCCCGTACGTCGTCGAGGAGCGGGAGGGCTTCTACCACGGCCGGGAGCTCGTCATCCCCTGAGCGGTAGCCGTGTGCGAGCGGGGCCGTCGCACGCCGCCCGGCGACAGTGGCCGTCTGCTCGCTCCGGTGTCCCCGATGGCGGATGGGCGGCGGCTGTCCGTGCACCGCAAGGCCGCCACCGGCGCCTTCTACCCCGGACATCGCCGAACTGCCTGAAAATATATGGGAGTTAGGTCAGTCGGTGTGGATCCCCGGCATCCTCCGACGGCGTCGTGCGTGCTGGCTGACGTGCCCTGCAGCCACACGTCCACGATCACTGTGCCGGACCATCCGCACGGGTCCGGGCATCCGCACGGGTCCGGGCCGATGTGTAATTCCTGCCGGGAGACACTCTTCGGCGCGGTACCGGCGACGGTGACCTCGGCCGGAATCGTGCCTGCCGCCTCGCGCCGGAAGACCCCCCGGCTACGACCGGCTGCAGATGGACATCCGTTGCCGCATCGGCCGGTTCTACCTGGCGGCGGGGCGCTTCCACGAAGCGCGCGAGCAGTTCCACACCGTGGTCGACGTGTACAGCACCCCGTGCGCACCGCGCTGACCACTTGCCCGGTGGCTGGGGCCGCCACGCGTGATGGTCGACAGAGCCGCTTCGTCGCCACCTGCTCGACCGCCAGCCGTACAAGCGCTTCGAGGACCCAGGCCCGGCTACGGCGCCTACCGCCCGACCTGCCCGAATGGCTTCAGGAGACCGGTGCCGGCACCCGGCGGCGTGGTACGGGCGCGCCGGCACGTGGTCGAACGCGGTCGTGAGCCGGCGTTCTGATCCGGGACGGGACCGGGTGTGCGCCCGCGGCGGGACACCACCCCGAGCCACCTGACGAGGCCGACCGCGGATCGGCGATTGCTCTCCCTTCCGCAGTGGCGCTCAGTGATGTCCGTCGGAAACGGGCGGCTCGGCCGAACCTCGCGGGGCAACACCCGTCACCCGGGGTGAACTACCTGACCGCTGTCGGGGCCAACAGACAGGGATCGCCCGTCAGACGGTGAAACGGTCGGGATCAGAGGCTTTCCAGTCCGCTGCCCATGACTCCGGCGGATCGATCAGCAACTGGTCGGGGGCCAGCCAGTCGTAGAGCTCCGCGTAGGAGCGGACGGTTACCGGGTCCACGCGCCGTCGCAGCATGTGCGGGCGCAGTTCGGCGGGCTCGCTCACACCCAGCGAGGCAATGATCTGTTGCGCACTCTTCACCGTGGCGGACTGGAAGCGGTGAACCCGGATCGACTTGTCGTCCACGTTCAACGCTCGTGCTCGGCGCGTGTCTTGTGTGGCGACGCCGACCGGGCATGTGTTGGTGTGACAGCTCTGCGCTTGGATGCATCCGATCGCGAACATCATGGCACGTGCCGCGTTGGTGAAGTCGGCGCCCTGCACCATGCGCTTGACGATGTCGGCGCCGGTGGCCACCTTGCCGCTGGCGCCGATCTTGATCCGGTCCCGCAGGCCGGTGCCGACCAGGGCGTTGTGGACGGTGATCAGTCCCTCGGTGAGTGGACTGCCGAGGTGGTCGGCGAACTCCAGCGGGGCCGCTCCGGTGCCGCCCTCGGCTCCGTCCACGATGATGAAGTCCGGCGTGATGCCCTCTTCGATCATGGCCTTGCACACCGCCAGGAACTCCCGCCGGGAGCCCACGCACAGCTTGAAGCCGACCGGCTTGCCCCCGGACAGCTCGCGCATTTCGGCGATGAACCGGATCAGTTCCCGGGGTGTGCTGAAGACCTGGTGGTAGGGGGGCGAGATGACGGTCCGCCCCTCGGGAACCTCGCGTACCCGGGCTATCTCGGCGGTGACCTTCTCTCCGGGCAGCACCCCTCCGATACCGGGCTTGGCTCCCTGAGACAACTTCAGCGAGACACACTTCACGTTGTCGTGGGAAGCCTTTTCGGCGAACCGCACGCGGTCGAAACCACCGTCCGCGGCGCGACAACCGAAGTATCCGGTGCCGATCTCCCACACCAGGTCCCCGCCATGACGCAGATGGTACTCCGACAGGCCACCCTCTCCGGTGTCATGGGCGAAGCCGCCGAGGGCGGCCCCCCGGTTCAGAGCGAGGATGGCGTTGGCTGACAGCGAACCGAAGCTCATCGCCGAGACGTTGAGCAAGGACATGTCGTAGGGCTTGGTGCAGTCCGGACCGCCGATGCGGACGCGGGGCTCCTCCGATCGCACCGGGAGTGGCCTGATCGACGTTTCGAAGTATTCGTAGCCTTCGGCGTAGACGTTCCGCTCGGTGCCGAACGGGAGCTCCGCTTCGGCTCCCTTGGCGCGCTGATAGACGAGGCTGCGCACATCACGGTCGAAGGGACGACCGTCGTAATTACGCTCGATGAAATACTGCTGAAGTTCCGGCCGGATCGACTCCAGCATAAAACGGATATGCCCCAGTACCGGATAGTTACGCAAGACCGAATGGCGCTTTTGAAGCAGATCATGAGTACCGACTCCGGCTACCGCAGCACACAACACGGCGGCCGGCCACCACCAGGGCGACACGGTCAACGCCGAGGTGCCGAAGGAGATTGCCAGGGCGCCGATGACTGCGATGACTGCGATTCTGATCATGCGCGGGAACGTACAGCCTTCCCGGCCCGCGCCACCATCACCCAACCATGCGATGTCCGACACATGACGACCCCCTCGGGAAGCGACCCTGCGGATCCCGTCAGTAGGAACTCCTCAAAGGCGGGAACGAATTCATCCCCCTGGAGTGCAATGGGATGTGAAAGGTGTGGCTGGTCGGCAATTCCACGCAGCCGAGGTGACCGATCTGGCCGCGACGGGCGAGGACTCTCACGCAGCGCTGCGGGAGCGCGGACCGTCCGCAAGGTGCGGATTCCGGAAGGTACGGAGGCATGGGTTGCAGTCGGGTACGAGGCCGGCCGGGCCGCGCTTGTGGACCCGCGGTTGTCCAAGCAGTGGGAGAACGCCTCGCCTTCGCATGCTCGACTCCGATCCGCCGGACCATGAGCGGCTGCGCAAGCTGGTCGTCCGCGAGTTCACTGCCGTGCGCTGTCCACCCAGGCTGCGGCGTCTGCGGCCGGCGCATGGAATCCCATTGACCCACAACCGTCCCGGCTACCGGAACCGCCACGGCCACACCAGCGCCACCCAACCCAGCCCCGCCCGGGCTTCCGTCATCAGGCATCCGGTGCCACCCAGACGAGACGACCCGGATCGCGCACGGGCGACTCCGGTCACCAGGGCCTTCCGACGGGCCGGGCAGCGTGCGGCGGGGCCGATGCACTTGACGGGGGGTCTCCCGCCTCGCGGCGCGGGCGCTCGTCCGCGGCGCGGTGGGCTGCCTCGGCCGCGCCGAAGAAGTCACCACCCTTGCGCTTGGAGTCGTCGGTGCCCCACGCGCGGTCCCCGCGTGCCGGCACCTTCCGAAGATGCGGGATGTGCTTGGCGCAGTGGATGTACGCCTCCTCCACCGTGACCTCCACCCACAGCCGGGCCCGGCGACCGGGCGCGGGGTCGACCGGCAGGTCCGGTCGTTCGCGGCGCATCTCTTCGTCAGCGAGGACACGGGCCCGGCCGTTGACATGGAGGCCGATCCGGTCCTCAAGGAAGTCGATCATGAGAATGCCGACGTGCGGATTCTCCTGGATGTTGCCGAGGCTGGCGAGGACGCCGTTGCCGCGGTACTCGGGATAGGCCAGCGTCCTGTCGTCGAAGACCTGGACGAAGCCGGGAGGGCCGGCCCGGAAGGTGTTGTCGCACTCCCCGTGGCGGTCGGAGGTGGCAAGGAAGAACATCTCCTGCCGCGCCGCGAACTCCCGCATCCGCGGGTTCAGCCGGTCGAGCACCTGCTCGTCGTAGAACTTGGCGGCACGGTCCGTGGTGCCCATGCGCTCCTGGAGCCGGTGCTCGCCGTCACTGCCCGGGCGGTCGGGGCGGGAGGGGGGCCGGACGCGGCGGGCGTCCGGCACGTGGAGCCGCAGGTGCTGGATCGGAGCGCCGTCGGCGTCACGGACCAGGCCGGCGCCTTCGGCCCCGGACGCGGCCGCTCCTACGTCGCCCCGCCCGGCCTGCGGCGGCCCCGTGTCCACCACCGGGCGGGCTGCAGCCCTCCCCTCGGGACCTGGCTCCGTCCCACCACGCCGCCCCGGGACAGGGCCCGGGGCAGGCTTTCGGCCCGGGTCCCCGTGCCGGTCGCGGCCGGGGTGCCCGTCCAGGTTCAGGTGACCGTCCACGTTCCTCTGTCTCTCCTTCAGGCGCTGGTGTCGTGGCCGGGCGTGGCCGCGACCAGTTCTACGACGGAGTCGTGCCGTGACCGCCGGGAGGGATACCGACCCGCGCAAGAGTGGCCGCGCCGCTGTGGATCATGGCCGGGGGTCGGGACGGACAGCGTCACGGGCATGCCACGGGCCGAACCGTCCCGCGGCATCGGGCCGCTCACCGCCCGTCCGGTTCGCCAAGCCGTCGGAGACCGCCGAAGACCCCGACTCCGCCGCGGCCGCCGTCGGCCGGTGCGGGGGTCGAGGCCCCCGGTTCACCCGGTGAACAGCCTGTCGCTCCATGCCACCTCCGCGGGCAGACAGCCGGAAGTCCGAGCCACACGGGCCGATTTTCCGACCCGGGCTGACACATCCTCACGGTTCAACAGCGCACGACCGCCTGGCCGGGCCGGTCTCAGACCCTACCCGGCGGGGATGGATGCACAAGGGGCCGCTCCCCGGCGCATCCGCAAACCCCCGATTCATGCGGCACTGTCCGTAGCCGGGAAGATCCCGGTTCCGGATGGCCGGGTATGAATCGCCGTGGTCACCGTAATCGCCGTACCAGAAGTCGGGGCGGATTGCTCGGGCGCTGCCGGGTCTATCCCCCGCAACACCGTGCGCTCGGCCAAGCCCGCGCCAACCCGGCGAACGTGGTCCTCGCCTCCGCCCACGACACCGTCGTCACCCAGTGGCTCAGCACCATCGCCCACGGCCCCGCCGGGTCCTGAGGCACGGCCCATCCGCGCATCGACCATCAGCAGCGATGCGTGATCTGGCCTTCTGATCGGCCTTGGGCAGACTCGGGCCCGGAGCGATGGCACCTCGACGGCGCCGATCCGCTCGGAACGCCGGTCACCTGGCTCCCCTTTCTTGTGAAGACCCACGAAAAGCCTGGATAGCTTCGACTCATGAGACGTCTTTTTGCCGCTGTTATCGGCATGCTGCTGCTGACCGGATGCCAAGACGGAGCATCGGACGCTGCTGCTTCGCCGGCATCCTCGCCTTCTGCACAGGACGTTGCTCCACGCCAGTTCTATCTCACCGGCACGCCAGAAGTGGCCGAGCGCCGCTTCCGGAAACTGTCGACCTTGCTGACGTGGACGCGTGAAGTCGCCCCGCACAAACAGATCGGTTTTTGGGATCTGCTCGGCAACACCAGCCGCAGGTACTACCCGTTGGGCCGCGCCCTCGCGGCGCACGAGGATGCGTTCTTCCCCGGTCTTTACACAAGCTCGAAGGACAGCACAGCCAGCTGGCAGCACAGGCTCGATCAGTCCCTCGCCGAGGCCAGGCAGTTCGCCCCTGGCAAACCCGTGTACCCGTACCTGTGGCCCCAGTGCCGAGGCCTACATGCCGGGCAGTACATACCCCCCGCGCTCTGGTCGTACGAGCTTCAAGCCTCCAGCAAGGCCGCCAAGGCCGTCGTCCTGTGGGGAGGCGGCTCACACGGCAGCAGCAACACCGCTTGGGTCGGCGTACTCAAACGCTTCCTGGCCCACGGCTCGTGACTTCGGGCGAGGACCGGCCGACCGCCTGAGAGCCCGTACGGCAATTGACCCTCGCGGGCACAGCCGATGCCAGCGAGCAGCTGACGTCCCCCGCAGACCGTGCCACAGCGTGCCGGCAGAAGCGGTGAACAGCGGTCGAAAAAGGGCCCGATGAGGCAGCCGGAGCGGGGCGGTCATCGACCGTCTCCGCAGGTCAGAAGTTACGAGCGGGTCCAAGTACCCGTTGCCGCGACGAAGCCGTCGCCCTCCGTCCCGACCGTGAGAAACATCCCTGCCCCACTGGCGTCCCGTGGCCGTTGGTCAGCGACGGATCCGCGGCCGGGGAGGCGGTGCCGTCACTCCCCGAGCACCAGCCGCTCCAGCGCCGCCCGTGCCCGTGTGTCGGACCGTGCGCGGGCCGCGACCGCGACCGCGAGCTCCCGTACCCACTCGTCGAGCGCCACCGGGCGCCGCGAGAGCACCACGCCGCGAACCTCCTTGGCGACCTCGCCCTTGGGGTGCGGGCCCGCCAGATCGAGCACGAGACGCTGCTCGCCGAGGAAGACCTCGACCCGCTGGACGCGGCCGTCGCGCCCCGCGAGCCGGTCGGCCAGGCCCCGTTTGCGCTCCACGGCGACGGCCCCCGGCGGCAACGCCTCCGCGAGAGTCCCGGTGAGCACCCGGGCGTAGACCTCCAGGTCGGCGGCGTCCCTGCGCAGCGCGGCCGTCAGCAGGTCGATGGAGTCCGTTTCCCCGTTGGGCTCGAACGGGACAGGGTCATGTGGCGAGGTCATCGCGGGGCCTCTCGTGGTGTCCGGTTGATCCAGGTCTGCTGTCCGGCGCTCAGCCGTCCAGGCTGAGTACCATCGTCGGGCGCTCGATGACGTGGTCCTCGCGCAGTGGCCGTACGGCCGTGCCGATCGCGAAGAACTCGGTGGTGTGGCCGCCCCAGCGGTGGTTGTGCGCATTGAGCTGCACGCCGACGACGCCCTCCGCCCGCAGTTCCTCCGCCTCGTGCTGCATCCGTGCCATCGCCAGCTCCCGTGCGTCGTACAGTGCCTGTGTGAACTGCTCGATCTCCACGTTCTTGCCGATGTTGGAGAACATCTGCCCCATCTTCTGGTGCGCGATGTGGTAGACGCAGGTTCCCATCACCATGCCCAGCGGGGCGTAGCCGGCGCGGATGAGCGTCCAGAAGTCCTGGCCGTTGAGGTCCGATGTGAACGGCTGGCCCTTGAGGTTGCGCCAACTGCCGCCGTTGCCGCCCGGCGCCGGGTGATCGGCCTTGACAGCGGTGCCGATCGCGATGAACTCCGCGATGTCGTTGCCGAATTCACGGGCCTCCACGCTGAGCCGCACGCCCACGATGCCGTCCGCGCCCAGCTGAGCCGCCTCCGCCTCCATGCGGGTCATGGCCAGCTCACGGGCGTGGTACATCGCCTGGCTGAGCGTCGTCAGTTCCTGGTTCTTGCCCCAGCGGCCCAGTTGGATGCCCACGTGGTAGATCGAGCTGCCCAGCACGAGGCCGATGGGCCGGAACCCGGCCTCGCGCACCAGCAGGAACTCGTTGACCGACAGGTCGCTGGTGAAGATCGACCCCGGTCGGCCAGGCTGCAGTTCGGCCAGCCGCCGCATCGCGTCGGCCGGCACGCCCTGGGCGGACATGCCGTCAGGAGTGCCATCGGCGGGGTTGAAGACGGTCATGAACGGGTTCCCCTCATCACATGTCGGTGGCGGTGCGGCGCAGGGTCCGCCGGCGTCGTTCCGGGTCGAGCGGCATCACGGTGAGTGTGCGGCTCGGCTGCTCGCGTACCGTGAAGCGGGCGACGGTGGTACCAAGGAGCGTCGCCTCGGCCACATGGTCCTTCTGGTCGTTGTTGCCGCTGCGCATGCACGACTCGCCCCAGATGCGCAGGCGGCCCGCGGCGAGGATCACGCCGTCGCCGCCCCGCCGCCCGCTCTGCGCCCGCAGATGCGCACGGGCGTCGGAGCGCACCGCCTGCACGAGCTCGCTCCAGCCGCTCACCTCGGTGTTGCTCCACGAGCGCGTCTGTGCGCGGGTGGTGTAGTCGTCGTGGCGTACGCCGACGGACATCCCGTACAGCAGCTCCACGGGGACCCATCCCGCGGTCACCAGCTTCGCGAACCCCTGGCCGTCGAGGTGGCAGGTGAACGGCTGCGGCGCCCGTACCGTTCCGGCCGCGCGCACCGCGGTCCCGATCACCTTGAACTCCAGGCAGTTGGGCTGCGCCGCGAAGGGCGCCATCGTCAGCTGCGCCGCGACGACACCATCACCGCCGAGGCCCGAGCACTCCGCGGTCATCCGCTCAAGAGCCGAACGACGCGCCTGGTCGAGGACCTTGACGAGCCCGGCGGAGGGTGCGCCCTGTCCGGAGAGGGCAAGGGGCGCGGCACCGCCCCCGAAGGCATACCGTGCGCCGGCGTAAAGGCAGTCGTGATAGCCCCAGTACCGGCCGCTGCGGCCCACGTGATAGACGGCCGACCCCGTGACCTGGCCCACCGGCTCGAACCCCACGGCACGCAGTGCGGCGAACTCACCGGTGGACAGAGCCGAGGACCACGTCCCGCTGCCCCGCACCTCCGCAATGCGCGCGGCTGCCGCCGGTGGCAGCCCCGCCCCTGTCCATTCCCCGCTCATGGACACCAACTCCCCGCTTCGCGCCTTACCCAGAGGCATGGCTGCTCAAGTCTATGCCCGGCTGTCCGAGGCACTCGGGGAATGTGCGGATGACGCGCACGAGCAGCGGTGAACCGGACGTAAGGGCTGTGTGGCCGGCAGGAGCCAAGCATCCGTGCGCCGGCATGGGCCAGCTACCGCGCGCCGCACACCACGGCCCGCACCGACCCCTGTCCGCTGCCCCATCTGCCCGTCGTCATCGACGAGTTCGGCGAACTCCTTGTCGCCAGAGCGGACTTCATCGAGCTGTTCCTGTCCATCGGCCGTTTCGGCCGCTCCATCGGCGCACACTTGCTGTTGCCCAGCCGGCGCCGGCGCATCGAGGGCGGCAAGCTCAGGGGCCCGGAGACGTATCTGTCGTACCGGCCCGGTCTGCGCGCGTTCCCGGCGGGCGGGTCGCGGACCGTCCTGGAGCCACCGACGGCTTCCACCTGCCACCCCTGCCCCGCTTCGATCACCTGCATCACAAGGCAATTGCCCCTCCCTCGCAACCGGCGGTACACCCGGTGGTCACACAAGGCCATCAGAGTGTCATGTCCATGCGTGATTTCACTTGGAGGGTTCCTTGCTGACTCTGCGACGTCCTCAGCTGTCCTGGGCCAAGCGGTCCGCGGTGCTGATCGCCGCCATCGCGTCCGTGCTCAGCGTGTCCGCCGTCAACAGCCCTGCCGCGAATGCGGCGGTCTACAGCTCCTGCAGCATCGACGGATGCTCCGACGCGGCCTCGGCCAACTCGACCTGGTCCGACCTCGGCTACCCGACCAGCCGGGGCTGGTACGACTGGCCGGACGGCGAGTGCAGCTACGCGGGCGGCGAGTTCTACAACAACGACGGGCAGCTGCCTTCCGGTGACACCTTCTACGAGTACGACGTCTACCCGCGCGCCTGCGGCGCCCATCGGGACGCCTACCGGATAGTCGTCGACTCCAACACCGGCGCGGTCTGGTACTCGCCCAACCACTACACCGACTTCTACCAGCTCTGACACTCCAGCTGGACTTTCACGATCGGCATGCCCAGACCTGCGGGCGGCTGTCGTGAGCTGACGTCCCACCAGGGGCGGCCCTCGCGGGGCCGCCCCTCGCTCGGGGGTAGCCGCACCACGACTTGCGTGGGGCAGGAGAGCTGCCCCACAGCTCAAATTAGGTCACATGTTCGATTTTAGCCAAGCCGGATGAGCGCGGGTCTTCCCCAGGTGTGTCACTGAGCGCTCCGGTTGGCCATTGTGCGCCTCGGTTGGCCGCACTAGCACTCAGCGACCAAGCCTCAGGCGATCGGCCCAACGCCGAAAGCCCTCGTCACAGGAGGGCCAGAGGACGTCGACGCGGTGGCGGGCGGGCGCGAGGACGGCGACCCGGGTACGGCGCCTACCCTCGGCACGCTTGCGATCGTCGATCTGCCGGACTCCTCCCGCTCTCGCACGCCGAACAGCGCGGAGACGCAGAAGACCCGCTGGAGGCGGCGGTATGGATCACTGGGAGCGCCGGAGGTCTCCGCCGGCCTGCCGGAGTGGCGCGGAACAGGAGCGCCACCGAGAATGCCGGCCGGCCGGTCCGACGCAGGCGGCCGACTCTGATCCTTCAGAGCGCTATGCCCTCATTGCGTAGATATTCTGTGAAGTGTGATCGAGTCTGGACGGCCGCGGCTCCGTCGCCGCCACGGCCGGGGGAGGCTTGTGCGGCTGTCGCCGGTCATCCTGACCGCCGTCATCGCCAGCCTGGCGTACGCCACTCCCCCGCAAATGGCCTTCAGTCGCCTCCTGCCCGCGGCGCCGGCCCTCGCCGCCGCCATGTGGCCGGTACTTCCCACCGTCCTGCTGGGGACGGTCTGCCTCTTTCTGATGATCGGCCTCAGCATGGTGTTCCCCGGACTGGGGACGTGGTGGACGGCTGCGGGGATCATCGCGGTCACCGTGGCGGCCGCGTACGGAAGCCATGTCAGGCTCCAGCGGGAGCGGACCCTTTTCCAGGTGCGGCTCGTCGCCGACGCGGCGCAGCAGGTGGTGCTGAGTCCTATGCCGCGCCGCTGCGGGAACATCGAGATCGAGTCGCTGTATCTCGCGGCTGCGGCGGAGGCCCGTATCGGCGGGGACTTCTACGAGGTGGTCGACACGCGATACGGGGTCAGGCTGCTCATCGGTGACGTGCGGGGCAAGGGCCTGCCGGCAGTGGGGGCGGCCGCGGCGATCGTCAACGCCTTCCGGGAGGCAGCCTACGGCGAACCCGACATGGTCAGCGTCGCGCGTCGGCTGGACGCGAGCAGCACCCGTTACAACGCCGCCTTTCCCCCCGAAGGGCTGATGGAGCGCTTCGCCACCGCCCTTCTCGTCGAGATCCCGCACGAGGGCAGACGTATCGAGATCCTCAACTGCGGACACCCCCCGCCGCTGCTCCTGAACCGCGGCGAACTCCGTACCCTGGAGCCCTCCACCCCCTCGCCGCTGCTCAACCTCGCGGAGCTGATCGGCGATCACTACAACGTCGACACCTTCGACTTCGCCCCTGGCGACCTGCTGCTCCTCTACACCGACGGGGTCGCCGAGGCCCGCGCCCACGACGGCGAGTTCTTCCCGCTGGCGGCCTGGATGCGCCAACAGCCCCCGACACCGCCCCACGAGCTGCTCACGGCTCTTCACCGTGACCTCCTCCGCTACAGCAGAGGACGCCTAGACGACGACATCGCCGCCCTCGCCGTACGCCTGCGTGAACCCTTGGAGTAAGAGGGCATTCCTGTCTCCGAAGTCCGTCTGATCCGAAGACGCCGCAGAATCGCGCGAAGGGCGGCGGAGCGGTAGCCGCAGGCTAAATCACTTGCACATGACCGGCGCATCAAGACAATCGGCGCGTGCGCATTCTGTCCTTCCCCGAGCAAGAAACCCCCTCCGACCTGCGGGTGCAGGTGCGGGAACTCCAGGAGCAGGCGTGGCCTTCCCCGCCGGGGTCGCTCGCCCCTGCCGACACCCCGTCCCACGATCCGGCGCTACGACCGTTGTCGATGCTGCTGGTCGACGACGAGTCGACGGTGCTGGCCGCCCTGGACATCCTGTCCAAGGAGATCGTTCACGCGGGCCGGCGCTATGCCGCCGGAGGGCTGAGCACCGTCGTGGTGGCGCGGGAGAGCCGTGGTCACGGGTACGGCCGTCGCCTGGTGGCAGCGGCCCGGGAGACGATGGTCACGCGCGGGCTCGATCTGGGCCTTTTCACCTGCGACAGCCCGCTGCGGGCGTTCTACGAGGGCGCGGGCTGGCGGGTTCTGCCCGGCGCCGTACTGATCGGCGGGACACCGGGAGATCCCTTCCCCAGCGACCGGCCCGGCTTCGACAAGGTCACGATGGCCGGCTTCTTCTCGGCCGACGCCCGCCGGGCCGAGGCGTCCTTCCGGCACAGCCGGATCGAGTTGTATCCCGGGCAGATCGACAAGCTGTGGTGACAGCGGAGGGCCTGACCTCGTCCCGGCCGTCGGCGTTCGCCGGTTACGGCACCAAGACCTCCGCGTCGGCCTGTGTCGCGGTCGCGCGCTCCGGATGGGCCCACGCTTGGGTGCCGGAGCGCAGGATGACGCGGACGCGGGCGTAGTCGTCGACCTCGTAGGCCTCGGCCGCGGCCAGTTCCGTCTCGGTGAGCGCGAAGACGTGGCCCTCCACAGCGTCCTCCGGGTCCGGCGAGGCGACGACCAGGGGGTGACGGTCGGTGCCGCCGGCCTCGATCACGGCGGGGTCGGTGATCTGGATGGTCGTCACGCGATACCCGGGCAGTGCGTCGGGGCTGGAGTCGAGCCGGCGCCCGAACTGCGAGAGCCGGACCGCGGTCAGTTGCAGCGTGCCGTACGAGAACAGCTGGTGGACGGCCTGACCAGGTGCGGTCGGAGCAGCCGTGGAGCGAAGTCCCCTTCGGTGGATGAGTGTGTATGGATCAGGCTGTACGGGCGGATTCGGTGGCCAGGCTCAGGCTCTGGGCGACGGCGCGCGGGATGTCGACCACCGGGAAGAGGGTGTGCCGCACGGTGCGTTCGGCGTCGACGACGAGGATCAGGCGTTTGTGCCGGAGTCGGCCCGCGCCGCGGAAGGTCGGCAGGCGCAAGGCCGCGGCCAGCTGGTGCCGGGCGTCGGAGAGGAGGTCGTAGGGGACCTGTTCGGCGTTCGCGAACTCCGCTTGTTCGTATGGGAGTTGGGTGCTGATGCCGCGTACGTCCACACCCGCCCGCCGGAAGTCGGGCCAGGCGTCCCGGAAGAGCCGGTTCTCCAGCGTGCAGCCTGCGGCGCCGGGGATCGGCTCACCCCAGTCGACTCCTGTGCCGGGATAGGTGAACAGCACGGACGCGGCCGCGTCGGGTGCGACGAGGGGCAGGTCGGCGCCCTGCGTGCCGGGCAGTTCGAGGCCGTCGGGCAGGCGGGTGCCGGCCAGGGCGTGCACTCGGGCGTGTTCGGCGCCGCCCTCCGCGGCCGTCGCGGTGACGCTGCCGTCGCCCAGCACCCAGCGGTCACCCCAGTCCTGCATGGCGACCAGCAGCGGCAGCAGCGCGATCCCGGCGTCCGTGAGCAGGTATTCATAACGCACCGGCCGCCGTTGATAGAGGCTGCGGTGCAGGATGCCGTGGGCGACGAGACGGCCGAGCCGCTCGGTGAGCACCTTGCGGGACAGGCCGATCTCCGCGGCCAGCGCGTCGAACCGGACATGCCCACGGGCGACCTCCCGCAGCACCAGCACGTTCCACCAGTCCCCCAGGACCAGCGCGGCCTGGGCGATGCCACAGGTCTCGTCTGCGTTGTGCATCCTCATGCACCCATAGTAGGTTCCTTTTCGGGACTCACTTTGTTCGTCAACGGAACTTTCCTGGGCGCTTTTCTGGAGAGAACTCGTCGCTCGCCGCAAGGCGGGCCCAGCGTGAGGAGTTGCAGCGTGACCGCCATCAGCCGGGTCGTCGCACGGGAGATCATCGACAGCCGGGGCAATCCCACGGTCGAGGTCGACGTAGAACTCAAGGACGGCTCGCTCGGCCGCGCCGCCGTCCCCTCCGGAGCCTCCACCGGCGCCCGCGAGGCCGTGGAACTGCGCGACGGCGACCCGACCCGCTTCCACGGCAAGGGCGTACGACGGGCCGTGGACGCGGTGAACGAGAGCATGGCGGATGCCGTGATCGGACTAGACGCCGAGGACCAGACGACCGTCGACCGCACCATGATCGAGCTGGACGGCACGGACACCAAGTCGCGACTGGGCGCCAATGCCCTGCTGGGCGTCTCCCTGGCCACCGCCAAGGCCGCCGCGGCCGCTCACCGCCTGCCGCTGTACCGCTATGTCGGCGGAGTCGACGCCCGTCTGCTGCCGGTACCGATGATCAACATCGTCAACGGCGGTGCCCACGCCGACAATCCGCTCGACTTCCAGGAGTTCATGATCGCTCCCATCGGTGCGGCCGGCTTCGCCGAGGCCGTCCGTATGGGCTCAGAGGTCTTCCACACCCTGCGCAACTCCCTGCGCGCCGCCGGTCACAGCGTGAACGTCGGCGACGAGGGCGGTTTCGCGCCCGATCTGCGCACCGCCGACGAGGCCCTGGACTTCGTCGTCCGCGCCATCGAGGAGACCGGCTACAAGCCCGGCACCGACATCACCCTCGTGATGGACCCGGCCACCTCCGAGTTCTTCCGCGACGGCGGGTACGACTACGCGGGCGAGGGCGTCCGGCGCACCCCTACCGAACACGCCGACTACCTCGCCGGTCTCGTCGACCGCTACCCCGTCGCCTCCATCGAGGACCCGATGGCCGAGGACGACCACGCGGGCTGGCGGGAGCTGACCGCCCGGCTCGGCGACCGCTGTCAGCTCACCGGCGACGACGTCTTCTGCACCAACGAGACACTCCTGCGCGCCGGCATCCGGGACGGGATCGCCAACTCGATCCTGGTGAAGGTCAATCAGATCGGCACCCTCACCGAGACCCTGGCCACCATCGCCACCGCCCACCGCGCCGGCTACACGGTCGTCATGTCCCACCGCTCGGGCGAGACGGAGGACACCACCATCGCCGACCTCGCCGTCGCCACCGGCTGCGGCCAGATCAAGACGGGATCGCTCTCCCGCGCCGACCGCACCGCCAAGTACAACCAACTCGTCCGTATCGAGGAGGAATTGGGCACCCAGGCGCGCTACGCGGGCCGGGAAGCCCTGGGGCTGCGCCGCTGACAGCCAGACGAGGACAGCTCCTTCGGGATTACAGCGGCCCGGCTATCGCACGGCAGCCGCTCGGATCAGGGCGTCCGCCGCGGTCGCGATGTCCGCCTCGCCACTCCAGCGGCCCAGGGACAGCCGCAGTGCGCCCAGTGCCCGTTCGGCGGGCAGACCCATGGCGGTCAGGACGGGCGAGGGCTCATGGGTGCCGCTGTGGCAGGCCGAACCGGTCGAGGCCGCGATCTCGGGGCAGGCGGCGAGGAGTTCATGCCCGCGAGCGCCGTCGATGGAGACATTCAGTGTGTTCGGCAGGCGGTCCTCGGCCGGGCCGTTGAGACGGACGCGGCCGGGCAGGCCCTCCGTCAGTCGCCGGTGCAGGCTGTCCCGCAGTGCGGCAAGCCGCAGCGACCGGCCGTCGGCGAGATCCCCGGCGGCGAGCCGAGCGGCAGTGCCGAGGGCGACGGCCAGCGCCACGTTCTCGGTGCCGGCGCGCAGGCCGCGTTCCTGACCGCCGCCGTAGACGACCGGCTCCAGCGGCACGCCCTCGCGTACGTACAGGGCAGCAGTGGCCTTCGGCGCGTACATCTTGTGCCCGACCACGGTCAGCAGATCCACGCCCAGGGCCCGTACGTCGAGGGGGATCTTCCCGGCCGCCTGGGCGGCGTCGCAGTGGAAGAGTGCGCCGTGGGCACGGGTGAGGGCGGACAGGGCGGCGATGGGCTGGTGGGCGCCGGTCTCGTTGTTGGCGGCCATCACCGACACCAGCACGGTGTCCTCGGTGAGGGCGGCGGCCAGTGCGGCCGGGGCGACCAGCCCGTCACCGTCGACCGGCAGCACCGTCACCCGCGCGCCGTGCAGGCGCTCCAGGCCACGGGCCGTCTCCAGCACCGCCGGATGCTCGGTGACCTGAGTGATGACGTGGTGCCGGGTACGACCTGACGCCAGCACCACGCCGCGCAGAGCGAGCAGGTCGGCCTCTGAGCCCGAGGACATGAAGACCACCTCGGCCGGGCGCGCGCCGATCAGCGCGGCCACCTGAGCTCGCGCCTCGTCGAGCGCCCGGCGGGGTTCGGTGCCGTAGGAGTGACTGCTGGAGGGGTTGCCGAAGAAGTCGGTCAGGTACGGCAGCATCGCCTCGGTGACCCGTGGGTCGACCGGTGTGGTGGCGTTGTGGTCGAGGTAGACCGGGTGGTCGAGGTAGACCGGGTGGTCGAGGGAGACCGGCTCTCCGGCCGACCCTCGCCGAGCCGACCCCGGCCGGGACAGGTGCGCGTCGGTCACGTCAGCTCCGCCGCGTCCACCGGCAGCTCGGCCAAGCGCCATTCGAGCATGCCGTCGTTGAGGCGGATGGCGTGTCGTCCACGGTCGGTCAGGAGGCGGACGGCGTCGTACGCGAGGACGCAGTACTCACCACGGCAGTACACGACGATCTCGGTGTCCTCGGGCAACTCGTTGATGCGGTCCGCCAGTTCGTCGACCGGGATGGAGAGCGCGCCCGGGATGTGCCCGGCCCGGTACTCCTCCACCGGCCGTACATCGAGCACCGTCACCTCCCCTGCCGCTACGCGCGCGTGAAGTTCCGCGCGGCCGACCTCCACGGCTCCGTCGTCACCGAGGTAGGCGTCGCGGGCGGCCGGCACGGCGGCCTGGTGCCTCTCCGCGACCTTGCGCAGCAGGGCGAACAGCAGGGCGACGTCGTCCCCGGCGAGCCGGTAGTGGATGCGCACGCCCTCCCGGCGGGTGGCGACGAAGCCGGCCTGCTTGAGCGTCTGCAGGTGCGCCGACGCGGTCGTCAGGTTCAGCCCGGCCGCCTTCGCGAGGGCGTCGACGGTTCGCTCGCCCTGGGCGAGCAGGTCGAGCAGTTCCAGGCGCTTTCCGCTGGCCAGCGCCTTGCCGCTGGCGGCGAACGCGTCGTACAGCCGCGCCTTCGAGCCGGTTGCCGTGGTCTCCGTCATGGCTTCCTCCATAAATCCATGGAATATTGTAGATGACGTACCGGACCTTGGAGGAACCACCGTGGGCATCGCCGACGACTTTCTGATCCCACTCGTCGACGAAGGGCTGGGCAACAGCGCCTATCTGGTCGATCTGGGCGACGGCCGGGCCCTGGCCGTGGATGCGAGCCGCGATCTGCGTGCCCTGCACGCCGCCGCCACCCGGCGCGGACTGCGTGTGGCGTTCGCGGCCGACACTCATCTGCACGCCGACTTCCTGTCCGGGGCCGTCCAGCTCGGCCACGACCACGGGGCCACGGTGCTGGCCTCGGCCGCCGGACGTCGTGCCTTCGAGCACCAGGGTCTGGCGGACGGCGACGAGGTCGATCTGGGCGGGCTGACGCTGCGCGCCCTGGCCACCCCCGGGCACACCGACGAGCACCTGTCCTTCCTGCTGCTGGACGGCGACCGCCCGCTCGGGGCGTTCACCGGCGGCTCGCTGATCGTGAACTCGGCCGCCCGCACCGATCTCCTGGGCGCGGAGCGCACCGAGGAGCTGGCCCGCGCGCAGTACCGCTCCCTGCGGCGGCTGACCCGGCTGCCGGACGAGACGGCGGTGTGGCCCACCCATGGAGCGGGGTCGTTCTGCTCCGCCCCGCCCGGTACCGAGCGCACCACCACCGTCGGCGCAGAGAAGCGGGCGAACCCGCTGCTCGCCGCGCTCGACGAGGACGCCTTCGTGGCCCGGCTGATCGCCGGCCTCGGCAGCTACCCCGCCTATTTCGACCGGCTCGCCGAGCTCAATCGGCGTGGCCCCGCGGTCCTGACCGCCGTACCACTACTGCCCGCCCTGGAGGCCGGTCAGGTGCGTGCGCTGCTGGCCGACGGCGGCCACGTGGTCGATGTCCGTCCCGCGGCCCGGTACGCCGCCGGACACATACCGGGGTCGCTCTCCATACCCCTGCGCGACCAGTTCGCCACCTGGCTGGGGTGGCTCCTGCCCGGCGATGCCCGCATCGCCTTCGTCGCCGACGAGGAGCAGGATCTGTCGGAGATCGTCTGGCAGGCGTACAAGATCGGCTACGAGCGTCTCGCCGGCCGTCTCCCGGGAGGCATGACCGCCTGGCAGGAGGCCGGCCTCCCCACCTCTGCCACCGCGTTCGTCACCGCCGACCAGGCGCCGGCGGCCCCGTACGTCGACGTCCGGCAGGAGGCCGAGTACGCCGCCGGGCGCGTGCCCGGCGCTCTCCACCTCGAACTCGGTGCCCTCGCTGCCCATGCCTCCGAGGTCCCGCACGGCGCCATCGTGGCCTGCGGGCACGGGGAGCGTGCCATGACCGCCGCCAGCCTCCTGGAACGCGCCGGCCACAGCGGCCTCACGGTGCTGAACGGCGGCCCCGGCGACTACGCCGCCGCCCACGGCCGGCACCTCATCGAGGGCGGCGCCCGATGAGCACGACGACCGAGCCCGCGGCCAAGTCCGTTCGGCTGGGACTCCGGGAGAACTGGCTGCAGTTCACGCTGCTCGTCGTCGTCAACGTCTGTGTCGGCGGCCTGGTCGGACTGGAACGCACCACGGTCCCGCTGATCGGTGCCCACACCTTCCGCCTCACCAATGACCTGGCCGTCTTCTCCTTCATCATCGCCTTCGGTCTCACCAAGGCCCTGACCAACCTGGCCGCCGGTGCGCTCACGGCCCGCTTCCGCCGCAAGCAGCTCCTCGTGACCGGCTGGCTGATCGGCGTCCCCGTGCCGTTCGCCCTCGCGTGGGCGCCGTCCTGGGGCTGGATCGTCGCCGCGAACGTCCTGCTCGGCCTCAACCAGGGCCTGACCTGGTCGATGACCGTCAACATGAAGATCGATCTCGTCGGCCCGGCACGGCGAGGACTGGCCACCGGCCTGAACGAGGCGGCCGGCTACACCGCCGTCGGCACCACCGCCCTGGTCACCGGCTATCTCGCCACCGCCTACGGCCTGCGCCCCGTCCCGGAACTCATCGGGGTGATCTTCGTCGCCGCCGGGCTCGGCCTCGCCCTGATCGTCCGCGACACCGCCGCGCACGTCGCCCTCGAACTCTCCCAGCACACCAAGCCACTGCCGTCCAGCGAGAGCACGGCACTGGGTGCCACGTTCACCCGGACCTCCTGGCACCACCGGTCGCTGCGCGGCGCCAGCCAGGCCGGTCTGGTCAACAACCTCAACGATGGCCTCACCTGGGGCGTCTTCCCGTTGCTCTTCACCGACCACGGTCTCGGCCTCGCCGCCGTCGGGCTCGTCAAGGGCCTCTATCCCATCCTCTGGGGCCTCGGCCAGATCCCCACGGGCCACCTCTCGGACCGCATCGGCCGCAAGCCCCTCATCGTCACCGGCATGCTCGTCCAGGCCACCGGATTCGTCCTGGCTCTCGCCCTACTGGACACCCCGCTGCTGGCGGGCGTCCTCTCCGCCATCGCGCTCGGACTCGGCACCGCAATGGTCTACCCGGCCCTGATCGCCTCGGTCTCCGACCACGCCCACCCGGCCTGGCGGGCCAACGCACTGGGCACCTACCGCTTCTGGCGCGACATCGGCTACGCCGCGGGCGCCGTCGTCGCGGGTATCCTCGCGGACGCCCTCGGCCTGAACGCCACGGTCATCGCCGCAGCGGTCCTCACAGCGGGTTCCGGTCTCCTCGCCGCCCGATGGATCAGCGAACCCGGGGCGGGTGGACTGGAGGGTCAGCGCTTGGTCACCACGCAGTAGGGCGTTGGCCGGGTCGCTCACCTTGGATCTCTGCACGGCGTCGCGCGGTACGCCGTCGCCCGGACAACGCCCGCCGCCTGTGGACCCTGCCCCAGGATCTGCTGGCGCAGGCCGGCTGACAACGCGGCCGGGGCTGGAGATCAGGGCACCCGCAGGGGTGAGATCGCGAGGCGGACAGAGGTGACGGCGCCCTGCTCGACGGTCTTGATCAGCTCGGCCGGGACCTTGCCTCTGCCTCAGCCGCCGGTGTGGCGCTGCAGGTGCGTGTGAATGGCGCCGGAGGCTGGCCGTCTTTGACCGGCCGTAGGCCAGCCACGGGTCGTAAGGGCGGAAGGCGAAGTTGACGTCGTCCCACACGATGGGTGACTGCTAGTGGCCGGTGGAACTCACCATGGCGACAGGCGCGTTGCCGTCGGCGGCGAGCGCGTCGTGCAGGCCGTGGGCGAGGGCGAAATGGCCGACGTGGTTGTTGGTGAACTGCTACGCCCAGCCCTGCCCGGTGTACTGACTGGGGCAGGCCATGACGCCGCGTTGTTCACCGGGACGTGCAGCGGGCCTGCCAGACGACGGTGAAGACAGAAATGGACGCGGAGTCGGTGAGGTCGAGGCGTGCGACATGCGCCTCCTGGTTGCCGGTCGTGCCGGTGATGTCCTTGGCGACCCTTTCGCCCGGCCACGTCCCGGACTGCGAGGGTGACGGCCGCGCCGGTGCCGGTCAAGGCACGGGCGCTCGCGGCCCCGAGACCGAAGGAGGCGCCGGTGACGACGACACGGCGGGCGGTGAGGTGTCTGACGGCGTTCAGGGCGTGAGGATGCGGTCCTGTTCCACCGGGGGCGTGCCGTCGTGCCGTCGCAGGGCCTTGCCGGAGCGGATCAGCTCGCCGTAGAGGGGAGGATCGACGTGCTCGGCGAAGCTCGGGTCGAGCACGGCTTCCGCGGCCCGGGCCGAGGACTGGGCTTCGCCGTAGTCGCTGAACCAGGGGCGGGAGGTGGCGGTATCGACCCCGACCATGCCGGGGCACACGGCCGCGATGAGGGTGTCGGTGGCGAGGTCGTGCGCGTGGCGTTCGGCGGCGAGCGCGCGGACAGCGGCGACCTGGGCCACCCTCACGGCACGTTCAGCCAGATCGGCCAACCCGCCTCCTGGACGGTCCGGTTGTGGATGGCGCTGCGCGAGGACTCGACGGCGTACTCGACCTGGTCCGGGCTCGCTCCGTCGAACGGGTGGTGCAGCCGTGGGTCGAGGTGACCGAGGGTGCCGAGGCCGCTGGCGACGACGATCAGCAGGCCGCCCGGGCGAAGGGCGGGACCGAAGAGCGCAGGATCGCGTGTGTGGCGGTGCTGGAGACATCGACGAACTCGTGGCCCGCTCCGCTTGCGACTCCTCGGGCAGCAGGGGGGCGACCGCGTTCGAGAAGATGCTGTCGACCCCGCCGTACGGTGCCCAGAGGTCTTCGCCGAGATGGGCGATGGCCTCGGTGTCCGTGACATCCAAGACCCGGGCCTCGACGCCGGCGCGCGTACCGCGCCACCGGGCGACCTCGTGAGCGGCGTCCCTCACGCGCTGCGGGCTGGGCCCCGTGAGCAGGACCAGGTCGTCCGGGTTCATAGGGGCCGCCGGTCCCTCGACGAGAGCGCGGCCGAGCCCTTGGTCTGCGGTCCGTGGTGTCCGGCCACGGAGCCTCCGCAAAAACCTGTTGGTGGACCATGGCGACCCCTGCTACTTTTCCGGAGGCCGTGCCAGAGAACGAGGAGGTGGTACCCGTGAACACAGTATCGACATGGGTGCTCCCCTCCGGGGTCGCGGTCGGACGATAGGTCGTCCGGGAGCGCCGTTCAAGAGCACTCCCGAAAGGCACGACCATGCGATTCACTTCCGAACAGCGCCTCGACGACGGCGTCCTCGAACGCGCATTCACCCTCGGCGAGATCCCCGGCACCCTGTGGACGCCTGAGTCCGCACCGTCCGCACCGGCCCCGCTGATCCTGATGGCCCACAACAACGGCCTGCCCAAGGGGGAATCCCGGCTGGTGGCCCGGGCCCGGCACTCCGCGGCGTACGGCTACGCGGTGGCCGCCATCGATGCCCCCGGGTGCGGTGACCGGCCCCGTTCCGCCGCCGACGAGCAGGCTCGCGCCGACCTCCGCCGGGCGATGCAGGCCGGCGAGCCGGTCGATGAGATCTTCGAGTCCTTCATCGGCCCACTGGTCGAAGAGGCGGTCCCGGAATGGCGGACCACCCTGGACGCCCTCCTTTCGCTGCCCGAGATCGGCGGCCCGGTCGGGTACTCGGGGTGGACCGCCGTCGGCATTCGGCTGGCGGTGGTCGAGCCGCGCATCGCGGCCGCCGGCTTCTTCGCCGGGGGTTACGTGCCCCGCGCCCAGCGCGAGGAGGCCCGGCAGGTCACCATTCCGCTGCTGTTCCTGCTGCAGTGGGACGACGAAGGGAACCCCCGGCAGCGGGCCCTGGACCTGTTCGACGCCTTCGGCAGCAGGGAGAAGACGCTGCACGCCAATCTGGGCGGGCACACCGGCACCCCGTGGTTCGAGAGGGAGGACGGGGACCGGTTCTTCGCCCGGCACCTGAAGTAGAGCCGGGCCCTCAGGCCGCCAGCAGACTGTAGGCGGTGTCGGCCAGGATGCCGCTCATCGAGGACAGGTCCCGGCCCTCCTCGATGGCGGTGGCCGGCAGCTGCACAACCGCCCCGATCGCGGCGGTATCCGCCATCGGCGGTACCGGCCGGTCGGGGCGGCGCGTCTCCGGATTTACGTCGGTGAAGGTCCCGTTGGTGTTGGTGGCATGATCCGTTCCAGGAGCCGACGGCTGGTAGGCCGAGGTGGATTGGCCCCCGCTGCTGATTCCGGTGCGCCGCGGCACGCTTGTCGCGCAGGAAGGTCAGGGTGAGATCGATGCCCTCGATCTCGCCGAGCCGGCCTTCGACTTCGGCGTGCTTGCGCCGAAGGATCAGGTCCGCCTGCACTGTCGCGCTCGACCCGCATGTGCCCGGCCGCCGGTCCGCGGTCATCGACACTCTCGGTCACGGTGAACTGATCGGCTGATCCTGGCACTTCGGGCCCTGCCGCTGGCACCTGGGCGGCGAGGCCATGAGCCCGGTGCGGGCCTGGGAGTTCGATGCCGACGCCGGGCGGGCATGGTGCGGCGAGGACTCCGAGTTCGGCCTGGCGATCGCCGTCTGGGTCGGGCGCGTGGTCACCCAACGGCTGCACGCCTCCCGGGTCCGGCTGCTCGGTCTCTACGCGCCTTACGGCAGCGGTGATGCGGCCTGGCCCCGGCCCTGTGAGGAGCAGCCATGGACCGCAGCGCGCACCGGGTGAGTGGCGGATCTTCTGCCCGAGCAGAATGCGCCACGCCGTCCTGGGCCGAGCGCATCAGGGCGTTGTGGCGCCGGCGCCAGAGGTGGGAAGGCCGGCGGCGCGGTCCCGGCGGCGGGGCGGTCCGGACAGGGCGCAGTGCACGTCCACGACGCCCGGCACGGCCCGTGCGAGGCGCGCCGCCAGGGTGATCAGGGCGGTTTGGCAGACGCGGCCGGCCAGCGTGACGACGCCGTCGTGCACCTCGACGCGGATGGCGGCGGTGTACGGGCCGAAGAGACGTACGACGATCTCGCGCCGGACCTCCTCGGCGATGTCGTCGTCGTGCCGCAGGAAGACCTTCAGCAGGTCGGAGCGGCTGACGACGCCGCGAAGAAGGCCGTCACGCCCGACGACCGGCAGTCGCTTGACCCTGGTGCGGGCCATGAGGCGCGCGGCGTGGGCGAGCGTGGCGTCGGGTGCCACGGTCAGGGCCGGAGCAGTCATCAGCTCGGCCGCAGTCACGGCGTCCGCCTTGCGGACCTCGGCGGGGTGCCGTACCTGCCCGTTCCGGCCGATGTCTCCGTCGCCGTACTCCTCTTCGGGCAGCAGGTCGGCCTCCGAGACGACACCGACGACGTGTCCGGCATCGTCCAGCACCGGCAGGGCGCTGACCCGCCACTCGTGCATGACCTGCACGATGTCCTTGAAGCCCGCCCCTGGGCGCAAGGCGACGACCCGGTGCGTCATCACGTCGTTCACGAGGGCCGGAGTGCCGTTCATGGCATCCTCCAGAGGCTCCGATGCTGTCTTCGGACAGCTTCAGGCTGCGCCGGCGGACGGTCGGCGGCATGGGCCGAGTGGGCCCGATCGCATGCCTCGTCGGCCCGGCCCACCTGGCGCACGGGCTCCGGCGAGGAGGCTCATTCGGCGGGCAGTGGCACCCACCACTCCAGTGCGGCTCCGCCTCCCGCGGGACTGGTCACCTTGAACCGCCCGCCCAGCCTTTCGGCCCGCTCGGCCATGTTGAGCAGTCCGCTGCGCCGGCCGCCGGACGGGATGCCGACGCCGCTGTCCGAGACCTTCAGGCGCACCTCGCGGCCGTCGGTCGTCAGGACCACCTGGGCCCGGTCGGCGTGGGCGTGCCGGGCGATGTTGGTGAGGGCCTCGGTCAGCACGGCCACGACATGGTCGGCTATCTCGGGCGGCACATCGGTGTCGACCAGGCCTTCCATGCGCATGCTCGGGGCGAAGCCCAGCACGGGGGCGGCCTCACCGACCGCGCGGACGATCCTCGCCCGCAGTCCGCTGTCGGTGGCTCCCAGGCGTGTCCGCAGTCCGAAGATCGTCGACCTTATGATCTTGATGGTCTCGTCGAGGTCGTCCACGGCTCGCAACACGCGCTCGGCAGCCTCCGGGTGCTCGATGAACCGGCCCGCGCTCTGCAGGGTCATCCCGGTCGCGAACAGCCGCTGGATGGCGAGGTCATGCAGGTCCCGCGCGATACGGTCGCGGTCCTCCAGCAGTGCGATCTGCTGGGCGTCCTGCCTGCGCTCGGCCAGTTCCATGGCGATGGCGGCCTGGGCGGCGAATCCCAGCAGCAGCTCGGTCTCCTGCTGGAGGAAGACCGGCTCCCCTGTCTCACGAGCCACGAGGACCACGCCTCGCATCCCGCTCTCCCCTGTGCCGATCGGGACGGCCACGGCGGGGCCGAGCCCGCCGAAGCGCGGCGGCTCAGGGGTGATCCGCAGGTCGTGGACGATGTCGTCGCTGGTGACGGGCGCGGTGGCGGTGTACGCCAGCCCCATCAGGCTCTCGTGCATCGGCAGCACCAGACCGCGGTGCGCCTCGGCGTCCACTCCGACGGCGATCTCCACGGTGAGGGACTTCGTGCCCTCCATGGGCAGGGCGACCGCGGCCAGAGCCGAACCGGAGATCTCCCGGGCGCGCTCGGCGATCAGGCCCAGCGACCCGGCGCGGTCGATGCCGGACATCAGGCTGTGGCTGATCTCCGCGTTCGCCAGAAGCCAGCGCTCGCGCAGCCGGGATTCCTCGTACAGACGCGCGTTGTCGATGGCCACGCCGGCCGCGACGGCCAGCGTGGACAGCACCGACTCGTCCTCCTCGTCGAACTCCGCTCCGCCGCGCTTCTCCGTCAGGTACAGGTTGCCGAACACCTGGTCGCGGACGCGGATGGGGACGCCGAGGAAGCTGCTCATCGGCGGGTGGCCCGGCGGGAAGCCGTACGAGGCCGGATGCCCGGAGATCCTCGGGATCCGGAGCGGCTGCGGGTGCCGGATCAGCTCGCCGAGGATGCCGTGCCCTTCCGGATAGGGGCCGATCTCGGCGATCTGCTCCTCGGTGACACCGACCGTGTGGAAGGCGGACAGCCGTCTGCCGTCCGGTCCGATGACGCCGAGGGCGGCGTACTGGGCGTCCACGAGCACCGCGGCTGCCTCCACGATGGAGTGCAGGACCTGCTCCAGGTCCAGCTCACGGCCGACGGAGAGGACCGCTTCCAGCAGACTGTGCACGCGCTCCTGGGTGCCGCGCGCCGCGTTGATCCGCGCCTGCAGCTCCTCCAGCAGCTCGTCGAGTTTCAGCTGCGGCAGTCGTACGCGAGGCTCGTCGGGGCCTGTCACCGTGTCCCTCCAGATCCAGATCCCGTCGGATCAGGACCACGCACCGGCGGGTCCCCTCCACGGTATCGGCTCCGGCCTGTGGCCGGTATGCCGAGCTGACGACCGCGGCCCCGGGCACCACGACCCCACCGGCCGCCCGCCCCGGCCGAGCCGATCAGCCCGGTCAGGGGGCCGACAGCTCCTCCCCGGCGGCCCGCCCCCGTCCGACGGCCGCCAGGGTGCCCTCCGTGTACGACTCCCAGGACGGCACCGGCACTCGGCCGCCCCGCCTTTCTCCCTGCGTACCTCGACCAGGGTGTCTTCGCCGCTGCCGCCGCAGACCCAGGCCACGTGGTCTCCGAGGTGGGGCTGCGGCGGACTCGGCGGGCTGTTCATCAAGCCTGCGAAACCGACCCGTGGGGCCGGGACCCGGTGTCATCGTCGTGTGCCAGGGGGATGGCGAGGCAGGCTTCGGGAAAGTCGGTTCGCAGCACCGTGGTCACCGCGCGCCGTTCGAGTTGTGCGAGTTGGGCGCCGATGCAGAAGTGCGGACCGACACCGAAGGCCAGATCTGGCCCGGGTGAGCGGGCCGGGTCGGTGTTGATCCCCTGGATGTCGACGAGCGCGGGTGCCCGGGGGGAAAGTCGCGTTCCGGCGAGTTCGATCTCGGTGGTCGTGAACCGCCAGAGGGTGAAGGGGGCAGGCGGGTGCCGCCTGAGCGTGTCACGGACCAGTTCGTCGATGCTCCCTTCGTCGGCCGAGGGCTGGTGCGGGCGGTCCGCGAGGGCGGGCGCCATCACGGTGCCCGGGGCGGCGTCGGTGGTGAGCTGTCCGGCGAAGATCAGCGCGAACAAGTGGTAGTGCGGCGATCGACCATCTGGCATGCCCAGCGGGATCCGCGTGCCGGCCGGCGCTCAGGTCGTGATCCGGCGCCCGGTCACCGTGTGGGGCTCGATGCTCACCCACACATGGCGCTCACCGCCCGCCCAAGGGACGCTGTACGCCTGCTCGGTGAACCATCGCATGTCCCGCGGGTCGGTCACCGTCCGCGCGGGTCCGCGCACCAGAACGCTCCAGCCCTGGCTGAAGGCGTCGTCGATGCGGTCGACCTCCAGGGCCACTTCCTGGCCGGCCGCGAGGGACGGCGTCGCGCCGAGGCCGGTCCGGAAGACGATCGAACCGTCGATGATGCTGTAGTTCACGGGCACGATCACCGGCCCGGTGGCGGTGGGTACCGCCAGCCGGCCCACTCCGTGCGAGCCCAGCAGCGCCCGGCACTCGCCGAATGCCATCTCGGTCAAGCGGGGTTCGCGTACGGCACGGCCGAGGCCCGGTCGCAGGTCGGCGGCGGCGCCGGTCAGCTCGGTCACCGTGGTCTCCAGCGCCGAGGCCAGCTTGATCAGGCGGCCGGTGCCCGGGGCGGCACCGGGATGCTCCTCCAGATACCCGAGATAGCTGACGGCCATGTCAGCACGGTCGGCCACCTCGCGTCGGGTCAGGCCCAGCCGTGCCCGCCGGGCGGCCAGCCGCCGGCCCAGGTCGCCCAGCGCCACCTCGGTCACCACGTTCGCTCGCATCGTCTGTTGGGTCATGGCCGGCACGTTCCTTTCGCCCAGCATCGCCTCGGTCGCGACGTCCGCCGCGTCGACTCTCGTCGTCTGTTCGGTCATGGCGGGCACGCCCCTTCTCGATCAGGCCGCGGGAACGGCGACTTCCGCGTGCTGCTCCCCGCCGAGCACCACCTTGAGCGCGCCGGTCTGGGCGGCCTTGGCGAAGACGTCGTACGCCTCCGCCATCTGCTCCAGCGGGAAGGTGTGGGTGACCAGTTGCCCGGTCGGCAGCCGGCCGGCGGCGGCCATCCGCAGCAGGGTGGGCGTGGAGTAGGTGTCCACCAGGCCGGTCGTGATGGTCACGTCCCTGCTCCACAGGTCTTCGAGGTGCAGCGTCGCGGGCCGGCCGTGCACGCCGATGTTGGCGACATGCCCGCCGGGGCGGACCACACGGGTGCACAGCTCGAAGCTCTCCGGTACGCCGACCGCCTCCATGACCACGTCCGCGCCGAGACCGTCGGTCAGGTCGGCGACCAACTGACCGGGTGCCTCGTGGACGTCGGCCACGGCGTCGGCGCCGAGCCGCCGGGCGGCCTCCAGCCGGGCCGGTGCCGGGTCGACCGAGATGATCCGTTCCGGAGCGAACAGGCGGGCCGTGGCGATCGCCGCGAGCCCGATCGGTCCGGCGCCGACGATCACCACGGTGTCCCCGGGGCGTACCTGCCCGTTGAGGACGCCCACCTCGTAGGAGGTCGGGAAGATGTCCGCGAGCAGGACGGCGTCCTCGCTGGGCAAGGTGCCGGGCAGCGGGTGGACGGACAGGTCTGCGTAGGGCACACGGACGTACTCGGCCTGGGTGCCGTCGATCAGATGGCCCAGGATCCAGCCTCCGCCGCCCCGGCACTGCCCGTAGGCGCCTTCCCGGCAGAACCGGCACCGGCCGCAGGAGCTGATGCAGGAGATCAGCACGCGGTCCCCGGGCCGTACGGAGCGCACGTCGCCGCCGATCTCGACGATCTCGCCGACCGCCTCATGGCCGAGCACCGTGCCGGAGCGGACCTCGGGTACGTCGCCCTTGAGGATGTGCAGGTCCGTCCCGCAGATGGTGACGACGCCGACCTTCACGATGGCGTCGGTGGGTTCCTTGACTGCGGGGTCCGGGACGTCCTGCCAGGACGCCTGTCCCGGACCGTGGAAGACGAAGCCCTTCATGGCAGCTCCTAGTTCCTCTTCGTCGGCCCACCGCGGGTTCCGTGGTTCCGGCACGAGACCGGGATCACCCACACGTACAGCTTCGCCACTGGCCCGGCGGTCCCGCTTGGGCCGTCCGGCCCTACCGTGCATCCGTGCGTGCCCCGTACGGACCGGCACCCAGGGCCGAACGGCCCTACCGCCCGGTCCTGCGTCCCCGGTTCCCTCTTGCCATGCCCGAGAACGACCCGGCCGGCGCGGCGGCGGACCACAACGAGCAGGACGTGGTCATGGCCCAGCGCGTGGCAGGCGGAACAACCGTCGTGTCCCTGCAGGGCGACATCGACGCGCTGACCGCGCCGACCCTGTCGGAACGGCTCGACGCCCTCACCGCGTGTCACCGCCCCGACCTGGTGCTGGACCTGCGGCCGGTCAGGTTCATCGACTGCGCCGGCCTCGGGGTCCTGTGCCGCACACGCAACCGCACACTGGCCCGGCGGGGCCGCCTGCGGCTGATCACGGAGAGTGCGGCCTTCCGGAGGATCCTGCAGGTGACGGGCCTGGCGGACGTCTTCGAGCTGCACGCACAACTTCCCCAGCTCCGGGCCGGGGCCCCATACGGCTGACGTGCGCCCAGCCCACGGGGAACCGAACGGCCAGCCAGGGAGCCCGGTGCCCCCCTGGCCCGACCTTCCGCCACGGAACATGCCACGGATCTCGTGGAGCTCACCGTGTGCGGCGACTCGTACATCGCCGGCGATGTCATGCCCCACACGGTGGCCGCCGTCGGGCGGCACGCCCCTTCGAGGACGTCGTGCGGCTGATGAAGGACCGGCAGGTCAGCGCCGTGCCCGTGCGGGAGGGCGGGGCCCTTGTCGTCGGCATGGTCGCCCCGCCGTCACCGTCCGGGCCGACGCCACCCTTGCCGAGGCCGCACACGCCATGGCGCGGGAGCGGGTCGAACGGCTGTCGGTGGCGGACGAGGCGGGGCCGCGCGTCCGGGGCGGGCGGTGGAAGGCTCGGTGGACGTGCGGTTCGACCTCGCGCGCGGCGATCATGGAGTGAGTGGGGCCGGTCGGCCCTAGTCCGTACGACGCCGTTGGATGGATGATCAGCCTCGTGGGCAGCCCGCAGTCTGCCCGTACCCGGGGAACGAGAGGTCGTCATGACCGAGACACGCACCTTCACGGAGCAGCACCCGATCCGCGTGTTCCTGCTGGATGACCACGAGGTCGTACGACGCGGTCTCACGGACCTGCTCGACGCCGAACCGGACATCTCGGTCGTCGGCGACGCGGACACCGCGGAGCACGCCCTCGTCCGGGGCCCCGCGCTGCGGCCCCACGTCGCCGTGCTGGACGTACGGCTGCCGGACGGGGACGGCATCTCGGTCTGCCGCGAACTGCGCAGCCGGATGCCGGAACTCGCGTGTCTGATGCTGACCTCGTTCGACGACGAGGACGCCCTGCTCGACGCGATCATGGCCGGCGCCTCGGGATATGTGCTGAAGCAGATCAAGGGCTCGGATCTCGTCTCCGCGGTACGCACCGTCGCCTCGGGGCAGTCGATGCTCGACCCCGCGACCACCGCCCGTCTGATGCGCTCCCTGCGCACCGACCCGGCGGAAACGCCCTCGCTGCCGTCCGAACTGGCGGGCCTGTCGCCGCGGGAACGGGACATACTCGCGCTGATCGGGGACGGTCTCACCAACCGCGAGATCGGCAGGAAGCTGTTCCTGTCGGAGAAGACCGTCAAGAACCACATCTCCCGGATGTTGTCCAAACTCGGCGTCCAGCGCCGGGTCCAGGCGGCGGTCCTCGCGTCCCACCTGGAACCGCGGGGCTCCGGGGAACAGGCGGACCGCTGAGGCGCGCCGGTCCCCGAGCCACACCGGCCCCTTGAGGGATCAGGTCACTGCTTCTGGGCCCGCACGATCACGACCGGGCAGCTCGCGTGCTGCGACACATGCTGGCTGACCGAGCCGAGCAGAGCGGCCGCGAACCCGCCCCTGCCCCTGCTGCCGACGACCAGGACCTCAGCTCCTTCGGCCGCCCGCAGCAGCACGTCGGCGGGATTGCCGTGCACCACATGGCTGCGGACCGAGTCGGCCGCGTCCGCGCCGAGCACATCGGTCAGCTCCTTCCGCATCCGCTGCCGGGTCTCCTCCTCGTCGACATCCATGTCCACGGCCGGCGCCGACCAGCCGTACAGCCCCGGCAGCTCCCACACCGCGATCGCCTCCACGGTGCCACCGACGAGTCCCGCATACCGCACGGCCCAGCGCAGGGCCTCGTACGAGGACGACGACCCGTCGACACCGACGACCACCCGACGCTCGGCGACATCCCGTTCCATGTGTCCCACCTCTCCCACGGCTCACCCACCCCTCGACATCCCCTCCGTTTCCACGCTGCACGTGCTCCCGCCATCCCGCCATCCCGCCGGGCAAACGCGTCCCGGGCGGTGGCCAACCCCGCACCGGGCCGGAGACGGCGAGGGCCCTTGGCCGGCGGTGATGCCGGCCAAGGGCCCTCTGCCCGGGTCAGGCTGCGTCAGCCGTCGTTCTCCGCGGACGGGATGTACGCGCCCGGTACGTCGTTCGGGGCGTAGATCTTCTTCTCACCGGGGTACGGCTTGGTCCAGTTGTGGGTCTCGTACCACGTGAGGTGGTTCATCTGCGCGGGGTTCGCGTAGTCGGGCACGGCGTTGGTGCCGGTCAGCCGCTGCTGCGACTTCCAGGCGTTCCACTGGGCCACGAGCGACTGCTTGTCCGCCGGCACCTTCGCCGACGGCACGACCGACGCCTTGGGGTCCTGCGCGGCCGGGCTGTCCACGCCGCAGGAGGGCGGGGTCGTCAGGCCGTCGGTCAGCGAGGTCCGGTTGGGCAGCGCGGTGAACGGCGTGTAGTCCGGCTTCCGGGTGAACGCCCCGGTCATCGGCGTGGCCGCGCTGTCCTTCTGGTTCATCGGGTGGATCCCGAGGATCTGCTCGATGGTCCGGATCAACGTGATCTGCGAGTAGTAGTGGTCGTCGACGGTGCCGTGCTGGGCCCAGGGGCTGATGATCTGGATCGGGGCACGGTGGCCGTCGATGTGGTCGAGGCCGGCCTGGGAGTCGTCCTCGACGACGAAGATCGCCGAGTCCTTCCAGTACTTGCTGTGGGAGATCTTGTCGACGATCCGGCCGGTCGCGAGGTCGTTGTCGGCGACCTGGGCGGCCGGGCTCGCCGGGCCACCGGTGTGGTCGCTGGAGAGCCAGAACATGTTCAGGTTCGCCGGACCGTGCTTCTCGAAGTCCTGCTTCCAGATCTGCTCCCGGTAGACGTCCGGGACACTGGTGTCGAACTTCGGGAAGCCGGGCACCGACACGCTGTTGAGCGAGGGGATCGGCGAGGACGAGTTCAGCGGGTACGCGGTGCCCTGCCCGGTCGCGGCCATGTTCTTGGCGTCGCAGTACAGGTTCTGCCAGCTCGCGTCCGCCGGCTTGGTCAGGAACTGCTGGAACTCGCCGAAGTCGCGCACGCTGTTGCCGGCCGCCTGCGCACCGCTCCACAGGAAGCCCGACTTCTGGTGGCCGAGAGCGTCGTCCTCGGTGTCGTAGCTGCGCGCGTACTCACCGGCCGAGGACTCGGTGTACTCCGGGTTGTCGGCCTGCATCAGCCAGTTGTGGCCCTCGGCGGAGTTCGTGCCGATGTCGTAGGTGTTGTCGTACAGCCCGAACTGCTCGGCCAGCGCGTGCTGGTTCGGCGTCACGTTCTCGCCGAACTGCGTCAGCGACGGGTCGCCGTTGCCCTTCGGTATGTCGCCGTAGACCTGGTCGTAGGTCCGGTTCTCCTTGACGATGAGGAAGACGTGCTTGATCGTCGAGGGGTCGCCGATCCGCTGCGGGACCGGCACCGGCTGCGCGTGGCGCGTGCCCTTGGCCAGCCTGACCGAGCCGGGGGTCCAGCCGTTCTGCCGGAAGACCTTGGCGGTCTCGGCCCTGATGACCCGGTCGCTGGGCAGCGTGAACTGGGTCAGGCTGGACGTCGTGTCATGGGTTGCGTGGCCGCCGGAGCTGTCGGGGCGGCGGGCGTCGATACCGCGGGTGTTGGAGACGACGACCTTCTTGCCCACGGTGGTGATCTCCGCGGGGAAGTAGTCCGTGGGGAGCAGGCCGACGTAGCTGACCGGTTCCTGCGGGGAGGTGTACCGGTAGACGGCGACGGCGTTGGCGCGGCCGAGCGTCACCAGCAGGTGGCCGTCGTCGGTGAGCGTCACCGCGTCGGGCTCGTAGCCGACGGACGCCTCCGGCCACGGCTGGGTGGAGATGGTCTGTACGACCTTGTCCTTGGCGGTGTTGATGACGGACACGTTGTTGTCCGCGGTGTTGGTGACGAACACCGCTCCGTGCTTGGCGTACACGGCGGTCGGGTGCAGACCGACGTCGATGGTGCCGACGGCGGCGGACGGGTCCTTCAGGTCGATGACGCTGACCGTGCCGGTGGTGGTGGCACCCGTCTTCGGGTTGGCCGGCACCTGGGTGCCGTAGGAGTTGATCGTGGTGTCGCCGGGCTTCGCCGGACGACCGCCCTCGTTGCTGACGTAGAGCTTGTCGCCGACCTGGACCATGCCGCGCGGGGCGTTGCCCACGGACCAGCTCTGCTTGACGGTCCCGGTCGCCGCGTCGATGGCGACCACCTTGTTCTGGCCGTTGACCGCGGAGTACACGGTGGAGCCGTCCGCCGAGAACACCGCCGCGGCCACCAGGGCGTGCTTGCTGCCGTCAGCGGGAATCTTGACGGTCGTCGGGTTGGCGAGCGTGCCGTCCGCGTTCACCGTGAACTTGGTGTAGCCGTCGGTCTGGCCGAGCCACAGCTGCTTGCCGTCGGGCGAGTACGTCGGTCCTTCCTGGCCGACGGACCCGCTGCTGATGCGCAGGTCGTCCGCCGCGTTGGCGCCGACGCGCTGCTTGATCTGACCGGTCCCGAGGTCCACGACGACCAGCGCCGCATCGCCGTCGGTGACCGCGGCCGCGAGGTGGCTGCCGTCCGGGCTGACGGTGGACGACATGATCTTGCCGTCGTTGAGGACGACGCGGTTGCCGTAGGGGGAGATGTACTGGTCGCTGGCGACGACCTGGCCCTTGGCGGTGACCTGGCCGACCTGGTCGGTGCCGAACTGGCGTGTGGACGCGACAGCGGTTCCGGTGGCCAGGGCGACCGTGGTGATGCATGCCGTGACCAGCGTCGCCCGTCGGCCGACTCGTCTGCCGAGCAGGTCGAAGTATTCCTTCTCGACTTGGCGGCGGCGGCGAGTTACCTGCATGGAGGAGTCATCCCTTCGCGGTGGCGGGAAGCAGGTCGACGTGGCCGTCGAACTGCCAGAGCGGGTTCGGTGCGTCTCCGGTGGGGGTCCGCACCAGGAAGTAGCCGTTCACTTCCTTCGGTCCGTCGCCGTCGGCCACGAACCGCCCGTCTGCGGTGATGTCGAGCTGGTAGATGGCCTGTCCCGTGGCCTGGACGCCGGGCAGATGCCAGGAGACGACGCAACGCCAGTCGTTGCCCGCTCCCTCGGCGTCGTCCGTGACGTCGCCCTTGGTGCAGGCCGCCGTGGACTTCAGCTGCGCCTCGGTGACGGCCGGGCGGTTGAGTTGAGCGGTCTGCATGCGGTACAGGTGGGCGAAATCCTCGGCGAGCGAGGCCTGTACCTTGTCCTGCTGGATCCCGGAGCCCGTGGTCGCACCGGTCGTCACGGCGACGACCGCGACCGTGACGGCTACCAGCCCGGCGAGCGGCAGCAGCCCGGCGGTGACCACGCGGCGCGCCGATCCGTCGTCGGTCAGGTTGGTGAAGTCGCGCCGCAGGAAGAGCAGATAGGCGATCAGCGTCGCCATCACGGCCCACACCAGGCTGACCACGATGCCGATGACGAGCGGGCCGAGCTGTGCGGGGCTGGTGAACAGGCCGTTCCAGGCGATGAACGCCCAGCTGGGCAGGGCGAGTCGTACGGCGACGGGCAGCGGCAGCATCTGGGCGACCTGCATCGCGAGGGCGACGACCGCCGGAAGCAGCAGTCCCATCGGCGACCGCCCCAGTGCGACGGACCCGAGGAGGCCGATCCCGGCGAGGGCGAGGGTCGGGGCGAGTACGCAGACCCAGGCGAGCAGGACCTTGCCGGCGGCGTCCCCCGGGGAGAGCAGATGGCCGTCGAGGCCGACCAGGGGATGGTTGCCGACCGCCAGGAGGCCGCCGACTGTACTCGAAGCGGCCAGCCCGACCACGAGCAGGAGAATCACGGTGAGGCTCGCCAGCGCCTTCGCCGCGAAGATGCGACGAGGCGAGCGGATCGCCACCAGCAGATGCCGCCAGGTGCCGAGCCGGTCCTCGGAGGCGAACACATCACCGGCGACCACGGAGGTCAGCAGCGGCAGCGCCCAGGTGCCCGAGAAACCGAGGATGACCAGTGGTCCGGCCCAGCCCGTAGCGAGCATCCACCGGCCGAAGAGGGTGTCGGCGGGCAGGGTGCTCTGCTGGCTCACTCCGGCGACGAAGAGCGCCGGCGCGATCCAGCAGGCGAGGACCAGCAGGCGGACCCGCCATTGGGAGACGAGCTTGACGAGTTCGAAGCGGTAGCCGCGCGCAACAGAGACACGGGGGGAGCCGGCGTGCGGCGCGGGGTTGGGGGCTACGGCGGTCGCGGATGCGGACGCGGTCATCGGCCGGCCTCCTGCTGCTGGGCGTCGGTGCCCTCGGGTTGGGTGTCGGGCTCCTGCGGCCGGGCTTCGGTCATCTGCGGCTGGGCGTCGGCGCCCCGCGGCCGGGCCTCGGTCTCCTGCAGTTGCTGCTCGGTGAGGGCCAGGAACGCGGCCTCCAGTGGGGAGACCACGGGGCCGAGCTCACGCAGGGCGAGGCCCGACCGCACCAGTCGCACCACCAGTTCGTCGAGGGCGGGTGTCAACGCCCGTACGACGAGCACCTCGGCGCCGTGGCGTCCTCCCGCGTCGTCGACGACGCGCACACCGGGCGTGTCGGCGGCCAGCCGGCGGGCGGCCTGTGGGTCGGAGGCGACCAGCCGGTAGTCGAGTTCGCGGTTCTCGGCGGCCAGCTTGCTCAGCGGACCGGAGAAGACGATCCGCCCGGTGGCGAGGATGGTGACCTCGGAACACAGTGCCTCAAGGTCGTCCATGCGGTGGCTCGACAGCACGACACCGGTGCCTTCTGCGGCGAGCCGCGCGAGGACCCCGTGCACATGTTTCTTGCCTGCCGGGTCGAGGCCGTTGGACGGCTCGTCGAGCACGAGCAGCCTGGGCTTGGTGAGCAGGGCGGCGGCGAGTCCCAGCCGTTGACGCATGCCCAGGGAGAAGCCGCGGGCCCGGTCGTCGGCGACGTCGGCGAGGCCGACCTGTTCGAGCGCGTCGTCCACCCCTGCCGTGCGCACGTCCTGGCCGCGCAGCGCGGCCAGCGCGGCGAGGTTCTGCCGGGCGGTGAGCGAGGGGTAGAGCCCCGGCCCGTCCACGAACCCGGCGACGCCGTCGGGAGCGGCGAACGTCCGGCCCACCGGCGAGCCGAGGATCTCCAGCCGGCCGCCGTCGGCCACGGCCAGGCCCAGCATGAGCCCGAGGAGCGTCGTCTTGCCGGCACCGTTCGGTCCGACCAGGCCGTGGATCTGTCCCTGCGCCACATCCAGATCGATGCCGTCGAGTGCGACGACATCGCCGAAACACTTGGTGATCCCCCGTGCCCGGATCGCGAGGAGTGATTCCATGAGCCCCTTCTTTCGAAACCCTCAGGGACCCTAGGGACGGCACACGACACTCACAGCAATAGCCAGTTGAACGCTCAGGGAACGGAAGACAACAGACATCCGCCGCGCCGATAGCCGCAAGGTCCCGCCAATATCCTTGCCAAATAGGGAACATGACTATCCATCAGTTTGTCGCGTGTCGTTCACATCCATGAACTATACACACATGGGTGTACGGCGTTACCACTCCCGTGCCAGACTCGCTGCTCAACGCCCCAGCCGTACTGCTTACTTGGAGGCCCTCCATGAGCATTTCCCGGCGCGCTGTGCTCACCGTCGCAGCCGGCGCCACCGCAACCGGCGCCCCGTCCGCGCAGGCCGTGGCGGCGTCCGGCGGCCAGGGCTCGGCGTCGGCTGTGCCCGCGCTGCGCGCGGCGGCCGACTACGCGGTGGAGAAGTTGCGCGCCGTCGCTCCGGGGGTGAGTGCCTTTCCCGTAGGCACGAAGTTCGAGAAATGGGTTTTCTCCCAGAACGGCGACTGGGTGGGCGGATTCTGGCCCGGAACGCTGTGGATGGCGTATCTCCACAGCAAGGACGAGATATTCCACACGCTGGCCCTCGATTCTGCCCGCAAGCTCGCACCGCGCCGGTACGACACGAGCACCCACGATCTCGGCTTCCTCTTCTATCCGTCCTGGGTCACCGCCTGGCGGCTGACGGGCGACGACAGCTGGCGCGCGGGCGCGATACAGGCGGCCGGCTCACTGATCCAGCGATACAACCCGCACGGCCACTTCATCCGGGCATGGGGAGCACTGAACGACCCGAACAACGCAGGCCGGATCATCATGGACACGATCATGAACCTCGATCTGCTGGCCTTCGCCAGCCGGCAGACGGGCGACGAGAAATACCTGCACGTCGCCGTCGAGCATGCCAGGACGGCGCAACGGGTCTTTCCGCGCCGGGACGGTTCCACGCCCCACGTCTTCGATTTCGACCCCGAAACGGGCGCGCCGATCGGCCCGAACACCGTCCAGGGCTACAGCCCGGCCTCCTGCTGGTCCCGCGGGCAGGCATGGGGCATCTACGGATTCACCACGATGTATCGCCGTACCGGCGATCAGCAGTTCCTGTCCACGGCACGCAGACTCGCCGACTTCGCGGTGGGGGCGCTCAGTTCGGACCATGTGCCCGTGTGGGACTACCGTGCACCGCAACAGCCGTATGACGTCAAGGACGCGTCAGCGGGTGCGGTCATGGCTTGCGGTCTTCTCGACCTGTCCGCCGCGACCGGCAGGCAGGACTACCGGCAAGTCGCCCTGCGGATCCTCACCGCACTGTCGGAGACATGTCTGACGAGGAAGTCCAGCAGGGCGGAGGCGATAGTCGCCCGTTGCACACGGAACCGGCCGGCCGAGGACGGAATCGAGGTCTCCCTCCCCTACGGCGACTACTACCTGCTCGAAGGCATCCTGCGCGTGCTCCAGCCGCAGGACATCGACCGTGCCATTGACCTGTCGACGCTGTGACCACCGGTCCGCGGGACGTCGCGCCCGTTCGGGTGGTCATGTCCGGACAACCTCCCGGCCCCCGGATGGGCACAACAGCGTTGCCGACGGCCGGGGGACGGCTGGCTTCTGTGCCGGGTCTTGCTTGTTGACAGGGATTGTCGCGCGGCTCCTGGCCAGGGACCACCGGCCAGCGGACCAACCCCTCCGAGGCGAGAGGTTTCGCGGTGCCGAGCACCTGAAGAGCATGCTCACGAATCTCCCTGCTTACCGCAGCGTGCGCGGCGTCCAGGAACTGGCGGGACGTGCCCGGCCATGACCGCATGCGGCTTCCCCGTGCCGCATGTGGAACTGCCGCTCAGCGATCGCCACGAGGCAGTGCAGACGCCCTTGACCCTCCGGCGGGGAGCGGACCGAGTTGGAGCGGTGCTACGCCTGGACGGATCCCTCCGGGTGCTTCAGGTGTCACCTGGCGTGTGTCTTGTGGAAGGAGTAGGCGGCCCGGTCGTATCCGCCCAAGGCGTCCCGCCGGTTGTCGGCCTGCGACAGGCAGTCCCCGGTCTCGCAGAGCCGGGCGAGGGCGGTGAGCCGGTCCCCGGTCATCGGCGCGGCGGCGGCCTGCCGGCCTCGGAGGAACGCGACCACGCGCGGCCCTGCGCCGGGGGCTGCCTCGGCGGCGGAGTCGGCGGGTTCGAGTCCCTGTTTGCCATAGCCGAGGTGGGTTGCCCGAAGGGTCATACCGCGCAGCGCCCGGCAGTAGGTGGCGTGGTCTCCCGCCTCACCGCCGAGGTCCGGAGCGCTCCGCTGATACTTCCGACCGAGACCCTGTCGGTTCTCGTACATGGCCATCCGGCCCGTGAGACGGACCAGGTCGGATGCGCCGATGTGGACGGTCCGGCCTGCCGGGTCGTCCTCGACGTGCGTGGCGCGGTCGGCTGTGTCCTCGATGCGTGGGACGGCCAGCGCTGCGACATGGATGCCGCCCTTGAGTCCCCCGGCGCGCCGGATCCAGGTCTGCTCGGCTCAGGTCGATCACCTCAGTCACCGTGTCGTGAGGCTGGGCAGGGTCTGTCTCCCAGCCGACCTCTGCGCACGTTACGGGGCCCGAGTAGCCGCGGCAGGACGGCTCGACAGCGCTGCCTGGTTCCGTCAGGCACATGCCGAGTTCGACGTGCGGAGCCGCCTGACAGCGACACGGTCGACTACTCACGTGGACGGCTGGGCGTCGGCACCTTGAGAAACTTCCTTGCCTTGCGCGGTGACCCGGTGTGCACATCCGGCGCCGGGCGGTACAGGTGGTGACGGGCGACGAGCTCAAGGGTGACCGCCACCGCTATGGCCTGCACGGCCATGAGTGCGATGAGGACGAACAGTTGCACCGCTCCCGCCCTCACGGGACCGGCCCCTCCCAGGAGCATTCCGACGAACGCGCCGGGAAGCGTGACCAGTCCAACCGTGCGGGTCTGGTCCAGGCCCGGCAGAAGAGCGTCGGAGGCCGCGGGACGTGCGATTTCCATCCGCGCGTCCCGGTTCGAGAGTCCCAGCGCCATGGCGGCTTCCACCTCACCACGACGCTGGGACAGCTCGTCCAGAGCACGCCGTCCGGCGAGTACGGTCACGGTGAGTGCGCCACCGATGAGGATGCCTGTCACGGGTATCAGGGCGACGCCCTTGAGCGGTACGAGCCCGGTGACAAGAAGTGCCGCGACGACCGGTACCACGCCAGCCGCGATCGGGGCGGCCGTCAGCCACCAAGTGTGGTTGTCCGTGACTCTCCGTCCGGCTGTGCGCACGGCCACCACGAACATGACGACGAGGAACACGAGCAGCCCCCGCACCGACTTGACGGCCCAGGCAATGACCACCGAGACCACGGCGAGCTGGACGGCGGCACGGAAGCCGGCAACGAGGATCTCCCGAGCCCGGCTCTTGTGCGGGTGGGGATCGAGATGGAACCAGCCCGCGACTGCCGCCGCGCCCAACAGCAGAGCGGCGAGCAGCACACCAAGGGTTGCGTTGGCTGGTACAAGAGTCGCCCCACTCAACGTCACGTTCCCCACCTCAAGGAGTTGCCGCATGGACCGATGCGGTGCCCTCGGGACCGGTCTGTCCCTGTTCAGATACCGATGCCCGACTCCACCCCGACAACAGCGTTGTCACCAGCCGTGACCGCCGCTGTTGTGGACCAGGGCCAGGCCGGCGGTGGCCACCATGAGGAGCCGCGACAGGCGGACGGGGCAGAACAGTGCCGCCAGAGCGCAGGCGACAGCCGCGTACCACGGCATCGACCATGGAGCCGCGATGATCCAGGCGAAGGAGAGCACGAATGGCACGGTGACGACGGCAGGGGCCCCTGTGGGGACGTGCCGGTGAAGCACCAGGGCAAGCCCGAGCATCAGCACCGGCCACAGAACACTGACACTCGCCGCGGCCGCGCCACTCCCGATGACAGCGGCCGCAAAGTCTTCGAACACAGCCCAGAATGAGGGCCGTGACACCATGTGCGAGGCCTTGGTGAGCGGGTCCAAGGCATGCAGGCCGTAAATGCCGTAGAGCACTGCCAACATCAGCGCGGCCGCGCCCACCACGTCGGCAGCCCGCCGCCAGTCGCCGCGTCGGAGCAGCAGCCAGAGCACCCCGACACCGAGCAGTGCAGCACTGATCTTGATGCCGCAGGCCAGGCCGACCAGGCCTCCGACGGTCAGGTCCCGGCGCCTTCCGGTAGCGCCGCGCGCCAAGGCGACGACGCAGACTGCCAGCACGGCGACGACGGTGTCGAGGTGCCCACCCCCGACCAGCACGCCGATCAGCAACGGATTGGCACCCCAGAGGAGCGCGGCCCGGACCGGATCGTCGGCCATCCGCATCAACAGGAAGCCGGCGGCCAGAAAGGCGGCCGCGTTCGCGAGCATCAGTACCCATATCGTCAGCCACGGCTGGTTGCCGCCCACGAATGCGGCAGCAGCCTGCCACCACGTGGCGACCGGTCCGTACACCGACGGGGAGTTCCGCCAGGCATCGCCGACCAAATGCGCGTAGGCTCCGCCCAGTTGGGCAGGGGTCGTCACATACGGATCTCCACCGAGTGCCGCGATACGGCCGTAGGCGGCGTAACTAGCCGTATCGGAGGAGCCGACCGGGGTGAGATTCGCGAAGAGGAGCACGGCCAGCGCACCAGCGCGGAACAGAGTTCGGGGATCGGGGCTCCAACCTCGGCTGTGAGCATGGAGCAGACCGAGCGTCCCGAGACACGACAGCACGGTGGCGACAGCGACGGCCACCTCGGAGACGGTGCCGGACATGGCGGGCAGCCGGAGCCAGGTGATCGGCGCCCTCAGCGTGTTCGGGTTGGGCGCGCTCGCACCGACCAGCCCGTACAGGAAGACACTTGCCCCCGCCATCCACAACGCGGCGCGCGGCCGTAGGCGGCCGTCACTCGTCCGAGCCGCGTACGCGACTGCCCTGCCCCGGGCTACAGGCCGCAAAATCCATTCGTTGTTGTCAATCGTCAAGATCGGCCTCTGGGTAGTACTCGGGTCATGGCTCTTTCACACACGTGTCGCCCTCACCAATGGCCGCACCACGCCCGTCGATGACTGGCACCGCGCCGCCCTTCCAGACGGTCAGCCGTATCAGCTTGCACAAGTACGCGTTTGTGGAGGTACTCGTAAGGCCGCGCTACCTGGGTGATCTTCCGATCGTCCAGGGGCACGGACCTGATCACCGCATGGCAGGGGTCTGTCCCCGCTTCCAGGTCGGGCCAAGACCGAACACCTCGCGTGCCTCGTTCAACACGGCGCGCTCCCGCTGCACCGTTGTCGTCGGCACAAAGCATGTGACGCAGGACGCCACGAACTCCGCGGCGAGCGTTGTAGGGCCGATCCTCATGTTGTCCACATTGCGTCACATAAGATCGCCGTACGCGAAGTGTCCGGGAAAGCCCGGTGTCGGCAGGCAATGCCAGACTCGACGCTGCCCACGTCACGAGGGCATGGCCGTGTGAGCGAGGCCGTCGGCGTGGGCTGCCGCTTGTGTCGTGTTCCCTCGACTGCCAGACGGCGAGGCAGGGCCTGGCAGTGACACGCGCTCCACTCCGGGAATTCGCACTGATATTCACAGGACTGCCCCGGATCGCGCGCGTCGCCCCAGTCGCAGGGCGGCTCCGTTCACCTCCGCCCGAAGGGGCGAAATAAGCGACTGGCAGCCCAATTGGCGCCATCGTCCCGCAACCACAGGCGACTGCGGCCTTCGCTGGTATCTGCACGTCGCGTACTTGTCCCCTTGTGACGGCCTTTGCTGTTTCACGCCCGACCCGCACGACACTACAACGGAAGCCCGAAACTCTCGGATACGGGGACAAGCCTGATCACCCAGCGCCAGGTTCCTACGCCTGTGCCTCCAAGTCACCATGCTGTAAGGACTGATAGCAAACTCAGAGCCGCGACCGGCAGAGCGCAGCGTCCACCTTCTCAACGGTGGCCGACGAGAGGCAAGGATCGTGGCCACGGCCCGGAAGTTCTTGAGCCTGTTGATCGTCCGCTCGACCTCGCGTGGGGCGATGCCGCCCCGCCCCTCATCCCGGTCATCGAACGCATCCGCGTCGGCCGGCCGAAGGACGGACACCCGCACACCCGGCCCGACCACCTCGGCGGCGAGAACGCGCACTCGTCCGCCGTAACCGTCGCCACCTACGACGACGCCAGATCAAGCACACCGTCCCCGAGCCGAAGAATCAGCGGGCCAACCGGCAAGCCCGTGGCAGCGAGCGCGGCGGCCCCGCCGGCTTCGGCATGAGGATCCGCTAGCGCGGGAACGAAGTGGAGCGGACCACCAACACTCAGAAGAACTTGCGGGCTGTGGTCGCGAGGTTCGACAAACGCGCATCCGTCTTCCACGGCAGCGTCATCGTCGCCTTGGTCCGGCTCTGGACCCCGCCCGTGATCCGCGACTGGCTAGTCGTCCGAGCCGGTAGCCGACGGCGGTACCTCGACGACGAAGAACAGGAAGTTGGTTTTGGTCGACAGATCATGGAAGCCGTCGGGGAACAGTTCACGGGCGGCCGGGTCGGGCTGCGGCTCGCTGATGACGGCAAGGGAGAAGCCGGCGGCGGTGAAGGCATCGGTCATCGCATGCAACGGCCTGCGCCAGAACCTCATCGGGTAGGGCTGCCCGTTGAACGTCCAGTCGAAGGTATAGCTGGTGGTCGCGAAATAGTCGGGTCGAGGATCCTCGATCGTGTAGGCCACGAAAGGGTGGTCCACCGACGCGATCAGCCGGCCGCCGGGCCTGAGCACTCGCCGTATCTCAGCCAGCGTCGGCCCCCAGTCCTCCAGGTAGTGCAGGACCAGCGACGCGACCACGTCGTCGAACGCACCGTCGGCGAACGGCAGACGGTCGCTCAGGTCGACCAGGTGCAGGGCTACGTCGTCACCGAGCCGCCTCCTGGCCAGCGCCAGCATCCCGGCGCTGGCGTCGATGCCGGTCACGATGGCACCGCGGTCGCGCAGTGCGGCGGACAGGGGGCCGGAGCCACAGCCGGCGTCCAGGATCCGGCGACCGGCCACGTCTCCGGCGAGGGCCAACATCGCGGGCCGCGCGTAGTACGCGTTCACGAGGTTGTTCTCTGTTTCCGCCGAGTACGCCTCGGCGAAGCTGTCGTAGTCATTCGCCTGAGCCGGATCTGCAGGCTGGGCGCTGCTCTCGGGCACGTCGGTTAAGCGTTCCATCGTCGCAGCCTACTGGTCACATGATCCGCCGGACAGAACTCAGCGGGCCAGGATCCCTGCCGCACGGGACACCTGCCTGGGCGAAGGCATCCCTCAGGAGGTCACTCTCGACTAACCGCGCGGACGCGTCGAGCCCATCCCTGTCGATGAGCCGGTGGGGCGGATCACTGAACTGCCACAGGAAGCCGAGGTCGTCGCGTACTGCCGCGTCCAAGCCGGTGCGGCCGCTCGCCGACCGGGCACGGCATGATCAGCGCCCTTCCGCCGGATCCCGGGCCTGTCCGCGGACCGGCCTGTCTGGACTACGGCGCCGCCACGGCCGTCGACCGGGGTGCAGCCGAAACGGTACTGCCCACATCTGACCAGCGTTCTTCCGCGCCCCCTGTCAAAGGGGCTTGGAAGGGGCGCGGGCGCAGGTCGCCGCCCTGATCGGCATCAACGTCACGGACGCTACGCCTGTCCGGCATCCGACCGGGACCAAGAGGGCATGTCCGCCTGGGACATCGCACGACCCGCTACGGCCGACGACCATTGGTTCGGCGGGCACGCACCCATTGGACAGCGGGGGGCAGCAGGCCGAGGGCGACGACCGCGGCGATGGCAGGAGCCAGGTACACCGTTCCCCGCCGCCCGCTCTCGCCGAGTGCGTAACCGGCCAAGACCAGCGACTGTGACCAGGCGAGTCCGGCGATCGCCTGCCACAGGATGAAGGACGCCGTCGGCATACCCAGCAGCCCGGCTGCTGGATGAACCAGGGTCCGCACCACCGGCACGAACCGCCCCAGCACCACCGCCCGCCGGGGTCCGTACCGTGTGAACAGTTCCTCAGCTCGCCGCATGCGGGCCTGCCCCTGTCCCTCCGGCCGACGCAACCGAGTCGACCGCCCTCCACGTCGGCCCAGCCAGAACCCGGTCTGCGCCCCCGCGATGGAGCCCACCCCCGCACACAGCAGCACCAGCGGCAACGGCAAACGGGCTGTACCCAGCGTGCTCAGCGAGCACGCCAGCCCGGCCGGCAGGAGCAGCGTGTCCCCGGGCAGGAAAACACCGAGGGCGGGCAGTCCGGTCTCGGCGAAAACCACCACCAAGACCGCCCAGGCTCCGAACCTCGCCAGCATCGCGTGCGGATCCAGTGCCAGCATCCCTGCGACGGCCATGGGACCTGGTGTCATCGGTGACTCCTCCCCCTCTGCGCACCCCTGCACTCACCCTATCTCCTACATCTTGTAGTAGATCAGCTGTCGGTGCCGCCGCAGTTGAGCTGGGGACAGCAGTGAGCGTTGCGGGCAGCCGTGACGTATGTGTGACGGGCGTCCAGCGCTGGTGCTGGACGCCCGCCTTACTCCTGCTGAAGAGAGTCGGTGAAGCCGTGAGCGGCGTGCCTTGGCCCGGCCGCCGTTTTACGGATGCCGGCCGCGGTGGGTGGATGTAGGGGTGGGAGGGGGCGTGGGTGAGGTGCCGCCGCCGGTGGTGCCGCCCAGCAGACCACCGTCGCCCGCGCCGCCGGTCAGGCCGCCGTCGGTCCCACCCGTGGTAGTCGCTCCGGAGGTGTCGGTCGGGCTCGGGCTCACGCAGCCCTTCTTCCGGTGATGGCAGTCACCGGGGGTGGGACTCGGCGTGGCCGGGGTGGCCGATGGGCTGCTCGCGGTGGGCTTGGGCGTGGCCGTCGGGGTGCCGAATTCGTTGGCGCCCTGGCCCAGCGAAGGTGCGGCCGGGAACTGGCGTACGGGCTGTCCCTGGAGGGCGGCGGTCATGTAGCCCGTCCACACCTCGGTGGGCATGTCGGCGCCGAAGACCTTGGAGAAGCCGCCGACGCCCTGCATCGACTGCAGGCCGGCGTTCTTCGGATCCTCCTTGAACATGCTGACCGCCGTGGTCAGCTGGGGGGTGTAGCCGATGAACCAGGCGGACTTGTAGTCGTCGGTGGTGCCGGTCTTGCCGGCCACCGGGCGGCCCAGGGCCTGGGCGTTGGTTCCGGTTCCGCTCTTCACGACACCTTGCAGGACGTCGGTGACGGTGTCGGCGGTCGAGGAAGGCATGGCAGCGGTGCCCTTCGGCGCATCGAAGCCGGGCAGTTGCCGGCCGTCGGCGACGACCTTGGTCACCGAGTACGGCTCGTGCTGGACACCCTCGTCGTCGAAGGTGGCATACACGTCGGCCATGCGGATCGCCGACGGAGTGGAGGTGCCGATGTAGAAGCCGGGGGTGTCGAACTGAAGGCTCTTGCGCAGCAGACCCGCCTTGAGGGCCTCGCCCTCCACGTTGTCGTAGCCGACGTACTCGCCGAGCTGGACGTAGGGGGTGTTGACCGACTGCTCCATGGCCTTGCGCAGGGTGATGTAACCCCACTTCGTGGGCACGTCGTTGCGCTGGTGGAGGAGCCCCGTGGGGTCGCCCGGGTCCGGCATCTCCTGGCCCTGCCGGTTCTTGATGGTGATGCCGTCGTTGCCGTTGAACTTGGAGTCCGGGGTGATCGGCGAGGCCTGCTGGCCCGGGGACAGGACGGCACCGTGGTCCAGGGCGGAGGCCAGGTCGATCGGCTTGAAGGTGGAGCCGACCGGCACACCGGTGGCGTCCGCGTTGTCCGTCCAGTGGCCCTTGTTCCAGCCCGCGCCGCCGTACAGCGCCACGACCGCGCCGGTGGACGGATCGATGGACGCCGCCCCGACCTGGACGTCCTTGTCGGCCGAGCGGTGTTGCGGGTCGAGGTGCTTGTGCTCCATCGCCGCGACGGACGCCGACAGCGCGTTCACCCTCTTCTTGTTGAAGGTGGTGTAAATCTGATAGCCGCCGTGGCCCAACTGCTGGTCCGTGAGGGATGTGTGGGCTTCGACGTACTTCTCCGCGGTCTGCACCAGGTAGCCGGTCTGGCCGGACATCCCCGCCGACGGAGCGTAGGACTTGGGCGTCGGGAACCCGGCGTCCAGGTACTGCTGTTCCTGCGCGGCGGTGATCTTGTTGATCCTGACCATGCGGTCCAGCACGTACTTCCAGCGCGCCGCGGCCTGGGCCTTGGCCTGCGGGTCGCTGTCGGCGTGCATCAGCAGGCTCGGCTCGTTGACCGTGGCGGCGATGAAGGCGCCCTGGCTGACGGTCAGCTGGGAGGCGTGCTCGTGGTAGTAGGTGCGCGCCGCGGCCTCGATGCCGTACGCGTCGCGGCCGTAGTAGCAGCTGTTGAGATAGCCCTGGAGGATCTGCTGCTTGGACATCTGGCCGCCGATCTTCAGGGAGATCATGATCTCCCTGAGCTTGCGGGTGACCGACTGGTCCTGGCTGAGGTAGGTGTTCTTCACGAACTGCTGGGTGATGGTGGACCCGGACTGCACCTCGCCACCGGTGGCCATGTGGTAGACGGCGCGCAGCATGCCCTGTGTGTCGACACCCGGGTCGGAGTAGAAGGTGGCGTTCTCCGCGGCGAGGAAGTCCCACTGCACCAGCTTCGGGACCTGGGCGAGGTCGACATTCAGCCGGTTGGTCGACCCCTGCGTGGTCATGACCGAGCCGTCCGACCAGTAGTAGGTGTTGCTCTGAGCCTGTGTGCTGGGATTAGCGCTGGGGATCGTCGTCGTGGCGTAGGCGTACCCGAACAGGCCCACCAGGCCGCCGACGAACACCAGGAAGGTGCCGAGCACCTGCTTCCACGAGGGCAGCCACCGCCGAAGGCCGTGCTTGTCCGCCCGCGGGTAGTCGATGAGGCGGCGCCGGCCGGAGCGACCGGCCTGGGCACGCCGAGTGTCCGCCGCGCGGCGTCGCCGACCGCCGTCGCCCCGGGCAGCCCTGCGCGCCTCGGCCCGGCCGCCATGCGGCACGCCGCCCGAGCCGGACGGCCCGGTCCTCCCCGACGTCCGACGTCGGTGTTCACTCATACTCGCCACTCCTCGGCCAGGCGCGAGCCCACACACCGCCGCGAAACCGATCGTGCCTCGTCACCGTGGGTCGCGACAGGGGACCTGACCTGCGGGCGGACTGATGCTCCCGGAAAGCTACTACGTCTTGTAAGACTAACCAGTGCTCGATGCGTGCCGGAACCGGCCCCCCTTGGCAAGGCCCTACGGCGCGTAGGATCGGGCATGGCGCGAGCGCGGGAGGAACGGGAGGGTCGGGCATGGCTCAGGACAGCGGTGGCGAGCACGCCGACCGCAGAGCTAGCGGGGCCCTGGAAGCCGAGATCATGGCCGTGCTCTGGAGTGCTGCGGAGCCCATGACCGCAAGCGCCGTCCAGAGTGCCCTGGCACCGGGACTCGCCTACAAGACCGTACTCACGGTATTGGGCCGGCTGCACACCAAGGGGATGCTGGAGCGCGAGCGCGTCGGTCGAGCTCACGCCTATCACCCGCGCCAGGAAGCGGCCCGCGTTTCCGCCGAGCAGATGAAGACCGTGTTGGAGCGCGGCCACGATCGCGCAGCCGTGCTGCAGCGCTTCGTCGAGACCCTCGACCCCGCGGACGAAGCCGCGCTGCGCGCTCTGCTCGGCCCGGACGCATAGCACCCCGGTGAGGAACACCACGGATCAGACATTCGCGTTCCGCGCCGTGCACACCTGGCAGTTGCCGGGGTCGCCCTCAGGACAGGTGCAGAACGCGCAGGCAACGGGCCAGGTCGCAAGTGACTTCGGCGAAGGCCAAGCAGGTCAGGGCGGTGACGGCCACGGCGGGAAGGGCCGCGCCCCAGTGGTTGTTCGGGCGTTCGGCCCGTAGCGCACCGACGCGCACAGTGACCCTGTACCGCAGATAGGCCAGGACTCCCTGCGGCTCATGTGTGCCGGCGGCATCGGCGGTCGCCAGCGCGGCACGGATCAGGGAACGGGCCGCCAGCGGGCGGCTGCCGGTCGTCCGCGCGGCTTCCTCATCCGCCCAGCGTTCGATGTGGAAGGTGATGTGATCGCGCACCGACCCCAGCATCGGGTTGCAGGCGGCCGCCGCGTCGGCGACCGCTGCGTAAAGATGGTGTCGGTGAAGCAGGTGGGCACGTTCGTGGGCGAGCAGCACAGCCAACTCGTCGGCAGGCAGAGCGCGCAGCATCGCGGTGGTCACCACGACTCTCCGCGGTCGCCCCGGCAGCGCGTACGCGTCCGGCCGGTCCGCCTCGACCACGGCCAGGTCACCGGCGGCGGGCCGTCTCCTCAGCGGGGCGAGCGCGCGCAGCGAAGACCATCGGCGCCGTACGACCGTAAGAGCCCGGAGCAACCCGCCCATCAGCAGTCCGCCGGCCACCACCCCCATGACGTCGGGAACCGGGTCATAGCGGGCCAGGGCGGCGGGGCTGCTGTGTGCCTCGTCCTGGAAAGCATCGGTACGTCCCAGCCCACCCACTGTCAGGACAGTCAGACCCCACACGGTGGCGGCCGCCGCGATGATGCTCATCCCTGTCAGTGCGCGCACCAGGGCAGCCGGGGCCAGATGGCGTGCCAGGCGCGGGCCGAGGAACGCGAGTGCGGCCGGGGCCAGGAGGAGGAGGTAGACAGTGATGCGCACATCAACTCCGGGCAGCCTTCAACTCCGGACGTCGCGCAATGCGCGCAGCGCCACCTCGTCGGTGGGGACGAGGCCGTCGACCGTCCTGTGCGCCCGTTCACTGGCCGCCCTGTCACCGGGCCACTGCGTCGTCGTCCACTGGGCCATGGTCATGCTCTCGTCGACGTCCGCTCCTCGCCCTCGGCGCTCCAGTACAGCACGGCTACCAGCCTGTTTGACGCACGTCGGGTAAGACCTCAGTTAGTTCTGCAATCCGTGGCATCCAGCTACGCTCCGGCTTCAGCTGGTCGGGGAGCCAGTGCGGCATCATGCCGCACACGGTGCCGGACGCCCGTCAGCGTGGTCCCACATAATGTAGGAGTTCATCGGGTCCCGCCCACCGGCTCCTCTGCTCCGTCAACGGCGGAGGATGCCTGCCACGACCGCACGAATGGGAGCAGAGTTGTCCAACGCGAACGATGCGGCGGTTACGGTGGTGGTCATCGCCTACAACGACGCGGAGCACGTCGCGGAGGCGGTCGCCTCGGCTCTCGCACAGGGCGATACGGTCGGCGAGGTCGTCGTCGTGGACGACGCTTCCACCGACGACACACCTCACGTACTGGGACAGCTCGCGGCCAGCGAGCCGCGGGTGCGCGTCGTACGCCGTGCCGCCAACAGCGGCGGCTGCGGCACCCCGCGCAACGACGGTATCGACGCGGCCCGCCACCCGTGGCTCGTGTTCCTCGACAGCGACGACGTGCTTCCGCCGAAGGCTGTGGACACGCTTCTCGCCGGCGCGCTCCGGCATGGCGCCGATGTGGCGGCAGGCCTGTGCGTTCGGCGCGAGCTGCCCGGGGGACGTGAAATCCCCTGGCAGGAACAGTTGTTCACGACGGAGTCGGTGCACGACGGGGTGGCCGGGCGCCCGCAGACGCTGTGGGACACACTGTCGGTGAACAAGATCTACCGCCGTGACTTCCTGGTGTCCCGGCGGATCCGTTTCCCCGACGGCGCGGCGCACTACGAGGACTTCGTGTTCACCGCGCGTGTCTACGCGGCCGGGCCGCGCTTCGCCGTCACGCCCGAACCCGTCTACATCTGGCATGTGCGCTATGGCACCGGCCAGGCTTCGATCTCGCTGCGCCGGGACCGGATCCAGAACTGGCAGGACAGGGTCACTGCCCATCAGCAGGTGCTGGAGATCATGCGGGACAGCGGCGACCAGGATCTGCTGATCGCCGCGCAGACGAAATTCCTAGAGTTCGATCTCCCTGTGTACCTGCGCGAACTGCCGCAGCGTACGACGGAGTACCAGGACGCCTGGTGGCGGATCGCCCGTGAGCACGTGGGCGCCTTCGAGGCGGAGGCCGTGCGCCGGGCCACTCTCGCTGCCCGCTGGCGCACCGAGGTACTGCTCGGACGCGAGCGAAAAGCCGCGGGCACCCGGAGGCTGGCCGAGTTGGCGGCCAACCCGCCGCGGCTGACGCCGCCGTACGCTGGTGACGCTCGGCGTCCGCTGTGGGACGAGGCGAGTTCCGCCCCCGAGGGAACGGACGAGATCGTGCTCGACGGTCTCGCCGACGCCCCGGTCGCACTGCTGCCCTTCTACGTTCTCGGGAACGTGGGTGCGGGTCGCCGGCTCGTGCTCGAACTACGACTGGCCGACCTCTACGGCAGGACCGCGCATGCCGGCCCGGAGCGGGCGACCGTCGAGTTGCGGCACCGGGTGACGGGCGCGGCACACCGGTACGAGGCGGCGTGGGAAGCCGAGCCAGGCGGACACGGCTGGCGCGCCGTCGTCACTGCCGACGTGGCGGCGCTCTGTGAAGGCGGCACGATCACCACCTGGGATGCCTGGGTGACCCTGACCTTCCGGGACGGCGAGTCGGCCACGAGGCCGCTTCGTGCGGGATCCGGCCTCAGGCGGCTGGTACGGATGGGCCGTCGGGGACGGGTGCTGCTGCTCCAGCCGTACGCCACCAGCAGTGGCTGTCTCGCCGTGCGTGTCGCGGATGGCCTTTCCGGGTTGCGCCGCGTGGTCGTCGGACGCGTCATCCGCCGCGTGCGGAGTTGAGCGGCGACGACGTCAACTGCCCGCCGGTTCCGTCCCGTTCGCATTGACCGGCTCTCCCAGGAAGACGCTGCGCACCACGCGCTCGGCCGCGTGTCCGTCGTCGTAGGGGCAGAAGCGTTCCCGGAATTCGGAGCGCCTCTTGGCCACGCGCGGCCCCGTGTACTCGCCGCTGAGGAAGATCTCGGCGAGTTGCCCCTGCGTGGTGGCGACCACTCCGGGTGCCTCGGCGAGCAGGTCGAAGTAGACGCCTCGTGCGCGGCGGTACGTCTCCCAGTCGGGCGCGTAGATCACGATCGGCCTGTCCAGTGCGGCGTAGTCGAACATCACTGAGGAGTAGTCGGTGATCAGCACATCGGCAGCGATGCACAGGTCTTCGATCGACGGGTGGGACGAAACGTCCACGACGCCGCGCGACGGGGCGGTCCCAGGGGTGTCGAAGTAGTGCGAACGCACCAGTAGGACATGGTCGTCGCCGAGCTGATCGGCGAACCGCTGCACATCGAGCAGAGCCGCCGTCTGGTCCTGGTGGTCGCGGTGGGTGGGCGCATAGAGGACAGCGGTCTGTCCACGGACGATGCCCAGTTCGCTCCGCACGCGGTTCGTCTGGTCGAGCGAGGCGTTGACCAGCCGGTCGACGCGCGGATAGCCCGTCTGAAGTACCTCGTAGCCGCCGGGGTAGACCCTGGTGAACACCTCGGTGGTGTGCGGGTTCGGCGAAACCAGGAAGTCCCATCGCCCGCACTGCTCCACCAGCCGGTCGAAGTTCATGCCGCGTGCGGCAGCGGGGTGGTCCCGCAGATCGGTTCCCATCTTCTTCAGGGGGGTACCGTGCTGCGTCTGCACCAGCACCGCGCCCCGCCGTTTGGGCAGCTCATAAGGGAAGTTGACGTTGTTGACCAGGTACTTGGCCCGCGCCATGGTGCGCAGACACCGTGCCGATCCGTCCACCACGTACTCGACCCCCGGCGGGATGGACCCCGTCCGGTCCTTGGCGACCACCCACACCCCTCGGATGCCGGGCGTGAGCTCGCGGGCCTTCTCGAAGACGGCCGCCGGATTGCAGGCGTAACCGCGGCTCCAGTAGGCGGCATAGACGGCGAGACCGTCATCGACGGGAAGCAGCAGGCAAGCACGGTAGTAGGCCCGCCGAAGCGCCGTTGCCGCCAGCCGGGGTACCCGCCGTGCCGCACGGCGCGCCCGGCCGAGGGCGGTACGAAGCGTGAGACGGAGCCGGTTCACCGGTTCCAAGGCCGCGTACGCGGGATAGGCGCCGCGCTCCACCAGCCGGTACTGCAGGCCGCGCAGCCCGGACGGGTGGGAGTAGTCGCGCGGCCGGAATCTCCGGAAGTGTTCCGACGCCTTCCGGAAGAAATCGCGCCGCATGTTCTCGGGCACGAGTCCGGGCTCGGCGAGCACCGTCGCCGCATGGCGTACGGTCCGGTCGAACACCGCCCTACGGAAGGGCTCGGTGGTCTCGGCCTCGCGGTCGATGAAGGCGAAGATCCGCTCGTACTGGCCGAAGAGATCGAAGTGCTTCGGGCTGGAGGTGTTGGTGATCGCTCCCGCACGCCCGCGCCGGTAGTGGTAGCAGACACGGTCGAGCATGCTGAGCCGGCGCGCGGCGAGCAGGACGGGGTAGGTGACGGAGATGTCCTCGTAGTACCCGTGCCCGAACTCCAGGTCCAGGCCGAGCAGGAACTCGCGGCGCAGCACCCTGCTCCACGCGGTCATGATGAGGTCCAGGGTGCCGGGGCGCTCGGCGAGCGTGAACGTCTCGGGGGCGTCCCGGAAGAGATGAGCACGCACATTGCGCTCCACGCCTCCGTCCGGGTCGACGAGGGCGTGGTCGACGAGAAGCACGTCGGGCTCGGTCCGCTTCAGCCGCTCTGCGACCGCGGAGAGTGCTCCGTCGGTCAGCCGGTCGTCGCTGTCGACGAACCACACGTAGTCGCCCCTGGCTCGCGCCAGTCCCTCGCTGCGCGCTCGGCCGAGGCCGACGTTCTGCGGCAGGTGGACCACGCGCAGCCGCTGGTCTTGGGCCGCGTACTTGTCGAGCAGGGCACCGCTGCCGTCAGGGGAACAGTCGTCCACGGCCACGACCTCGATACCCTGAAAGGACTGCGACGCCCCGAGGACCGAGTCGAGACACTCCGGCAGGTACTCCTGCACCTGGTAGACGGGCAGGACGATACTGATGAGCACTTCTTCGGACGGCTGCACGGCCGGGGTATCAGTCGTTACCACATGGCCTCCAGACAAATGTCGGTGTGTATGTGTGTCCCGCTCGGACCGGGTTCAGCCGATGCCAGGGCTTCCCTCTGCGTTCCCGGAAACCTCGTCGCGCGCCTCGGCGCAGTGGGTCGCTGTGCCGAAGGCGTTGATGCCGTACCGCCCGGCGGCCCGCGCCATCATGCCGGACCCGATGCGGCGGCGCCGATCCGATGACGGCGTACCACCGCACCCGCGAGGCCATCCCATGTCATTCCTTGACATGAAAGGGCAGACCATCCTAATCAGCGACACACCAAGGCATCCCTTCACGGAGAAACGCGGCAGGTTCTCGAACACACGGTAGTCCTACGCAATGTAAGACTACTAGTGCGGTCGGGCCGGGCGAGACGAGCGATCGAATCGGAGATACCGAAAAGCGGTGTCATCACGCTTGAAATTCGACCAAAACACCACTCAAAAAGGGGAGTACCGCCCGGGGATTCAGTCACACTCATCGATCAGCTCTGCTCCGCCTCACGCGGCTCGCCTTCCCGGACGGATGACGTCCCATGCGGGCAGCTGACAGGTCCCACCCGCAAGCGCCCGCCGCCTGCGCCGCCGGCCAGCCGGCGGTACGCAAGAGCGACCGGTCCAAGCTAGCGCAGGCTGAGCGGGACGGGACGCCTGGCCGCCAACTCACGCAGATCCATCTCACGGACGCCGTCGGCTTCCAGCACTACCGACCGTCGCGGTCCACCGCACAACCCCGGCGCCCACCGCGGCGGCGGCCAGGCGCAGTACGTCCGGCACCTGGTGGTCCATGCGGTGCAGGGCCACTGCACCACCCATGGTCTCCCGGCCCAGCACGTTGACCACCTACAATTCACGCAAGGGGAATGGCGAGTTGAGGAAATCCGCCCCGCTGCCATGTGACCCAGACGCGTGTCGCCCCACCGACCGCACAGCGACCGACCTGCCTTCCTCTGACGTCGGACAAAGGCGGCAGGTATTTCTCGCCAGAGCGGGAGCTCATACAGGACCACACGAGCACTCGATGCCGGTACGGCGCACCACCAGCATGAGAACCCCGTGTGTCCATACCGGTGAAGCTGCAACTGCCCTGCGTGCCTTTCCCCGCGTTGCTGCGGCACCAAGGACGAAAAGCAGCGCGCAGTACGACAGCTCCGGCTATCTGCTGTGAGGCATGGCCGACGCCATCGAACTGGCCGCCGCCAACGTGCACAACCTACCCGGGCTCGCCGGATACTGGCGCGTGACGCGTCCAGCTCGAAGGCGCGTGGCCGAGCCAGCCGCCGGACACTGAGGCTGGTCGTTCTGCCGGCCATGGTGTTCGCGGCCGGCGAGCTGCTGCCCGAGGACGCGGCCAGCGCCACCTCCGAACGAGGCGCCACCACCGCGGACATCGCCGCCGGTCGGCACCAGCCGGGCTTGGACCGGCCGGTGTGGGAGCGCTTCTGGGACCGGATGGCCGACCCACTCGCCGACCCGCTGCCCAGCACCATGATCCTGGGCCTGACCGCGTTCGCCCCCGTGGTCGCCCTCGCCGTACCGCCGGGCCGGTTCGTCGACCGCACCGTCGGCCACTCAGCGGCCGCGTTCACCCTGCCCGAGTTCGTGATCTCCGTTGCCCTGGCTGCTGACGCTGTCGCCGTGAACCTGGCTGGAACGTCCGGATCACGCGCGGAGCCCTTCGCCGACCAAGCGGCCACGCCTCATAAGGAGGCCGCCCCCCCCACGGACGGACTGCCGGTCCACCGGGGGCTGCTGCGCCACCAGTTGCCCGGCGCCGTTCCCGCCACCGCCAAGGGCTTCGCCGCCTCCACCGGCGTACTGCCGGGCGGTGCCATGGTCGTGGAGACCGTCTTCAACCACCCCGGGAGCGGCAACCTGCCGGCCGGCACTGTCGCCTCCCGCGACACCCCACTGATCGCCGGGGTCGCCACCTGCACAAGCCGGGGCCGCGGTGTGCGACCAGCAGGGAAGCCACGGTCGGTTCGCCCCGGGCGCACGTTGATGGGCAGCAGCGTCGCCGTCGCCGACCTCCCCTCACCCGCCTTCCCGCATCAAGACTAACCGGCAACTCCACCTTGACAGGTTAAATCTGGCATGCTCGACTGGAGTTATAACCGCTAAAGCTCGATAGATGGGTTAGAAAAATGATCTCTGCAGTCCACCACCGCACCGCCACCGTCAGGGGCCTCGAGGTCTTCTACCGGGAGGCCGGCGACCGTACGGCACCCACCGTGCTGCTCCTGCACGGCTTTCCGACCAGCTCGCACATGTTCCGCCACCTGATCCCGGCACTCGCCGACCGCTACCACGTGATCGCCCCGGACCACATCGGCTTCGGCCAGTCCGCCATGCCGGCCGCGCAGGACTTCCCGTACACCTTCGACGCCCTCACCGAAGTCACCTCCGCCCTGCTCCGGCATCTGGGCGTCGAACGGTTCGCGATGTACGTCCAGGACTACGGCGCCCCCATCGGCTGGCGGCTCGCCCTGCAGTCCCCGGACAGCGTCACCGCGATCATCACCCAGAACGGCAACGCCTACGACGAGGGCTTCGTCAAGCCCTTCTGGGACGGCGTCTTCGCCTACGGCAAGGCCCCGGGACCGGACACCGAGGCCCCCATGCGCGGTGCCCTGACTGCCGAGATGACCCGGTGGCAGTACGTGACCGGAGTCGCCGACCCCAGCCTGGTCAGCCCCGACAACTGGGTCCACGACCAGGCGCTGCTGGACCGCCCCGGAAACGACGAGATCCAGCTCAAGCTCTTCCGCGACTACCCCACCAACGTGGACCTCTACCCGCGGGTGCACCAGTACTTCCGTGACTCCCGGGTCCCGCTGCTGGCGGTCTGGGGAGCGAACGACGAGATCTTCGGCCCCGAGGGCGCCAAGGCGTTCAGCCAGGACCTGCCCGACGCGGAGATCCATCTGCTCGACTCCGGGCACTTCGCCCTGGAGAGCCATCTCAAGGCCATCACCGGGCACATCCGCGACTTCCTCGGCCGCGTCCTCGCCTGACCCCCTCTCCGCGGGCGTCATCGGACGCTTCCTCACCCCTCAACCGCCGCCCGAGCGGCTCCTGTTCGCCGACCGACTGTGTCGCCGTATGCGGGTGCGGTTCAACTACACCTGGATCGCTGACAGCGAGAACGTGGTCCTGGTGCACGAGCCGGCCTGGTACGCGGTGCGGGCCGGCGACCGCACCGCCGTACGCGACGCCTGGGAGTTCACCGCGCTCCCCCATCACCCCACCGGCCTCCAGAGCCGGATCGCCTTCGCCTGGCGGGCCATGGACGCCATCTACGAAGAGAACGAACGCGTCCTCGGCGACACCGTGATCGCCCGGTCCGGGCGCCCGGTGGTGCTCTTCGAGACGGAGACGTGCGACGCGCGGACTGGCCGAGGTCCGCCTCGACGGTGAGCGGCTGCACGTGGAGCCTGGGCAGACGGTCGTCCCGCACAGTGTCGACCGCGGGCTCGACGTCGGCGAGGTCAGGCGCCGTTGAAGAGGCCGAACGGTCCCTCGGTCTGTCGGCGCAGGGCCGACTCAGCTGCGGGAACGGGCAGGCCATAGGTTGGGGCCATGAGTGATGACTGGCGGACGGATCGGATCGGGACTGCTCTGCGCGGTGAGAATCCGACCGTGCTACGGCGGCTCGATGCGGGGTTCGCGGTGATCGGCGACGTGCAGTTCCTGCCGGGCTACTCGGTCCTGCTCGTGGACGAGCCCGGTGTGCAGCGGCTGTCCGACCTGCCCCGAGGCAGGCGGCTGGCGTTCCTGTCCGACATGGACCGGCTCGGCGAAGCCGTGGAGCGGGCCTGCCGGTGCCTGGATCCCGCATTCCGCCGGGTCAACCTGGAGATCCTCGGCAACTCGGACCCGTTCCTGCACGCCCACGTCTGGCCTCGGTTCGATTGGGAGCCGGCCGAGTTGGTGGGGAAGCCCGTGTGGCTGTATCCGGCCGACCGGTGGAGCGACGAGCGGTTCAGGCTCGGGGCGCGGCACGACGAGGTGCGGCAGGCGATCGGGAGGGAGCTGGACCGGTTGGGTGGCATGGCCTGACGGGCGGGCAGTCGCTGGTTCCCCGGCCGATCATCGATGCCGAGCAGGCGGTGGTGTTCGGCATCGGCATGCGGCCGTGGCCCGACTCAGTTCAGCGTGAGGGCCGCCGAGTCGTTGCCGCCGTTCGGATCGAACGGGAGCCACTGGGAGTGGGCCGGATCGAAATCCCGGACCAGTAGGACGCCGCCCTTGGCAGGCGCGACCGGTTGATCGACCCGGACGGTCAGGGAGAGCTCGGTGACCTGCCCCTTGGGCAGTTCGATGCCGGGTGGAAAGCAGATGTACGGCGCATGGGCCGCGGCCGTCGGGTTGTGCAACTGCCAGGGCGAGCAGTTGGCCGAGTGACCGACGGCGGTGGTGCCGGTCGGCAGCGTCACCCAGACCGTGGGCACGCCGTCACCGTCGCTGCGGTCGAACAGCGTTGCCGGGCCGTTGACGGAGAGACGGAAGGCGAAGGTCGCGTTCCTGCCCGCGCCCGCTTGCGCACTCGCGCCGGTGACACCGAAGCCGGCCGTGTTGCGCGCTCGGAGGGAGACGATCCGGTAGTCGGTGACGTTGCCCGCCTGAGGCAGGGACACCGAGCCTGCCGGGGCTGAGGACTTACGGCCCGCCTTCACCTTCAGCGCGAGCGTGGAGAGCGCGGCGGAGTTCACGCGCAGACGCACCGGTGCGGCCAGGGCGGCCGTCTCTCCGAGGTCGATCGCGCACTTGGGACAGCACTCCGAGTAGTGGGTCTTGCCGATGTTCCCGTACTCGCAGTTGGAGTAGCGGTCGGCGAAATCCAGGCCCGGTGAGAGGGCCAGGACGGTCTGGACGCCCCTGGCCGGCCGGTTTGCCACATTGGTGAAGTGGACCGGTTCGCTCACGGTGCTGCCGGCCTTCAGGCCGGTGTGGTCGGTGAGCTCGTCGACGCCGAAGGAGGGGCCTCCCACCTCGACCTCGCAGGTGCCGCCCGAGAGGAGCCGGACTCGAAATCCTCCGAGCACGTGGCCACCAGGCCCTTGGCCGTGCAGTTGCCCGAGAACGTCACCTTGGCGATCTTCGACAGCCCTCGGGCGTCCACGGTCGGCGTGGTGTCGTACGCCGCGTGAGCACCGGCTGGAGGGTCGCGGCGCCGGCCGGGGCCGCGCCCAGCAGCGCCGCAGTCAGCCCGGTGGCGGTCAGGAGGACTGCAGCCGGACAGCGCGCCCGGGCCCGGCCCGCGCGCCGAGCCGCCTCGCCCTCCCCGCCAGGCGTGTTACGCCCCTGTGACACCGAACAGACGATTCAATGATCAGCATCTGTCAGGCTCGGGGCAGGCGCCGGTGTATCGCGCCGCCCGACCTTTCCATGTTCCTGGGGGAATACTTCATGACCACCCGTACCCGCACCATCGCGGCCGCCATCGCCGTGGCCGCAGCCGTCACCGGCACCGCACTCCTGGGAGCCTCCGGCGCCGCCTCGGCCGCCACCAGCGCCGCGCACGGCACCCTGACCATCAGCAACGGCACCAGGAACGTGCTGATCGGCGGCCACAAGGTTGACTTCGGGGTGCCGGTCCGGGACCTCGCCTGGTCCCCGAACGGCGCCAAGGCCGCCTTCATCGACGGGTCAGGGAACCTGGACATCGCCAACCCGGACGGCAGCGGGCGTGTGGTCGTCGCCAAGAACCCCGGAAACCAGAACTGGTCCCACCCCACCTGGCAGGTGACCGCGAAGGACAGCCAAAACGGCATCCCGGCCAAGGACAACCTCATCTTCGCGGCCCGGGACAAGGGTGTCTCCCGTCTGAAGTACGTCTCCGCCAAGGCGGTCCACGGCACGCCCAAGACGCTGTCCCTGTACGGCGACCCCGGCCCGGGCGGGGCGATCCCGCAGACCGGCAACGTGTGGCCCAACGCGGCCGGACAGTACGGCACTTCGGTCTACGCCAACGTGGACACCGACGCCGTCTACATCCGTGACGACTACACGCGCCAGCAGGGCAGCAAGCTCACCAAGGGCTCCCAGCCGGCCCTGTCCCCGAACGACGAGGAAGTCGTCTTCGTGCGCTCGGTCGCCGGCCACGACCACGTGCTGGTCGAGGACTTCATGCACGGCAACCACATCAAGGACCTCACCCCGCACGCCACCACCGACTACACCGAGCCGACCTGGTCGCCCGACGGCAAGACCCTCGCGGTGCGCACCCCGTCCGGCACGGTGACCCTGCCGTCCGACGGCACGGGCCACCCGACCAAGGTCACCTCGACGGTCGGACTGGCGGCGTACCGCCCCTGACGTCGTACGACGGGACGGGCCGGGCGCGTCCGGGGCGCGGAGTGCGGGTCACTTCGCGGTCCGGGCGAGCTCGGCCCGCAGTTCGTCCAGGTGGGCGTCGGCCGTGTCGTGCGGCAGGAACTCGACGACGTCCAGGAACCGGAAGAGCACCCGGCTGCCGGTGACGGCGTACTCGAACTCGGCGAATCCCACCACGGCGCCCATGGCGCCCCGGACGGCGCCGCGCACCACATGAGCGGTCAGGTCGTCCGGTTCCGTCGCCGACATGCCGCGCCGGGCGTTGGGCCGGGCCAGATACGGGCACACCATCGAGGCGTACAGCATGCAGGCCCGGTGCCCGGGTCCTTCGAGGGTCGGAGCGAGATTGCGATAGGGCCGGCCGGCGGCCAGCGCCTCGCCGATCGCCGCGCTCTCCGCGGCCCCCACCACACGCCATACCGGCCCCTGTGGCATGCCCTGGTTGCACACCGAGCACAAGCGCTTCTTCGCGCACGCGGCGCTGCGTTCGTAGTCGGTCAGCGCGAACTGGGGCTCCTCCCCTTCCCAGGGCGTGATCGCCGGCACGGGATATCCACGAGCGTCGCGGGGCCGTGCCTCGACCCCCGCCGGCATGGGAACACTCTCGAATCGCACAGGCCATGCCTACCAGGCCGGACGGCTTCCGGCCAAGGCGGCAGGGGCGGGCACCGTCGCCCGGGCGTTCGGCAGGATCAGTGCATGACGGCAGGTGATTGACTGGGCCGCATGGACCTCGCCGATGACACGCCCTCGGAGACCGGCCCCGTCGCGACGGCTTGGGGCGCGCCGCCGTTCGACCCCGAACTGGCTGCGGTACTTGCTGAGTTGGGGGACGAGGATAGGGAGCCGTTCACCCCGGAGAACCTCGCCGACCGGCAGGCGCGGGACACGGCCGTCCGGCCCCGGCCGACGGTGCGGGATCTTGAGGCCGACGGCCGCTTCGCGGTGGCGGAGCTGCGGGTGCCGGGGCCGCCGGGCGGTCCGGACGTCACGCTCGTGAGCGCGCGTCCCGCCGGGATCGCGGAGCCGTTGCCCCTGTTGTTCTACCTGCACGGCGGCGGCATGATCATGGGCAATGCCTGGTCGGTCCTTCCGCGGCTGCTGCGGGAATGGACCGGCAGCCTGGAGTTGGCGGTGGTCTCCGTCGAGTACCGGCTGGCGCCTCAGGCGCGTTATCCCGCGGCGGTGGAGGACTGTTACGCCGGGCTCGTCTGGGTGGCCGCGCACGCGGCCGAGCTGGCCGTCGACGCCGACCGGATCGTCGTAGCGGGAAAGAGCGCAGGCGGCGGACTCGCCGCGGCGCTCGCCCTGCTCGCCCGTGACCGGGGCGGGCCCGCTCCGGTCGGGCAACTGCTGCTGTGCCCGATGCTCGACGACCGCAACGACACGGTCTCCAGCCACCAGCTGGCCGGCATCGACACCTGGGACCGGACGTCCAACGCCACCGCGTGGCAGGCGCTGCTGGGTGACCGGTACGGCGCGACGGACCTGCCGCCCTACGCGGCTCCCGCCCGTGCCACGGATCTGTCCCGGCTGCCGCCGGCCTACCTCGAGGTCGGTTCGGCCGAGACCCTGCGGGACGAGGGCGTGGCCTACGCCCAGGCGATCTGGCAGGCCGGAGGCCAGGCCGAACTGCACGTCTGGCCCGGTGCCTTCCACGGCTTCGACACCGCCGCCCCCCACGCGGCGCTCAGCCGGGACGCTCGCGAGGCCCGTACCCGCTGGCTCCGGCGCGTCCTCGCCCAGCCCGATGCGCGCCGCGGCTCCGCCTGTTGACGCCTGTCGTCGACACGCCCGCGTCTCACGGCGCGTGGCGGCCCTGCCCGGGCCCGGTGCCGCCGCGTGCGATCCGTGTCAGGTCGGTCATCAGCGACTCCAGCCATGACACGGTCGCGTAGTAGAGGCGCGGAGCGCCGGGTGGTTCGGTGACGGACCCTTCGAGGGCAGGGTCAAGCAGCGGAATCCGACCGGTCGGGGTGTCCGCTCCGGGATCCAGCGCGGCCGAGACCAGCAGCATCCGCCCGGCCACCCGCTCCCCCAGCCCGCTGACCGACTCGGCGGCCGCGGGCCCCAGTGCCGTGAGCGGCGGCGTCAGCAGCCGGTCGGAACCCCACAGGGTGTGGTGTCCGGCCATCAGGGTGGCCTGCCAGTCCACGGTGCGTACGACGCCCCCGCGTGCCGTGCCGCCAAAGGGCGTCGGCTCGCTCTGGAACTGCGCGTACGCGGATTCGGCGAGGACGACGGCGCGCTGCAGGGACCGGTGACCGCACTGCCCCGACGCCGCGACGACCGCACCCCCGCCGGCCACTGAGGCACCGGTAGCCACCACGATCTCGGCAGCCCTGCGCAGGAGTTCCGCGGCCGCGTGGCGCAGTTCGTCATGGGCTCCGCGCGGCCAGGCCAGCAGCCCGAAGACGGCGCCGATCGCGCTGCCGACCAGCACGTCCAGCATCCTGACCTCGGCCAGCCGCCAGGTCGGCACGGACAACTGGGCGAACACCAGGGCCACGAGCACGGTGAACAGGCCCTGCGCCCAGCCGACGCCCTTGACCGGCCCCACCGTGAAGGCGAACAGCATCCACACCGGCAGCGCGACGGCGTAGACGACGGTGTGGGGCCCGGCCAGGCTCAGGGCTCCGGCGGTGACGAGGGCCCCGGCCAGGGTGCCCGCGAGCGCCAGCCGGATGGTGCGCCAGGTCTCGTCCATGGTGGTCCGGGTGAGGGTGAGTGTCGCCAGCGTGGCCCAGAAACCGTGCGGGAGTGTGTCCACGCCCGCCACGAGCCGGGCGGCGGTCAGGGCCAGGGCGATGCGGGCCGCGTTCTGGAAGAACACCGAGCGGCGCCCGGCATGGCCGCGCAGCCGGTGCCACCACAGGAGCGGCGCCCAGGTCCTGGCGTACCAGAAGCGGCTTTGCGCGACCTCCACCGCGGCGTGCCGGCCGCGTACCGCCAGATCGGCCGCCGCGGCCATGGCGAGTGCGGCGTCGGCGATCTCCAGCACGGCGGCGTGCCGGCGCAGTACGGCGGGCGGGAAGTCCGGTGCGCGTGCGGTTCCCGGGACGGGATTCCCGACGGGGCCCAGGGACACGGCCGACAGCCGGGCGCGTGCCCCGGCGAGGTCCTCGTACGCTGCCACCGGTGACGGCCCGGCGCCCAGGAAGGTCGCGGTCGCCGTGGCCAGCCGTGCCACGGCCTGCAGTACGGCCGTGGCCGCGGGGCCCGCGTGACCGTGCGGCGGGGCGGGCAGTTGGGTCAGGCGGCTGAGGAGGGTGCGCGTGGCGAGGCCGGTGTCGGCGAGGGCGCGGTCGCGCACTCCGGGTCCGGCCGGGCGTTCCGCCTCCGGCACCGTCAGGGACCGAAGCGCCAGGCTCGCGTCCCCGGCTGCCCGGATGTCCGGACAGCTCAGCGCGTACGGCGGTGTGGCGAGGAGGGTCGCGCAGTGTGCGGCGCTGCGCGCGGCGTGGGCGGCTCGTTGTTGGTACGAAGGCGGCGTCGGCTCGGGAAAGATCAGTGCCTCGGCGGCGATGAAGAGGGCCAGTCCGGTGGTCGTACCGATGAGGCGCTCGCCGAGCGTGCCGGGAGCGTACGGCGGGAACGACGGGAGGATGTAGAGGAGTTGCAGGCCCGGCACCGCCCCCGCCGGGCGCGGGCCGCCCACTGCGGCGAAGGCCAGCGCAAAGCCGACCGCCAGCATGCCGATGACGGCGCTCCAGGTCCGCACCGACAGATAGGTGCCGACGACGACCAGCAGCCAGCACACCGGCAGCAGACGTAGCACGGTCGCGGCGCGCTGCCGTCCGGTGCCGGGGATCTTGGCGAGTCCGCCGACGGCCACGGCGGCGAACAGCGCGTAGGTCGCCGCCACGGGGCGGTCGAGGCCGTAGCGGAAGAGGTGGAAACCGGCCGCGGCGACCAGCGTGACGCGCACCGCCTGTCGACCCGAGACGGCGTAGTCCACCGGAATCCGGCGGACCGGGACACGACCCACCCCTCCAGAATCGCCCACCCCCGAAGGCCCGGCACGCCGCCGCCGGGACGGGGCTTCACCCCGGGATGAAGCGGATCGGTGTGCCCGCCGCCGCCTGGGCCGCCGCCGCCAGCGCGGTCTCGGCGACGACGGCGATGACTGGGTAGCCGCCGGTGGTCGGGTGATCGTGCAGGAACACCACCGGACGCCCGTCCGGGGGCACCTGGACGGCACCGAGCACCATGCCCTCGCTCGGCAGCTCGCCGGCCGACACGCGTTCCAGTGGCGGCCCTTCGGTGCGCAGGCCGATGCGGTTGCTGTGCTGCGACACGCGGTAGGTCGCCGAGGTGAGGGTGCGCAGCGCGACGGGGGTGAACCAGTCGGCGCGGGGGCCGAGGCGCAGCGGCAGGGTCAGTTCGGTGGGCGGCGCCGGCCAGAGGGCGGCGTCGGGCAGCGCCGGCTGCCGGGCGGGAGTGCCCAGGGGGAGCACGTCCCCGTCGCGCAGGGGCGCCGGGCCGAGGCCGGAGAGCAGGTCCGTCGCGCGGCTGCCGAGGAGCGGCTCCACGGCGATGCCTCCGGCGACGGCCACGTAGGAGCGCACGCCCGCCGTGACACTCCCGGCGTTCAGGACGGCGCCCGCGGGCACCCGTACGGGCACGCCCCAGGCCGCCGGCCGGCCGTCGACCGTCACCGGGCAGGGCGCGCCGCCGACCACGACGGTCACGCCGCGGTCGGGGCGCAGGGCGCAGCCGGTCAGGGTGGTCTCCAGGACGGCGGCGTCGGAGGCGTTGCCGACGAGCCGGTTGGCGAGGCTCATGGCGGGGGCGTCCAGGGCGCCGGAGCGGGGAACGCCCAGATGGGCGTGGCCGCCCCGGCCGCGGTCCTGGACCGTGGTGAGGGCGCCGGAGCGTACGACGGTGAGCTTGACGGTCATGGTGTGCCGTCCTCCGTCACCGCCACGAAGCGCACCTGCGTACCCGGAGTGAGGAGTGCCGGTTCCTCGCGGCCGAGGTCCCACAACGGTGTCGGGTCCGGCATGGTGCCGATGAGCTGCCAGCCGCCCGGGGTGGCGCGCGGGTACACCGCGCTGTAGGGGCCGGCGAGCGCGACCGCGCCTGCCGGGACCCGGGTGCGGGGTGTGTCGCGGCGCGGCACGTGCATCTCGGCGGGCAGGCCGGTGAGGTAGCCGAAGCCAGGGGCGAAGCCGCAGAAGGCGACGCGGCAGGTGTACGCGGAGTGCCGGGCGGCGACCTCGTCGACGCCGACGCCCCACAGGGCGGCCACCTGGGCCAGGTCCGGTCCGTCGTAGCGCACGGGAATCTCCACCACTTCCCCGGCGTCGACGGCGCGGGACGGTACGTCCCAGTCGGCGATCCGGCTGGCGAGTTCCTCCGGGTGCGCGACTCCGTCCAGGAGTACGGTGCGCGCGCCCGGCACGATCTCCTGGACCTGCGGCAGGGTTCCCGCAGCGCGCCGGCGCAGAAGTTCGGAGTGGAAGGCTCCGGTGCGCTCGGCGTCCGGCAGTTCGACGAGCAGCGCGTGCCGCCCGGCGGGCCGCACCTGCACGGACCGGCTCGGCGTCGGCACCTCCACCGACCGGCCCGGTGTCATGCGAATGCCCCGACCTCGGCCCCGGCCGCCGTGAGGGCCTCGCGCACCCGCACCGCGATCCGGGCGGCGCCCGGCGTGTCGCCGTGCACGCACAGGGAGCGGGCGGCCACCGGGACGGTCGTACCGTCCACGGCCTCGACCGCGCCGTCCACCGCGAAGGCGAGCGCGCGCCGGACCACGGTGTCCTCGTCGGTCACCACGGCCCCCGGCTCGCGACGCGGCACAAGGGTGCCGGCGGGGGTGTAGGCGCGGTCCGCGAAAGCCTCCGGTACGGCGGTGAGGCCCGCCTCCTCCGCGGCAGCGAGCAGCCGCGAGCCGGGCAGGCCGAGCACCGGTAGCGCTGCGCCGGCCAGCCGCACGCCGGCCACCACGGCCGCCGCCTGCTCGGCGTCGTGCACGGTGCGGTTGTAGAGCGCGCCGTGCGGTTTGACGTAGGCCACCTCGGCGCCGGCGGCCTGGGCGAAGACCCTCAGTGCTCCGATCTGGTAGGCCGTCTCGGCCGCCAGTTCGTCGGCCGGTACATCCATGGCGCGGCGGCCGAAGCCGGCCAGGTCTCGGTAGGAGACCTGCGCGCCGATCCGTACGCCGCGTGCGGCGGCGAGGTCGCAGACGCGGCGCATCACCGAGGCGTCGCCCGCGTGGAAGCCGCAGGCGACGTTGGCGCTGGTCACGACGGAGAGCAGGGCGTCGTCGTCGGTGAGGGTCCAGCGGCCGAAGCCTTCACCGAGGTCCGCGTTGAGGTCGATCACCCGACTGAACGTAATCGATTGTTGAACGATCCGACAAGGGGCAGATTTTGTGGCGCAAGCCTTGTTCGATCGTTGAACGATCCCCTAGGGTCCGTGCATCCTCACGGATTCGGACCCCCCGGATCCGCGCCGCTCGGGCATCCCGCCCGCTCACGCCTAAGGCCGTCGCATGATCGTTCTCCTCGGCGTGGTCGTGGTGATCCTCGGATTCGTCACGCGCCGCAATCCCGTCCTCGTGGTGGGCGTCGCCGGTGTCTTCACCGGACTGATCGGCGGGATGAACCCGCTGGAGGTCCTCGCGGCCTTCGGCCGGTCCTTCGCCGACAGCCGCTCGGTCACCGTCTTCGCCATCGTCCTGCCCGTGATCGGCCTCTTGGAGCGCTACGGCCTGCGCGAACAGGCGCGCAGGCTCATCGGCCGGCTCGGCAGCCTCAGCGCCGGCCGGTTCCTCACGGTCTATCTGCTGGTCCGTCAGGTCACCGCGGCGCTGGGCCTGAACAACATCGGCGGTCCCGCGCAGACGGTGCGGCCGCTTGTCGCTCCCATGGCCGAGGCCGCCGCCGAGCGCTCGACGGGCGCGCCGCTGCCGGAGCGTCTGCGGGAGAAGGTACGGTCCTACGCGGCGTCGGCCGACACCGTGGGCGTGTTCTTCGGCGAGGACTGCTTCATCGCGATCGGCTCGATCCTGCTGATCACCGGCTTCGTCAACTCGACGTACCACCAGAACCTGGAGCCGACCCAGCTGGCCCTGTGGGCGATACCGCTCGCCGTCTGTGCCTTCCTCATCCACGGCGCCCGACTGCTGCTCCTGGACCGGCAGCTGCAGCGGGACATGGCGCTCGCCGCCGCCGAACACGACCTGCCGCTGCCGAAGGAGACCAACAAGTGATCAAGGTCGAATGGCTCTACTGGCTGGTGGGTCTCGTCTTCGTCGTCATGGCCGTGCAGATGGCCGCCGACCGCAGCAACCCCAAGCGGTGGACGTCCGCCGCGTTCTGGGGCCTGCTCGGGCTGACCTTTCCGTACGGCACCGGGGTCGCCAACGCCACCGCGAAGAACGGCGGCTGGACCCTGCCCGCCCAACCGCTCGGCGTCGCGGTCCTCGCCCTGATCGTGCTCGCCGGATTCAACTTCCTCGGCAAGGGAGTTCCCATCACCAGCACCGCCGAGGAACGCGAGGCCTCCGCGACCCGGCTCGGCAGCAAGGTCTTCATCCCCGCCCTGACGATCCCCCTCGTCGCCATCGTCTGTGCCTCCGCGCTCGACACGTCCGGCCTGTTCGAGACGGGCAAGGCCACCCTCCTCGGGCTCGGCGTCGGCTGCCTCGTCGCCCTCGGCGTCGGCATGCTGGTCACCGGCGAGCGGAAGCTGTCAGTGCCGCTGCACTCCGGGCGTTCCATGCTGGAGGCGATGGGCTCCGCGCTGCTGCTGCCCCAGCTCCTCGCCGTGCTCGGCTCGATCTTCGCGCTGGCCGGGGTCGGCACCCAGGTCGGCAAGATCGTGCACGATGTCCTGCCGGACAACTCCAAGTATCTCGCCGTCATCGCCTACTGCGTCGGCATGTTCCTGTTCACCGTGATCATGGGCAACGCCTTCGCCGCGTTCCCCGTGATGACCGCGGCGATCGGCTGGCCCGTCCTCATCCAGCAGATGCACGGCAATCCGCCGGCCGTCCTCGCGCTCGGCATGCTGGCCGGCTTCTGCGGAACGCTCTGCACCCCGATGGCCGCCAACTTCAACATCGTCCCGGCCACCCTGCTCGAACTGAGGGACCAGTACGGCCCGATCAAGGCCCAGATCCCGACGGCGCTCCCGCTCCTGGTCTGCTCCACCGTGATCATGGCGGTGTTCGCGTTCTGACCGCTGCCGGCACCGACCGGCGCCGGGGTCGCCTCCCGGGCAGCACCCACCGGCCCCTGCCTTTCGTGAAGGAAGTGCCATGACCCACGTGCTCATCACCGGCTTCGCCCCCTTCGGCGGCGAGACGATCAACCCGTCCTGGCAGGCCGCCTCCCTCGTGGCCGCCGAGCCGCCCGCCGGGCTCATGGTCACCGCGGTCGAACTCCCCTGCGTCTTCGGCAAGTCCGTCGACACCCTCCGCGACGCCATCCGCGAGGCGAACCCAGGCTTGATCCTGTGTCTGGGCCAGGCGGGCGGCCGCCCCGGCGTCACCGTGGAACGCGTCGGCATCAACGTCGACGACGCCCGTATCCCCGACAACGCGGGCCACCAGCCCGTCGACGAACCCGTGGTCCCGGGCGGACCCGCCGCCTACTTCTCCACCCTGCCCGTGAAGGCCTGCGTCGCCGCCGTGCGCGCGGCCGGGGTGCCGGCCGCCGTCTCCAACACGGCGGGCACGTTCGTGTGCAACCACGTCGCGTACGGCCTGGGTCACCTCATCGCCACCGAGTACCCGCACGCCCGCGGCGGTTTCGTGCACGTGCCCTGGGCGCCGGAACAGGTCACGGACGGCACCGCCCCGGCCCTGGAGCCCGTCACGGTCGCCCACGGACTGCGCGCCCTGCTGGTCGCCGCCGCCCACACCCCCGCGGGGCACGACCTGAAGGTCACCGAGGGAGCCACCCACTGATGCCGCTCACCGCGTACGCGGCCCGCTTCGCCCGGCTCGCCCTCGTCAACATCACCCGGGAGTACCCCAACTCCCCCGCCCACCTGATGACTTCATCCGGCGAGGACGTACGGCCGAGCGCCCTGCATCCGGCCTTCCACGGCGCGTACGACTGGCACTCCTCGGTCCATATGCACTGGCTGCTGGTCCGGCTGCTGCGCCGCCACGGTGCCACGCCCGCCTTCCCTGAGACGGCGCCCGTCATCGCCGTCCTGGACCGGCACCTCACGCCGGAGAACATCGCTGTCGAAGCCGCCTACCTCCTCGACCGTCCCTCCTTCGAGCGGCCGTACGGCTGGGCCTGGCTGGTGGCGCTCGCCACCGAATGCCGGGCGTACGGGGGCGCGGCGGGCGGGCGTTGGGCCAAGGCCCTGGCGCCGGGCGTCGCCGCCGTCGACACCCTGCTGGCCGGCTGGCTGCCGAGGGCCACGTATCCGGTGCGCCACGGCAACCATCCCAACAGCGCCTTCACGCTGGGCCTGCTGCTCGACACGGGCGAGCTGCCCGCCGCGACCACCGAGGCGGTACGACGACGCCTGCTGGACTGGTTCGCCGACGACCACGACGCGCCCACGCACTGGGAACCATCGGGCCAGGACTTCCTGTCCCCGGCGCTGACCGAGGCCGACGCGATGCGCCGAGTGCTCGACGGGGAGCGGTTCGCACCGTGGCTCGACCGCTTCCTGCCCGCACTGCGCTCCGGCGCCGCCTGTCCGCTGCTGGAAGTACCGGTCGTCTCCGACGACGCCGACCCGCAGATCGGCCATCTGCTGGGCCTGACCCTCAGCCGGGCCGCCGCGCTGCGCTCGATCGCCGCCGCGCTGCCGGACGGGCCGGTCCGTGGGCGGCTCGCGGAGGCTGCCACGGTCCACCTGGCGGCGGGTCTGCCCGCCGTGGAGCGCGAGGACTTCACGGCCGACCACTGGCTGGCCACCTTCGCGGCACTGGCCCTCGACGCCGGCTCCGAGCCCGCCGCGGTCCGGGCGCCCAGTTGACGCCCGGCGGCGACTGGCACGGCTGACAGCCGGCGGCGACTCGCTCCGCGGCCGGTCGCCACGACTCCAGCGGAGCCACCGCAAGGCCCACCACCTTCCCCGCGTCGTCGGCACGGCGCAGGGCGATCGCCGCCTGGAAGTCCGGGTCCGCCTCGAAGGCCGCCGCCTCCCGCGGAGTCATCGGGCCGCCCTGGCAGCCGAGCGTGCGTGCGCTCTCGGGAGAGAGTACGAGGTCCGGATCGGCGGCCGCGAGATAGCGCTTGGCCGGGATGTGCGCGGCGACGAGCCGGGCAACCCTCGACCCCAGCAGCTCCTCGACCGCCGACGCGGCGTGCCTGCCGTGCCCCTGCTCGTCGGCGGGCACAAGATAGTGGCCGATGTCGTGGACGAGCCCGGCCAACTGAAGCTCCTCGTCGTCCGGATGGCTCACGGCGAGCAGGGTCGCCACCTGGAGGCCGTGGTCCAGGATGTCCACCGGGTCACCGGACCGGTCCGGGGTGTCCCAGACATCCGCACAGTCGGCCAGCAGGGCCATGAGCGCGTCCACGGTCGGAATAAGGTCGTACGTCATGGGGCCACGCTGCAGCAGTGGGGCGTACGGCGGCCTCGCGGGCCGGGGAGGACGAGCCGGCCTCCGGCTTCGTCTCACCACTGCTGCCACCATTCCCGTCACCGGACGCGGCGCAGCCCGCGCACAGCGAAGCGGCAACGGCGGCAACAGCGGCCAAGGGCAGGGCACAACGCATCGGCTTCCCGAAGAAGCCCGCCCCGTACGGGCGACTCTACTGTGATCTTTCTGTATGACCGGTGGGGACCATGGTCATGGCCGCCAACCAGCCCTGGATGCCCGGCCGGTCCAGGTTGATCTCAAGAGTGACGGGCACGACGAAGTCGATGCGCAGCGTGTCGGCGAAGGCGTTCGTAAGGTCGTCGCGCGTCAGCCGATGTGGTCCCACGGCGCCCGGGATCCTGGGCTCCCGGTCGCTGAAGCACAGCAGGAAGTAGCGGCCGCCGGGACGCAGGACGGCCTGCAGACCGCTGGTGAAGGCCGCGCGGTCGCCCGGATCGAGCATGTGGAACATGCCGCAGTCCAGCACGGTGTCGAACCGCTCCCCCCAGATCGGCCAGCCTCCGGGTGTCGAGGTGCAGGAACCGAACGTGGGCACCGCGCCGACGGGCCTTGTCCTCCGCTGCCCGCAAGGCCGTGGCCGCCAGATCCACCCCGGTGGCGTCGAGGCCGAGCTCCGCGCACATGAGCACGTGCTCCCCGGTTCCGCAGCCGACGTCCAGCACCCGCCCCCGGATGACACCCGACCGCGCGAGGTCGAGAAACGCCGGCTGGGGGTGCCCGATCTCCCACGGCGGCCGGTCGGCGTACAGATCGTCGAACCGCTGCCAGGGGTTCACCGCATCCGCTTCGCCACGTGGGGTCGTTCCGGACATTGCTACGACCTTCCGCCACTGCCGTCGCCCGGAGCCGTCCCCCGGGATCCCGTCACGGCAGCGCTCCGTCACTTCGACGTTACGCGTTCTTCCCTCGCCTGGGCGCCCCCGTCCAGGGACTTCCGGACGGAATCCGGAGGCGTTGAAGGAACTGCCTGCCGAGCACCGGCTCCTGGAAGGCCAGCGGTAGCGGTGACGCTGACCGAGCGTCGGCGCTGCAAGGCCCAACCCGCAGCAGATCGCCCTGGCGTGGCTGCTGAGCCGCTCCTCCGCGCTGATCCCGGTACCGGGAGCCAGTCGCCCGGCCTCCGTCACCGCAACGGCCGCCGCCGCCAGTCGTCTCGGCCACGAACCATCGGCTCTCCGGCCCCGGAGAACACCGCCGTCCCGCACGGGGTTCACCGAGCCCTCCCAGTCGCTCTGCCCGCGGCGAACCGGGCGGCCAGTTCCGGGTCCGCCCGGCCCGTCAACAGCCCGGCCACCAGGCGTCCCGTGGCCGGGGCCAGCATCAGGCCCAGCATGTTGTGGCCCGTGGCCAGGAGGACCGCCGGGTGGCCGGGAACGGGCCCGATGAGGGGAAGGCCGTCCGGCGTCATCGGGCGCGGGCCCATCCACTCCTGCTCACGACGGTCCCAGCCAGCGCCTGGGAGATACGGGCGGGCTGCCGCCACCAGGGCGTCCACGCGCCTCTGCCGGAAGTGGTCCGGGTCCCGGTCGAACTCCATCGTCCCGGCGACCCTGACGGCCTTGCCCAACGGTGTCAGGACAGCCTTCGCCGTCCCCAGGTGCACCAGCCGGCGCGGCAGCGGCTCGGCCGGGACCGAGAAGCTGTAGCCCTTGCCCGGCGCCAGGTCGATCCGTACCCCCAGGGATCGGCACACCTCTCGGGACCACACCCCTGCCGCGATCACCACCGCGTCCGCGCTGTACGTTCCCGCGGTCGTGCGCACCTCGACGCGCCCGGGGCTCTCCCGCACCGTCGTCACCCGCCCGCCCTCCACGAGCTCCGCGCCGTCCCGGCGCAGCCGGTCGGCGAGCGCGTCCACGAACTGCCCGGGGTCCAGGGACCACTGGCGTTCCACCAGGAACCCGGCGCGAGCCGCGGGCCCCAGGGCGGGCTCCAGCTCGGCCAAGGCCGCACCCCGCAGCAGCCCCTCGGCCTCGACGGGCGCGCCAAGCCTCCGGAAGCCTGCAAGCCCGTGCGCCGCGTCCTGGTCGGACGGATAGGCGAACAGAAAGCCGTCCTTCTCGGCCTTGCCGTCGACGCCGAGCGCCTCCAGCTCCTCGAACAGCGCGAAGGTGTCCTCGGCCAGGGCGGCGAGCGACGTGGCCCCGGCGCCGTACCGGCGGGCCGTGCTGTTCAGGCCCAGGCGGGCCAGGAAGCGCAGCAGCGGCAAGCTCGGCACCGGGTTGATCCACAGTGGGCTCGCCGGGCGGAACAGGCCGGTCAGGGCCTTGGCCGCCACTCCTGGGGCACCGAGCGGTTCGACGAGGTCGGGGCAGACCTCGCCGGCGTTGCCGCGTGACGCGCCGCTGCCGATCCGGTCCCGCTCCAGGACGGTGACCTTCAGACCGGCTTCGCCCAGGTAGTGCGCGCAGGCCAGGCCGACCACGCCGCCGCCGACGACGAGGACCGAGGAGGGTGATCGGGTCACGAAAGTTCCTTCACCGTAGGGGGGTTGGACACGAAGGATCCGTCGCCGCTCGACTCCGCGAGGCTCCTGCCGCTGGTCTCGGGGGCGAGCCGGTAGGACACCAGCCAGCCGATTCCGCAGATCAGCGCGCCGAGGAGCATGGCAAGGCGGGTGCTGTGGCCAAGGACCACGGGGGCTCCCCAGGTGCCGATGGCGGCCCCGATACGGCTGGTGCCGGTCGCGAAGCCGTTGGCCGTGGCCCGTACACCGGTCGGGAACAGCTCGGAGGGGTAGATGGCCTGCAGGCACTGGCTGGAGAAGGACGCCACGCCGAACACCGCGAAGAGCACGATCACCGCCGTCGGGGTCGGTTCGGCGATCAGTGACAGCACCAGCAGCGGCAGCGCGGACAGCGCGAAGCTCCACAACAGCAGTGGCCTGCGGCCCCTGTTGACGAACAGGATCCCGGAGAGGGAGCCGAGGATGTAGAAGATCTGGAGCGCCACCGACCCGAGGTAGGCGCTGTTGCCGTGGGCGAGGCCGAGAGAGGACAGGATCGTCGGCTCGTACGTGGTGATGGCGTAGATCGGCAGCAGTTGGCAGGCCCAGAAGACTCCGACGAAGACCGTGCGGCGCAGGTAGACGCCCTGGAAGATGTCGGTGTAGCGGCTGCGGGTGGTGGTCTCGGCCTCCAAGTCGCCGAGGTCCGCGTCGGGGCCGAGCATCTGGCGGACGACCTGCCGGGCGTCCTCGGTTCGTCCCTGGTTCATCAGCCAGCGCGGCGACTCGGGCGTGCCGAACCGCAGCAGCAGGATCAGTACGGCCGGGACCGCGCTGCTGGCCATCATCCAGCGCCAGTCGTCGTGCCCGGAGCGCATCATCAGCCAGCCCACGACGTACGCGGTGGCCGCGCCGACCGACCACATGGTGACCATGACGACCAGAAGCGGCCCCCGGGACCTGCGGGGCGCGAACTCGGAGGCGATGGTGCCGGCGATGGCGAAGTCGGCGCCGATCGCGATACCCATCGCGAACCGCAGGAGCGTGAGCGTCCAGGGGTCGGGCGCGAAGTACTGGGCCGCCGAGAGCAGGATGAAGGCGGTGATGTCGGCGAGGTACACCTTCTGCCGGCCGATACGGTCGGTGACGTGACCGAAGACGAGTCCGCCGACGAACATACCGATCAGCGAGGCCGATCCGATGAGTCCCGACATGGTGGAGCCGAGGTTGAAGTCGTGCGTGATGAGCGGCAGGGCGACACCGATGATGCTGAGGATGTAGCCGTCGCAGAACTCGCCGCCGCCGGCGTACAGGGTGATGAGCCAATGGGTTCTGGTGGGCCGGGACTTCTCCAGTGAAGCGGGCATGACCGTCTCCTGACGAAGAGGAGGGGGACGGAGGAGTGGGGAGGGTGGGGGACCGCCCGTTGCCCGTAGAAGGTAAGGATCCCGTGCGTCGGCGTCATCGTACGAAGTGCACGAACAGGCTGCCGGATTCAGGGGATTGCGCTGTACTTTCCGTACATGGCAGCCGGCGACGTCCTCACCCCCGAACTCGCCCAGGAGATCGCCTGCGACATCGGGCGCATCACTGGTTTCAACGTGCTGATCACGGACCGGGACGCGGTGGTCATCGGCTGCGGTGACACCGAGCGGCTGGGCACGGTCCACGAGGCGTCGTACGAGGTGCTGCGCACCCGGCGGCCCGCCACGCACACAGCGGACCAGGCGCGGCGGCTGCGCGGGGTGCTGTCGGGCATCAGCCTGCCCATCACGGTCGGCACGGAGGCGGTCGGCACGGTGTGCCTGACCGGCGACCCCGACGAGGTGCGACGCTTCGGGCTGGTGGTACAGCGGCAGACCGAGATCCTGCTGGAGGAGGCGGTCCTACTGCGTTCCCGGCTGCTGCACGAGCGGGCGGTCGACGACTGCGTACGGGACATCGCGCTGTACGATCCCGAGGTCGTCGACGCCGAGACGGTCGAGGGGCGGCTGGCAGAACTGGGACTGGACCCGCGGTTGCCACGGACCGCCGTGGTGCTGCAGGTGCGGGCGGGCGGGGTCTCGCGGATGTCGCTGATGCGGACGGTGCGGGAGGTGTTCGCCGGCGGCCAGGACGTGGCCGGGGAACTCGCCGCCGGGCGCTATGCGGTGCTGCGTGCCGCGACGGACGGACTCGCCGACCGGTGCGCGGCCCTGGTCGAACGGATCCGTGAGCGGCACGGTCTCGATGCACGGGCCGGGATCGGCGAACCGGGGCGGGGAGTCGCCGGGATGCACGACTCCTACCGGGACGCGGCGATGGCGCTGCGCACCGGACCCCGGCTGGAACCCGGTCGGCGCGTCTTCGCCGTGACCGAGCTGCGGGTGCCGCAGCTGGTGGCGGCCGCGCTGCGTCCGGAGCGCGCCCGGTACGCGGCCGTCCTGCTCAGCGGGATACGCGAACGCGTGGACTGGCCGGTGCTGCGGGAGACCCTCGTCGCGTGGGCCGAATGCGGCTTCCATCTCGTACGGACGGCGGAGCGGCTCCGCGTGCACCGCAACACGCTCCTGCACCGGCTGGCGAAGATCGAGGAACTGAGCGGACGCGGGGTTCGGGAGCCGGGGACGGCGATGGCGCTCTACCTGGCCTGTCTGGCGGACCTTCTCTGACTTCGGCACCCTGGCGCTCACTGTGCCACACGTTGTCAGCGCACAAACGGGCCGGGGACCACACCCGCTTCGCATACTGACTGACATGGCCACCTATGACTCACTCGGCACAACGTATGCCCGCACACGGCAGCCCGACCCGCGGATCGCGGCCCAGATCCGTGCTGCCCTCGGGACCGCCACCGATGTGATCAACGTCGGAGCGGGCACCGGCTCGTACGAACCGCCCCAGACGACCCTCTCGGTCGAACCGAGCGAGGTCATGATCGCCCAGCGGCCGCCGGGTTCCGCGCCCGCCGTGCAGGCGGTCGCAGAACACCTCCCGCTGGTCGACGACGCCGCCGACGCCGTGATGGCCCTGCTGACCGTCCACCACTGGTCCGACCTCGCAGCCGGAATCGGCGAACTGCGCAGGGTCGCCCGCCGCCGCATCGTCATCCTGACGTGGGACCAGGAGATCTTCCGGGAGCGTTTCTGGCTCGTCCGGGACTACCTCCCCGAGGCAGCCGCGTTCGACGACACCCGTGCCATCCCGACCGACCAGCTGGCCGACCTGCTCGGCGGAGCGCGTCAGGAACCCGTCCCGGTCCCCCATGACTGCCTGGACGGATTCGGTGCCGCATACTGGCGCCGCCCTCGCGCGTACCTCGACCCCCAGGTGCGCGCGGGGATCTCCATGCTCGCCCAGAACGGCGAAGACACTCTCGCGCCAGGCCTGACCCGGCTCGCCGACGACCTGGCGACCGGCCGCTGGCACACACGTCATGCCGAACTGCTCACGCTCGACACCATCGACGTCGGATACCGGCTCCTGGTGTCCGCCCCCTGATCCACACACAGCGCCCGGATCCACGTACATCGCCCGGGCGAACCGGTCACCGATGTGCTCCCTGAGTTCCCGACCGGCCCGTCCATGAGCCGTGCGTCAAAAGCCCGCTGCAGTCCAGCCGAACTCACTCGACAACCAGGGCTTACCTCATGGAAATTGCCCCGGGGCGAGAGCTCAGGCGCTCAGGTAGTCCGCGTGGCCTTGGTCGTCGACGTCGAACGGTCCCTGAGGGATGACACAGAACTCGTTGCCCTCCGGGTCGGCCATGACCAGGAAGCCGCTGGCGGCGAACTCCTGGAGTCGGCGGCCACCCAGGGCCTCGATCCGCCGTTGCGCGGCGGCGGGGTCGGGCGCGGATACGTCGAAGTGGACGCGGTTCTTGCCGCTCTTCGGTCCCTCGACCTGCTGGAACCCGAGACCCGGGCCGCCGGCTCTGGCCAGCCAGACGAACGGGCCGGTCCTGGCCGCGATCGGACGGCCGAGCACCTCGGACCAGAACGCAGCCAGCCGCTCAGGGTCCCGGCAGTCGACGATGATGTCCTTGATCTCCACTTGGGTATCCGTCACTGCCCGATGTTCGCACAGTCGTCCACCGGCTCAGCCGCCCCGCGCCGGTTCGGCCAACGCTTCAGGGATGCCGCGCAGGCGACACGACTGGCATCACTCTCCAGTCCGGCACATCGAAAGGACTTCCCGCCCCCGCTCCTCGGTGATCATCTCGGCGAGTACGGGGTCGGCGAACAGCACCACGGGGGCTATGTGGTCCTCATGCAGTGGGCGCCACAGCCGTATCGCCTCCTTCAGTTCGGGCCAGGCCGCGTCAACGAGCTGCCGTTGCCGCTCGCGTGCCCGCTCGTAATCGCCGAACGGGTCGGGCACTTCTGAGTCGGCGGCCACGGCGTCTTCCGATTCCTCGCTGATGAGGACGGCGGAGGTGGTCAGGGTTGGCATTTCCATGCGGATGGTGAGCTGGCCGTCCACCCACATCTGTTCGTAGGTCGCGTTCCGTCGCTGCTCCTCATACAGGTCCCGGACCTGGAAGGCCGGGTCGGCGGTCAGCCGGTCCACGATGCGGTGGACGGCGGCGTTGAATTCTGCGTTCCCGTAGGAGATTTGGAATTCTGGGGTGGCGCGGCGTGCCTCATGGTCGGCGATGAGCGACTGCAGCCAATCCGTGCCATTCTCCTTGCAGGATTGCAGCGTTGACCAGCCGTGTGGCAGATATCGAGTGCGATCTTCCGCAAAGACGAGGGGAAGCAACTCTGCTACGAAAATGGGGTGTTGCAGAATACTTGGGTGGTGTGCACAGTCCACGACATGACTGATCTTTGCCTCGTGTTCACCACCGCCGAGCATGACCAGCATCTGGAATCGCAGAAGCAGAGCGCGCTCGTTGCCGAATTCTTCCGCCTCGGCCAACACCTCCAACGGCCCCTCGATTTCACCTCTGAGGGTGGCGAGCCGAGCCTCTTCCACCTTGGCGTCCCAACTGTCCTTGGTCTCCCCTTCCGGTTTCCGCAAGGCATGGAACGACTTGTACTGGTCGTACATCAACTCGTAGAAGGAGTCGAACGGCTCCAGCCCGTTCCCCGACCATGAAGCGAGCCAGTAAGCGGTCCATTCCCCGCGCTCATTCACCTCCCCGGGGTCAAGGAAGACATCCGCCGCGTCACCGTCGAGCGAGACAAGCAGAGAACGCCTCAGCACCTCAGCCTCGTTGATCACATCAGCGCCCTCTTCATCATCCTCGCTCTCCGCATCGCCCTCCGTGAGTTCGTCGTAGATCTCGATCAGGTACGACCGATCGGAATCGGCCAGCCACTCCAGCTCGGCCGTGCCGGCCAGCCGGTAGATGAAACAGCCCGCGTCCCGCCACCCGTTGGTGACTGCCAGGAATTCACGCAGCGACGGCGGCAGGGTACGGCCCAGTCGGGCCTCGGCCGCCGCGATCTCCTCCTCGTTCGCCGGGGCGAAGCCGAGCCAGCGGTCACGCACCACCGCCCCGTCCAACTCACCGTCTCTCTCCGGGGCATGGCTGTTGATCCACTCCTCGCTCCACCGCTGAAGGAAAGGACTCCACTGCTCACGGTTCACCGGCGTACTCCCTCGCCTCGAAGCCACTGCCACAAGACAAGGACAGCACAGGGGTACGACAACGCAGTCGACCGGCGCCTCGTGGTCTACGGCGGAGCCCCGCACGCCTTCCATCACCCGCCGGTACCAGACCGTACTCCCCGTGCTGCGGCTACCACCCGCAGCGCGCTCGGCGAACCTGGCGCTACATCGTCGACCTGCTCGCCGAATGCCTGCCCGTAACAGGGAGTCTCACAGCGGCAGCACAAGCGCGGCCGTGATGCCGTCGCGGCCGAGACTGTGCACGAAACCTGAGGTTCTGCACTGGCGTTACAGAGTCTTGTGCTCGGCTCCATATGGCTTTGCGACCTGCACCTTCCACGCTGTCTCAGGTTGCTTCATCGGTGGGCCGTCTCAACTCCGCTGCATTACCCTGTGGTTCGCCAGACCACCGATGAAAATGCACGCCGCTGGCCTGCGCGATCCGGGCAGTGACTGCGCGCATGCGGATCACCTCGTCGTGATGCTCACCTCACCTCACCTTCGACGAACACCCAGGTAATACGCCCTACTTCGCTGCCTGGAAGCCGCCGATCTTCTGCTCCAGCAGTTCGGCCAGCCGCAGCGGGGTGCGGTCCTCGAACATCGGACCGATGAGCTGCACTCCCACCGGCAGACCCTCGGGGGACCGGCCCGCTGGTACGGCGGTGGCGGGCAGGCCGGGCATCGTGGCCAGGCCGGCCCAGACGAGCTGGTCGAAGTACGGGTATTCGACGCCGTCGATGGCGATCCGGCGTTCTCTCGGATCGGGGTTGTGGTCGTGCGGGAACGCGGGAGTGGGCGTGATGGGACACACCACGGCGTCGAACTCGGCGAAGAGCTGCCGCCAGCCGTGGCGATGGAGCTCGCGACGGCTGTTCGCCTCGATCCAGTCGCGGTGGCTGAACACCATGGCCCGCAGCAGCGTCGCATCGAGACTCTGGTCGTCTGGGCTCAGTTGGGCGGCGCGGGTCCGCAGCTGCTCGTACGCTTCGACGGGAAAACGCGCAACGGAGCCCGAAAACAGCAACTGCCTGTAGAGCATCGCGGCTTCGGCCAGATCGGGCAGCAGCGGGCTGTACCGTTCGACGCGGGCGCCGTCGTCGACAAGCGCGTCGGCCACCCGGTTCACGCCCGCCCGCACAGCGGACCCGGTCGGAATGAACGGATGCTCGTCGAGTACCAGGACCCGGAAGTCGCTGAGCCGCTCGTGGCGCGCGGGCGGCAACTTCAAGTCGTACGCCACACCGAGCGTCACCGGGTCCGGTCCGGCCATGACGTCGAGCAGGAGCGTGAGGTCGCGGGCAGTGCGCGCCATCGGACCGACGACGGCGAGGTCGGATTCGGTCGGCAAGGCCGGCGCGGGCGGCGGGACCATACCCCGGATCGCCGCCAGCCCGAGTGTCGGCTTGTGCGCGTAGATACCACAGAAATGCGCGGGGGTGCGCAACGAACCGGCGAGGTCGGAGCCGATGGACAGCGCGCCGAATCCCGACGCCAGGGCCGCCGCTGATCCGCCGGAGGATCCACCTGACGTACGACCGTGATCCCACGGGTTATTGGTAGTGCCGTAGATCTCGTTGAAGCTCTGTATGTCTTGCAGCCCCAAGGGCACATTGGTCTTACCGAGCACCACCGCGCCTGCGGCCTTGAGCCGCGACACCTGCACCGCGTCTTCGGCGGGCCTGTAGTTCCGATGCGCCGGTATACCCCAGGTCGTGGGCAGCCCGGCGATGTTGTAGGACTCCTTGACCGTCACCGGAATGCCGAGCAGCGGCCGGTCCTCACCGCGGGCGCGTGCCTGGTCGGCACCGCGCGCGGCGGCCCGCGCACGGTCGAAGTCCGGCACACAGATCGCGTTGATCGCCTTGTCATCCCGCTCGATACGGGCGATCGCCCCGTCGGTCAGTTCCACCGAGGTCACTTCACCGGCACGCAAGGCAGCCGCGAGTTGTTCGGCCGTCTGAAAATTCCAGTCCATGAATCCGACCGTACCGGGCTCTGGAAGGGGCCATGAAATTCCGTATCGCGCAACGGGGTTGATGCCTCAATACTCATCATGTTCCTGGCATTGACCACGCGACCTGGTGTTGAGACCCCGCAGCTGGTGCTGCTCGGGGGCTACCGCGGAGGTCTGCCAATGCCCCGAAGCGTGTGGACCGGCGCCATCAGCTACTGCTGGAGTGGTCGAGGGACGAAGGCCGTCATGCGGCGACACCCCACCACACCGCCCACGGTACGAACCCGACCGCGGCCAGCCCGACCGGGGCCAGACGCAGCCATACCGCCCAGCTCGGCGTCAGCCGTCGGCGCCAGAGCGCGGCTGCCGAGACACAGGCGGACACCACCACGGCGACGGCGAGCCCCTGCACCACCAGCCACATGGCCGGACGGCCCCACACAACGGGCGCCGCCGCACCGATGCCCGCCACGAAGACGGCGAGCGGGCAGGCCATCGTCGCCACGACCGCCAGCGGGCCGATTGATCACGACGTGATACGCGCCCTAGTGGCCCTGAACCAGCCGTTCAGGGGATGTCGACCGGTGACCCTTGGATGTCGCCGTACCAGCTGCTGGGTGATGACGGTGTCGTGGTTGTGCCGGTGGAGTCGTTCTTCGCGGAGCTGCGGGCGCAGGCGAAGCCGGCACCGACGATTCGGTCCTACGGCTCAGTGCAGGCGATCGCGGGGGTATGTCATCTGGATGGCGGTTGGGACTCGACGGCTGGGAGGGCAATGTGCTGTCAGCGTGATCCATCGGTGCTGGAGGACCATCCCATCCGGGCTTCACGACGGACCCCGACGGTGGCAGACCGTATGCCTGCTGCTGACCATTGGGCAGGCGGGTAGCCGCGCCCTTGCACCGCTGAGCCCCGTGCCGGAGTGGCCGCTGTGCAGTGGAACAGGGCCATTTGCGCGGCAGGCCGGGCAGATCAACCGGGCGTTCTGCCGTACCGAACGCTTCGAGCGCCCCGATCCCGCGCTCCAGCCATCGCTCCAGTTTCATGCACCTCCCCCGGCGCCACGGCCCACCCGACTGGGCAGCCGTAGCCGGGGCTTCCCCCAGGCACAGGCGCCGGCTGCCGCGTCGCCCGAACCGAGGACGCTCCGGACGGAAGGGCCGGGGAGGAGCGTGCGGACCGCCCCTCCCCGGCCGTTCGGCTCAGCGGAGGACGACGTTGTGGGCGGGCGAGACGTCCGGCCGGATGGCCCCGTAGCCCAGGTCGGCCAGGACAGGGCCGAGGATCTTGGCAAAGGCCTCGAACGCCTCGGGAGACTCCCACACGTCGGTGACCCGCCAACAGCCGGCGACGGGCCCCGCGATGTGGGCGAGCAGTCCTGGTACGGGCAGGTCGGTCGGCGAGCTGAAGCCCCGGCCCTCGGTGACGCGGTCAAGGCAGGTGTCGTACAACTCCTGGGCGGCAGTCGTGTTCTCGATGTCGAAGGTGACGATGATGGCCATGGTCGGCGCCCCTGTCCGTTATTCGCTGGATTCGACGGATGCCGCCCCACAGTCTCCCCTCCCCGACGACGGCGGCAACGGCGTACGGGGGCGGCTGGTCGGAGCGCCGGGAGCTGAATCGCGTGCGGGCCTCACCGTGCGCACCCCTGGGGACTGTCCGCGGTTGTGATCAAAGCCGGTTTTGGGTCCCGAACGGTGTGCCGGTCCGGTGGGACGGTGGCGAGACGCGGGTGCAACTTGCGGATGCGGATTGGGAGTTCATCGGACCGTCTCTGCCGGTCGGCAGGTTCGGGCCATACCCGGAGCGGCTGCGTGAGCGGTTCGGAGCCCGGCAGACGGTCTACAACGATTTCATGCAAGGGCGGGACGCGGGCGCCTTCCAAGGCCTGCCGGGCGAGGCGATTACCGAGGCCACTCGTAGGGACGAGATCGACATGTCTCTGGGCAGCGTGGATTCCGCCACTACGCGCGCTCATCACGACGCAACCGGCCTCCGGGCCAGCGAGGAAACCCTGGCCGCACTGGAGTAGGTGGCAGCCTCAAAAAAAGGGGGACCGCCGGAGGAACAGGGCGGGCCGGACGGCGCAAGCGACCCGGCCCCGGCCCAAGCCGAACGGCGGCGCATCCGCCGCAGACGGCGGACCCGCCCGAAGGCCGCCCTGCTCGGCCGGTCCCGTGGCGGGCTCACAAGCAAAATCCACCTGGCCGCCGGCCGGCGCTGCCGACCCACGGCGCCCGTCCTGACCGCCGGGCAGGCCGCTGACACCCCCGAATTCATTCCCGTCCTGGGCAAGGTACGCATCCGCTTGCCCGTCGGCCGTCCTCGCACCCGGCCCCGGCGCGGTAGCTGGCGACAGGGCCCACTCTTCCCGCGCCAACCACGCCTACCTGCGCAAACGCCGCATCAAGGCCGTCGGCGAATCCTTCACCACTGCTGTATCGGAGGGTTTCTATTGACGGGTGAGGACGTTGATTTCAGCGGCTGAGGTCCAGGGGTTGCCGTTGATCTCCGAGAGGGCTCTCAGGCGTAGATAACGGCCGTTGACGGCATCGGCGAAGGCGACCTGCTTGGGGGTGGTGTCGGCAAGCCAGGTGCCGGTCGCGACCGGCGCACCCCAGTTGGTGCCGTCGGGGCTGACGTAGATCTCGTAACTGCCGATGGTCCCGTTCTTGTTGCCGTCCTGACGGGGAACGTATTCGAGCCCGGCGCAGGAGTATGTCTGCTTCATGTCGAGTTGGATCTCGTGCGGGGGTGCGGGGTTGGCGGCGTACCACTGGGTGTGCCAGATGGTGCCGATCACGCCGTCGAGGACGTTGGCGGCGGCCCCGTTCTCGCCGGATGTTTCCTCGCTGTCGGCGTACTTGACGGTCCAGCCGGCGCGGGAAATCGGTGCGAGGATGTTGCGGAGCGGGTCGGTGATGCTCGGCAGGCCGTTTTCGATGTGGCCGGCCAGGCGGCGGGCGAAGGTGGTGTCCGAGCTGGTGACGGTCAGGTCGTACCAGCCGTGGTCGGTGGGGTAGTCGGCCTGGGCGGTGCCCGAGGCGGGGACGTCGACTGTCCAGGGGCCACCGGTGCCGTAAGCCCCGTCGGTGACGGTCACGGTGACGGCGGACGGGCGCAGGTTGGTGAACTTGAGGGTGATCTGTGAGGCGTCCGCGGCGTAGGTGGAGGCGACCTCGACCGACGGGGCTGAGATCTTGCCCGCGAACCGGCGGTGGAATCCGTTCGGCCCGTACAGCGAGACGTCGAACTGGTCGTCCTTGCTGAAGTAGTCGAACATCGGCGTGGTGGTGTTGCCGCCCACGGTGTAGTGCCACGGGCCATCGGTCCGGATCGCGTTGGGCAGCACGGTGAAGGTGACGGCGGCGCTTCCGGTGTTGGTCATGTCGAGGTAGAAGCGGCTCTCGGCCCCGCTCGTGCGCCCGACGACGTTGGGCTGCCAGGGAATCGGGCGGGCCGGCTTGGTGCCGGCTTCCTGTGTGGCGGCCACCGGGTTCGACGGGACGGTGACGGTGTAGCAGGACGCGTCGATCGCTCCGCCCAGCGGGCTGGGATCGGGCATCACGGCCGGCCAGTCGCCGGGCACGGAGAAGTTGAACACCGAGGTCAGGTCGCCGCACACGGCACGGCGCCAAGGGCTGATGTTGGTCTCGGTGAAGGGTTTGCCGACGGCCGCCGACCAGGACTCCAGAAACCGAAGCAGCGAGGTGTGGTCAAAGGTCTGGGAGCAGACGAACCCGCCCGTACTCCACGGCGAGACCGCGATCATCGGCACTCGCCAACCGGGGCCGGTCGGCACGTCCTGGTGGATCTCGCCGGTCACCACGCCGTTGGCGTCCACGCCCACATTGCTCTTGCTGCCGCTGCCGCTGGCAGGCGACGGCGGGACCGGCGGCGGCACATGGTCGTAGAAGCCGCCGGCCTCGTCGTAGGTGATGAGGAAGACGGTGTCTTCCCAGACACCGTGCGGGGAGCCGTCGAAGGGCGCGTACAGCGCATCGATGATCTTCGAGGTGAACGCTTCGCCGGCCGGCGGTTTGGCCTCCGGGTGCTCGGACTCGGCGTAGTCGGCCACGATCCACGACACCTGTGGCAAGGTGCCCGCCACCACATCGGCGCGAATCGCCGCCGGGATGTCGGAGACGGTCTGCATCCCCCGCTTGTAGAGGTCGCTGCTGGGGTCCTGGTACTGCTTGAACCAGACCAGTGGGTTGTCATCGAAGTTGCCGCCGTCGCCGCCGAGCGGGCCCTTCTGGTAGAACTTCCAGCTGATGCCTGCGTCGGACAGGCGTTCGGGTGTGGTCGTCCAGGTCAGGGTGCGGTTGCCCGCGTTGTAGGAGTTGTCGATCGCGACCGGCTGGCCAGGCAGGGAGACGCCGTTGGTGCCGGTGAACATGAACAGCCGGTTCGGGTTTGTCTGGGTGAACGACGACTTGTGGTAGTTGTCGCAGATGGTGAAGGCATCGGCGAGCTCCCAGTAGAAGGAGAGCTCATGGCGGCCCACGTAGCCCATCTTGACGCCGCTTTCGGACAGCAACCACTGGTCGCACTTTCCGCCGTGCCACCATATGTGGTCCGAACTCCAGTCCTGGCTGCCCGCGGCGACACAGAACGGGGACGTCGACGTCCAGTTCATCCGGAATGGCCGGGTGTTCGCTGGGCCCTGGGTGAACACGGACTTGCCGTTGACCTTGATGGCATTGCGGTCGTTGAACCCGCGGACGCCGCGGTAGGCACCGAAGTAGTGATCGAACCCCCGGTTCTCCTGGCTGAGGATCACGATGTGCTTGACGTCGCTCAGCGAGGTGCCGGCCGCTGCCACCGCGACGGCCGAGCGCAGCGAGGCGGGCAGGAGCGTCGCGGCCGCAGTGGCACCGGCCGCGGCCCCAAGGAACTTGCGGCGGCTGAAGGGTTTCTTTTCCGGTCTGGCAGACACTGCGGCTCCCTGTGGTCGAGTGAGGCTTGAAAACTCAGTGGTGCGCGGTCGGGAAAGGACAGCCCGTCGCCCGGGCAGGCCGCGCCCTGGCCGTCACACGGGTTCTGAGCAGCGGTTGGCATTCTGGCCCGGAGGCCCGCCGGGCACCCTGTTCCAGAGGAGCCCCGGCCCCTGCTGGTCGTCTGCCGTCCCGCCCGGTATGTCGCCAAAGGCGTCGGCGCAGGTGTGCTCCAACCGGAGAGGGCAGGCTCGCCTTCGGCGTGGTCGTACGGGGCAGGGCGCCGCCCCTGCGTTTGCGCGGGAAAGCGGTGCCGAGGCCTGGGCAGGTCGACAGGGCCTCGCCGTGCCCGGATGATCCGGGCGTGGCGTTCCCGATGTGCCGAAGACCGGCGCGGCGCCATCGGAACCGGAGCACTGGCGGCAGTCCGCTCGCCGAGCCCGCCGAGAGGGACAGACCCGGACAGTACGTGCGACGGCGGATGGCCGCTGATGCGTCTACGCCGGGGCAAGGGACGCATATGAACTCCTTGAGGTGAAGGCGGTCAGCCGGTGCCCGGCGCACGTTCACACGAAGGAAGGCCCAGGCGCGCGCCCTTGTAGGCCAAGACCCTGGCGCTTCCAGATGGCCCTCGGCGGCAGGTTCTCTGAACTGGGCGCGAACGGGTCCCGATGATTGGGCTAGTCCCGTTATGGATTCGTTATGATTGGACGCATGCTGCATGGGTCCAGGTGGAGTTCGGGGTCTGCAGGTCGCACCCCTGTACGAAGCTGTCGGCGTCCACGTTGATGCTGAGGGTGGGCTGGCCACGTGGATGCTCCGGTACGGGGCAGGGAGCCAGGCGCCTGGCGGGGCCCGAAAGTCGGATGCCGGCCGGCAAGCGGCCGCCCCCGGGGCGGTGAGGGCCGCACAAAGAGACGCGCTGCCAGTTCGCGGAACCGCGAATGCGTCCGATTCGGGCGCCGCGCGATCTCCGAGGCCCTGCGCCCTGGCAGCAGGATGGCGCAGCCGAGGCATTCCCGCGCGACGCGGCGAACCCTTGCGCGGCAGCTTCAGGCGTCGCCGGGAAGCAGGTGTTGGCCGACCTGGTGGAAGGCCCAGGAGCCACGGGCGTGGGTGAAGACCCACACCAGGTCGAAGCGGTCGGGCCACGCCGAGGGCGCGCCGCTGTGCGATGCGCCGAGGGCGTCGACGATGGCCGGGATGCGCGAGTGCTCCCAGCAGATCAGGACCGGTTGGGCAGCGGAGAGCGCGGCCTTGGCCAGCGCGGTTTCCTCGGACTCGGCATAGGTGGTGTTCAGTGTGATGCCCATGCGCTGGGAGAGTGGCGTGACGGTCTCCCGCATCCGGTGGGCGCCGGCGAGCGGACCTTGGTCGGCGGCGGCGTAGATGGTCCGCGGGCGCATGATGCCGGGTTTCAGGGCCTGGCCCTTGGGCGGGTCGAACAGCCTCGGCAGCGCCCTGGCTCGTTCCCAGCCGCGCTGGGTGAGGGACTTGGCGTCAGGACGGCCGTTCTGGTCGAGGCCGGATTCGTGTTTGCCGGGCTTCTCCCCGTGCCGGATGATCATGATGACCGTGTTGTCCGCGACCGGGATCCCGGAAGCCGACGCGTCGGAGGGGCCGGATGCGGTTTTGTGCGCGTGCTTGCCGTCGCAACCCGCGAGGATCACGGGCACGGCCAACGCCATCGCGGCCAACGCCCCACGCCGACCGACCGTCGCACGACCGACGCCGATGCCGCCAGGCACCTGCGCATGTCCCGCCGTACAGCGTTCCACCATGCGAACTCCCTCCCCCGTACGTCGAACCACTGATCGCCGCGGAGCAGTACAGCATCCCTTCATGAGAACGCCTCTCATGTTGGTCTTCGCAGGAACCTCACGCGGCGGCCGATGGTCTCTTCCTGAAAAGGCCGGGCACATCGCCCGTGAGCACCCGAGCGTGGGCGACGAGAACAGGACCGAAAAAAGGATGAAACGGACGGCAATGAGGGCTGTGACGACGTTGAGGCGGCGGCTGCCGGGTACCGCCGTGTACGTGGTGGCCCTGCTTTTGACCGCATGGTGGCTGAAGGGACAACCGGCGGCAGAGCGCGCCCGTTTCATGCGCCACAACAGCAGCAACGTCCATCACATGGATGTCGGCAAGTGGTGGACCCTGTTCACCAGCGGTCTGGTGGTCGACGGCGTCCCGGCCCTGGTCGGTATCGCCGCCGTGGCCGGGGTCCTGGGATGCGCCGAATGGCGCTGGGGCACACTGCGCGCCTGCGGGGTGTTCGTCTTCGGTCACCTCACCGCGACCCTGCTCACCGAGGGCACCCTGTGGCTGATGCACGTCGCCCATCTGCCGGGCGTTCCCACCCGAGCCCGTGACGTGGGAATCAGCTACGGCCTGGTGACGACCGGCGCCTGCCTACTCACCCTCGCCGACGGCCGACTACGCCGTTACGGCCTGCCCCTGCTCGCCGCGGCACTGACGGCCGCGTTGCTGTACGACCAGGAACTCGCCGACGCCGGCCACCTCGCCTCCCTCGCGCTCGGCTCCCTCGTCGCCCGCACGGGGTGGCTGCGCACCCCGCCCGGCCCAGCGCACACGAAGCCCGTCGCACCGGACCCAGTCGGCGCCGACGCATCGCCGAGTCGGCATCACCCTGTTCGAGGCGACGCCACCGGCGCCGACCCGCACTCCACCGATCACGAGGGGGTGTCGCCTGCCCCGACCCCTTGAGCGAGAGTTCAGAGTCCCGGGACTTTCGGCAGGTAGCCTCGTCAGGGCCCTGCGGGTGTTGTCAAGTTGCTGTTGTGGCAGGCGAGTTCAGTCGTGTCGGCGTGTGTGAGCGCGGCTGGGACGTTGCTGTTTCAGGCTGCGACTGCCGAGGGGATTGACAGCCTGCGCCTCCCCCATGGTTTCGGACGACTTCCGGTCGGCGTAGCGAGCGCGTCAAGGACACTTCTCTCTCGGGCTGAAGGAAGAGATCGTTCCGGTGGATCGCCGGGCTTCCGGGTCTGGTGCGTACTGGTGCTGCCGCTCACGGCTTTTGGCATGGGAACGCCGGTGCATGTGAACGCGGACGCGCAGAGCCCGCTGACGGCATATCAGCGGGATGTCCGCCGCCGCATCTCAGGCTCCACAATCACCGCGGTTCAACTGCGTCCTCCGAGAACGGCTGCGAGGCGGCGTCGACCACGACACGCTCGCCGAGTACATCGAGACCGCGCTGCACCGCCACGAGACCTTCCGGCTCCTGGCACTGGCCACCACCCGGCCCAGGACCCGGTACTGGTCTCCGACGAGGCGACCGGCCCCCTGCGAGCCAAGGACGTCTGCCAGGCCCTCGGGCCACGGCCTGCTGCCCAAGAACGTCGAACGCACCTGGGTAGAACGAACCCGGGCCCAGGAGCGTGGCAGTGGGATGCTCTGCGGCGATCAGGAAGACTCCTGTCCCCCCGGGGCCTGCCCAGGGGGACGACGGGCTGCCCGCCGGTCTCGTCCCCGTCCTCGCGCAGGACACCCCACCATCGTCCGGTCAACGCAGTGGCAGCACCAGACGGGACGGGTCGGTCTGCGGGGAGCTGAACGAGACGTCGCTGCCGAGCGGGGTGCTGCCGCCGTACGCGGGGTCCTTGGTGTCGAGGACGAGGGCCAGGCGGTGGCCCGCCGGCAGGTCGTAGGCCGTGGTGAAGAGTGCGACGTCGAGCGGGAAGGCCTGCCCCGGAGTGCGGCCGGACCAACTCTGTGGTGCGTGCGAGATGAGTTTGCCCGCGCCGAGGGCGTTCACGTCGTAGACGTAGGCGAAGACGGTCCCCTGCGACGCGGAGGAGGTGACGGTGGTGTGCAGCGTGACCACACCGCGGATGCGCTGGACGGACGGGTAGGGCGCCGACTGCCAGACGGCCGCAGCGAACCGGGGCAGTAGCGGAACCTCGACGCTCGGCGGCAGCTCGGCGATCTGGTCAAGCACCCCGGACAGTTCGGTGACCCCGGCGTCCGCACCGGAATCGATGCCGCCCGTGATCGAGGTGCGCCATCCGGTGTCGGCCGCACCATCCAGCGCACCGGTGCCGAAGGCGTCCGCGCGACCGAGCGGCAGTGACCGGGTCCGCGAGCTCACGGCCTGCCAACTGGGATAATCCTCCTCACCGCCGCCATTCCTGACGTGCAGTTCCACGGACGCGCCATGGTCACCGGAAGTGCCGCCGCTGCCCTTCAGCTGCTGGTCGAACCAGTCATGTGCGTTCGCCCATGTCTCGTTGTCCACCCCCAGGAATCCGGTCAGTTCCTGGGTGGCGTGGTCTCCAGGACGCATGATCAGACGCTTGGGTCCGGTCAGCTTCTGGTAGAAGTCGGTGATCTGGCTGGAGTTGAAGACGCTGTCGCTCCACGCGTTGGCCAACAGGACCGCCGTGCCATGGGAGTTGATGCGATCCAGGTAGGTACCGGGAGACCGCGTTCTTGCCCAGTTGACGACTTCCTGCATGTCGCGATTGGCGTAGAGGTCGGCCACGGCCCGTGCGTACTCCGCGCCCGGACGGCCGGTTGGCAACTGCACGGCGTTGAGCAGCGCCGCCGCCTGCAGATGCCGGGTCTGACCGCTGTAGAGGGAGTTGACCAGGTCGCCCCAAGCACTCATCGCGGCCACCGCCTTGATCCGCGGATCGAAGGCGGCACCCAGCAGGGACATGCCCGCGCCCAGTGACAGGCCGAGCATGCCGACGCGCCGTGGGTCGGCCTCGGTGTGAGCGAGGGTCCAGTCGATGACGGAGGAGATGTCGGCGACGTCTGCGGGCCCGCCGACGTCGATCCGTCCGCCGGAGAGCCAGAATCCACGCACCGTGTATGTGACCACCACATAGCCGTCGGCAGCCAGCTTCCTGCCCTGAGCGACGTACTCCAGGTCGTTCTGCCCCCAGGAGGCGGGCTGCACGATCACGGGATAGCGTCCCCGCGAGTCGGCGCCGGGTGTTCCGGCGGCGGGTGTCAGGACGTCGGCCTTGAGGACAACGCCGTCCTTCATGGGAATGTCGACCAGGCGGAAGGACGGCCCGGCGGTAACGGCGGCCGCCGACCGCGCCGGAGGCGTGGCGGCCGAGGCGGGGGCCGCGCCGATGCTCGCGCACAGGGCGAGTGAGGTCATCGCCGCCGCACCCGCCAGCCGGCCCCGGACCATGTGCGCACGGATACGGCCGGATCGCGTCATCGGTGTCCCCCATCAGGCTCGGACCGGATCGCGATACCCCGACGGCATCCATCCGGTGTGGTGATCGGAGCCTAAAGAGACTCAGATGGTCGCAGCGAGTGCACGATCAGCCAAATCTACCGGCCGGTAACCGCCCCCGCCGAGGTACGGGTTCGAAGGGCCGGCCGGGACGGCCGCCTCACCCCCGACCAGGCCGAGGTGCTCACCCCGCTGGCGCATTCTCCGCCGGGGCGGCGGGGCCGCCGGGCACGGGCACATCCGGCAGCAGCCCCCCGAAGGCCAGGCGCACGCCCACGAGCGGGGCGTGCACGGGGCGCCCAAGGCCGTCGACGACGACATGGCCGCCAACACCGTCAGCCTGGGGCCGATCGCGTCCCGTCCCGTGGCACGGGGAACACCACCAGCAGGACCGCTCCTGAGGCCCGCCCCGGTCAAAGGTCCCGTGGTTGGTGTTCGTGTGGGTGATAGAGGGCCCTGGCGTGCTCCAGGTCCACGGCCCCGGACTCGCTGATGGGCAAGAAGTACTTCACTTGCCATGCTTGGGTGTTGCGGGCCTGGCGGCTCGCGGTGGACACCCATGGCGGGTAGACGCGGAATGCCCGCTTTCCGCCTGAGCAGTTCCTGGAGACGATGTCACGCTCGCAGAGCACGTCCTTGGGGAACACGAAGTGCCCGAACCGGCCGCCGTCACGGCAGCTGATGACGAAAAGATCAACGGAGTCGTCAGCGTCGAAAGGCCGGATCGGCCCCTCCGCGGACCTCTGCCACACGGTGACGAACTGGCCGACCTTCGTCGGGGTCGTCTTGGCCACACGGAACCTGACCGACAGGTCGTCCAGCGTGAACTCATGCGCCGCGTACTCCGCACTCTCCGTCTCCGGTACGGGCGGTGAGCAGGAGAACCCACATGGGTCGTACACCCATTCCTTCGCCGCCAGCACATCGCTGTGCGTCGTCCAGCGCTGGTCTGTTCCCATTCCCTCACCCTGTCATCACGCCGGTCGAACACGTGCGCTGGACAGCCGGAACTCGTCCACTTGTCCGTTCCCGCGTTCTGGTACCGGTTTTGTGGTGCGGGTACGGCGATGCAGCGGGTCGGCTTCCGGCTCCTGAAGTGATGTGAACCGATCCAGCCGGCTGGGACGAGCAATGCGCACTTGCGAAGCAGTTGGGTGACGGCGTCGCGGTCACGTCGATGCCGACGGGGGCTGTGGAAGCGGGGAAGGTCGTCGCGCCCGACAGCGTCGAACCAGGGACCAGAAGCGTGACCCACGTCCCACCCTGGGCGCACTTTGACACAACCGATCCATGGGGCCATGGAGACGGCGCCCGGAACGTCCCGGCTGCGGGCGAGACTGAGGACGCCCGCGCCTTCGCAGACGTCGAGCACATCGGCGTTGACAGGATCGTCTCCGGGACCGCTGTCTCCCCCTGCATCCCGCCACTGCTCGCCGTACCACTCCAGGAGCGCAAGGCGCTCCAGCATCCGCGACGTCGGCATCGGCCGACACCACGGTCAGTACGCGCCGCGGCATCCACCACGGCTGCGGGTCACCTCTCGCCAGCACCCGCCTCACCACACCCTGCAGAAAGGACTCCAACCGGGGTCCCATCCACACAACCTCCCCTCATGCCTGCATGCGCCTTCGACACCCGGTGCATGAACGCATCAGCCCGGCGCTGTTCGGCCAGGCCGGGCACGGTGAACGAGGTCGGTACACAGCGTGAACGTCGTGGGCTCCGCAGACCTCGACGTGCCACGGCCACCCATGCACGAGGTCATCAGAAGCAGGCGGGCGCCCGGCCGAGACGAAGGGCGCGCTCATCCGAATGGCCGAGTGAGACGGGCGGGCGTCCGACCGGACAACCGAGGCGCGGGAAGCCAGCTCTCTGGCGCAATGAACGAGGCGGAGCACTCCTCGCGCACTGCGACGAAAGACGCTGGCACAGCAGCCCCAGACGCATGACCTTTACATATGCAATAGATTCGGCGTCATGCCGTGCGGCGCGCTGCCCGCCCGTTCGGCGTTCCAAGCCTGACCGGCTCCGGCATCCGGAGTCGCAGAAGCCCACTCAGTCGCAGCTTCTGTACGAGGAGCAACGAGGAGAGCACACAATGGTCAGTACTGGGCACCCGCAGCGCAGGTGCATACTCACCGGAGGTCTGCTGACCTCCGCCGCTCTGATCACCGGCTGCTCGTCGAAGTCGACCGAGTCCAGGAACCAGGCCGTCGTGGCGACCCCGTCCGTGTCCGCGAGTCCGACCGCATCGCCGCACTCCCCCTGGCCGGCCTTCGCGCGGCTGATGGAGGGCAACAAGCGCTGGGTGAACGGCACACTGCAGCACCCCGACCGGGACCCGGCTCGCCGCCAGTTCGTCGCCGCGGAGCAGCATCCCTACGGCGTGATCCTCTCCTGCATCGACTCCCGGGTGCCGCCGGAGCTGCTGTTCGACACCGGGCTCGGCGACCTGTACGTGCTGCGCACTGGCGGACAGGTGGTGGGACCTGTCGTCACCGGCTCCGTCGAATACGGGCCGCTGACCTCCGGCACGCCGTTGATCGTGGTCCTCGGGCACCAACGCTGTGGCGCCATCAAGGCCGCATACACGGCACTGAAGGACGGGAAGGAGCTGCCAGGCAATTTGGACGCCATCTCCAGCGCCCTGAAGCCCGCGTACGAGGAGACGGCGAAGGGCAAGCATTCCGACCCGGTCGACGCCATGATCCGTATCCACACCAAGCAGACCTCCGCCGCCCTGCGGTCCAACAACGACCTCGCCCCGATGGTGCGGAAGGGCGATCTGGCCGTGGTCAGCGCCTACTATTCCCTTGACACCGGCCAGGTTGAGGTCCTCACCGGCGCGCCGTCCTCCTGACGCGGATCACCAGGCCGTGAGCAACCGTCTGCGGCCCGGGTGACGGAACCTCCCCTCCTTGCGCGGCAGCAGCGGCTGGCGCCAATCCACCTCATTCTGCGGGGCGTTGTCGGGCCATGGCCTCTTCGGCGACCTTCAGTCGAGCTGCTCGGCGAGCCCGACGATGATGCCCTCGGGGCTGCAGACGTGGCAGAGCCGATAGATGTTCTCGTACTGCTCCAGCTCGCCCACGAGTTCGGCGCCGTGGGTGCGCAGGCGGGCAAGGACGCCTTGATGTCGTCGACTGCGAACATGATGCGACGAATGCCCAGCGTATTCGCCGGTGCGTTGTTCAGCTCGGGCTTGATGGCGCTCGGCCTGTGGAACTTCGCCAGTTCCACTCGTCCGTGGCCGTCCGGGCTCCGCAGCATGGCGATGTCCTGGCGGACGTCATCAAGCCCGATGACACGTTCCGCCCAGCACCCTTCGAGTGGTCCCTTGCCCCCAGCTCCATGCCGAGTTCGGCGAAGAACGCAATAGCAGCCCCGTCGGCCAGCCGATGGCGCGAGGCGGGTCCAGCACCTGGACCTTGTTGACCACCTGGAGGCGTCAGGGCCGCCGGCGCCGCGAACACCCTGGCGACGGGCACGGCGACAGTCAGGGTGGCGCTCACGTTCTCCTGATCCATGGTGTGCACGCTCCTTGTCATCCCGTCTCGGGCCTCCCGCTGCCGACGGGGAACGTTCCCAACATGGAGACGACGCGGCGAGACGGAACTCTGCGTCCTGAAAAAGTGGTGCTGTTGCGCAAGGGGACGTACGTGGCACCGCGCTGGTGCGGCGGCCTCCTCGGTGTGCCGGACGCGACGGGCCTGGGCATCCGGGCCTGGACTTCACCCATATCGCGGACGGCCACGGGGTACCTGCCCGGCACGTCGGCGGTGTGGAGGGGCTGGGGGCCGTACTGTCCGGAGCATCGGACGGCTCCGCCTCGTCCGGTCGACACAGCGCGCGCTCACCACGCCCTCCGGACAACCGCGCGCGACCAAGTCCCGCTCCTCCGCAGAGAGTTCGCCCGGCACGGGTGACGGAAGGAAACCGATGACACTCCTGGACAGCGACATCTGGAACAAGAAGCTCTTCAGCGACGGCTGGAAGGATGCCACCCGCGAGCAGCCGGTGACGGAGCCTGCGACCGGGGCTCGGCTCGGCACCGTGGGCCTGGCCACCGCCGAGGACGTGGGCCGCGCCGCCTCCCGCGCCGCCGAGGCCCAGCAGTCCTGGGCGGCCACCTCTCCGCAACAGCGGGCGGCCGTACTGCGCCGCGCGGGCGCGCTGTTCACCGAGCACGCCGCCGAGATCGAGGACTGGCTGGTGCGGGAGGCGGGGTCCGTACGGGCCAAGGCGGGTTTCGAGGTGCAGCTGGCACTGGGCGAGTGCTTCGAGTGCGCGGGGCTGCCGACCCATCCGCAGGGCGAGGTGCTCACGTCCGAGGACGCCCGCTGGTCGCTCGCCCGGCGGCGCCCGGCCGGCGTGGTGAGCGTGATCGCACCGTTCAACTTCCCGCTGATCCTCGGTCTGCGCTCGGTGGCGCCCGCGCTGGCGCTGGGCAACGCGGTGCTGCTCAAGCCGGATCCGCGCACGGCGGTCAGCGGCGGTGTCGTCATCGCGCGGGTCTTCGAGGAGGCCGGGCTGCCCGCCGGGGTGCTCCATCTGCTCCCGGGCGACGGCTCGATCGGGCAGGCGGTCGTCGAGGCGCCCGAGGTGCGGGTCGTCTCCTTCACCGGATCCACGCCGGTCGGAAGGGCGATCGGCGAGCGGGCCGGCCGGCTGCTCAAGCGGGCCCACCTCGAACTCGGCGGGAACAACGCCCTGGTGGTGCTGCCCGGGACGGACGTGCAGAAGGCGGCTTCGGCCGGTGCGTTCGGCTCGTACCTGCACCAGGGGCAGATCTGTATGACGACTGGCCGGCACATCGTGCACGAGTCGCTCCTCGACGAGTACACCGCCGCGCTCACGGCCAAGGCCGAGGCGCTGCCCGTGGGCGACCCCGCACGGGAGGACGTGGCGCTGGGGCCGCTCATCGACCGGCGGCAGCTGGAGCGGGTGCACGGGATCGTCTCCGACAGCGTCGCGGCGGGCGCGACGCTGGCCGCGGGCGGCGAGATCGTGGGCGCCGGGTACCGGGCCACCGTACTGACCGGGCTCACCACCGACATGCCGGCGTGGCGCGAGGAGATCTTCGGACCCGTCGCACCCGTCATCGGCTTCTCCACGCTGGAGGAGGCCGCGCGGATCGTCAACGACTGCGAGTTCGGGCTGTCCGTCGGCATCCTCGGAGACGTCGGCACGGCGATGAAGCTCGCCGACCGGATCGACTCCGGCAAGATCCACATCAATCAGCAGACGGTCGACGACGAGCCCAACGCCCCCTTCGGCGGAGTCAAGGCGTCCGGCACCGGGTCCCGGTTCGGCGGAGCCGCCGCCAACGTCGAGGCCTTCACCGAGACGCAGTGGGTCACCGTACGCCCGGACATCGCCGACTACCCGTTCTGAACCAACCTCTCCGCGCCCCTCCCCCCTCCGTCCATCTCCCGCAGCGACTCCAGGGGGAATGCCGTCATCCCATCCGTCGACCCATCCCACGCGTCCGGTACCTCCGGGATGGCATCGGGATGTGGGGCCTCGTTCAAGGACCTGCTGTTGGTCAACGCACCCGCACCGGAGGTGACCGTCGAGCCCGCCGTCTGACGTACTGTGCACAGCACGGCTTGAGTCGACGTCAGCGGCGAGGTGCCCCGGCATATCCGGGTGGGCGATACGGAAGCGTGCGGTCCGGGCGGTCCGAGCACGCGTCGATCGAGCTGGAGCTGCGCAACTCCGGTGGCATCGAGGTGGCCTTCACGCTCACGCCGAACGACTTCGCGGGCAAGGAGCACACCGTGTGGGTCGGCGCCGGCGACCGCGCACGGCTGACGTGGCCCACCGGAGAGGGGCGGTACGACGTCACGGTCACCGCGGGTACGGGCACCCGCTTCGCCCAGCGGTACGCGGGCTCCGTGCACGCGGGCTGAGCCGGCGCCGGGTGGGACCGGGCGGCATCTCGCGCGGTCCCCCCGGAGTGCCCGCGCCCGGCGCTGTGCGGACGGTCAGCCCAGTTCGGTGTCCAGCCACTGCAGGACGTCGGGGGTCACTTCGTCGGTGACGTCGGCGAACTCCTCGTGCTTCTTCAGGAACTCGGCCACGTACGGGCAGACGGGCACGATCCGCTTCCCGGACGCCCGTACGTCGGTGAGCGCCTCCTCGACCAGCCGGGAGGCCAGGCCCTGTCCGGCGAAGGCCTCGTCGATCTCGGTGTGGAAGAACACGCGCTGATCGCCGTGGTCGCGGTAGGCGGTCAGCCCGGCGCGCTCGCCGTCGACCAGGATCTCGTACCGGTGCTTGGCGTCGTTGCGCTCGACGGCCGGAACGGCGGGAGGCTGGGTCATCGGATGCCTTTCGGGGCGAGCAGCCGCTTATCGTTACCGCAGGTCAGCGGAGTGCGGCAGGGCTGTCGGTCAGCAAACCGTCAACGTCGGTCGCGGGACTTGGTCGTCGGGGGCCAGGATACGTTGTCTCTTAGCCGGACCAGGTCGAACACGACCGCCTCCGAAGCTTCGCTCTGGCGATCCATGACCCGGTCAGCGGCCGGAGCATCTGGGCAAGCGCGGGCCATCCCCCGCCGATCGTGGCCGATGCGAGCGGGGCGGTGGCCTGCCCTGCGAGAACGTGAGCTGAACTTGTCCAGCGACAGCGTCGTGGCCTTCTTCACCGGCGGCGTCGTGGCGGACCGGCGCACCGACGTCGACAGCGGAATCGATCGCCTTGCTCATGCGCTCACCTGGCACCGACGCCCACTGGAGAACTGTGCGACCGGGCGCTGTAGGCCCCACCGCCCGACCCGTCCATGCTGGCGCAGGTGTCCCAACGCTGGGGCACGCGAGACACCTCGTCAGGGAAGACCGTCTGGGCCGAGGCGGCCATCCCTTGGACGGGTACCAGCGGCCGACGAGGAAACCGCTGGGACGAACGCGTACAGCAGCGCCGAGTCCCCCGGCATTCGCCTGCTGTGACCGGTCAGGGCTGGGATCGGGCGATGAGCAGAGCGACATCGTCCTCGCCACCGGGCGGCCGGAGAATCTCCAGGACGCGGTCGCAGGTCTCTTCCAGATCATGGCCACGTGTCGCCGCGACTGCGTCGAGCAGGGTGTCGAGGCGGGCGTCGATGGGTTCGCTCCGCGTTTCGACCAGGCCATCGGTGTAGAGAACCAGCTCGTCGCCGGGGTGGAAGGCGAAGGTGGCGGCCTCGAAGGGGACCCCGCCGACGCCCAGCGGTGCGCCGGTGGGAAGGTCGAGAAGCTGCGGCGCGTGGCCGACACGCAGCAGGGCAGGGGGCAGGTGGCCGGCGAGGCATATCCGGCACCGGCTCCGGTGAGGGTCGTAGACGCAGTAGATGCAGGTGGTGATGGCCTGCTCGACCCCTTCGGTCAGGTGACCGAGGTGATACAGGGCCTCGGCCGGGGCGAGATCGAGTTCGGCGAAGGCACGGGCAGCGCTGCGGAGTTGACCCATGGTGGCGGCGGCGTTGATGCCGCTGCCCATGACATCCCCGACGACCAGGGCGGTCTTGTCTCCCTGCAGGGGTATGGCGTCGTACCAGTCGCCGCCGATCTCGCTCGCGGCACCGGCGGGCTGGTAGCGGCAGGCAACCTCCAAGCCCGGCAGGTGCGATGGGAGCTTGGGGAGCATGCTGCGCTGGAGGGTGAGTGCCGCATGACGCTGGGCCTGATATCCACGGGCGTTGTCGATGCAGACCGCGGCTCGGGCGGCCAGCTCCAGGGCGAGGAACACGTCGTCGTCGTCGAAAGGAGCGGGGTTCCGGGTGCGTACGAGGTCGAGGGCGCCGAGGACTTCACCCCGGGCCATCAGCGGTACGGCCAGGTAGGAGTGCACGCCGGCCGTCGCCAGGAGGGAGGCGGCCTCACCATGACGGGCGATGCGCTCCAGATCCGCACGGGTGGTGTGGGGCACCAGTACCGGTTGGCGGGTGCGCACGCACCGGGTGATCAGGCAGTCGCTGTCGTAGGAGGCGAGTCCACCTGGCGGGTCGGCCGCGCGGGCTGCCTCGGTGGAGTGGGCCGCTCACGGCAAGGGCACGGAAGAGGGCCGGTCCCTCATCTGGCGCGGTCCGGCCGTCGAGGGCGCTGTCGAGTACGTCCACGGCGGCCACATCGGCCAGGACCGGTACGACGACGTCGGCGAGCTCGCGCGCTGTCGTCTCCAGATCGAGGGTGGAACCCACGCAGGCCGAAGCCATGGCGATCAGTGCCAGCCGTTGCCGGGCCTGTGCCGCCTCGGCAGCGGCTCGATGACGTTCGGTGACGTCGATGACGGAATAGGCCAGGCCCAGCACCCGCCCCCCGGAATCCTCCAGCCGGTAGTACGAGACGGACCAGGCATGCTCGTGGTCCGGGTCGCCGGGGGGACGGCAGACGATGTCCCGGTCCACGACCGACTCGCCCGTCTCCAGGACACGGCGCAGACGCGCCTCGGGGTCCGTGTCCAGGAAGGTCAGGACCTCGCCGACCGGTCGGCCAAGACGCTCGGCGGCGGACTGACCGGTGATGCGTTCGAGAGCAGGATTGACGGCCACGTACCGCAGGTCCGGGTCCAGAATGGCGAGTCCGACCGGGGACTGGGACACCAGACGCACGGCAAGGGCGGCATCTCGCTCGACCCGCTCCACAGCGGCCTGATCCGCGGCCAGCCCCAGGGCGTAGACGTCACCGAGATCGTCCAGCAACCGCATGTTGCGGAACTCCACCAGGCGGGTGCTGCCGTCCTTGTGCCGGATCGGGAACGCCCCGGCCCAATCGGTGCCGGACTCCATGACCTCGGCGAACAGCTTGATCACCGCGTCCTGATGCTCCTCGTGGACCGTCAGCCGAGCCGCGGACCGACCCAGCGCTTCCGCCGCGGTGTAGCCGAACAGCTCCTCGGCCTTCGGACTCCAGAAGACCACCTGGCCGTTCGTATTCAGCACCACGGCCGCGACGCTGAGCCGATCGAGCAGGCCACTGGGCGGCGTGGACGGGCCGGTCAACGGCCGGCCGGCGGCTGCTCGGGAGAAGTCCGTCGTGCCCATGCCTCATTTTGCCTCCGGCTCGGCGCCTTTGGCTCGTGCCGGATCGGGACGCTCGGCGCGCGCACCGCGGCTGGACCCGAGTTCCCGGGCCGAGCGGCGCGGCCACTGTGCCAAGCTGGAGTTGATCACGAGCGCCACGCTCTCTGTGTCACGCCCGGAGAACGGTGAGTACAGATGACTTCGAAGTCCGCCGATGCCCCCGATCCCGGATCAGCCGCTACCGGAAACGGACCCGCCGTCTCGCGTCGGGAATTCGACGCGCTCTTCGAGGCGGTCCGCACATGGGGGCGCTGGGACCCGGCCGACCGGGGTGCCTGGAACCGAGTGACCGCGGACCATGTGCGGCGGGCCACGGCCGGAGTGCGGTCCGGGACGGTCGTCCCGTTGGCGCTGCCCTGGAACACGCGCCCCGGCCCCGACAACCGCAATCCCGCTCTGCACCACATGACGGATCTCGGTGACGTGGAGAGCCCGGAGCCCTCGACCCACAAGGACTTCATCGCCGCCGACTACCACGGCAAGGGCATCACGCATCTCGACGCCCTGTGCCACATCGCCTACCGGGGACAGCTCTACGGAGGCCGGACGGCCGGCGACGCCGTCGGCTCCTCGGGCGCCCGCTTCGGAGCGGTGTCGACGCTCGGGCCCCTCGTCACCCGGGGTGTGTTCCTCGACCTTCCCGCTGTTCTCGGGATCCGCTGGCTGGAACCGGGACAAGCGGTGCACGCACAGGACATCACCGCCGCGGAGAAGGCGCTCGATGTGACGATCGGCGAGGGAGACGCGGTGCTGCTGCGGTCCGGGCACGTCCGCCGCCGCACGGAGCTCGGGGCCTGGGACCCCGACACGGCGAGCGCGGGCTTCCACGTGGACGCCGTACCGCTGCTCGCAGAGCGTGGCATCGCGCTACTGGGCGGTGACGGCGACAGTGATGTACGGCCCTCGCCCGTGGAAGGCGTGCACTCGCCGGTCCATGCCCTGGCCATGGCCGCGATGGGGGTCCCGCTGCTGGACAACCTCGATCTGGAAGCCCTCTCCGCCGCCACCGCAGAGGCCGGGCGATATGAGTTCCTGCTGGTCGTGGCGCCGCTGAATGTCCCCGGCGGGACGGGCTCACCCGTCAATCCGGTGGCGGTCCTGTGACGACCGGCCCGACCGGCCATGCTCATGAAGAATCTTCCATACCGTGACCAAAGCCATCAATGTTCGTATTCTCATATATGCCAGATATTTTCTGAAAAACGGACTATCGCAAGTGAGGCGAAGCGTGGTTCGGTTCGGCGGGACGGCGACGCCGATGGGACGTGCGACAGACGGCACAGGGCCCGTACGTTCGCGTGAGCGATTTCTGGAGGGTGAGCCCGTCGAAGCGGGCGTACGCACGCCCATCTCGAATTCCTGGCAGCGCTGCCGGTCCCTCGGGCTCTCGCCGGACCAGTCCGACCTTCCCTTCCGAGAGGATCTCGATCCGGACGCACGGATCATCCGCGCGGCCGTGCCGGTGCTCGACCGGCTGCAGTCCAGCTTCGCCGGGAGCCAGATGAACATCTGCGTCGCCGACGCGCGTGGAACGGTCCTCCTGCGTCGCTTCGGAGAACCGTCCCTGGCCAGGAGCCTCCCGGCGATCCAGCGCGTGCCGGGGTTCGTATTCGCCGAACACGTCGCAGGCACGAACGGCATCGGTCTCGCGCTGGCGGAGCGGCAGCTCATCCGGGTCTACGGTGCCGAGCACTTCGCCGAGCGCTCCCAGGGAAGCGCCTGCCGCGCACTCCCGGTCCGCGACCCGCTCAGCGGCCGTATCGAGGGCGTCCTGTGCTTCGGCTATCCACGCAGCTTCGACCATCCCGCGCTGGCCACCGTGATACGCAACGCGGCGCGAGCCATCGAACGGCGGCTGCTCAGCCACAGTTCCGCACGCGAGCGCGCTCTGCTGCGGGCCTACCTGGCCACCGAAGCCGAAGCCGCCATCGGCCGTCATCACACCATCGGATTGGACGAGCTGGCCCTCGGACAGCAGCCCCATGACCGTGCGCTCCTCATGGAGAAAGCCACCGAGTTGATCTCCTGCGCGCAGCGGGCCGCCGTTCACGTCCCCCTGTCCGACGGACGGTGGGTCACGCTGCTGAGCCGTCCGATGACGAGCGCCACCGGGGTGCAGGGGCTGGCCATCGAGGCCGTCCTTGCCGGCCCCGCACCACGAGATCCCCTCATCGGTCTGCGGCAGATCGAGGAGGTGCCGTGCTCCCCTGCCGAGCCGGCCGCCTCCCGTGACGTCCTGCCGTCCGGAGCCGCCGCCATCCCCGCACCCGGCCAGGTCGCCGTGGGCGGCACGGGTGTCACCGTCGTCGGAGCGGGACACACTCATCCTGCCTCCGCGCCGCCGTCGAGAGGGCTGCTGCTCGTGGGGGAGCCAGAGGTGGGACGGTACGCCCTCGCCGCACGACGCCGCCTGGAGCTGCTGTCCGAGGCCAGCACGCGGATCGGCACCACCTTGGACGTGCGCCGCACCGCCCAGGAACTGGCCGAGACGGCGGTGCCCCGACTCGCCGACTACGTCACGATCGACCTGCCCGAGGCCGTACTGCGCGGAGAGGAGTCCAGCGACCCGCACGGCGACCTGCGCCGTGCGGTCGTCCACGGCATCCAGGACAACTGCCCCTTCCACCCGGTCGGCAAGCAGGTCGACTACGGCCCGACCACGCCACAGCTGCGCTGTCTGACCAGCGGTGAGGCGGTGCTGGAACCGGACCTGAAGGTCGCCGCGGGCTGGCTCGCCCACGACCCCGAGCACACCGAGGAGCTGCTGACCCACGTTCACTCCCTCATCGCGGTCCCTCTGACGGCCCGCGGTGTCGTCCTAGGGGTCGCCGCCTTCTACCGCGGACAGGGCACCGCCCCCTTCGGCGACGACGACCGTTCGCTGGCCCAGGAACTCGCCACCCGTGCCGCCCTGTCCATCGACAACGCCCGGCGCTACACACGCGAACGCACCATGGTCCTGGCCCTGCAGCGCAGCCTGCTCCCCCAGGGGCTGCCCGACCAGGACGCCGCCGAGGTCGCCCACCGCTACCTGCCCGCCGAATCCGACGTGGGCGGGGACTGGTACGACGTCATCCCCCTCTCCGGCACCCGTGTCGGCCTCATGGTCGGAGACGTCGTCGGCCACGGCATGCTCTCCGCCGCCACCATGGGACGACTGCGCACCGCCGCACGCAGCTTCGCCGAACTCGACTTCCCCCCGGACGAAGTCCTCACCCACCTCGACAATCTGGTGGGACGCCTGGACCGGGAGGACCCAGCCGCCGGCGAAGCGGACATCATCGGCGCGACCTGCCTGTACGCCATCTACGACCCGACCACCCAGCAGTGCGCCATGGCCCGCGCCGGGCACCCTCCCCCCGCGCTGGTCCGCCCCGACGGCACGGTGTCCTTCCCCGAACTGCCCGCCGGGCCTCCTCTCGGCCTAGGGGGCCTGCCCTTCGAAGCCATCGAGCTGGACGTCCCCGAGGGCAGCCAGCTGGTCCTCTACACCGATGGACTCATCGCGGACCGGTACCGCGACGTCGACGGGGTCCTCGACCGGTTGCGCGGGGCCCTGCGCCACCCGGAACGCACGCCCGAGGAGACCTGCCAGGTGGTCCTGAACAGCGTGGCACCCGCCCACCCCGGTGACGACATCGCCCTGCTGGTCGCCCGCACCCATGCCCTGGCCCCCGACCGGATCGCCAGCTGGGACCTGCAGCCCGACCCCGCCCGCGTCGGCGAAGTCCGCGCCCGCGCCCTGCGTCGGCTGGCCGACTGGGGACTCGACGAAGCCGCCTTCGCGGTGGAGCTGATCCTCAGCGAGCTGGTCACCAACGCCATCCGGCACGGTTCCGGACCCGTCCGCGTGCGGTTGCTCCACGGCCGCACCCTGATCTGCGAGGTCTCCGACACCAGCAACACCGCCCCGCACCTGCGCCGGGCGGCCAGCACCGACGAGGGCGGCCGGGGCCTGTTCCTCGTTGCGCAGCTCGCACAGAGCTGGGGTACGCGCTACCTGCCTCGGGGCAAGGTCATCTGGGCCGAATGCGGCCTCGACGGCATCTGAGGCCGGCGGGCGCCACTGACCCGTTGGTGTCATATAAACCAGCAAATATCCAAAATGTCATAGATCGGCCCACTAGGATCAACGGCGACAGTCGGGAAAGACTCGCCAGGCCGACCTTCGGAGATGTCCGTGCACGACCCTCCCGACACCTCTGCGGAACCCCTGGTCCGCATCCGCGGACTCGCCAAGCGGTTCGGCGGGACGCTCGCACTGGACAGGGTCGACCTCGACATCCACGCCGGCAGCGTCCTCGCCCTCCTCGGCCCCAACGGAGCCGGAAAGTCCACCCTCATCAAGGTCCTCGCGGGCGTCCACCACGCCGACGACGGACAGGTCACGGTGGACGGGCACCCGCTAGGGAGTCATGCCGCCTCCCGCGCCATGTCCTTCATCCACCAGGACCTCGGCCTCGTGGAGTGGATGACGGTCGCCGAGAACATTGCCCTGAGCACCGGATATCAGCGCCGGGCCGGACTGATCTCCTGGCCGCGCACCCAGCAGCGCTGCACCGACGCCCTGCGGATCATCGCCGGACACTTCGACCCCGCCACGCCGATCGCCCGCCTCTCCCCCGCCGAGCGCTCGCTGGTCGCCATCGCCCGGGCCCTGGCCACCCAGGCGAAGCTCATCGTCCTCGACGAGCCGACCGCACGCCTGCCCGCCACGGACTGCGCCCGGCTCTTCCGCGTCCTGCGCGCCCTGCGCGGCCAGGGGCACGGCCTCCTCTACGTCAGCCACCGTCTGGACGAGGTGTACAAGGTCGCCGACGCCTTCGCCGTCCTGCGCGACGGCCGCCTCGTCAGCCACGGCACCCTGGCAGGCCACAGCCCTGCCCGTCTGGTGCATGACATCGCCGGCGACGAACCGACCCACTACCGCCCCGCCACCGTCCCCGCCGAAGGCCCGGCTCTCCTGACCCTCGACGGCGTACGGACCGCCGGCGCGGGACCGGTCGGCCTGGAACTCAGGGCCGGGGAGGTCCTGGGCCTGGTCGGCCTCTCCGGCGCCGGGCACATGGACCTGGGCCGAGCTCTCGCCGGTTCCCGGCCCCTCCTCGACGGCCAAGCACTCCTCGGCGGCCGGCCGTACCGGCCCCGCACGGTCGCCCACGCCGTTCGCCTCGGTGTCGGCTTCGTGCCCGGCGACAGACAGCGCGAGGGCTGCGCCGCCGAGCTGACCGTACGGGAGAACCTCCTGGCCAACCCGCGTGCCGGAGGCCTGTCGGCGCTGCACTGGATCGCTCCACGCCGTGAACGCGCCGAGGCCGCCCACCTGATCGAACGGTTCTCGGTGCGTCCCCGCGACAGCGAGGCCCCCATCGGCACGCTGTCCGGCGGAAACCAGCAGAAGGTCATGATCGGCCGGTGGCTCCGGGTGGGCCTGCGCCTGCTGATCCTGGAGGAACCGACCGCGAGCGTGGACGTCGGAGCCAAGGCCGCCGTCTACCGCCTGCTCGACGAGGCGCTGGGCACCGGCCTCGCGGTGCTGCTCGTCTCCACGGACTTCGAGGAGATCGCGGGTGTGTGCCGGCGCGCCCTGGTGTTCGTCCACGGGTCCGTGACGGCCGAGCTGAGCGGTCCGGCCCTCACGGTCGCCGGGCTCACCCGGGCGGCCTCGGCCATGCCCCCCTCCGGAACCGCGACCACCTCATGAGCGCGTCGCCCTCTTCCTCCACGTCCCCGTCCCCGCCGCACCGACGGGGCCGCGCCGGACAACTCGTCAGCACCTACGGCCTCCTGGCCCTCACCGCTCTGCTCCTCCTGGTCTTCTCTCTCCTCCTGCCGCGCACGTTTCCCACGCGGGACACGGTCGACTCGACCCTGTCCGACCAGTCGATCCCCGCCGTCCTCGCGCTCGCCGCCACCGTCCCCATCGTGACCGGCGCGTTCGACCTCTCCATCGGCTACGGTCTCGGCCTGGCGCACGTCATGGTGATGCAACTCATCGTCAACGAGCGGTGGCCCTGGCCGTGGGCCTGCCTCGCGGTGATCGCCGGAGGGGTGGTCGTGGGCGCCCTCAACGGTGTCGTCGTGGAGTTCGGCCGGATCGACTCCTTCATCGCCACCCTCGGGACCGGGGGCATGATGTACGCCGTGACCGGCTGGGTCACCGGCGGCGGACGGATCGTCCCCGGCCCGCAGGGTCTCCCCACCGCCTTCACCGACCTCTACGACTCCAGGTTCCTCGGCCTTCCGGTTCCCGCCTTCTACGTACTCGCCCTCGCCGTCGCCCTCTGGCTGGTGCTGGAGCGGCTGCCGCTCGGCCGGTACCTCTACGTCGTCGGCTCGAACCCGCGCGCCGCCGACCTGGTCGGCATCCCGATCCGCAGGTACACCGTCTACGCGTTCACCGCGTCAGGACTGCTCGTCGGCTTCGCCGGTGTACTGCTCGCGGCCCAGCAGCAGATCGGCAATCCCGACGTCGGCCTCGACTATCTGCTGCCCGCCTTCGTCGGCGCCCTCCTCGGCTCCACCGCGGTCAAACCCGGCCGCCCCAACGCCCTGGGAACGCTCGTCGCCGTCGCCGTGCTCGCCGTCGGCCTCACCGGCATCGGCCAGATGGGCGCCGACTTCTGGACGATCCCCCTGTTCCACGGCGGCACTCTCCTTCTCGCCGTCGGTCTGGCCGGCTACTCCGCCCGCCGCCTGCGCACCGGGACGGGCACGTCGCGTGACGCGCCCACCCCGCCCCCGGAGCCGTCGTCCTCGACACCGGACGGTGGCACAGCGGGCACCCCTCCATGACCCACGCCACGGCTCTCTGCGTCCCCCTCCAGCCGCGTCACCCTCATTCCCCGGCGAGGAGCTCCCGTGCCCCGCAACCTCAAGGCCGTCCCCCGCGTCCTCACGGTGCGATCCGTCTCCCTCGCCCTGCTGCTGGCAGCCGTAACCGCCCTCGCAGGCTGCGAACGCGGCTCGTCGAACGGCCCCGGGTTCTCCACCGCAGGTCCGAACGGCTGCCCCGCCGACCAGGCCAGGGCCCAGACCGCCGTCGCCCGGGCGGAGAAGACCGACATCCCCTGGAACGGGCCGGCCACTGGCCCCGCGGCGGTGTCCGGCAAGACGATCGTCTACGTCGCACAGACGATGACCAACCCCGGAGTCGCGGGTGTCGCGCAGAGCGTCAGGGAGGCCGCGAGGGTCATCGGCTGGAACGTCCGGGTGATCGACGGCGAGGGCACCCCCGCCGGCATCCAGTCGGCGCTGAGCGAGGCCGTGGCACTCAAGCCCTCGGGCATCGTCATCGGCGGTTTCGACCCCAACTCCACCTCCGAGCAGATCGGGTGGGCCACTGCCGCGCGCATCCCGCTCATCGGCTGGCACGCGGTCGCATCCCCCGGCCCCAGCGTGAAACCCAGGCTCTTCACCAACGTCACCACCAACGTCGACGACGTCGCCGCGATCAGCGCGCAGTGGGTCATCTCACGCTCCCACGGCCACGCCGGGGTCGTCCTCTTCACCGACGCCTCGATCCCCTTCGCCAAGCACAAGTCCGAACTGATCAGGAAGAGGCTGGCCGCCTGTGCGGGCGTACGGATGCTGGCGTACGAGAACATCCCGATCCCGGACGCGAGCAGCCGTACGCCCAGGGAGGTCTCCTCCCTTCTCTCCCGCTTCGGGAGCCGGTGGACCTACTCCGTCGCGATCAACGACCTGTACTTCGCCGACGCCGCCCCCGCGTTCCGCTCGGCCGGAGAGAAGGGCTCTGGCCCGCCCTTCAACATCGGCGCCGGCGACGGCGACCCGTCCGCCTTCCAGCGCGTCAACAGCAGGCAGTACCAGGCGGCCACCGTCCCTGAACCGCTGTCGCTGCAGGGCTGGCAGATCCTCGACGAGTTCAACCGCGCCTTCTCCAGCCGTCCGGCCAGCGGTTATGTCGCGCCCGTGCACATCTCCACGGCGGCCAACAGCGCAGGGGCCACGACCTGGGACCCCTCGGGCTACCGGGAGGCGTACCGGAAGATCTGGGGCAAGTGGCCCAGAGGGTATGCAGGGAACATCCGGCTGGTCGCGCAGCCGGCGGCGCCATGACGACCCCTCACGAACAGGCGGCGACGGCGGCTCGGCGTGATACCGCGTCACCGGTACGGCGGGTGCCATTCGAAAAGCAGGATGGTCACGTCGTCCCCCAGTTGGTTGCGCTGGTAGTCGAGGACGGCGTGGATGAGCAGCCGCAGCACTTCGGCCGGGCGCTGGCCGGCGGCATTGGAGCGGATGATGAAGTCGGTGAACCGGTCGAGACCGAACTCCGCACCGTCCGCATCCCGGGCCTCGACGACACCGTCGGTGTAGAGCAGGACGCAGTCACCCGGTTCCAGTGTCGTCTCGTGGACCTGCCGGGCTGCCGGGGCGAGTGGGCCGGCCAGGCCGATGGGCGGCTGTGGGGGGCTGTCCAGCGCCCCGGCGAGCACCCGCTCCCCACGGATCAGCAGCGGTGGGGGGTGACCGCAATTGACCCAGTGCAGCACCCCGGTCTCGGCATCGAGCCGACACAGCACGCCGGTGCAGAAATGGTCGGGCAGCCACTCGGCGAGCGCCCGGTCGACGGTGCCGACGACGTCCGCCAGGCCGCCACCGCCCCGGCGGGCGTTGCGCGCCGCGGCCATGGCGACCGACGTGGTCAAGCCGGCGGCCAGATCGTGACCCATGGAGTCGAGGATCATGGTGTGCAGCACGTTCTTGACCACCGAGTGGTCGTAGGCGTCGCCGGCGATGTCGTACGCCGGTTCCAGGACCGCGGTCGAGACGCACCTGCGGCTGCCGACGGTGTGGGGCGGCAGGAAGGCCCGCAGCATCTCGGCCGGCAGTTGCATGGGCGCGGTGCGGGAGCGGGCGGCGAGCCAGTCGCTGTAGGCGCGCTTGGAGGTGATCAGCATGGCGAACAGATGGGCCAGCATCCGGCCGCGGCGCATCCGTACCTCGTCGAGCGAGGCGGCCCGCACCGACAGCACGCCCAGCCGCTCCGAACCGTCGATCAGCGGCATCCAGACGATCGAGCCGTCGTCGGCTGCGGCCACCCGCGGGGAGACCGTGCGGTACGCCAGGCCGGCCGGCGAGTGGTCCACCGGCAGCGGATCCAGGGCCTCGTCGAGTGGGATGAGCAGCCGTTGCTGCAGGTCGACGAGGTAGATCGCCGCGGTGTCCAGGCCGAGGGCCGAGGCGCACCGGTTCGCCAGGGCGGGCAGTTCGAAGGGCAGGGCCGTCTGCGCCTCGCTGATCAGCTCTTCCAGCCGATTCTCGTCGACGGCGGTGTCGGGACCGGAGGACACGTGCGATGGGTCCGACACACGGATCACCCCTTCCGTGCCCAGTCTCACACCGTTCCCGTCCTCTCTCACGTCGGACACGACCGCGGCGAGGGCGAGACTGCGGCCAGGGCGGTCCTTGGCTGTGCGCCCCGGAGACGGACCGCGGGCCCGCCGACCTGATCGGCGGCGACCGGCTCAGGAACAGGGCCGCCCATGGGGACGGCCGTGCGGTGCGGACCTTGCATACACGCGGCGGCGCGGTCGGCAAGCTGGACCATCAGGTCGAAGAACTTGGCCCATGATGTCGGCCGCACTGTCCTGGTGCACCGGCAGAGCCCGGATCACCGGCCGCACGGCAGGACCGGTCCTGGCCGTGGCCGCATCAGCGGGGAGGGTGCCGTCGGGACGCCGCACGCGGCCGGAATGGCCGGGCACACACGCCCCGCGAGGCCGGTCCCCGCGGCTCGTGCGCCCCGGGAACCGGCCCCCGTCGTCAGTGTCTGCCGGGTCTCACTGGCCGAAGCCGTAGGCGAACAGGTGGTCGGTGCCTGTCGAGCCCGTCACCGGCAGGGTGATCGACGCCACCTGCTTGGACGCGTCGAGCGGGAGCTTCATGGCGAAGACGTAGGTCTTCACGCCGTCCCGGCCGCCGCTGCCGGTGTTCCGGTAGCCCGTGGTGACGGCCGTGGTGTCACCCGCGATCGGCTTGCTCGAACCGGCGTTGAGCGTCCAGTCCGAGAAGCCGACCGCCGCCTTCGAGGTGGTGCCGTCGGTGTAGGTGACGGTCATCGTGCCCGAGACCCCGCTGCCGTCGGTCGGTGCGTCGGTCGCCGTGCCCAGCAGGCCCAACGACGCGCCCGACATGCCGGCCGGCATCGGGATGGTCTGTCCGGCCATCTCCAGGTTGTCCAGATGACCGGACGTCACCGTCGGCCAGGTGTAGGAGATGCCGTCGACCGTGACGGTGGAGCCACTGGTGACGCCGGCCGCCGCCAGCGCGTTCTGCGAGAACGCCCAGCCGCCGTTGTCGAAGCCGCCCGAGAAGCTCGTGCCGTCGGGGTAGATGCCTTCGTTGGTGTCGTACGGCCACAGCGCGCCGGCCTTGGCCACGGCCACGCGGAGGGCCGCCCCGCTCAGTGCCGCCCCGGTGCTGTGGTCGGTCAGCGCGAAGGTGACCGGGAACGTTCCTTCACTCGCGCCCGCGGTCACGTGGACTTTCGCCTCGGCGCTTCCCGAGGCGGGCACCTGCACCGAGCCGGACGCGGAGTCGAGCGTGACGCCGGAGGGCGCCGTCGCCTTCCAGTCGACGGTGATGTCCTTGCTGCCGAGGTTGGTGAGGTCCAGCGTGCCGTCACCGGACGCACCCGGCTGGAGCACCAGGCCGTCGCTGGAGGGGCCGGTCGCCGCCAGGACACGGTCGCCACCCGTGGTGTCCGACGGCGGCACCGCCGACGGGTCGGAGGCCCAGGACTTGTCGGGCTGGGTGCCGAGGGTGAAGTCGACCGTGCCCGCGCCCTTGAACTGCTGGTACGTCAGCCAGGAGGTTTTCCACTCCTTGCCCTTGACGTCGAGGGACTGCACGTACGGGGCCTCGGGTGCCGCCTGCGGCGCGTTGATCTGCACCGTCTTTCCACCTGCGAGGGCCACCGCGGCTACCGGGAACGCCGGGCTGCCGAGTGCCAGGGTGTCCGTGCCCGGGGTCTCTGGGTACATGCCCAGCTCGGACCAGACGTACCAGGAGCTCATCGCGCCGAGGTCGTCGTTGCCGAACGAGCCGACCGGGGCGTTGAAGTACAGCTTCTGCTGGGCCTCGCGGACGGCCTCCTGGGTCTTCCACGGCTGGCCCGTGTAGTCGTACTCCCAGGGGATCTCCACGCTGGGCTCGTTGCTCAGGTTGGCGTTGGTGTTGCCGGGGTTGGTGATGTTGTCGAGCAGGCTGTCCAGGTAGGACGAGTACGCCTTGTCACCGCCGCGTGCCTGGATGAGCTGCTGGACATTGAAGGGGACCATCGGCGTGTACTGGGCCGACGTGCCCTCCACGAAGCCGTTGGAGGTGCCCGGGGTGAAACCGCCTGCGAACTGGCCGTCCTTGTTCTTCGCCTGCATGTAGCCGGTCTGCGGATTGAAGACGTTCATCCAGTCCTGGGCACGGGTGGCGAACTTCTGGTAGACGGCCGTCCTGCCCAGCGACTTCGCGAAGGCGGCAAGGGCGTAGTCGGCGGAGTCGTACTCCAGCTGTGTGGAGACGGGGCCGTAGAAGTTGCAGCAGCCGTAGTCGTTCTCGTCCAGCGGGAGGTAGCCCTTGGTGTCCCGCACCGACTCGCCGGGGCGGTCGTTGTTCGGGGCGGTTGCCTCGTGCTGGAGGGCGGCGAGCGCCTTGTCCGCATCGAAGCCCCGGGCGCCGAAGGCGTACGCGTCGGCGATGATGCCGGCTGCCGGGTCACCGACCATGACGTAGCTCTCGCCGTTGTTCGAAGCCCACTTGGGCAGCAGGCCCGTCTGGTCGTAGCCGTTGAGCATCGAGGTCACGACGTCGCTGGTGACCTTGGGCTCGACCATCGCCATCAGCTGGGTCTGGGAACGGTAGGTGTCCCAGCCCGAGTAGTTGGCGTACTGGGCCTGCTGGCCCTTGGACAGCTCATGGATCTGGTTGTCCATGCCCATGTACTGGCCGTTGTCGTCCGAGAAGACGTTCGGGTGCAGCAGCGCGTGGTAGAGCGCGGTGTAGAACTGCGCCTGCTGGTCCGAGGAGCCGCCGCCGATCTGGATTTTCTTCAGCACCGCGTTCCAGGCGTCGTGGTTCGCCTGCGCCACGGCGTCGAAGTTCCAGTTCCTGACCTCGGTGGCGAGATTGCCCGCCGCGCCTGCGTCACTGGTGTAGGAGATGCCGACCTTTGCTTTCACCGTCGGGTTGGACGAGGTGTCGAAGGTCAGGTACATGCCGTTCGCGCCCGTCGTGGGGGGCTCGGCGGTCTTGCCCGAGGCTGACGTCCGGGGCGTCGCGCCGGCACTCGCGGCCGGGGACGGCGTGCCGGGGGACTTGTCGGCGCTCCCGTGCACGGTCGGGGACGGGGCCGCGGGAACGGTGAAGTGCTTTTCCTTCAGCGGCTTTGACGGGTGTGTCTGCAGGTTCTGCCGGGCCTTGCCGGCTTTCAGTGACCTCGCGTCGGGGTTGATGGTGCTGCCGACCCAGGTGCCGCTGCCGGTGAACGGCTGGTCGAACTTGATGTCGAAGTGCAGGGTGTAGCGGTTGTTCGCGCCGCAGAAGTGGCCACTGTCGACCGACCCGCTGATCTCCTTCTTGTTCACCACCTGGACGCGGGTGCCGTCCACCTGTGTGGCGCCGCCGCTGAGCTTGAACAGCAGGTTCGCCTGGCGGCCCGCGGGGAAGGTGAAGGTGCCCAGGCCGGCGCGGGTGGTGTCGGTCAGCTGGGTCGTGACCCCGCCCGCGTCGGTGACCTTGTAGGACCCGATGACGGTGTGCTCGTCGTCGTGGCTGAAGCCGACGGATGCGTTGCCGAGGTTGCCCGACAGCGTGCCGGTCACCGGCAAGACGGGCAGGTCTCCCGCGACGCCGCAGCCGGGTCCCGAGACATGGGTGAGGCTGAAGCCCGATATTTTGTCGTCGTTGTACTCGTAGCCGCCGCCGGAGGGGCGGTCGGGCGTCGTGTCGGGACCCCACTGCACCATGCCGGCCGGCATGTCGGGGCCGGGGAAGGTGTCCACCTCTCCGGACGTACCGATGAGGGGGTTGACGAGAGACGCGGGGTCTTGCACCAGGGCCGGTGTTGCGGCGCTCGCGGCATGGGCGTCCCCGATCGCCGGGAGCGGGAGTGCCGCGATACCCAGGACGGAGATCACGGCCAGGCGTTGCCGGAGTCCTTTTCGGTTACGTGGCGCAGCTGAACGTCGGGGTCTGACCATCGGTTGCCTCCGCAGCGGTTCGTGCTTCGCACAGGTGGTGACGTGCCGAAGGACGTCAGTGCATGGCAACGGCGCCGGTCACCTCCCGGCCTGACAACGTTGCCATGCACGAGTGTCGAGTGAAACGCGTGGGCTCAGGGCATGTCAACGAGGCCAACAGCAGTTTCTGAGCGCGAAGTTCGCATTCTGTGTCCTCGGCACCACACCGCCGAGGCCGGCGGGCGATCCCGGCCCCCTGGGAGATCCGGGGTCACCCGGCCGGACTTCACGCGGGCCCCAGCGGTCGAGGACAAAGAGCCGCCTGCTTGGCCCGACCAGCCGGAAGCCAGGCCGAGTTGGGGAGCCTCAGCTGGGAAGACTCCGGCCGCACAGCTGCCGCCACGGGCGTGCAACACCGGCGAAGACGCAAGCGAGCACCAGTTCTCCCTGCAGCACTCGGGCGTCATGGGCGGGCGGCCGCGGGGGGTGGCCCGGAAACGGTGAAGCTGCTTCCCGCCCGCCCCCCGGCGACACGGTCAATGGGCTGATCAGGCAGCACTATTGAGGCGCCGCGTTCGGTGCCGTTCTACTACGCGGTCACAGTCGAGGAGCTCTCGATCTCGACCGGGTACGGACACCTGTCACCTCTCCACCATCACCGCGCCGCCCTTCGCGGATATCCGCGAAGGCAAACAGCAATGAGCGCCGCTGCAAGGAGTCCTGACATTCGTCGGCGCAGTCGCGGGCTCCCACCCGACGTCAGCGCCGGACCGCGCACAGCGCACTCCGCACGGCCTTGTTGAGACGGTCCTCGTCGACGGGAGCCGTGGTGGACGTCATCGACAGGGTCACCGCCCTGCTTGTCCGCTTGTCCGCTTGTCTGCGGACGGAACCGGCAGGTCGTCGTACTCGACAGGGGGCTCACCACCCCGGAGTCCGCGGTGTGCCGGAAGCTCTCCTCGGTCAGGACCACCGGCTTGCCTCCGGGCCCGTCGTTGGTCACCCGCTCGTGACCAACGACGTGAGTGTCTCCGTGAAGGAAGTCGCCGAGTGGTCGGCGTGCTCGCGGATCCGCGTTGCCACGGCGTCGGCTCCGCCGTCCTCCACGAGGTGTACGAGCCGGTCAGCGCGGCGCTCATGGGCTTCCAGGGTGTCGGGGAGCGTGGAGAGGTAGAAGTCCGTGGCGTCGTAGGCCATGTGGAACACGTGCTTCTTCACGTCGCTCAGCGTCAGGTAGTCGTCGTCGGTCGTCGGACGAGGTTCGGGGGCGCCGACGCACACCACCGGAGTGCCGGCACCCCAGGCGTTGACACACAGGTGGTAGGTGTCCGTGATCACCAGTCGATAGCGGGAGAGGACGCGCACCAGGTCGCCGATGGTGTGGTCACCCGGGCGGGTCGGTATGTGACCGACCCGGGACGGGATGTCCCGGTCGAACCACGGCAGCCATTCGAGGGGCGCTCCGAAGCGATCGGAAAGGCTCTGGCAGAAGGCGGGCAACCAGTCGGGGATCGGGGTACGGGCGCCGAGGAACACGCCGATCGCACCGCCCTCCGGGACCTGCTCGGACCATCCCGTGGCCGGGAGGCGGTCGAGGTCGCCGGGGCGGGACAACAGCGCCGCGTCGGAGCCGAAGTAGTCGGTCGTACGGTCTCCCCGGAGGTGGGCGATCTTGGCCGCCGACAGCGGGTCGCGCGCCCAGACGCGATGGCTTCGCGTCATCAGGCGGGAGAAGAGGGGGCCGTACTCCTTGTCCTCGTAGTCGGACTGCGTGTTGTGCAGGATCGTGCCGCCGTAGCTGAGGGTCCGGGAGAGGAGTTCGTCCGGCTGGTCCGCCAGCAGCAGGGTGCGGTGCAGCAGGGCCCGGGCGGCGTCGCGGTCCTCGGCGATGCCGAAGTCGAGCAGGCGGTTCGTCGCGTCCTGGGCCAGATAGTGCCGCGTGTGCAGGAAGTCGCCCCAGAAGACGACCGCGTCGTGGTCGCGGAGCGAGTCGAGGTGCTCGGTCAGCTCATGGAAACGGAACGGGAAGTCGGTTCCCTGGGCGCACGCGCGCAGCGGCACCGTCTCCGGCAGATGGAGGGTGTACCAGGCCGCGTCGATCTCGTCGCCCAGTCGCCGTCGCAGGGACTCGAAAGCCAAGTCGACGGTCAGCATCCCTGTGTTGCGGTATCCGATGTTGGGCGCGGTGATGACGGCGACGCGTGCCATGTGTTCGTCTTCCCCTTGGCCGTTGCCGAACGGCTCGACATGTGGCGCTGACATCGGCCAACGTACACATCGACGTCGCTCCGATGTGGGCCCGCCCGCTGACTGGCTGCTTTCCGACGGGCGCGTCAGTCGCCGGCGGTCACGTCCGTGCGCAGGACGGCGCGCCGTCCGTGCAGTTCGCCCTTCTCCATGCGGGCGTGCACGTCGGCTGCCGCGCTCAGCGGGAAGACCTCGATGCTGCGCGGGCGCAGCACGCCCTGGCGCAAGAGGTCGTTGATGTATGCGGCGGCTTCGGCGAGTTCGTCGGGGGTCGCGTGGGAGATCACGAATCCCACGACGGACCGGTCGTTCATGTAGAGGGCCCCGGCGGGCAGCACGGGGCGGGTCCTGGCACCGGCGAGCAGCACCACGCGGCCCCTGCGGGCGAGGAGGCCGACCGCGGTCTCCAGGTCGTTGACGCCCGCTGTGTCCAGGTACAGGTCGACCCCCGAGGGCGCGGCCCTGCGGATCCGCCCGGTCAGGTCCGGATCCCGGTAGTCGAACACCTCGGCCGCGCCCAGCTCCGCGCAGTACTGGGCGTCGCGCGCACCCGCCGTCGTGAGGACGCGGGCGCCGGATCGTACCGCCATGGTCACCAGGGCGCTGCCGACGTTGCCCGCGGCGCCCGCGACCAGCACGGTCTCGCCCACGTGGAGCCGCCCGTGGACGAACAGGGCCAGATAGGCGGTCGCCGCCGGATGGACCGCGGCGACCGCGGCGTACGGGTCGACTCCGCCGGGCAGGCGGTACAGCCGGTCGGCCGCCACGACCGCCTGCTCCGCCGCAGCGCCCTGCCTGCCTCCGTGCCCGAGGCTGTTGCACCACACCCGGTCCCCGGCCCGGAGGCCGGTGGCACCGGGGCCCGCCTGCGCGACCGTGCCGACCAGGTCACGGCTGACGACGAAGGGGAAGTCCACGTGTGTGGGGAAGAGACCCGACCGGACGAACGTGTCCACCGGATTGACCGTGGTGGCCAGGACATCGACCAGCACATCGGTGGGACCGGGCCGGGGAGCGGCGATCTCGCCGTACCGGATGACGTCCGCCGGGCCCAGCTCTTCGATGTAGGCAGCACGCATGGGATCACATGCTGGCACAGGCGGCCGCGTCACCACCGGATTGCCCTGGCCCGCCAGGCGTTTCGACGGCTTGGACCGGGCCGCTACCAGCGCACCGCGGTCAAGTCGATGGGCTGGGGCCGCAGTTCACGGGTGTGGGCCGTCAGCGTGCGCAGCCGCCGGGCCATCTCGTCGGCGGGCAGGCGTCGGCGGTCGCCGTGGCCCGGCAGCAGCCACTCGAAGCGCAGCCGGCCGGCGGTGCGCGCCAAGGAGGCGGCCAGCTCGGTGATGGAGTACCAGGTGACGCTCTCGGCCACCTCGAGGTCCCCGGTCGTGCGTGACCAGTAGAAGCTGTCGCCGCTGAAGCAGTACCGCTCGTCGGCGACGTAGAGCACGCTGCCCTGGGTGTGGCCGGGCAGTGGGTGGGCGATCACGCCGTCCGCGATCTCCGCCGGGTCGGTGCCGCGCAGGACGTGGTCGGCGTCCGGGGCGGCGTCGAGGTCTCCCTCGTGGATCCACAGCCGGGCGCCGAAGCGGTCGGCGTAGCGCCGGCCGTGCGCGGCATGGTCGCGGTGGGTCAGCAAGACGTCGGTGACGGCGCCCAGTTCCTCGTAGCGGGCGGCCAGCGCGGTGCTCCAGCGCGGGGTGTCCACCATCATCGTCGTGCCGTCGGGGCGACGTAACAGGTAGGAGTTGGCGCCGGCGGTGTGCGTGGAGTTGTGTCCGCACAGGTGGACGGTGTCGTCCAGGGCCATCGGGAAAGGGTCCTGTGCCGGGTCCAGCCGTCCGCCCGGGCGACGGATCGACCGGGTGTGGCAGGCATACGCGGCAGCGTGGACCAGCCGCGCCTCGGCGTGGTCGCGTGGCTGGCGCAGGACGGCCGACCGGCCGTCGACCTCACCGATCAGGCCTGGCGCGAGCTGCCGTGCGACATCGCAGTTCGTGCATCGCTCATCCACGTACCAGCCGTCCTCGAACCGTTCCTCACTCATGGCTCGTCCTCTCCGCGTCGCGTCCGCCGTCCGGCTTCTCACCCTCCAGGGTTTCCACGCCCCTCGGATAAGGGAAGGGGGCCCGGATCTTGTGCTTGCGGCGGCGCGCTGCTCCGAGCAGACAGTATTGACAATGACATCCGTTTCATATCAGAGCCTTGGCCGGTGGGTGCCGCGGACTGATTGCCTCGGCAGTGGGCCGGTTGTCCCCGGAGGGCACCCCCGGATGCACCACGGACTGCCCGGGTGCCCCTTCAACCCGCCGGGTTCAGACGCCAGTCTGGGAGGGGTGTATGCACGCGACAACAGGCGGACGGACAGTGCCGCCCAAACGCAGCGCACCGCCGCCTACCCGGCCGCCCGCAGGCCGTTGCGGCCCGCCGGACCCGCCGGCGTCGTCATGGACCTCCAGCGCACCGCCGGCAACCGCGCGGCGACCTCCTACGTCCACCGGATCCAGCGATACGTGGACGACTCCGCCCCGGCCACTCCTCAGTACGATGCGGCGTCCGGCGACCAGCTGCCGGCCTTCGCCCTGAACGAGCCCTCGGTCACCGTGACCCTCGACGAGGGCACCTTCCAGGGCACGGTCGGACGAAACGGCCCGGCGGCGGCCCCGGTCACCCTGACCTGGTCCAACGACCGGACGATTGCCATGAACTCCGAGTTCGGGGCCAAGGAGTTCTACGCCGTTCCGGCTGTCGTGGCCGCCGCGAACCGGTCGCTGGCGGATGCGGGCAGCTATATCCGGCTGGCCTCGGGCGGCTACTCGCTGACCAGCACCGACGGGGAGCGGCTCGTGGTGGTCCGGCCGCGCCGGGCTACCGATCTGGACGACGTCGTCCTGACGAGGTTCATGCACCTCGTCCAGCACGAGTGCGTGGAGGTCGCCCAGAAGCTGACCGGCGGCCCCCTGGGCCATGCGGTCTTCCGCGGACCCGATGGCCAGGGCGTCTCCTCGGACATCGGTCCCAAGGGCGTCACCGGGCTCCCGCGGCTCGCCGGCGCCCTGAGCTCGGCCCGGCCGCCGGGGAATCCGCGCGAGGCGGCACGGGCGACGCAGAGCGCCGATCCGCAGCGGGCTCCCGGAGAGGCCTACGGCACGAGCCTGTTCCACCAGGAACTCCGGGACAGCGAGTACGCCGTAGGCCTCAACGAGCATGCCCGTGCCCGGGTCGGCGAGGCGCTGACCACGCAGACCATCGGCTCCGAGCCGCGCGCGGGCGTCCCGGGCAACTTCGACTTCTCCCGCAACCGGGTGCCCGCCGAGCGGATCTGGGTCTACCACTACGCGGCGGTGGTGGCCGAGAGCAGCGACGGCGGCGACCAGATCACACTGGAGAACTTCAACCGCAACACGCTGATGGAGCAGCTGCTGCGCGAGGCCGCGCGGCAGGCCGCCGAGGCGTACGCGGCTGCCAACCCCGGGCAGGTCATGCCCCCGCAGCAGGCCATGCGCACGGCCCGCGAGGTACTGGAGCGGGAGACCAGGTCCGCGATGGGCGACATGTGGTACTTCAAGATGTACGAGCCCGGCGACGCGCGCAGTTTCCACGCCAAGAACCGCATCACCGCGCTCAATCCGATGACGGTGGCCACCACCACCGTCCCCCACCTGCTGTTCGAGAACCACTCGGACGTCCTGCTGCCCAACAGCGCCGCCCTGCTCGACCGGGTCGCCCCGGCGTGGCAGCAGTCGGCGGCACCGGTCGTGGTCGAAGGGCACGCCCGCGGCGGTCCGCTCCCGGTGCGGAACCTGGCGCGCAAGCGGGCCGACGCCGTGGTGGCCCACCTTGTCGGCCTCGGCATCGCCCGTGACCGCATCACCGTCAGGACCCGCGCGCAGAGCGACCGCGCGATGGCGGCGGTCTACCCGGCGGACCGCCCCGAGGAGTACGTACCGGGCAGCCGCGCCTGAGCGCGCGCCGTTGCCCGGCTCGTCTCCCGGTTCCCGAGGATGTCGTGCGGGATCTGTCGAATGCGCGGGCTCCCGATCGACATGAGGGTGAAGGCAGGACATCCCAGGGACCTCAGGAGCATCCATCGTGACCGTGACCGCGGATATGGCCATCTCCCTCGACGGGTACGTCGCCGGCACCGACGTCTCCGTCGGCAATCCCGCAGGAGACGGTGCCGGGCCGCTCTTCGAGTGGATCCACGACCTGGCGAGCTGGCGGGAGCGCCAGGGCATGACCGGCGGGGCGGAGAACCGGGACTCGGAGCTGATGCGCGAGTGGTTCGACGCCACGGGTGCGGTGGTCATGGGCCGGATGATGTTTGACACGGGCGAGGAGTTCTGGGGCGACAATCCGCCGTTCCGGACCCCGGTCTTCGTGCTCACCCACCAGCCCCGGCCGACTCTGGTCAAGGAGGGCTGCACCACGTTCGTCTTCGTCACCGACGGCATCCGCAGCGCCCTCGATCGGGCGAGGGCCGCCGCCGGGGACCGGAACGTAGACATCGCGGGCGGGGCGAGCACCGTGCGGCAGTACCTCAGGGAGGGCCTCATCGACGAGTTGCAGTTGCACGTGGTGCCCGCGCTCCTCGGAGCGGGGCTGCGGCTCTTCGAGGGCGCGGGCGCCGGGAAGCAGAGCCTCGAACAGGTCAGGGTGGTCGAAACGCCCCTCGCCACCCATCTGAAGTACCGCTTCGTGCGGTGACCCCGGAAGACGAGGTCACCGCCTCGGTTCCGCGCTCTCGACGCCCAGTGCCCAGGCGCCGTAGGCCGCCCCGGCGGTCTCGAAGGAGAAGATCACGTGGGACGCGGCGGTGTTCACGTCCCGCCAGAACCGCTGGACCGGGTCGGAGTCGAAGTGGCCCGTCGTCCCGGTACCGCGGAAGAGGCGTTCGACGGCCGACACGGACAGTTCGACCGCCAGCGCGAAGTCCCGCGGTCCGCGGACCGCCGCCTCACCGTCCCGGGTCCCCTCGACGCCGTCGGCGACCCGTGCGGCGCGCTGGACGAGGAGTTCGGCGGCGTCCACCTCGGCGGCCGAGCGGGCCAGTTCGATCTGCACCGGCGGCTTCTCGCGCAGCGGCGCGCCGCGGCGGTCGGTCCGGCGGAGGTTCTGCTCGGCCGCGGCGCGGAGCGTGCCCCGCGCGGCGCCCACCACGGGGACGGCGAGCGGCAGCCCGTTCACGGCGTTCACGGGGACCGTGTGGCACCGGGCTTCGGAGGCCGTGGCCCGCCCCGCGTTGATGTCGAACCGGGACAGGGTCAGATACTCGGGTACGAAGACGTCGTCGAGGACCATGGTGTCGCTGCCGGTCCCGCGCATGCCCAGGGTGAACCAGGTGTCCTTGACGGTGATGTCCGCCTGCGGCACCGCGAAGAACCGCACCTCGCCGCGCCCGTCGGGGCCCACCTTGCCGGGTACGGCGGAGCAGGCGAAGACCCAGTCGGCGAAGCGCACCCCGCTGATGTACTTCCATTCACCGCTGAGCCGCCAGCCGCCGGAGGCGCGCTCCGCCTTGCCGGCCGGCATGAGCGCGCCCGCCATCAGGGCGTCCGGCCCGTCGGCCCAGAGCACCGCCTGACCCTCCGGGGGCAGGTACGCCCCGTACCGGGCCGCGTGGGCGGACAGCGAGGCGGCCCAGGCCGCCGAGGCGCAGCCCTCGCCGACCAGGATCACCGCCGAGGTCATGTCCGTGAAGCGGCCTTCCGTACCGCCGAAGGCCGCGGGGACGAAGTGCCGGGCGAACCCGGCCTCCCGCACCGCCTCGACCACCTCGGGCGCAAGCCGCCGGGCGGCCTCCGTCTCCTCGCTGCACCGCGCCGCGATCTGCGCGACGCGCGGAGCAGCGGCGACGACGTCCGCCACGCTCGACCTCTCGGTCAGGATCGTCGCTGTGCTGTCGCTGAGCATATGTTCGCCACCTCCACTGGGATGGCCGCAGTCTCTCCGCCCGAGCCCGCGACGGGCCGCACCCAAGCCGGGACCGGCCCGTCAATCACCCGACCGGCTTCAATCAGCCCGCCGGCGGGTAGCGCGGGCCGTTCCCGCACCGTGCCGACGCCACCCGGGGACCGTCCTCCCCAGGAATTCGCGGGGCAGCCGTGGCCGCGTGTCACACCTCACCTTCCGAATGCCGGACGTACGCCACCGCGTCTCCGGGCGGCCCCGTAGGGTGACTTCTGCAGCTGGTTCGCCCCGTCAGCCAGGCGGGACGCGTCGCAAGAGGGAACCCGGTGGGAATCCGGGACTGCCCCGCAGCGGTGAGCGGGAACGACCGCCGTCATACGCACTGGGTCCGATGTACCGGGCCTGGGAAGCGACGGCCAGTAGGTGTCCTCCTGGGAGAGGACGTGCCCGCGAGTCCGAAGACCTGCCAACTGCCCGTGTGCGGGACGACCCGTGCACGGACATCCCGGTGACCTCGAGGGCGGGTCGGCGCAGACAACCGAGCGGGCGGCCGTGGGCCGTTGCCGTCCGGTCCTTCGCCCCTTCGCGCTCTCGTCCCGTCTCCGGGATCTCAGGGATTCATCTCGCGAAGGAGATCTCCGTGACCAGCAAGTCCGCAGCCGCGGCAGCACGGGCCACCGTGTACGGCTATCCCCGCCAGGGCAGGAACCGCGAACTGAAGAAGGCCATCGAGGGCTACTGGAAGGGCCTCGTCACCGCCGACGCCCTCCGGGCCACCGCGGCCGAACTGCGCCACGGCACCTGGCGGCAGTTGGCGGACGCCGGCGTCGACGAGGTGCCGACCGGCGACTTCTCGTACTACGACCATGTACTCGACACCACCGTCATGCTCGGCGCGATCCCCGTGCGCCACCGGGACGCGGTCGCCGCGGATCCGCTCGCCGGGTACTTCGCCATGGCGCGCGGTACCCAGGACGTCGCGCCGCTGGAGATGACCAAGTGGTTCGACACGAACTACCACTATCTGGTGCCCGAGTTGGGCCCTGACACGGTGTTCACGGCCGACTCGGCCAAGCAGGTGGCGGAGCTCGGGGAGGCCCTCGCGCTGGGCCTGACCGCGCGGCCCGTCCTCGTCGGGCCCGTCACCTATCTGCTGCTGGCCAAGCCCGCGCCCGGCGTGGCCGGCGACTTCGACCCGCTCACGCTGCTGGACCGGCTGCTGCCGGTGTACGGCGAGATCATCGCCGACCTGCGCGCGGCCGGCGCCGAGTGGGTCCAGCTGGACGAGCCCGCGCTGGTGCAGGACCGCACTCCGGCCGTACTGAACGCCGCGGCCCGCGCCTACCGCGATCTCGGAGCCCTGACCGACCGGCCCCAACTGCTGGTGGCCTCCTATTTCGACCGGCTCGGCGAGGCGCTGCCCGTGCTGGCCAAGGCTCCGGTCGAGGGCCTGGCCCTGGACTTCACCGGGGCGGCCGCCGCCAATCTGGACGCCCTCGCCGCGGTCGGCGGGCTGCCCGGCAAGCGCCTCGTCGCCGGCGTCGTCAACGGCCGCAACATCTGGGTCAACAACCTGAAGCAGTCGCTCGCCACGCTCGGTACCCTGCTCGGACTCGCGGACCGTGTCGACGTGTCGGCGTCCTGCTCCCTCCTGCATGTGCCGCTCGACGCCGCCGTGGAACGGGACATCGAGCCGCAGATCCTGCGCTGGCTCGCCTTCGCCCGGCAGAAGACCGCCGAGGTCGTCACCCTCGCCAAGGGCCTCACCCAGGGCATCGACGCGATCGCCGCGGAACTGGCCGCGAACCGGGCCGACCTGGCTTCCCGCGCCCACTCCCCCATCACCCGCGACGCGGCCGTACGGGCCCGTACGGCCGCCGTCACCGAGGCCGACGCGCGGCGCTCCCTGCCGTACGCCGAGCGGGCCTCGGCCCAGCGTGCCCGCCTCGGGCTGCCGCTGCTGCCCACGACCACGATCGGTTCGTTCCCGCAGACCGCCGAACTGCGCACCGCCCGCGCCGACCTGCGGGCCGGCCGCATCGGTGTGGCCGGCTACGAGGAGCGCATCGAGGCGGAGATCCGCGAGGTGATCTCCTTCCAGGAGAAGACCGGACTGGACGTCCTGGTCCACGGTGAGCCCGAACGCAACGACATGGTCCAGTACTTCGCGGAACAGCTCACCGGCTACCTCGCCACCCGGCACGGCTGGGTCCAGTCCTACGGCACCCGCTACGTCCGCCCGCCGATCCTCGCCGGTGACATCGCGCGGCCGGCACCGATGACCGTGCGCTGGACGCGGTACGCCCAGTCGCTCACGGACCGCCCCGTCAAGGGCATGCTCACCGGCCCCGTCACGATGCTCGCCTGGTCCTTCGTCCGCGACGACCAGCCCCTCGCCGAGACGGCCCGGCAGGTCGCCCTCGCCCTGCGGGACGAGGTGAACGACCTGGAGGAGGCGGGAACTTCGGTCATCCAGGTCGACGAGCCCGCGCTGCGCGAGACCCTGCCGCTGCGCGCCGCCGACCGCCCCGCCTATCTCAACTGGGCCACCGAGGCGTTCCGGCTCAGCACCGGTGGCGTACGCCCGGACACCCAGATCCACACCCACATGTGCTACGCCGAGTTCGGTGACATCGTCCAGGCCATCGACGATCTCGACGCCGATGTGATCAGCCTGGAGGCCGCCCGCTCCCATATGCAGGTCGCCCGGGAACTGGCCGCGCACGGCTACCCGCGCGAGGCCGGGCCCGGTGTCTATGACATCCATTCCCCGCGCGTCCCCGGCACACAGGAGGCGGCCGAACTCCTGCGCACCGGCCTGCGGGCGATCCCCGCCGAACGGCTGTGGGTCAACCCCGACTGCGGCCTGAAGACCCGCGGCTGGCCGGAGACCTGCGCCTCGCTGGAGAACCTGGTCGCGGCCGCCCGCGCGGTACGAGCGGAGCTGTAGCGGATCCGCATCGCCCATCCGGTCCGGGCCGGGAGCGAGCCCGTCTCACTCCCGGCCCGGACCGCTCCACGGGCAGCGGGGCTGCGTGTCCCTCCCGGGGGCCGGTCCGGTCGCGCCGGGCGGCTGCTCGACCGTCTGCCCAGGCTGCACCGGGCCCCTGCCCGGCCGACGGGTCGGTCGCCGACGACGAGGTGCTGGACGGCTCGAACGGGCCTGTGCGTCATCCACACGCCAGGTCATTCCCCCGGGCACATCGTGCTCTTCCACGAGCCGACCCGCACCGCCCTGGTGGGTGATGCGGCCTTCCACCGCGGTGAGTCGGCCCTGGGGCCGGCCGTCCTGGCCGCGGATCAGGCGCTGCGGACCGGGAGTCCCACCCGGCTCCCCCACGACCTGCGGGCGGTCGGTTTCGCACACGGCACCGGGCTGGTGGGAGCCGATGCCGACGCCTTCCTCGGATTCCTCCGCGCGATGTCGGGCCGTTCGCCTGGGCCTACTTCTTCTTCCACTCCGTGACCGTCAGCCCGCCGGGCACCTTCAGCTCGAAGGGACCGCCGATCGCGGTGTCCAGGGCGGCGGCCGGGTCGTTGCCACTGCCGAAGGCGCTGACCGCCAGCAGTTCCTTGAGCTGCGCGCCGGTGCCGCGGAACGCCTTGGCCGTCTTCATCGCCGCGCGGGCCTCGTCGGCGTCCATGGTCTTGTTCATCTTCTCCAGCAGATCCGCGGAGACCCAGCAGTCCTGGATCTCGTCGAGGTCCCACTCCGCGTACCAGTGCGTGTTGTTGAGCCAGTTGCGCTGGGGTACCTTGCCGTCCACGGCCACCAGGTAGAACGTGAACTTGATGTTGCCGAGCGAGCGCCAGTCGGCGACGTTCGTGTGCTCGCTCGCCCGGCCGGCGGCCGCGTTCTCGTACGTCGACGCGATCTCCGTGAAGCTCGGCGGGCTCTGCGGATCCCTGCCGGTGTAGTGCCGGATCGTCCACCGCTTGCTCAGCAGATCCGCGGCCTGCCGCTTACGAACCGTCGGAATCCGCTGCTGTGAGGCCTGCTTGATGCTGTCGAGGATGTCGAACTCGCTCTGCCCCTCACCGGGCCGGAACTGCTGCGAGGTCATGTACTGCATCAACTGCCAGGCGTCGTCGTCCGAATGCCCCGACTTCTTCAGCGCGGCGACGATCTCCTCCGGCGTCTTGGCGTTGCGCAGGTCCTCGTCCTCGGTCCGCTGGATGCGCGCGGCTCCGTCGCCCGGGACCTGGCGGGAGCCGGTGTCGTGACCGGCCGTGTTCTCGTCGGCCGCCCGCCGCACCGGCGCGCCGCCGTTCATCACCTTGCGCGCGTTGGTGACCGCACGGCGTTCGCCCACGTCCGAGGGGTCCGAGACACGCAGGCCCGAGCCGTCGTCCGTCCCCGGGACCGGACCGGCCTGCTGGTCCAGGTAGTGGGTCAGCTCGTGCGCCCAGTCCTCCTTCGTCATCCGGCCGCCGTCGACCACGTGCGCCCCCGAGGTGTACGCCTTGGCCTGGATCCCCACCGCCGACCGGCGGGCGTCCGCATCCGCGTGGACACGCACACCGCTGAAGTCGGCACCCCCGAACCGGGCCTCCATCTCCTCGCGCAGCCCGGAGTCCATGGGCCGGCCGGGAGAGCGCAGCACCTCGTGGACCAGGGAGCGGCGCTGCACCTGCTGGTCCCGCTCCCGTGCGACGGCCCGGGCCACCGCCTCGTTGCCCACCGCCCGCTGCAGCGCCTCCAGGCCGGCGGGCGCCGGGCCGGCGGGTCGACGAGGCGCGGGCCGCGTGTCGCTCTGCTCGTTCTCCCTGTCGTGCGCGCGCACGGGCGCTCCCCTCGAAGCCGATCCCACTTCAAACACCACAGCCTGCCGGGCCACGGCCGACCGAGGAATGACCTCCAGGGCAGCCTTGCGGGCAACGGGATTGCCGCCACCGGTCACGGCTTCTGGTGCAACACCCGGGCCGAGAACCCGGCCTGGAAGTCCGTCACCGTCTGCCTCGGCGACGACGTCCCCTTCTGGACCGAGTTCCTCCGCGCCGCCACATCGACCCACTGAGCCTCGTACGGGCATCGGCCCGACTCCCGCCGACGGGCGAGAGCCGGGCCGATGTCTCATCAGAGAAGGCGCCGCGTCAGGCAGGTGACATGACGTCCCGGCTGAGGTGCCGGACGAAGAAGCGGACCGCGCTGTCGGCCTCGAACCTGGGCAGTTCCTTGTGTCTGCCCGCGTTGGCGTGCAACGTCTTCTCCTTCGAGGCGAAGGCGTCGAACAACGCCAGACCGGACTCGCGCGGGATGTGCTCGTCGTCCCACTGCATGTCGAACTCGACCGGGATGGTGATCTGCTTCGCCTTGCCGGCCAGGCGATCGGGCCAGTGCTGACCGAAGACCGCTGCGGTGATCCTGGGTTCGATCGCCACAAGCGGCACGCCGATCGCGGTGCCCATGTTCAGGCCGAAGTAGCCGACCGGCCCGTCGCCGCCGATCTCCGGCAGTACCTGGAGGGCGTCCAGGGTCGCCCGCCACTCCGGGACGGCACGCTCCGCCAGGTGGGCGTTGTAACGGACGACGACCGGGCCTTCCGGCTCGCCCGCCGCCCTCGCCCGGTACAGCGCGGCGATCTCTTGCTCGTCGTGTGCGGTGCGTGGGCGGTCGCCGTGGCCGGGCGCGTCGATCACGGCGACGTGGAAGCCGCCGCCGGTGACGAGGCGGTGTGCCCGGCCCGTCATCGCCGGCCACCTCTTGTGTGTGCCGCCGCCGTGGCCCATGAGCACCAGGGGTGCGCGTTCGGGGCCGGTCGCGGGCGACCAGAGTACGCCGGGGATCTCGCCCACGGTGAAGTCGCGTTCCACGACACCGTTCGATGTCGTCTTCGCAGTGAAATGCACTGTATTCATGGGGTGTTGCCTTTCGGGAGGCCTTGTTGTCGAGGCGCTCCCGGCGACACCTATGCCGATCGCCCGACCGTGGAGAAGAGGGGGAGCACCCACTCAGCTACAGCGTTCATGGGTCTCACCTCCTCGACTGGTGTCACGGTCGACCGAAAGCTATCAACCCGAGCGTCGTGCGGCCCAACTCTTTTTTCCCACTGAGTGGCGAGGGAAGGCGCCACCAGGTGGAACGGCACCTTCACGTTCAGGTCGTGGCCGGCGTCCACGTCGCTGGGCTCCGGCTGTGCCGTCGGGCCGAACGGGAAGTTGCCCGCGCTGTTGACCAGGACGCAGGTACCTTCCCCACCGTCAGCGAGATCTGGCTCTTCCTGCTGGCCGCCTACCAGCGGGACCGGGACACATCACGGACCGCCTCCGGGTGAGCGGCGGGTGAGGCCGGTGCGTTTGGCCGTCGCCAGGAGCGGGGTCGTGTCGATCCCGGTGATCCCGCCGAGCGGGCCGATCACGGTGACGAGGAAGGCGTAGAGGGCGTCCAGGTCCGCCGCGGCTACGGCGGCCAGGAGGTTGGCGGGTCCGGTCGTCGCGGCGGTGAACCGGACCTGCGGGTGGCCGGCGACGGTCTCGGCGGTCTCCTGCAGTGCGCCGGGCTGCGCGGTGATCCACAGCAGGGCCTCGGCGTGCGCGCCGAGCAGAGCGAGGTCCACCTCGGTGGCGAGGCGCACGACCTGGCCACGCACGAGCACGTCGAGGCGCCGGCGGGCGGTGAGCGCGGTGGTGCCCGCGCGGCGGGCGAGTTCGGTGTACGTGCTGCGGCCGTCCTCCGCGAGGGTCGCGATCAGCGCCCTGTCGAGGTCGAGCGGCTCGGGCCGCGCGGTCGGCGCGGCGGGGACGAGCCTGTCGGCCTCCTCCGGTGAGAGCAGGCCGGCGGTCCAGCGGAACGCGGTGGGGAAGACCCGCAGCAGGGTGTGGGCCGTCCAGGAGTGCACGGCGTCGGTCGCGGGCAGGTCGCGCAGCAGAAGGGCGTTGCGGGCCTCGGGGCCGTCGAGGAAGAAGACGGCGCAGACCTCGTCTCCTCCGCCGAGGATGTCGACCCACACGGTGTCGGCGCGGCGCGCGAGAGCGCGGGCCACCTGCCGGATCCGGTGCGGGCGGCAGCGGATGCGCAGGGCGATGGGCACCAGGCCGGGGAAGTACGCGGGGTTGCGGACGACGGTGGCCCGCAGGGTGCCGTCGGCATACAGCGGAGCGGCGCGGCGTACGACGGTGCGCTCCGAGAGTCCGAGGACGCGGCCGACCTCACGCCAGGAGGCGCGGGGCGAGGCGAGGAGAACGGCCACGATCCGGCGGTCGGTCTCATCGAGAGCCTGTCGCATGATCTGCATCCTAGAGCCCGCCGATGTCGGATTTCCTGTCTGCGCAGCTGCCGAATGGGAGGCGATCTGCTGTGAGCCCGTACAACGGTCTGGTCGGAGGACATCGAGCTGATGTGGGAGACGACCATGAACGATCACGGTGCCGATCTGCTGGTCCGAGCCGCCGCGGTGCACACGCTGGTGCCCGGTCAGGAGCCGCAGCGGGCGCTGGCGGTGCGGGGCGATCGCATCGCCGCGGTGTCATCCGATCCGCAGGGGCTCGACGGCTGGGTGACCGCGCGTACCCGGGTCCTGGATCTGCCCGGGGCCACGGTGCTGCCCGCGTTCGACGACACGCACACCCATCTGGTCTTCGCGGGCCACAGCGCACATTTCGTACCGGTCCACCAGGCGCGCACCCTCGCCGAGTTCCTGGACCTGATCCGGCAGCGGGCCGCAACGACGCCCGAGGGCGAGTGGATCCGTACGACCACCAACTGGCAGGAACTCCATCTGGCGGAGCGCCGTATGCCCACCGCCGCCGAACTCGACCGGGCCACCGACCGTCACCCGGTCCTGGTCAAACGCGGCGGCCACAACGACGTGGTCAACAGTTACGCCCTGCGGCTGGCGGGCATCACGGAGGACACGCCCGTACCGGTGGGCGGTGTGATCGGGCGGGATGCCGACGGCCGGCTCAACGGCCGGCTCATCGACAACGCGCTGGGCCTGGTGGAGCGGCACGTCCCGGCGCAGAACCGGGCGCAGCGCATCGACGGGCTCCGGCTGGCCAGCGGCCGGTACGCGGCCACGGGCATCGGCACCGTGCGCGACTGCGCCGTCTCCCTCGACGACTACGCCGCCCTGCTGGCCGCGCGGGAGGCCGGCGCGCTCCACACCCGGGTGCGGGCGCTGGTCTCCGCGCTCGGCCTGTCCAGCACCGCCCAGGTGGAGGACCTGCTCGACGCCATGGAGGACTGGCGCTACGGCGCCGACCCGGGGCTGCGCGTGTGGGGGGTGAAGTTCGGCCTCGACGGCGGCCTGGAGGCGGGAGCCACCGAGGAGCCGTACGCCTGCGACCACACCTTCTCGGGCACCCTGATCTGGGAGCCCGACGCCCTGGCCGAGGCCGTGGAAGCCGTGGTGCGGCGGGGTTGGCGGGTCGGCACCCACGCCTACGGCGACCGTGCCGTGCGTATTCTCCTGGACGTCTACGAGCGCGTGCTGCGCAACCATCCCGGCCTGCCCGCGGGCACCCTCGTCATGGAGCACGGCGGTCTGGCCGGCCCCGAACAGCGGGCCCGCGCCGTCGCGTTGGGCGTCCCCGTCACCATCCAGCAGCCGCTGCTGCACGACACCGCCGACGTCGAGCGCGAGTTCTGGGGACCGGAGCGCGTCGCCGCGCTGTTCCCGGCCCGGGGGTGGCTGGACCAGGGCGCGCTGGTCGCCGCCGGCTCCGACTACCCCGTCGGTCGGTTCGGCGCGATGCGCTCCGTCTGGGGCATGACCACCCGGCAGACCGTCATCGGCGTCCAGGGCCCCGAGCACTCCGTCACTTACGGCGAGGCCCTCGCCCTCCACACCACGCAGGCCGCGCGCCTGCTCGGCGAGGAACACCTGCGCGGCACCCTCACCCCCGGCCGCCTCGCCGACCTCACCATCTGGGACCAGGACCCCGCGCGGTGCCCGGGCGAAGCCCTGCGCGACCTCAACCCCACCCACACCCTGCTTGGCGGCCGCCTCGTCCACGGCCCCGAGCCCACCGCCTGACCGGGAACAAGCCCCGGCAAGCCGCGAGTCGGTCGGACAGCGTGCTGATCGCTCGCGAAGGAATCCTTCGGTACGAGAGGTACGGCAGACGGGTGACGACGCATTGCGCTCGTGTTCTGCGCCGCTCATCGTCGGAGAGTGAGCATGTCCTCCGCGCTGCGGCGGTCCGACGGCCCTCGTGAGACCGGCCGCGGCCGGGTGGAGGGTCCCCCTGGCGTTCTCCGGGCTCTCGCCGTCTTCGCGGCGGTCCGTCTTGCCGGGGTCGTCCTGATGGTGATGGTCGACGCGGTCGCCGGCCGCGCGTTGGGCAGGAGCCTCGCCCACAGGTGGGACTCGGTCTGGTACCTGCACATCGCCGAGCACGGCTACGGGACCGGGCTGCGCATCACCGCGACGGGCGCGGTCCAGACCGACTGGGCGTTCTTTCCGCTGTATCCGTGGCTCATCCGAGCCCTACGCGGCCTACTTCCCGTGACCGCGGGGCGGGCCGGGCTGCTGATCGCCTGGAGTTCCGCGGCTCTCGCCGTGTGCGGCATCTACGCGATCGGTCATCACCTCCACGGGCGGAGGGCCGCCACCGCTCTCGTCGCCCTGTGGGCCGTACTGCCGCAATCGGTCGTCCTCGGCCTGGCCTACACCGAGCCGCTGTTCACGGCGTGTGCCGCCTGGTCCCTGTACGCCGTGCTGCGCCGCCGCTGGCTGGTCGCGGGCACGCTGGCACTGCTGGCCGGCCTCGCCCGGCCGAACGGCATCGCGGCCGCTTTGGCCGTCGCCGTCGCGGCCGCGCACGAGGTCGTACGGCAGCGGGGGCGCGCCTCCCCCGGCGTCCTGGCCGGCGCGTTCCTCGGTCCGCTGGGCTGGGCGGCTTATGTGCTGTGGGTGGGCCGGCGGACCGGCGACCTGGTCCACGGCTATCTGCATGTGCAGAGTGCCTGGAACTCACAGCTGGACCTCTCCGTCGGGCCCCTGCGGTTTCTGGAGTCGATGCCGTTGCGGGGCAGTTGGGTGACCTATCCGGTGGCCTTGGCCGTCGTCGTGGCGGGCATCGTGTCGTTCTGCCGGCTGTGTCTGGACCGCGCCCCGCTGCCGCTGATGGTCTTCGCGGGCGTCCTGCTGCTGTTGGTGGTCGCGGTGTCCGGCCCCTTCTCGTCCAAGCCGCGCTTCCTGCTGCCTGCGTTCCCGCTACTCATCCCACCGGCTCGCGCTCTCGCCCGGGCGTGGCCCACAGGTCCCTCGCCCCGGGCCCGGCTGCTGTGCGGCGGCCTCACCATCGCGACCCTGCTGTACGGCACCTACCTGGCGACCCTCGCCAGCCAGCCCCTGTGAGTCCAGCCGCAGAAGTGTCCGACGTGGGCCGAGGCAGCCCCGGCCCGTCAGCCGACCCCGGGTTGTTCGTCCCATGTGGCCGAGCGCTCGCGGGCGACATCGCGCAGCAGGCCGAGGAAGACCTCGACCAGCGGGGTGAGTGTCGTGTCGGACTGGGTCACCGCGCGGATCTCGCGGTGCAGCGGCGGCCGGGCCAGCTCGCGGTGCGTGGTGCCCGGGATACCGGTCAGTGCCAGGCGCGAGACCAGGGCCACGCCGCTGCCTGCGCCGACCAGGGCCTGGGCGACGTCGAAGGACTCCGTCTCGAACCGCACCCTGGGCTTGAAACCCTCCTCGCCGGCGGCCCGGTCGAGTTGTTCGCGCGCGGCGTGGCCCGCCACGATCGCGACCCAGGCATCGCCGCGCAGTTGCTCCAGCCGTAGCGCGCTGCCCGGCGGTGTCGCGGCGGCGAGCGGATGGTCGTCGGGCAGGACCACGACCATGGGGTCGTGCAGCAAGCGGTGTCCGACGATGTGCGGGGGCAGGACGGGCAACGGTCCCGGGCCCCAGGAAGCGACGATCGCCAGGTCCAGCCGGCCGGCGGTGATCTCGCCCAGGCCCCGCTCCGACACCAGGTCGACCACGGACACATCGGCGTCGGGATGACGGTGACGCAGCGCCGTCAGCGCCGGCGGCACCAGGTGCAGGGCGGCGGCCTGGAAGGCGCCGATCCGCAGCCGTAGAGACAGATGCCCGAGGAGTATCTGCATGTCCGCGGCTGCCTGCTCCGCCGCCTCGTTCACGGTCCTCCCGTGCGCGGCGAGCAGCGCACCGGCCTCGGTGAGCATCGCTCCACGTGGCCCGCGCAGCACGAGGGGCACCTGCCACTCGCGCTCGGCTCTGGCGACCTGCTGGGTCACCGCGGCGGGCGTGAGCCGCAGGGCGTGGGCGGCCGCTGTGAGCGAGCCGTACTCCTCGATCAGGGCGAGCAGCCGGAGCTGTCCGGGGTCCACGAGCATGCAGTCATCTTAACGCTCTACGGAAGTATCTTAACTTCTCTTAAATCACCTGGTCAGAGAAGCTGATGAGGCCCCGTCCGACCGTCCCGGAAGGCCGATCCGTGCTCACCCATCTGCCCGCGTTCCTGATCACCACGTGGCTGCTGGCCATGCTCCCGGGGGCCGGTCAGGCCGTGATGATCCGCCAGGTGCTGGCAGGCGGCCTGCGCGCGGCCCGGGGCACGATCGTCGGCAACGCGTCCGGCTTGCTGCTGTGGTCCATGGCCGCGGCGGCCGGGCTGTCCGCCGTCCTGCTGGCCAGTCCCCGTGCGTACGCGGTGCTGAGGATCGTGGGCGGGATCGTGCTGGTCGCGCTCGGTGTGCGGACGCTGCTGACCGCGCGCCGCCCTGCGCCGGGTCCCAGGGACGCCGACGAGGCCGGGGAGGCCGGTTCGGCGGCTGTCCCGGCCGGCGGGGACCGGGCCGGCTTCCGGAGCGGCTGGGCGACGGGGTTCGGTACGAGTCTCGGCAACCCCAAGGCCGGGGTGTTCGCCGTGTCGGTGCTGCCGCAGTTCGTCACGGGAACCGGTCCGGTGTTCCTGTCCAGCGCTGTGCTGGGCGGGATCTGGGCCCTGGTCAACGCCTGCTGGTATCTGCTGTTCACCTGGCTCGTCCACCGCGGACGCGCTCTCGTGACCAGGCCGGCGGTCAGCCGGGGGCTGGGGGTGGCCACGGGCGTCGTCCTGCTCGTGCTGGGCGTGGCGGTGGCGGTGGGCACCTGACGCGGTCCGTCCGCCATGGCGAGATCTGTGGGATACACGTCGAGATCGCCATGGCTTGTGCCGGCCACGGAGACGGTCCTGAGATCGGGCCGATGAAACACCAGCAATCTGATACACCACCACTCGCGCCGGGTCTTCCACTTCGTCAGAGTCCAGGCACAGCAGCGCGGCCTCCACTTCGATCCGGAACTCCTCTGCATCGGCGGGTACGACGTCCTGGGCATCGGCTGCGGCACGGTCAGCGACGAGGACCGAGCCGCCATCGTGTCCCTGCACCCGCGTCCCGACTTCAAGTGGCAGATCCTCGCCGCGTTCACCGAGGGCATCCGGCCCCAGCCCGAGACCACCTTCGGCAACGTGAAGACGCACGTGCTCGAACGGTTCGTGCCCGGCTTCGAGCGCGGGAGCTTCGTGGACACGATCCTGGAATCACCGTGGTGGACGTCACCGACCCGGCCGAGGTCCTCACCACGGCCAACTCGTTCGGTGCCCGCCGGCTCGGCGTGGACGGAACGCCGTCCGTCCTCCCCCGGCGGCTCGGCACGCTGATCGTCCCGGGCCGCCGCGACTGGCGGCGCGCGGTCGCGGTCACGGAACTGGTCGTGCTCACCGAGGAGTTGTCCGCAGGCTGCTGGACGGCCGTCGGGCCGCCACGCACTGGGAACTCGCCGCGGATCTGGCCTCGGCCTTCCCGGACGTGGGCGTGCAGGCCGATCCCCTGTTCGTGCGGGACGGTCCCGTGGTGACGTCGGCGGGTGTGACCGCCGGCATCGACCTCGCCCCGTCCCTGGCCGAGGAGGACCATGGCCCCGACACCGCGCGCGAAGTGGCCCGGCAACTCGTCGTCTTCATGGCCCGCCCAGGAGGGCAGTCGCGGTTCAGCGCGCGGTTCGCGGCCAAGCGGGCCGACGACTCGGCCGTACGACGGGTGATGGACGCCGAGGAGGTCGCCCAACTGGCCGGGTTCGGCTCGTCCGAGACCCGCCGCCGGGTCTTCCAGCACCGCCTCGGCATCGCCCGGACGACCTACCGCGCCTGCTTCCGCTCCACCGCCACGGCGCCCTCGCCGTCGTAAAGAACAGGTCCTAGCCGTCGATGTCCAGGGCCGTGCCGTACAGCCGTTCCGCGTGCAGCCGGATCACGAGCCGGCGCTCGGCGACCTGCTGGGCGAGGAAGGCGTCCTCGTCCTCCGGTCGCGCGGCCGGGGGGATCATGGCGAGCAGTTCCCGACCGACGGCGTCACCGGGCACGATCGTGGCCTCGGAGACCTCGGCGGACCCCTCGGCGACGGCGAACGACCATACGTCACCGCCCTGTACATGCAACGCCGCCCGCGGATCCCGCCGCAGATGTTTCGCCTTCACCCGGTCGGCGGTCGTGGACAGCCGTACGACACGGGTCTCGGGGTCCCAGGTGTAGAGCATGGTGGTCATATGCGGGTGACCGCTCTGCTTCACCGTGGCGAGGGTCCCGAACTGCTGCTTGGCGAGCAGGTCCGAGAGGGCCGCGTCGGACAGGGGTCGGGGTGCGGAAGCTTGAGTCATGTGGTTGATCAACTCCCTTCGGCGGAACGGTATTCCAGGGCGCGGTACGGGCCGGGTACGAAGACCAGGGCGTCGCCCACGGCCCGTTCGGCGGTCCCGCTGGGGTGGTTGACCAGTGCGCCCTCGACGGACATGGTCGTGGAACCGCCGCCGTCCAGGTTGACCGCGTCGGTCAGGCCCAGCGCGTGGGCGACGGCCGCCGTTTCGTCCATCGTGGTGCCGACACTGGTCGTCATCCGGCCGTCGATGGTCGCCAGCACGACCTTGCCGCCACGGGTCGTACCGGCGATGGTGCGCGGGTTGCGCGCGAAGAAGCTGCCCGAGCCGGACGGCACCACGACGCGGCCGTGCGCGGTGAGGGGACAGCGGCCGTTGACGCCGAACAGCCCAGGGTGAACGGGCAGTCGCCGGCCCTGCTCGTCGGTGAGCACGGAGTCGGTCCGCAGGCAGCCCCGTTCCGCGGTGTGCAGCAGGGCGGCCGCGTCGGCGCCCGTGGCCTGTACCGAGGTCTGGCCGGAGGTCAGGTGGGTGCCGCGCGACGAGTGTGTGCGTACGACGCAGCCGTGCCGGTCGAGGACCACCTCTACGCCCGCGCCCGCGGGCGTGGTCTCGGCGAACTCGGGTGTGAAGCGCACCACGGCACCGGGCACGGTGCACCGGGTCTGGTCGGTCAGGCCGGCGCAGGCGGGCGGCACGACGGGCGGATGGTTCACGTACTTCAGCGGCAGTGTGGCTCCTGTCCGCCGGTTGTGCAGGCTGCCCTTCCAGCTCAGCCGGCCCATTACGACGCGGTTGTCGTGGGCGTCCACGACGAGGTCGGCCTCCGTGTCGTCGCCGGTGGGCTCGCTGAGCAGCCGTCCGTCGTACAGGCCGAGCCCCACCGGGTCGCCGGGGTACTCCGCGCTGGCGGTGTAGGTGAAGAAGGAGGCGTTGACGCCTGCCAGAGCCCCGGAGGACCGCACCAGCTCGGTCGTCTTCTCCGTGCGGGCCAGGTCGGGGCCGTACGTCGCCTGCAGGTGCCCATGGGCCCGGTGCGGGTCGATCGTCAGGACGTCGATCTTCCAGGGGCCGTGGGTCGTGGTGTCGATCTGGCCGGCCGGGGCGGGCTCGGTTCCCCGGACGATCCGGGTGAGGGTCACGCCGTCGGCCAGGGTCTGCGTCGTACGGGTCTCGGCGAGGCCGGGATCGCCGAGCGGGAGGGTCGCCCCGGCGGCGGTGGCCCGGCCGGCGGGCGGAGTGAGGAGGACGAGCAGGGCGGTCACCGTGACGGCCGCCGCGCGTGTCGGTCCGGGTCTGTACGAGGTGAATGCCATGCACGGGAGCGTGCTCGCCGTGTCGGACGTCCATCCGTGCGGGGGTTGATGCCCGGATCCCGATTGGGTTAACTGCCGGTGCCATTCGTCCAGTTGACAGGCACACCCTGATGCGTGGGCGGGGAGTCCTGCCGGACCGTGGCGGCTCGGCAGGACTCCCCCGTCACGCTGCCGCTAGTTGCGGCGTCCTGCGGGATCGTGGGCGAAGGAGTCCCGGTCGGTGCCGTGGGCCGGCTCGGAACCGTTCGGTCCGGTGCCCGCTCCCGGTGTCGTCACCTCGCTCCGGTCACCGTGCCCCGGCCACCACGCGGCGTGGCCGATGAGGGCGGTGAGGCTCGGCGTGAAGAACATCGCCATGACGAAGGCGGCGACGGCGATACCGAAGGACACCGCGAAGCCCATCTCCGTGAGCAGCGAGTTGCCCGCGAGCATCATCGTGGCGAAGGTCGCCGCCAGGATGAAGCCCGCCGCGGCGACGGTCGGCCCGGCGTGCCGCAGTGCCATGCCCGCCGCCTCGCGCGGCTCGCGGCCCTCGCGGGCCTCCTCGCGGAGCCGGGCGATCATGAGGATGTTGTAGTCGGTGCCGATGGCGACCACGAACAGATACATGATCACCGGGAGCATGAACATCAGACCCGAGTGTCCCTGCCCCTTCTGGAAGATCCACACCGTGGCCCCGAGAGTCGCGCCGAAGCCGAGGCCCACCGAGGCGATCAGGTACCAGGGGGCGACCACGCTACGCAGCAGCAGGCCCAGGATCACCATGATGAGGACGGCCGCCACCGGGAAGACCGTCTTGTAGTCGTGGTTCACCGCGGTGTTGATGTCCTTGTAGATCGAGGACATGCCGCCTACGAGCGCCTCGGTGCCGGCCGGGGCGTCGGAGTGGGCGGCGTCGCGCACCTTGCCCACGGTGTCGATCGCCTTGTCCGTCGACGCCTCGTACTTGAGCGTGACGGTGAAGTCGGCGGTGGTGCCTTCCTTGTTCAGCTGGGTCATACGGGCGCTGGCGACCCCGTCCACGGCGCCGAGCTTCTGTGCGTACGCGCCGAAGCCGGTCTTGTCCAGCGGCTTGCCGTCGGTGCTGGACAGATAGACGTCCGTGGGTGCGGCGGCGCCCGCCGAGTACGCCTTCTGCATCTGGTCCTGGACGACCATGGACTCCTTGGTCTTCGGCATGGAGCCCGATGCCAGGTCGAAGGTGGCGTGGAAGCTGAAGATGCCGAGCGACAGCGCGACCAGGATGAGGCCGGACACCGCTGCGGCCAGCGCCGGACGCCGCTGCACACCGCGGCCGAGGGCGGCGAACCGGGCGTTCTCCGGCTCCTTCTGCCAGGACTTGGAAGGCCAGAAGACCTTCGGTCCGATGAGCGAGACCACGGCCGGGATCAGGGTCAGACCGGCGACGAGGGTCGCGCCGACCGCGATGGCGAGCGCCGGACCCATCTGCTTGAGGAAGCCGAGAGTGGACAGCACCAGCGCGAGGAAGGCGATGATGACGGCACCGGCCGCCGAGGCGATGGCCTCCCCGACCCGCGCGACCGCGTTGACCATGGCTTGCTTGGGTTCGTCACCCGCGCGCAGGCGTTCGCGGTAGCGGAACATCAGGAAGAGGAAGTAGTCCGTACCCACGCCGAAGAGCACGACGATCAGGATCGACGAGATCGAGCTGTTGGCCTGGAGGTCGAACAGCTTGGTTGCGTAGGCGATCAGACCGTTGGCGATGGCCGACACCAGGCCGATCAGCACCAGGGGCAGTACGGCCAGGATCGGTGCCCGGAAGATGATCAGCAACGTCACCAGGATGATGGCGAAGGTGCCGAAACCGATCAGTGCCTGTCCCCGCTTGGACGAGTCCTGCTGGTCGAGGGCCTGGGCGGCGGAGCCGCCGAGCTTGACGTCGAGATGCGTGCCCTTGGCCAGTTGTTTGATGTCGTCGCGCAACGTCTTGGCCGCGTCGGCCTGTTTGGGCTGACCGGCGTTCTTGCTGTCCATCTGGACCAGGGTCAGGTCATACCTGCCGTCCTTGGACGGCAGGCCGGGGACTACCTTCTGCACCTGGTCGATGTGCTTGTTGCCCAGTTCGGTGGTGATCCGGGCGATGTCCTGCTGGTCGGCGGCGGTCAGCCGGCCGCCGTCCGTGCGCTGGTAGAGCGCGATCGCGGACGGGGTGAAGGCGCTGGGGAACGCCTTCTGTTGAAGATCCGCCGCTTTGATCGACTCGTAACTCTTGGGTAGAAAGCTGCTCTCGTCACTGTTCGAGGGCAGACTCGGTGCGGTGGCGACGATCGCCACGGCGGCGATCAGCCATGCCACGATCGTCCACACGGGATGTCGGACGACAGTACTGCCAATACGTCGGAACATGCGGAAGGTCCTCCTGGACAGGAAGATCACCGCAGCCCGGGGAGCGGTCCCTGGCATCGGCGACCCCGAACGGCCCATGTTCGACGGGTCGTTCGAATGGTTGTCTTGCGGCCACATGATAGTGACCGGATACGAAGTTCATCTCATCAGGTGATCTCGGTCCGAGCTGCGCCGTTCAGCCGAGAACGAACGGGAGTTCGGCGGCGAGATCGCCCAGCACGGCCTTCTCGGCGTCGGTGGGGGCACGACGCCCGGTGCCGATCAGCAGCGCGTCCTTGTCGGAGAGTGCGGCGGGGAACGCCGCACCGGCGATCTTCTCCAGCGACGCGCGGGCCGCCGCGAGGGTCTCGGCGGGCGGCTCGGCGGCCGCCGGCAGATGGGCGATCAGGTCGAGGTGATGCAGGGTCCACTCGACCACGTACGCGGACAGGTAGTCACCGACGGTCAGCACCTCGTCGCGGGTGCCGACACGAGCGGCCGGATCGGCGAGTTCGGCGGCGCGGCCCGCTGCGGAACCGACGTCGTCCAGGTGGAACTTCAGCCACCGCGGCTCACCGTAGGCGGCAGCCAGCCGAGGGATCAGCGCGTCGAGCGGATCCTCGCCGGTCGGGGGCTCGACCAGCTTCCAGTAGGTGACCGCGTCCACGGTCGGTTCGGTGTCGGCGGGAGTGACAAGCGTGATCAGGACGTCCTGCGCGTCGATGACCAGGTGGCACACCAGGTCCCGGACCAGCCAGCCGCTGCAGCCGGACGGCATGGCGAAGTCCGCGTCCGGAATGTCGGCGACCGTCGTGCGCAGTGCCGTCCAAGAACGTGAGAAGAATTCCACCGCGGCAACGTAGTGCGGGCGCAACGCGGCGGACAACCGAATTCGGGCGGGTCGCAACCGCCGTATCCGTATCCGAATTCGGCCCGGCGACTCAGCGCACGGACGGCGAAAGCCGGTAGGAGCCGGCGAGGTCGCGTACCTCCACCGAGATGACCACGTGCTCCTCCGCACCGTCGCCCGCCGGCACATGCCGGGCGAGCAGGTCGAGCACGCTCTCGGACAGCCGCGCCTTCTGCGCCTCGGAGCGGCCGGGCATGAGGCCGACCTCCACGTGGACGAATACGGTCTCCCTGCTCGGCGGTTCCCCGACATAGGTCTCCACCGGGCGGACCAGCGTCTTGCACACGCCCGACGAACCGGACTCCTCGACCACGAGCGGGTGCAGCTCCTTCACAAGAGCACAGACATCGAAGGCTCCGGCCAGGCAGGCGGAGTGGTCGATGGCGAGGTGCGGCATGGCAGGCCTTTCACGCGTTCCCCGTGGTTTCTCCAGGCAACCATTTTCCCTCATGTCGCATCAGGGTTTCACCGCACCCCCGCCGGGCGCCGGCGGCCTGCACCGCGACTCGGGGCGCGCGAGCACCAACTCCCTTATTTCATGGCTTACTTCACCACTTGACGCAAGTGGTCTGGACCTCTAGTTTCACGGTTCAGCCACATCCCGCACGCCGCGTTCACCGTTGACCAGTCGTTCCAGAGGCGAACGCTGCCCGTTGCCCACCCCCATCCGAAAGGGCCACCGTCTCCATGGCCAGGTCCCTCCCCGCTGCCGTCCTGGCAGCCGCACTGGGCCTCTCCGCGATCCTCCTCACCCCTGCCCCCGCCCAGGCCGCCACCGGTTCCGTCACCGGGCTCGCC
>NZ_MQUS01000005.1 GCF_001953885.1 Streptomyces sp. IMTB 2501 | reverse complement strand
AGACTGAGCCGACCACCGGGAGAGGCGGGCAGACTGAGCCGACCGCCGGGAAGGGCGGGCGGACTGGGCCGGTTGTGGGAAGGGCGGCAGCCGGCCGTGTCGGCCACGGACAGGAGCCGCGGGGCGCGGACCCGGCCGACCGCCGGGAGCGGACAGCCGACCCGGCATGCCACTCGCAGGTGCCGCGGATTCGACCGACCGGGCCTGCCATCGGCAGGAGCCGCGGACGGGGGCCGTCGGCTCAGCCTGCTGTGGAGAAGGGGACCGGGTGGTGCAGGTCGGTGTCCAGTGCCGGGTCCGCCGAGAGGATCGACTGGTGCAGCCGCTGCAGTCGGGGCGACGGCTCCAGGCCGAGCTCCTCGACGAGCGAACCGCGCAGTCGCTGGTACGCCTCCAGGGCCCGCCAGGCCTTGTTCGACCGGTGCAGCGCGGTCATCAGATGCGCGCAGAAGTTCTCGTGCATGGGGTGCTTGGCCACCAGTACCCGCAGTTCGGGCACGATCTCGGCGTGCCGTCCGAGGCGCAGGTCGGCCTCGATACGCAGCTCCAGCGCCGCCATCCGGTCCTCTTCGAGCCGCAGCGCCTCCAGTTCGAGCACACTGCCCACCGGTACGTCCACGAGCGCCGGCCCCTGCCACAGGTCCAGGGCCCTGCGCAGCAGTTCGGCGGAGGTCCGGTAGTCGGCCGCCTCGTGGGCGTCCCGGCCGGAGGCACACAGCTGCTCGAACTCCTGCACGTCGATCTGCCCCGGCTGCACCTCCAGGAGGTAGCCGCCGTGCTGGGTGACGAGGATGTCCTTCGGCTGCCGGCTCGTGTCGCCCTCCAGGGCGGCCGCTATCTTGCGCCTCAGCTGGAGGATGTAGGTCTGCAGGGTGGTGGCGGCGCTGCGGGGTATGTCCTCGCCCCAGATCTCCTCCATCAGCGTCGGCACGGTGACGACGCGTCCGGTCTGCAGGGCGAGCAGGACGAGAATCTGCCGCGGCTTGGCGGCACTCGGCACCACCGACACGCCGTTGAGTTCCGCAGTGAGCCGACCCAGTACCTTGATGTCCATGTGATCACTCTCCCGTCTCGCGCGGGCGGTGCCCGCCCCCGTCTTACGCGGGCGGTGCCGTCGGCCGACGGGCCGGCGGTCACCGCCTCCCGAGCAAGGCAAAAGCTTCGCAGCAGCCGGGTTCGAGCCACAGTGTGCGGGTCATGAAGAGGCCTATGAAAATGTCATACCGCGGTGGTGACCGCCACACTGTGCGGCTTGAAACAGCGCCCTCCAGAATTCGATGACGCGGGACGCCGAACGAATTCCCGATTCGCAGCGCTTCTCAACACTCATGACTCTGGAGGGTTCCATGAGCACGTTGACCATCCCCGCCCCGGCCCGTTTGGCCGGAACGTCCGCGCAGGACCACCGCATCGCACTCCTCACGGCCCGGGCAGGGCTCGAACCCGAGCTGGCCGAGCGCTACCTCACCGACCCCGTCTCGGTCCTCGCGGAGTTCGGGGTGGTGGCGTCGGAACCCGTCTACCTGGCAGAGGCCGGAGTAAAGCCGTTTGTGCTGGAGGACCTTGACCGGGGGGACACGACCGTCAGCTACAACAGCTGGCTGTGCGGCCAGCAGCACCCGCTCGCCGGCTCCGCGGCCGCCACCGCATGAGCCGATCCCCGCTGCCCGCCGCGGAACCGCAGGTGGGATTCAAGCCTCACCTGCGCGTCGAGGTCGTCGGCGGAGAGGCCGTGTATCTGCTGTCGGAGTGCGGCACGACCGCCCTGCACGGGCCGCATGTCGAGGCCATCGCCCCGCTGCTCGACGGGACCCGGACCCTGGAGGCCGTCATCCGGGAGGCCGCGGCCGTGGTGGACGTCGCCACGGCGGGCCGGACGATCGCCGCCCTCGCGGAAGCCCAACTCATCGGGTACCGCGCTCCGTCGGCGGATGCCGCTGCCGAGGCGTACTGGGAACTGTCGGGTCTGAGCGGCGCCGGTGCGGAGGCGGCGCTGCGCGGCACGCCGGTGCAGTTGCTGGTGCTGGGCGGAACGGATCCCGGTCCCGTCCGCGAGGAGTGCCTCGCCTCCGGTCTCACCCTGGCCGACGACGATGCGTCCGCCGCGTTCACGCTGGTCATGTGCGACGACTATCTGGACCCGGCGCTGGCCGACGTGGACGCACGGCACCGGGCCGCGGGGCGGCCCTGGCTGCTCGCCAAGCCGTGCGGTGTCGAGGCCTGGGTGGGCCCGGTGTTCGGCATCCCCGACCAGGCCTGCTGGTGGTGCCTCACGCACCGGCTGCGCGGACACCGCGCCACTCAGGCGCCGGTGCAGCGGGTACTCGGGCTACCCGGCCCGGTGCCGCTTCCGCGGGCCTACCTGGCGTCCGTGCGCACACTGGGGCTGCAGAGCGCCGTGCTGGAGACGATGAAGTGGGTCGCCGGGATGCGCTACGCCGAGCAGGCCGCCCTGTGCACGCTGGACACCCGCGCCCTGCGCACGCGCCACCACCCGGTGACCCGGCGCCCCCAGTGCCCCGCGTGCGGGGATCCCGGTCTGGCGGCGGCGAGCGCGCGACGCCCGGTGGTCTTCGTCTCGCGCCTGAAATCGGCCACGGCGGGCGGCGGCCACCGGGCCCTGCCGCCCGAGAGCGTGCTCTCCCGCTACCGGCACCTGGTCGATCCGCTCACCGGTGTGGTGCCCGAGCTGCGGCCCGCCCCGGCCACTCCCGAGGGCCTCAACCACTATGTCGCCGGGCGCAATCCCGCGCTGCGCGCCGACTCGCTCGCCGCGCTGCGGCACGGGCTGCGCAGCCACAGCGGCGGCAAGGGGATCACGCCGCTGGAGGCCGAGGTCGGCGCGCTGTGCGAGGCGGTCGAGCGCTACAGCGCGACCCGCCAGGGGGACGAGCCGGTCGTCGTCGACACCCTCGCGGGGCTCGGCGAGAAGGCACTGCATCCCAACGCCTGCCAGCTGTACGCGGATCGGCAGTTCGCTCAGCGAGAGCGCTGGAACCGGTCGGCCGCCGCGTTCCAGCAGGTACCGCCGCCTTTCGACCCGCACGCCCCTACGGAGTGGACGCCCGTGTGGTCGGTGACCGCGGGCACCCACCGTCTGCTGCCCACCTCGATGCTGTATTTCGGCTCCGCACCCGGCCGGCGGCCGTCGGGGCCGTCGGTGCCGTGGGCGGACTCCAACGGCAACGCGGCCGGAAGCAGTCTCGAGGACGCCACGCTGCAGGGTTTCCTCGAAGTGGTCGAGCGCGACGCGGTGGCCCTGTGGTGGTACAACCGCACCCGTCGGCCCGCCGTCGACCTGGACGCCTTCGACGAGCCCTGGCTGGCCGGGGTCCGAGCGGCGTACGCGAGGCTGGGCCGAGACCTGTGGGTCCTCGACCTCACCGCGGACTTCGGCATTCCGGTCATGGCGGCCGTCTCCTGCCGTAACCGCGACGACGGAACGCCACGGCGCATTTGCTTCGGGTTCGGCGCGCATTTCGACGCGCGTACGGCACTGCGTCGCGCGGTGACCGAGATGGCACAGCTGCTGCCACCGCCGGACGTGGAAGCGGAAGTGGACACCGACTTCGCTTCCGTCCACCCGGAGCTGGCCTCCTGGTGGACGGAAGCGACCACCCGGAATCAGCCATATCTCATGCCGGACCCGGCCGAGTCGCCGCTTGCGCCCGCGAGTTACGTGTGCGAACCGCGCCAGGATCTGCTCGGCGACCTCACCGTGGCCGAGGGTCTGGTGCGTGAGCGGGGCATGGAACTGCTCGTCCTCGATCAGACCCGACCTGACGTGCGGCTTCCCGTGGTCAAGGTGATCGTTCCAGGGATGCGTCACTTCTGGGCCAGGTTCGCGCCCGGACGTCTCTACGACGTCCCCGTGGCACTCGGCCACGTCACGCGCGCGACGCGTTACGATGACCTCAATCCGATTCCGTTGTTCGTGTGAAACCGGCTAATTACAGCCATCACTGGCCGCTGTCCAGTCATGCCCATACCATGCCTTGCGCCATGTCCCCGGGCAAGGAGGTCACCGATGCCGGACACTTTCCGGAGCATGGAAAGTAGCGGGGGCGCAGGGGATTCCCCGCCGACATCGAGCCGTCTGGCCCTGGCTCCTCGCCTCGCTCGCGCGATCGTGCTGCTCGTGCTCATCTGCTACTGCTCCATCATCATCCTGAACGTGCTGCAGACCGGAGGGGCGAGCACCACCAAGCTGACGGTCTGTGTCTGCATCGTCCTGCTCGAGTTCGGCGTGCAGTTCGCCCTCGCCTCGCCCGCGGCCCGCACCTGGCCCCTGCGGTGGCGGCTCGTCACCCTCGGGGTGCAGGCCGTCCTGACGTACCTGCCCGCCGCCTGGTTCGGCCTCGACTGGGGCAGCATGCAGGGGCCGCTCGCCGCAACCATCCTGCTCACCCTGCCCAACCGTGTCGCATGGCCGATGTTCGGGGCGGTCGTGGCCGCCTCCCCGGTGTATCCGCTCCTGAAGGGCTCGGGCGGCCTGTACAGCGGTTATGTCTTCAGCTCCGTCACTCTGGCCGGGCTCGTCATCTACGGCCTCACCCGGCTGACCGACCTCGTCACGGAACTGCACGACACCCGCGAGCAGTTGGCCCGCATGGCCGTAACCCAGGAACGCCTCCGTTTCGCCCGGGACCTGCACGACCTGCTCGGCTACAGCCTGTCCACCATCACGCTCAAGGGCGAGCTGGTGAACCGGCTGATACCCACCCGGCCGGAGCTGGCCGCGGACGAGACCACGTCCCTGCTGCTCGTCGCGCGGCAGGCCCTGGCCGATGTACGCCTGGTCTCGCGCGGCTACCGGGACATGTCGCTGCGCGACGAGGCAGAATCGGCCGCGGGGGTTCTGATGTCGGCCGATGTCCGCACGGAGGTCGACGTGCGGGTCGAACGGCTGCATCCTGTGGTCGACACGGTCCTCGCGACCGCGTTGCGGGAAGGAGTCACCAACATCCTTCGGCACAGCAAGGCCGAGGTATGTACCATCAAGGCCACCAGCGAGACGGAAGCGGTCTTTCTCACGCTGGTCAACGACGGAGTGGCGAACGGGGGGGAGCCTGAAACGCGTTCCGGTGGGGGGAGCGGTCTGGGCAATCTGCGGACTCGGCTCACCGCCATCGGCGGGGAGCTGACGGCCGGCGTCGACGAGGAGGGCCTGTTCCGCCTCGTGGCACGGGCCCCGCTCCAGCCGCGCAAGGGCGAGGCCCCCGCGGGCACGGCCGCCGACGCGCCGGACGCCGAGAGGTCCGCAGCCTGAACAGGGCTGATCAGACGAGCCACCGCTGCCTGGGGGAGGTAACAGGTGCTGTCCATCACTGTCCTGCTCGCTGAGGACGTGCACATGATCCGCGGCGCGCTGGTCGCCCTGCTGGAACTCGAGCCCGATCTCAAGGTCATCGCCACCGTGGAGCGGGGCGACACGATCGTCAGCACCGCACTCGAGGTCCGGCCCGACGTGGCGGTGATCGATGTCGACCTGCCCGGCATGGACGGTCTGACGGCCGCCGCCGACCTGCATGAACAACTCCCCAGCTGCCGCTCCCTGATCCTCACCAGCCTGGGCAAGCCCGGCACCCTGCGCCGTGCCATGTCGGCCCATGTGTCCGGCTTCCTGCTGAAGGACTCCCCTCCGGACCAGCTCGCCAGCGCCGTGCGTTCCGTGGCGATGGGCGGACGTGTCGTCGACCCCCAACTCGCCCTGACCGCCTGGGACTACCCGGACAATCCGCTGTCCCGCCGGGAGATGGAGGTGCTGCGGCTGGCGGCCCGGGGAGCCGATGCCGCCGAGATCGCCGGCTGTCTCTACCTCACCAAGGGCACCGTCCGTAACTACCTCACCTCGGTCGTCGGCAAGCTAGGCGCCCGCAACCGTGTCGACGCCATCCGCATCGCCGAGGACGCCGGCTGGATTCCCTGAACCGGCCGGGCCGGGCAGCTCCTCGCCGATCGCCCCGTACAGCGCGTCCAGCAGCCCCTCGTGCAGCGTCGTCCCCACCGAGACGTCCGACAGCTCCCCGAACCCGTCGTCGAACACCGCGACGCTCACCACATGGCTGCCGCCGACGTCAAAGGTCCCGAACGTCCAGCCGCCGTCATCGGTGGCGGAACCGTCGGGACGCACCAGCCGGGCGCCGGACGCACCGTGCAGGGCGAATCCGAACTCGGTGAAACGGAACCGCAGGCCCTGGCCGAGCGCCTTGCTGTAGGCCTCCTTCAGGGTCCACAGCCGCACCATCGTGTCGTTGCGGGCGCTCTCCGCGTCCCGGTCCAGGTGCCGCTTCTCGAACGGGGTGCAGGCCTGCGCCTCGGAACCGGTGTGCGCGAGCCGCCGGTCCGCGCGTTCCACGTCGACCCCGATCCGGCCCCGGCGGGTGACGCCGACGACCATCGTCTCGTCGGTGTGGCTCAGGCTGATGTCGATCTGGTCCAGACCGCGCACATAGGGGCGGCCGCCCGGCAGATACGCCACGTCCACCAGGTGCGGCAGTGTCTGCACGGCCGCCGCGGCGGTGTACCGCAGAAACAGCCGGGAGGCGAGGAAGCGCTCTCGCATGCCGGCCCGGCCGAACTTCTCGTAACGAGCCCAGTCACGGCCGAGGAGCAGACGCAGGTCCGCCGCGCCGGCCTCCGGCTGCCAGCCGGGCATCCTGCCGTACACCAGGACGCTGCCAGTACGTACCAGTTCCTCGTGCACCCGCTCCCAAGGGCTCTCCGGCCCCGGCGCGCACAGCGGCCGGCCGATCGTCGTCATCGGCTCACGCCCCCGCCAGCGCCGCCGCCAGCGGTCCCGCGTCGAGTGCCGAGATCACCCCGGCCAGATCCACCGCGTCGCTCTCCGGACCGCGGCACACCGCCAGGCAGGTCGGGCCCTCGCTGCCGCCCATCCGGCGCAGGAACGGCGTGAGCACCACCCGGGGTCCGATCTCCACGACATGGGTGGGGGTCTGCTGGGCGAGCATCGCCCGGGCGGCGTCGGCGAAGCGGACGGGCGAGGTGATCTGCTCGCTCCAGTACGCCCCGTAGAGCGGTTCGGTGGTCAGCCGGCCGTACAGGGTGGAGTAGAACGGCACCCGGGCGGCGCCGCCGGCGACCCGGCGGGCCACGGCGTCGAACTTCGGCACCATGGGGGCCATCAGCGGCGAGTGGAAGGGGTGGGTCACCGTCAGATGCCGGCAGGCGATGCCCCGGCTCTCCAACTGCTCCTGGATGCGCTCAAGCCCCGCGCGATCGCCGGAGAGCACGGTGGCCTTGGCGGCGTTGATGGCGCTGATGCCGACGCCCGGCTCGGACGCGACCAGCTCGGCCGCCTCGAACGGGGCCGCGCAGGTGGCCATCATGCCGCCGTCGGAGGGCAGGTACTGCATGAAGGCGCCGCGCAGCGCGACCAGCTTGGCGGCGTCGGGCAACGACAGGGCGCCCGCGGCGGCGGCCGCCGCGAACTCGCCGATGCCGTGGCCCAGGACGGCGACCGGAGTCACGCCCTCCTCCCGCAGGGTCTGCGCCAGGGCGTACTCGACGGCGAACAGCGCGGGCTGGGTGAACGCGGTCTGGTGGATCCGCGGGTCGTTGCCGAGGATCAGCTCCACCACGGACGTCCCGGTGTAGGGCAGCAACTCGGCGGCGGCCTGGTCGAGATGGGCGCGGTAGCCCGTGCAGTTCCAGTACAGACCGGAGGTCATGCCCGGGTGCTGGGAGCCCTGTCCGGTGAACACGAAGGCCGCCCGGACCAGGCCGCCGCCCGCCGGACGCGGGTCATGCTGGGCCATGTACCGGGCCAGCTCGCGCACGGTGGGATACGTCTCGATGTCCGTGGGGTCGATCACCGGACCGAACTCCTCCTCGATGTCGCCGTAGAGGCTGAGCGCGGCCACCGAGTCGAAGCCTCCGTACTCGTGGAACGGCACGCTCTCGTCCACCGGCACACCGAGGTAGTGGGTGAGCCGCTCCGTGAGCCATTCGCGCTGGGTCGCGCCGAAGGAGTCGTCGTGCGCGTCGTCGTGCTGGGGTTCAGACATGGTCGGTGCTCCATCTCGGGCTCGGGTGGATACCTCCGCCGGCGGATCAGGCCAGCGCGGAGCCGTACAAGTCGTAGCTGCGGCGGCCGTGCAGGCGGTCCAGCGCCTCGGCGAGCACGCGCTGTTCGCACGCGGCGACGGGGCTGCCCCCGCCCGCCCGGTCCTGGGGCAGATCGGGCATGGGCAGGCCGAGGCGCCGGGCGAGGCGGTGGAGCACCGCGGACGCCCAGGCCGGATTGGCCAGGAACGCGTCGGACGGAGCGCCGGTCTGCGCGCGCCAGGTCCCCAGGCAGGCCGCCGCCGCCACGACCAGGGTGTAGCGGTCGGCGAGCGCGAAGTTGTGCGGGCTGGCCAGCGTGGCCCGGTCGCCGGGCTCGATCTCGCCGAACGCCTTGGCCAGCTCGCGCAGTTCACCGGTGAACGCCCGGGCGAGCGCGCGCAGCAGCGGCCAGTCCTCGCGTCCCGGCACGGTGAGGTCGGCCGACTCCAGCCATTCGGTGCAGGCGACCAGGGTCGCGGCCAGCGGATCACTGCCGGAGAGCAGGGACAGGCGTGGCAGGTCCAGCGGCGGCAGGTCCTCGTGCGGCCGGAACAGCGCGGCGGGCGCCTCCCGTTCCGCGAACCAGGCGTACCGGGCGAAGTGCGGCAGCTGCGGCAGGATGCTGACCTGGCGGCCCGCGCTGCCGGCGTGGCCGAGCGAGGTGACGGGCAGGTCGCGCAGCTGCTTCTGGAACATCCCGTACGTGCCGCTCACCGCGAAGCTCTCCTCGCCGAGCACCGCCGCCATCTCGTCCATCGTCTCGGCGGCGAGCCGCGGCGCGAGATAGGCCGCGGACGCCGCGTACACGCTCATCTGGTGCGGCAGCAGATGCAGCGCCCGGGTGGCGACCAGGGCCAGGCAGTCGATGAGCAGCAGGTCGAGGAAGGCGCCGGTGAGCACGTCCCGCACATGCCGTACGTCGAGGGAGGAGCGGCCGTCGGCGCGGCGCCGGGTGGCGAACGCGGCCACCGTGCGCAGCGCGGTGTCGACACCGGCGAGCACGATCGACGGGATGAGCCCGCGGATCAACAGGGAGGAGCGCAGCGACAGTTCATAGCCGTCGCCGACCCGGCCGAGCACCGCGTCGTCGGGCACGGTGCAGTCGGTGAAGGCGAGGCCGCCGAACTCGGCCCCGCGCATCCCGGTGGTGGAGTGCCGCCCGGTGTCGGTGATCCGGTCGGCGGGCAGGGCGGCACGGTCCAGGAGCAGCACCGAGTGGCTGCGGCCGCCGCTCTGCGTGGCCGCCGTGCGGGCGAAGACCACCAGACCGCGGGAGCGGGCCGCGTTGGCGATCGCGGTCTTGCTGCCGCTCACCGACAGGCCGCCGGCGGCGGGCCGGGCGGTCAGCTCGTCGCGGACGAAGTCGTTGCCGTGCGCCACCTCGTGCCGTGCGACGGCGACACGGTCGCCGCCCAGCAGCAGCCGGGCGACGAAGCGGCGCTGTGCGGCGCTGCCCGCGGTCCACACCGGCACCGCGGCGAAGAAGCAGCTCAGGCCGTATCCGAAGCCCAGAGAGGCGTCCCGGCGGAACAGCGGGCGAAGGAGCCGGCCGAGGACGTCCATGCGCCACAGCCGCCCGCCCAGTTCGGCGGGGACGAACTCCGCGTTCAGCCCGAACACGTCGAGCACCCGCTCGGCACCGGACACCGGCTCACCCGCCGCGTCGGCGGCGAGCAGCGCGGCGGCGCCGAGCGGGTTCGCGGGATCGTCGAGGGGGCCGAGGGCGGCCTCCAGAGCGTCGATCCGTCCCTGCGGGCCGGGCGGCGTCGTCATCGCGGACCCTTTCGTGGCGTGCCGCGCCGCACCAGCCGTTCGACCTCCGGGTCGACCCACTGGTGCAGTGCGGTGAGTTCACCGTTGAGGAACATCCGGCGCATGGCGGCCCGTTCCAGCTTGCCGCTGGTGGTGCGCCGGACCGTGCCGGGGCGGACCAGGAGGACACCGCTCGGGACGACGTCGTACTGCTCGCTCAGCCGCCGCTGCACGCCGGCGGTGAGTTCGGCCAGGTCGACGCCGTAGCGGCTGCGGCCCCGCAACTCCTGGACCACGACGACGTGTTCGCGCTCGCCGGGCACCCCGAACGCGGTGCCGGAGCCGAACAGGGCGCTGACCTCGCGCACCGTGCGTTCCAGGTCCTGCGGATACAGATTGCGTCCCGCCACCACGATCACGTCCTTGATCCGGCCGGTCACGCACAGCCGCCCGCCGACCAGGGCGCCGAGGTCGCCCGTGCGCAGATAGCCGCCCTCGCCGTCCTTGATCCGCCCGTCGAAGACGTCGGCGCTGTCCCTGGGGCTGCCCCAGTAGCCGGGCGAGACCGACTCGCCGCGCACCCAGATCTCCCCGACCCGGCCGTCCTCCAGCGCCCTGCCGGTGCCGGGGTCGACGATGCGCACCTCGACGCCCGCGGGCCGGCCGCAGGCCACGGCCTCGCGCTCCGGCGCGGCGGCGGCCGGCGGCGCGGGCAGCGCGTGGGTTCCGAACGCGCAGGTGGCGCGGTCACCGCTGACGAACAGCGTCGCCTCGGCCAGGCCGTAGGCGGGCACGAGCGCCTCGGCGCGCAGGCCCGCGGCGGCGAACCGGTCGGCGAAGGCCCGCATGGTGGCGGAGTTGACGGGTTCGCCGCCGCTCACCGCGACCTGCCAGCCGGACAGGTCGAGCCCGGCGAGCTGGCTGTCGTTGACCCGGCGCACGCACAGGTCGTAGGCGAAGTCGGGGGCGCCGCTCACGGTGAGTCCGTAGCGCGAGATGGTCTCAAGCCAGTGCGCCGGGCGCTTGACGAAGGCGACCGGGGAGAGCAGGACGGCGGTGCCGCCGAGCCACAGGGCGTGCAGCAACTGGCCGATCAGGCCCATGTCGTGGTGCAGCGGCAGCCATCCGCCGATCCGGCTGCCCGGCACCGTGCCGAGCGCCGCGTGGATCGCCCGGTGGTTGGCGAGCAGCGTGCGGTGCGTCACGATCACCCCGCGGGGCTCGCGGGTCGAGCCGGAGGTGTACTGCAGGAACGCCACGTCGTCGGGTTCCCGCCGCGGCGGTTGCCAGGGCTGCCCGCCGTCCACGGCATCCACGGCGTCCGTGATGTCGGCGTCGGTGGGGATGCAGGTGACGCGCCCGTGTCCGGTGCGGGCCAGCAGCTGGGTGACGTCGAGGGCCTCCGCGAGCGAGGTGAGCACACAACCGGCGCCGGAGTCCTTGACGATGCCCGTGATGCGTTCCTCGGGCCGGCCGAGGGCGCCGAGGGGCGCGGCGGGCACCGCGATCACGCCCGCGTAGAGGCAGGCGAGGAAGCCGATGCCGAACAGCCTGGGAGACTCGTGCAGGATCAGGACCCGTTCGCCTGGCGCCACGTGGCGTCCGATCCGGGCGGCCACCGTCCGTGCGGCCCGGTCGAGTTCGGCGTAGGAGAGCGTCTCCGGCCGCAGCGTTCCGTCCTGCTCGGTGAGGAGGATCAGCGCCTCACGGTCGGGTGACTCGACGACTCTGCTCCGCACGATGTCGGTGAATGTCCGTTGGCCGGTCAACGCCCTCCCCTTTCGTGTGGTGATGTCGCTCGCGTACGCCGGGGCGACAGGTGGTCGCGGTCCGCCGGTCATCTCCCCGGCCAGGGCGGCACCCGGTGCCCCGCGTTACGGACGGTCCAGTCCGCGTACGCCGTCTTCGCCTCCTGGTCCGGCTCCCGGTCACGGCGGGACAGGGCGAGCAACACGGCGGTGACCGCTGCCAGTTCGGCGGCATCGGGCCGGCCGCGCACCACGGTGATGTGCGTCTCGTCGGTCATGCCACCAGCGTGCATGCACCACCTAGAGCCGCCCTCGCGTCCCGAACGCGACCGAGCCGAGGACCAGGGAGTCCTCGGCTCGGTTACCGCTGGGGCGCCCGCCCCTGGGGGTTGCGATCAGTCGATCACGCGTTCGTAGGCCACGTGCCGGGTCCGCTCCAGCACGACCTCGGCGCCTCGCTCCAGCTCCTGCCGGGCGGACTGGACCGGCTCGCTGTCCAGGGCCCGTTCCAGCGACTCGGCGTCCAGGAACCACAGCACGCCGGTGTAGAGCGCGGGGCGCAGCAAGGAGCGCAGCAGGTCGCTGCCGCCGAAGCCGTCCGCCTCGCCGAGACAGTCGGTGAGACGGGCGAACCGCCGCTCGAAGGCGCGCCAGTCCCCGCCGACCCGGGCGCGCAGCAGGACGACGCTCTCGGTGCCGACCCCCGCGTTGTCCCGCAGCAACCGGCCGACGCTGACTGCCTGGTCGACCTCCGTCTCGACGAGCGGTTCCAGACGCTCGACATGGCCCAGGAACGTCTCGTCGTGCACGGTGTCGCGGAAGGCACGCAGGGTGCGCCAGTGCCCCAGGTGGACGTACACGTGCGGATGGTCGGCGAGGCGTACGGTCACCAGGAAGTCGAAGTCGGTGCGCCGGCGCAGGAACTGGGAGTGTTCCCGGAACATCCGCTCGAACCTGTCGGTGTCGCCCTTGACCTCGAAACGGTTGATGATCGTGACGGGTCCGGTGAGATCACGTCCCGGCATGCAGGTCCTCCGCGAATTGCTTGGCATGGCGCAAAGTGGTCGAGCTGTTGGTCCCCAGGGCCTTGCGGACCCGGGCCCTGGCCTCGGCGAGCGTGGCGTCGGCGCCGAGCGCGGCGCGCACGCCCTCGGGGTCGAGCACCACCGTGTGCCAGGAGGTGACGGTGAGGGTGTCCCCGTCACCCGACGGTTCGATGGTCCAGCGTCCCGTGTGCACCCGCATGGCCACCGGTACCCGCAGTTGCTTGTACACGATCTCCTTGCGGTCCTCGAAACACACACGGAACGAGGTGGTGTTGTGCAGGGAGCCGTCCGGACTGCGGGTGTCCATGTCCATGTGCTGGATGCCCGGTTCGTCCTCGGTGAGGGCGAGCCGCGCCACATGGGGCAGCCGCTCGGGCCACAGGTCGGCGCGGTCCAGGAAGGCGTACACGTCACCGGCGGCCCCGGCGACCGTCACCGAGTCGCTGAAGGTGAACTGGAGCTCGTCGGTGGACTCGCCGAGTTCCGCCGCGTTCTTCAGGGCCGCGAGTTCGGCGACGCTGTTGCGGTCGACGGCGCGCTCGATGAGCTGCTCGGCCTCCGGGTCGTCGCCCACCGCACGGTAGTCGTGCAACAGCACCACCCGTGTCGTGCCGTTCTCCAGGGCCTCGATGCGCCAGGTGCCGCCCATCGAGGCGACGGGGGCCGCCGAGACCACCTGGCGGAAAGTGACCGTCCGGGAGTGCGGATCGAGGGTGCGGCGCGAGGTCCAGGTGCGTACCTGCTCGTTGGCGATCGCCCAGATGCGCAGCAGCTGCTCGCCCGTGCCCGCCTCGTCCCGGCTCTCCTCGACCACCTCGACGTGGACGGTGGGCCCGAACACCTGGGGCCAGGAGGCGACGTCCGCCACCAGCGCGTAGCAGGCCTCCGGTGGCGCCGCCACGGTGATGGAGTGCTCCGTCAGATGCGTGCCGGCGAGGGGGGCGGTGTCCGGTGTCTCGCTCGTAACGGTCGTCGCCACGGCGGGTCCTTCCTTCGAATCGTGCCGTCCGTGACGGCGATCAGCAGAGTGGCACAGCCGCCTCGAGCGCACCTCGACGGCGGGTGGAGACCGGCCATATCAGGCCGGGCACGGCTTCAGGACCCGTCGGGACTCTCTTCCCGGACCTCGGCCCAGTCAGGACGTTCGGTGATCTCTACGACGGCACAGCCCCAGCTGTATCCCGCTCCGACACTCACCAGTACGCAGCGGTCGCCGGGGGCGGCCTTGCTGGAGACCAGCAGGTGATCGAGGCTCGCGAACTGGTCACCGGCGCCGAGGTGGCCGACGGTCCGGCTGAACTCCCAGGTGGTGCTGGCCGGTTCGATGCCGAATGGCTTGTAGTAGATGGACTGCAGCCGGCGCCGCCCGAAGTGCGGAAGCACCACCCACCGGGCGTCGCCGAGCTCCATGCCCGCGTCGGCGAGCGCCTGCTTGAGCACGGTCTGCTGCCCGGCGTGCGCCCGGGTGATGGCGTACGACATCCCCACCCGGCCGACGAAGGCGCGCTTGGCCTCCTCGAAGTCCACGGGCATCCGGTTGCTGAACGGGGCCCTGGTGAACGGCTCGTCGCCGCGGTGCAGGGGTTCCAGCGACGGGTCGGCGTGCAGGGCGAGGGAGACCAGGCGGGCGAAGCCGCCGCGCCGGGACAGCACGAGCGCGGCGGCGCCGTCGGCGTAGGGCGTGCCGGGGTCGGTCTGCCAGCGGTCGATGCCCGGGGTGCAGAAGCGGTCGGCACTGGTGAGCAGCGCGTCACCGTGCCCGTGGCCGGCCGTGAGGTAGGCGGCGGCCAGGTCGAGGGCCGCGAGGCCTCCGTTCGACATCTGCCTGATCTCCATGGCCGGGCAGTTGTTGCCCAGGGCCTCCCGCTGGATGTACGAGGCCACGGGCCACAGGTCCTGGCCCTGGTGGTAGGTGTCCGCGTGCAGCACCAGGTCGACGTCGGCCGGGGCGCTGCCCGCACGGGCCAGTGCCGCCCGGGCGGCGTGCGCCGCCATCTCGGCGGCGGACTCGTCCGGGGAGTACGCCACCGAGACGGTGCCGGTGGCGGCGACGAGGCCGGGCGGGCACTCACCCGAGGCCACGGCGTCGTCGACGCGCAATCGGGACGGGAGACGTACGGCGGTCCCCCGCAGGTAGATGTCTTCCACACGCACAGCCGCTCCAGAGGGTTCGAAGAGGTCAGCCGGCCGGTGCGGCCACCAGGCTCTCGGCGTCCTGGCGCCGCTCCGGCGCGTCGGACAGGACGTAGTGGACGGCGTCCAGCAGGGCCATCAGGGCCGCCCCCGTCGCGTGCCGGTCCACGCCGACGGTGCCCCAGCACCGCTCGCCGCACCGGAACGACAGCAGGACCCGCACCGCGGGCGGTGTCGTACGGTCCCCGGCGAGTTCCCGGACCGTGTGCCCGGTCAGGTGCAGTCCGGCCAGTTCGGGGAAGACCGGGTCCAGGGCCTGGTGCAGGGCGGCGTCCAGGGCGTGCACGGGCTCCCGGCCGAGGCCGGTGGCGGTGTGCGGCGCCGCCGCGACACGCACCCGCATCGAGGCCCGTGCGCCGCTTTCCCCGTCCAGTGCCACCTGCCAGGACTCGACGCCGAACGGCGTCGGCGGGGTGTCCCCGGCCAGCTCCGCACGCAGCAGCAGCGCGAAGGACGCGTCGGCGGACTCGAAGCTGTAGCCGCGGCTCTCCAGTTCCTTGACCCGGGCCGCGGCCCGGCCCACCGCCTCGGAGCCGGCCCCGACGTCGTAGCCCAGCTCGCGGGCCTTCAGCTCCACGGAGGACCGTCCGCCCATGTCGGAGACCAGGACGCGCATGGTGTTGCCGACGCGGGCCGGTTCGATGTGCTGGTACAGGCTCGGGTCGACGCGCAGCGCCGAGGCGTGCAGGCCCGCCTTGTGGGTGAAGGCCGCCGCGCCGACGTAGGGGGCCGCGGGGACGCCAGGGATCCCGGTGACCTCCGTGATGACCCGGCCGGTGGGCTCCAGCTCCCCGAGGCGCTCCAGCGGGATCACCTCACGGCCCCGTTTGAGGACGAGGTTCGCCATGACGGTGAACAGGTTGGCGTTGCCGCAGCGTTCGCCGTAGCCGTGGGCGGTGCCCTGGGCGTGCACGGCGCCCGCGTCCACGGCGGCCATGGTGTTGGCGACCGCGCAGCCGGTGTCGTCGTGACAGTGGATGCCGATGGCGGCTCCGGTCATGGCGATGGTGTCGGCGACGACGGCCTTCACCTCCTCCGGCAGCGAACCGCCGTTGGTGTCGCACAGCACGACGGTCTCGGCGCCGGCCTCCGCGGCGGTGCGCACCACTTCCAGGGCGTACTCACGGTTGGTGACGTACCCGTCGAAGTAGTGCTCGGCGTCCAGGAACACCCGGCGTCCGGCGAGCACCAGGTGCTGCACGGTGGACCGGATCATGGCGAGGTTCTCGGCGAGCGTGGTGCGCAACGCCCGGTCCACGTGCCCGGTGTGGCTCTTGGCGACGAGCGTCACCACAGGCGTCTCCGCCTCAAGCAGCGCCCGCACCTGCGGGTCCTGCGAGACGGCGACGTCGGGCCTTCGGGTGGCGCCGAAGGCCGTCAACAGGGCGGCCCTGAGGTCGAGTTCGGTACGTGCCCGGTGGAAGAACTCGGTGTCCTTCGGTATCGCGCCGGGCCAGCCGCCCTCGATGAATCCCACGCCGAGGGCGTCCAGGCTGCGCGCAATGGCGAGCTTGTCCTCGACGGTGAGGGCAAGGCCCGCCATCTGGGTGCCGTCGCGCAGGGTCGTGTCGTAGAGCTGGAAGCTCTGCTGCGCCATCGCCCCTCCTTCCTGTCGGCCTGCAGCGGGTTCGCTGCGCGGCTTGCGCCAAGAGTCCGGCCGGTGGCTCGAAGGGGCCCGGAGTGGGGCTAGAACGCGCCGGGGGTTGTGTGACGGGTTGTCCGGCGGCTGCGGGTTCGTTGTGGCTGGTCGCTCCCCCATCGCGGCGGAGCCGCATACGGACACGGTCCCGCGCCCGTTTTCGGCGCTGACGCCGAGACACCCGTAAGGGGCCGGACGGCTGGTGTGCCGTCCGGCCCCTGCGATCTCGTGCTGTGCGCCTTCTCGGGAGGCCGGGGCGGCCTCGGGCTCGCCGACGACCCCGGTGAAGGCCTTGAGCAGCGTCTGGAAGCTGTCGGTGAAGGAGTCACCGACCTGCGCCACCTTCGCGTCGCGCGGCTCCACGGCACACCTGACCGGCACGCCAGAGGCGTCCTTCTCGCCCGCCCGGTCGATGGCGCGGGTCCGGTGGGCCGTGGCGATCCGGTCCGCCCGGCCCGGGGTGACCCGGGTAGGCCACCAGGGCCCACTGGACGGCCGAGTACCCGGCGCCCAGCTCCCGCAGCGGCTCCAGCGGGGCTGCCCAGCGCCGGGGGTTGAGCGGCGGCCTGTCCCCCGCCGTCTGATCCGCGCCCGTCGTCCCGCTGTCCACCTCCGTCTCGATGGACGGCGCCTGTTCGGACGAAACGGCCATGATGTGGCCTCTCCTCGTACTTGGGGGCGGTGTTCGGGGGAACGGTACGGGGTTACGGGGCGATGGCGGGCGGATCTGTCGCCCACCGGGCAGGATGATCGCGGTCAGTGGAATTCCGCTCGCGTCCTGCTGAAGCGCGGCGCCGGGGTGGCGGGTCCGCTGCCTCTGGCCTGGTGGTGCGGGTGTGCGGCGGCCTCCGTGACGCTGAGGACTGGCGTCACACACGCCTCCGTCTCCTCGAAGCGGCGGGCCCAGTCGTCTCGGCTCCGGGTGAGGAACCGGCGGGCGAACACCCTCCGCAGCGAAGGCCAGTTGATCGGATCACTCCGGTCGGGCAACCGCTCGGGGTCCAGCTCCAGACCCGCCAGCAGCGCCCGGTAGAACCGCTCCTCCAGCGCGCCGACGGCCACATGTCCGCCGTCGGCGCACTCGTAGCAGGTGTAGAAGGGCGCGCCGCCGTCCAGCAGATTGACCCCGCGCTCATGCCGCCACTGACCGCTGTCGGCCATCGCGGTCAGCATGCCGAGCATCGCCCCGGCCCCGTCCACGATCGCGGCGTCCACGACCTGTCCCCGGCCGGAGTGCTGCCGCTCGTACAGCGCGGCCAGCACCCCGGCGACCAGGAACATCGCGCCACCCGCGAAGTCGCCCAGCAGATTGACCGGCGGCACAGGGGGACCGCCGGCCTCTCCGATGGCGTGCAACGCGCCGGTCAGCGCGAGGTAGTTGATGTCATGACCCGGGGTACGGGCGAGCGGCCCGTCCTGGCCCCAGCCGGTCATCCGGCCGTACACCAGGCGGGGGTTGTGCCGGAGACAGACGTCCGGGCCGATACCGAGCCGCTCCGCCACACCCGGCCTGAACCCCTCCACCAGGACGTCCGACTGCTCCAGCTGCCGCAGCAGCCAGTCGACATCGCCGGGGTCCTTGAGGTCCAGCTCCACCGACCGTCGCCCACGGTCGAGTTCCCCGTGCCAGTCCGCGAACGACCGGGCGCCGTCGGACCGGTCGATCCGCACCACGTCGGCCCCCAGATCCGCGAAGATCATGCAGGCGAACGGGGCGGGCCCGATCGCCGCGAGCTCCACCACCCTCAGGCCGTGCAGTGGTCCTGTATCCGTCGCCATCTGCGGCTCCTCCTCCATCCGGAGCCGAACGCTGCGGGGAGCTCCCTGGGCGGCGGTGGAGGGCGGATCGTGGGGCGCTCGGTTCCGGCTCGGCCGCGAATAGCTCTGCGCGGACTCGACCACGGCCCAAGAAGGTCCCGGTCTACTGGCTTCGTTTGCGGATCAGCCCGTCGTCGCCACGGGAGGCGGCACGGTCAGCGGCCGCATGGGCATCGCCGGCCAGTAGGCACTTTCCGTACGCATTCACCCACGGCGAAAGGAACCACTGTGACCACCAGCGCCACCGAGGCGGACGCACCGGCCGAGGCACAGACCTTCCCTTACGCGCGCACCTGCCCCTTCACACCGCCCACCCAGTACGCGGAGATGGTGGACAAGGACGTCTCCCAGGTCACCCTGACCGGGTCGGGCCTGCGCATATGGACGATCACCGGCTATCAGACCATCCGTGAGCTGCTCACCGATCCGCGGGTGAGTGCCTCGCGCAAGCACGACAACTTCCCGTTCTATTTCATCGCCCCGCCCGAGTACCGCACCGAGACGTCCTTCATCGGCTACGACGGCAAGGAGCACAGCTCCACCCGGCGCAAGGCGGCGCTGACGTTCACCAACCGGCAGGTGCAGCGTCTTCGGCCGCGGGTCGAGGAGATCGTCGACGCGCACCTCGACAAGCTCCTGGCGCTGGAGCCGCCGGCCGACTTCCACCGGGTGTTCTCCCTCGCCGTTCCGATGACGGTGATCTGCGAACTGCTCGGCATCCCGCAGGACCAGCACGACTTCTTCATCAAGCACGGCACGGCGCTGCTCGGCGGGCACAGCTCCACCGAGGAGCGGCAGGCGGCGATCGTCGAGGTCAACGCCTACGTCGAGGAGCTGATCCAGCTCAAGCGGCGCGAGCCGGGCGAAGACCTGCTCAGCCGGGCGATGGCCGACTACGAGGAGTCCGGCGAGGACTACACGGACCGGGATCTCTTCAACATGGTGCGGCTGCTGATGAACGGCGGCCACGAGACCACCGCCAGCCAGATCTCGCTGGGCACCGCCGCTCTCCTGGAAAACCCCGATCAGCTCCAACTCCTTCTCGACGACCCCTCGTTGGTGACGTCGGCCGTCGAGGAGCTGGTGCGCTACGCCACCATCGGGGACACGGCCGTGCCGCGCGTCGCCCTTGAGGACATCGAGATCGGCGGCCAGGTGATCCGCAAGGGGGACGGCATCCTGTGCCTGGGGCTCGCCGCCAACCGCGACCCCGAGGTCTTCCCCGAGCCGCAGAAGCTCGACATCACCCGCGGCAGCCGCAAGCACCTGGGCTTCGGGCACGGAGTGCACCACTGCATCGGCGCGGACCTCGCCCGGCTGGAACTGCAGATCGTGTGGAGCAAGCTGTTCCAGCGGATTCCCACCCTCCGGCTGGCCAAGCCGTTCCTGGAGATCCCGCGCAAGGAAGGCGCCGTGATCTACGGACTGTGGGAACTGCCGGTCGTCTGGTGACGCCCGGGGTATGCGTACGCATGCTCCTGGAGCGTCCGTCAGCAGGTCTTGAACTGGGGTTGTCTGATGCGCGAGCTGGTGGGTCGGATGGTCCGGCGATGGGCGTACCGGGCCCGGCGCATCAGGCTGCTCCCGGGGACGACGGCCGTGGCGAGACGGAGGGTGAACTCGCCACGGCCGGCCCGTCGTTCGGCGCGGGTACGGTGACACAGCAGGGGCCCCGGTACCGATGGGTACCGGGGCCCCTGCTGTCCTGTCCGCACTCAGGCCGGCGCCTCGGCACTCCCCGTGGAGCTCTGGACCTCTCCCTGCCCGGCCTGCCCGGAGCGCCGCGCCGGCACCGCGAGCGCGGCGAGCAGGCCGGCGGCCGCGAACACCGCGGCCCCGTTCAGTGCGAGGCCGTAACCGGAGGCCAGCGCGTGGGCGGAGGCCGCCGCACCCTGCCCGGACGCCTCGTCGGTGCGGTGCGCGGAGAGAGCCGCGAGGGTCACCAGGCCCAGTGCGCTGCCCAGCTGGCGTGTGGTGTTGAGCAGCCCGGAAGCGAGCCCTGCCTGATGGGCCGGCAGGTCGGCGGTGGCCGCGTTCGTCGTCGCGTTGAGCACCGCGCCCATGCCGAAACCGACCAGCACGACGGGGCCGAGCACATCGGTGACGAAGCCGGCGCCCGGGCCGACACGCGCCAGCCACAACAGGCCGAGGCAGGACGTCGTCAGGCCCGTGAGCAGCACGGGACGCGCACCGGTGCGCGGGATCAGCGAGGACACGCCCCAGCCGCCGAGCGCGATGCCCGCCGTCAGCGGCAGATAGCTCAGCCCTGTGCGCACCGGGCTGTAGCCGAGCACTTGTTGCAGCAGAAGCGTGAAGAAGTAGAAGGTGCTGAACAGCGCCGCGATGCCGAAGAAGGCGACCAGGTTGGCGGCGGCGACCACGCGGATGCGAAAGATGCCGAGCGGCACCAGCGGATGGCGTGCGAACCGCGTCTGGATGAGCAGGAACAGGGCAAGCAGCACCGTGCCCGCGGCGAGCGGCACGAGGACCCGGACGGAACCCCACCCGTATGCGTGCGTCTCGGCGACGGCCCAGACCACCGCCATCAGGCCGAGCGTGACGGTGAGCGCACCGGGCACATCGAGGCCCGGGCGCGGTCCGCGGCGGGCCGGACCGGTGGGCACCACACAGGCCACGGCTGTCAGCAGGACAACGCCGATGGGCACGTTGACCAGGAGAATCCAGCGCCAGGACAGCCACTCGGTGATGACACCGCCGGCCAGCACCCCGATCGCGCCCGCCGCCCCCGACACCCCGCTCCACCAGCCGAACGCCCTGGCGCGCATCTCGGGCCCGGTGAACGTGGTGCTGAGCACGGTCAGCGTCGTGGGCGCCATGACGGCGGCGCCCAGGCCTTGGAAGGCCCGGGCCATGATCAGCGTCGCCGGGCCGTCCGCCGCGCCTCCGACGGCGCTGGCGAGGGTGAACAGAGCGGCCCCGGCCAGGAAGATCCTGCGCTGCCCGAACAGGTCGGCGAGCCGGCCGCCGAGCAGCAGGAAGCCACAGACGACGACTGTGTACGCGTTGTTGACCAGCTGCAGGTTGTGCCGGTCGAAGCGCAGGTCGTGGGCGATGGCGGGCAGCGCCACATTGACCACTGAGGCATCCAGGACGTTCATGAACTGGCCCAGGCAGCAGACGGCGAGGACAAGGCCGAGCCGGTGGGAGACGGCGGTGGGCGGCGCGGCGCCCTGCACGGTGGAAGCAGTCATGCCGCCACGCTGTGCCGCGGCGATCGACCGGTGATCGCAGCCCGGTCGAGCCGCGCGGAGCTGCCTGAGGAGCACTCAAGGACGCCTCCAGACCAGGTGGTCACAGTCGTTCTCCATATGCGGGCGAGGCCGGATTCCGTACCACCGCGGGGCGGTACGACATTCCACGAGGAGAGCGCCATGGCCAAGATCACCTTCAAGCACCCGAACGGCACCACCACCGTCGTCGATGCCCAGGCACCCAACACGGTCATGCGGGCCGCGAAGCTGAACAACATCGACGGCATCGAGGCCCAGTGCGGCGGCTCCGCACAGTGCGGGACCTGCCATGTCTATGTGGACGACGACAGCACCGTGCCCCTGCCGCCGATGGATTCCGTGGAGGACGACGTCCTGTACGGAACAGCGTGCCCGCGCCGGAACTCAAGCCGCCTGAGCTGCCAACTGCCGGTCACCGAAGCCCTCGACGGGCTTCTGGTGCATCTGCCCGAGGCGCAGAGCTGATGGCCGCCCGCGGAGTCGTCGTCATCGGCGCGGGACAGGGCGGCCTCGACACGGCAGCCGCACTGCGCGCCAAGGGGTACAGCGGCCCGGTCACCCTGGTCGGCGACGAGCCCGTACCGCCCTACCACCGGCCGCCGCTGTCCAAGGGCTTCCTGACCGGCGCCACCGCGCACGAGGACCTGCTCCTGCGCCCCGAGTCGTTCTTCGAGGCGCAGGGCATCTCCCGCGTATCAGGTGACCGCGCACAGCGCGTCGAACTCGACGGCCAGCGCGTCGAGTTGGCGTCGGGCACCATCCTTGCCTACGACAAGCTGGTCCTCGCCACCGGCGCCAGGGCCCGTGTTCTCCCCCTGCCCGGTGCGGACCTGAGCGGAGTGCTCACGCTTCGGAGCCTCGCCGACGCCGAGACGCTGCGGGGGCATCTCGACGGACCGCCGCGCCACGTCTGCGTGATCGGCGCCGGGTTCGTCGGACTCGAACTGGCGGCCACGGCACACACGCGGGGGCACCGGGTGACGGTGGTCGAGGTCCAGTCACGCCCGCTCGCCCGCGCGCTCACCCCGCAGATGTCGGCGTGGCTCGCCGGGCGGCACGAGGAACGCGGGGTGCGCCTCCTGCTCGGCCAGGAGGTGGCCGCTCTGCACGGCGGCGCCGACGGAAACGTCGAGGTCATGGAACTGCGCGACGGCCGGAGGCTGCCCGCCGACCTGGTGGTCGTGGGCGCCGGTGCCCTGCCGAACACCCGGCTCGCCGCCGATGCGGGGCTCCTGGTCGGCGACGGCGTCATCGTCGACCGGTGGCTGCGGACGTCCGACAGGGCCGTCTACGCGATCGGTGACTGCGCCCGCTTCCCCGCCCCCGGGTCGGGGCGTCACATCCGCCTCGAATCGGTGCAGAACGCGTCCGACCAGGCCCGGTACGTGGCTGCCGCGATCTGCGGCGAGAGCGCGCCGTACACCGCGGTCCCCTGGTTCTGGTCCGAGCAGTACGAGCTGCGGCTGCAGATGGCCGGGCTGACCGCGGGCCACGACGAGACAGTCACCGTCGGTGATCCGGACGGGGCCCGTTTCTCGGTGCTCTGCTTCCTTCAGGGCCGGCTGATCGGTGTCGAGTCGGTCGGCCGGCCGGCCGATCACGGCATCGCGCGGCGGCTGCTCGCCGCGGGCACGGGACCCTCCCCCGCCGAGGCACGCAGCCCCGGGTTCGACCTGAAGGCGTTTGTCGCCGGGCCGGGTTCGCACGGCTCGGCACCGGCACACGTGCCGGGCCAGGACCGGCTGTCCACGCCCGCCTGACACGGAAAGTGCCTTTTGGCCGGGATGGCGGGACGCTCAGGGCGTCTCGCCATCCCGGCCAAAAGGCACTTCGCAGGACGGCACGGTCTGCCGGGGCCCGCCACCGCGGGCCCTCGGAGCTGATGAATGCGGGCTAGCGACTGCAGTATGCCGGCGGGGTGGCGGTCCCACGGGTGGCTACGACCTTGGCGGTCACGGCTCCCTGCTTGTTGCCGCTCAGGTCGTAGATGGTCGAGATTCCGGAGCTGTCGAACTGGTTGCTGCTGGTCTGTGCGGCGTACTGATTGATGTAGACCCAGCCGGTCTGTGTGCCATGTCCGTCGGACAGGGCTTCCTTGATCCGGTAGTTGAACGCGTTCGGACCGGTCGGCACCCAGCTGCCCAGACTCGTGCCGCCGTCACTGATCAGGCAGGCCCTCCCACTGCGGGTGAAGAACATCTGGACGTAGTCCGTGGCACCCGGTCGGGTCACTGTGGCTTCCCAGCTACCCACGGGAGCGTTGACCCTGTCCTCCGCGCCCTGCGCCGACGCGGGCAGCGCGAGCAGTGCGGTCATGGCGGCCGTCGTAGCGGCTATCGGCAGTTTCCTCATGGGAGGAAGACTGGCCGAAATGCCTCTAGCCCTACTAGAGAACCAATGCACCCTTTCCGCGGGGCGCGACGGGGCTCGACTCCAGCTGTAGCGCGGTTCCCTAGCCTCGAAGTCCGTGCAACCGCACCGCTTCAACCAGGAGGTTCTCGCATGACTGCGGACGTCACACCGTTCCGGATCGAGGTGCCGGAGAGTGAGTTGCGGGATCTGCGCCGGCGCCTCGCGGAGACCCGCTGGCCGGATGCCGAAACGGTCGACGACTGGTCACAGGGCCCCAGGCTCGCCTATATGAAGGAGCTGTGCTCGTACTGGCAGCACCACTACGACTGGCGGGCGACCGAGGCGAGGCTGAACTCACTGCCCCAGTACCGCACCACGATCGACGGCCTCGGGGTGCACTTTCTGCATGTGCGCTCGCCGCATCCGGACGCCACGCCGCTGCTGCTCACCCACGGGTGGCCCAGCAGTGTCGTCGAGTACCTCGACATCATCGACCTGCTCATCGACCCACCGGACCCGGCCGACGCCTTCCACGTGGTCTGCCCGTCCCTGCCCGGCCACGGCTTCAGCGACAAACCCGACAGCACAGGCTGGTCCGTGGCCCGGACCGCGTCGGCCTGGGCCGTCCTGATGGCCCGGCTCGGATACACCCGCTACGGCGCCCATGGCGGGGACTGGGGCTCGTGGATCAGCGCGGCCCTCGGCAGCACCGACCCGGCACACCTCTCCGGAATCCATCTGACGATGCCGCTGGCCCAGGCGCCCCAGAAGGAGGTGGAGCTGGATGCGCGCGACCAGGCGGCCATGGCCCGGATGAGGAGCTTCAGCGAGAGCCGCTCGGGATACGCGGTGATCCAGTCCACCCAGCCGCAGGCCATCGGCTACGGGCTGAGCGACTCCCCCAGCGGCCAACTGGGCTGGATCGTCGACAGGTTCTGGAGCTGGGCCGACCACGACGGCGACCTGGAGAAGGCCGTGTCCCGTGACCGCCTGCTCGACACGGTGATGATGTACTGGCTGACCGGGACCGCCACGTCGTCCGGCCGGCTGTTCTGGGAGAGCTTCGGCAAGGAACCCATGAACCCGACTTCGGTGCCCACCGGGTGCTCCGTCTTCCCCAAGGACGCCTGGCTGCCCCGGGCTTGGGCGCAGGAGCGCTTCAAGGACCTGCGCCATTGGCGGGACCTCGACAGCGGCGGTCACTTCCCGGCCCTGGAGAAGCCTGCCATTCTCGCGGACGAACTGCGCACGTTCTTCCGCCTCGTGCGCTGAGGAGCCACATGCCCACACGATCCACAGCAAGAGCCGGCGAGACACTGAGCCGTGAGGCTCTGAACCGGGCCTTTCTGGACCGGCAGATGCTGTTGCGCCGCCGGACCATGTCCGTACCGGAGGCGATCGAGCACCTCGTGGGCCTGCAGGCGCAGGCCCCGACGCCGCCCTACTACGGCCTGTGGACCCGGCTGACGGACTTCCGGCAGGACGAGCTGGCCGCCCTGCTCACCGGCCGGGACGCGGTCCGCATCGCCCTGATGCGGGGAACCGTGCATCTGGTCACCGCCCGCGACTGCCTGGCGATCCGTCCCTGGGTGCAGCCCTTCATGGAGCGCTCGTTGCGCACCACCTTCGGCAAGGACCTGGGCGACATCGACTTCGGTGAACTCGCCGCCGCCGGCCGTGAACTCGTCGAGGAGGAGCCGCGCAGCACCGCGGAACTCGGCAAGCTCCTCCAGGAGAGGTGGCCCGACCGCACGGCCTCCACCCTCGTCAACGCGGTCCGTGCGCTGCTGCCGCTGGTCCAGGTCCCGCCCCGGGGAATCTGGGGCGCCAGCGGGCAGACCACCTATGCCACCGCCCAGATGTGGCTCGGTGCGCCGCTGGAGCCCGAGCCCGCCCCCGACCGCGAGGTCCTGCGCTATCTCGCGGCCTTCGGCCCCGCTACGGTCAAGGACATCCAGGCGTGGTCGGGCCTGACGCGGTTGCGTGAGGTGACCGAGCGGCTCCGGCCCCGTCTGGTGACCTTCCGGGACTCCTCGGGTGCGGAGCTGTTCGACCTGCCCGACGCCCCTCGCCCGGATCCGGACACACCTGCCCCCGTGCGGTACCTGGCACCGTACGACAACGCGATCCTCTCGCACGCCGACCGCACCCGGATCATCAGTGACCAGGACCGCAGGGCGATCGCGACGAAGAACGCCGTCATTCCCGGCACCATCCTGGTGGACGGGTTCGTCCACGGGGTCTGGCGGGTCGAACAGGAGCGGTCGGCCGCCACATTGCACGTGCAGCCCTTCAGGCCGCTGCCGGCGGCCCGGCGTGCGGAGCTTGAGGAGGAAGGCGCACGGCTTCTCACCTTCGCCGCGGACGGCGCCGAGACCCACCATGTGCGGGTGGCTGCCACCCTGTGACGCCGGCTGAGCCACGTACCCGGACGGAACGCGAGAACGGGAAGGGGCCGCGGGGAGATCTCTCCCCGCGGCCCCTTCCCGACGACGGGACACCGTCACCTGCGGGCCTTCGGAGCCGCGAGTGCCATGAGCATGCTCGCAGCCAGGACCCCGGCGGTGACGAGGAAGGCCAGCTGGTAGCCGCTGGAAAGGGCATGGGCGCGCGCCATGGCATTCGCGGGATTCACGCTCTTCATCGCCCCCGCGGTGTGGGAGTTGGCGACGGCCACGAGAATCGCGAGGCCGACGGCACTGCCCAGCGTCTGGTTGGTGTTGAGCAGACCGGAGGCGAGGCCTTGCTGGCTCTCCGGCACATCCGCGGTCGCCGCGTTGGCGGTGCCGGTGATGAGCAGGCCGAGGCCGATGCCGAAGACGACGGTCGGGCCCAGCAGGTCAGCGGCGAAGGTGGCCGTCTCGTCCGCCTGGCTCAGCCACAGCAGGCCTGCCGTGGCCAGCGCCAGGCCGACGAGCAGCACCGGGCGGGGCCCGGTCTTGGCCACCACGGCCGAGCAGGCACCGGCACCTACGAAGGTCGCCAGGGACACCGGCAGATAGGCGACGCCGGTGTGCAAGGCGCTGTACCCCAGGACGATCTGGAGCTGCAGCGTCATGAAGTAGAAGGTGCTGAGCATGGCCGCGCCGGCCACGAACGCCACTGCGTTCGCCACGCTGACCGAACGGCTCCGGAAGATGCTCAGTGGCATGATCGGCTGCTTGGCCAGCTTCGCCTGGTCCACCAGGAAGAAGACGAGGAGCGCCACACCGGCGCTCAGGGCCGTCACGATCCGGGGCGCTCCCCAGCCGTACCGCTCGCCCTCGGCGATGCCGTAGACGAGGACCGCGAGGCCCAGGGTCACGGACAGCGCACCGGCGACGTCCAGCCTGCGGCGGGCGTCCGGATCACGGGACTCGGTGACCGCGGAGGCCACCATGAACATGAGGACTGCTCCCAGGGGGATGTTGACCAGGAGCACCCAACGCCAGGACAGCCATTCGACGATGACGCCACCGGCGAGGACGCCGATCGCGCCGCCGCTGCCGGCCGCGGCACCCCACAGTCCGAACGCCTTGGCCCGCTCCTTGGGTTCGACGAACGCGGTGCTCAGCACGGAGAGAGTGGCGGGAGCGATGATCGCGGCACCGACGCCCTGTACGGCGCGGGCCGCGATCAGCCATCCCGAGTTGACCGCGAGCCCGCCCAGGAGGCTGGCCACGGTGAACAGCGCGATCCCGGTCAGGAAGAGCCTCCGGCGGCCGAACAGATCAGCCATGCGTCCGGCGAGAAGGAGCAGCCCGGCGAACGGAATCATGAACGCGTTGAGCACCCACTGCAGGCTGTTCTGGTCGAACGACAAGTCGTGCTGGACCGCCGGCAGGGCGACGTTCATGATCGAGCCGTCGAGCACGACGACGAGCTGGCTGAGGCAGCAGGCGGCCAGGACCAGACCCGGCCTGGCCGGACGGGCCCGGTCCGCGCGCGTGAGCACGGAGGGCTGAGTCATTTCAGTGTCCATCGGAGACGTTCCTCGTTCCGTCGGGGGCGATGTCCGGGCGGGGCTCCCCGGGGCAGCTGACGCGCTCGGGTGGCAGAACCCCGTTCATGAGGTAGTCGTTGACGAGACCGTCCACGTGCTCGTTGCCGGAGAGCCCGTAGATCTCGTGATCACCGGAGTCGACGACTGTGATCAGGTGGTGGCCCAGGCGCTCCGCCATCGCGAGACCGCCGGGATGGTGGTCCAGGGGGTCACCGTCCGCCTGGACGATGAGGCCCGTGGGGTAACCGGCACGCTGGACGCGGGTGGCGGGCTCCGGCGGAATCACGGTCCGGAAGGTGCCCACCCACGGCTGGGCGCGCATGACCCCGAATCCGTAGGGGCAGCGTTCCCGGAGGTCCCGCATGTCGCGGTAGTAGATCTCCAGATCCGTCGGCCACAGCGTCTCGCAGGTCACCGCTTCGAGCACGGCTTCACGGAGTTCCCCCGCCGCGTGTCCGGGCCGCCATTTGACCTGGCCGCCGAGCAGGGTCTGGACCCGGTCCGTGTCCCCCGCCTCAGCGGCCGCACCCAACTCCGCTACGAGATCGCCCAGTTCGGCCCACTTCGGGCGAACGGGGCTGAGATTGCCGACGGCACCGTCGAAGGAGGTGCGCGCCGCGGCGTTGCCCGACATCGCGGCGAGCGCGGCGGCCGTCTTCTCGACGCTCTCCAGGACAAGGGCGGGGGTGGTGCCCAGGGCGAAGCGTTCGTTTCGCTCGGCGGTCCAGTCCGCCCACTTGTCGACGTTCTCCCGCACCGCGTCGGCCTGCGACTTGAACTGCTGGCGCCAGTCCCAGTCCGGGTGCACACAGGAATCGAGCACGCTGCGGTCCAGACGGTCGCCGAACAGGGTGCCGTAGACGGCTCCGACGAGCGTGCCGTAGGCCCAGCCGACGAAGCTGATCTTCTGTTCGCCGAGGACTTCACGGATCAGGTCCATGTCGCGGGCGGTGTTGCGGGTGGTGATGTGACGGCGCAGTTCGCCGCCGGCCCGCACACAGCCTTGATCGCGCTCTCGCATGTCGGCGGTGATGGCGACGAACGCGGAGTCCGGCGGCCGGGAGTCGAACGCGGTGGTCGTCGGGCTGTTCTCCCCCTCGATGCGGGTGGAGACGCCGGTACCGCGCGGGTCGAAGCCGACGAGATCATAGATTTCATGCAGTGGGGTCCGGCGGAGGCGGGCCGGCAGAAGCCGGCCGAGGCCGCCGTCCCCGCCCGGGCCGCCGTTGAGGAACAGGAGCGTTCCTCGCCGCCGGCCGGGGTCGCTCGCCCGGAGCCGGCTGATCGCCAGGGAGATGCTCGGGCCAGCCGGATCGGCGTAGTCGAGAGGGGCCTCGATGAATGCGAACTCAAGGCCGTCGTCCGAGGAACTCGGAGACCAATCTGGCTGCTGCGTGGAGAAGGTGCGCAGCCCTCGCGTTTCCAGTGTCATGTACGACATGCTCGGTCGGCTTCCTTGAGGAGAGCTGGAACCTGCCCGGAGGCAACTCGGTCCCCCGGGCAGGCCGCAGGATCAGCTCTCGGAGAGCTTCACCACGACATTCCCCTGGTACTTTCCGGCCAGCAGATTGAGAAGGCCGGCGGGGGCCTCGGAAAGCCCGCCCTTGAGGGTCGTCCCCGGCAGGACGAACTTCCCTTCCTTGAGCCACTGGCTGAAGTGCTGGTGCCAAGCCCAGATCTGCTCGGGTGTGTGGAACGTGGCGTACGGCCGCAGGACGATCTGCCGGACGATCGCCGTCATGATGTCCAGGCGCGGGAACGCGCCCTCGCTGTTGCCGACCTGTCCGGACAGCGCTCCGCACAGCGCGAAGCGGGCATCCTGTGCCGCGACCTGGACGGCGGCCTCGAACTGCTCGCCGCCGACCGTGTCGAAGAAGACGTTGATGCCGTCGGGAGCCAGCTCCCGCAGGCGGTCCACCACCGGGCCGTCGTGGTAGTCGAAGGCCGCGTCGTAGCCGAGCTCGTTGACCAGGTACTCGACCTTGGCCTTGCTCCCGGCGCTGCCGATCACACGCTTCGCGCCACGGCACTTGGCGATCTGGCCGGCCAGCGAACCGACGCCTCCGGCCGCACCGGACACGAAGACCACGTCCGACTCGCCGACCTCGGCGACGTCCGCGATGCCGTGGTAGGCGGTCGGGCCCTGCGTCAGGTAGTACTCCGGCGAGGGGTACAGGGTGGGGTCCGCCTTGTAGTACTGACCGGCGGGCCCGACCGAGTACTCGGCCCAGCCGTCCATGTTCTGCACGAGGTCGCCGACCGCGAGGTCCGGGCTGTTCGACTGCACAACGGTGCCGATGCCGCCGCCCCACAGGCGCTGACCGACCTGGTAGGGGGGCATCGGGAGATCAGGGTGGGGGGTCATCAGATCCTGCATGACCGCAGTCAGCTGCATGAAGTCGTTACGGACGACGACCTCGCCGTCGGCGGGCTCAGCAAGGTCCGCCTCTACGACGTCGAAGTGGTCCAGCGTGAGCGGACCCTCCAGATGCTTGGCGAGGCGGACTTCCAGGCACTTCGCTGGAATCTTGGGGGTGATCATGCCGATCTCCTTCTTGGGTGTCGCGGTCCAGCATCCTCGTGCGACCTCGAGTCGTACTGGAGCAGAAGGGGCCCGCGTGCTCCACCGGGCTTCGAGTTCGCGGCCACACGCTCTGCACGTCCGGACCGGAACGAGGAGGTAACCCGACCATGAAGGCACAGTTCCACGTACGGGAAGAGGTGACCGCCTGATGAGCGTTCTGGTGACGGGAGGCGCGGGATTCATCGGTTCGCACTACGTACGCACCCTGCTCGCCGGTGGCTACCCCGGCCGGGACGGTGTCCAGGTCACGGTCCTCGACAAGCTCACCTACGCCGGCAACCTGGCCAACCTGCCGATGGAACATCCACGGCTCACCTTTGTCCGCGGCGACGTCTGCGACCTCCCGCTGCTGCTCAAGGTGCTGCCCGGGCACGACGAGGTGGTGCACTTCGCCGCCGAGTCACATGTGGACCGCTCGCTCGACGCGGCGGCGGACTTCGTCCGCACCAATGTGCTCGGCACCCAGGCTCTCCTCGAAGCGTGTCTGCGCACCGGCGTGCGGCGGGTCGTGCATGTGTCCACCGACGAGGTGTACGGGACCATCGACGAAGGGGCGTGGACGGAGGAGTGGCCCCTGGCCCCCAACTCCCCCTACGCGGCGTCGAAGGCGAGCGCGGACCTGATCGCGCGGTCCTATGGACGCACCCACGGGCTCGACGTCCGCATCACCCGGTGCTCCAACAACTACGGCCCGTACCAGCACGTCGAGAAGCTGATCCCACGCTTCATCACGGGTCTGCTGAGCGGGGAGAGCGTTCCGCTGTACGGCGACGGTGCCAACGTCCGCGAATGGCTGCACGTCCACGACCACTGCCGGGCCATCCAGCTCGTGCTGGACAAGGGCAGGCCCGGAGAGATCTACAACATCGGCAGCGGCAACGCCCTCACGAACCGTCAGATGTCCGACCGGCTGCTCACGCTCGTCGGCGCCGACCCGGGCCTGATACGCCGGGCCACGGACCGCAAGGGCCATGACCTGCGGTATGCGCTCGACGACACCAAGATCCGCGAGGAGTTGGGATACGAGCCCACGGTCCCGTTCATGCAGGGCCTCGCGGACAACGTCGCCTGGTACCGGGACAACCCGGGCTGGTGGAAGCCCCTGCGGGAGAGCGATCCGGGCATCTGACTACAGCCGGGTTCGAGAGCCCGCCGAGGACCGTCCCCGAAGCTGCTGCGCGACAGCATGCCGTGCAGCAGCACGACCGAGGAGGACGCACGATGGCACAGGACAAGCCGGACGGCCCGATCACCTTCGTCAACCAGTTCACGCTCAGCGGGGCTCCGGAGGCGTTCGAGAAGGCGTTCAGCGACACCGCGGAGTTCTTCCGGAAACAGCCGGGACTGCTGACGTACACGCTCCACAAGCACGTGGACGACCCGAACAAGTACGTCAACATCGCGCGGTGGACCGATTACCAGGCGCTGCGGACGGCCGTCCAGCACCCGGACTTTCCCGCCCACGCCGCCGCGCTGCGCGCGAACGCCACGAGTGTGTCCAACACCTACGTGGAGCGGTTCGGGTTCACCGCCTGAGACCGTCCGCCGTCGTCAGCCACAGCGAGGAGGCGGGGAGCCGATCGGCTCCCCGCCTCCTCATATGCCGTGCCGTCCGGCGGCGGTCACCAGCCGGCCTTGACGGTCCTCACGATGTGGGCCCGGTCCTCGTCCGACACCCACCAGCCGACCGGTATGGCGATCTGGCGCCCGGCGACGCTGTCGAGCCCGGGCAGGACCGCCAGGTAGTCCCGGGTGGCGCCGTAGACGTCGTTGCGCTCGTGGACCTCGCTCGTGGCGATTCCGGCCTCTTTCATGCGCAGGACGAAGGCGTCGCGGTTGTCCACTTTGATGGAGTAGTACCAGAACGACGGATTGCGGTCGGGAGCCCGCTCCGTCAACTCGAGACCGTCCACCCCGGCCAGTTCGGCGTCGTAGAACGCCGCGTTCTCACGGTGACGTGCGACGAGGTCGTCGACGATCTGGAGGTTCGCCAGGCCGATGGCCGCGTTGATGTCGTTCATGTTGAACTTGAAGCCGTACTCGGGGATGTCGTTCTTGAACCGGGCCGCACCACCGTCGCGGTCGATGCCGTACCAGCGCAGCAGGCGGGCCCGGGCCAGCAGTTCGTCGTCGGGAAGCACGATCAGTCCGCCGTCACCGGTCGTGAGGTGCTTGATCGCCTGGAAACTGTAGACGCTGATGTTGCCGTGCCCGCCGAGCGGGACGCCCTTGTAGGTGGCGCCCCACGCGTCGGCACAGTCCTCGATGACCCGGGGCCGCACGCCGTGGACGCGTTCGGCCTGGTCGAGGATGCGGGCCAGACGGTCCAGGTCGACGGGGTAGCCGCCCCAGTGCACCAGGACGATCGCCCGTGTCGCGGGGGTGATCTTCCTGGCCAGGTCGTCGAGGTCCAGGTTCAGGGTCGCCGGGTCGGTGTCCACCCACCGGATACGCATCCCGTTCGCCATGATCGGCCAGTTGGTCGCCGTGCACGTCAGCGCGGTGGCCAGGACCTCGCCGTCCCGACCCGACTCCGTCGCGACCAGATGCAGGGCCAGGTGCAGCCCGGACGTGGCACTGTTGACGGTCAGAATCCGGGGGTTGTCCAGCCGGTCGGCCAGAGCGCGCTCGAACTCGTCGACCTTCGCGCCCTGACCGATGTAGCCGCTGTCCAGAACCCGGCCGACCAGCGCCGACGCCTTCTCGGACATCGCCACTTTGAAAAGGGGGATCATGCGGTGCGCCCGGCCTACTTGTATTCGCCGTCGGTCTCGACGTAACGCTTCCGCACGAGCCAGGACCCGTCGACACGGACGAGCTCGTCGTCGCAGAGGGTGTGGTGGCGGAAGTGCACCTCGCCGCTCAACAGCGTGCGGTCGGGGGTCACGTACACCATGACGTAGCTCTGCGCGCGGAAGGTGTTCTCGTCGATCTGCTCGACGGTCAGCTGCCCGAGCCAGTGCCGCAGGACGAGGCCCTCGTGCTTGGTGGTCTGCAGCTCGATCGCCTTGGTGAGTATCTCCCGGCCGACCAGGGGCTCGGGCATGTCGGCGGCCTGGAAGATGCCGTCCGGCGTGAAGGTGCGCGCCCACTGCTCGCCGTCACCACGGTCGAGGATCTTGAGCTGCACCGCGTAGAACTGCTGGATCTCCAGGTACAGGTCGCCCGGGACGAGCTGGGTGGTCAGGTCGTGCGTGTTCATGGTCTTCTCCCGTTGGGTCGGCCGGTCACTTCGACACGGCGTCGAGGTGACCGAGGATCGTGTCGGCCGCGCGCGGCGCGCCGCCGGCCTTCTGCATGTACCGGCGCATGTCGCGCAGGTTCGCCTGCACGGTCTCGTCGGCGGCGACCGCCAGGACGGCCTCCCGGATGGACTCGGCGGTGACGTCCTCGTGGGCCAGGACGCGGCCGAGGCCCAGCTCGCCCGTCCGCGCGGCGATCATCTCGGAGTCGCCGTTGTGCGGTACGGACACCAGCGGCACGCCCGCGTACAGGGCGTTCATGGTGTTGCCCGCGCCGCCGTGGCACACGAACGCGCCGGCGTGCTCCAGCACCGCCTGCAGCGTCAGCCAGGCGTGGATCTCCGCGTTGGGGGGCAGTTCGCCCACCGCCTCCAGGTCCACACCGGGGCCGGCGGCGATCACCACGTGCCACGGCAGCCCGTCGAACGCCTTGGCGCACATCGCGAAGAACTCGGGCTGGGTGTTGAAGGTCGTGCCCAGGGAGATCAGCACCACGGGCTTGTCGCTGGACGGCCGCCAGGTGCCCTTGAGGTCACTCTCCCGCAGCGGTATCCCGACGAACGTGTAGCGGTCCTCGGGGAAGGAGTCGGCGTCGGTCTGGAACTCGCGCGGCATGAAGGAGATGTTGCGGGGCGCGTCCGCCATCAGCTCCTTCAGCGGGACGTCCTGCAGGCCGTGCTCGTCGGCGAACGCGCGCAGCTCGCGCGTCAGATCGCCGAACATCCCCTCGGCGGCCTCCTCCGCGTCGGAGAAGTACTGGTGCGACGCCAGGACCGGGTAGAGCTGGATACCCGGCACGCCGAGCTTGCGCGACATCACGCGGCCGAGGAACTGCATCGAGATGTCGTAGACCAGGCAGTCCGGCAGATCGTCACCGAAGTGGGCCTCCAGCGACGGCGCCGTGGCGGCCGCCTCCCGGACCGCGCCGAGCAGGACGCGGGCCAGCCAGTCCTCCGCGCCGGTCGGCGCGATCGTCCGCGGGTCGAGAGTCGTGGTGTAGGGGATGACCTCGGCGCCCGTCGAGGCGATGCGCTCGGCGAAGCCGTCGGCGGCCAGGTAACTGACCTTGTGGCCGCGCTTGACCAGCTCCTCGACCACGCCCAGCGTCGGCGTGACGTGACCGGCGGCGGGGATGTTCAGGAAGGCGATATGCCTCTTCATGGGTACTCCTGTTCCTGATGTCGTCGACTCACTCGGGGATGACCGCTCACTCGGGGATGACCGCCGCGTCACCCGCGCGGCCCGATCGGTGTCCTGACGCTGAGGTCCGCGTACTGCGGCAGCACGCCGAGGGCCTCCGTCTCCGCCAGCGTCGGCGCGGTCCTGTCCTTGTCGGACAGGACGACGTCGTCCATGGCGGGCCACGGCAGGGCGAGCCGCGGGTCCAACGGGTTGATCGAGATCGCCTTCCCGGGGGTGTAGACGTTGTCGCACAGGTACGTGACCACCGCGGTGTCGCTGACCGCCGCGAACCCGTGGCCGAGCCCTGCGGGGATGTACACGGCGTGCCGCTGCTCGTCGTCCAGCGGGATCGCGATGGACGCGCCGTAGGTGGGCGAGCCGACGCGGACGTCGACGACGACGTCGACGATCGCGCCGCTCACGCACGTCACGTACTTCGCCTCACCCGGCGGGGTTGCCGTGAGATGGATTCCGCGGATCGTGCCGCGTCGTGAGACCGAGCAGTTGACCTGGGCCACGTCCATCGGACGGCCGGTCGCCGCGGACAGCCGGTGGCCGACGAACAGTTCCAGGAACGCACCCCGCGGGTCGCCGAATATCCGCGGCCTGACCAGGTGGACGCCCTCGATGCCGAGTTCTTCGAAGTTCATCAGGTCTCCTTGTCACCCTAGGGCGCCGGCGCCGACCGGGACCGGCAGCCGGATCTCTTCGGCGGCGTCGAGCAGCCCGATCAGATACGCCCCGTAGCCGCTGGACAGGAGTGGCTGCGCGAGCTCACGGAGCCGGTCGTTGCTGATGAGCCCGTTGCGCCAGGCCGCCTCCTCGACGCAGCCGATCTTCAGTCCCTGCCGCTCCTCGACCACCCGGACGAACTCCGACGCCTGCACCAGGGAGGCGAAGGTTCCGGTGTCGAGCCACGAGGTGCCGCGGTCGAGCATGGTGAAGGTGAGCTCACCGCGGCGCAGGTACGCCTGGTTCACCCCGGTGATCTCCAACTCGCCGCGCGCACTGGGCCGCAGGGACCTGGCGATGTCGACCACGCGGTTGTCGTAGAAGTAGAGCCCCGGTACCACGTATCGCGATTTCGGGTGTGCGGGTTTCTCCTCAAGGGAGAGGACGCGCCCTTCGCGGTCGAACTCCAGGACACCGAAGTCACTCGGGTTCGCCACCGGGTAGGCGAAGATGTGACCGCCGCGCGGGGAGGAGTGCGCCTTCAGCTTCTCCCCGAGGCCGACGCCGTGGAAGATGTTGTCGCCGAGGACGAGCGCCACCGGTTCGTCACCGATGAAGTCCGCGCCGATCAGGAACGCCTGCGCGATGCCCCCGGGCCTGGACTGCGTCGCGTACTGGATCCGCAGACCCAGATGCGCGCCGTCACCCAGCAGCCGCTCGAAGGAGCTCCGGTCGGACGGCGTCGTGATGACGAGGATCTCCCGCACGCCCGCCAGCACCAGAGTGGACAGAGGGTAGTAGATCATCGGCTTGTCGAACACCGGCATGAGCTGTTTCGACACAGCCTGGGTGATCGGCCACAGACGGGAGCCGGTCCCGCCGGCCAGGATGATTCCTCGCATGTCCCGGAAGCTAGGACCGGCGGCTGGAGAGCCGATCGAGGCCGGGTGGGGGCCTTCCCACCCGTGCGATCGACGGGGCCGGAGGCGGCACGAACGCGCGACGGAGCCCACCGCGGCGTGACGACCGCCGGGGGGCCGCCGTCCTCGTACGCGGCGCCGATGGGCAGACGAAAGCCGCCACGGCCTGGAACGGCACGTGGCGGCTGGGGTCTTCGGGCCGGGAGCCGCACTCCCTCAGCAGCTGACCCTGGTTTCGTCGGCGCGGTACGTGCTCCTCGGCAGCGCGGAGAATCACGACTCGGTCGGACTCAGCGATTCCTCAAACGGCTCGCGCGACCGCGGCCGCGAAGCGCTCCAGGGTCTCCCCGGGGCTCGGCCCGTCCAGGGCACGGAAGATCCGCTCGGCGCCCTCGCCGTGCTTGTGGAGCTTGACGTGCGCGAGGGACACCTTGGTGTGCCCGGCGTCGACGGGCTCGAAGTCGACCTCGATCTCGCTGGCCCGCTCGTCGTCGGGGACGGACTGCCAGTTGCCGTCGATCCGCCAGGTCATGACGAGCCTGCGGCCCGGCTCCCACTCAAGGATCCTGCCCCAGGCGATCTCGGTGCCGTCCACGTCCCACTCGTAGTAGCGGCCACCCACTCCGGGCTCGAAGGCGAGCCCGGCCCGCTCCTTCTTGACCAGCACGTGGGAGGGCGGCCACCAGTCCGCCGGCCGCTCGGTGAACACGCGGAAGCTGTCCTCGGGGCTGGCCTCGACGGTCACCGACTTCCGTACGTCGGGGATGGTCTGCGTCTGCTCGGGCACGGGCCCCTCCTCGTCAGGCGTCTGCACAGGTTCGCTCACGCTGACGTGCGGGGCTCGATGGGTGCCGGACCGGTGGTAGTGCCGCGATAGGGGGCGCCGTGTGGTGGCGTCCGGCGTCTGCCGCACCGTCATGGCTTGTCGTGCCCACGCGGCGGAGCCGCACATCGGATACCGCGCCGCGTCCGCTCCGGCCGGAGGCGACCGGCGTCCTAGGCCCCCCGGTCACGGTCGTCCCGTACCCGGCCACACGACCTCTTGGGAGAGCACGATGACAGAAGCGGGACGACGGGTTGCCTTCGTCACCGGCGCGACCAGCGGGATCGGGCTGGCCGTGACCGAACTGCTGGCCCGGCAGGGGGCGGCGGTGTTCGGTGTGGCGCGCGCCGAGGAAAGCGTCACCGCGGTGGTGAAGCGGCTGCGCGAGGAGGGCCTGGAGGTCTCCGGCGCGGTCTGCGACGTCACCTCCAGCGAGCAGGTGAAGGCCGCCGTCGAGGCCGCGGTGGCCGCGTACGGGCGGATCGACATCCTCGTCAACAACGCGGGCCGGGGCGGCGGCGGCGTCACCGCCGAGCTGCCGGACGCGCTGTGGCTCGACGTGATCGACACCAACCTGAACGGCACGTTCCGGGTGACCCGCGAGGTGCTGAGCACCGGACGGATGCGGGACGGCGACTGGGGCCGCATCATCAACATCGCCTCCACCGGCGGCAAGCAGGGCGTCGAGCTGGCCGCGCCCTACTCGGCGTCCAAGCACGGCGTCGTCGGCTTCACCAAGGCCGTCGGCAAGGAGCTGGCGCAGAGCGGCATCACGGTGAACGCGGTGTGCCCCGGCTACGTCGAGACCCCGATGGCACAGCGGGTCCGCCAGGGTTACGCCGACCACTACGGCGTGAGCGAGCAGGACATGCTCGAAAAGTTCAACGCGAAGATCCCGCTGGGCCGTTACTCCACTCCCGAGGAGGTGGCCGGCCTGGTCGGCTATCTCTCCTCGGACACCGCCGCCTCCATCACCGCCCAGGCCCTCAACGTCTGCGGCGGCCTGGGCAACTACTGATTCCCGCCGACCGCCGCCGACCCCGCTACGAGAGACGGAGCCTGCACGATGACCGACACCGGTGGCACTCTGCTCGCCGAACCCACAACCGACGTCGCCGCCTTCCGGGCCGCGACGGGCCGCTTTCCCTCTGTCATGGCCCTCAACAGTCCGAACGCAACCGCTGCCGCGCCGGCCGCGGTGGACCGGGGCAGGGCGGCATGAGCGCTCCGGTCCAGGCGCCGCCGTCGCTCGAACAGGTGGCGGAGGGGGTGTACGCGTATGTGCAGCCCGGCGGCGGATGGTGCGTGAACAACGCGGGTCTGGTGGTCGGCGAGGACTTCGCGGTCCTCGTCGACACGGCGGCCACCGAGGCCCGTACCCGGCGGCTGCGCGAGGCCGTCGAGCAGGTCGTGCCCGACGGGGTGGACTTCGTGGTCAACACCCACTTCCACGGCGATCACACCTTCGGCAACGGCCAGTTCACCCCCCGGGCGCTGGTCGTCGCCCACACCGGGACCCGGGCGGACAGCGCGGAGGCGGGTCTGCATCTGCGGGGGCTGTGGCCGCAGGTGGAGTGGGGCGAGACACCGCTCACCCTGCCGTCGCTCACCTTCGAGGACACGCTGACGCTGCACACGGGCGGCGCGCGGGCCGAGCTGCTCCATGTGGGCCCCGCGCACACCGCGAACGACGTGGTCGTGTGGGTCCCCGAGCGGGCGGTGCTGTTCACCGGCGACGTCGTGTGGTCGGGTGTCACCCCGTACGTCCTGATGGGGTCGGTCACCGGTTCGCTCCAGGCCCTGCGGCGGCTGCGCGCGCTGGGCCCGCGCACCGTGGTCCCGGGCCACGGACCGGTCGGCGGACCGGAGTTGCTGGACTTCACCGAGGGGTATCTGCGCCTGCTGGAGCGTCTGGCCGCGGACGGCCTGCGGGACGGCCTGACCCCGCTTCAGGCCGCGGATCGCGCCCATCTCGGCGAGTTCGCCGGTCTGGTGGACGCCGAGCGTCTGGTGGGCAATCTGCACCGCGCCTACGCCGAGCAGCAGGGCCTGCCTCCGGGCGCCCGGCTCGACGTCGTGGCCTCCTTCAAGGAAATGGTCGCCTTCCACGGCGGCCTGCCCGCCTGCCACGCCTGATCCACCCTGAACACGGCGAGAACACGGGGATGCGCCGGACGGTCGTACACCGTCCGGCGCATCCCCGCTTCTCGTCCGGGCTCAGCCGGTGTGCACGGGCGGCTCCACCGGGGTGTCGCGGTGGATCACCCGGCGCCTGGTGTAGAGCGCGCCGTCGCGGCGCACCAGCTCGTCCTCGACGGTGAAGGTCGGCTCGAAGACGACATTGCCCTCGCGGTCGGTCTGGGTGACGAGCGAGTAGTACGACACGTGCAGGGTGTCCTCGTCGACCGGGTCCGGCTCGATCAGCACGTGGTCGAACCAGTGCCGTACCGCGATGTCGCGGTAGCGCGGCAGCGCGGCCCGCATCCCCGCGAGCATCTCCTCCCGCCCGCGCTGCACCGCCCCTCCCGCGTGCACGACCTGCCCGTCCTCGGTGAACGTGGCGGCGAACCCCTCGATGTCCAGCGCGTCGACCCGGCGCATCTGCCATGCGTAGAACGTCCGGACCTCGGCGTAGACCTCCCCGGAGACCTTCGCATACGTATTCCTGACCGCCTGGGACACGGCGTCTCCCCTCACTGACAACGGCCACCCGGCTGCGGCGGCCCGACTACCCCCACGCTGCCCGGTCCCGCTCCAGGCCCGCTGGAGGCCCGGTCAGCCGTCCGACGGCCTTCGCGCCCCTCCCCGCGAAGCGCATAGCATCCGGCTCATGACGAACGTGCTGAATGTAGAAATCGGCGCCCTCACCGGCGGCCCCGCCAACCTCGCCCAGTACGCCGGCCAGGCGGTCCTCATCGTGAACGTGGCCTCCAAGTGCGGCCTGACCCCGCAGTACACAGGCCTGGAGCAGCTCCAGGAGCGGTACGGCGCGCAGGGCTTCACCGTGCTCGGCGTGCCCTGCAACCAGTTCCTCGGGCAGGAGCCCGGCTCCGCCGAGGAGATCGCGGAGTTCTGCTCGGCGACGTACGGCGTGACCTTCCCGCTCACCGAGAAGGTCGAGGTGAACGGGGAGGGGCGGCACCCGCTGTACGAACGGCTCGTCGGGTTCGCCGACGGCGAGGGGCACAGCGGCGACATCCGCTGGAACTTCGAGAAGTTCCTGATCGGCCGGGACGGCACGGTCGTCGCCCGGTTCTCGCCGCAGACCGAGCCGGAGTCCGCCGAGGTCGTGGCGGCCATCGAGGGCCAGCTGGCCTGAGCGTCGCTTGACCTTGACCCTGGGGCAGGGCCGAGCCTCCCTGTCACCGGGCGGGACAAGGATCCGCCCGGTGACGGAGGATGGCATCGTGGACGACGACCTGCTCACCATCGGCGCGTTCGCCGCACGGGCCCGGCTGTCGGCCAAGGCGCTGCGCCTGTACGACCAGCTGGGCCTGCTGGCACCGGCACATGTCGACGACACCAGCGGCTACCGCTACTACCGCGCCGACCAGGTCGAGCGCGCCCGGCTGGTGGCCCTGCTGCGGCAGCTGGACATGCCGCTGGCCCGGATCGCCGAGGTGCTCGGGGCCGAGGGCCCCGAGGCCGCCGGCCGGCTCGCCGCCTACTGGGCGGACGTGGAGAGCCGGGTCGCCGGGCAGCGGACGCTCGCCGAGTACCTCCGTGGACGGCTGTCGGGGAGGAGCTCCGAGATGTACGAGAAGTTCGTGATCGAGACCGTGGACGTGCCGGCGCAGGTGGTGATCACCGAGTCGCGGCACACGCTGGCGGACGAGCTGCCGACCTGGATCGGTGCGTCGCTGGACCGGCTGACGGGCGCCGCCCGGGAGTGCGGGGGCGTCACGGGCGCACCGTTCGTGGTGTACCACTCCGAGGTGTCGATGGAGAGCGACGGCCCGGCCGAGTCCTGTGTGCCGGTGGCCGACGAGGCGGCCGCCCGGGCGTGGGCCGCCGAGCACGGGCGGGCGTGGGAGACGGCGGTACGGGTGGAGCCGGCGGCCCGGCTGGCGTACACCCGGATCACCAAGGCCCAGGTGGCCCACCCGCAGATCCTGGCCGCCTTCGAGGCGGTGGAGCAGTGGATGGCGGGCGAGGGTCTGGAGATGGCCGGCCCCTGCCGCGAGATCTACTTCGCGGACTGGGATGCGGCGGGCCCGCAGGATCCGGTGTGCGACGTGGCGTTCCCGGTGAAGTAGCCGACCGCACGGCCGAGCCCCCTCGGCAAGGACGGCGACTGGTCGAGAGGGCTCTTCTGGTGGTGCTTGTGAAGTTGTGTTCGTCGGGGGTTCTTTACGGACGAGGGTCAGGGAGAACCCCCTAGGCCTTGACCGAGGTGACGAAGGCGTTCCACGCGTCGGCGGGGAACGCCAGGATCGGGCCCTCGGTGACCTTGGAGTCGCGGACGGCGAGCTCGGCGGCGGTGGGCGACTTGACCTCGACGCAGGCGCCGTTGCCCGCGGAATAGGAGGACTTCATCCACGTCTCCGAAGCGCCCTGAATCAGTGCCATGTCCACTCCTGTTGCGAGTTGCGGTAGTGCGGTTCACGCCAACCTTGTCGTCTGATTGGCGTGATCGACGCTACCTGGCAACTGCCTCTGCTGGAGTAGTCGTTCACTCGACCGGATGGCATATTCCAGAGGGGCCTTCCACTGAGGCGGACCGACGGTGTATGATCCGGCGCCCTCTGCGACAGGAGCTCATTCCGCGTAGTCCTTGGCCACCTTCGCAATGAATTGCCGGGATTGCTCCACGTTGAGGGACTGTGCCCGTAGATGCTCGTACATCACGGCGTACTTCTGTACGTCCTGGGCCTTCTCCAGGTACAGATCACTGGTGACGCCCTCCAGGTACACCACGCTGGAGTCGGCCGCGTCGGTGAACTCCAGGATCGCGTACTGGCCGTTGAGCCCCGGATGGGCGCCCACCTCGAACGGCAGCACCTGCACGGTGACATGCGGCAGCTGGGACATCTCGATGAGATGGTCCAGCTGTTCACGCATCACCAGCTTGCTGCCGACGACCCGGCGCAGCGCCGCCTCGTCGAGCACCACCCACAGCCGGAGCGGGTTGCCCTCGGCGGTGATACGTTCCTGTCGGCGCATGCGCACCTGCACACGCTTCTCGATCTCGTTCGTCGACGTCTCCGGCAGCGCGCCCTGCACCAGGGCCTCCGCATAGGCGTGGGTCTGCAACAGACCGGTCACCAGCTGGGGTTCGTACACCCGCAGCGACTCGGCATCGGTCTCCAGCCCGATGTACACGCTGTACGGGATGTCGCCGAACGTGTGCCACCAGCCCTGCTGCCGCGAGTCCCGGGCCATCTCCATCAGCGAGTCGACGATCCGCTGGTCCTCGACCTCGTAGACGCCGCACAGATCTCGCACATCGCGCTGACTGATACTTCTGCGGCCGTTCTCCAGCCTGCTGATCTTCGACTGCGACACGAGCAGCCGTTCCGCCACTTCTTCGGCCGTCATGCCCTTGAGCTCGCGGAGCCTGCGCAGCTCCTGGCCCAGCCGGCGTCGCCTGACGGTGGGATTGACATTGGACGCCACGGGACGTGCACCTCCGGCTGCCTGCCTGTTGCTTAACACTTTCCGTATCTGCTGTTGAGCAGACTGCCACCAAGGTGCTTTCTACCGCTGGGAAATGGTGGATATGCGGCGCGTACGCGTCAGTTCGCCACGGCACGCCACCCGATGGGGTGCCGTGGACGCAGTCGAGCGGGGCGGCGAGACCACAGGGATCTCACCGCCCCGCTCTGACCAGCGGCTCCCGAACCGGGTCTGGGGGACCTGGGTCAAGGGCCCGTCGGACCGGCCCTATGACTCAGTGGGCTACGGCGCGTGCCATGGATCCGCGGTGCGGCTGCATCGGAACCCCGCGTGCGGGTTCCGCCGCGGACCGGGCGGCGGCCGCGCCCTGCCGGCCGGTGGCGGCCGGGCCCCGGCGCGGCTGCGCGACCGCACCGTTCTGCACGTCCATCACGGCATGCGCGACAAGGCCGCCCATGGGGTCGTGCCGGATCAGATCCCGCAACCGGGACCTGGAGGACCGGCCCTCGTTCCCCGGATACAGGTGCTTGCCGAGTCCGACGGCGTGCGCCAGGGCGGCGAGCGCCGCGGTCCGCGGGTCCGGCGGTACGCCGGTGCGGATCGCGGAATCCAGCCGGGATCGGATCTCCCGGCTGATGGCGGTGTCCGTCGCCTGATAGCGCGTGGTCGGCAGCACCCCACACATCTGCCCCGGTACGGCGGCAACCATGCCGCACCGCTCCAGATGCGAGAGGTAGATCTGCCTGAGCCCCAACCGGGGCCCGCCGATCCAGTGGACGGCCCGTACCGGAGCGCCGCGCCTTCGCAGCAACTCCAAGGCACAGTCCAGAGTCGGATCTCCTGTCGGCCGTGGCACCACCACGGCGATACGATCCCCGTCTGGGGCTATCCGTCCGGCCAGCGCCAGCTCCACTAGCTGTGCACCGGCCAGACCGAGGTCGAGCGACTGCGGCTGTGCAGTGGTACCCGTGGCCGGGTCCAGTGCCAGCAGCAGAAGCTCCTCCGGAAGTGTTCTGCGGCTCCTGCCCATCCATGCCTCCCCGCGTGGATGAATGACAGGGTGACCCCTCTCACATCGGTCTGTCGAGGGTGCGTGACCGGTTCGTGAGGGAACCGGTAGGTATGTCGTTCTCGTCTACCGCAGGGGCCAAGCCCTCACACAGGACACTGGTACATGGTTCGGACAGGGCGCGCGCGTGGGCGTGCGGCGCATGGAGGAGGCATCGGTGGCGGGCGAGTCCCCCGACAGGTCGAAGCAGCGCGAGTCGTCGGCAGAACCGACGTCGGGGAGCGCGGGTCCGGTTCCCGAGGCGCGCGATCCGCGGCTCGCGGTCTCCCGGGAAAAGGATTCCGCGCCGGCGAGTGCGGACACCGCGACAAAGATCCTCTCGATACCTGACGCGCCGAAGCCGGACACCGAGGAAACCCCGGCGGAGGACGCGGCCCTCCGCAAGGCGGTCTCCGCCTGGGTCCGCACCGCCGCTCCCGCAAACAGCTCCGACACACCTGCAAACACCCCTCCCACGAATCCGACGGCCACCGCCGACACGGAGACCGAGGCGGAGGCGGCCGGGGCGCAGAACGGCGCGGCCGAGGAGGGGAAGGCCGAGCCCGACACGACGGACGCGACCGCGAAGACGGACGCCGAAGTGAAGGCAGGGGCGCAGGCTGACGCGGCCGCGAAGGCCGACAACGACGGCGAGAAGGCAGACGCGGACGCTGACGCCGGTACGAAGGCCGACACGGCCGACGAGACGGCAGCGCCGAAGGCGAGGGCTGAGGCGGACTCCGAGGCCGACTCGGACGATGACACCAACGCGGAGCCGAAGACTGAGGCCGACTCGGACCGTGACGCCAAGGCGGAGCCGAAGGCTGAGGCAGAGGCGAAAGCCGAAGCCGAGGCGGAGGAAGCCAAGGACGAGCCGAAGGCCGACGTCAGGTCGGGGAGCGAGGACGGATCCGAGGACGCCGACGGTGGGGACGCCCCACAGGGGCCACCCGCAGCCGACAACGAGAGCCGCACGGGTGGTGCGGGTGGGAGCACGGACGCCGAAGGCGAAGCCGAGGCGGACGCTCCCCGCGCCGAAGCGCCGCAGGCACCCCGTGGGAGCACGGACGCCGAAGGCGAAGCCGAGGCGGCCGTTGATCAGCCCACCGCCGTCTTCAAGGCCGTAACGCCCAAGCAGGTCGATCAGCCGACGACCATGCTCAAGCTCGGCGGCAAACCCAAACCCAGGACCCCCGAGTCCGACTCCGAGCGCACCAGCAAGTTCGTCGCGCTCAAGAACGACATGGCACCGGCCACCAAGCCGGACGCCAAGCCGGCCACCAAGCCGGACGTCACCACCCCCGTCCCCCAGGTCGGCCCCGAGCGCACCACCCAGCAGCCCCTCCCCCCGAAGCCCCCGCTGGACCTCCTGGCGGAGCTGACGAACACGCCCCCGCCCCCGGAGACCGCGGTCCGCACGATCGTGCGCCGGGTCAAGATCTGGACTCCCCTGGCCCTGCTCCTGGTGATCATCTTCGCGGTCGTACAGGCGGTGCGCCCGCTGCCGTCCCCCACCCTCGTGCTGTCCGGCAAGGACACGTACACGTTCGACGGCGGCACGGCGAACCTGCCCTGGCCGGGCGAAGGCCAGGGCTGGATCGACGTCGACGGCATCGGCACGATAGGCCACTTCGGCAAGCAGACCCCCGTGGCGATCGGCTCGGTCGCCAAGACCATGACCGCGTACATCTTCCTGAAGGACCACCCGCTGAAGCCGGGCGAGGAAGGCCCGAAGATCCAGATCGACTCGAAGGCGGAGACCGAGGGCGGCTACGACAAGGCCGGCGAGTCGACGCTGAACACCGTCAAGGCCGGTGACTTCCTCACCGAGAAGCAGGCCCTGTCGGCGGTCATGATCCCGTCCGCGAACAACATCGCCCGGCTGCTCGCGCGGAAGGACGCGGGCTCGGAGGCGGCGTTCGTCAAGAAGATGAACGACACCGCCAAGGAGCTGGGGATGAACGACACGACGTACACCGACCCCTCGGGCCTGAAGGAGAGCACCGTCTCCACGGCCGAGGACCAGGTGAAGCTCGGCCGCGCGGTCGTCAAGAACCCGGCCCTGGTCGCCATCACCGGCGCGGCCAGCTGGACCGATCCCTCCGGCCACTACTGGAACAACTACAACGAGCTGCCGTACAAGATGGGCGCGATCGGCATCAAGACCGGCAGCACCACCGCGGCCGGCGGCAATCTGCTCTTCGCCTCCCGCAAGCAGGTCGGCGGGCAGACGGTCACCCTCGTCGGCGCGATCCTCGGCCAGCACAAGCCGAAGATCCTGGAGACAGTCAACGCGGTCAGCAGGACCGCGCTGACCGGCGCCCAGGACGCGCTCACCTCGTCGAAGCTCCTGAAGAAGGGCGACGTGGTCGGCTATGTGGACGACCAGCTCGGCGGCCACACCCCCGTCGTGGTCACCCAGGACGTCGTCGCGGTCGGCTGGTCGGGGCTGAACGTGAAGCTGTCCTTCGCCTCCGGTGAGGTGCCGCACACCGCGAAGGCCGGCACCAAGGTCGGCTCGCTCACCGTGGGTGACGGTACGGGCGGCACCATCAAGATCCCGGTGGCCCTGCAGCAGGACCTGTCCGAGCCCGGCTACGGCGCCAAGCTGACCCGTCTGGGCTGACCGCGCCACCTCTGATCCGCCCACGCACCCCGACGCCGGAGGCCCCACCCGGGAGCCCCGTGGCGGGGTGCGTGCTAGCGTCGCGAATCGGGGCAGGTCGCCGGTCACGGGACTGGGCCGCGAACTGAACGGGAAGCGGCCGGGAACACCATGGAACACGACCGAGAACAGAAGACGGGACACGGGGAGTGCCTTCAGGTGGCCACAGCGGAGCCGACACGCGCTGACGACGCCGATCCGGGCCCGGGATCCGGCCCGCGAATACACGTGTCCGAAGCCGGCCCGGAGGGGCACACGGGTCACACCGGTCCCACGGGTCCCACCGGCCCCTCGAACGGGCCTACCGACAGTGAACACCCGGGTCGAGTCGCACGCCTGCTCGTCGCCGCCGAGCCTCTGCGCCGACGGCTGCTGCGGCACCCCGTGCTGTCCATAACGGCCCTCGCGGGGGTCCTGCACATCCTCTGGTTCTTCACGTTCGCGAACAGTGGTGGCGATCTCGCGGCGCAGGACGCCTGGGCGGAGTTCGTCGGCCGGCACCCGGACTCGGCGTACAACCTCGCGTGGTACGGCGGTATGCACCCGGTGTCGTACAGCGTGGTGTCGCCGTATCTGATGGCCGTCCTCGGCGTCCGTACGACGATGATGATCGCCGGGACGGTCTCGGCGGGCCTGCTGACGCTGGTCCTGATCCGCAGCCGGGCGGTACGGAACCCGCTGTGGGCGTCGCTCGCCGGGGTCGTCGCGCTGCTGTGCAACGCGATCTCTGGCCGGGTGACCTTCGGACTCGGCACGATGTTCGCGCTCGGCGCCGTCGCGGCCGTCTTCTGCTGGCCGTACCGCTGGCGGCACAAACGCTGGGCGAAGGCGGCGGTGGCCGCCCCGCTGGCCGGTCTGTCCACCATGGCCTCGCCCGTCTCGGGGCTGTTCGTCGGCCTGGTCGCGGCCGCGCTGTTCCTGCAGAAACGACGGCCCGGCGCCTGGGCGCTGGGGCTCGCCCCGACGGTGGTGGTCGCCGCCTCGTACTTCCTCTTCCCGTTCTCCGGCACCCAGCCGATGACGATCGGTTCGGTGATCCTGCCCCTGGCCTACGGCCTGCTGTGCCTGTTCCTGGTCCCGAAGGAGTGGGTGACGGTCCGGCTGACGGCCGGCGTGTACAGCCTGGGCGTGGTCCTGGTCTGGCTGATCAACTCGCAGATCGGCTCGAACATCTCCCGGCTGCCGATGCTGTTCGCGGGTGCGACGCTGGTGGCCGCGCTGCCGTTCACCGTGCGGAAGTCGCGCAGGTGGTACGTGACCGTGCTGGCGCTGCTCGGCTTCGCCGGCTGGATCGGCTTCAAGTCGGTGGACGACATCGTGCACACGACACCGGCCGCGTCCTGGGCGCGTGAACTCGCCCCGCTCGTCCACCAGCTGCAGAAGGCCGGCGCCGAGAAGGGCCGGGTCGAGGTCGTCCCGGCGCGCTCGCACCGCGAGGCGTCCGCGCTCGCGCCGTACGTCAACCTGGCGCGCGGCTGGAACCGGCAGGCCGACATGGAGCGCAACCCGCTCTTCTACGACGACACCCTCAACTCGGCGAACTACCACGAGTGGCTCCAGCGCTGGGCCGTCCACTTCGTCGTCCTGCCGAAGGACAACCCGGACGGCGACGGCGGAGAGCGCGAGCGGCAGCTGCTGCGGCGCGGGATGCCGTATCTGAAGCAGGTCTGGGGCGACGCCAACTGGCAGCTGTTCCAGGTCACCGATGCGACGCCGCTCGCCGAACCCGACGCGGTGGTGGAGCACGCCGGGCAGGGCGAGATGACGCTTCAGGTGCGCAAGGCCGGGCGGATCCTGATCAGGATCCCGTACTCGCCGTGGCTGAGCATCGTCGACGAGCACGGCAAGAGCCTGAAGGCTCCGCAGCAGACGCCGGCGAAGACGTACGTCAACACCAACGGGTGCCTGATGGAGACGCCTCAGGACGCCAAGGGCGACAAGTGGACGATGCTGCTGGCGCCGAAGGCGGGCACCTACCGGCTGGCGGCCCCGTACCAGCTTCCCCGGGGCACGCCCTGCCCGGACGCGTTCAAGAAGCACTGAGGCCGTGACCCTCAGCGGAGCCGGTCCACGTAGGTGTCGGTGCCCGGGATCGTCGGGATGAACGGCGCCACCAGCTCCACCCTGCCCAGCCCGGAGTCCGAGACGTCCGCATCGAGCCCGGTGAAGTGCTCCTCCCAGCACTCCCGTGGGTCCCGCTCCAGGAACCACAGCAGGGTCAGCCGGGTGTCCGTGCCCTCGACCTGTTTGACATAGGTCATCCGGTCGCCGGGCAGCGGGGTGGGCCGGAACACGGTCACCAGCGCGGCCGGGGAGCCGGCGAGGCGCTTCGGCAGGTGCCGGCCGCGCAGCCACCGCAGCAGCTCCGCCCGCTGCCCGGCCGACTCGCTGTCGATCACCTCCAGCACCAGCCCGGCGTACGGGTGGTCGAGGGCCTGGAAGTCCCTGGGGCCCGCCGCGCCGTCCCGGTACACGGTCGTCTCGTGGTCCTGGAACGAGGTGAAGACGTGGGTGCGGTCGTGGTAGACGCGGGCGTCGCGGTTGAGGCGCTTGTTGATGGCGACGGTCCACTTCATGTGGTCGTCGTAGCGGCCGTCGGTGATCCAGTAGGTGGAGAGGTAGCAGCCGGCGGTCACCGGCTGGGCGACGGCCGACTTCTCGGGAGACCGCAGGAGCTGCAGTTCCCTGGTCGCCACCCAGCGGCGGCCCGCGTACATCCAGGGCATGGCCATCGCGCCGGCGTAGTAGTGGTCGTCCTCGTACCAGCGGTTGTAGGCGTACTCGTGGCCGGGGTGCGGCTCGACCATGGTGATCAGGGCGTGGCCGGGGCGGACGCCGTACGGTCCTACGGCAGCCAGCTCGGCGTACGTCTCGCTGCGGGTGTCGTCGCTCATGCGGTTCCCCTTTCCTGCGGTCACCCGTACTCTGACGCTCCGTCAGATGGAGTGCCATAGCCAGGGAGGCCGCAATGTCTCTGCTCACCGGCAAGACCGTCGTCGTCTCGGGAGTCGGGGCCGGGCTCGGTCACCAGGTCGCCGCGGCCGTTGTACGGGACGGCGGGAACGCGGTGCTCGGGGCGCGCACCGAGGCGAACCTCGCCAAGAGCGCGGCCGAGATCGACCCGGACGGCACGCGTACGGCGTACCGGGCGACGGACATCACCGACGAAGGGCAGTGCGCGGCACTTGCGGAGCTGGCGCGGGAGCGGTTCGGCGGCGTCGACGCCGTGGTCCATGTCGCGGCCTGGGACTCCTGTTTCGGCGGGCTGGAGGACGCGGACTTCGCGACCTGGCAGTCGGTCATCGACGTGAACCTGCTGGGCACCCTGCGGATGACCCGGGCGTGCCTGCCGTCACTGAAGGCCGGCGGAGGCGGTTCCGTGGTCTTCATCGGGACGCAGTCGGCCGTCGCGGCGCCCTCACAGGTGAAGCAGGCCGCCTACGCCGCGTCGAAAGGGGCGCTGACCAGCGCGATGTACTCGCTGGCCCGGGAACTCGGGCCGCACCGGATCCGGGTCAACACCGTACTGCCGGGCTGGATGTGGGGGCCGCCGGTGCAGGCCTACGTGCAGTTCACCGCGCAGACGGAAGGGGTGCCGGAGGTGGAGGTGCTGGGGCGGCTGACGGAGCGGATGGCACTGCCGGAGCTGGCGACGGACGGGGACGTGGCGGACGCGGCGGTGTTCCTGTCCTCGGACCGGGCGCGGGCCATCACGGGGCAGTCGCTGCTGGTCAACGCGGGGGAACTGATGCGGTGACCCCGTCCGCGCCTCCATGCACATGTTCAGGTAAGTGAACTCGGATCACCCAAACGAACATTTTTACTTCGCTTTGACCTTACGCTTGCTTGTCGCGTTCATGTGACCGCACTCACGATCGAGCACATGAACAGTCTCGACTGGGCCGTACTCATCGGCTACTTCGGTGTGATGGTGGCGATCGGCGTCTGGTCGCACAAGCGCGTGGACGACGTCTCCGACTTCTTCACGGCCGGCGGCAAGATGCCCTGGTGGCTGTCCGGCATCTCGCACCACATGTCGGGCTACAGCGCGGTCATGTTCACGGGGTACGCGGGCATCGCCTATACGTATGGCGTTACTTCATTTGTGACCTGGTCCTTTCCCATCGCGCTCGGCATCGCCATCGGTTCGAAGCTGTTCGCGCCCCGGATCAACCGGCTGCGTTCCCGGCTCCATGTGGCCTCCCCGCTGGAGTACCTGAAGAACCGTTACAACGTGTCCACCCAGCAGGCGCTCGCCTGGTCCGGCATGCTGCTGAAGATCGTGGACGTGGGCGCCAAGTGGGCGGCCATCGCCACCCTGTTGTCGGTGTTCACGGGTGTGTCGCTGAACCAGGGCATCCTCATCACCGGCGCGATCACGGCCGTGTACTGCACGATCGGCGGCCTGTGGGCGGACGCGCTGACCGAACTCGGCCAGTTCGTCATCCAGTTGCTCGCCGGGGTCTCGATGTTCGTCGCGGTCGTACTGAAGCTGAACGACAAGCACATCGGCTTCTTCGACGCCTGGAACCAGCCGGCCCTGCACGGCCACGGCAAGCCGCTGGTGGGCCCCTACGGCACCGTCTTCCTCCTCGCGTTCCTGTTCATCAAGCTCTTCGAATACAACGGCGGCATGCTCAACCAGGCGCAGCGGTACATGGCGACGGGCAGCGCGCACGAGGCCGAGCGCGGCGCCCGGCTGTCGGCGATCCTGTGGCTGATCTGGCCCGTGGTGCTGTTCTTCCCGATGTGGATGTCCCCGCTCCTGGTCCACGCGCAGAAGCCGGACGGCTCCGACTCCTACGGCCTGATGACCGAACAGCTGCTGCCGCACGGGCTGTTGGGCCTGGTGATCGTCGGTTTCTTCTCCCACACCATGGCCATGTGCTCCTCCGACGCGAACGCGATCGCGGCGGTGTTCACGCGGGACGTGGCGCCGGTGCTGTCCGCTCGCGCGCGGGCCTGGGGTGCGCGCTCGGGTCTGATCGCGGCGCGCGTGACGACGGTCGTCTTCCTGGGCCTGTCGATGGCTGTGGCCACCCAGGTCAACTCCCCGGCGTTCAAGGACATCATCACCGTCGTCATCAAGTGGGTGGCCGGTCTGATGGGTCCGATCGCGATCCCGATGATGCTGGGCCTGCTCCGGCCGTTCCGCCGCTCCGGTCCTACGGCGGCGCTGACCAGCTGGGCGGCGGGGTTGCTGGCGTTCTGGCTGGTGAACTACCCCATCAACTGGAACGTCTCCGGCGGAGTGCCCCTGCAGTACCAGGTCTCGGTGCCGCTGGCGGTCTCCCTGGTCCTGTACATCGTCATCGGTTACGTGAAGCCGGAGGAGACACCGGAGAGGCTGGCGATCATCGAGAAGGTCAACACCGATGGGGACGGGGTGGCGGCGGTGCCGGTGCCCGCGAACGCCGGGGACGACGTGATCGGAGCACCGGCAGCGGAGTAGGGGGTGTCCGGCGGGGCAGTGCAGGACAGAGGGTCGATGGCGGAGTCGAAGGGGTCCTCGTCCGGATCGCGTTTCCTGCCCATGTCGTGTGCTCCTCGGTGTTCGGAGCCGGATAAAGCCCTTGGCCCGCACAGGAGTTGGCGCGTCGAGAAAAAGGGGACGCGGCGGATGCCCCGTGCCTGCTAGCGCGGGTACCTCGCCAGCCACCCCGGCGACGACCCCGCCGGACCGTGCAGCGCCGGTCCCTGGGTCATTTCCATCGCGAAGTCGTCGGCGAGTTCCAGCATCGTCGGCCGGCCCTCCAGCTCTGTCAGCCACCCCGGCGGGAGGGCCGTCTCGCCGTGCAGGGCGCCGAGCAGCCCGCCGGTCAGCGCGCCCGCCGCCGCCGACGGCCCGCTCTGGTTCACCGCCAGGCACAGCCCGTGCCGTACGTCCTCCCCCACCAGCGCGCAGTACACGGACGCCGCCAGCAGCCCGTCCGCCGTACCGTCCCCGGCCAGCTCCTCCACCCGGGTCGGGCTGGGTATCCCCTGCCGCACCGCCCCGAGCGCATGCTGCAGGGCGTCCGAGACGGGCTGGTGGCCGGGGCGGGCGGCGAGCAGGGCGAGGGCCCGCTGCACGGCACCGTCCAGGCTCTCGCCCCGGGCCAGCGCATGCACGATCACGGCGTACGCGCCCGCCGAGAGGTAGGCGATGGGGTGCCCGTGGCTCTGCGCCGCGCACTCCACCGCCAGCTGCGCGACGAGCTGCGGCTCCCAGCCGACCAGCAGCCCGAACGGCGCGGAGCGGGCCACGGCCTCCGGGCCCAGCTCGCCGGGGTTCTTCGGTGACTCCAGGGTGCCGAGCGTGTCGTCGCCGAAGCCGACGAGCAGGGCCCGGGTCGGCTCGCGGCGGGCGTAGAGCCACTCCTCGCGGGCGAGCCAGCCGTCGTCCTTGCGGCGCTCGTCGGGCCCCCAGTCCCGCTGGGTGGCCGCCCAGCGCAGATACGCCCGGTGCAGATCGGTCGGCGGATGCCAGGCGCCGGTGTCGCGGCGCACCTGGGCGCGTATCAGCCCGTCCACCGTGAAGAGGGTCAGCTGGGTGTGGTGGGTGACCGTGCCGCGCCGGCCCTGCCCGAAGGCCAGATCGAGCAGCCCCTCGGGGCCGTACGCCGCCCGGATCTCCTCCAGGGAGAGCGGGTCGGCGGGCCCGCCGAGCGCATCGCCCACGGCGGCCCCGAGCAGGGTGCCGCGCACCCTGCTGCGGAAGTCCTGTTGTTCGGCACGGCCCCAGACGGCGCCGGATGTCGCACCCACGCAGACCTCCTCACGGCACCGTCCGTCCGTACGACGTTCAGCACTGTAATCGACAGCGAACGGCGCGTTCACGGGGGCAAATCACCCGGTACGGGTCATTCCCGGCCAGCCGTCAGCGCTTCGGCCCCACCGGGAATCCGACCGGGCCCGAATTCGAACGGAACGTTCCCGTTCCGGCCCATTGGGGCTACCTCAAGGACACCAAGCGCAAGCCGCTGCTGGAGTCGATCTCCTGCCGGTTCGCCCCGTCATCCCGGCGCCGAGAGGTGCGCCCCGGCGTGGAGTGCGCCCGGCGGCGCCTGTCCGCGGCTGCCGTCAGGTGCCTCCGGCAGGTGCCGTCAGCAGCTGCCGGGCGGCATGTCAAAACGTTTATTTCAGCATGCGCATACCGAGGCCGCCCGCCAATGCCGCGCAGGCGACAGCCAGAACGAGCGGGGGCGCACAACCCGAGGCGTACGGATTGTGCCTATTATCCGACCTTCACCCGGGCTCTTGCCTTCGCCTCACGCTCTGCAGCTAGCTATGTGCTGCGTCCACTTCCTGGCTCGGCTCCCGACGAGCCCGGGCCGTCGTTCAGGGGAAGTGGGCGGAAACCCGCATGTGAGGAGTAGTCATGAAGAAGGCCTATGAGGCGCCGACGCTCGTCCGGCTCGGTACCTTCCGGAATCAGACGGGGCTCCTTGGGGAACACGGCAACGACCGGCTGATCCTGAGCAAGAACTCTTGACCGACGGCCTTGCCCCGACGTCATGACTGAACTGCACGAAAGTGCGGGGACGGGCTCCGGCGACGCGCACTTCGCGGTCTTTCCGGACCGTGCGGACGCGGCCGCCGTGGCCCGCTCCTTCGCCCGCCCCGGTAGCCGGACCCTCGCGCATGCGTCGGGCCGGCCCTGGCTGGTCGGCCACTGGCACGACGAGGACATCCGCACGGCTTACGCCGGTGGCGCCCGCGTCGCCGTCGTCGGCTGCTGCCCGGCCGACGCCGACGAACTGCGGCGCCGTACCGCACGGTTGCGTGATCTCGCCGAGCTCGACGCCCTCGCCCGATCCCTCCCCGGCAGTTTCCACCTCGTCGGCGCCCTCGACGGACGGATCAGGGTGCAGGGCACCGCCTCCGGACTACGGCTCGTCTTCCACGCGGAGATCGACGGAGTGCGGGTGGCCGCCACCCGCGCCGACACACTCGCCGCCGCCCTGGGCCTCGACCCCGACATCGAGGAACTGGCCGTACGGCTGCTGTGGCCCGCCCCGTATCCGCTGTTCGAGACATCGATGTGGCGGCCGGTCACCGCCGTCGCCCCGCAGGACGCCGTGGTCGTCGCCGCGGACGGGCGCACCGTACGGCACACCCGGTGGTGGACGCCGCCGGAGCCGGTACGGCCGCTCGCCGAGGCGGCGCCCCTGATCCGGGCGGCGCTGGAGGAGGCCGTCGGCGCGCGTACCCGGCAGGGCGGCGTGGTGAGCTGTGACCTGTCAGGCGGCCTGGACTCGACCTCCGTCTGCTTCCTGGCCGACCGCTCCCCCGCTCACGTGGTGGCCAGTACCTGGCCGGGACGCGATCCGGCGGACACCGACCTGCACTGGGCCGAGCGGGCCATCGGGCACCTCCCGGACGTCGAGCACGTGGTCTGGGACGCCGACGCCTCGCCGCTGGTCTACGAGGACCTGCTCGGCATCGACGACCTCCTCGACGAACCCACCATCGGCGTCATGGACCGCTCCCGGGCCCTGCACCACCTGCCCGGCCTCGCCGCGCGCGGCAGCCGGGTGCACCTGACCGGCATCGGCGGCGACCACGTGGCGTGGTGCTCCGACGCGTACTACCACCGGCTGCTGCGCACCCGTCCGCTGTTCGCCCTTCGCCAGTTGCGCGGGTGCCGGGCGCTGTGGCACTGGCCGCTCGGCGGCACGGTCCGGGCTCTCGCCGACTCCCGGCCGTACGGGAAGTGGCTCGCCGACGCCGCCGGCCGGCTGCGTGGACCGCTGCCCCCGTCCGTCGCCAGCGGTCTCGGCTGGGGCATGGCCCCGCGCCTGTTCGACTGGGTGACTCCGGAGGCCGAGGACATAGCCCGCCGGGCACTGCTCGCCGCCGCGGCGACGGTCTCGCCGCTGCACAGTGACCGTGGACTCCACACCGACCTGGAGCAGATCCGCTCGTGCACCCGCGTCATCCGGCAGTGGGACCGGATGGCGGCGCTCGCGGGCCTGCCGATGGCCTCGCCCTTCCTCGACGACCGGGTCATCGAGGCGTGTCTCGCCGTACGCCCGAGCGAGCGCGTCACGCCCTGGCGGTACAAGCCCGTCCTGACCGCCGCGATGCGCGGGATCGTGCCCGAGGACTGTCTGCGGCGGGCCAACAAGGCGACGGCCGCCATGGACGCCGCCAACGGACTGCGCGACCACCGAGCCGACCTGCTGGCCCTGTGGGAGGACTCACGGCTGGCGGAGCTGGGCCTGGTGGACGGCGCCGAGCTGCGCCGCCTCGCCCAGCGGCCCGCCTCCAAGGGGCTGTCCGACGCCATTCTGTACTCCACGATCGCCGCCGAGGTGTGGCTGCGGGGACTGGACCGCAGCCGCACCCGTGCCGCACACCCCTGACCGCATCCCCCCATCAGAAAGGCCCTCACATGCCTCTGCGGTTCGGCGACAACGTCTCCACGGCCCAGACCGACTACGGCACCGTGCTGCTGGACGAACGGGGCGGCGCCTACTGGGAGTTGAACCCGACGGCCACCCTGGTGGTGCGGACCCTGCTCGACGGCGGCGAGGAGTCGGACGCGGCCGCCGCCCTGGTCCGGGAGTTCGACATCGACGAGGCGCAGGCCCTGCGGGACGTCGAGGCGCTCGTAGAGCAGCTGCGCGACTCGGGGCTCGCCTCATGACGACGCCCAGCGCGCTGGAGCGGCCGACCGGTGTGCCCCTGCCCCGCCGCCTGGCCGCCCGCCTCGTCCTGCTCCCCGCCCTCGCCGTCGCCCTGCTGCCGCCCCGCCGTATCCGCACGGTACTCGGCATCCTGCGGCGCGGCGCCAGACCCGCCACCGCCGCGGAGGCCCAGAACGCGCGCGACGCCATGTGCGCCGCCAGTCTGCGCTGCGCCGGACCGAAGGGGTGCCTGCCGCGCTCCTTGGGAGCCGCGCTGCTGTGCCGGCTCGGCGGAACCTGGCCGACCTGGTGCACCGGGGTCCGCATCGTCCCGCCGTTCACCGCGCACGCCTGGATCGAGGCGGAGGGCGGTCCCGTCGGCGAGGGTGTGCCGGAGGGCTACTTCGCCCGGCTGGTGGCGGTCGGCCCGCTGCCCCGGCCGACGGACCGATGACCGGCCCGACGGCCCCGCACGCCGAACGGGCCGATGCCGCCGGGGGTGACGGGTCGACCTTGGCGGCGGTGGCCACGATGTACCGGCTCACCGCCGGGCACCGCGGCGCCATCGCCGTCGCCACCGTACTGACCCTGGTGGGCTCCGCCCTGGGCCTGGCCCAGCCGCTCGTCGCCAAGGACGTCGTGGACGCGAGCGCCCACGGACAGGTGATCTGGCCACTGCTGGGACTCCTGGGGGCGCTCTTCGTCGTCGAGGCGGCGGCGGGAGCCGCGGGACGCTTCCTGCTGGAACGGATGGGCGAAGGCGTCGTACGGCAGCTTCGCCACGGGCTGGTGGGAAGGCTGCTCCGGCTGGAGATGAGGGAGTACGACCGCCACCGGGGCGGCGACCTCATCTCCCGGGTGACGGCCGACACCACCGTGCTCCGGGAGGTCGTGTCCCAGGCCCTGGTCGATCTGGTGACGGGCAGCGTGGTCTCCGCCGGGGCGATCATTCTCATGGCGTGGCTCGACCCCCTGCTGCTGCTCCTGGTGGCCGTCACCGTGGCAGCGGCGGCCGTGGTCGTCGCCTCCCTGCTCACGGGTATCAGGGGCGCGTCCACGCACATGCAGGAGGCGGTCGGTGCCGTCGCCGCCGATCTGGAACGGGCCCTCGGTGCGCTGCCGATGGTCCGTGTGCACCGCGCCGAGCAGCGCGAGGCGGCCGGCATCGGCGCCCGTGTCGACGCCGCCTACGGATCGGGCGTACGCGCCGCGAAGCTCGCCTCCGTCATGAGCTCCGCCGTCGAACTCGCCGTCCAGGGCTCCTTCCTGATCGTCCTGGTCGTCGGCGGCCTGCGCGTGAGCGGCCACGCCGGCTCCCTCGGTGACCTCGTCGCCTTCCTGTTGTACGCCTCGTACCTCGTCCTGCCGCTGTCCTCCGTCTTCCGTGCGGTGGGCCTCGTCCAGCGCGGGATGGGCGCCTACCAGCGCGTCGACGAGGCACTGCGCCTGCCGGTGGAGCCCACCGAGCTCCTCATCCCGGCGGACCGCACACCCGCACCGCGACCGACCGGACCGTCCATCACCCGCGAACGGCCCGCCCTCGCCCTGCACGACGTCCACTTCGGCTACGACCCGCGGCGGCCGGTCCTGCGCGGCGTCTCCTTCTCCGTCCCGCAGCGCCGGCACGTGGCCCTGGTGGGCCGCTCCGGAGCCGGCAAGAGCACCGTGTTCGCCCTGGTCGCGAGGTTCTACGAGCCCGACGCGGGCGCCGTGCTCTTCGACGGGCGGCCCGCGGCCGGACTCACCCGTGACGCATGCCGACGGGGCATCGCCGTCGTCGACCAGAACACCCATGTCGTCCACGGCACCCTGCGCGACAACATCACCTACGCCGTGCCCGACGCCCCGGAAGCGGAGATCCGGCGCGTCGTCGAACTGGCCCGGCTGGACGAGGTCGTCGACCGGCTGCCCGGCGGCCTGGCCGCCGTCATCGGCGAGCGCGGCAGCACACTCTCCGGCGGCGAACGCCAACGCGTCGCCCTCGCCCGCGCGTTGCTGGCCCGACCCGCACTGCTCCTGCTGGACGAACCCACCTCCCACCTCGACGCGATCAACGAGGCGGCGTTCACCACCGTCATGAAGGACGTCGCCCAGGAGTGCGCCCTGCTCGTCATCGCCCACCGTCTGTCCACCGTGCAGCACGCGGACCACATCGTGGTGCTGCAGGACGGCCGCACCACGGCCGTCGGACGCCACGAGGAGCTGCTCACCGGCAGTGCCCTCTACCGCGAACTGGCGGCGAGCCAGATGCTCCGTCCGGGCGAGCCAGGCCCACCACCTCCCCGCCACGCCAGTGGTGTTGGGCGTATTCACCCCGGCGAGTGAGCGACGGGGCGGTGGGGGTGGGTTCGGTTCTTTCATGTCACCCAGCGTGGCTGCCTGTACGTACTCTGTGACTGTCGTACGTCACAAGGGGGCAGCGTGGAGGACGAGGAAGCCGAGGCCGTACTCAGGGCGGTCGGGCGGCAGATCAAGTTGTGGCGGGAAGCCGCCGGGCTGAAGCAGGGGGAGTTCGGGGCCGCCATCGGATACAGCGAGGACCTGATCTCGGCCGTTGAACGCGCGGTACGCACTCCGCAGCCCGAGTTTCTGGACACGGCCGATGAAGTGCTGGGCGCCGACGGGAAGTTGGCCGCGATGAAGGCCGACGTGGAGAAGGCTCGGTATCCGAAGAAGGTTCGGGATCTGGCCAAGCTGGAGGCGGAGGCCATCGAACTCGGGGCCTACGCCAACCATTACGTGCACGGCCTGCTGCAGACCCCCGAGTACGCAAGGGCCTTGTACACGATGCGACGCCCGTCGTATACCGAGGACGAAATCGACCGCCATGTCAGTGCACGCCTGGCACGGCAGGAAGTCTTCGAGCGAGTGCCACGTCCGACTCTCACCTTCGTCCAGGAGGAGGTGACCCTGCGGCGGCCCATCGGCGGTTGGCCCGTGCTGCAAAGGCAACTGGAACACCTCCTGGCCATCGGGAGGTTGAGGCACGTCGAGATCCAGGTGATGCCAAACGACCGCGAGGATCACGCGGGAATGGGCGGGCCCATCCGCCTGCTGAAGCTCCGGAACGGCAAGACAGTGGCCCACGAAGAGGGACAGACCTACAGCCGTGTGGTCAGTGATCCGCGGGAGGTACAACTCGTCGAGATGCGCTATGGGATTATCCGGGCGCAGGCTCTCTCGCCCCGGGAGTCGCTGGCCTTTATCGAGAAGCTGATCGGAGAAGTGACATGACCTCCACCCCACTGAACTGGTTCAAGAGCAGCTACAGCAGCAACGAGGGCCCCGACTGCGTCGAAATAGCCGTGACCCCCGCCACCATCCACATCCGCGACTCCAAGGACAAGGACCGCGCTCAACTCACCGTCACCGGCGCCACGTGGACGGAGTTCGTCGGCTTCGCCGCTCACTCCGCATAGCGCGCCTGGACGCCGTCCCGGGCCGCCTCCACCGCCGCCAGCCGGGGCGCCATGCGGGCTCGGTCCGCTCCTGGGGCGGCCATCAGTTCGGTGAGCAGGGATGCCAGCGACGCCAGGTCGTCCCAGTCCTGCTCCTCGGCCAGCAGGTGGGTCAGCGCCGCGTCGGCGATGCGCCAATCACCCAGGGCACAGCCCACGACACACTGAAGGAAGGCGCGGGCCGAATCATCCAGGTCAGCCGACGGCAGCCATCGCTCGACCTCACGCCATAGTGGCTGCGCCGCACGGGCGCCGTCGGATCCGCCGGCGATCAGGGCGAGTTGGAAGACGCCCCTGACCGGATCCCGCAGTCGCATCCGCTCAGCCTGCCGTCTGGCCGCCGCCCACTGACGGGTGTGCCGGTACGCTTCCGCGCGCTGCTCCTCCAGGGCTTCCTCGGGAAGCCCCAAGCGGTCCGCCTCGGCCAGCCGTTCCATGGCCTCCGGCCATCGACCGCACCACATCAGCAGGTCCACGACCTGCTCCCGGGCCCAGTCCACGCGCGTCTCCAGGGCGATGCACCGGTCCAGGTCGGCCAGGGCCCGCCCCGTGCGGCCGACCGCCATGGCGGCCATCGCCCGTTGGCTCAGTGCCCAGCCGTACCCGGAGTCCAGGGCCACCGCCCGGTCCAGGCACCGGAAGGCCTCCGGGTGGTTCCCCAGACCGCGGTACGCGGCGCCGAGGAGGGCCAGGGCCCAGGCGTCGTCGGGACCCAGTTCCAGTGCCCGCTGGAGAAAGGGCAGTGCTTCCCGGTACTGGTCGGCGCGCCAATGCGCATCGCCCAGCGCGGTGTGGATCCAGCCGAGATCCGGATCCGCCGCGACGGCCCGGCGCAGGTCGGTCAACTCGCCTTCTTCGTCCTGGAGTTGTTGCTTGCAGATGGCGCGGTGCCCCAGCGCCCAGGCGTACTCGGGTATCAATTCCACCGCGCGGTCGAAGTCGGCCAGTGCCTCCTCGATCCGGCCCAGCTCACGGCGGGCCACACCACGGCCTGCCAGGGCCGAGGCGTAGTCCGGTTTCAGTTCGAGGGCGCGGCCCAGCTCGGTGACCGCCTCCTCGAACCGGCCCGCCAGCCGGTAGGCGTCGCCTCGCTCGGACGCCACCCAGGCCGACTCCGGCGCGAGGGTTACAGCCCTGTCGAGATCCGCGAACGCCTCCTCCCACTCCCCACGGTCACGACGCAGCCGTGCCCTGCGGACCAGTGCCCACAGGAACCCCTGCGCGAGACCGAGCGCTCGGTCGAAGTCGGCGAGCGCCTCGTCCAGGCGGCCGAGCGCATGCAGACAGGCTGCTCTGGACGAGAGCGAGTCGGGGTCGGCCGGGTCCACGGCAAGGGCGCGGTCGAACTCGGTGACGGCCTCCTCCAGCCGGCCGGCCAGCCGATGGGTCTCCCCACGCCCGTAGAGGATCTCCGCGTCGTCGGGACACAGGGCATCCGCCCGGTCCAGGTCGGCCATCGCTGCCGGGAAGTCATCCAGCATCTGGCAGGTGACGCCACGACCGAAATACAGTGAGGCCAGGTGCATCTCGGGGAGGGAAGCGCGCTCGCTGAGTGCGACAGCCTTGTCGTACTCGGCCAGTGCCCGCCGGTGCTCACCGCCTCTCCTCAGCTGCCTTCCCCGCAACCCGTGGGCCAGCGCTCGCCCGGAGACATCGAGCCCGGGGCGGGACAGGAGCAGGTCCACGGTCCTGCTCACCCCGTGCTGGTCGTCGGCGAGCGCGTCCCGGAGCCGCCGGCCCCAGTCCCGCAGATCCGCGTCGTCCGCCACGGTGCCCGCCTCCTCCAGCATGCGCGCCCAGCGGCGGCCGTCCACCTGGTCCCACCAACAGGCCTCGACAACACTCATCAACGTCTGGGCCAGCTCCGTACGCGGGCGGGCGCACACGAGGTGATACGCCTGCTCCAGCCGCAGCTCGCGCCATCGCTCGTGCTCCCACGTGTACGCGGGGCGGATGCCGTCGGCCGCCTCCTCGCACCAGCGGCCGTAGACCGCCCCGAGCCTCTCGTGGCGTTCCTTCCACCCCTGTGGAGACCTTCGGCGCAGCAGCCGCAGCATCGTCTCCCGCACCAGGTCGTGGTAGCGCAGCCGGTCACCTCGGTCGTCCACGAACGGCAGCCCCCGCAGCCAGGCGAAGAGGCTGTCCGCTTCCTCGTCCGGGCTGTCCACGGCCGCCCGGAACACGTCCATGTCCAGCCCCCGGGGCAGCGCGCAGGCGAGTGCCACCGCCCGTCGGGCGGATTCCGGTTCCCACTTCAGGAAGCGCTCGACCGCCGTCGCGCTGGGGTCACCGATGTCGTCCAGGTCGGCTGGACGCTGCTCGGCCAGCGTCGACACCAGCACCGGAAGTCCCCCGGTCAGCCGCAGGATCTCCGCCACCACCGGTTCGGCCACCACGCCGCGTTCGGCCAGCAGCCCTCGTGTCTCCGCTTCCGTGAACGGCCCGAGCGGTATCTCCGTCATGAAGTCCGCGAAACCGCCCCAGCGCCCCCTGTCGAACTGATGCTGCCCTGCGGTGACGATGACCAGGTTGGCGGGCAGGGCTCCGTAGCGGTCGGTGGTCATCAGGCTGTGCAGCCAGTCGTCGAGGAACGGCCCGGTCCGCTCGTACGTGTCGAAGAACAGGCTGATCCACGGCACGGCGGACGCCACGTCCGCCAGCTCCTCCAGCAGCTTGGGGGTCAGCGCCCGCTCGGGGGACAGCACCAGTTGCACATCGTCCTGGCTGCTGAACCTCGCACTGAGCCCTCGGCGCAAACGGTCCGCGTACTGGGCGAGTTGCGCCGGGTCGACCGCGCCGACGAACGGGCCGGCGCCGGGTATCAGCCCCAGGCCCGCCAGCCCGGCCCGGACCGCCGTGGCAGTCACCGGCGACGGACCGTCCTGTGCGGACTCCAGCCCGGCAGCCACCGCCTCGGCCTCATGACGGCGCTCCCGGTACGAGGCCAGCGCGCGATCGAGTCTCTTGAACTCCACTCCCTGCCGGGCGCATTCGCGCCCGATCACCGCCATCGCCTCCGGTACGGTCCCCACACCCTCGTCCACATACGCCGTCAGCGCCCCGCGCTCCCGCGCGATCTGCTCCAGCTCCCGGACCAGGAAGGTCTTTCCGACACCGGCGTTGCCGTGGATGTGGAAGAGGAAGCGGTGCCGCTCGTCCTCGGGCGGAAGGTCCAAGTTGGCCCGGAACGCGGCCCGTTCGTCGCCGCGCCCGATGAACCCCGCCCGTCTGCGCCGCCCGATCAGCTCCTGCATCGACGGCCGTGCCTGCGCCATCCGTACGCCCCTCCCCAGTCGGCGTTCCCATTCTGGCGCAATGGCCACGCGCTGACCTGGCCTGTGGTGAGGGAGAATTCAGCCATGACCACCACCCCCACACGTCACTCGGGCCTCAGACTGGCCGCCGGTGTGCTCACCGGCATACTCGCCCTCTACATCGCCCTCGTCGCCTTCGGGAACATCACCGACTTCGGGACGAACCAGCAGTTCGTACGGCATGTGCTGGCGATGGACACGACGTTCAAGGACCACGATCTGATGTGGCGGGCCGTCACCAGTACCGGTCTTCAGGACACCGCGTATGTCCTCGTCATCGTGTGGGAGACCGCGTCCGCCCTCGTGCTGATCTGGGGGACCTGGCTGTGGGCATGGCGCAAGGACGACCTCGCCCGCCGCATCTCCACCTACGGCCTGCTGATGCTGTTGCTGCTCTTCGGCGCCGGGTTCATCGCGATCGGCGGTGAGTGGTTCTCGATGTGGCAGTCCAAGACCTGGAACGGGCTGGAAGCGGCGACCCGGATCTTCACCCTCAGCGGGGTCGCCCTGATCGTCAACCAGCTTCCCTCCCGCCGGGGAGAGGCCCACGAGGACGCTAGTTGACGACCGCCACGCCGGTGCCCTGATCACCGAAGGACCACAGAGCGGCGCCGTCCTCCTTGTGCATGCGGATACCGCCCAGCTTCTTGCCGTCCGCCGGTGGCGGCGAGGAGCCGTCCAGGGCGTTGGAGAAGGCTATGTTCACGCCGGACGCGACGGTGAAGTACATGACGTGCTCGATCTCCACGCCGTCCGAGCCCTTGATGGACTGGATGCGCTTGATGATCGAGTACCGGCCGGGCTGCGGGTTCACCGTGCCCGGCCACACCGTGAACGTACGTGTCGCCCTGCCCGTCGCATCGACCAGCCACACCCGCTTCGCGCCGATCGAGTAGACGATCCGGCGCCCCACGCCCGACGCGGCCGGCAGCGCGGGCGGGGCCGGGGGCTTCGGGCCCGTGGACGCGTGGGCGCCCGCGGACGCCGATGCGCTGGGGCTCGCCACGGCGGCCGCGGCCGTGGGGTGCGGCCCGTGGTCCGCCTGGACGGCGAGGGCGACGACGGCCGCGGTCGCTCCCACCGTCAGACCGGTGACCCAGGCCCACGAGGGCAGTCGGGCAGCCACGGGTTCGCATCTCCTCCGCTAGGGGCGCTGGGCCCTTCTTTCGGACCTTGCCGGGGTCGGCCGCAAGGCGCCGTCGCCTGAAGCCGGCCTGATCCGAAAGAGAGGCCCTGGGGCCCCTTCCCGGTCCGGGGTCGGATCATCGTACTCAGTCGAGGACCGGCAACAGTTCCGGCAGGTGCCCGTCGGAGGCCTCGGCCGCCCGCTGCCGCTCGGCGGAGACCTCGCCGTAGAGCGTGGTGCGCGGCTTCGCCGGACGGCCGGCCGCCTCCGCCACGGCCACCAGGTCGCGGACCGACTTGTACGAGCCGTACGACGAGCCCGCCATCCGGGAGATCGTTTCCTCCATCAGTGTGCCGCCCAGGTCGTTCGCCCCGGAGCGGAGCATCTCCGCCGCACCCTCCGCGCCCAGTTTGACCCAGCTTGTCTGGATGTTGGGGATCCAGGGGTGCAGGAGGAGACGGGACATGGCCGTCACCGCACGGTTGTCCCGCGTCGTCGGACCCGGGCGGGAGATACCCGCCAGATAGACCGGCGCGTTCGTGTGGATGAACGGCAGCGTCACGAACTCGGTGAAGCCGCCCGTCTCGCGCTGGATCCGGGCCAGTGTGCGCAGATGGCCGAGCCAGTGGCGGGGCTGGTCGACATGGCCGTACATCATCGTCGAGGACGAGCGGATGCCCACCTCGTGGGCCGTCCTGATCACCTCGATCCAGGTGGCCGTCGGCAGCTTGCCCTTGGTCAGCACCCAGCGGACCTCGTCGTCGAGGATCTCCGCCGCCGTCCCCGGGATGGAGCCCAGGCCGGCCTCCTTGGCGGCGGACAGCCACTCCCGGATCGACATCCCCGTCCTGGTCGCGCCGTTGACGACCTCCATCGGCGAGAAGGCGTGCACATGCATGCCCGGGACCCGTTCCTTCACCGCCTTCGCGATGTCGAAGTACGCCGTCCCCGGCAGGTCGGGGTGGATGCCGCCCTGCATGCACACCTCGACCGCGCCCACGTCCCAGGCCTGCTGGGCGCGGTCGGCGACCTGCTCCAGGGAGAGGGTGTACGCGTCCGCGTCCGTCCTGCGCTGCGCGAAGGCGCAGAAGCGGCAGCCCGTGTAACAGACGTTGGTGAAGTTGATGTTGCGGGTGACGATGTAGGTGACGTCGTCGCCCACCGCCGCCTTCCGTACGTCGTCGGCCACCCGGCACAGCGCGTCCAGCGCCGGTCCGTCCGCGTGCAGCAGGGCGAGGGCCTCGGCGTCGGTCAGCCGCGTCGGGTCGTCGGCCGCCGTGCGCAGCGCCTGCCGGACGTCCGTGTCGATGCGCTCCGGCGCCATGCCGGGGGCGGCCGCCTCGCGCAGCGCCTCCCAGTCGCCGTACACCTCGTCGAAATCGTCGCGCCGGTCGGCCGTGCGGCCCTCGGTGTCGATCGTGCGGTGCAGGTCCGTACGGCCGGCCGGGACGAAGGCATCCTCCGGCTCCTGCCACGGATGGCCCTCGACCACCGCGCCCTCGCGCGCCAGCCCGGTCTCCGGGTCGGCGAGCGCGCCCACGTGCGGGCGCAGCCGCGGGTCCAGCCAGGGCTCTCCGCGGCGGACGAACTCCGGGTAGACACAGAGGCGTTCACGCAGCTCGAAACCGGCCGCCCGGGAGCGTTCGGTGAGTTCCTCGATCTGCGGCCAGGGGCGTTCGGGATTGACGTGGTCGATGGTCAGGGGCGACACCCCGCCCCAGTCGTCGATACCGGCGCCGATCAGCCGCTCGTACTCCGAGTCGACCAGGTTCGGCGGGGCCTGCAGACAGGCGGACGGGCCCATGATGTGCCTTGCCACGGCCACCGTGGCGACGAGGTCGTCCAGTTCGGCGTCCGGCATGCCGCGCATCGCCGTGTCCGGCTTGGCGCGGAAGTTCTGGATGATCAGTTCCTGGATGCCGTGGTACGCCCGGGAGACCTTGCGCAGCGCGAAGAGCGACTCGGCCCGCTCCTCGTAGGTCTCGCCGATACCGATGAGCAGACCGGAGGTGAAGGGCACCGAGGAGCGGCCGGCGTCCTCCAACACCCGCAGGCGTACGGCCGGGTCCTTGTCCGGGGAGCCGTGGTGGGGGCCGCCGGGTTCGGACCACAGCCGGGTCGCCGTCGTCTCCAGCATCATGCCCATGGACGGCGCGACGGGCTTGAGCCGCTGGAAGTCCGTCCAGGTCATCACACCCGGGTTGAGGTGGGGCAGCAGCCCCGTCTCCTCCAGGATGCGGATGGAGATGGCGCGGACATAGGCGATGGTGTCGTCGTAACCGTGCGCGTCGAGCCACTCGCGCGCCTCCGGCCAGCGGTCCTCCGGCTTGTCCCCGAGGGTGATCAGGGCTTCCTTGCAGCCGAGGGCGGCGCCCTTGCGGGCGATGTCCAGCACCTCGTCCGGGGACATGAACATCCCGTGCCCGGCCCGGCGCAGCTTGCCGGGGACGGTGACGAAGGTGCAGTAGTGGCACTTGTCCCGGCACAGCCGGGTGAGGGGGATGAAGACGCTCTTCGAGTACGTGATGACACCGGGCCGGCCCGCCTGTTCCAGGCCCGCGTCGCGCACTCGGGCGGCGGACGCGGCGAGGTCGGTCAGGGCCTCGCCGCGGGCCTGGAGCAGCACCGCCGCCTCGGCGATGTCGAGGGCGACACCGTCCCGGGCACGTTTGAGGGCGCGACGCATGGAGTTCTCGGTCGGGCCGGTTCCGGAGGTCGCGGAAGTCGTCATCTCTCAACGATAGGCTCCGCCGGTTCAGCCAGGTCGGGGGCATCTCGGGAAGTGCTGTACGTTGCCGGGTGCGGGTCCGTCGTGGCTTGCCGCGCCACGCGGCGGAGCCGCATGTCAACACAGCCCCGCCCCCTTGGGCAGGTGCGCCGGCCCTTGGCTACAAGAGCGGCGCGTATCCGTCCAACACCCGCAGCACCTCCGCCTCTCCCGCCGAAGGCAGTTGCAGCACCACCTCCTCGATGCCCAGCTCGGCATAGTGCGCGAGCTTGCCGGGGGTCGGCAGGACCGCGTACGGGACGATCTGGAGGGCGGCCGGGTCGCGGCCCGCGTCCGTCCATGCCGTGCGCAGTACCGGCAGGGACTCGGTGAGGCCGCGGCCGCCGATCGGCAGCCAGCCGTCCGCGTACTCGGCGATGTGCGCGAACAGCTTCGGCCCGGCGGCGCCGCCGACGAGCGTGCGCGGGCCGGTCACCGGGCCGCGCGGCCCCGGCACCGGCTTGGGGTGGGCATGGCTGGCCCGTACGCTTGCGAACTCACCCTTGTAGGCCGTCGGTTCCCGCGCCCACAGCGCCTGCATGAGCCGCACCCGGTCCCGGACCAGCTCCCGGCGGGTGCGCCAGGTGACGCCGTGGTCGGCGGCCTCCTCGACGTTCCAGCCATAGCCGAGGCCGAGCGTGAAGCGGCCGCCGGACAGATGGTCCAGGGTGGCGATCTGCTTGGCGAGGGCGACGGGGTCGTGCTGGGCCACCAGCGTGATGCCGGTGCCGAGGCCGAGCCGCTCGGTGACGGCCGCGGCCTGGCCCAGGGCGACGAAGGGGTCGAGGGTGCGGCCGTACTCGCGCGGCAACTCGCCACCGACCGGGTACGGGGTGGTCCGCTCGACGGGGATGTGGGTGTGTTCGGGCAGGTACAGGCCGGCGTAGCCGCGCTGCTCCAGTTCGCGGGCGAGTCGGACCGGCGCGACGGTCTCGTCGGTGAGGAAGATGGTGACGGCGATACGCATGTCCCATCTGTACCGGGCCGGAACTCCACTGTCCATACCGACTGGTCGGCATCAGCCGACTCTCCCGGCCATGGTGTCGCGCGCACGACATGCGGCCGTTTACCAACTCCCGCTTCCCAATCCCCTTGCCTTTCATGGGAGTTCACGTCGAGACGGGAGAATCACCACCATGTGTGACGACACGCACGGTCAAGCCCAGGGAATCGGCAGACGCGCGCTGTTCGTGACGGGCGCCGCCGCTGCCCTTACGTTGGGAAGCGTGAGCTTCGCAGCCGCGGACGGCCAGCATCAGGAGACCCGGACGGTGAACGGCACCCTGCCGCCCGGCTCCCCCGACTTCGTGTACGTACCGGTCGAAGTCCCCGCCGGTGTACAGGAGATCAAGGTCTCCTACACCTACGACAAGCCCGCGGTCCCGGCCGGCACCATGGGCAACGCCCTCGACATCGGCCTCTTCGACGAGCACGGCACCGAGCTGGGCGGCCGGGGCTTCCGTGGCTGGTCGGGCGGCGCCCGCACGGAGTTCTTCGTCCGCGCCGACGACGCGACCCCGGGCTACATCCCCGGCCCGGTGCGGGAGGGCACCTGGTACGTCGCGCTGGGCCCCTACACGGTGGCGCCGCAGGGCCTGACGTACGCGCTGACGATCACGCTGACCTACGGCGAAGCGGGCGAGACCCCGCACCCGGTGTATCCGCCCTCCCGGGCGAAGGGCCGGGGCCGCGACTGGTACCGGGGCGACTGCCATCTGCACTCCTGGTACTCCGACGGCCGCCGCACCCCGGCCGAGATCGCGGCCCTGGCGCGGGCGGCGGGCCTGGACTTCATCAACTCCTCGGACCACAACACCCACTCGTCCCACCCCCACTGGGCCGACCAGGCGGGCGACGACCTGCTGATCATGCTCGGCGAGGAGGTCACCACCCGCAACGGCCATGTGGTGGCGCTCGGCACCGAGCCCGGCACCTTCGTGGACTGGCGCTACCGCGCCCGGGACAACCGCTGGGCCCGCTTCGCACGGGAGATCCGCGGCGCCGGAGGCCTGGTCGTCCCCGCCCACCCGCACGCCACCTGCGTCGGCTGCGGCTGGAAGTTCGGCTTCGGCGAGGCGGACGCCGTGGAGGTGTGGAACGGCCCGTACACGCCGGACGACGAGGTGACGCTGGCCGACTGGGACAACCGGCTGGTCGCCTCCGTACGGCAGGGGCGGGCCTGGCTCCCGGCGATGGGCAACAGCGACGCCCACCGCGACCCGGACGTGGTCGGCAGCCCCCAGACGGTCGTCCTCGCCGACGACCTGACCCGGGAGGCGATCCAGGAGGGCATCCGCGCGGGACGCTCGTACGTGGCCGAGTCGAAGAACGTCGTCCTCGGCTTCACCGTGACGGGCGGGCGCGGGCAGCAGGCGGGCATCGGGGAGCGGCTGGAGCCGGCCGCCGACACTCCGGTGACCGTACGGCTGGAGGTCTCGGGGGCGCCGCGCTGCTCGGTGCGGTTCGTCACCGACCAGGGCGTGCTGTTCACCAGCGATCCGCTGCCGGTGTCGGGCACGGGCACGGTCGAGTGGCGTACGACGCCCGCCTACGCGGCGTACGTGCGCGCCGAGGTGCGGCACGAGACGGCGGCGGGACCGGTACCGGGGGCGCTGGCCGCCTTCACCAACCCGGTCTTCCTCGGGGCTACTCGCTCCGCGTGATCTGCTCCGCCGCCCACTCGGCCCACTCCCGCCGCATCGCGTTGAAGCGCAGGCCGTACTCCAGCGCGATGCGGCCGTGGACCGAGAGGTTGCCGTCGTCCCAGTCGATGGAGTCGTGGAGCCGGCGCAGCTGGTCGTAGCCCGCCTGGGACATGTCGGTCAGGGCAGCCAGATAGCCGCGCGCCTGCTCGGGGCTCAGCACGCCGAGGAAGAAGACGCGCAGCAGGACGTCGCTGCGCGTGACGGGCTGGGGCGCGACCTCGGTCAGCCAGTGGCGCAGCTCCGCCATGCCCTCGTCGGTGATCTCGTACTCCTTGCGGCCGCGCGGCCCCTCGGCGGCGACCGTGATCAGCCCGGAGCCCGCCAGCTTGGTCAGCTCGGTGTAGATCTGGCTCTGGGTCGCCGGCCAGACGTTGGCCAGTGAGGTCTCGAAGATCTTCAGCAGGTCGTAGCCGCTGGCGCGACGGTCCGAGAGCAGGCCGAGCAGTGCGTGTTTGAGGCTCATGCCCTCCACCCTACCTTCCACTGTTGACATGTCGAGGATTGACCTTCTAGTTTAGACATGTCAAAACAGGAATTCGAAACGCGGACCGACCGGGGGAACCCCATGTCCTACCTGCGCACGTTCTTGCCGTGGATCGTCTTCGCCGTCATCCCCTCCGGGGACTGGCAGTGGGGTGCCCTGGCCGCCCTGGTGGTGGCCGTCGCGATCACCGCCCAGCAGAAGGCGGCCGGGACCGGCTTCGACGCGCTGGTCATCGAGGCGGGCTCGGCGGTCTTCTTCGCGGTCCTCGCGGCCATCGCCTTCGCCGACCCGCACTCGGGAGTGCACGACTATTCCGCCGCCCTCTCCTCCGGCACCCTCGCCGTGATCGCCGGAGTGTCGCTGGCCGTCGGCCGCCCCTTCACCCTGGGCATCGCCAAGCGCACCACCCCGCGCGAGTACTGGGAGCTGAAGCCCTTCGTCCGGGTCAACGTCGTCATCACGGCCGCGTGGACCGCCGCCTTCGTGGTGACCGCCGTCGTCCTCGCCGTGCTGGCCCACTCCGGGAACGCCCACTCGACGCCCGCGGCCGTCGTGCAGATCGCCGGCTTCGCCGTCCCGATGGTCTTCACGGTCCGCTACGTCGCCCACGTCCAGGCGAAGGCCGCGCAGGTGACCCGGTGACCCCGAAGCACCTCTCCGGCGACTACGCCCAGGTCACCGAGGAACTCCCCGCGCACGACCTCCCGGTGACCGGCACGGTCCCGCCCGAGCCGTCCGGCTGGTATCTGCGCAAGAGGCCCGGCCGCAGCAGGCCCCGCTGTGGAAGTGGACCACCGACCCGGCGACCGGCACGGTCCGCGAGGAGCAGTGCGACGACCGCCCCGGCGAGTTCCCGCGTGTCGACGACCGGCTGACCGGCCGCACCTCCGGCCACGGGCACCTGACGAGCGGCACCGCACTGGTCCGCTACGACCTGTCCTCCCACACGGCCACCGCCCACGGCTTCGGCCCCGGCCGCAGGGCCGGCGAGGCCGCCTTCGCCCCCGCCGACGGCACACCGGGCGGCCCTGGCCGGCTCCTCGTCAACGTGTACGACGCGGCCACCGACCGCAGCGACCTGGGCGTCCTGGACGCCGGCCATCTCGCCGCCCCGCCGGTCGCCACGATCCACCTGACGGCCCGGGTCCCCTTCGGCTTCCACGGCGACTGGCTGACCGGCGGCGCATGACGTCATGCTGGATCATTGATTGCCGGGTGTCGGATCACAGCAGAGCAGGAGAGCGAGAGACATGGCAGGCCGCAGCGACCTCAAGCACCGCCTCGTGACCCGTTTCCAACGGCATCTCGCCAATCCGCTCAACCGGCGGCTGCCGTTCCAGGTCCTGCTGGAGACCACCGGCCGCCGCTCCGGACTGCCCCGGCTGACGCCGGTCGGCGGGCGCAGAGCCGGCGAATCCTTCTGGCTGGTCTCGGAGTTCGGCTACAAGTCGCAGTACGTGCGCAACATCCAGGCCGACCCGAGGGTCCGCGTCCGCGTCGCCGGCCGCTGGCACCACGGCACCGCCCACCTCCTCCCCGACGACGACCCGATCACCCGGCTGCGCTCCCTGCCCCGCTTCAACAGCACGGCGGTACGCGCCTTCGGCACGGACCTGCTGACGGTCCGGGTGGATCTGGAGGACTGACGGCTGCCGCCCCCGGGAGACCCGCAGTCGGTTCAGCCGACCCGCTCGAACAGGTCGCTGATCACCCGCACCACCGTCTCCGGAGCGCGCAGCGTGGGCAGATGGTCGCTGTGCGGGACGCGGACGAGCCGGCAGCCGGGGATGGCGGCGGCCATCGCCTCGTTGCAGGCGACCAGCCGGGGTGTGTCCTGCTCACCCAGCAACAGCACGCAGGGCACGCGAAGTTCGGAAAGCCGTTCGAAGGCGGGCTGCTCCGGCTGCTCGTAGCCATAGGTGGAGAACCAGCCCCGGAACGAGTCCCGGACCAGTTGGGCGGCCCGGGCGTCCGGCGCGCTGCCCGCCGCCGCGAAGGTGCGCAGGGACAGGGCGAGCAGACCGTCCATGTCTCCCGCCTGTGCCAACCGGACGATCTCCGCGCTCAGGTCCGGGGACTCCAGCTTCGGGTAACCGGTGATGCCCGGCACCAGCAGCCCCAGGGCGGCCACCCGTTCCGGATCGCTCAGCGCGAAGTCGATCACGGACTTGCCGCCCATGCTGCTGCCGACCAGGACCGCGCGGTCCACCCCGAAGTGATCCAGCACCCGCCGCAGGTCCCCGGTCTGCGTGTACGGCCCTGCCGGGGCCGGCGACTTGCCGAAGCCCCGGGCGTCGTACCGGATCACCCGGTACCACGCGGTCAGCTCGGGCAGCACCGGCTCCCACACCCGCGAGTCCGCGATCCCCGGGTGCAGCAGCACCAGGGGGAGCCCCTCACCTCCCGAGTCGTCCGCCCAGACCTCGCCGCCCTCGACCTTCACCGTCTGCTCCATGGAGCCCACGGTGCCAGAACTCAGCCCGGCCACACGACGGCCTGCACCTCGCTGTAGGCGTGCAGGGCATAGGAGCCCACGTCACGGCCCACACCGCTCTTCTTGAATCCCCCGAACGGCGCTTCCATGTTCCGGCCCACCGTGTTGATGCCGACCCCGCCGGCCCGCAGCCGCCGGGCCACCCGGAAGGCTCTGGCCACGTCACCGGACCAGACGTAGTCGATGAGGCCGTAGTCGGAGTCGTTGGCGAGGGTCACGGCCTCCTCCTCGTCGTCGAAGGGAACCACCACGACCACCGGCCCGAAGATCTCCTCCCGTGCCACCCGCATGTCGTTGGTGCAGTCGGCCAGGAGGGTGGGCGAGACGTAGAAACCGGCCTCCAGTGGGGGGCGTTCACCGCCCGCGACCAGCGACGCACCCTCCTTGCGGCCCAGTTCCACGTACGACTCGACCCGCGCCCGGTGCTCCGCCGAGATCAGCGGGCCGACGACCGTGTCCGGCTCCCGTGGGTCCCCGATCTTCAACCGGCCCGCGTATACGGCCAGTTGCCCGACCAGGCGGTCGTACACGCCCCGCTGCGCCAGCACCCGCGTCGGTGCGGTGCAGATCTGCCCGCTGTAGAAGGAGAAGGTGGTGCCGATGCCGGCGACGGCCGAGGCGAGGTCGGCGTCGTCGAAGACGAGCGCGGCGCCCTTGCCGCCCAGCTCCATCAGCTGACGTTTCATGTCCCGCCCGCACACCTCGGCGATCCGCCGGCCGACGGCCGTGGAGCCGGTGAAGCTGACCATGTCGACGTCGTCGGACGCCACCGCCGCCTCGCCCACGGCCACGTCCCGCCCGGAGACGACGTTCACCACGCCCGGCGGCGCACCGGCCGCCTCCAGCGCCTCCGCCATCCGGTAGACGGAGAGGGGGTCCTGCGGGGCCGGCTTGACCACCACCGTGTTGCCCATGGCCAGCGCCGGTGCGACCTTGCCGGCCGGGTTGGCCCAGGGGTTGTTGTAGGAGGTGATGCAGGTGACGACGCCGACGGGCTGCCGTATCGCCAGGGCGCCCATCACCCCGGCCCTGCCCATCGGCCCGGCCTCGTTGATCTGCGGGGCGACGGCCCACTCGGCGGGCTCCACGCTCGCGTACCGGCGGAACCGGGCGGCGGCCACCCCGACCTGCATCGCTCGGGCGGTCCCCGTGGTCGCACCGGTCTCCGCGCGGGCCAGCTCGGCGTACGGCTCCATCCGCCCCCGGATGATCTCCGCCGCCCGGCCCAGCACCGCCGCCCGCTCCTCCGGCCGGGTCCGCGACCATGCCGTGAACGCCTCCCGTGCCGCCGCGCAGGCCTCCCGCACCTGCGCCGGCGAGGCCTCCGGTGCCCAGCCGACGGTCTCCTCGGTGGCCGGGTCGGTCACCGGGTAGCGCCCGCCGTCCGGTTCCACCCAGGCGCCGCCGACGAACAGCCGCCGCCCCTCGCTCACCGCGTGCTCACCGTGCGGGTGTCGGTCCCCGAGCGCAGCACCTTGCCCGGTACGGCCCCGGTCACCACGTCGTCCCGGATCGCCTCGACCCCGTTGACCCACACGGCCCGCACCCCGATCGCCCTGGAGTCCAGGCGCGGACTGTCACCCGGCAGGTCGTGCACCAGCCGGGCCTGCCCGGCGTCGATCCGCTCCGGGTCGAACAGGACGAGGTCCGCATGCCACCCCTCCCGCACCTGCCCGCGCTCGCGCAGCCCGAAGAGCCGGGCCGGATCGTCGGTCAGCATCTTCACCGCCTGCTCCAGACCGAGCAGCTTCCGCCCCCGCAGACAGTCCCCGAGGAAGCGCGTCGTGTACGGCGCCCCGCACATCCGGTCCAGGTGCGCCCCGGCGTCGGACCCGCCGAGCAGCACGTCCTCGTGCTGCCAGGTCTCGGCGCGCAGCGCCCAGGACGCCGGGTCGTTGTCGCTGGGCATCGGCCACAGCACCGTACGCAGCTCGTCGTTGGCGCAGATCTCCACCAGACAGGCGAAGGGGTCGAGCCCCCGCTCCTCGGCGATGTCCCGCACCACCCGGCCGGTGAGCCCCCGGTTGGCCTCGCTGTAGGTGTCCCCGATGACATACCGTCCGAAGTTCGCGAGCCGCCTGAAGACGCCGGCCTCCTTCGACTGGGCCCGCCGCAGCATCTCCGCCCGGACGGCCGGGTCCCGGAGCCGGGCGATCCGCTCCGGCACGGGCAGCCCCAGGACCGGCCCCCAGCCCGGGATGAGGTTGAGGGCGCAGAAGGTCCCCAGGGACATGTTCATCGGGGTGAGGATCGGCATGGTGAGCGCCACGATCCGCCCGCCGGCCTTCCGGGCGCGCTCGCTCGCGCTCAGCTGCCGGGGCACCCGTTCCGGGACGGCAGCGTCGATGGTGAGCACGTTCCAGTTCAGCGGCCGTGCGGCCACCGCGCTCATCTCCACCAGCAGATCGATCTCGTCGTCGCTGAATTGGTCCAGACACCCGGCGACGATCCCCTCGATCTGCGTCCCCTCGTGCTCCCCGACCGCCCTGGACAGGGCGAGCAGTTCGGCGGGGAGCGCGTGCCGGGAGGCGACCGGCTGCCCGTCCCCGTCGGAGTGGGTACGGGACTGCGTGGTGGACAGCCCCCACGCCCCGGCGTCCATCGCCTCGTGCAACAGCCGTACGATCTCGGTCAGTTGCTCCTCACTGGGCTGCCCACCGACGGCGTCGGGCCCCATCACATACCGGCGCAGCGCACAGTGGCCGACCATGAATCCCGCGTTGACGGCGATCCGCCCGTCAAGCGCGTCCAGATAGTCCCCGAACGAGTTCCAGCTCCAGGGCGCCCCCTCCTCCAGCGCCACCAGGGACATCCCCTCCACCTTGGACATCATCCGCCGGGTGTAGTCGGCGTCGTCGGGGCGGGAGGGATTGAGCGGCGCGAGCGTGAACCCGCAGTTCCCGCCCGCGACCGTCGTCACCCCGTGATTGAGGGAGGGCGTGGCGTACGGATCCCAGAAGAGCTGGGCGTCGTAGTGGGTGTGCGGGTCGACGAAGCCGGGGGTGAGGACGAGCCCGGTGGCGTCCTCGGTCGTACGGGCGTCTTCGGTGACGGAGCCGATGACGGCGATCCGCCCGTTGCGTATGCCGACATCGGCGACGCAGGCGGGCGCCCCGGTCCCGTCAACGACGGTGACGCCCTTGATGAGGTGATCCAACATGCCTGGAACCTCCTCAGACAGCCTGACGGAACCGTGACGTCCGGTGAACGGGATCCGTATCGATCTTCGGAATCACGTGCTCACCGATCAGCCGGATCGTCCGCAGCGTCTCCGCCTTCGGCACCCCGACCGGCAACCCGAAGCTCAGCTGATCCGCCCCGGCCTGCTCCCACCGCTTGCACTGCCGCAGCACCTCGTCCGGATCCCCGCAGATCAGCAGTTCCTCCTCGATGAGCAGTTCCACGAACTCCGGCGTGTACTGGGGCAGGGTCTCCGGCCACACCGGGAAGCCCTCCGGCCGGGGAAACGTGTCGTGGTACCGGAACACCAGCGAGGGCAGATAGTGCAGCCCCCCGTGCACGGCGATGTCGATCGCCTCGGCATGCGTGGGCGCACAGATCGCCGTGGTCGTCACCATCACGTTGTCGTTCACGAAGTCCCCGACGGGCTCCGCGTTCACGACCGCCGTCTTGTACTGCTCCAGCACCCACTCCATGTCGGAGACCTTCTGGATGCTGAAGCCGAGCACGCCGAGCCCCTTCTTCGCGGCCATGGCGTACGACGGCGGCGACCCGGCCGCGTACCACATCGCCGGATGCGACTTCCCGTACGGCTTCGGCAGGACCTTGCGCGGCGGCAGCTGCCAGTGCTTGCCCTGGAAGCCCGCGTACTCGTCCTGGAGCCACATCTTCGGGAACTCTGCGATGGTCTCCTCCCAGATCTCCTTGGTGTAGTTCATATCGGTCACACCCGGTATGAACCCGAGGATCTCGTGCGACCCGGCGCCCCGTCCGCTGCCGAACTCGAAGCGGCCCTCGCTGAGGTGGTCCAGCATGGCGACCTTCTCGGCGACCTTCACCGGATGGTTGACCTGGGCGAGCGGGTTGAAGATCCCGGAGCCCAGGTGGATGCGCTCGGTCGCGTGCGCCAGATACCCGAGGAAGACGTCGTTGGCCGACAGGTGCGAGTACTCCTCCAGGAAGTGGTGCTCGGAGGCCCACGCGTACTTGAAGCCGGACTTGTCCGCCTGGATGACGTACTCGGTCTCCTCCATCAGCGCCTTGTGCTCGGCGAGCGGGTCGGTCTCGGCGCGCTTGCCCACGTATCCCTGTACAAAGAGCCCGAATTCCAAGGCGGTTCACCGTCCCCTGAAGATTTCTGACAGAGCGTCAGTTCTGATGACTGTGGCATCGCCCGCAGGGCGGGTCAATACCTGATGGATCGTCAGATGACCGAGACCCCCGCCAACCACCCGCCGTCGATCACGAACGGCTGCCCGGTGATGTACGAGGAGTCCGGCGAGGTGAGGAACAGGGCGAGGCGCGCCACCTCCTCCGGCTGCCCCACCCGCCCGAGCGGTACGAGCTTGCGGTACAGCTCGTCCAGGGCCCGGCTCATCTCCTCCGGGTCGGCGTCCGGGTCGAGGCGCGCCGGGTTGGACATCGCGGTGTCGATGGCGCCCGGACAGATCGCGTTGACCCGGATGCCCCGGTCCGCCAGCTCCAGCGCGGCCACCCGGGTCAGCCCCAGCACGGCGTGCTTGGTCGCGGCGTACGTGCCCACGGCGGCCATGCCGGTCATGGCCGTGTAGGAGGCGGTGTTCACGATCGTGCCCCCGTCGGCCAGCTCCGGTGCCACCGTCTTCATGCCCAGGAAGCAGCCGACCTGGTTGACCTGCACGACCTGCATGAACTCGTCCAGCGGGGTGTCCACCAGGGCGTTGAAGCGCAGGATCCCCGCGTTGTTGACGAGCCCGTCGAGATGCCCGTACGCCGCCTTGGCGGCCGCCACCGCCTCCCGCCAGCCGTCCTCGGTGCCGACGTCGAGATGGACGTACAGCGCGCCTATCTCCTTGGCCAGGGCCTCCCCCTGGTCGTCCAGTACATCGGCGACGACCACCCGGGCGCCCTCCGCCCGGAAGAGCCGTGCCTCCTGCTCGCCCTGCCCGCGGGCCGCCCCGGTGATGATGACGACCCGCCCGTCCAGCTTGCCCATGACTTCCTCCTCACTGGAGCCGGGGTGCGACCTCCGCCCCGAACAGCCCGATCTGCTCGATGAGTTCGGCCCGGCTCCGGCTGCGGAACCGCACCTGGATCTGGTCCACGCCCATGGCCCGGTAGGCCCGAAGCGACTCGGCGATCTCCTCCGGCGACCCGGTGAGGGTCCGCCGCCCGACCTCCCAGCCGGCCCGTCCGACGTACAGCGGCTCGACGATCGCGCCGACCGTGAACGGCCCCTCGGCGCCGGCCTCCTCCCGCAGCCGCCGCAGCCGGGCGATCTGTGCGGGCAGCCGCTCCCGCGGATCCCCCTGGGGCAGCCAGCCGTCGCCCTTCAGCGCGGCCCGGCGTACGGCGGCGGGCGAGGAGCCCCCGACCCACAGCGGGACGTCCGGCTGTGCGGGCCGCGGCCGCTGGCCCAGCCCGCCGAAGACGTAGAACTTGCCGTGGTGTTCGGGGAACTCCTCGGGCCCGAGGGCGGCCCGCAGCGCGTCGATCGTCTCGTCCAGCACCGCCCCCCGCCGCTCGAAGTCGGCCCCGAGCACCTCGAACTCCTCCCGTACGTGCCCGGCCCCGACCCCGAGGATCAGCCGGCCGCCGGAGAGGTGGTCGAGGGTGGCGTACTGCTTGGCGGTGAGCAGCGGGTGCCGCAGCCCCACGACGGCCACATGGCTGAGCAGCCGGACGCGTTCGGTGACGGCGGCGAGGTGGGCGAGGGTGGCGACCGGGTCGTACCAGACCGTGCTCATCGCCGGGGCGAGCCGGCGCGGGACCGCCACGTGGTCGCAGGCGGCGAGGTAGTCGAACCCGGCGCCGTCCACGGCCCGCGCGAGCGCCACCAGGTCCGCCGGCCCGGCGCCCGCCTCCCAGCCTTCCGCGAACAGGGCGCTCTGCGCCTGGACGGGCAGCTGGATGCCGTACGCGAGGCTCACTTCGCCCCCCGCCACAGGCCGTCCTTGGTCAGCCCCAGCAGCTCGATGGCGTTGCCGCGGACGATCCGCTCGACCACGTCCGCCGGCAGATGCCCCATCTGCCGCTCGCCGACCGCACGGGACTCGGGCCAGGTGGAGTCGGAGTGCGGGTAGTCGGTCTCGTACAGGACGTTGCCGACGCCGATGGAGTCGAGGCTCCTGAGGCCGAAGGCGTCGTCGAAGAAGCAGCCGTAGACGTGCTCGGCGAACAGCTCGGACGGCGGCCGGGTGACCTTGTCGGCGACCCCGCCCCAGCCCCGGTTCTCCTCCCAGACCACGTCGGCGCGCTCCAGGATGTACGGGATCCAGCCGATCTGGCCCTCGGCGTACATGACCCTGAGGTTCGCGAAGCGTTCGAACTTGCCGCTCATCAGCCAGTCGACCATCGAGAAGCAGCAGTTGGCGAAGGTGATGGTGGAGCCGACGGCGGGCGGGGCATCGGCGGAGGTGGACGGCATCCTGCTGCTGGAGCCGATGTGCATGGCGACGACCGTGCCGGTCTCGTCGCAGGCCGCGAGAAACGGGTCCCAGTCGTCGCCGTGGATGGACGGCAGGCCGAGGTGCGGGGGTATCTCGGAGAAGGCGACGGCCCGTGCGCCCCGCGCGGCGTTGCGCCGTACCTCCGCGGCGGCCAGCTCGGCATCCCACAGGGGTATGAGCGGGAGCGGTATCAGCCGGCCCTGCGCCTTGGGCCCGCACCACTCCTCCACCATCCAGTCGTTGTAGGCGCGCACGCACAGCAGGGCGAGGTCCTTGTCGGCGGCCTCGGCGAAGGTCTGGCCGCAGAAGCGGGGGAAGGTGGGGAAGCAGACGGCGGACTGGACGTGGTTGACGTCCATGTCGGCGAGCCGGGCGGACACGTCGTACGACCCCGGCCGCATCTGCTCGTACGTGATGACCTCCAGCTTGACCTCGTCCCTGGCGTACCCGACGGCGGTGTCGAGCCGGGTGAGGGGGCGGCGGAGGTCTCCGTAGACCCACCAGTCGCCGACGGGGCCGTCGGTGCTGCCGGGTTCGCCCATGACGGGCCGGAATCGCCCGCCCAGGAAGGTCATCTCCTTGACGGGGGCGCGCACGATGCGGGGCCCGACGTCCAGGTACTTCCTCGGCAGCCGGTCCCGCCAGACGGTGGCGGGCTCCACGGTGTGGTCGTCGACGGAGATGATCAGCGGGAACTGTGTGGTCTCCATGGCCCTCACGGTAGCGCCGATCTGACGGTCCGTCAGCTATCGCGTATCGGACGACTGCGTGCGAAGAGGTGTGAGGGATTTGCGGATCGAGGTGTGAGGGCTTTGTGTACTGAAATGCGCCTCCCTGTGATCGGCGTCTCCCACGGCTGACGCAACCGGCCGGAACAAGGCAAACTGACGGGGTTGTTCGTTAAGCCGAGGGGGACGAACGCATGGACGGTGGGCCGCGAGTGCCTGAGCAGCGGCGTCCCGGTTCCGTGACCGTCACGGAACCGGAGGCGCTGCGGTTCGGCGTGCTCGGTCCGGTGCGGGCCTGGCGCGGCGAGGAGCAGCTCAGCACGGGCTCCCCCCAGCAGCGCGCCCTGCTGGCCGCCCTGCTGCTGCGCGAGGGCCGTACGGCGACGGCGGCGGAGCTGATCGACGCCCTGTGGGGCGCCGAGCCCCCGTCGCAGGCGCTGGCGGCGGTGCGCACCTACGCGTCCCGCCTCCGCAAGATCCTGGACGCCGGTGTCCTGGTCAGCGAGTCCGGCGGCTACGCGATCCGGGGCCTGCGCGACGGCGCCCTGGACCTGGCCGGCGCCCAGGACCTCGCGGCACAGGCGGAGAAGGCACGGGCCGCCGGCGACCTGTGCCGGGCCCGCACGCTGCTGACCCGGGCACTGACCCTCTGGGAGGGCGAGGTGCTGGCCGGCGTCCCCGGCCCGTACGCCGAGACCCAGCGGGTCCGCCTGGAGGAATGGCGCCTCGGCCTGCTGGAGTCCCGGCTGGACATGGACCTGGAGCAGGGCTGCCACGCGGAGGCCGTCTCGGAACTCACGGCCCTGACGGCGGCACACCCCCTGCGTGAACGCCTGCGCGAGCTGCTGATGCTGGCGCTGTACCGCAGCGGCCGCCAGGCGGAGGCCCTTGCCGTCTACGCCGACACCCGCCGCCTGCTGGCCGAGGAGTTGGGCGTGGACCCCCGCCCCGGCCTGCGCGAGCTGCAGCAACGCATCCTCCAGGCGGACCCGGCACTGGCGGAACCGTCGTCTCCGGCCACGGAATCGCCCGTGGTGGCCGTCCGCCCGGCCCAGCTCCCGGCGTCGGTCCCGGACTTCACCGGCCGCTCGGCCTTCGTGGAAGAGCTGAGCGAGGTGCTGACGTCGGCGTCGGAGGCGGCAGGCCGGGTCATGGCCGTCTCGGCCCTGGCCGGCATCGGCGGCGTGGGCAAGACGACCCTGGCGGTGCATGTGGCCCACCGGGCGCGCAGAGCCTTCCCGGACGGCCAGCTGTACGTCGACCTGCAGGGAGCGGGCCCCCGCCCGGCGGAGCCGGAGACGGTACTGGGTTCGTTCCTGCGGGCGCTGGGCACGGCGGACTCCGCGATCCCCGACTCCCTGGACGAGCGGGCGGCCCTCTACCGCTCGGTCCTGGACGGCCGCCGGGTCCTGCTCCTGCTGGACAACGCGAAGGACGCGGCCCAGGTACGCCCGCTGCTGCCCGGCACCGGGGGCTGCGCGGCCCTCGTGACCTCCCGCGTCCGCATGGTCGACCTGGCCGGCGCGCACCTGGTCGACCTGGACGTGATGTCGCCGGAGGAGGCCCTCGCGCTCTTCACGCGGATAGTGGGCGAGGAGCGCGTGGCGTCGGAACGGGAAGCGGCCCTGGACGTGGTCGCGGCCTGCGGCTTCCTGCCGCTGGCGATCCGCATAGCGGCCTCCCGCCTCGCCGCCCGGCGCACCTGGACGGTCTCGGTCCTGGCGGCGAAGCTGGCGGACGAGCGCCGCCGGCTCGATGAGTTGCAGGCCGGGGACCTGGCCGTGAAGGCGACCTTCGAACTGGGCTACGGCCAGCTGGAGCCGGCCCAGGCCAGGGCGTTCCGTCTGCTGGGCCTGGCCGACGGCCCGGACATCTCCCTGGCGGCTGCGGCAGCGGTCCTGGACCTCCCCACGGAGGACACCGAGGACCTCCTGGAGTCCCTGGTGGACACGTCGCTGCTGGAGTCCGCGGCGCCCGGCCGCTACCGCTTCCACGACCTGGTCCGCCTCTACGCACGCGCGTGCGCGGAACGGGACGAACAGCCGCCGAGCGAGCGGGAGGCCGCGATGTCGCGGCTGCTGGACTTCTATCTGGCCACAGCGGCTCAGGTGTACGCGATGGAGCGGCCCGGGGACCGGCTGGTGGACCATCTGGAGAAGACCGCTGTCCCCGGGCTGGTCTTCGCCGACCGCCGCGCCGCCCGGGACTGGCTCTACTCCGAGGCCGTACCGCTGCTGGCCTGCGTACGGCAGTCGTCGCGCGGCGCGACCCTGCGCCGCGCCGTCGACCTGCTGTGGGCGGCGGTCGACCTCGCGGAGTCAGGGGCGAACTTCAGGGAGTACGAGGCGGCCGGCACCGCCCTGCGCGACGCCTCGCACGCCGCGTCCGACACCCGGGCCGAGGGCCGGGCCATGCTGGTACTCGCCAACGCACGGCACTGGTCCGGGCAGTTCACCCAGGCATACGACGAGGCACGACAGGCCCTTGCCCTGTCGGAAGCCGCCCACGATCCCCTGCCGTGCTGCTGGGCCGCGAACATCCTCGGAGTCTTCGCGTACTACCAGGGCCGGTACGCCGAGGGCGAGGAATTCCTGGAGCGTGCCATCGCGGACTTCCGCGCTCGCGGCGACCTCTCCGGCGCGGCAGCGGCGCTGTGCAACCTGTCGCGTCTGCATCTGCAGACGGACCGGGCCGACAGCGCGGTGCATCTCGCGCGCCAGGGCACCGAGATGTACGAGGAGTTGGGGCACTCCCTGAAGGCGGCCAACGGCCACTACGCGCTCGGGCTCGCCCTCGGCAAGAGCGGACGGCTGGCCGACGCCGGGGCTCATCTGGGCCAGGCCCTGCACGTGTTCCGCGCCAGCCGGCAGCGCCTGTGGGAAGGGATGACCCTCTTCCGTCTCGCCGAGGTGGACCTGCTCGCCCAGCGCCCGGCCCAGGCCGCGGCCAACGCCGAGATGGCCCTGACACCGCTCAAGGAGATCGGCGGCGAGTGGCGCCGGGGCAACGTGCTGACCGTACTGGGCAAGGCGCTGAACGGGATCGGCCAGACCGGCAGGGCACAGGTCTGCTGGCGAGAGGCGCTGGTGATCTACGAGCGGCTCAACTCCCCGGAGGCCGCCGAGGTCCAGACGCTCCTGGCGCCGGCCGCCGCGGCCTGAGCCGGGCACTGTCCCGACGTTCATCGATCGTTTATCGCCCTGCGCCACGCTCATCGATACCGGGCCGTCGTGTCGGGGGGCAGACGGACCAGCCGGTGAGGCCGCAGTACTCGCGATCTAGAGTGGGCGGCTCCAGTGGCCCATCCGGCCACACTCGGGGGAGTGTCCGGATGGGCCCACCACAGCTGTAACGCAATCTCCAAGGGGAGCACCTGATGAGCGACATCACCAAGGACGAGCCGGTCGTCACGCCGGACAACACGCACATCACCGACGCCAAGGCCGGCACCGAGGTCACGCCGCTCAACACCCACATCACCGACGCCAAGGCCGACTCCGGCGTCACGCCGCTCAACACCCACATCACCGACGCCCCGGCGGCCGCCGCCGACGGCACGGTGACCCCGGACAACACCCACATCACGTCCGACCCTGCCTGATCCAAAGACCGACGGGGGACCCGGCCGCGACGGCACCGAGGGGGAGCCGTCGCGGCCGACGCGCGTCCGCGCCACCCCTGACCCGGAGACCGGCAGATCCGTTCCACGGCCCTCGGTTGTTTTCCCTGCTCAGTGGAGCCTCTCCCGCCCCCGCAAAACCCCCTTCACCACCTTCCCGCTCGCGTTGCGGGGCAGTTCACCCACGAACTCCACCGACCTCGGCACCTTGTAGTTCGCCATCTCGCGCCGGGACCAGGCGATCAGGTCGTCCGACGTCAGTGTCGCGCCCGGCCTGCGCACCACGAACGCCTTGGCGACCTCGCCGAGGCGGGGGTCCGGTACACCGATCACGGCCGCGTCGGCCACATCCGGGTGCACGCCCAGCAGTTGCTCTATCTCCGCCGGGTACGCGTTGAAGCCGCCGACTATGAACATGTCCTTGATACGGTCCGTGATCCGAAGGTCGCCCGCCTCGTCCAGGACGCCCACGTCGCCCGTGCTCAGCCAGCCGTCCGGGGAGATCACCTCGGACGTGGCCTCGGCGTCGTCGTAGTAGCCCCGCATGACGTTGAAGCCGCGGACCAGCACCTCGCCGGGCGTGCCGGTGGGCACCGGGGTGCCCGAGGCGTCGGCCAGGCGCACCTCCGTGCCGGGGATCGCCCGGCCCGACGTCGACGCGATCACGGTCGGGGCGTCGCCGCGCCGGCACATCGTGACGATGCCGCTCGCCTCCGAGAGGCCGTAGGCCGTGAGGACCGTGTCGACGCCGAGTTCGCCTCGCAGGCGTTCCACCAGCCGCAGCGGGACCACCGCCGCTCCCGTCACCACCAGCCGCAGCGCCGAGAGGTCGTGCGTGTCCCGGGACGGATGGTCCAGCAGGGACTGGTGGAGGGTCGGTGGGCCCGGCAGGACCGACACCCGTTCCGCCGCGATGTTCGCCAGTGCCGTGTCCACGTTGAACACCGGCTGCGGGATCATCGTCGCCCCGCGCATCAGGCAGGCGATCACCCCGGCCTTGTAGCCGAAGGTGTGGAAGAAGGGGTTGACGATGAGGTAGCGGTCCGTGGGACGCAGGCCTGCCAGGTCCGACCAGATCTCGTAGGCGCGCAGGGTCTGTTCGTGCGTGATCACCGCGCCCTTCGGGCGGCCCGTCGTGCCCGACGTGTAGATGATGTCCGACACGGACCGGCCTTCCAACTCGGCCGACCTGTCCCGCACTTCCGCCTCCGCCACCCCCTCCCCTCCCGCCAGGAAGTCCTTCCAGGTGCGGAAGTCCGGGGGCGCGTCCTCCGAGAGGACCACCACCTGTTCCAGGTCCGGCAGCCGGGGCAGCGGGCCCCGGCCGTCCGGGGACCCCGACTCCGCCTCCCCCGCCGCCCGGCGCAAGCCCGCCACGTACGACGTGCCCAGGAAGGTGCCGGTGACGAAGAGCAGCCGGGCTCCGCTGCGGCGCAGTACGTCCGCCGCCTCCGCCCCCTTGAAGCGGGTGTTGAGCGGAACGAGGACCGCGCCCGCCGTCACCGCACCCAGGGCCGACACGATCCAGTCCAGGGAGTTGGGGGCCCAGACGGCCACCCGGTCACCGGTCTCCAACCCGCTCGCCAGGCAGGCCGCCGCCGCTCGCTCCACCCGCGCGCCCAGTTCGGCGTACGTGACCCTCGTCCGGCCCTCGGCCACGGCCTCGGTGTCCGCGTACCGCCCGGCCGACCACCGCACCAGCTCCGGGATGGTGTTCCACTCGCCCACAGCAGACCTCCCGAACACAGAGCACACCCAGCTGACTGACCGTCAGATTAGCTGTAATCTGACGTACTGTCAGGAGAGGGGGAGGCCATGGCAGGTACCGGGCTGAAGGACGCCACCGCCGTCGTCGGGATCGGGCAGACCTCGTTCGCCAAGCACCTTCCGGAGGACGAGAAGACGCTCGCCTGCCGGGCCGTGCTCGCGGCGCTGGAGGACGCGGGGATCGCGCCCAGCGAGGTCGACGGCCTCGCCTCCTACACCATGGAGGAGACGGACGAGGTCGAGCTGGCCAAGGCCGTCGGGTTCGGGGATCTGACCTTCTTCAGCAAGGTCGGGTACGGAGGGGGCGGGTCCTGTGCCACCGTCGCGCATCTCGCCGCCGCCATCGCCGCGGGGCAAGCGAGTGTCGGCGTCGCCTGGCGGTCGCGCAAGCGGGGCAGCGGGGCCCGGCCGTGGACCAACACCACGGTCCAACTGCCCACTCCCGCCCAGTGGACCCGGCCCTTCGGGCTGCTCCGGCCCGCCGACGAGATCGCCATGCTGACCCGGCGGTACATGCACGAGTACGGTGCCACCCGCGACCATCTCTTCAACGTCGCCCTCGCCTGCCGCAACCGGGCCAACCAGAATCCGGCCGCCGTGATGTACGAACGGCCCCTGACCCGCGAGATGTACATGACCTCCCGGTGGATCAGCGAGCCGCTCTGCCTCTTCGACAACTGCCTGGAGACGGACGGGGCTCTCGCATGTGTCCTCGTGTCCGCAGAACGCGCCCGGGACTGCCGCAGTAGACCCGTCTACGTCCACTCCGCAGCCCAGGGGCTGCCCGCCCAGCACCACGGCATGGTCAACTACTGGAACGACGACCCCCTCACCGGCCCGGCCTGGACCGCCGCCCGGCACCTGTGGAAGCACGCCGACTTCACCCCGGACGACGTGCACGTGGCACAGATCTACGACGCGTTCACCGCCCTCGTCCCGCTCTCCCTGGAGGGGTACGGCTTCTGCGGGCGGGGGGAGGGGGGTGCCTTCACCGAGGGCGGGGCGCTGGAGATCGGGGGGCGGCTCCCCGTCAACACCGGCGGCGGCGGGCTCAGCGAGGCCTATGTGCACGGCTTCAACCTCATCAACGAGGGCGTCAGGCAGCTGCGCGGGACCAGCACCGCCCAGGTGCCCGGCGCCGCCACCTGTCTGGTCACCGCCGGTGAGGGCGTGCCCACCTCCGCCCTTCTCCTGCGGAGTTGAGGAGTCAAGGAGTTGAGGAGGAGCTGATCATGCTGAACCCCGTCACCGACACCGACGGCGCCCCCTTCTGGGAGTACGCGACCCGTGGTGAACTGCGCGTCCAGGCCTGCGGCGACTGCGGTGAGCCGCGGTTCCCGCCCCGGCCCTGCTGCCCGCACTGCCAGTCCTTCGCGAGCGAGTGGCGGCCGGTGTCGGGGCGCGGGCGCGTGTGGTCGTACGTCGTGCCGCATCCCCCGCTGCTGCCCGAGTACGCCGAACAGGCGCCGTACAACGTGGTCGTGGTGGAGCTGGAGGACGCGCCGCGGATCCGGCTCGTCGGCAATGTGGTCCGTCACGCGGGCGCACCCCTCGGCTCCCTCGAACCGGGGCGTCTGCGGATCGGCGCACGGGTGCATGTCGTCTTCGGTGACGGCGGGCTGCCGCAGTGGGTGCTCGCGTGAGCACCGTGCGGCTGGAGGCCGACAAGGACAGCGGGGTCGCCGTCGTCACCCTCGACCGGGCGCACCGGCTCAACGCCATCGACCTGGACATGGCTCGCGAACTCACCGACATCTGGCGGGCGTTGCGGTTCGACGACTCGGTGCGAGCCGTGGTGCTCACCGGGAGCGGGGAGCGGGCGTTCTGCACCGGGATCGACCGGGACGTCGTCGTACCGCAGCCCTCGTCGCCGTACATGCTGGACGATCCGCTGCTGACCGTCGGGCCGAAGGCGAACGACCTGTGGAAGCCCGTCGTGGCCGCCGTGCGCGGGATGGCCTGCGGGGGTGCCTTCTATCTGCTGGGGGAGTGTGAGTTCGTCGTCGCCGATCCGACGGCCGTCTTCTTCGATCCGCACACCTCGTACGGCATGGTCAGCGCCTATGAGTCCATGCTGATGGCGGCGCGGATGCCGTACGGCGAGGTGGCCCGGATGATGCTCATGGGAACCGCCGAGCGGATCTCCGCGCGGCGGGCCCATGAGATCGGGCTCGTCTCCGAAGTCACCGAGGAGGGCGGGGCGCTGGCCGGCGCCGTACGCTGTGCCGCCGTCGTAGCCGGGTATCCGCCGGAGGGAGTGCAGGGGACCGTGCGGGCGCTGTGGGCGGCCCAGGAGGCGGGCCGGGCCCAGGCGTTCGCGCAGGCCCCGCAGCTCATCGCCCTCGGCAATCTGCCGGCCGGGCGGCAGGCGGAGCTGTTCCGGAGCAGGGACCGTACCGAACCACGGACACGATGAGTGACCGCGTGGCGAGGAACGCGCACCGGGGGTAGCGTCAGCCCTGGGACGGCCGCCGTCTGGAGCCCTTCCGTGACACACCGGTACGACGGCCGTCGCACACTCTCCTCACGCCCTCACGCCGTGCGGGCCGTGCCCGTTCCCTTCTCCGCGTCCAGCGCGTACACGCACCGGTCCTTGCTGCACGCGTACACCACGCCGTCCTTGACCACCGGGGAACCGGTGATCTCGCCGCCGGTCGCCAGCTTCCAGCGCAGTCGGCCGTCGTCGGACTTCAGGGTGTACAGCAGATGGTCGGTGGAGCCGAAGTGGATACGGCCCTCCGCCACGGCCGGGGCGCCCACGACGTCGCCGCCCGCCTGGAAGCGCCACTTGGGGGTGCCGGTGACCGCGTCCAGGGTGTACAGGCCCTTGCCGCTGCCGACGTGCACATGGCCGGCCGCCACCAGTACCGGCTCGATGGAGGAGCGGGCCTCCGTGGCGATGCGCCAGCGGTCGCGGCCGTCGGTGGCGTCGAGGGCGTAGACCGTGCCGAGGTAGTCCGCCAGGTAGACCCCGCCGCCGGTCACCGCCGGACCCGGGGTGAAGGCGGGCGGGGACAGGAAGACCGCCGGTGCCTCGAAGTGCCAGCGGACCATCCCACTCGCCGCCTCGATGGCGAGGACGCGGGTGCCGGCGGAGACGTAGACATAGCCGTCGGGGGCCGGGGCGAGCCGGACGGGCACGCCACCGCAGGAGGCCGCGTCACCGACCGGGTACGACCAGCGCTCCTCGCCGGTGCGGGCCTCCAGGGCGCGCAGCCGGGCGTCCTGCCAGACGTAGACCGTGCCGTCGTGGACGAGGGGGCCGGCCTCGGGGGACTCGAAGTCGGTCTGGCAGCCGGCGATCTCCCAGAGTTTCTGCCCGTTCGCGGCCTCCCAGGCCTGCACACCGCCGCCACGGGTACCGGTGACGACCGTGCCGTGGTCGGCCTTCAGGGAGTACACCCAGGCGTCCGTGGACAGCCGCCACAGGTCGGTGCCCTCGCGGGCGTCGAGGGCGAACAGGGTCGGGCCGTCGGATGCGTGGATACGGCCGTCCGCCACCGCCATCGACCAGGCGACGTCCCGCGTCTTGAAGCGGCGCCGGCCGGTGGCCACGTCCAGCGCGTGCACCTCGAAGGAGGTGACGTAGACCAGGTCGCCGTCGACGGCCGGGGTGCCCCAGACCTCGTTGGACATGCGGAACCGCCAGGGCCGCCAGCCGCTCGCCGTCTCCGGGGGCGCGGACGGGACGGGCGGTACGGCAGGGCCTACGGCAGGGTCTGTGCCGGCGACGCCGGGGCGCGGGCGGGACCAGCTGGCGACCAGGCCGGCCTCCGGCGGGGGCGCCTTGACGGCGGCGGCGCGGGCGTCGGCGACGCGCGGGCCGGGGCCGATGGGCACCTGGGCGCCGGCCAGCCGGACCGGGCCGTTGTCGGGGGCACCGACGGGGACGGGCGGGTCGTACGGGGGCGGCGGGGGGACGGCCGAGCGGCCGCCGCTGCGCGGGCCACCGCCGCTGGTGACCGGAGCGGGCTTGGCCGCGGGGCGGCCGCCGCGGCGGGCCTCGATGAGGGCGACCGCCTTCTCGGGCAGCCAGGCGGAGGCGGTGCCGCTGTCGTCCGAGCCGGAGCCGAAGAGATGGGGCGCGAGCTGGGCCTGGAGGTCGGCCGGGGTGGGCCGGGCGGAGGCCTCCATCTGCATACAGACCTCGATGAGCGGGCGCAGCTCGTCGGGCAGCCCGGTGAGGTCGGGGCCCTCGCGCAGCAGCATGAAGACCGTCTCGACCGGGTTGGCGCCGTGGAAGGGCGGGTGGCCGGTGGCCGCGAAGACCAGCATGGAGCCGAGCGAGAAGACATCGCTGGCGCCGGTGACGCTGCGGGAGTCCTTGGCCTGCTCGGGGGACATGTAGGCGGGGGTGCCGACGGCGACGTTCGTCATGGTCAGGCGGGTGTTCGAGACGCCGGAGGCGATACCGAAGTCGATCACCCGGGGGCCGTCCTCGACCACGAGCACGTTGGACGGCTTGAGGTCACGGTGGACCAGCCCCGCGCCGTGGATGGACTGGAGGGCTTCCGCGACTCCCGCGGCGAGCCAGCGCACGGCCGGGGCCGGGAGCGGCCCGCAGTCGTTCACTATCTCCTCCAGGGAGGGCGCGGGGACGTACGCCGTCGCGAGCCACGGCACGGCGGCGCGCGGGTCGGCGTCGACCACGGCGGCCGTGTAGAAGCCGGAGACCGCGCGGGCCGCCTCCACCTCACGGGTGAAGCGGACCCGGAACAGCTGGTCCTCGGCGAGTTCGGTGCGCACCGTCTTGATCGCCACGCGCCGGCCGGACGCCGAGCGGGCGAGATAGACCAGCCCCATGCCGCCGGCGCCCAGCCGGCCCAGCACCTCGAACGGCCCGATCCGCCGCGGATCGTGCTGTGTCAGCTGATCCACCACTTGCCTGCCACCTCCCCGTACGAGCCGCGCCACCCATCTATGTACACGGCCGAAGTGCAGCGTCTCACCACCGCACCGCCGTGGCGGCACGCACCCCGATTCTTCCTGGCCGGGCGCCCGGTTGCGAACCCGGTGATGATCGGGGTGTCTCATACCCAATCACCGCAAAGTGGACAAAACTCTGGCGTATGGGCGACGCATGGGTGCCGAATCAGCGCTGCAGCAGTGCGAACGACGCCCCCTGATTGTCGGTGACGACAGCCACCAATCCGTACGACGTCTCGAAGGGTGGCGCCTGCACCCGGCCGCCGAGCCTCTGTACGGCCCCCACGGCGCCGTCGAGGTCGGCGACCCGGAAGTGGGCGAGGAAGTGCGGGGGCATCTCGGCCGGGAAGACGTCGGTGACGTCGGCCCGGCCGAAGTCGGGCCGGGCACCCTCGCCGAACAGGGCTTCGTGGAAGAGACCGCCGTAGAAGGTGTTGGCGGTGGCTGTGTCCCGGGCGTACAGCTGGGCCCAGACGAAGGTGCCGGGTTCGTGCCGGCGCCCGAAGCCGCGGTGGCTGCCGGCCTGCCACAGCCCGAACACCGCACCCTCCGGGTCGGTGGCGAGGGCGGCGACCCCGAGGTCGCCCACCGGGAACGGGGCCATGACCACCCGGCCGCCGGCCGCGGTGATCCGCCGGCCGAGGGCCTCGGCGTCCGGGGTGGCGAAGGAGACCGTCCAGACGGTCGGCATACGGCCATCCATCTTGGGTGCCAGCGAGGCGACGTGTGCCCCGCCCAGCAGGGCCCACACCGAGGAGCCGTACGCGTCCTCGAAGGACCACCCGAAGAGCTCACCGTAGAACCGTTTGCCCGCCTCGACGTCGGCCAGCTGGGCGTCCACCCAGCAGGGCACACCTTCGCCGTACACCTCCTCCCCCTCTACGACCACTTCCCCCTCGACCACCTCGTCAGCCCCTATCGCCTCTTCTGCCGCTTCCGCGTCTTCAGCGTCTTCCGCGTATTCGTTCGCGGATGCCCTGTTTTCGGCCATGCCGCCAAAGTAACCGCGCCACGCGCACCGCGCAGACCAGGCACACCACCCTCAGAGCACCCGTGCACCCCATTTGCACTCGGCCGAATCGCGCTCCGATCACCCCTCGGTAAGCTGACGGCATGACAGGACAAGTGCGTACCGTCGACGGCCGCGTGGCCGGCCGGCGTGGGCAGGCGACCCGGCAGAAGCTGCTCGACTGCCTCAGCGAGATGCTCAGCTCCTCCCCCTACCGGGACGTCAAGGTCATCGATGTCGCCCGGAAGGCGGGAACTTCACCCGCGACCTTCTACCAGTACTTCCCAGATGTCGAAGGCGCCGTCCTGGAGGTCGCCGAGCAAATGGCGACCGAGGGCGCCGGATTGACCGAACTGCTCGAAGGCAGATCCTGGGCCGGGAAATCGGGATGGCAGACCGCCCAGGAACTGGTCGACGGCTTCCTGGAGTTCTGGCGCAAGAACGACGCGATCCTCAGAGTCGTCGACCTCGGCGCGGCCGAGGGAGACAAACGCTTCTACAAGCTCCGTATGAAGATCCTGAACTCGGTGAACAACTCCCTGGCAGACGCCATCGCCCAATTGCAGGCCAAGGGCAGGGTGGACAAGGACGTGAACCCGGCGGCGGTGGCCGGCTCGCTGGTCGCGATGCTCGCGGCGGTGGCGGCGCACCAGAAGGGCTTCCAGTCCTGGGGTGTGAAACAGGCCGAACTGAAGCCGAACCTGGCGCTGTTGGTACACCTGGGCGTGACCGGAAAGAAGCCGACCAAGTAACAGACGCTCCTTTCCGGGCGCTCCATTCCCCAAGTCCTGTCTGGCAGGCGGTGGTTCATCCGCGGCAGCGGTAGAGCCACCGCCTGCGCTGCTATGCGCTGTCACACGCCGCCACGCGCTGTCATGCGGGCAGCGGCCGGTCCCGTACGACGTGCTTCATCACCAGCGTCGAGGTCAGCCGCTGCACTCCGGGCAGGGTCGCGAGCCGCTCGTCGTACAGCCGCTGGAAGGCCGCGAGGTCGGCGGTGGCGATCCGGAGCAGATAGTCGGGCTCGCCGAACAGCCGCTGGGCGTCGAGGACGTACTCCAGCTCGCCGACGGCCCGCTCGAACTCGGCGACCGTGTCCCGGTCCTCCTGCCGCATGGACACGAAGACCAGCGCCTCGAAGTTCAGCCCGAGCGCGGCCGCGTCCACGACCGCCCGGTATCCCTGGATGGCCCCGGAGCGCTCCAGCTCACGCAGCCGCCGATGGCAGGGCGAGACGCTGAGCCGCACGCGAGCGGCCAGCTCGGTCACGGTCAGCCGCCCGTCCTGCTGCAGCTCGGCAAGGATTTTTCTGTCGACGTCATCCATAGGGTAGATCTTCCCCCAGATGGCCCGGTTGTGGGCAAACTTCGGGAACACTTTCGGGCCATTCCCGCCTAATGTCCCCAGCATGGACTCGGGACTGCTCTTTTCCTTCCTCGCCGTGGACCTGCTGCTGGTGTGCGTGCCGGGCGCCGACTGGGCGTACGTCATCGCGACCGCCCTGCGCGGCCGCTCGGTGCCCCGTGCGGTGGCCGGCCTGGTCTCCGGCTACGCCCTGCACACGGCCCTCGCGACAGCGGGCCTGGCGGTCCTGGTCGCAGGCTCCCCGAGACTGCTGACGGCCCTGACGGCGGTGGGCGCGGGATATCTCCTCTGGCTCGGCTGGGGCGTCCTGCGCCGCCCGGCGGTGCCGGGTGCGGACGACACCCCCACGGCCGGTGAGGGACGGCTGTTTCTCCGCGGTGCCACGATCAGCGGCCTGAACCCCAAGGGCCTGCTGCTCTACCTCTCCGTCCTCCCCCAGTTCCTCACCCTCAAGGGCACCCACCTGCCCATATCCGCCCAGACGGCAACCCTGGGCCTGCTCCACATGGCGTGCTGCGCGGCGGTGTACCTCAGCGTCGGGGCACTGGCCCGCGTCCTGCTGGCGGCCCGCCCGGCGGCGGCCCGCGCCGTCACCCGCACCTCGGGCGCGGCGATGCTCGGAATCGGTGCGTTCCTGTTGCTGGAGCGGCTGGCGACGTTGTGACCGCGCGGGCGATCCTTTCCCGGTCCGCGCACGTATCACCAGGTGAGCCATGAAAGGAGAGCCCGTCATGACGATCCTGAAGCGTGCCGCGCTCGCCGTCGCCTCCGCCGCGCTGGTGGCCGCCACCGGCGGCATCGCCGCAGCCCCCGCCTTCGCGAGCGGCGGCCAACCGAACCAGTCCTGCGAGGACCAGCCCTCCCGCCCCGGACAGGCCGAGTCCGCGCCCGGCTCCGCCTTCGACCCCGCCGGCACGGCCGGCACCCACTACGCGGGCCAACAGCCCCAGAACTCCACCAATGCCCACTCGGTCTCGCAGTACGACGTGGCCTGCGCCCAGGTCTCGTCGCACTGACCGCGGACTGACCGCGGACTGGCAGGGAGAACCTGAGTGGCGTACGGCGGCCGGAGGGCGAGCCACACCTTCCGGGCCGCCGCCCGCTCCTCCCCCCAGCCGGCGCGCTCGACCCTTCCTCCCCCGTCGCATCCGGATATGCCGGAGGCTCCCCCTGGCCGGCGGTGGCGTGGTTTTCGGGACGGCCGGTGTGGGAGGCGTTCGCGGGCGCGCGGGAGAAGGACACACCCCAGGTTCGGGACCGCGTACGCCCTTGACCGTGGCCGGAGTTCGAGGAGTTGCTGATCTCCCGCCTCGACGTCTGCGCGCCGAGGCGTCCCACGGCCCGGGAGATCGCCGCATGGTGACTTCGTCCGTGGCCCTGCGCGAACCGCGCGAGGACGACGTGACAGCGCTTCGGCGCATCCTCACCGTCACCGCCTGCCGCTACACCGACATGCGTGACCACGACGCGACGGAGGACGAGGCGCACAAGACGCTGACGAAGCTTCTCGGGTACGAGCAGGAAATTCCACGCAGCCGCTGGGATTTCGCGATCGCGGCCGGGGAAAGGACCGGGATCACCTCCCTGCGCGGCGCCAGATCGGGAGCACCGCACGGGGAGGTATTCCCGCCCAGCGGCCGACGTGCTGCCGCCCCGTCCGACAGGCCTAGCCCCCCACGCGCGTCAGCCGGAAGAGGCGGATCTCCCGGTTCACCCGCGCCTGGTACGTGGCGTACGGCGGCCAGAATGCCAGGAGTGCCGTCCAGGTGGCGGACCGTTCCTGGCCCTCCAGCAGTTGGGCCGTGACGGGGATGTCCCGGCCCTTCCAGCTGATCGAGGCGTCGGGATGGGCGAGGAGGTTGTGTGTCCAGGCCGGATGGGCCGCGCGGCCGAAGTTGGAGCCGACCAGGATCCAGCTCTTGCCGTCCTCCTCCGGCATGCAGGCCAGCGGGGTGCGGCGGGGCAGGCCGCTGCGGGCGCCGGTGGAGGTGAGGATCACGCCGGGGAGCATCTGGGCGCTGAGGAGGAAGCGGCCCCGGGTGAGCCGGTGCACGGTCCGGTCGAGCACCGGGATCACATGCGGGGCGACCTTCGCGAAGGCGCGGGTGGACGACATCCGCTGCACGAGGCGGACACCGGGGCCGGCCATCAGACGGCCACCGCGCCGCCCGCGAAGAGACCGGCAGCCTCGGCGGCCCGGTCCCGCAGCCGGTGCACCGGCCCGAACAGCAACTCGTCCCCGGCCGCCCGCTTGAAGTACAGATGCGCGTCGTGCTCCCAGGTGAACCCGATCCCACCGTGCAGCTGAATCCCCTCGGCAGCGGCCCCCCGCAAGGCCTCCAGCCCCTGAGCAAGAGCCAGCCCACCGGCCCCTCGCGCCTCCAGCCCCGGGGAGAACGGCTCGGACGCCGACGGCGAAGCCGAGGCGGAACCGGCCCCCACCCCGGAGGCCCAGGCCGCGTAGTACGCCGCCGACCGCGCCGCCTGCACCCCCACGTACACGTCGGCCAGCCGATGCTTCACCGCCTGGAAGGAGCCGACGGGCCGCCCGAACTGCTCGCGCTGCCCGACGTACTCCACCGTCCGCTCCAGCACCCGCTCGGCCGACCCGACGGCCTCACAGGCGAGCACGGCGGCGACCGACTCCCCGAGGGCGGCCAGCGCCGACGACACGGCCTCGCCCTCCGCCTCCTCCTCACCGAGCAACTCGGCCCGGACATCCCGGAGTTGGACCCGACCCTGCGGCCGGGTGGCGTCGAGCGCGGTCTGCCGGGTCCGTACGACACCGGGCGCGTCCCCCGCCACCAGGAACAGCCGGGTCCGGGACCGGGCGAAGCCACCGGTGTGCGCGGCGACGAGCAGCAGCCCCGCGCTGTGCCCGTCCAGCACCTGGTCGACCTGCCCGTACAGCCGCCAGTCACCGTCGGCACGCCGGGCCTGGACCCCGCCGGCACGCCCGCCGCCCGCCGCGAACCCGGCATTTGAGCAGGTCAGAGCCAAGGCCGTAGCGAGGTTCGGACCGGGGACGGCAAGCGCGGCGGTGCGGGCGCCGGCGGCCAGCCCGGGCAGCACTTCGGCGCGCTGCGCCCGTGTCCCGAGGGCGAGGATCAGCGGGGCCGTGAGGACGGACGTGGCGAGCAGGGGGGAAGGGGCGAGGGACCGGCCGGTCTCCTCGCAGGCCAGGGCGAGTTCGGTGACCGAGCAGCCGACACCGCCGTACCGCTCGGGCAGGGCGAGCCCCGGCAGGCCGAGCTGGTCGGTGAGGGCGGTCCACAGGAGGGGGTCGTGCCCGGCCGGGCTGCCGACGGCGGTCCGCAGCTCCACCGGGCCGCATCGCTTGTGCAGCAGCTCGCGCAGGGTGCGGCGGATCTCGTCCTGCTCGGCGGTCAGGCACGTGTCCATGGCTCTTCCCTCCAGATCTGACGATCCGTCATATTAGGAGGGCCTGAACGATATGCCCAGGGGCAGGAGGCCTCTCATGACGCGCGTGAGCCGGAAAGTCGCCGTGGTCGGCGTGGCCCTCTCCGACTGCGGACGCGTCGACGACGCCACCGCCTACACCCTGCACGCGCAGGCGGCCCGCCGCGCCCTCGCGGACGCCGGTCTCGACCGCGCACTGGTCGACGGCTTCGCCTCGGCGGGGCTCGGCACGCTGGCCCCGGTGGAGGTGGCCGAGTATCTGGGCCTGCGCCCCGCCTGGGTGGACTCCACCTCTGTCGGCGGCTCGACCTGGGAGGTCATGGCGGCGCACGCGGCGGACGCGATCGCGGCGGGGCATGCCCACGCCGTCCTCCTCGTCTACGGCTCCACCGCCCGCGCGGACATCAAGGCGGGCAGGAGGACCGGCGACCTGTCCTTCGGCGCCCGCGGGCCCCTCCAGTTCGAGGTCCCCTACGGCCACACCCTGATCGCCAAGTACGCGATGGCCGCCCGCCGGCACATGATCGAGCACGGTACGACCATCGAGCAGCTGGCGGAGGTGGCGGTCCAGGCCAGGACCAACGCGGCACTGAACCCGGAGGCGATGTTCCGCGACCCGGTCACGGTCGACGACGTCCTCGCCGGCCCGGTGATCGCCGACCCCTTCACCAAGCTGCACTGCTGCCTGCGCTCGGACGGCGGCGCGGCGGTCCTGCTGGCGGCCGAGGAGTACGTACGGGACTGCCGTACGGCCCCGGTCTGGATCCTCGGCACCGGCGAGCATGTCTCACATGCGGCGATGTCCGAGTGGCCGGACTTCACCGTGTCCCCGGCGGCGGTAAGCGGCCGCCTCGCCTTCGAAAGGGCAGGCGTACGCCCGGCCGAGATCGACTTCGCCGAGATCTACGACGCCTTCACCTATATGACCCTGGTGACCCTGGAGGACCTGGGTTTCTGCGGGAAGGGCGAGGGCGGGGCGTTCGTGGAGAAGGGCCGGCTGCTGGTGCGGGGTGGGGACCTGCCGGTGAACACGGACGGGGGTGGGCTGTCGGCCCAACACCCGGGAATGCGGGGGCTGTTCCTGCTGGTCGAGGCGGTGCGGCAGCTGCGCGGGGAGGCCGGGGAACGGCAGGTGCGGCGGCGGGACGGAGACGTGCCACGGCTGGCCGTGGCGTCCGGGACGGGAGGCTGGTTCTGTTCGTCCGGGACGGTGGTGCTCGGCCGGAACTGATCGGCCGGGGAGCCGTACGGGAAGACGGCTCGTACCGGCCGGTGTTGTCACCGGCCACGGACGAGCCGCCGGAGGAGACCGACATGGCGTTGACCCGCGAAGAGCGAGAGGCGTTCCTGGCCGAGCCGCACATCGCCGCGCTGGCGGTGGACGCGGGTCCGGGGCGCGCGCCGCTGGCCGTGCCCATCTGGTACTGGTACGAGCCCGGCGGCGACGTGTGGATCATGACCGGGCGGGAGTCCCGCAAGTACGCCCTGATCAGCGCGGCGGGCCGGTTCACGCTGATGGTCGAGCGGGTGGAGCCGACGGTCAGGTACGTGTCGGTGGAGGGACCGGTGGTGAACACGGCTCCGGCGACGCTCGAAGGGCTGCGGGAGATCTCGGCGCGCTATCTGCCGGCCGAGAAGGTGGACGGCTACGTCGACTTCGCCTGGAAGAACCACGGGGAGCAGGTGGTGGTCCATATGCGTCCCGAGAGGTGGGTCTCGTCGGATCTCGGCCAGGTGTGAGCACGCGAGGCCGGGTCTGAGCATAGGAGGCCAGGTGTACGTGCGTGCGAGGCCGGATGTGAGCCTGCGGGGCGGATGTGACCATGGGGGCATGGGAACTGATCTCCCGGCGCTGCTGAGGTCGCTGCGGGTGTGGGACGCGGCGACGACGACGCTGCCCGTCTTCGCCCCGGACACCGCCCCGTCGACCCCGCTGGCCCTGTTCACCAGCTGGTTCGCGGACGCGGTGGCGGCCGGGCAGCCGGAGCCGCACACGATGTCGCTGGCCACGGTGGACGAGGAGGGGAAGCCGGACGTACGGATCGTGATGCTGCACGGCGCCGACGCGGACGGCTGGTCCTTCGCCACGCACGCCACGAGCCGCAAGGGCCGGGCCCTCGCCGCCCACCCGCACGCGGCCCTGGCCTTCTACTGGCCGGCGCTGGGCCGCCAGGTACGGATGCGCGGACCGGTGACATCCGCGCCCTGTGAGGAGAGCCAGGCGGATCTGCGCGCCCGCTCCACCGGAGCCCTGGCCGCCGCGCTCACCGGCCGGCAGAGCGAGGAGCTGTCCTCGCTGGACGAGCTGCGGCAGGCGTCGGAGACGGCCTGGGACCGGGCCCGCGAGAACCCGGCCGAACCGTCCCCGACCTGGACCCTGTACCGGCTGCACCCGCAGACGGTGGAGTTCTTCCAGGGCGACCCGGACCGGCGGCACGTACGCCTGGAGTACCGCAGCACGGAGTTCGGCTGGAGCCGGGGGCTGCTCTGGCCGTGAGCCGAGCCACGCCCTCGGTCACTCGAAGACGTGGCGGTTCCGTCGTACGGAATCGGCGAGACCCAGGGGCGCGCGGCCGGTGAGGTCCACCATGTTGAGTCCGAGCGTCGTCCGGGCGGGTCCGGTTCCGGTCCGTGGCACGTGGTCCGCGGATCGCGGTATGCCGCCCCCGTGGCCGCACCGGCGGCATGAAGACACTCCAGGAGAGCCCCGCCGGCCTTCCCCCGCTCGCGCCGGTCACCGGAATCATCGCCGCTCCCCGAAGCGCCACACCGTGAAGTCCGCCACCGGCCGGTAGCCGATCCGCTGGTACAGGCCGTTGCTGGTCGGGTTGGCGAGGTCCGTGAAGAGGACCACCTCCGAGGCGCCCCGCTCGCGCGCGGCCCGGCTCGCCTCAGCCGTGGCCGCGCCCGCATAGCCGCGGCCGCGCAGCTCGGCCGGGGTGTAGACGGGAGCGATCCGGGCCTGGCCGGCGACCACCGGGGTGGCCGCTGCCATGGAGACGGGCGTGCCGTCGGCCTCCTCCCAGAGGGTCACGCCGCCGTGTGCGAGGCGGACGTCGGCCCACTCGGCCGGGTCGAGCCCGACGTCGAGTCCGGCTCCTTCGTTGAATTCGAGATACCAGCGCTCCAGCAGCTCGCGGTCCGCGGGGCCCGCGCTCCGCGCCCGGCCCCGCGGCGCAGGTTCAGGGGAGGTCAACTCACCCAGCCGGTACAGCCGTTGCCGCTGGTGGACCGTACCCGCCGTACCGGTGAGCCGCTGCCAGGCCGTCGCGAAGGCCTCCGCCGTCTCCCGCGGGCCGGAGACCCCGGGCGTCGGGCGGCCCAGCTCCGTGAGCCGGACGGCCAGGGCCTCGGCCTCCGGCGGGGCGAGCGGGCCGACGTGGACGGGGAACGGCGGCGTGTGGAGCAGGGCCGCGCGGACCGTGCCGTCGTCCAGGACACCGAAGAGCGGGGCCTCGGCGCCGTAGAGGTGAAGTCCACGGCGGCGCAGCGTGTCCGTCACCGTCAACGTCACCGTGTGCAGGGCCGGTTGGGAGTGCAGGAAGGCGCCCGCGTGGGAGAGGAACTCGTCGAGGTCTTCGGTGAGGTGCCAGTTCTCTGGGCGCATTCGCCCATGATCGGGCTCAACCGCCGGGCTCGAACACCGGTTTTCCGTCCCGGAACGTCACCCGCAGGGCCATCCCGGCCGCCAGGGATCCCTCCGCGCAGTTCACGACCTCCGTCATCATCCGCGGCCCCTCCGCCAGATCGACCACCGCGGCCACGTAGGGTGTACGGTCCCCGAAGGGCGGCAGATCGTTGCGGTGGACGGTGGACCAGGTGTAGAGCGCGGCCCGGCCGCTCGCCTCCTCCCAGGCCACCTGCTCGCTCCAGCAGTGCGGGCAGAACTCGCGGGGGTAGTGGTGGGCCCGGCCGCAGGCCCCGCAGCGGCGGATCAGCAGCAGGCCCCGCGCGGCAGCCTCCCAGTAGGGACGCGTGAAGGCGTCGGGCTCGGGGACGTCGTACCGTACCGCCCCCATCAGAACCACCCCAGCCAGGCATCAAGCGACCAGGACTGCCACGCCATCCCGAAAAACCCGACCAGCGAGATCAGCGCCATCATCGAGTTCTGGCCCTGCTCCGCCCAGTCGTGGATCATCAGGACGAAGTAGATCGCGTTCAGCAGCAGGCCGCCCAGCAGCGCGATCGGGGTCAGGAAGCCGAGGATCAGACCGAGGCCGAGGGAGAGTTCGGCGTAGGCGACGATGTACGCCATCAGCCTGGGATGCGGCTTCACCATCGTCTCGAAGCCGGTCCGCACCGGCGCCCAGCGGTGTTTCTCCGCCACCCCCGCCGCCCAGGCGATGCCGCTGCCACGCTCGAACCAGGCCTTCTTGTCCTTGTGCCGCCAGCTCTCCAGCCACCACAGACCGAGGCCGATCCGCAGCACCGCCAGCCATTCCGCGCCGCCGAGCCATATGGAGTCCATGGATCTGACGGTACGTCAGATAGCCGATGAAGCCCACCTGCGGGTCCACATACGTTCGCAAGCGCAAGGTCAGGAGCCCGGCGGCCGAGAGGCAGCAAGGTGAGGCACAGGGCAGTCGAGCGCAGGACGGTCGTCATGGGCATCGGCGCCACCGCCGGTGCCGCCGCGGTCGGCGGTATCACCCTGAGCGCGCAGGCGTCGAGCGGCTCGGCGGCGCCCGAGTGGTCGCCCTCCTCGTCCCCCTCGTCCCCCTCGCTCTCCTCGCCCTCACTCGTCTTCGACCCAGACGCGTACACCGAGTTCACGACCAGCGTCACGGGCACCGACGGCAGCACGCACTCGGTGAGGTACCACTTCTGGAAGGCGATCACCTATGTCGCCGACCCCGTCGACGCGAAGTACCAGAGCCTGATCGTCAGCGTCCCGGTCGAGATCGACGGCGCCGCCGTGGACGCCTCCGAAGCGCCTTCATCACCTGGATCGGCGAGATCAGCGGCCACCGCGCGAGGAAGCAGAAGTAGCGCGCACTTTCGCCTTATCCGCGTGGGCTACGTCACTTGCAGCGCATACTTCTCCACACGCGTGATCAATCCGCAACCAATTCCGGTCTTGACCGAGACCCATCAACCGGATGGGTGATTACGCTCCGGAACATGGCCGTCTCTCGCTGTGCCTCCGTGCATCTCTCCGCCACGCCCGCCGACCGCCCGGTCTACGTCATAGGCGCCGGTCCGGGCGGTCTGGCCACCGCGTACGCGCTGCGGGCACGGGGCATACGGGCCGTGGTGCTGGAGAAAGCCGATCGCGTAGGCACCTCATGGCGCGGGCACTACGACCGCCTGCAACTGCACACCACCCGGCGGCTGTCCGCCCTGCCGGGTCTCGCATTCCCCCGGCGGTTCGGCCGTTGGGTCTCCCGGGACAACGTGGTGCGCTATCTGGAGAGGTACGCCGAACACCACGAGCTGGAGATCGTCACCGGCGTGGAGGTCTTCCGCGTCGAGCGCGCCGAGGACGGCAACGGCTGGCTGCTGCACGCCTCCGGCGGGCGCGAGCTGACCGGCAGCGCGGTGGTCGTCGCCACCGGCTACAACCACACCCCTCACGTCCCCGACTGGCCGGGCCTCGCGGACTACGGCGGGGAGTTCCTGCACGCCGGTGGCTACCGCAACGCCGAGCCGTACGCCGGCCGGGACGTCCTGGTCGTCGGGGTCGGCAACACCGGCGCCGAGATCGCCGTGGACCTGGTGGAGGGCGGGGCCGCACGGGTGCGGCTGGCCGTCCGCACCGTCCCGCACCTCGTGCGCCGCTCGACGCTCGGCTGGCCCGCGCAGTACTCGGGCGTGCTGGTACGACGGCTGCCGGTGCGGTTCGTGGACCGGCTGTGCCGGATCCAGGCGAAGGTCGCCGTGCCGGACCTGTCCGTCCAGGGCCTGCCCCGCCCGGACACCGGCCTGTACAGCAGGGTCCTGGAGGGCGCCGTCCCAGTGCAGGACGTCGGCCTGATCGACGCCGTACGCAAGGGGAAGGTGGAGGTCGTGGCCGCCGTCGAGTCCTTCGAGGGCGGGCACCCCGGAAAGGTCGTCCTCGCCGACGGCAGCCGCATCGAGCCGGACGCCGTGATCGCGGCGACGGGGTATGTACGAGCGCTGGAGGGCCTGGTCGGGCATCTCGGGATACTGGACGACCGGGGCAGGCCGGTGGCGCACGGCGGCCGTACGGCCACGGAGGCGCCCGGTCTGTACTTCACCGGTTTCACCAACCCGATCAGCGGAATGCTCCGGGAGATGGCGCTGGACGCCGGGAGGATCGCGAAGGCGGCGGCCGGGTATCTGCGCACCCACAAGTGACCGGCACCAGTCGCGGGGGCGCTCGCACCCGTCGGTAACTTTGGACGTCCGACCCGTTCCTGACATTGCGTCAGTTCAGTAATCTGACAGTGCGTCAGTTTACTTGTGCTGTCTCACAGGAGCGGGCGGACCGATGCTTGGATCAACCCACGGCACCCTCACCACCGACTCCCGCCGGGCCCGCGTGATCGCCTGCGGCGAGCAGCGGCCCGGACCCGTCGTCCATGACCAGGTCGACGACCTGGACGTCAGCGGGCGGCCGCTGTACGGGGACGTACCGGACCTGACCCGCTTCTTCCGGCCCGAGTCGGTCGCCGTGATCGGCGCCTCGGACGCGGAGGGACGGCCGAACACCGGGATCACCCGGCAACTGCTGGACTGGGCCGAGCGGGTGGGTGCGCGGGTGTACCCGGTGCATCCGACCCGCCCGTCGGTCTTCGGCATCCCCTGCGCCGCCTCCGTCGCCGACCTGCCCTCCGGACAGATCGACCTGGCCGTACTGCTGGTGGCCGACCCGCTGCCGGTGATCGAGGAACTGGCGGACGCCAAGGTGAAGTTCGCGGTCGCCTTCGCCTCCGGGTTCGCCGAGACCGGCGAGGCGGGCGCGGAGGCCCAGCGGCGGCTCGCGGAGGCCGTACGCCGCTCGGGTCTGCGCCTGCTCGGCCCGAACACCAACCTGAACGCCTTCGAGCACTTCCGGGAGGACCTGGAAGGCCCGGCGATCGCCCTGATCACCCAGTCCGGCCACCAGGGCCGCCCGGTGTTCTCGCTCCAGGAGCTGGGCATCCGGCTCTCGCACTGGGCACCCACCGGCAACGAGGCCGACCTGGAGACCGCCGACTTCCTCTCCTGGTTCGCCGAGCGGCCCGAGGTCGGCGCCATCGCCTGTTACGTGGAGGGCCTGAAGGACGGTCGCGCCTTCCTGCTGGCCGCCGACCGCGCCGCCCGGCGCAGGGTGCCGGTGGTCGCGGTGAAGGTGGGCCGCACCGAGGCCGGCGCCCGTACGGCCGCCTCGCACACCGGCAAGCTGACCGGCGCCGACGACGTGGTGGACGCGGCGATGCGCCAGTTCGGGGTGGTACGGGTCGACGGCCTCGACGAACTCCAGGACACCGCAGCCCTGCTGGCGCGGGCCCGGGCTCCCCTGGCGGACGGTGTGGCCGTCTACTCGATCTCCGGCGGCACCGGCGCCCATGCCGCCGACCTCGCCACGGCGGCCGGACTGCGGCTGCCCCGCCTGTCCGAGGCCAGGCAGGCGGAGCTGCACCAGTGGATCCCCGAGTATCTGAGCGTGGCCAACCCGGTGGACAACGGCGGCCATCCGGTGGGCGACCGGCGCGGGCGCAAGATCATTGACGCGCTGCTCGCCGACCCGTCGGTCGGGGTCCTGATCTGCCCCATCACCGGACCCTTCCCGCCTCTGAGCGACAAGCTCGTGGCGGACCTTGTCGCGGCGGCCGAGGAGACGGACAAGCTGGTGTGCGTGGTGTGGGGCTCACCGGTGGGGACGGAGCCGGCGTACCGCGAGACCCTGCTCGGCTCCTCCCGGGTGGCCACCTTCCGCACGGTGGGCAACTGCCTGACGGCGGTCCGGGCCTGGCTGGACCACCACACGTTCGTGAGCGACTACCACTCCCCCTTCGACGAGGCCCCGCGCACCCCCTCCCCCTCCTTCCGCAAGGCGGAGGCCCTGATGCGTCCCGGCCAGCAGCTCAGCGAGCACGCTGCCAAACAACTGCTCCGCGCCTACGGCATCCGGGTCCCGCGCGAACAGCTGGTGACCAGCGCGGCAGCGGCCGTACGCGCCGCCGCCCAGGTCGGATACCCGGTGGTGATGAAGGCCTCCGGCGCGCAGATCGCCCACAAGACCGAACTGGGCCTGGTGAAGATCGGGCTGACCTCCGCCAGCCAGGTCCGCGACGCCTACCGCGAGCTGACGGACATCGCCCGCTACGAGGGAGTCTCGCTGGACGGCATCCTGGTGTGCCAGATGGTCGAACAGGGCGTGGAGATGGTCGTCGGCATGACGCACGACGACCTGTTCGGCCCGACCGTGACGGTCGGCCTCGGCGGAGTCCTGGTGGAGGTCCTGCACGACGCGGCCGTCCGCGTCCCCCCGTTCGGCGAGGACCAGGCCCGCGCGATGCTCACCGAACTACGCGGCCAGGCCCTGCTGGACGGCGTCCGCGGCCGCCCACCGGCCGACCGGGACGCCCTGGTGGAGGTCGTGCTCCGGGTCCAGCGCATGGCCCTCGAACTAGGTGAGTCTGTCGCCGAGTTGGACATCAACCCGCTGATGGTCCTGCCACGGGGGCAGGGCGCGGTGGCGCTGGACGCGCTGGTGGTGTGCAGGTGAGCGGGATCGGCCATGAGGTGCGGGAACAGGTCTCGTACCTGACGCTGGACCGCCCGGACGCCCTCAACGCCCTCACCCCGGACATGCGGGACGCCCTCGTCGACCGCCTGTCGGAGGCGTCGGCGGACCCGGGCATCCGGGCAGTGGTCCTGACCGGCACGGGTCGCGGCTTCTGCGCGGGCGCGGACCTGCGCGGTGGAGCGGGCTCCGGCGAGCGGATCCCCGGCGATGTGGCACGGATGCTGCGCCTCGGCGCCCAACGCCTGATCGCGGCCGTCCTGGACTGCGAGAAGCCGGTGCTCGCCGCGGTGAACGGCACGGCGGCGGGCCTGGGCGCGCATCTGGCGTTCGCCTGCGATCTGGTCCTGGCCGCCGAGTCGGCCCGCTTCATCGAGGTGTTCGTACGGCGGGGCCTGGTACCGGACGCCGGCGGCGCCTACCTCCTCCCCCGGCTGCTGGGCCCGCACCGGGCGAAGGAGCTGATGTTCTTCGGCGACGCCCTGCCGGCGCCGGAGGCGGAACGCCTGGGCCTGGTCAACCGGGCCGTCCCGGACGGCGAGTTGCGGAAAACGGCCCACGCATGGGCAACCCGCCTGGCCTCCGGCCCCACCCGTGCCCTCGCCCTGACCAAGCACTTGCTGAACACCTCCCTGGAAACGGACCGCGCCACCGCCTTCGCGGCGGAGGCCTGGGCCCAGGAGATCAACATGACGACCGAGGACGCCCAGGAGGGCCTGGGGGCGTTCACGGAACGGCGCGGGCCGGAGTTCCGGGGCCGGTGAGGGGCACCGGTCGCCGGGCTTCCAATCTGACATACCGTCAGGTTCAATGGGAGACGTGATGGGACACGCAGGGGCGGCGGCCGCCGCCGTCCGGTATCTGAGGCCGAGGGCCGTGGAGCCTTTGCCGCGGCCGGAGTTGCGATGCGTACGGCAGGACGAGCGAGCCCCGGTCGACCCGGCCGAGTTCCGGCGGGTGCTGGGGAACTTCGCGACCGGGGTCACGGTCGTCACCGCCCCGGCCGCCGAGGGCGAACCGGGCCCCGCCGGCTTCGCCTGCCAGTCCTTCGCCTCCCTCTCCCTCGACCCGCCCCTGGTCTGCTTCATGGTCGGCCGTACGTCGGCCACCTGGCCCCGCATCGCCCGCGCGGGCGTCTTCTGCGTCAACGTCCTCGGCGCCGGCCAGGGCGAACTGTGCCGGGCCTTCGCGGTGAGCGGCGCGGACAAGTTCGCGGGCGTGCCGTACGACGCGGCGCCGGTCTCCGGCTCCCCGCGCCTGACCGGCGCTGCCGCCTGGATCGACTGCACGATCCACGCCGTACACACCGGCGGCGACCACCTCATCGTCGTGGGCCGGGTGACCGCCCTCGGCACGGAGGAGCCGGCCGATCCGCTCCTCTTCCACCGGGGGCGGTTCGCCCGGCTTGCTCCCCAGGCGTGAGGCGCCCTTCACTGCCGCGTGCGTGGCCTACGCGAACTGCTGGAGGAAGGCCTGCCAGCTGTCGCGGGAGACGGCGAGGAGGGGACCGGCGGGCCGCTTGCTGTCGCGGACGGCTCGGCCGTTGTCGGCGGTGTCGGCGACCGCTACGCAGTTGCTCTCGGCTCCTGAGTACGACGACTTTCGGAAGGGGCCTACAACCTCGGTCACCATGGGTCTTCCTTCAAGCTCCGCTGTACGCCACGGATGAGATTCGCGCTCGCGTCCGGTGCCAGTGCCGACGATCGTAGTAGGTCGTACATATTGGCGTAAGCGGTGAGGTCTTCAGGGCCTTCGAGGACCGACGCCCCTCGCTCCCCTTTCAGGCCGCCGCCGGCACGGGAACCACCGGTCGTCGCCTGATCACCAGGGACATCAGGGCCGCTGCCGCGCACAGGGTGCCGGAGGCGTACCAGACGAGGTCGTAGGAGCCGAAGACGTCGCGGGCGAGGCCGCCGAGGTAGGCGACGAGGGCCGCGCCGACCTGGTGGGAGGCGAGTACCCAGCCGAAGACGATGGCACTGTCCTCGCCGAACTGCTCCCGGCACAGGGCCAGCGTGGGCGGGACCGTGGCCACCCAGTCGAGGCCGTAGAAGACGATGAAGAAGAGCATCGGGGGGTGTACGGCGGGGCCCAGCAGCATCGGGAGGAAGAGCAGGGAGAGGCCTCGCAGGGCGTAGTACACCGCCAGCAGGCGACGGGGTTCGAAGCGGTCGGTGAACCAGCCGGAGGCGATCGTGCCGACGACGTCGAACACGCCGATGACCGCGAGCAGCGAGGCCGCCGTCGTGACGGGCATGCCGTGGTCGTGCTCGGCGGGCACGAAGTGGGTCTGGATCAGCCCGTTGGTGGAGGCGCCGCAGATCGCGAAGGTGCCGGCGAGCAGCCAGAACGTGCCGGTGCGGACGGAGGTCGAGAGGATCTTCAGCGTGCGGCGGGCGGCGCCCGTCACCGGCGGCGGCTTGGGTATGAACTCCCGCGCGCCGTACGGCTTCTGGCCGATGTCCGCCGGATGGTCCCGCAGCAGGATCCAGACGAAGGGGACCACCGCGAGGGCGGCCAGGGACACCGTCACGGCCGCCGGGCGCCAGCCGTGGTGCTCGACCATCCAGGACAGCAGCGGCAGGAAGATCAGCTGGCCGGAGGCGGACGCGGCGGTGAGGATGCCGCTCACCAGCCCGCGCCGCTCGGTGAACCAGCGGTTGGTGACCGTCGCCGCGAAGGCCAACGCCATCGAACCGGAGCCCAGGCCCACCAGCAGACCCCAGCACAGCCACAGCTGCCAGGCCGCCGTCATCCACACGGTCAGGCCCGAACCGGCCGCGATCACGATCAGCGCGACCGCGACCACCCGGCGGATGCCGAAGCGGTCCATCAGCGCGGCGGCGAAGGGTGCGGTCAGGCCGTAGAGCGCGAGGTTGATGGAGACGGCCGCGCCGATCGTGCCGCGCGACCAGCCGAACTCCTGGTGCAGGGGGTCGATGAGCAGGCCGGGCAGGGAGCGGAAGGCCGCCGCGCCGATGATCGTGACGAAGGTGACGGCGGCGACGAACCAGGCGCGGTGCACGCGGTGACGCCGGGCGGGCGGGGCGGCCTGGACGGGGGCTGCGGACGAGGCTGCGGCTGGGCTTGTCTGAGTCACGTCATCAAGCGTCCGTTTTCCAGTCCCGCGCATCGAGTGGCCCGAGGGACAGTATTCGCTAGGATCGGGCCATGAGTGTCGTAGCTGAAGGATCCGAGGACTTCCGGCCGCATCGGGTCGTCGTCCTCGCCCTCGACGGCCTGCTCCCCTTCGAACTGGGCATCCCGCACCGCATCTTCGGCCGGCCGAAGGACGAGCGGGGGCGACTGCTGTACGAGGTCGTGACCTGCTCGGTACGGCCGCCCGGCCCGGTCGAGACAGACGCCGACTTCGCCGTGCACGTCCCGCACGGCCCGGAGGCGCTGGCGGAGGCCGACACGGTGATCGTCCCGGCGTCGTACGAGCTGGGCCCGGTCTTCGAGGAGGGCCGGCTCACTGGCGAACTGGCCACCGCCCTCGCCCGGATCCGCCCCGGCACCCGGCTCGCCTCCATCTGCACCGGCGCCTACGTCCTGGCCGCCGCCGGATACCTCGACGGCCGCCCGGCGACCACGCACTGGCGGGACGCCGAGCGGTTCCAGCGCATGTTCCCGAAGATCAAGGTGGACGCGGACGTGCTGTTCATCGACGACGGCGACGTGCTCACCTCGGCCGGCGTGGCCGCCGGGCTCGACCTGTGCCTGCACATGGTGCGCCGCGACTTCGGTACGGCGGTCGCCAACGAGGTCGCCCGGCTCACGGTCGTACCCCCGCACCGCGACGGCGGCCAGGCCCAGTACATCCACCGCCCGGTCCCGGACCCGCAGCTGGCCACGACGACCGCGGCCCGCGCCTGGGCGCTGGGCCGGCTGCACGAGCCCATCCAGCTGCGGCACATGGCCGAGCAGGAGGCCATGTCGGTACGCACCTTCACCCGCCGCTTCCGCGAGGAGGTCGGGGTCAGCCCCGGCCAGTGGCTCACCCAGCAGCGCGTCGAACGCGCCCGCCATCTGCTGGAGACCACCGACCTGTCCATCGACCAGGTGGCCCGCGAGACGGGCTTCGGCACGGCCCAGTCGATGCGCCAGCACCTCCAGCAGGCGCTCGGGGTGACGCCGACGGCGTACCGGCGGACCTTCCGGGCGGGTGTAAGGAGTAAGGACATGAGGCCCGGCGGTCAGAACGTGAGCACCGCCCGCGCCACCCTGCCCGCCTCCGCGTCCGCGCGGGCCTTGGCGAAGTCCTCGACCGGGTAGACGGCCGTCACCAACTCGTCGAGCAGCAGGCGCCCTTGACGGTACAGCTCGGCGTACAGGGCGATGTCCCGCTGCGGGCGTGCGGAGCCGTAGCGGCAGCCGAGGATCGACTTGTCCAGGTAGAGGGAGGAGACCTGGAAGGACGCCTCCGCCGTGGCCGGCGGGACGCCCAGCAGGATCGCCTGGCCGTGCCGGTCGAGGAGGTCGACGGCCTGCCGGATCAGCTCCACCCGGCCGACGCACTCGAAGGCGTGGTCGGCTCCCGTGGGCAGGAGGTCCCGCACCCCCTCCGCCGAGGTCAGGAAGTCGGTGGCACCGAACTGCCGGGCCGCCTCCTCCTTGGCCGGATTGGCGTCCACGGCGACGATCCTGAGCGCGCCGGCGAGCCGGGCCCCCTGCAGCACGTTCAGTCCGATGCCGCCGGTACCGATGACGACGACGCTGTCCCCGCGGTCCACCCGGGCCCGGTTCAGCACCGCGCCCACCCCCGTGAGCACCCCGCAGCCGATCAGCGCGGCGGACTCCAGGGGGATGTCCTTCGGGATGGGTACCGCCTGCACGGCCTTCACGACCGTGTGTTCCGCGAACGCCGAGTTGGAGGCGAACTGATGGACCAGCCCCGCGCCCCGCGTGAACGGCTTCCCCGGGCGCCCGATCGCCTGCCGGCACATCGTCGGCCGGCCCCGGTCGCACTCCGGGCATGTGCCGCAGTTGGCGAGCGTGGACAGCGCGACATGGTCGCCGGGCGCGACATGGGTGACCCCCGCGCCGACCGCCTCGACGACCCCGGCCCCCTCGTGTCCCAGCACCACCGGTACCGGGAAGGGGATGGTGCCGTCCACCACGGACAGATCGCTGTGGCACAGCCCGGCCGCCGCGATCGCCACCTGCACCTCGCCGGGCCCCGGCTCGCGCACCGCCAGGTCCTCCACCACCTGGACCTGCTTGCCGTCGAACACCACACCACGCATCACACGGCCCCCTTGGGCTCTCTGGGCAGACCGAGCACGCGCTCGGCGATGATCGTGCGCTGGACCTGGTCCGAGCCGCCGTAGACGGTGTCGGCCCGAGAGAAGAGGAACAGGTGCTGGCCGGCGTCGAGTTCGTACGGCGCCGAGGGCGACCAGTCCATGGGGCCGACGGTCGCCGCCGCGCCCCGGACCTGCATCGCGAGCTCCCCCAGCCGCTGGTGCCACCCCGCCCACAGCAGCTTGGCCACGCTGGGCGCGCCGGGGTCGGCCGAGCCGCCGAGGGTGCGCAGGGCATGCCGGCGCATGGTGCGCAGCTCGGCCCACTGCCGTACGAGCCGCTCCCGTACGACGGGATCGCCCACCGCCCCCGTCTCCACGGCGACCCGCACCACACTCGCCAACTCCTCGGCGAACCCGACCTGTTGGGCAAGAGTCGACACCCCCCGCTCGAACCCGAGCAGGCCCATGGCCACGCGCCACCCCCGCCCCTCTCCCCCGACCACGTGCTCCGCGCGCGCGTACGCCCCGTCGAAGAAGACCTCGTTGAAGTCACTGGTGCCGGTCATCTGCCGGATGGGGCGGACCTCGATACGGCCGGGCTGGTCCATGGGGACGAGCAGGAAGCTGAGCCCGTGGTGGCGGCGAGAGCCTGGGTCGGTGCGGGCCAGTACGAAGCACCAGTCGGCCTCGTGGGCGAGCGAGGTCCAGATCTTCTGGCCGCTGATCCGGTATCCCTCCCCCTCCCGCACCGCCGCCGTCCGCACCCCGGCCAGGTCCGAACCGGCTCCGGGCTCGCTGTAGCCCTGGCACCACAACTCCTCACCGGCCGCGATCGGGGGCAGGAAGCGCGACTTCTGCTCATCGGTGCCATGCGCGATGAGCGTGGGGGCGAGCAGGTTCTCACCGATGTGCCCGGAACGCGGGGGCGCGGGCGAACGGGCGTACTCCTCGGCCCAGGCGACCTGCTGGGTGAGCGTGGCGGTCCGGTTGCCGTGTCCGGACTCCGGCCAGCCGAGCCCTATCCAGCCGGCCTTGCCGAGGGCGCGCTCCCAAGTGCGTCTGTCCGTCGCGGGGTTGGCGTGCGCCGCCAGCCAGGAGCGGGCTTCTGCCCGGAACGCCTCATCCTCTTCGCTGAACCCGAAGTCCACGGTGGGACCACCTCCGATTCGGTGCCCGGTGCTGTCGCTGGCCGGGGGCGGGGACACTTGTCCGCGCGTGCACTGCGAAGCCGACGGCACCGCACCCCCCAGGGGCGCGGGGAACTGCGCGATCAGCCCACCACGCAGCCGCAGCCGCAGCCGCAGCACCACAACGCGCCCTGAGCTATTGGGCGTTCGGCCGAGAACCAGCCCGCGCCGCCGATTCCATCGCCGAGAGCTGGGACAGCATCGGCATCGGATCCACCCCCACCTCGCCCGGCAGAACCTCGGCAATCCGCTCCGGCGTCCAGGCCCCCTCCCCCTGAACCGAACGGAGTTCCCGCGGCTGGGCCCACACCGCGATCTTCGGCCCGGCGACGGTGTACACCTGCCCGGTGATGCCCTGCGCGGCAGCCCGGTCGGACAGCAGGTACACCACGAGCGCCGCCACATCCTCCGGCTCGCCGATCTCCGCCAGCTCCATGGGCACGTTCGCCGACATCCGCGTACGAGCAACCGGTGCCACCGCGTTCGCGGTCACCCCGTACTTGTGCAGGCCCAGCGCGGCGCTGCGGACGAGCGAGATGATCCCGCCCTTCGCCGCACTGTAGTTGGCCTGGGACACCGATCCCTGGTGGTTGCCGCTGGTGAAACCGATCAGCGTGCCGGAGCGCTGCCCCCGCATCACCGCGGACGCCGCCCGGAAGACGGTGAACGTGCCCTTGAGGTGGGTGGCGATCACCGGATCCCACTCCTCCTCGGTCATGTTGAACAGCATCCGCTCGCGCAGGATCCCAGCCACGCACACGACCCCGTCGAGCCGGCCGTACGACGACAGGGCGACATCGACGACCCGCTGACCGCCCGCCATCGTGGAGATGTCGTCGGCCACCGCGACCGCCTCGCCGCCCGCCGCCTCGATCTCCTTGACGACGGCCTCGGCGACCTCGCTGGTGGGCGAGGCGCCGTCCATGGCGACGCCGTAGTCGTTGACGACGACCTTCGCCCCCTCGGCGGCCGCCGCCCGCGCGACCGCCCGGCCGATACCGCGTCCGGCACCGGTCACGGCGACGACCTTTCCTGCCAAGAAGTTCCCCACGCCCGGCCCCTTCCCGCGGTTTCTGACGGTCCGTTAGATTCTATGGCGCGTCGGATGCGCGGACACAAGCCCCGGGGAGGCACCGGATGGCACTGCCGGAGGAGTTCCACGAGATCGCGGGGCGCGTGAACAACTGGGGGCGCTGGGGAGCGGACGACGAGATCGGGACCCTGAATCTCATCACCGACGAGGTCGTACGCGCGGCCGCCGCCGAGGTCCGTACCGGGCGCCGGATCCCGCTGGCCCTGCCGCTCCGGCAGGACGGCATACAGACCGGTGTGATCCCCGGCCGGGTCAACCCCCTCCACGCCATGGTCCAGATCAACCAGGAGCTTTTCGGGTCGGGGACGGTGGCGTGCAGCGACGACATGGTGACCATGGGCCTGCAGGCCGGCACGCACTGGGACGCGCTCACCCATGTCTCGCACTCGGGGAAGCTCTACAACGGCCGCCCGGCGCACACGGTCACCGCGCACGGCGGCGCGGAGTTCGGCGGGATCGACAAGGCGCGGCACATCGTCTCGCGCGGGGTCCTGCTGGACGTGGCACGCGCGCGTGGCGCGGACCGGCTGGGCGGCGAGCACGCGGTCACCCCGGAGGACCTGGAGGAGGCCGAGGAGTTCGGCGGAGTCCGGGTCCGGGCCGGTGACGTCGCACTGATCCGGACCGGGCAGGTGCAGGCGTATCTGGCCGGGGACAGGCACGGGTACGGCTATCCGTCGCCGGGGCTGTCCATCCGTACACCGGAGTGGTTCCATGCGCGCGATGTCGCGGCGGTCGCGAACGACACGCTCACTTTTGAGATATTTCCACCCGAGTCGGAGAATCTCTGGCTGCCCGTACATGCCCTGGACCTGGTGGAGATGGGGATGCCGCAGGGCCAGAACTGGAATCTCGAAGAGTTGTCCACAGCCTGTGGAGAAACGGGGCGGTACGCGTTCCTGCTGTCGGCGACGCCCGAACCGTTCGTCGGCGCGACGGGCAGCCCGGTGGCCCCCGTGGCCATCCTCTGAGGGCCCCGTCGCCGTTTCCCGAGGGCCCCGCCCGGGGGCGTCGGCCGGCCGGCGGCGCGCCCTCCCCCACCGTCACGCGCACGCGCCGCCCACCGGGTGCGACCCACACTCGGCGAGGACCGCCGTCGCCCGGGCCCTCGCCGTCCCCTCGCGGCGAATCGTCGCCCACAAGCGTGTTCAGGCGGTCACGGGTCGTCAACGCCGGTACGGGGATTTGTTACGTACACCCTGTTCGGGGCACCCGCGCACGGAGGCATCCCCGGCGCACCACCGCGCCGGGCGCTACACCGCCTCGAAGGCGAGCCCCTCGTACGCGGACAGTCCGCTCCCGTACGCCATCGTTGCGCTCTCCCGGGGCTTCGAACAGCGGTCCAGTTCACACCAGATGCTCTTGCCGGCGCCCTCCGGGCTCCAGCCCCAGCGATCGGCCAGGCAGTCGACGAGGGCCAGGCCACGGCCGCCGGTGGCGTCACCGCCGGCGCAGCGCGGCACGGGGGCGCGGGAGCTGCAGTCGGCCACCTCGACGCGCACCGTGGCGGCCACGGGCGGGTCGGCCTCCTCGACCGCCTCGGCCCGCTCGGCCCTCTCAAGAGCCTCGGCTCTCTCGAACGCCTCCGCCTCCGCCTCCGCCGACACCTCCGCTTCCGCGCCCGGCAGGGAAAGCCGCAGCACGGCCGTACGGCCGGTGTGCACCACCGCGTTGGTCACCAGCTCGGAGACGAGCAGGATCAGGGTCTCGGCCAGCGGCTCGTCGGCCGCTATCCCGAGCCCGGCGAGTCGCGAGAGGGCCCACCTCCTCGCTCGCCCCACCTCCGTGGGGTCGGGCCGGATCTCCAGCTGCACTTGAAGCACCTGCACCGCTCACACCATCCGAACCGGCGGACACATGACCCCACGCCACCAGGCCGCCACGGCCGAAGCCGCGACGACGATCACGAGAGCCACGATCGTAGCCATTTTCTGCATGGCCAGAACAACAGCCAGAGCAAGGGTCACGGAACGTGATTCCCTTTGGAGCCAGCATGGTTGACGTACAGTCACCCCAACAAGGGCTTCGGGCATATTCCAGCGCGAAGGAGTACGCGTGAGGCATACTGTGCGACGCTCGTGCCGGGACATCGAACAGGCGACGGCCGGGGCCGCCCCCGCACCGCGAGCAGCGCCGCGCACCGCACGACCCGGCACCGCCCCAGGGGCATCGCCGGCCCGGCCCGCGCTCGCAGCCACTCGCATCCCACACAAGGTACCGGAGGGGACCGCCGACTCCGGGCCGTGACGAGTCTCGCGAAGGACACAACCGGGTATCGACGCAAAGTGATACCGGCATGCCACGATCCGCGACATCTTGGGCCAGGGCTTTGCCGCCACCGCAGCCCAGGGGGTTGCCGGCGTCTCAGACGGCCAGCCGCGCCGCGAGGAGTTCCTCACTCTCCGTGCTCCCGCCACCACGACGGGCTCGCACCCAGGCCCGTTTCAGATGCAGGTGTACGTCCGCCTCCCAGGTGAAACCCATGCCGCCGTGCACCTGGAGGCAGTCCCGGGCGCCGCGCACGGCGGCCTCGTCGGCGAGCAGGCGGGCGGCGGCGATGTCGGCGGGGTCGGCGGTGACGGCGGCCGCGTAGACGGCGACACGCGCGGTCTCGGTGCGCACGAGGAGGTCCGCGCAGAGATGCTTGACGGCCTGGAAGGCGCCGATCGGCTGCCCGAACTGCTCTCGTGTCCGGGAGTGTTGCACGGCCAGCTCGCCTACGCGTACGGCGGTACCCAGCTGCTCGGCGGCGGTGAGCAGGCCGGCCAAGGGGGCCGCGGCGGAGGCATCGCGCGCGGCGGGGATGCGGTGCAGCGGCGTCAGCGGGTCCAGTGAACGCAGCGGTACGGCGCCCCCGGTGTCCCCGAGGACGACGTCCGCCGCCTCCAGCCACTCCACCAGTTCCCCGTCGGCCGCCGCCACGACCGTCTCCCCGGTGGCCGCGCCCGGTACGGTCCCGGCGGCGAGGTGGGTCGCCACGAGCGGTCCGGGCAGCAGGGCACGCCCCGCCTCCTCGAAGGCCAGCACCGCTTCGGGCAGCCCCAGCCCGACCCCACCGTCCGCCTCGGGCAGCCGCAGGGCGAAGAACCCGGCGTCCCCGAGCGCCCGCCACAGCTCCCGGTCGAGCCGCCCCGGCGCGTCGACGGCCGCCCGCAACGCCTCCCGCCCGAACCGCCGCTCCAGCAACTCCCGTACGCCCGCCCGCAACGCCCGCTGATCCTCGCTGAGTTGGAACCGCACACTCATCTCCCCTTCGGGCAGGCCGAGAACACGCCCGGCCATGACGTCATCGGACCGGATCGGCGCCCCGTCCGCGGCGCGCCCCCGGCCGACCACACCGCGAACGGCCGGCGCACGCGTTCATCTCCCCTTCGGCAGGCCCAGAATCCGCTCGGCCACGATGTTGCGCTGGATCTGGGAGGTGCCGGCGGCGATCGTGTACGACAGAGCGGACAGGCGGTCGAGGACCCACGGCCGGTCCAGGTCGAGGGCGCCCGGGCCGAGTACGTCGGCTGCGGTGTCGTACAGCTCCTGACGGGCCTGCGAGTAGCGGAGTTTGAAAACCGAACCCCCGGTACCCGGCACCCCGCCGCTCGCCTCCGCCTCGCTCACGTTCCACTGCGTCAGCCGCCACAGCGCCCGGAACTCCGCCTCCAGCCGCCCGAGCCTGCGCCGCAGCACGGGATCGTCCCAGCGGCCGTTGTCCCGTGCGGCGCGGGCGAGTTCACCCAGTACCCGGCGGCAGGCGACGACCTCGCCGACGAAGGCCGTGCCGCGCTCGAAGGACAGGGTCACCATGGTCACGCGCCACCCGTCGTTCTCCGCGCCGACCCGATTGCCGACCGGCACCCGGACCTCGTCCAGGAACACCTCGGCGAACTCCGCCGACCCGGCGAGCGTGCGCAGCGGCCGTACGGTGATGCCGTCGGCGTCCATGGGCATGGCCAGCCAGGTGATGCCCTTGTGCTTGGGCGCGTCCGGGTCGGTGCGGACCAGCAGTTCGCACCAGTCGGCGACCTCGGCGTGCGAGGTCCAGATCTTGGACCCGCTCACCACGTAGTCGTCGCCGTCGCGCCACGCGCGCGTGCGCAGCGCGGCGAGGTCGGAGCCCGCACCGGGCTCGCTGAACCCCTGGCACCACACCTCCTCGCCGCGCAGGATCGGCGGCAGCCAGCGTGCCCGCTGCCCGGCGGTGCCCTCGGCGGCGATGGTCGGCCCGGCGTGCAGCAGCCCGACGAAGCCCGCGCCCACATAGGGAGCGCCCGCCCTCTCGGTCTCCTCCAGGAAGATCAGCCGGGTGGTCGGCGAGGCGTCCCAGTGGACGTCGGCGTACCCGGCGTCGTACAGCATCCGCTGCCAGCCGAGGTCGTAGGCGCGGCGGCCGGGCCAGTCGTCCGGGGACGGCCCCGCGGGCAGAGTGGGCAGCACCTTGGCGAGCCACTCCCGCAGCCGACCCCGGAACTCCTCCTCCTCGGGCGTGCAGGAGAGGTCCATCACTTGTCGAGGTCCAGGCCGAGCATGCGGATGGCGTTGCCCCGCATCAGCTTGTACACGGTCTCGTCGTCCAGGCCCTTCACATGGTCGAGGGCGACCTCCTTGGTGTGCGGGAAGGTCGAGTCGACGTGCGGATAGTCGGTCTCGAAAGTGGCGTTGTCACGGCCGACGACGTCGATCGAGGCGACTCCGTGCTTGTCACGGAAGAAGCAGCAGAAGACCTGCCGGTAGTAGTACGTCGAGGGCGGCTCGGGGATCAGGTCCCTGACCCCGCCCCAGGCCCGGTGCTCCTCCCACACGTCGTCGGCACGCTCCAGGGCGTACGGCACCCAGCCCATCTGGCCTTCGGAGTAGGCGAGTTTGAGCCGCGGGAACTTCACCAGGACCCCGCTGAAGAGGTAGTCCATCATCGAGGCCATCGCATTGTTGAAGCTGAGGGAGGCCTGGACGGCGGGCGGGGCGTCCGGGGAGGCGGCCGGCATCTGCGAGCTGCTGCCGATGTGCATGTTGACGACCGTGCCCGTCTCCTGACAGACGGCGAAGAACGGGTCCCAGTAGCCGGAGTGGATGGAGGGCAGCCCGAGGTAGGTGGGGATCTCCGAGAAGGTCACGGCCCGCACCCCGCGCTCGGCGTTGCGCCGGATCTCGGCGACGGCCAACTCCACGTCCCAGAGCGGGATCAGGCACAGCGGGATCAGCCGGCCGCCGCTGCCCCCGCACCACTCCTCCACCATCCAGTCGTTGTAGGCGCGTACGCAGGCGAGGGCGACCTCCTTGTCGTGCGCCTCGGCGAAGGTCTGCCCGCAGAAACGCGGGAAGGTCGGGAAGCAGAGGCTCGCCTCGACATGGTTGAGATCCATGTCCTTGAGACGCTCGACGGGATCCCAGCAGCCGCGCCGCATCTGCTCCCGGGTGATCCCCTCCAGCGTCATCTCGTCCCGGTCGAAGCCGACGGCGGCGATGTTGCGCTTGTACGGGAACTTCAGGTCCTCGTAGATCCACCAGTCCGTCGGCTGGCCCGCCGGGTCCATGGTGATCTGGTACTTGCCACCGACGTAGGCCAGCTCCCCGATACCGGCGGTCAGCGGCTTGGGCCCACGGTCCCGGTACCTGGCCGGGAGCCAGGTCTCGAAGAGGTGGGCGGGCTCGATCACATGGTCGTCGACGCTGATGATGCGGGGCAGTTCGGTCATGGTTCCCCTCCGCGTTCCCTGCCGCCGGACAGTACTTATCTGATGACCCGTCAGATAGCATGGCACCTGACGGTTCGTCAGCCAAGCCAGCAGGGGGCATACGTGAACGAGACCCCGCATTCCCTGAGTTCCGCCCGCACGTTGTGGGATCTGGTCGTCCGTCGCGCCGCCCTGACCCCCGACCGCCCGGTCCTCCTCCAGGGCGACCGTCGGCTCACCTTCGGCGAACTGCGCGCGCACGCCGAGCGGGTGGCGGCCGGCCTGTACGGCATGGGCGTGCGCCCCGGCACGGTGGTCGCCTGGCAGCTGCCCACCCGCATCGAGACGGCCCTGCTGTCCTTCGCGCTGGCCCGGCTGGGCGCCGTACAGTCCCCGGTGATCCCCTTCTACCGGGACCGGGAGGCCGGCTTCGCACTCCGGGAGTCGAAGGCGGAGTTCTTCGCGGTACCGGGCGTGTGGCGCGGCCACGACCACACGGAGATGGCCCGCCGCCTGGGCGCCAAGGGGATCTTCGAGGCGTACGACACCCTGCCGGACGGCGATCCGTCGACGCTCCCCGCCCCGCCCGCCGAGGGCACCTCGGTCCGCTGGATCTACTGGACCTCGGGCACCACCTCTGACCCCAAGGGCGTACTGCACACCGACCGCTCCCTGATCGCCGGCGGCTCCTGCCTGGCGCATGCGCTGAGACTGACGGCCGACGACGTCGGCTCGATCGCCTTCCCGTACGCCCACATAGGCGGCCCCGACTACCTGGTGATGCTCCTGCTGTACGGCTTCCCGGCGGTGATGTTCGAGCACTTCGCGCTGCCGGACGCGCTGCCGGAGTACCGGCGGCACCGGGTGACGGTCGCCGGCGGCTCCACGGCCTTCTACTCCCTGTTCCTGGCCGAGCAGCGCAAACGGCGGGGCGAGAAGGTGATCCCGTCCCTCCGCCTGCTCGCCGGGGGCGGCGCGCCCAAGCCACCGGAGGTCTACCACTCCGTGGTCCGCGAGATGGGCGTCCAGCTCACCCACGGCTACGGCATGACCGAGGTCCCGATGATCACCATGGGTGATCCGCAGGACACCCCGGAGAACCTGGCGACGACCGAGGGCCGCCCGCCCGCCGGCATGGAGATCCGGATCGTCGACGGCGAGATACGCCTGCGCGGGGAGGCCGTCTGCCAGGGCTATCTGGACCCCGCCCAGACGGCCGCCGCCTTCGACGCGGACGGCTTCCTGCGCACCGGTGACCTGGGCCGGGTGACGGAGTCCGGGCATCTGCTCCTCACCGGCCGGCTGAAGGACGTGATCATCCGCAAGGGCGAGAACATCTCGGCCAAGGAGATCGAGGACCTGCTCGCCGCGCATCCCGCGATAGCGGACGCGGCGGTCATCGGCCTGCCGGACGCCGACCGAGGGGAACTGGTCTGCGCGGTGCTGGAACAGCCGCCTGGTGCGGGCGAGTTGACGCTGCCGGAGATCGTCTCCTACCTACGCTCGGCGGGCCTGTCCGTCCACAAGCTGCCGGAGCGGCTGGAGGTGGTGGAGGCGCTGCCGCGCAACGACACGCTGCGCAAGGTGCTCAAGTACGAGCTGAGGGAGCGGTTTTCACGACCGTTCGCTTAGGCCGCCCGGAGTGGCGGCGGCCCGTACGAGGTTCTGCTCCAGGCGTTCCAGAGTGAGCAGGGCCGCGGTGCGCTCGTCGTCCGAGAGGCCCGCCGTCGAGAGGTCCTCAAGTTGGCTCCAGACCCGCTCGACCTCGCGGCGCAGGGCGTGGCTCGCCGCTGTGGGCTCGATGAGCGAGGCGCGCTTGTCGGTGGGGTCGGGGCGGCGGCGGACGAAGCCGGCCTGTTCCAGGCGCCGGACGGTGCGGGTCATGGTGGCCGCGTCGGAGTCCAACAGGCGCACCAGGGCAGCCTGCCGCTGGGGACCCAGCTCCCACAGATGCATCATGACCAGCTCCTGGCCCGGATGCAGCGCTGGGCCGGCTCGCCGGCCTGGAGCTTGCCTATCTGCACCTGCTGGAAGGGCCGGACCGCGGCCTGACCGCTTCGCTGCGCAAGGCGTGGCCCGGCACGTTCGTCCTCAACCCGTTCACGCACCCCGACGCCACCGGCCCCGACGCGCTGAAGCTGATCGAGGACGGCAGCACGGACATGATCGCCTACGGGGCCCTGTTCCTGGCCAACCCCGACCTGCCGCGCCGCCTCGCCGCCGGCGGTCCGTTCAACACCCCGGACCCGTCCACCTTCTACGGCGGCGATCACCGCGGCTACACCGACTACCCCACCCTCACCGCCTGAGCGGCGAGGCCGCCGAGACGGCCGTACACCAGGAACGGCAGAAGGTCATCACCACCTTCCTCGACCGGCACAGCGCCTGACACCGGTCGTCACTCGGCCCGGACCGCAGAGCTCATCCGTGATCCGGGCCACTGGACGTCCACGGACTCGTGGGGCGTTTCCGTGGGTCGCGTGAGCGGCTCGCGTGGTACGGCGCCGTAGCGGCGGTTGCGGGACGCGAACTGCCGCACGGCGCGCCACAGATCCCGGCGGTCCGCCTCCGGCCAGGGGGTGTCCAGGAAGACGAGTTCGGCGTAAGTGGCCTGCCAGGGAAGGAAGTTGGAGGTGCGCTGGTCTCCTCCGGTGCGCAGCAGCAGGTCCACGTCGGGCAGCTCCGGGACGTGCAGGTAGCGGGCGAAGGTGTGCTCGGAGACCGAACCGGGGCTGATCCTGCCCGCGGCCGCTTCCTGGGCCAGGCGCATGGCGGCGGCGGTGATCTCCGCACGGCCGCCGTAGTTCACACACGCGGTCACGGTGAGGCCCGTGCAGTCACGGGTGCTCTCTTCCGCCGCCGTCAGGGTGTCGACGACGTCGGGCGGCAGCCCCGAGGGCGAACCGGCCCACCGCACCCGTACGTTCAGCGGCCGGCACTGGTCCAGCAGGGTGCGCAGGAGCCGGGGGATCTCGTACATCAAGGAGTGCAGTTCGTCGGCGGGGCGTTTCCAGTTCTCGGTGGAGAACGCGTACACGGTCAGGTACTTGAGGCCGATCTCCAGGGCGCCGTGGACCATGTCGATCAGGGCGTCGGCGCCGGCCCGGTGGCCTTCGGTGCGGGGCAGGCCCCGGGCAGTGGCCCAGCGGCCGTTGCCATCCATGATGACGGCCACATGGCGCGGCATGGCCCGGTCGGGCAGTCGGGGCGGCCGCGCACCGGACGGATGGGGCGTGGGGCGCGCGATCGCCTTGCTGACATGCGTGCGTACGTCGTCGGCGAGGCTCACCGCATCGGTCCGCGTGGGACTGCTCGAAGCGGCGGGCGCACCGGGCTGGAGGGGAAAGGGGAACAGCGTGCAGGCCAGGGCGGCCCGGGCCCGTGCGGGTGCGAGCAGCCGGAGGCGCGCGCTCCGCGGCAGCGCCGGCCGGCGGTGCAGCAGCGCGGCCGGGTCGCCGTCGACGGCCTCCAGCCGGAGCCGGTACAGGCCCGCACAGGCGTCCAGGGCAATGCCGATCACCGGATGTACGACGCCCGGAACGGCCGCCGCGTCGAACCCGGCACGCGCCCGGCCGGCCAGGCGGCGCACCATGGCCTCGAACTCCGGGGTGCCGCGGCGGGCCAGCAGGTCGGCCTGCCGCACCTCTGCCTCGTCCAGGGCCTCCTGGGGGAGCGGGACGTGTCCGCGGGCGAGGTCGTCGGCGAGATCGACCAGGGCGTCGGTGAGGTAGATCGCCTCGACCATGGTCTGCCAGGCGAGGGCCGTCTCCGGCAGGCCCGCGGCGAGGGTTTCCGGCTCGGTGGACACGCCTGTGGCCTTGAGGAGCAGTGAGGCGGTGCGCAGTACGAGCGGCGTGTTGATCAGGCTGTTGTAGTGCCGCCATTCCTGCCAGCTGGTGAACCGGCGGCCGTGCACATCGCGGCGGAGTTCTTCGAACAGCGTGTACAGGAAGCCGTGGGGGATGCTCCAGGTGTGCAGGGTGTGGAGGAGTGCCTGCCGCACGGGGTCGGCGCTGGCTCCGTCGCGCAGCTCGGCGTCGAACGCGTCGGCCCATTCCTCCAGGCGCCCGGCCCGCTCCGCCTCGCTCACCCCCGGGTCGTCGGCGAGGTCGTCGACCGCCCGGACCGCGCCGTACAACGCCCAGGCCGCGATCCGCAGCGGTGGCGGCAGCAGCAGGGAAACCGCGTACTCGATCTCTCCGGTGGCGCGGGTGGCCCGCCGGCACGTCTCGAAGCCCCGGCGCAGCCCCGGATCGTGCAGGCCGCTACGACGGTAGAAGCCGGCCCGGGACATGCTGGCGGTGGCGTACGGCAGAGCGGTGGCGAACGACAGGAATCGGGGCCGCACTTCACACCTCCGTGCGGTCTGAGAATCCGGCAAGGGGAGCGGGCCGCGGGATCCAGGCCAGCGCCAGGGCACTGCCCGTCGCAGCGAGCAGGAATCCCAGCAGCAGGCCGCCGAGGTTGGCGGCGACCAGGCTGACCAGGGAGGCCACCGCGGCCAGGACACCGCAGAAGTGGCGCAGCGGCGGATTGCGCCAGGTGGTCGCCCCCGCCACCACCAGCAGGCTTCCCAGCCCCCAGGAGGCGGCCCCCGCGGTTCCCGTCAGCCGCAGGAACCCCAGGCCGACCCAGGAGACGCCGATCAGCTCCAGCCCGCCGAGGGTCAGCAACACCCCCGCCGCGAACGGGCGGCTGCGCCGCCACGCGCGCCAGCTTCCCGCCAGGGACGGCGCGTTCACTGGTGCTGCGCCGACCGCGGGCGGTACGCGCACCGGCACCTGTTCTCCCACACCGGGCAGCGCGCTCACCGGCGCCCCTCGGTCTCGGTCGCGCAGCCGCCGGAGCCGCCGTGCACGTCGATGCTCACGCCCTGGTAGGTGACCGTGCCGGCCGTGAACGCGTGGGGCTGTGTGGTCACCTCCCGTCCGCTGACCTTGTCCGCGCCGACGCGGAACAACCCGGTGGGCCGGCTCAGCGAGGCCTGCGGGACGGTCAGGCTCGCCCCCGAGACCGTCACCGACTCGGCCGTCGCCTTCCCCGCCTCCACGGTCAGCCCGGTGGCCGAGGCCCGCGCGACGCGCACCACGACGGTCACCGCACCGGCTCCCGGCAGGTCGGCGGTGGCGGTGGTGCACGCGTCCTGCACACCGGCCCTGTCCAGCCGGGTGGCCAGCGCCGGGATCAGCCCGCCGCGGCCCGAGGTCCCCGGCGCGACGGACACACCGGATCCGGACACCCGCGCGGCATGCACCGTGATCGGTACCTCCCCCGCGAACGCCACGGCGACCGCCCCCACGGCGCTGCCGGCCAGCAGCACGGAGCCGCCCGCCAGCAAGGACAGCAAAGCCAGCGCGAACCGCGTCTTGCTGGTCCGCCCCTCACGCGTCGTCACGGGCTCGTCATCGATCACACGCGGCCCAACGACCGTCTGCGGCAGAAGTATCGGACAACCCGCCCACCGGATAACCCCACCCGGCGAGCCCACTTTCAGCTGAGGTGACGTTCACACCCCGGCCTCGTTGATCAACCGTGCGCGTACCCGGATCGCCCGCCGACCCACGTCCTCTTCCCGCTGTCGGCCCGGCGGGCCTGCCCCGGCCGCGGGACACACGAGCAGTCGCTGCTCCTGTCCCGGCGGCGCCGGTCGCCGTCGTCACCGGGGCGGGGCGCGGTCTGGGACGGGCCATCGCCGACCGTCTCGCCCAAGGCGGTTACCGCCTCGTACTCGGCGACATCGACGGCTCCGCCGTGCGGGAGACCGCGGCCGCGCTCGCCCCGCACCACCTCGCCCCGCACCACCTCGCCCTGGAAGCCGACGTCACACGCCCGGATTCGGCGGATGCCCTGGCCACGGCCGCGGTCAGCCGTTTCGGGCGGCTCGACGTCTGGGTGAACAACGCCGGAGTCGTACCACTGGGCCCCTTCGGCGAACTGACCGACGACGAACTGGCCTACGCCTGCGGTGTCAACCTCACCGGTGTCATGCACGGCTGCCGAGCCGCCCTCGCCCGGATGCGCCCCCGGCACCGCGGCCACATCGTCAACATCGCGAGCCTCGTCGCCGTAAAGCCCTTGGCGGGCCTTGCCGCCTACAGCGCCACCAAAGCCGGTGTGCTGGCCTTGTCGGACGGCCTGCGCCGCGAACTGCGCGGCCGGGACATCCACATCACCACCGTGCTGCCCTACATGGCCGACACCCCGGCGGCCGCCGGTCTGCGGCCCCGCCTGCTGCCCGCGCTGCGCCCCGAGCACGTGGCCGACGCGGTCGCACAGGTCATCCGTCATCCCCGGCCACGCGTCTTCGTCCCGCGGGCCGGGCGTCTGCTGTCCTGGATGACGCTCGCCCCGCAGTGGGCCCAGGACCTTGCCGACCGCCTCCTGAAAGTGGACGAGATCGCCCTGCGCGCCGACAGCACCGCCCGTAGCCGCTACGACGCCGAACTGCACCGCCGGGCGGGCGCACGGTGACCGCCCCCGTCTTCCCTCCTGCGCCCTGGTATCTGACCGGCGACATGATCATCTCTGTGTGGCGCATCCCCGCCGCCGAACTGCCGCCCTGGCCGCTCCCGCCCGGCAGCCGCCCGTGGATCACCCGGCGACGCAGCACCCTGGTCACCTTCTGGGTCGACTACCGGGGCGAAAGCGTCCTCTCCTACCGTGAGTTCCTGATCGCCCAGGCCGTACGGCATGGGCGCCGGACAGCGGCCAGCACCGTCGCCGCCTGGGTCGACGACGAACAGGCCCTCCACGGTGGACGCGCCCTGTGGGGCATCCCCAAACAGCTCGGCACCATCAACCTGCGCGCCGGCACCGGTCGGACACACGCCGAGCTGCTGCTCACGGACGCCCCACCCGTCCGCGCCGTCCACCGCACCGCACTCCAGCTGCCGGTCCGCATCCCGGCTCGCGCTCATCTGGTCCAGCAACTGCCCGGCGGGGCCGCCTGCCGGGTGCCCCTGCGGATCAGCGGGCGGCCCGGTATCGGTCGCACCAGGCTGACGACCGGGCCGTCGACGCCGGTGTCCTTTCTCGACGGCCACCGGCCCCTTGTGTCCCTGACCATGCGCGGCTTCCGCGGCACCGTCGGCCGCCCGTGACGACGACACGCAGTCGGCCGTGCGCCGCGTCCGAGCCCGCCCCTACATCCGGCTCAACCCGGCCGTGGCGAACAGGACATCCCGGATCGCCTCACGGTCGCCGACCTGTCCCGCCGCGGCCTCCTCCGGAGGGATGTGGCCCGCGGCCAGCCGGCAGAACTCCGTGTCGTCGAGGGCCACATGGGCCACCTCAAGGTCCGCGGAGGCGACCGCCGCCGGTGAGTCCAGCGGGATCAGCCACTCGCCGCCCGCCGCGCCCTCGATCTCCAGGCGCAGGCTGCGGCCGGGCTCGCCGGCCAGGCTGAGGTGGCGGCCGCGCGCCGGTGACGCCAGCCCGGACTGCCGGCGTCTGGCGAGCGCGGCGGGAAGCATACGGGCCGTGAGGTCGATCATCTTGTTCAGATGCCGCGGCGCGGGTGGCCGGTACGGATAGTCGACCGCCTCCGCGATGTCCTCGGCGTGCGCCCAGCAGGCGAAGGCCCGGTCCAGCATCGCGTCGTGCAGCGGCAGTTCGAAGTCGCCGTACGACACCGCGAGTCCGCCCGCGTGGCCGCCCGTGAAGGACACCGTGCGCACCAGGCTGTGGCTCTGTTCCCGCCAGGGCCCGCGCACCGAGCGGGTCGGCGGGAAGTGGGAGGTGCTCCAGAAGGCCTCGGTGCGCCCGGCCGGGCCCGCCGCCTGCTGTTTCGCCGCCCCGGTGACCTCGGCCAGCGGGTCCTCCAGGCCGAGTGCGACCGCGATCAGCCCGTCCACGGACAGCAGATGCGCGATCACGCCGGCCACGGTCGTACGCCGGCTTCTCGCCTCGTCGGCCTCGAACCACCGCAGCCGCACCGGCGCATGCCACTCGGCGTCCCCGAAGTCCTGGAGCAGGGCGTCCAGTCGCGCGGTCTCGGCGTCGTACGCCGCCGCCCACTCCGGGACCGGGATGCGTGGCGGCCGACGCTCCAGACAGTTCTCCAGGACGCGGTTGCGCAGTCCCGGGTCCAGGTCGAGGCTCTCCGGCTGGTGCAGCAGGCCGACCGCCTCGCGCAGCCGGCGGGCCTCGTCGGCGCAGCTTCCGCAGGTGCCCAGGTGCTCCTCGACGGCCGCCGTCTCGGCCGACGAACAGGCGGCCAGCGCCCAGGCGCCGAGCAGCGACTTCAGGACGTCGTGCGGTAGGTCGAGCGGCACGGGCGGGAGGTCGGCGAGGTCGGGCAGCGGAAGCCCGGTGTCCTCGACGGAGGCGCGGGGCGTCGGTATGCGCGCCGGCCGGTCCGGCTCGGGCCCGCCGGTCCCGGCCGGCGTCCGCCCCGAGCCGTCGCCGCCACCGTCGCCGAAGCGGCCGTATCCACTGCGGCCGCCGGGACCCGCGTGCCGCTCGCTGTCCTCGTGCGGCGGCCCCTCGCGCCCCTCGTCTCCGGGTCCGTCCCTGTGCCCTTCTCCGTGCCCTTCTCCGTGCCCTTCTCCCTGCCCCTCGTGTTCGTCGGATGCCTCGAACCGTCCCGCTCCGCTCACACCGCACCTCCGGGTTCCGGCGGTGCCGCGGCGTCGTGGGCGGTGGAGAGCAGTTGCAGGCCGAGGCGGAGCCGGCGGCGGGCCTCGTCCTCGGTCACACCGAGGTCGACGGCGGTCTGGCGGTAGTCCCGGCGCTGGAAGTAGGCGAGGTCGAGGGCGGCACGCAGCGGGGCGGGCATGGAGTGGACGATGTAGTCGGCGCGGGCGGCGACCGAGGCGTGGCGCACCTTGCGCTCCAGGTCAGCCAGGGAGCCGCCGCCCGCCGGCAGCGCGGCGGTCTCGCTGGCGCGCAGCCGCTCCACGGCGAGCCGGTGGGTGACCCCGGCCACCCAGGTGCGCAGCGGGCCCTGCTTCGGGTCGTAGCTCTCGGGGTGTTCCCAGACGTGGGCGAAGACCTCGCGGGTGAGGGTGTCGGCGGCCTTCTCCTCACCGAGGACGCGATGGGCGAGGCCGTGCACGAGCGAGGCGAACCGGTCGTACAGCTCGCCCAGGGCGGCTGCCTCGCCACGGGCGAGCCGCTGCTGCATCTTGCGGTCCCAGCGGGGCGGTACGTCCTTCTTGGCCATGCGGTCCCCTCCCCTCACCCGTGTCCGGTCCGTCCAGCCTGTCTGCACCGTCTTCTCGAATGTAGTCGGCACCTCTGACAGTGCACGCCCCTTTGTGTCAATGTGCGCTCCCCGATGCGCCGCAGGTGATAGTGCCCCCTTTACATAACCTGCACATAAGGAGTGTGCAGGTCTGATCGAACAGGATCGGTAGTGACCGAAACAAGCCCCTTGTCGATCACGTCCAGTTTGCTGCCCGACGTTTCAGGGAACCGCCGCTGGGCAGCCGCGCGAAAGCAAACGTAGGAACCGCTTCCGTTTCCTGGCGGTTCCGTGAGTTCCGGCGAGCGGAGGGGCATGGCCGTGGCATTCAACGTGACCGGCGTCGAACAGGGCGAGTGGGCCGTGCTCCGGGTGTCCGGGGAACTGGACCTGATGACCTCGCCGATATTGCGTCAACGTGTGCACGACGTCGTCGCCGAGGGGCACCACAGCCTCGTCGTGGACCTCTCGGACGTGTTCTTCTGCGACTCCAGCGGAGTCGGCGTCCTCGTCGCCGCCCGCCGGCTGATCCGCTCCTGTCAGGGCCGGCTCCGGCTCATCCTGCCCGACCGGGGCGCCGACGACGGCTCGCACGTCAACCGGGTCCTCGGCGCGCTCGGCGTACGCCGGCTCTTCGACGTCCGCCCCGACGTCGAGGCCGCGACGGCCGACGAGGCGGGCCCGCTCTCCGCCTGACCGCGGCGCCCGACCGGAGCCCGCGCCTTCGCGACAAGGCCACATTGTTGTCGCAGAATTCCCCCGGTCTTGGCACAACCGCCGGATTTCCGCCGTCGGACGGCCACCCGCGTCATACGCTCCCTGCCAGGTGAGTCACGCACACGTAGGCCACACCCGTACGACGCATACGTAAGGCGGTCCGAACACACATGGTCAGCACCGAGTACGAGCGCAGGATCGCCGCCCGGTTCGCCACCTTCGACCAGGACGGCAACGGCTGGATCGACCGCGAGGACTTCAGCGCGGCGGCCAAGGCACTCCTCGCCGAGTTCGCCGTGACCGCCCGTTCCGACAAGGGGCAGGCGCTGTACGCCGGCGCGGAGGCGTTCTGGCAGGGCATGGCCGGGATCGCGGACCGGGACGGCGACCAGCGGATCACCCGCGAGGAGTTCGTCAGCGGCGCGGTCAAGCGGCTGCGCGACAACCCGGGCCGCTTCGCCGAGATCGCCCGCCCGTTCCTGCACGCGGCACTGGCGGTGGCGGACGAGGACGGGGACGGCCGGATCGGCGTCGCCGACACGGCCCGCGTCCTCCGCGCCCTTCACGTCCAGGCGGACATCGCTCGCAGCGCGGCCGAGTCCCTGGACGCGGACACCGACGGCACGATCACGGAAGCGGACCTGGTCCCGGCCATCGCCCGCTACTTCACCATCGCCGAGTAGCCGCGACCGCGCAGCTGCTCTCAGGCGAAAACGACCGTACGGCGGCCGTTGAGCAGAATCCGCCGCTCCGCATGCCACTTGACGGCCCGCGCCAGCGCCTGGCACTCCACGTCGCGCCCGATGGCCACCAGCTGGTCGGGAGTCACGCCGTGCCCCACCCGCTCGACCTCCTGCTCGATGATCGGCCCCTCGTCGAGGTCGGCCGTCACATAGTGGGCCGTGGCACCGATCAGCTTCACACCGCGCGCGTGCGCCTGGTGATACGGCTTCGCGCCCTTGAAGCTCGGCAGGAAGGAGTGGTGGATGTTGATGATCCGGCCGCTGAGCTGCTTGCACAGATCGTCCGAGAGGACCTGCATGTAGCGGGCCAGGACGACCAGTTCGACGCCCTCCTCGCGGACGAGCTCCAGCAACTGGGCCTCGGCGTCCGCCTTCGTGTCCTTCGTCACCGGGATGTGATGGAAGGGGATGTTGTAGGAGCCCACCAGCTCCTCGAATTCGGTGTGGTTCGAGACCACGCCCACGATCTCCACCGGCAGCGCGCCGATCCGGGCCCGGAACAGCAGGTCGTTCAGGCAGTGCCCGAACTTGCTGACCATCAGCACGATCCGCATCTTCGCGTCGGCCCGGTTGAGCTGCCAGTCCATGTGGAAGGAGTCGCCGATCGCCGCGAAGCTCGCCCGGAGCTTGTCCAGCGTCACCGGCGCCTCGGCCGAGAAGTGGACGCGCATGAAGAACAGACCCGTGTCGTGGTCGCCGAACTGCTGACTGTCCTCGATGTTGCAGCCGGTCATGAAGAGGTAGCTCGACACGGCATGCACGATCCCCTTCTTGTCCGGGCAGGAGAGGGTGAGGACGTACTGGTCGGCCGGTGCGGCGGCGGCCGCGGACTGCTCGTTCATGCACTACAGGTTCTCATGGCGACCGCCCGCCGTGGGCGATCGTCCCGCAGGGCGGGACGGGCCGCCACGGCCCCCGGAAGGGCCCCGCCTACGCGGTCCGCGTCATGATCTGCAGTACTTCCAGACTGCGCGGCGGTGTGTCGGGATCGTCGCCGTCACTCGCCGCGAGGCGCATGTGCGCGTCCCGCGCCGCCCGCACCGCATCCGGCCACCCCTGGTGCTCAAGGTACGCGGCGACCGGTGCGTCGGGGCCGACCTGGTGCATGATCCGCAGCACCCGCAGCACGGCGGTGTCCACGAGCGCCGCCTCCTGCGAGTCGCGGAAGATCGTGCCGACGTACTTCTCGGCGGACCAGTTGTCCAGCCAGGTGTCCTCCACCAGCCGGTAGACGGCGTCGGTGACGTCGCCGTACCCGTCCACGCCGGCCAGCCAGACGTTCCGCTGGAAGTCCTGGTCGGAGAGCATGTGCAGCGCCGAGCGCACATTGCTGCGCCAGCGCCACCACGGCATGTCGCTTAGAGGCATGCCGCCCATGGTGGAGGAGCGACGGCCGCGACGGGAAGAGTTCTCCGAACCTTGCACAGTCATCGATCGTACGTTCCCCGTCACACCGGCCTCACCGACCCCCGTAATTCACCCGGGTGTCACCTTTAGTTGATCCTAGGTCACTCCTCGGTTCGCGGTGTGAGGGAATCGTGCGGGAGCATGACCGGCAGGCGACGCACCATTAGTACCTTCCTCCATCCCACCTCCCGCCCCGGCAGAGCCACCGCCCTGGCCGCGGGCGCCGTGGCTCTCTGTGCGTCGCTCACCGCCGGATGCGGCGTCATCCCCGGTGCCACGGGGGGCTCCGGGGATGACGCGGTCAAGGTCATGACGTGGGCCCCGGAGGACACCAACTCCACCAACAAGCCCGGCATGCCGGCGATGGCCCTCGCCTATGCCAAGTGGATCAACGCGCACGGCGGCATCAACGGCCACAAGCTCCAGGTCCTGACCTGCAACGACCGCAACGACGCCGTGGACGCAGCCAAGTGCGCCCGGCGCGCGGCCGACGAGAACGTGGTCGCGGTCGTCGGCTCCTACAGCCAGTTCGGCGACTCCTACCTCGCCCCGCTGGAGGGCGCCGGCATCCCCTACATAGGCGGCTACGGCGTCACCAACGCCGAGTTCACCGGCCAGATGTCGTACCCGGTCAACGGCGGCCAGCCCGCCCTGCTCGCCGGTCTCGGCAAGGCCCTCGGCGCCGCCTGCGGCACCGTCTCCCTGGTCCGCCCGGACAGCATCGCCGGCGACGAGCTGCCGGTGCTGCTCGACTCCGGACTGAAGGCGGCCGGGCACGCGACCGCGGACGACCACCTCGCCGCCGAGGACGCCACCGAGTACAGCGACCCGTCCGATCACGCGCTGGCGGACGCCACCAAGAGCGCGCTCAAGAAGGGCTGTGTGGTGCCCGCGCTCGGGGACCGCACCGACACCTTCATGGACTCCTTCCGCCGGGCCCGCGAGACCTACCCCGCCGTACGGCTCGGGACCGTGCTCGGCAGTGTCGACCAGACGGTGATCAACGCCACGGGCGGCGCGGGCGGGCCGTACGAGGGCGCGTACATCACCGGCTGGTATCCGCCGGCGTCCGACGCCCGCTGGGACACGATGAAGAAGGTGATCAACGAGGAGGCCTTCGGCGACAACCGCATCGACCCCGCGGACGCCGGAGTGCAGACGACCTGGATCGCCTACACCGTGCTCAAGGCCGTCCTGGAGAAGATCGGCGACGGCGACGTGACCGCCGACAGCGTGCGGCACGCCCTCGACGGCGGTCTGCGGGTCTCCACCGGCGGTCTCACCCCGACCCTGCAGTGGCCCTACGAGGGCAAGCTCGCCTCGGTCGGCTTCCCGCGGATGGTCAACGCCGACGTCACCCTCCAGGTGGTGCAGGACGGCCAGCTGGTCGCGGCCCGCACGGGCATCGGCGGCCGGAGGGGCATCAGCGACATGACCGACACACTGGACGGCGCCGACGTGCAGTGACGCCGGCGCCGCCGGTCACAGCTGCACGGGCTGGCGCTCGGTCAGGCCGTACTTCCGGGCGATCGCGTTCCACAGCGCCGCGGCCTTCACCTTCTGCGCGCTGGCGATGCCGCTCTCCTGATTGCCGGCCTGGGCCTCGTTCGTGCTGCGGGCGTGGCCCTTGCGGCAGACCTTGTCGTGCCCCTTGGCCTGGTCGGCCCAGGCCGCGTAGTGGTTGTCGGCCGCGGCGGACGCCTGCCAGGCCTTGGTCAGCGCATCGGTGAGGTCGCCGTTGTTCGGCAGCTTGTCGACGCTCAGCTGGCCGAGCCGGGTGACCAGCTCGCCCCGCTGCTTGGCCGCCGCGCGCAGGTCGGAGGCGGCCCCGTCGAGGTTGGCGCACTGCTTGACGTCGGCCACGGCCTTGATCACCGAGGCGCGGCTGCCGCCGCTGTCGGAGAGCAGCTTGTCCAGCTCGACGGCCTGCGCCCGGGCCGCATCGGCGCCCTGCGAGGACGAGCCCGGCACCGGGGACGTGGCCGCGACGGTCTTGTTGTCGTTGCCCTGGTCGTTGCCGCCACCGTCGCTGAGCAGCACGCCGGCGCCCACCCCGACGACGACGATGCCGACCCCGACGGCGGCGATCAGCGGCACCCGCGACTTGCCGCGGGGCGGGTCGTCGTCGTAAGTGGGCTCGTACTTCGGCTGCGGCGCGCCGTACGCGGGCTGCTGCTGGCGGCCGTACGTCGGCTGCGCGGCGCCGGGGTAGGCGTCCGGCTGCGGGACGCGCGGCATCTGCTGGGTGGCCCCGGCCGGGCCGTCACCGCCCGCCGGGCCGCCGCGGAAGAGGTTGTCGAACTCGGCCGGCGGCTGCCGGTCTCCTCCCTGCGCCTGGGCCTGCGCGGCGTACGGCGGGATGTACTGGGTGGCCTCCGCGTCGGACGACGCGGGCGCCGGCGCCTGCTGCTGGGGCGCCTGGCCGAGGTACCGCGTCTCCTCGCCGGCCGACTCGGGCGGCAGCGCGCCGGACGCCACCGGCGGGATGTACTGCGTCGCACCCTCGGCCGCGGCGGGGGCGGCCGGCACGGGCGGGATGTACTGGGTGGCGCCGTCGGCGGAGGCCGCCGGTATGGGCGGTATGTACTGCGTCGCACCCTCGTCGGCGGGGGCGGCCGGGACCGCTGGGACCGCCGGGACGTACGGGGCGACGCCGTCGGCCGCCGGGGGCAGCGGGGCACCGGCGGCCGGATACGCCTCCGGCAGCGCGGGCGGAAGCGGCGCGGCGGAGCCGGGATGCTGGTGTGACTGGTGGTGCTGCTGGTACGGGTCGGGTCCCGCGCCGTACCCGGGCTGCTGCCCGGCGCCGTAGCCGCCGCCCTGGACCGCGCTCTGGCCGCCGGGCTGGTCGTACGACGGGGCCGGGCCGTACGACGGGGCCGCCGGGGCGCCCTCAGGAGGCAGCGGGCCCGGGTTCGCGGCGGACGGCGGACGGCTCGGGGCGTCCGGGGTGTGCCACTGCTGGGCCGCCGCCGGGGGCCAGCCCTGGCCCGCCTCGGGCGGCTGCTGATCGGGCCCCCACGAACCGCCCCAGGCCTGCCCGCCGGCCGGGGCGGCGGGGGCGGGCGCGCCGCTCATGCCCGGCAGCAAGGGCTCGCCTCCGTCGGAGGGCAGCACGATGCCTTCGCGCGCGGGCTGCGCCGAGGGCTCCTCGCCCTGTCCACTCTGCGTCACCGGGACTCCTACTAATGGGGGACCTTGTGAATCGCGCTCACGCTACCGGGTCCCCCGAGCCGGGTGCGAGGCAGCTCAGGGCGCGATTTTCTCGCCTGTGACAGGGCTAACAAAACCGTCCCGCGGCGCGCTGTTCTATGGCATCCTCGCGCGCCCCTCGCGCCTCCAGATGCCGTTCGCCGCACGTTCACGCAACCGCGGGGCCGGTGTTCAGGCTGCCTGCTGGAGTTCGAGGCGCGCCCCGAACTCCCGTACCACCGCCTCCTCCCGGAACGGTTCCAGGCGCTGCTGAAGGTCCTCCAGATATTCGGCGCCGCGGTTGGAGCGGAGCGTCTCCAGCAGCTCCACCGCCTTCAGGCCGGTGCTGCAGGCCTGTTCGACCTCCCGCTGCTGCACCTGGGCCGTGGCGAGCAGCACATAGCCGATGGCGCGCCGGCGGGCCCGGGTCTCGGGATGCCCGGCCAGCGACTGCTCGGCGTACCTTGCCGCCTGCTCGGGCTGCCCGAGATCGCGGTGGCAGTGCGCCAACTCGTCGGCCAGATAGGCCTCGTCGAAGTGCCGGATCCACACCGGGTCGTCCCCGGAGGAGTCGTCCGCCCCCTCCATCGCCGTCACCGCCCGCCCGGTGGACGCCTGCGCGGCGCGTACGTCGCCGAGCAGGGCGTGCCCGCGCGCTTCCGCCGCGTGGAACATCGCGTCCACGCGCGGGGTCACCTGTCCACGCGCCCCCTCCTGCGCCGCCCGCGCCAACTGGGCGATCTCGCGCGGGTTTCCGAGCTGTGCGGCGAGGTGACTCATGGACGCGGCGAGGACGTACCCGCCGTATCCGCGGTCCCCTGCGGCCTGGGCGAGCCGCAGCGACTGGATGTAGTACCGCTGGGCCAGCCCCGGTTGCCCGGTGTCCACGGCCATGTAGCCCGCCAGCTCGGTCAACCGGGCGACCGCGGCGAAGAGTTCCCGCCCGACCGTCTCCCGGTACGAGCCCGCGAGCAGCCCGGAGACGACACTGTTGAGGTAGTGCACGACCACCGGGCGGACATGCCCGCTGCCGTATTGGTGGTCGAGCTCGGTCAGCGCCTGCGTCATGGACCGTACGGCCGCCACGTCGGCCTGCCCCACGCGCGGGCCCGCCTGCCGGGCCACCTGGGCGTCCGGCGCCGAGATCAGCCAGTCGCGGCTGGGCTCGACCAGCGCGGAGGCGGCGACGGAGGAGCCGGACAGGAAGTCCCGGCGGCCCACGTCGCTGCGCCACAGCTCGCAGACCTGCTCGATGGCCCCCAGTACCGTCGGCGAGAACTGGAGACCGACCCCCGAGGCGAGGTTCTTGCCGTTGGCCATGCCGATCTCGTCGATCGTGACCGTACGGCCGAGCTTGCGCCCGAGCGCCTCCGCGATGATCGCCGGGGCCCGGCCCCGCGGCTGCTGTCCGCGCAGCCAGCGGGCCACGGACGTCTTGTCGTAGCGCAGGTCGAGTCCGTGCTCGGCGCCGCACATGTTGACCCGCCGGGCCAGCCCGGCGTTCGAGCACCCCGCTTCCTGGATGAGTGCCTGCAGCCGTTCGTTCGGCTGCCTCGCCACGAGAGGCCTTGCGGCCATGTGCTACCCCCTGCGTTGCGATCCCCTGGAGCAGACGATCAGTTCAGGAAGATCACTGCCCAGCTGAGATACCGCCAATGCGCGACATGTGCCGTTTGCCGGGGTAACAACGGATGCCCACCCCATCCCTGGCTACCCACCTCACGCCGTGCTTCCCCCTGCGCGCCCCCGGACGTGCACCCATGCGCCCCGGCTGCCGAACCGATGCTCCTCCCCCGCGCACGCTATAGCCGTAACTCCAGGTGGGCGCGGGAGTTGAGTGGAGCGTGGAAGAGACGATCGCGGGCGCCCGAAACACTCAGATTGCCGGTCAGATTCCGCAGCAGCGCGGGGAATCGCTGCTGGAGACCGCCGTACGCTACGCCGAGGAGCGGCACTGGGACGTGTTCCCGGGCACCTGGCTGGAAGCGGTCGCCGGCATGCAGCGCTGCTCGTGCGGCGATGCCTCCTGCCCTGCGCCGGGTGCGCACCCCGCGCGCCCCGACTGGGCGACGCAGGCGACGGGCAGCGCGACCGTCGCGCGCCGGATGTGGCAGAAGCAGCCGACGGCGTCGATCCTGCTGCCGACGGGGCGGACCTTCGACGCGCTGTCCGTCCCGGAGAGTGCCGGGTTCCTGGCGCTCGCCCGTATGGAGCGGATGGAGCTGACGCTCGGGCCTGTGACGTTGGCTCCCGACCGACGTATGCAGTTCTTCGTGCTGCCGGGAGGTTCCGCGAAGGTGCCGGACCTGGTGCGGAAGCTCGGGTGGTCGCTCGCGTCTCTCGATCTCGTGGCTCTGGGTGAGGGGGCGTATGTGGCCGCTCCTCCGACCCGGTTCGGGTCTCGTGGGGCTGTGCAGTGGGCCTGCCGGCCGACGCCGGCGAATCGGTGGTTGCCGGATGCGGAGGAATTGATCTCCGCGCTCGCTTATGCGTGCGGCCGGGACCGGTGACCTGACCTGCGCCCACGCGGCGTCAGCCGCACATCGGGCGCAGTCCCGCGCCACTGAGGACCTACTGTGCATGCATGACCGAAGCTGCAGTACGCGTGCGTGGGCTCTGGAAGCGGTTCGGGCAGCAAGTCGCTGTCGGGGGGATCGATCTTGAGCTGCCCGCCGGGAAGTTCATAGGACTGGTCGGGCCGAACGGGGCCGGGAAGACCACCACCCTCTCCATGGTCACCGGGCTGCTGCGGCCCGACGAGGGCACCGTGGAGGTCGTCGGGCACGACGTGTGGCGGGATCCGGTGGCCGTCAAGGCGCGCATCGGGGTGCTGCCCGAGGGACTTCGGCTGTTCGAGCGGCTGTCGGGGCGGGAGTTGCTCGGTTACTCGGGGCGGCTGCGCGGGCTGCCGGGGGCCGAGGTCGACAAGCGGGCCACTCAGCTGCTGGACGTGCTCGACCTGGCCGGGGCGCAGCACAAGCTCGTCGTCGACTACTCGACGGGTATGCGCAAGAAGATCGGGCTCGCGGCCGCGCTGCTGCACAACCCCGAGGTGCTCTTCCTGGACGAGCCGTTCGAGGGCGTCGACCCGGTGTCCGCGCAGACCATCCGGGGCGTCCTGGAGCGGTACACCGCCTCCGGTGCCACGGTCGTCTTCTCCTCGCACGTCATGGAGCTGGTCGAGTCTCTGTGCGACTGGGTCGCGGTGCTGGCGGCGGGCCGGATCCGGGCGACCGGGACGCTGACCGAGGTGCGCGGCACTCATCCGACTCTCCAGGGGGCGTTCCTGGAGCTGGTCGGGGCGAGCGGGCGGGACGCCGGGTCCGATCTGGACTGGCTGGGCGGCGGGGCGGCCCGATGACGAACCTCACCTCCACCGTCGTACGGCTGAAACTGTCACTGCTGCGGAACGGGCTGCGGCAGTCCGGGGGCCGGCGGGCCGCGTTCGTCGTCTCGGCCGTCATCGCGGTCCTGTTCGCGCTGCTGCAGCTGCTGGGGCTGATCGCGCTGCGCGGGCACGCGCATGCCGACGCCGTCGTCGTGCCGGGTACGGCCGTGCTGGCGCTGGGCTGGGCGGTGCTGCCGCTGTTCTTCCCGACCGGCGACGAGACGCTGGACCCGACCCGGCTGGTGCTGGTTCCGCTGCGGCCCCGGCCGCTGGTCCGGGCACTGCTCGCGGCCTCCCTGGTCGGCATCGGCCCGCTGTACACGCTGCTGGTACTGGTGGGGTGCGCACTGGCCGTGGCGCACGGGGCCGCGGGGTACGCCGTCGCGGTGCTCGCCGTCGCCCTCGCGCTACTGGTCTGTGTGGCGCTCGCACGGGCCGTGGCCGCCGCCAACGTACGGCTGCTGACCAGCAGGAAGGGCCGCGATCTGGCGGTGCTGAGCGGGCTGGTGATCGCGATCGGGGCGCAGCTGGTCAACTTCGCTGCCCGGCAGCTGGGTTCGGCGGGGCTTGGGCAGTTGCAGCCGGTCGCGGACGCCCTGGGGTGGGTGCCGCCCGCTTCGGCGGTGGCGGCGGTGCGGTCGGCGACCGAGGGGTCGTACGGCACGGCCGTCGCTCAACTCGCCCTCACCGTGGCCGGGTTGGGGACACTGGTCGCCGTATGGGCGCGCAGCCTGACCCGGCTGATGACCGCGCCCGACGGGTCCACGCTGCAGGCCGCCGACGCCGGGGTACGGGATCGCGCCCCGGGCGGGCTGGGACGGCTGCTGCCGGGCGGTCGTACGGGTACGGTCATGGAGCGCAGCCTGCGCTACATATGGCGGGATCCGAAGACCAAGGCCGCCTGGGTGACCTCGCTGGCGATCGGGCTGATCGTGCCGGTGTTCAACGCGGCGCAGGGCACCGGGTCGATCTACTTCGCATGCTTCGCCGCCGGGATGCTCGGCGTCCAGATGTACAACCAGTTCGGGCAGGACACCTCCGCGTTCTGGATGGTGGCCACCACCATCTCCGCGCCCCGGGACGCCTACGCCGAACTGCGCGGCCGGGCCCTGGCCCTGCTGCTGGTCACCCTGCCCTACGCGGCGCTCGTGACGGCGGTGACGGCGGGCGTGCTGGGCGCGTGGTCGCAGTTGCCGGAGGTGCTGGGGCTGTCCTTCGCCCTGCTCGGCGCGATGCTCGCGACCGGCGCCTGGACGTCGGCCCGCTTCCCGTACTCCATCCCCCAGGAGGGACACAAGAACGTCGCCCCCGGCCAGGCGGGCCTCGCCTGGATCGCCATCTTCGGCGGCATGATCTCCGCGGCCCTGCTCTGTGCCCCGGTCCTCACCCTCACCATCTGGCTCCACGTGAGCGGGAACGGGAAGGGCTGGACCTGGCTCCTGCTCCCCGTGGGCGCCGTGTACGGCGCGTGCGTGACCTTCCTGGGCCTGCGCCTGGCAGCTCCGAGAACGGCAGCACGACTGCCGGAGATCCTGACGGCGGTGAGTAAGGGGTAGGTGGTCTGCAACCCCCTGAGGGGCGCGGGGCTGTATCGGTATGCGGCTCCGCCGCGTGGGCGCGATCAACCACACACACCCCGCACCCGCCGACGCACAGGGAACCCGGCAGACGAAAAGGCGCTCAATCCCCGAGCAACCCATCAAGAAACGGCAGGACAGAAGCCCGCCAAGCCAGCGGCAGCTCATAGTGTGCGAGGTGCCCGGCATCAGCGACCTCCGCGTACTCCCCCGCCGGAAGCACCCGCACCATCTCCTGCGCCTCCGCCCGCCCCAGCTCACCGTCCACCCCGCGCACCACCAGCGTCGGGCAGCGCACCTGCGCCAGCTCCTCCCAGTGCGCGTCGTACACCCAGCTCTCCCGGGTCCGGAGCATCTGCTCCGGCTCGAAGACGGGACGCCAGCCGTCGGCGGACTCGTGCATGACCTCGGCGTAGAACGCGCCGCGGGCCGGGCTCGGCCGCTCCACCCAGGGGTCGTCCTCGCCGAACCACTTGCGTACGTCGGCCAGCGTGGCGAAGGGGGCGGGCCAGGCCTTGAACCACTCCGCCCACTCCCGCTGCGAGGCGGCCCCCAGCGCGGAGGCCCGCATGTCGCAGATGATCAGACCCCGGACGAGGTCGGAACGCTTCGCGGCGAGCTGCCAGGCGGTCAGCGCGCCCATGGCGTGGCCGACGAGGATGGCAGGTGCGAGGCCGAGCTGTTCGAGGGCGGCCTCGGCGTCCTCGACGTAGGCCTCACGGGTGTAGGCGGCCCGGGCGGACTTCTCGCTCTGGCCGTGCCCGCGCTGGTCGAGGGCTACGGCGCGGTGGCGTGCGGCGAGCCAGCGGGCCGTCGAGGCCCAGTGGGAGGCGCGGCCCATCAGGCCGTGCAGTAACAGCACGCCCGGTGGGCCGGCCGCCGGGCCCGTCCGGCCCTCCGCCGGGTCGAGACCCGTCTTGGGAGGGTCGGCGAACTCCCAGGCGGCCAGGCGCACCCCGTCCGCTCCCGTCACGTCGATCCGCCGCGCCATGGGCCTGCACCCCCAGCTCCGCCTGCCTCGTACCGGTGTACTGCCGTACTCGCTCGTACTCGCTGCTGTCGCTGTCGTGCTCGTCTTGCCGCCGCAGACTATCGAATGTCTATTCGAAAACGCTGCCTCTGCGGACAACACCCCTCATTCGAGTGACACCCCTCAAGGCATGATCGCCGCCGCGCAGGGGATCTGTACTGGCGGGAGGCGGACCGCTCGGGGAAAAACGGTCCGAGGGGATGACCCTGAGAGCTCGGGGCTCCGGGTCAGCACAGGGGAGGACAGGCCCCGGCGCCGCAAGGCGCCGGGGCTTCTCGCTGTCAGCGCTTGGCGACGAAGACGTGCGAGGCGACGTCCGCCTCCAGCTCGGCCGCCTCACCGCCGCTGCCCACCAGGACACCGCCGGGCGACTCCGTCACGCTCACCACGGAGCCGGGCTGCACACCCGCGCGCCGCAGTGTGTACATCAGCTGCGCGTCCGTCTGGATCGGCTCGCCGATCCGGCGGACGACGACCGTCTTGCCGTCCGAGCCCGGGTCGAGGTCGGCCAGCGAGACCATGCCCTCGTCCAGGAACGGATTGGCGCCGTCCTTCTCGCCCAGTTCCTCCAGGCCGGGGATGGGGTTGCCGTACGGCGACTCGGTGGGGTGCCGCAGCAGCTCCAGGACGCGGCGCTCCACGGCCTCGCTCATCACGTGCTCCCACCGGCAGGCCTCCGCGTGCACCTGCTCCCACTCCAGGCCGATCACGTCGACCAGGAGACACTCGGCCAGCCGGTGCTTGCGCATCACCCGCGTGGCGAGCCTGCGGCCCTCGTCGGTCAGCTCCAGATGGCGGTCGCTGGCCACGGACACCAGGCCGTCGCGCTCCATGCGCGCCACCGTCTGGCTCACCGTCGGCCCGCTCTGGTCCAGCCGCTCCGCGATGCGGGCGCGCATGGGCACGACGCCTTCCTCTTCGAGTTCGAGGATGGTGCGGAGATACATCTCCGTGGTGTCGATCAGTCCGGACATACGTGCCCCTCGATTACCTCTGCCGGCAGCCCGGCGCGTGCGCTGGCCCTGGCACCAATTCTGCCGGATCCCACCGACAAGCGGGGGCCGCGGAAGAAATGGAGGCAACTGCAGCGCCGTCGGCCGGCTGGGCGCCGTATTGACACCGCACTGGTCCAGACCGCACGGTGATCCGCGACACAGACGTTGCGAAGGGGCACCGCATGAGCGACGGCACGCCTGCCGACCTGTTCTTCGACGCCGCCATCGACCTGCTGCGGCGGGTCCGTGAGGAGGAGGCCGAGGCGATCGCCGCGGCCGGCACCCTGCTCGCCGACACCGTCGCCGACGGTGGCCGCCTGTTCGCCTTCGGCGCCGGGCACTCCTCGCTGGCCGCACAGGACGTCGTCTACCGGGCCGGCGGCCTCGCCCTGATGAACCTGCTCGCCGTCCCGGGCGTCCTCGGCGTCGACGTCATTCCGGCCACCCTCGGCTCCGCCCTCGAACGCGTCGACGGCCTCGCGAGCGCCGTCCTGGACACCTCACCGGTCCGCTCCGGCGACGCCCTCGTGATCATCTCCCTGTCCGGCCGCAACGCCCTGCCCGTGGAGATGGCCCGGGGCGCCCGCGCCCTCGGCCTGAAGGTCATCGGCGTCACCTCGGTGGCCTACGCCTCGCAGACCAGGTCCCGGCACTCCTCCGGCACCTTCCTGAAGGACCACTGCGACATCGTGCTGGACTCGAAGATCGCGGTCGGCGACGCCGAGCTCACCCTCGACACCATCCCGGCGCCCTTCGCGCCCGCCTCCACGGTCGTCACCACCGCCCTGCTGCAGGCCGTCATGGCGACCACCGCCGCCACCCTCGCCGACCGCGGCATCGAACCCCCGCTGCTGCGCTCCGGCAACGTCGACGGCGGCCACGAGTGGAACGACCGCGTGCTGCGGGAGTACGGCGACCGGATCTTCTACCGGCACTAGGGCCTGTCCGCCGGTTCCCGTCGTCCGCCCGGAGGGCGGGCCCAGCGGAGCCGAGCGCGGGAGCACGTAGGCGATTCGGCAACGCGGCGAGCGTGCAGGCCCTAGGCTCCCCTGGGCCCGTTGTCGTCTCGAACCGCGGCCGCCAGGTCCATCGCCGCGGCGATGCGGACCGCCACGTCCTCCGCGTAGGCCGTGTCGATCCGCTCGAAGCGGTGCCGGCCGGAACCGCGCAGAAAGGTCACCACGCCCAGCGTCCGCCCCCGGCTGCGCAGCACCGCGCACAGGGCGTGCACCGCGTCGCCGGGCCACTGCCGGGCGAGCGCCCACTCCCGCGCCTGTTCCGCCGGGACCGACCCGGCGTCCGCGCGCACGGCACCGGCCCGCTCGACGCACTGCAGCGCCGGATGCCCCGTCTCGTAGCGCACGGGCAGCCCGGCCGCCCCCGTGAGCAGGCTCGGCCCGGGCGCGCCTGCGGGCGTCGCGGCCAGCCGGACGAGCCGTACGGTGGCCTCGGCCCGCTCCTCGCGCTCGTCTTCGCGTGCCTGTGCCCTCGGGGCGGGCACCAGCCGGTCGATCAACGCGTGGTCGGCGAAGCCGGCGAGCGCGAAGTCCAGGTGGACGGTGGCCGCCTCGGCCGGGTCCTCGCACTCGGCGGCGGCCCGCGCGGCACGGTGCAGCTGGTTGGTGCGGAACCGCAGCAGGGCCGCCTCCTGCTCGGTCTGCTTGGCCTCGGTGACGTCCTGGAACAGCCAGCCGACGCCGAGCGGCACCGGTTCCTCCGCGAGCGGCGAGGCCAGCCGTACGAACCCGCTCCGCCAGCAGCGCCGTTTCTCGCCCTCCGCGGTGCGCAGGCTCACCCACATCTCGGCGGGCGCGGGCGGCGCGCCCTCGGCCAGCACATGGGTGAGCGCGGCCTCCAGCTCCTCCACGCCCTGCGCGAGCAGCTCGCCGAGCGGCCGGCCCAGCGCGGACGTACGCCCGATGCCGAGGACCCGGGCCGCGTGCGCGTTGACGACGGCGGGCCGCAGATCGGCGTCGATGAGGACGACGCCCCAGGCGGCGTCCTCGAACAGCGCCTCGCTCAGCGCGATCGACCGCTCCAGATCGATCTGCGCGTGCACCTCGCTGAACGCGCAGTAGAGCCCGGCGGGCTTGCCGTCGGGGCCTCGTACGGCGGCGGACTGGGTGCGCACGAGCACCCGGCCGCCGTCCTTCGTGACCAGCGCGAACTCGTGCACCTGCCGGCCGGTCGCGTGCATCGCCGACATCAGCCGGGACTGCACCTCCTCGGCGTCGGCGCTGCGCACCGCCCACCCCGCGAACCCGTGCCGCCCGACCGCCTCGGCGGCCGTCCAGCCGAGGATCCGCTCGGCCTCCCGGTTCCAGTGCGTGACGACCCCGTCGGCGTCGAACGCGCACAAAGCCGCGTCCATGCCGTCGAGCAGCGCGGCGAGCAGATCGGACCCCCCGGATTCACTGGGTTCACCGGGATCGTCCGGCCCCAGCTCTTCAGTGGTCCCACTCCGCCGGGAAGCACTCACCTGGACCCCCTGCAGGCTGCGTCGGCCGCGCATCCGGCGCACGGCTCGCTCATTGGCCTCTCACTGGCCTTCATTCAACTGGAACGTGACCCAGCCCACATCCTGTTCCCACAAGATTGCAGGAATCAATGCCCCGTAGCGGCCGGCGCGAGCCGCAGGTCCACCCACTCGTCCCGCTCCCCGCCCAGCACATACCGGTCGATCTCCCTGAACCCCCGCCGCTCGGCGAACCGCAGCCCGTCCTCGTTCACCGCCAGCACACACGTCTCGATCACCTCGGCACCCAGCACGCGCGCGTGCGACAGCCCGTTCTCGTAGAGCGCGGTCCCGAACCCCCGGCCCCGGAACCCGGGCAGCACGCGCGCGATGACGGTCGCCACGCCCTCCTCGCCGGCCGGCGGCCGCACGGTGGAACATCCGACGAGCACGTCCCCCAGATAGGCGTTCCGCAGCCGGTACCGCGCACTGCGCTCCCTCGCCTCGGCCGGGGACATGGCCGCCGGCGGAACGGTCACGTTGTGGACGTACCGCCACTGCTCCAGCATCGCCTCGCCGTCGACGGTCACGATCCTGAGTTCGGTCATGCCGGGAAACGTATCGAAAAACAGTTGAGCCGCTTCCGTCGGCTTCCTAGGGTGTGGGGTACACGAGAAGGGAGGTGGTTCGGCAGATGTATGAATACCGGACGCGTGAGGTGGCTGCGGGCTAGCGGTCCGCCACCACATCCAGTGCGGTGCCGGACCAGCACGTGACAGACGCGTGCAGCCGGCCCAATCCCAAGCAGTCACCCGACCCGCGAGCTCGCCGGCACGTCCGGCCGGCTTCTCCGCCGACAGGCGGAGGACCCGAGCTCGCGGGTCGTCTGCGTCTCAGGGGTCTCAACGGGTTCAGGGAGCTCAAGGGGCTCAGGGGCTCAGGCGCTCCGCCTTCCAGCGGCCGCCCGGCTGGGTGACGTAGCGCAGCCGGTCGTGGAGCCGGTTCTCGCGGCCCTGCCAGAACTCGACGGTCTCCGGGGTGATGCGGAAGCCGCCCCAGTGCGGTGGGACCGGGACCTGTTCGCCCTCGGGATAGCGGGCCTCCAGGTCGGCGTAGGCCGCGTCGAGTTCGGCGCGGGAGGCGATCACCGAGGACTGGGCGCTGGCCCAGGCGCCCAGCTGGGAGCCGTGCGGGCGGATGCGGAAGTAGGCGGCGGTCTCGTCGCGGCCGGTGCGGCGGGCGGTGCCGGTGACGATGACCTGGCGGGCGAGCGGGTGCCAGGGGAAGAGCAGGGCGACGTGCGGGTTCTCGGCGAGGTCACGGGCCTTGCGGGAGCCGTAGTTGGTGAAGAAGACGAAGCCGTCGGTGTCGAACTGCTTCATCAGGACGGTGCGCGAGCTGGGGCGGCCGGCCGCGTCCGCCGTGGAGACGACCATCGCGTTGGGTTCGTACACCGTGCCGTGCAGCGCCGCCCGGGCGGCGTCCTCGAACCAGCGGGCGAACTGGTCCATGGGGTGGCTGGCGAGGTCCTGTTCGGCGAGGCCCTCCGCCCGGTACTGCTTGCGCATGGCGGCGGGATCGAGTTCGGGGTCCAGGAGCGGGTCGCGGTCGGTCACGCGGTCATCTTGCCGTACCGGCCACCCCTCCCGTGCAGGTCATATCGGCCGAAGCGACGTCGCACAGCGTACGAACAGGGCTGGCACTCAGTGCCGTGGGGGCTCCCCAGGTCTGGCACCGGGGGTTATCGTGCTGGTTCCCCTGCGATTTGGGTGACCACCGGCCGATCGGGGCATCACCGGGGTGACCGCCCCCACCACATCACTAGGAGCCGCCTGATGTCCGATTTCGTACCCGGACTCGAGGGAGTCGTCGCGTTCGAGACGGAGATCGCCGAGCCGGACAAGGAGGGCGGCGCCCTGCGCTACCGGGGCGTCGACATCGAGGACCTGGTCGGGCACGTCTCGTTCGGGAACGTGTGGGGGCTGCTGGTCGACGGCGCCTTCAACCCCGGTCTGCCGCCCGCCGAGCCGTTCCCGATCCCGGTGCACTCCGGGGACATCCGGGTGGACGTGCAGTCGGCGCTCGCCATGCTGGCGCCGGTGTGGGGGCTGAAGCCGCTGCTCGACATCGACGAGCGCCAGGCGCGGGACGATCTCGCGCGGGCCGCCGTGATGGCGCTGTCGTACGTCGCCCAGTCCGCGCGCGGGCAGGCGATGCCGATGGTGCCGCAGCGGGAGATCGACAAGGCGAAGTCGGTCGTCGAGCGGTTCATGATCCGGTGGCGGGGGGAGCCGGACCCCAAGCATGTCGCGGCCGTGGACGCGTACTGGACGTCCGCCGCCGAGCACGGCATGAACGCGTCGACGTTCACGGCGCGGGTCATCGCCTCCACCGGCGCCGATGTCGCCGCCGCGCTGTCGGGCGCGGTGGGGGCCATGTCCGGACCGCTGCACGGGGGTGCGCCGTCGCGGGTGCTCGGGATGATCGAGGAGATCGAGCGGACCGGGGACGCGGAGGCGTACGTCAGGCAGGCCCTGGACCGGGGTGAGCGGCTGATGGGGTTCGGGCACCGGGTGTACCGGGCCGAGGATCCGCGGGCGCGGGTGCTGCGGCGTACGGCGCGTGAGCTGGGGGCGCCTCGCTTCGAGATCGCCGAGGCGTTGGAGAAGGCCGCGCTGGAGGAGCTGCACAACCGTCGGCCGGATCGGGTGCTTGCCACGAACGTGGAGTTCTGGGCGGCGATCATGCTGGACTTCGCTGAGGTGCCGGCGCACATGTTCACTTCGATGTTCACGTGTGCGCGTACCGCTGGGTGGTCGGCGCACATTCTTGAGCAGAAGCGGACGGGAAGGCTGGTGCGGCCGTCGGCTCGGTATGTGGGGCCGGGGGTGCGCGGTCCGCAGGACGTCGAGGGGTATGCCGATATCGCCCACTGAAGGGGTGTCTGAGGAGCGCGGGCGGCTGCGGGCGATGTGGCTTCTCGCGCCCAGGCGGCGGAGCCGCATGTCGATCCGGCCCCGCGCCCCTCGGGATTTCACGCCGCCGGTGTCAGCAGGTTGCCGTGGTGCCTCTCCGCCACCAGCGGGTGCGCCCTGAGCTTGCCCTTGAGTTCGTTGTAGCCGTACTCGGCGTACAGGGGGTTCGCCGGGTCGGTCGTGATGCCGGGAGCCTCGCCGGCGTGGGGGAAGGGCAGGGGGGCTATGCGGGCGTCCAGGCGGGGGTTGTAGAAGAACGGGACCGAGAAGCGTTCCGTCGCTCCGGCTGGGCTGACCACGCGGTGGTTGGTGGCGAGGAGGTAGCCGTCGGTGGCGACCTCCAGGAGTTCGCCGAGGTTGACCACGAAGGCGCCGTCGAGGGGCGGGACGTCGTGGAAGCGGCCGTCCTCGCGGTGCACCTGGAGGCCGCCGACCGTGTCCTGAAGCAGCAGGGTCAGGAAGCCGTAGTCCTTGTGGGCGCCCACACCCTGGTCGGTGCCGTCGCCCGCGCTGCCGGGGTAGCGGACGAGCTTGAGGTGCGGATGGGCCCGGTCGCCGAAGATCGGGGCGTAGAAGTCGGCGGGGGCGCCGATCGCGGTCAGGAGTTCGCGCAGGAGGCGCTCTGCGACCGCGCTGAGTCTGTCGATCCAGGTCAGGGCCGCGGTGCGCAGCTCGGGGAGGGCGGCGGGCCACTGGTTGGGGCCCTGCAGCCACCAGTACGGGGGCTCGCCGGGGCCGGGCACGCGCGCAGGGCGTTCGGCGCCTATGTCGAGCTGGTCGCGCCAGTCGCGGGCACCGGCGGTGCGTTCGTCGCCGGTACGCGTGTAGCCGCGGAAGTGCGGGGAGTTCACGTTGTCGAGGGCGAGCCGCTCGGCCTCGGGGAGGGCGAAGAAGGCGCGCATGGCGGTGAGCAGCGCGTCGGTCTCGGCCGGGGTCACGCCGTGTCCGACGAGCTGGAAGAAGCCGACGTCGTGCGCGGCGCTGTGCAGCTGGGCGTGGAGCAGGGAGCGGGCCTGGGGGCCGCGGTCGGCGGCCGACAGGTCGATGATGGGGAGCTGGTCGTACGACGGGGTCGCCGTCGGGGTGTGCGAAGTCATGGGTGCGTCCACAGGGGTGTGTGGGCCACGGGCAGGCCGCCGAGGGTAGGGCGGCGCCCAGGATGCCGTAAGAAGGGGGAGAAAAAGGGGGCTGAATCAGGCCGAAAGCCGACAGCCCATGCTCGTGACGCGCACGTAGTCCACGTGGCGGCGGCGAACGAGCATCGGAAGCATGCGGCAAGGGTACTGCGCCCCACCGGATACGGATGTGGCCCGCTCCACCGGCTCAGAACCCGCCCTCAGCCGAGCGTCTGGTCCAGCAGGTCGGCCCACTGGGCGACGACTCGTGCGCGGCGGGCGGTGTCGTCGGTGAGCAGGTTGGCGAGGCCGAGGCCGCGGGCCATGTCGAGCAGGCCCTGGACGGTCTCGCGGACGCCGGGGCGGGACTCGTCGGCGCCGAGGAGGTCGACGGCGATGCGGTGGGTCTCGCGGCCGACGCGCGCCTCCAGCTCGGTGACACGCGCGCGGAGCTGGTCCTCGTTGGAGGCGGCGACCCACAGGTGCAGGGCGGCGCGGAAGAGGGGGCCGGTGTAGAGGTCGACGAGGGCCGCGACGACGGCCCGGCGGTCGGCGGGGCCGCCCGGGAAGAGCGCCCGAAGCGCGGTGGAGCGCTCCTCGGCGACGTACTCGACGGCGGCCGTGAACAGGTCCTCGCGGGTCGGGAAGTGGTGCTGGGCGGCGCCGCGCGAGACCCCGGCGCGTTCGGCGACGACGGCGACGGTGGAGCCCGCCCAGCCGTGTTCGGCCAGGCAGGCCACGGCGGCCTCCAGGAGCCGCTGCCGGGTGGCCCGGCTGCGGTCCTGCTTGGGCGCGCGGTCCCGCTCCCTGGGCGCACGGTCACGTTCCTCGGCCGCGCGGCCGCGTTCCGCCGTCGTGCTCATCCGGTCACACCACCCATGCCGCGTCCCGTCTCTCCAGGAAGGCCGTCATCCCCTCCCGGGCCTGGCCGGAGGCGAACAGCCGGGCCGAGAGGGCGGTCAGGTCCGCCGCGTCCCGGTCGAATGTTTCCAGCACCCTAGCCGTGAGCAGCCGTTTCGTCTCGGCCAGGGCCTGTGGGGAGGAGCGGCGCAGTCCGTCGAGGATCGGGGCGAGGGCCTCGTCCACATCGTCGGCGGTCGTCGTGAGCAGGCCGAGCCGTACGGCTTCCGCCGGGGCGAAGCGTTCGCCGGTGAGGTAGTAGCGGGCCAGGGCGCGGGGGTCGGTGCGCGGGAGGAGCGGCAGGGAGATCACCGCCGGGGCGACCCCGATGCGGACCTCGGTGAAGGCGAAGGTGGCCGCGGTGGAGGCGGCCGCCATGTCGCAGGCCGCCAGGAGGCCCAGGCCGCCGGCGCGGACGTGGCCGGTGACCCGGGCGACGACCGGTTTGGGCAGCTCCACGATCTGCCGGAGCAGGGCAACCAGCACGTCCGGGTCGGGAGGGTCGCGCAGGTCGGCGCCCGCGCTGAAGGTGGTGCCGGTGTGGGTGAGGACGACGGCCCGGACCTCCGGGTCCTCGGCGCAGTCGGCCAGGGCCTTGGCGAGGTCGCCGACGAGGGCCGCCGAGAGCGCGTTGCGGGTGTCGGTCGCGTCGAGGCTGAGGGTTTCGACGGCACGCGCGCGTGTGCGGCCGATCAGTGTGCTCACGTGTGCTCCCTGAGCGGCGTCGGTACGGTCATGCGCGCTCCCTGAGCCGGCGGCGCAGGATCTTGCCGGAGGCGGCGCGCGGGACGGTGTCGATGAAGGTGATCCGGCGGACGCGCTTGTAGGGGGCGACCCGCTCGGCGACGTAGAGGAGGATCTCGTTCTCGGTGAGGTCGTCGGCGGCCTCGCGCCGGCGGACGACGAAGGCGTGCGGGACTTCGTTGCCGTCTTCGTTGTAGCTGCCGATGACGGCGGCGTCGGCGATGCCGGGGTGGGTGAGCAGCAGGGCCTCCAGCTCGGCGGGGGCCACCTGGAAGCCCTTGTACTTGATGAGTTCCTTCACCCGGTCCACGACGAACAGCCAGCCGTCGGCGTCCACGTGCCCGACGTCGCCCGTGTGCAGCCAGCCGTCGGCGTCGATCATGGCGGCGGTGGCGTCGGGGCGGCCGAGGTAGCCCTTCATCACCTGGGGGCCGCGGATCAGGATCTCGCCGGACTCACCGGTGCCGAGGTCCTTGCCGGGGTCGTCCAGGGACACGATCCGCATCTCGGTGCCGGCGACGAGCCTGCCGACGGTGCCGGCGGGGGCGTCGTGCAAGCGGTCGAGGGGGACGACATGGGTGCCGGGGGACAGTTCCGTCATGCCGTAGGCCTGGCCGATCGGGGGCAGGCCGAGCCGCTCGGCGCAGGCCCGGGCGAGCTGGGCGTCCAGCGGGGCGGCGGCGCTGAGGACGTACTTCAGGGAGGAGAGGTCGTAGCGGGTGACCGCCGGGTGTTTGGCGAGGGCGAGGACGATCGGCGGTGCGACGTACAGGCCGGTGATGCGGTGGTTCTCGATGGACGCGAGGAAGGTCTCCAGGTCGAAGCGGGGCAGGACGACGATCGTGGCGCCCTTGCGCAGCGGCGCGTTCATCAGCGCGGTCAGACCGTAGATGTGGAAGAACGGCAGCACGGCCAGGATGCGCTCGCCGGGTGCCATGGTGACGGCGGGCTCCAGCTGGGCGAGATTGGTGGCGATCTGCCGGTGGGTGAGCATCACGCCCTTGGGGACGCCGGTGGTGCCGGAGGAGTACGGCAGCGCGGCGATGTCCTCGGCCGGGTCGAAGGCGTGCTGCGGCTCGGGCGCGGTGGTGGCGAGCATGTCGATCAGCGACCGGTGCCCGGACGCGCTGTCGCAGACGAATATCTCCTTCACCCCGCCCGCGAGTTCGGCGGCGCGGCGGGCCGTCCCCAGCAGGGGTGAGACGGTGACGATCCAGCGGGCGCCGCTGTCGCCCAGCTGTTTGGCGAACTCCTCGGGCGTGGCGAGCGGGTGGACCGTGGTGACCGAGGCACCCGCGCGCGTGGCCGCGTAGAACGCGGCCGGAAAGGCGATCGTGTTGGGGCTGTGCAGGGCGAGGACGTCGCCCTTGCGGACGCCCGCGTCGGCGAGACCGGCGGAGATGCGCCGGTGGAACCGGTTCACCTGCGCGTACGTGAGTGTGGTGCCGTCCGTGCCGTCGATCAGGGCCGGGCGCTCGCCGAAGTCGGCGGCGTGGCCCAGGACGGCCTCGTGGATGGGGAGTTCTACGGGCGGGACATCTGCGTACTCGCTGCGGAACACGGTTCCTCCAAGCGGCTGCCGGTGGTGGCCTAGTACGACTTGGGCAGGCCCAGGGTCTGGTGGGAGACGTAGTTGAGAATCATCTCCCGGCTCACCGGAGCAATACGAGCCACACGCGCCGCCGTTATCAACGAGGCGAGCCCGAACTCGCGCGTGAGCCCGTTGCCGCCGAGGGTGTGCACGGCCTGGTCGACGGCCTTCACGCAGGCCTCTCCGGCCGCGTACTTGGCCATGTTGGCGGCCTCGCCCGCGCCGATGTCGTCGCCGGCGTCGTAGAGATGGGCGGCCTTCTGCATCATCAGCCGGGCCAGTTCGAGGTCGATGTGCGCCTGCGCCAGGGGGTGGGCTATCGCCTGGTGGGCGCCGATGGGCGTCTTCCAGACGGTGCGGTCGCGGGCGTACTCGATCGCCTTGGACAGCGCGTAGCGGCCCATGCCGATCGCGAAGGCCGCCGTCATGATGCGCTCGGGGTTCAGTCCGGCGAACAGCTGCAGCAGACCGGCGTCCTCGTCGCCGACCAGCGCGTCGGCGGGCAGCCGTACGTCGTCCAGGACCAGCTCGAACTGCTTCTCGGCGGCGTTGAGTTCCATGTCGATGGGGCGCTTCTGGAAGCCCTCGGCGTCCGTCGGGACGATGAACAGGCAGGGCTTGAGGCGTCCGGTGCGGGCGTCCTCGGTACGGCCGACGACGAGGACGGCGTCCGCGATGTCGACACCGGAGATGAAGACCTTGCGGCCGGTGAGGAGCCAGTCGGTGCCGTCGCGGCGGGCTGTGGTGGTGATGCGGTGGCTGTTGGAGCCCGCGTCGGGTTCGGTGATACCGAAGGCCATGAGGCGGGTGCCGTCGGCGATGCCGGGGAGCCACGTCTGCTTTTGGGCCTCTGTGCCGAAGCGGGAGATCACGGTGCCGCAGATGGCCGGGGACACGACGAGCATGAGGAGGGGGGAGCCCGCCGCACCCAACTCCTCCAGGACGATGGAGAGTTCGGTGATGCCGCCGCCTCCGCCTCCGTGTTCCTCCGGGAGGTTGACGCCGAGGTAGCCGAGTTTGCCCGCCTCGGACCAGAGTTCGGTGAGGGGCCTTCCTTCGGCGACGGTTCGCGTCAGGTAGTCGCGGCCGAAGCGTTTGCCGAGGGCGGCTACGGCGGTGCGGAGGGCTTTGTGCTCTTCGGATTCGATGACGGCGGTCATGGGGCTCCTAGGAAGAGGTTTCCTGCACTACGGCGAGCAACATGCCCGGTTCGACCTGCTGCCCCGCCTTGGCATGCAAGGCGCTGAGCGTTCCGGTGACCGGCGCTGAGATCTGGTGCTGCATCTTCATCGCCTCCAGCCATATGAGTCCCTGGCCGGCCTGAACCGTCGCCCCTTCCGTCAGGTCCTCGGCGACGCGTACGACCGTGCCCGGCATCGGTGCGAGCAGCGAGCCAGGGGCGTGCTGGGCGGTGGGGTCGGGGAAGCGGGGCAGGGCGGTGAGGCGGGCTGAGTTGACGTAGACCTGGTCACCGTGGCGTGCGACCGCGAACTTCCGTTCCACACCGTCCACTTCGACTACGACCAGATGCGCGTCGGCGTGTACGACCCGGACCCCCTCGGCGCTGAGCCCGGTGCGCGTGTGCCGGTAGCGCACCTCGTGCTCCTCCCCCGCCAGCTCGTACCGCTTGACCTGCGGCCGCGCGGGCAGGTTGCGCCAGCCGCCGAAGCGGGAGCGGCCGTGGGCGTCGGCGAGGGCGGCGGCCAGCGGGGCGAGGGGGTCGGGGGCGGACTCGGTGAGTTCGTCGAGGTGGCGGTCGTAGAAGCCGGTGTCCATACGGCCGCTTGTGAACTCCTCGTGGCGCAGGGAGCGCACGAGCAGGTCCCGGTTGGTGAGCGGGCCGCGCAGTTCCGCTCGTTCCAGGGCGCCCGCCAGCTTGCGGAGCGCCTCCGCGCGGGTCGGCGCGTGGGCGACGACCTTGGCCAGCATCGGGTCGTAGTGGACGCCGACGGGGTCGCCGCCGGTGTAGCCGGTGTCGAGGCGCACGCCGTCCGGTACGGCGAGGTGGTGCAGGGTGCCGGCCTGCGGGGCCCAGTCGTGGGCGGGGTCCTCGGCGTACAGGCGGGCCTCGATCGCGTGGCCACGCGCGCGTGGCGGGTCCTTTTCGAGGGCGTGGCCCTCGGCGACGCGGATCTGTTCGGCGACCAGGTCGATGCCGAACACCGCCTCCGTGACGGGGTGTTCGACCTGGAGCCTGGTGTTCATCTCCAGGAAGTGCGCGCGGCCGTCGGCGACCAGGAACTCGACGGTGCCGGCGCCCTCGTAGGCGACGGCGCACACGGCCTGTACGGCCAGCGCGAGCATGTCGCTCGTGAGCGCCTCGGAGATTCCGGGCGCCGGGGCCTCCTCGATGACCTTCTGGTGGCGGCGCTGGAGGGAGCAGTCGCGGGTGCCGAGCGTCCAGATCGTGCCGTGGGTGTCGGCGAGGACCTGCACCTCGACATGGCGGCCGTGCTCCAGATACCGCTCCACGAAGACCTCGCCGTCGCCGAAGGCACTCGCGGCCTCGGCGCGCGCGCTCTTCAGCGCGGGGCTCAGCTCCTCCATGCGGCGCACGATCCGCATTCCGCGCCCCCCGCCGCCCGCGGCCGCCTTCACCAGCACCGGCAGGTCGGCCTCGGTGACGTCCGTGAGGGGCGCGATCCCCAACAGGTCCTTCGCGTGGGTCTTGGACGCCATCGCCTCGATGGCCTCCGGAGGCGGGCCGATCCAGATCAGACCGGCGTCGAGGACGGCACGGGCGAAGTCGGGGTTCTCGGAGAGGAAGCCGTACCCGGGGTGCACGGCGTCCGCGCCGGCGGCCAGGGCCGCCTTCACGATCAGGTCGCCGCGCAGATACGTCTCGGCGGGCGCCACGCCCGGCAGCCGTACCGCCGTGTCGGCCACGCGCGCGTGGAGCACGTTCTCGTCCGCGTCCGAGCGCACGGCGACCGTCCGGATTCCCAACTCACGGCAGGTGCGGATGATCCGGCAGGCGATCTCGCCGCGGTTGGCGACCAACAGAGTCTGGATCATGGACCTCACATCCGGAAGACGCCGAAGCCACCGCGCGCGCCTTCGTAGGGCGCGGTGTGGATCGCGGACAGGCACAGGCCGAGGACGGTGCGGGTGTCGCGGGGGTCGATGACGCCGTCGTCGTACAGCCGCCCGGACAGGAACATCGGCAGCGACTCGGACTCGATCTGCTGCTCCACCATGGCGCGCAGGGCGGCGTCCGCGTCCGCAGCCTTTTCGTCGTACGGCTGTCCCTTCGCCGCCGCCGACTGGCGGGCGACGATGGACAGCACCCCGGCGAGCTGCTGCGGGCCCATGACGGCGGACTTGGCGCTGGGCCAGGCGAACAGGAAGCGGGGGTCGTAGGCGCGGCCGCACATGCCGTAGTGCCCGGCGCCGTACGACGCGCCCATCAGCACCGACAGATGCGGCACCCGGCTGTTGCCGACCGCGTTGATCATCATCGAGCCGTGCTTGATGATCCCGCCCTGCTCGTACTCCTTGCCGACCATGTAACCGGTGGTGTTGTGCAGGAAGAGCAGCGGGATGTCGCGCTGGTTGGCGAGCTGGATGAACTGGGCGGCCTTCTGCGACTCGGCGCTGAAGAGCACCCCCTGGGCGTTCGCCAGGATGCCGACCGGGTAGCCGTGCAGGCGCGCCCAGCCGGTCACCAGGCTGGTCCCGTACAGCGGCTTGAACTCGTCGAAGTCGGAGGCGTCCACGATCCGGGCGACGACCTCGCGGGGGTCGAAGGGGATCTTCAGATCGCCCGGGACGATGCCGAGCAGTTCCTCCGGGTCGTACTTGGGCGGGGCCGCCGGGCCCGGATCGTCGTACGCCTTGCGGTGGTTGAGGCGGGCGACCACCCGGCGCGCCTGCCGTAGCGCGTCCGGCTCGTCGACGGCGAAGTAGTCGGCGAGGCCCGACACGCGCGCGTGCATCTCCGCGCCGCCCAGGGACTCGTCGTCGCTCTCCTCGCCGGTGGCCATCTTCACGAGCGGCGGCCCGCCGAGGAACACCTTCGCGCGCTCCTTGACCATGATCACGTGGTCGGACATGCCGGGGATGTAGGCGCCGCCGGCGGTGGAGTTGCCGAAGACGACGGCGATGGTGGGGATGCCGGCGGCGGAGAGGCGGGTGAGGTCGCGGAAGATGGCGCCGCCCGGGATGAAGATCTCCTTCTGGGACGGCAGGTCGGCGCCGCCGGACTCCACCAGGCTGATGCAGGGGAGGCGGTTGGCGAGGGCGATGTCGTTGGCGCGCAGGGCCTTCTTCAGGCTCCACGGGTTGCTCGCGCCGCCGCGTACGGTTGGGTCGTTGGCCGTGATCAGGCACTCCACGCCCTCGACCACCCCGATGCCGGTGACGAGCGAGGCGCCGACGGTGTAGTCGCTGCCCCAGGCGGCGAGCGGGGACAGCTCAAGGAACGGCGTGTCCGGGTCGAGGAGCAGCTCGATCCGCTCGCGGGCGAGCAACTTGCCGCGCTCGCGGTGCCGTTGGACGTACTTCTCGCCGCCGCCCGCGAGTGCCTTGGCGTGTTCGGCGTCGAGTTCGGCGAGCTTGGCGAGCATGGCCTCGCGGTGAGCGCGGTGGTCGGGGCTGCCCGGATCCAGGGCCGAGGTCAGGGTGGTCACAGCAGGGCCTCCGGGATGTCCAGGTGGCGGGAGCGCAGCCATTCGCCGAGGGCCTTGGCCTGCGGGTCGAAGCGGGCCTGCGCGGCGACGCCCGCGCCGAGGATGCCCTGGACGACGAAGTTGACCGCGCGCAGGTTCGGCAACAGGTGCCGGGTGACGGGCAGGTCCCGGCTCTCGGGGATCAGCTGGCGGAACCTTTCGGCGGTCAGCGCCTGCGCGAGCCACCGCCAGGCCTCGTCGGTACGAGCCCACACGCCGACGTTGGCGTTCCCGCCCTTGTCCCCGCTGCGGGCCCCGGCGACCAGCCCGAGGGGCGCGCGCCGGGTCGGGCCGGAGGGGAGCGGGTCCGGGAGGGCCGGTTCCGGTACGGCGTCCAGGGGCCGGGTGTCCTGGGGCGGCTCCATAGGGATACGGCGTCCGTCGTGGAGGACGGCCATATGGTCTACGTCGCCATGGGGGACGTACACATCCTCGAAGACCCCATAGGGGGCGCCCTTTCCGGGTGGGGACAGCACATGGAAGCCCGGGTAGCTGGCCAGCGCCAGCTCCACGGCCGCTCCGCTCAGCGCGCGTCCGACGAGCCGTTCGTCCGCGTCCCGTACGACGAGCCGCAGCAGGGCGCTCGCGGTCTCCTCGGTGTCGGCGTCCGCCCGGTCGGTACGGACCAGCTCCCAACGGACCTCGGCGGGCCGTGACTTGGCGAGCGCGTCGGTCAGCTGTGCCTGCACGAGGCCGGCCTTGGCCTCGATGTCGAGTCCGGTGAGGACGAAGGCGACCTCGTTGCGGAAGCCGCCGAGCCGGTTGAGACCGACCTTCAGCGTCGGCGGCGGCGCCTCGCCGCGCACCCCCTCGATCCGCACCCGGTCCGGCCCGTCCTGACTCAGTCGTACGGTGTCCAGCCGGGCGGTGACGTCGGGCCCGGCGTACCGGCCGCCGCCGGTCTCGTAGAGCAGCTGCGCGGTGACCGTGCCGACGTCGACCAGGCCGCCCGTGCCGGGATGCTTGGTGATGACGCTGCTGCCGTCGGCGTGGATCTCGGCGAGCGGGAAACCAGGCCGGCGCACGTCGCCCTCCCGGAAGAACGCGTAGTTCCCGCCGGTGGCCTGCGTCCCGCACTCCAGCACATGTCCGGCGACGACGGCGCCGGCGAGCCGGCCGTACTCCCTGGGCCGCCAGCCGAAGTGGGCGGCGGCCGGCCCGGTGACGAGGGCCGCGTCGGTCACACGCCCGGTGACGACGACGTCCGCACCGGCGCGCAGGCACTCGGCGATGCCGAAGCCGCCGAGGTAGGCGTGGGCGGCGAGCGCGCCGGGATGGGCGGCGGTGAGGTCGCCGCCCTCGACGTGCGCGACCTCGACCGGGATGCCGAGCCGGTCGGCCAACTCCCTCACACCGGTGGCCAGTCCGGCCGGATTGAGCCCTCCGGCATTGGTGACGATCTTCACCCCGCGCTCGTGGGCGAGGCCGAGGCAGTCCTCCAGCTGGCGCAGGAAGGTGCGGGCGTATCCGGCGCGGGGGTCCTTCAGCCGGTCGCGGGCGAGGATCAGCATGGTGAGTTCGGCGAGGTAGTCGCCGGTGAGGACGTCGAGTTCGCCGCCGGTGAGCATCTCGCGCAGGGCGTCGAAGCGGTCGCCGTAGAAGCCGGAGAAGTTGCCGATGCGCAGCGCCGCTCTCACCGCTCGGCCCCTTGCGGCGCGCGGCCGGCACCGGGCGGGCCCGCGAAGGCCTGCGCGATGTCCAGCCAGTGGTCGGCGTCCGGGCCGACGGCGGTCAGGGCGAGGTCGACGCGATGGGCGCGCTGGGTGACGAGGAGGCAGAAGTCGAGGGCGGGGCCGGTGACGCGCTGCGCGGCGCCTTCGGGGCCGTACACCCACAACTCACCGGAGGGAGAGGTGAGTTCCACACGGAACTCTTCGGCGGGGGGTGTGCTCCCGTGGACGGTGTAGGCGAAGTCGCGGGTACGGACCCCGAGCCGGGCCACATGCTTGAGCCGGTCGGTGGGTGCGCGGACCGCACTCAGCGCATCGGCGATGTCCAAGCCGTGGGCCCAGGTCTCCATAAGGCGAGCGGTGGCCATGGAGGCGGCGGACATGGGCGGTCCGTACCAGGGGAAACGGGCACCGGGCGGTGCGGCACGCAGTGCCCGGTCGAGGGCTTCGCGTCCTTCACGCCATGTCCGCAGCAACTCGGCGGGCGCAAGCCGGGCGCCGTCCGCCGCGCCCTCGTCCACGAACGAGTCGGGGGCGGTGAGCGCCTTCTCGACCAGCACCCGGAAGGCGTCCGCGTCGGTGACGGCGAGCAGGGCCGAGCGGTCGGTCCAGGCGAGGTGCGCGATCTGGTGGGCTACGGTCCAGCCGGGCGCGGGGGTGGGCAATGCCCACTGTTCGGGGCTCAACTCAGCCACGAACAGGGCGAGTTCCTCGCTCTCGGCACGCAGGTCGTCGATGACGGGCGTCGGGTCGGCCATGGGGGGAGCATGGCAGCGGGGCCAGAAACAATCAAGCGTGCTTGCATTAATTTGGCAGACATCAGGGTCACGGCGGCGCCCTCGCCGTCCGTCACACCGCTTCCACCGGCGGATACACCGGCTCCCAGCGCGCCGCACACACCGCCGCCTCGGCATCGTCCAGGCCGGCGGCGCGGGCGACGCCGTCCTCCGCCGCCGCGCGGGCCACGGCCACGGCGACCGCCTGCGACGTGTCGCGCAGATCGCGGATCGGTGGGAGGACCGGCGTGTTCGGCCGGGCGATGTCGTCCCCGTCGCCGGTCCGGTCACCGGTGCGACGGGCCACCGCGTCCGCCGCCGCGCGGAGCATGCGGTCGGTGACGCGGGAGGCACGGGCGACGATCGCGCCGAGGCCGAGACCGGGGAAGACCAGGGCGTTGTTGGCCTGTCCGATCTCGTACGTCGTACCGTCCCGCTCGACCGGTGCGAAGGGGCTGCCGGTGGCCACGAGCGCCTTCCCGTCCGTCCAGTCGAGCAGGTCGGCGGGGGTGGCCTCGGCGAGGTCGGTGGGATTGGACATGGGCAGGATGATCGGGCGCGCGGTGTGCCCGGCCATCTCGCGGACGATGCTCTCGGTGAAGGCGCCGCCCTGGCCGGAGGTGCCGATGAGGATGCTCGGACGGACCCTCCGGACCACCTCGTCGAGGGGGATGCCCGGCAGGCCGTCGTCGCGGGCCCAGCCGTCGGCCTCGGCGGCGGGGCGGGCATAGGGCTGCTGGAAGTCGCGGAGCCTGTCGCCCTGGTCGGTGGTGAGCAGCCCGTAGCGGTCGACGCACCAGAAGCGCGCGGTGGCCTGTTCGGTGGTGAGACCTTCGGCCACCAGGGCGTCCCGCAGCTGGTCGGCGACGCCGATACCGGCCGTGCCCGCGCCGAAGACCACGATCCGGTGTTCGGGCAGCGGCACACCGGCGGCCAGCACACCCGACAGCACGGCGGCGAGATTGACGGCGCCCGTGCCCTGGATGTCGTCGTTGAAGGTGCACACCCGGTCGCGGTACCGGTTGAGGACGCGGCGGGCGTTGCCGGGGCCGAAGTCCTCCCAGTGCAGCAGGGCGTCCGGGAAGAGCCGGGTCGCGGTGGTGACGTAGGCGTCGAGGAAGGCGTCGTACCTCTCGCGGTCGGCGCGGGGGTGACGGTTGCCGAGGTAGAGCGGGTTGTCGAGGAGTTCCTCGCGGTTGGTGCCGACGTCGAGCATGACCGGCAGCGTGCGGCGCGGGTCGATGCCGGCGGCGGCCGTGTAGACGGCGAGCTTGCCGACGGCGATGTCGATGCCGCCCACGCCCCAGTCGCCGATGCCGAGGATGCCCTCGCCGTCGGTGGCCACGATCAGGTCGACGTCGTCGGCGCCGAGGCCGCTCGCGCGCAGGGAGCGCTCGATGTCCTCGGGGGCGTCCACGGAGAGATAGACGCCGCGCGGGCGGCGGAACTCGGTGCTGTAGCGGCGGATCGCGGTGCCCACGGTGGGCGTGTAGACGATGGGCAGCATCTCTTCGAGGTGATCGCCGACCAGCCGGTAGAACAGCACCTCGTTGCGGTCGTGCAGGGCGGTCAGATACACGCTCTTGGCCAGATCGCTCGGCTGCTGCCGGAACTGCCCGTAGGCGCGCTCGGCCTGCTCGTCCTGGGTGAGCACGCGCGGCGGGATGAGGCCGACGAGGTCCAGCTCGCGGCGCTGGACCTCGGTGAACGCCGTACCGCGATTGATCCGGGGGTCGGCGAGTACGGCCCGGCCCCGGGCGGTGATCTTCAGCGGACGGGGGGTGGTGTCCCTGTTGCCGGTCACGGGACCAGACTTCCACAAACCCCGTACGGGTTCTCGGCGTGAGACCGCGGGCCGGGACCGTCAGGCCTCCGGTGCCGGTTCCACCCGGGCCTTGCCCCGGCCCACCTGGGTGCGTACCGCGCCGATACTCGCCGCGATGACCAGGGCGATCGCGGCGGCCTCCGTCGGGGACAGGGACTGGCCGAGGACGAGGAAGCCGGCTGTTGCCGCCACCGCCGGTTCGAGGCTCATCAGGATGGCGAAGGTGGAGGCGGGGAGGCGGCGCAGGGCGAGGAGTTCAAGGGTGTAGGGCAGGACCGAGGAGAGCAGGGCCACCGCCGAACCGAGGGCGAGGGTGGTGGGGTTCAGAAGGCGGGTGCCTGCCGAGGCCATGCCGATGGGGAGGAACAGCAGCGCCGCCACCGCCATGGCGAGGGCCAGGCCGTCCGCCTGCGGGAAGCGGCGACCCGTACGGGCGCTGAAGACTATGTAGATGGCCCACATGGCGCCGGCGCCCAGGGCGAATGCGACACCTGTGGGGTCGAGGTTGCCGAAGCCTCCGCCGCCCAGCAGGAACACACCGAGCAGGGCCAGACCCGCCCACACCGCGTTGACCGCACGGCGGGAGGCCAGGACGGACAGGGCCAGCGGACCGAGGACCTCCAGGGTGACCGCCGGGCCCAGCGGGATACGGGCGACCGCCGAGTAGAAGAGGCCGTTCATCGCGCCCATCGCGACGCCGAAGGCGAGCACCGTGCCCCAGTCGGCGCGCGAGTGGCCGCGCAGCCGGGGGCGGCAGACCAGGAGGAGGACCAGGGCCGCCGCGAGGAGGCGGAGGGCGACGACACCCAGGGCGCCGGCCCGGGGGATCAGGGTCACCGCGAGGGCGCCACCGAACTGGACCGAGATACCGCCGGCCAGCACCAGGCCCACCGGGCCGAGTGAGCCGAGGCGGTGCTGCCCTCCTGCGGGCGTGACCTGGGGCGGCGTGGCGGTGCTGGGGGTGACGGTCACGGGCGGTCCTGGTGCTTGATCGGGTTCGTTCATCTCGATGGACTACCAGGTCCAGGGTAATGGACTTCGACAGGAGCGTGAACCCTTTAGACAGCTGTCCCGCATGGTGGGATCAGATCCCCGGCCAGACTTCCTCGTCACGGAACAGGGGGCGGCCGTCAGGGAGGTAGGAGGGCACGTCCCCGAACGACTCGTAGGCGGGCCCGTAGGCGGGCCGGGCCCAGGTCTCCCCGGGTGTGTACGGCCCGGATCCCGGTCCGTGGCCGTACGCGGGAGCCGGGACCGGCGCCGGCACCTGTGCCTCCTCCCACAGCGGCATGCGCAGCTCACCCGTGTCCGTCACGGCGTTGTTCTGCGAGCGGTGCAGCCGTGCGTACGCGCCGCCCCGGGCGAGGAGTTCGTCATGGCGGCCGGTCTCCACGATCCGGCCCCGGTCCACGACGACGATGCGGTCGGCGTCGGGGGCGAGGTTGAGATGATGAGTGATCATGATGGTCGTACGGCCCGTCATCAGACGGCGCAGGGGTTTGACGACGCGGCGGGCGGCCATCGCGTCCAGGCCGGTCGTCGGCTCGTCCAGGACGAGGACGGGGGCGTCGCGCAGGATGGCGCGGGCGATGGCCAGGCGCTGCAGCTGACCGCCGGACAGGCGGGCCGAGTTGGGGTCGACCCTGGTGTCGTAGCCGTCGGGGAGGCGGACGATGAAGTCGTGGGCGTCGGCCGCCCGCGCCGCCTCCTCGATCGCCTGGTCGCTGGCGCCGGGCCGGCCGCAGGCGATGTTGGCGCGCACTGTGTCGTGCAGCACCAGGGTTTCCTGGGGAAGCAGTGTGACGTACTCACGCAGGCGGGCCAGCGGGTAGTCCCGCAGCCTTCGGCCCCCACGCCGCCAGCACCTCGGCGTCCGTCGCCCGGGCGTACAAGAAATAGTCGGCCCACTCGGCGATGTCCGGGTAGGCGCACTCCGCGGTGAGCCGGGCGACGGCCGCCGGTATGTCGTACGGCGTCATGCGCAGGTCGGCGCCGGGACCGAGGAGACACCAGTGGGCGCCGGGGCGGCCGTAGGGCATGCCGACGCTGCCCGGGTTGACCACCAGGCGGCCGTGCGCGAGGCGGACGTAGGGCATGTGGGTGTGGCCGCAGACGACCGTGCCGATGCCGGGGTCGAGGCCGGTGAAGACCTCCGCCCAGCGGTCGGGGCGGGAGTCCACGAGGACCAGTTCTTCGTCGTCGCGCGGGGTGGCGTGGCAGAACAGGACCGTGCCGAGGCCGCGGACGCGCAGGGTGAGCGTGCGGGGCAGGCCGGCGAGGAAGTCCACCTGGTCGTCGCGGAGTTGCCGGGCCGCGAACGGGCCGATGGGGTCGGGGATCCCGGTCCGCCCGCCACGCCGGTACTCCACCAGCTCCCGGTCGGCGTTCCCCGCCAGCCACAGCACCTTCTCGCCCTGGTTCCGCAGCAGGTCCAGCACCTCGGCCGGCTGGGGGCCCGCCGTGATGTCGCCGGTGAGGACGATCCGGTCGGCGGCGGCCACCTCCGGCTCCGCGAGGACCGCCTCCAGGGCGGGCAGCACCCCGTGAATGTCGGACAGGACCGCCAAGCGCGTGTGTTCCACCGTCACTTCAGCACCCCCTGCTTATTTTTCCAGCGCCTGCGCCGGCATCCCCCCCGGGCCCGCGACGTGCCCCGGCCCGCTCCGAAAGCGGCTGCGGGCGTCAGAGGCACCCCTGACGCCCGCAGCCGCTTTCGTCGGCGTGCTCAGTTCGAGTGCCGCCGACCGTCACGGACCCACGTCACGACAACGAGAGCCGCGGTGACGAACATCACGACGCTGGCGGTGGCCACGGATTCGACGTACGGCTCATAGCCGTCCGCGCGGAGCTGGACCGCGAGGAACGCGAGAACCGTGCCGAGCGCCGCGATCGCGGCGGACAAGGAGACGAACGGGACCTTTGCCATGGGTAGTACCCCCGAGCTGCGAGACGACTGGTCGCTACCGAGTCTACGTATGCGCTGCCGGTCCATGTGTTCGCTGCCAACTCCCTTTTCGCATCCGCGAACACCTCTCAACTCCCCGATTCCTTCTCCAGCGCCTGCGCCAGTACCTCGGCCAGATGCCGTCCCCGTACGCCGGCCAGTTGGTCGAGCTGGGTGCGGCAGGAGAAGCCGTCGGCCAGGATCACGGTCTCCTCCGATGCTTTACGGACCGAGGGCAGGAGGTGTTCTTCCGCGCAGGCCCTCGACACCTCGAAGTGGCCTTTTTCGAAGCCGAAGTTGCCCGCGAGTCCGCAGCAGCCGCCGCTCAGCTCGCCGGTGAGGCCCGCGGCCTCGCGCAGCCGCCGGTCGTCGGTGTCGCCGAGCACCGCGTGCTGGTGGCAGTGGGTCTGGCCGGCGACCGGGCGGTTCAGGGCGGGCGGGGTCCAGTGCGGGGCGTGCCGCCGCAGGGCCTCGGCGAAGGTGAGGACGGCCGAGGCGAGTTGGGCGGCTCGCGGGTCGTCGTGCAGCAGCTCGGGCAGGTCGGTACGGAGGGCCGCCGCGCAGCTCGGTTCCAGCACGACGACGGGGACCTGGGCCCGCAGCACCGGCTCCATCAGGTCCAGTGTGCGGCGCAGGACCACGCGGGCCTGGTCGAGTTGGCCGGTGGAGACATAGGTGAGGCCGCAGCAGACGCGGGCTCGGCGAGCGGTGAGCAGCGCGGCGGCCGACCTGGTCCGCCCGGCGCCGATCCCTCCCCCGCGGAGCAGCAGCGTCGGTGGCAGGGCCACCCGCAGCCCGGCGGTCTCCAGCACCCGGACGGCGGCCCGGCCGACGGCCGGGGACAGATACTCGGTAAAGGTGTCGGGCCAGAGCACGACCAGGCCCCCGGTCCCCGAGCCGCCGAAGCCCGAACCATCCGTGTCGGAGCCCGAACCATCCAAACCCGAGCGATCCGTTCCCGACCCGCCGCAGCCCGAACCATCCGAACCCGAACCACCGGAGACCGAACCACCCACCCCCGAACCACCCGCCCCAGAACCACCCACACCCGAACCACCCGGACCCGAACCGTCCGACCCGAGTCCACCCGGACCCGAACCCTCCGACCCGAGTCCACCCGGACCCGAACCCTCCGACCCGAGTCCGCCCGGACCCGAGCCGCTCCGGCCCGAGCCGTCGGCTCCCGGTGCCCCGGTACCCCGGACAGGCTTCCTGGTGCGCCACCAAGTGGTGAACGTCTGCGTCGCCAGCGAAGGAATCTCCCGCTCGGCCGCGATCCCGCCCAGGCGCTTGCCCGCACGCGCCAACGGCCCCACCCGCGCAAGGGCGTTGAGCAGTGGAGCCGTGCGGGTGAGGGCGATCCAGCGCAGCCACTGCGGCAGGCGGCCCATGCTGAGGTGTGCGGCTGGGCGGCGGCGGCCGGCGTAGTGGTGGTGGAGGAACTCCGCCTTGTAGGTGGCCATGTCGACGCCGACCGGGCAGTCGGAGCGGCAGCCCTTGCAGGACAGGCACAGATCGAGGGCGTCGCGGACCTCCGTCGAACGCCAGCCGTCGGTGACCAGTTCACCCGCGAGCATCTCGTGCAGCAGCCGGGCCCGGCCCCGCGTGGAGTGCTCCTCCTCGCCGGTCGCCCGGAAGGACGGGCACATCACGGCCGGGCCGGACACGGTCGTCGTACGGCATTTGGCGACGCCCACGCAGCGGCGCACGGCGGCGCGGAAGTCGCCGTCGTCCGCCGGGTAGCCGAAGGCCACCTCGACCGGCTCACGGGGCAGTACGGCGAAGCGGAGGTTCTCGTCCAGCCGCGCCGGACGGACCAGCATCCCCGGGTTCAACAGGTCGTCCGGATCCCAGACCGCCTTGGCCCGCTCGAAGAGCCGGACCGTCTCCGTGCCGTACATACGTGGCAGCAGCTCCGCACGGGCCTGTCCGTCGCCGTGTTCCCCGGACAGCGAGCCGCCGTGCGCCACCACCAGGCCGGCCAGTTGCTCGGAGAAACGGCGGAAACGGCCGATGCCGGCCTCGGTGAGCAGGTCGAAGTCGATGCGGACGTGGATACAGCCGTCGCCGAAGTGGCCGTACGGCGTGCCGCGCAGGCCGTGCGCCGACAGCAGCGCGCGGAAGTCCCGCAGATAGGCGCCGAGCCGGGCGGGCGGCACCGCGCAGTCCTCCCAGCCGGGCCAGGCCTCGGAGCCGTCCGGCATACGGGTCGCCGTACCGCTCGCGTCCTCGCGGATGCGCCACAGGGCCCGCTGGGCGGCTGCGTCCGTCACCACCAGCGAACCGACCACGTCGGCCGCGCGGACGACGTCCTCCGCACGCGCGCGTGCCTCGGCGGCGGAGTCCCCTCCCGTCTCCACGAACAGCCAGGCACCCCCCTTGGGCAGTCCGGCCGGTGAGCGCACCAGGTCGGCCGCCATGCCCTCCACGGTCAGCGGACCGTACGGCAGCAGACCGGCGGCGGCCTCGGCGGCGGCGCTCTCGTCGCCGTACCCCAGCACGGCCAAGGCACGCGCGCGTGGGGCCTCCACCAGCCGCACGACCGCCTCGGTCAGCACCCCCAGCGTGCCCTCCGAGCCGCAGAAGGAACGGGCGACGTCCGCGCCCTTCTCGGGCAGCAGCGCGTCCAGCGCGTACCCGGAGATACGGCGGGGCAGGTCCGGGAAGCCGGTACGCAGCCGGGCCAGGTCCCCCGTCACCAGCTCGCGCAGCCCCTCGGGCGCGCCCGCCCAGTTCGGCCCGAGCCGCAGCCGGCGCCCGCGCGCGGTGAGGACGGACAGCTCCAGCACGCTGTCCGCGGTCGTGCCCCAGGCCACCGAGTGCGAGCCGCAGGAGTTGTTGCCGATCATTCCGCCGAGCGTGCACCGGCTGTGCGTGGACGGATCCGGGCCGAAGCGCAGGCCGTGCGGGGCGGCGGCCTCCTGGAGCCGGTCGAGGACCAGCCCCGGCTGTACGACGGCCGTGCGGGCCTCGGGGTCGACCGACAGCAGCCCGTTCATATGGCGGGTGAAGTCCAGCACCACGCCGGCACCGGTCGCCTGCCCGGCGATCGACGTCCCCCCGCCGCGCGGCACGACCGGCACCCCGCGCGCCCGGCACACCTCCAGTACGGCGGCCACGTCGTCGGCATCTCTGGGGGCGACCACGCCCGCTGGGACACGCCGGTAGTTGGAGGCGTCCATGGTGACCAGCGCCCGGGAGGTGACGTCGAAAGCGACGTCACCCCGGACGACCTTACGAAGCTCGCCCGCAAGATCTGTCATACGTCCAGCAAACCAGCCATCCGGGGACGGCGGGCAGCTGGGCAAAGATCCCGGGGGGCGGAGGCTCCTGGGACGGCGACACGAACCCCGTCTCACCCGACGGACGAGGTTTCGCCCCGGTTTCCCCCACCGGCTAACCTCCCTTCCGTGGCCGACATCCAGATTCCCGCTGACATCAAGCCCGCCGACGGACGATTCGGCGCGGGCCCCTCCAAGGTGCGCACCGAGGCGCTGGACGCCCTCGCCGCCACCGGTACGTCCCTGCTGGGCACCTCCCACCGCCAGGCGCCCGTCAAGAACCTGGTCGGCGAGGTCCGTAAGGGCATCTCCGAACTGTTCCAGCTCCCCGAGGGCTACGAGGTCGTCCTCGGCAACGGCGGCTCCACCGCCTTCTGGGACATCGCCACCCACGGCCTGATCGAGAACAAGTCCCAGCACCTCAGCTTCGGCGAGTTCTCCTCCAAGTTCGCCAAGGCCGCAGGGCTCGCCCCCTGGCTGGCCGAACCCACCGTCATCAGCACCGACCCCGGCACCCACCCCGAGGCCCGGGCGGAGGCGGGCGTCGACGTCTACGCCTTCACCCACAACGAGACCTCCACCGGCGTCGCCATGCCGATCAAGCGGGTGACCGGGGCCGACGAGGGCGCCCTCGTCCTCGTGGACGCGACGAGTGGCGCCGGCGGCCTCCCGGTCGACGTGTCCGAGACGGACGTCTACTACTTCGCCCCGCAGAAGTCCTTCGCCTCCGACGGCGGCCTGTGGCTCGGCGTCTTCTCCCCGGCCGCGATCGAGCGCGCCGAGCGCGTCCACGCGTCCGGCCGCCACGTCCCGGAGTTCTTCAGCCTCCCCACGGCGATCGACAACTCCCGCAAGAACCAGACCTACAACACCCCGGCCCTCGCCACCCTCTTCCTGCTCAACGAGCAGCTGAAGTGGCTCAACGGCCAGGGCGGCCTGGCCTGGTCCACGGCCCGCACGAAGGACTCCTCCACCCGCCTCTACACCTGGGCCGAGGAATCCAAGTACGCCACCCCCTTCGTCACCGACCCGGCCAAGCGCTCCCAGGTCATCGGCACCATCGACTTCGCCGACGACATCGACGCGGCCGCCGTCGCCAAGGTCCTGCGCGCCAACGGCATCGTCGACACCGAGCCGTACCGCAAGCTCGGCCGCAACCAGCTCCGCATCGCGATGTTCCCGGCGATCGCCCCGGCGGACGTCGAGGCGCTGACGAAGTGCATCGACTACGTCATCGAGAAGCTGTAGTCGTCTCGTCTACGACGTAGCCGTCCCGGCTACGACAACGAAGGGCGTCCGGTGGCCACCGGACGCCCTTCGTTTGCTCTTTCACGCCCCTCCTCGCGGCATTTGGCGTCATTCGGCCGCGCCAACAATCCCCATGGGAGTGCACGTACGAGCCAGGGGAGGCAGCGCATGGTGATGAGCCGGCAGATGAAACGGCGGATGAAGCGGCAGAAACACTCGGGCCGGGGCAGATGGGTCGGCGTAGGTGTGGCAGCACTGGTGGGCGGGCTGCTCCCGCCGATGCTGGGAGCCGACAGCGCCGCGGCCTGGCCGGACCCTCGGTTCACCTTCACGTCTCCGGGCCAGTCCACCTTCACGGTTCCCGGCAACCCCGCTTCGGGCGAGCTGAACATCCTGACCATCAGGGTCTGGGCTTCCGGGGCAGGCGGTGGCGGTGGAGCCGGTGCCGACGGCGGGGGCGGCGGAGGAGGCGGAGGCAACGCCCTTCTAGGGGCGGGCGGCGGAGGCGGAGGCGGGGGCGGGGGCGGCGGAGGAGGAGCCGCCGGCGGGGGCGGGGGCTCCGGAAGCTTCGTGAAGTGCACCGAGGTGGCTCTCGCCGGCGAGACCCTGACCGTCGTGGTGGGAGCGGGGGGAACCGGCGGCGTCGCGGGGACCGGCGGAGGCGGCGGGGGCGGCGGCAGCGCCGGCGGTCCCTTGGGCGGCGGTCTCGGCAGCGCAGGCACCTCCGGCGCACCCGGTGGCGCGGGTGCGGACAGCAGGGTGACCGTCACTACGGGCGTGGACCTGGCGTTTGCTCCGGGAGGCACCGCCGGCGGCAGAGGCGCGGCAGGCGGGGCGGGAGGCGGAGGCGGCGCTGCCGGTAGTCCGGTCGGCGGAGCCGGCGGGGGCGGCGGCAGCGGCGGAGGCGGAGGCACCATCACCGGTCCTGGTGGTTCGGGTGGCGGAACATCGCGCTGCCTACTCGCTCCCGGTGTCCCGGAGGCCATGACGAACGGCGACAACGGCGGCGCCGGCGCTGTAGGCAACACCGGCGGGGCCGGCACCAGTGGCGCGAGCCGGTCGGGCGGCACGGGCGGCGCGGGCGGAGGCGGCGGCACGGGCGGCGACGGCGGCAGCGGCGGGGCCGGTGGTACAGCCATCACCGCCGACAGCCTCACCTACGGCGCGGGCGGCAGTGGTGGCGCCGGCGGTAAGGGGGGCGACGGTGGTACCGGCGGTACCGGCGCCACCAGCGGCGGCGCTTCCGCCACGAACGGCTCCGCCGGGAGTGCCGGAGCAGACGGCACGGCCGGGAACGCCGGCGGGAACGGGGCGGTCGTCATCGACGTGACACCGGTTACCTAGTGCCCCAACAGGCAACGTGCGCCCCGTCTCGGGCGTGCCCCGCCCGCCAAAAAAGGGGTGGGCGGGGCACGCCGGCCAGTGACCGCTCAGCCCCGGCGCCGCAGCCGTCGCACCCCGAAGAGGGCGAGCGCCCCGGCGGCGACGATGACGGCGCCGGCCTTCAGGCTCCCGCCGCCCAAAACACCCAGGGAACCCCCGGAACCCGAACTCCCCCTGGCGGACGGCGACTTGGACGCGGGCGGCAGGCCGGGCACGTCCTTCGCCACGACCTCGCTGTCGGCGCCCTCGCTGCTGTACAGCAGCTTGGTCCCGTCGGCGGAGTAGCTGACCCCCTCGCCCTGATCCTGCAGGGGTACGTCGAGCTGGCCCGCGCGTTTGATGCGGCCGCCGTTCCAGTCGTAGGAGATCCCGCCGAAGTAGCCGCGCACGGCGAGCTGTCGGCCGTCCGGCGAGAAGGCCGCGTCCGTGGCCCAGAGGTCGACAGGGGCGATCGGCTTGAAGATGTTCGCGCCGGAGCCGGAGAGGGTGGCCGGGCCCTCGTACAGATGCCCGCCGTCCTCCTTCTTGTCGATGATGTAGACCCGCCCGGTCTTCGGGTGGACGATCAGCGACTCGGCGTCGCGCGGTCCGTTCGCGTACTTCACGACGTACTGCGCGGCGGTGACCGTCTGGTCCTTCAACTCCTTCGGCTCGGGCAGCCGATAGATCCAGACATACGGCCATTTACCGCCGAGGTTGTCGCCGATGTCACCCAGGTAGATCTCGTTGTCCGGCCCGATGGAGACGGCCTCGACGTCGCGCGGGGACCCGATGCCGCGCAGGGTGATCCGGGCGACGGTCCTCCCGGTCCGGCTGTCCACGGCGTAGACGTACGGACCGTCACCGCTGTCGTTGTGCGTCCAGTAGACACCGGGGTGGAGACGGGAGGCGGCGAGCCCGCTGGACTCGGTGATCCGCGGGTCCTTGAGGGTGAACCCCTGGTCGCCGTCACCGTCGCCGTCGGCGGCGGAGGCGGAGGCGGGAAGCGCGCAGGCGCCGACGAGCAGCACCCCGGCGAGGACGGCGAACGATCGACGCATGCCCCAAGCCTGCCACTCCCTCCGGGGGTTCACCGGAGTGCGCAGGGGTACACAGGGAGCGCCCCAGGGAGGCCGCACCGGACGTGGCGGGCCTCACACCCCACCACGGCGCGTGATCGTCCATCATGAGCGGATGCTCAGGTTCATGCCCGTAGGTGACTCCATGACGATCGGGAGCGCCGGCGAGCACACATGGCGCTACCGGCTGTGGCAGCATCTGCGGGACACGTACGACAGCCCGTTCACCTTCGTCGGCCCGCGCGAGGAGCTGTACGACAAGTCGGCCGACGCCCCGACGTCCTACGCCTACGCCGACCCCGCCTTCCCCCGCCGCCACCTGGCGGGCTGGGGCGAGGGCTGGCTGCACATGGCTCCGCTGATCGGCGAGGCGGTACGCACACACCGCGCGGACGTGCTCCTCGTCTCCCTCGGCCTGATCGACCTGGGCTTCTACACCGACGCCGAACAGACGGCGGAGAACGTGAGGGCGTTCGTGACGGGCGCACGGGAGGCCAACCCCCACCTCCGCATGGTCCTGCTCCCGGTGATCCCGAACATCCGCGCCGAGGCGGACGCGTCTTTCGCCGACCAGGTGGACCTCTTCAACGTCCTGCTGGCGAAAACAGCCACAGACCTGGACGAACCCCGCTCGCCACTGCTGCTGGCCTCGCCGCCCGAGTCGTACGACATCCACGTCGACACCTACGACGGCACGCACCCCAACGCGAACGGGGAGCACCGGATCGCGGAGGCGTTCGCGGGGGCGATGCGGGAGGCGTGGGGGGTCGGTCAGGCGTACGCGGCTGGAACAGCTTGACTTGATTCCGGCGCCTCCCGGTTACGGTGCGTATCGTTGTACTGCGCGGCTGCACCTGTCCGTGGGGCAGCCGGGGAGGAGCGCCACGATGACCGTCCTTGAAGACAGGATCGAGATGGCCGACGCCGACGCCGACACCATGGGCTTGGACGAGTGGTTCGAGCGCCTTGAGCGGATGCCCGTCCCCGAAGGATTCAGGGTCGAGATCGTCGGGGGCTACGTCTATGTGACGCCACAGCGGGACACTCACTGGAACATCATCTTCCGGATCGCGGCGGCTGTCGCGGCCAAGTTCGGGATGGACAAGGTGTTCTCGGACGTCCGGATCGACTTCCCGGGCCATGACAACGGCTTCTGCCCGGACGTCGCCATGCTCAAGGAGTCGGCGAAGAAAGACGACAAGGGCCACTGGCGCTACGAGGACGTCGAGTTCGTCGCCGAGGTCATCTCTCAGGGGACGGCCGCCAACGACTACGGCCCGAAGAAGACCGCCTACGCCGCCGCCGAGGTCCCCGTCTACCTCATCGCCGACCCCTACCAGGGACGGTGCCACATCTACACCCACCCGAAGGGCGACGACTACGCCATGACGACATCGGTGGACTTCGGCACCGACGTCGACCTCACCGGCACCGCCGTCGACCTCGTCCTCAAGACCGACGTGTTCCCGCGCGACTAGGGCCTGTCCGGAACGCGACGACGGCCCGCCGGTTTTCCCGGCGGGCCGTCGGAGGCGGGTGTTCAGGTCACACGTTGGGGGCGGTCTTGGAGATGGTCCAGCGCTCGTCCTGGGCGCCGTTGCACGGCCACTGGATGAGCTGAGAGCCCTTTGTGGCGGCGGAGCCCAGGCCCAGGCACTTGCCCGAGTAGACGTTCCGCAGCTCGTGGGTGTCCTGGTCGTACCACCACTTCTCGTCCACCGCGCCGTTGCAGGTGTACTGGATCATGCCCGCCCCGTTGGCCAGGCTGGAGGCCGGGCCCATGCACTTGCCGGAGTACGCGTTCTGGACGATGTAGGCGGGGTTGCCGTTGTTGTCCTTGGTCTCCTCGAACACCCAGCGCTCGTCCTGGGCGCTGGTGCAGCCCCACTGGATGACCGGTGTGCTGTTCTCGATCTTGTTGCCGGCGCCCGCGCACAGCTTGCTGTAGTCGTTGTACAGGTACTGGGCATCATCGATTCTCCGCGGCAGCAGGGAGAAGACGACGCGCTTGCCGGTGCGCTCGTTCATGCCCCACAGGCGGCCCGAGGAGAACGAGTAGGACAGGTTCTGGGTGAGGGGCGAATCGCGGGTGAGGATCGACACGGTGCCGTTCGGCTTGGCCCGCCAGATGCAGGAGTAGGCGTCCGGGTCCGTGGGGTTGGTGACTCCCATGTAGTCCGTTTCGCACATGGCCGACATGTAGTAGTACGTGCCGTCGGTGGCCACGCCCTGCAAGCCGTGGACAGGAGCTTGGTAGGCCGCCGTCGCCGTGACGGGGGACGTGCCGCCCTCGCCGAGGTCTTCGATCGGCCAGCGGATCACGTCCACAGGGGTGGTGCGATCGGCATCCCCGTGGCGTCCGGAGACCAGGCGCGGCGGTGACACACTGCGGTCCAGGCTCAAGGAACTCAGGCAGGCGATGGGCCCCGTGCAGTACATGTTGCTGCGCTCTTTGGGCTTGGCGTTGTCCTGCTCTGCCTTGGTGCGGTTCGAGTAGCGGGCGACCATGGGCAGGGCCCACTGGTGGTACTCGGCCGAGGATGTGCCGCCCGAGATGCCCGACTCCTTGGAGATGGAGTTCACCATCCACAGGTGGTTGAGGTCGTAGATCTGCAACTCGCCGCCGTTGGCCACGAACAGCCTGTTCCCGTACCAGACCATCCCGTCGGCGTGTACGTCGTTGACCGAGGTGAAGTTGGGGTTGGCCCGGCTGCCGGTCGGCTTCACGAGCAGCACGTGCCCGTAACTCCAGTCCGTGCCGGTCGACTCCAGGATGGAGATACGAGCCTTTAGGTTGCGCAGTTTCGCGTCTTCCTCCTCATTCTGCGAGGAGCCGTGCCCGTAGTACCAGGTCGCCATGTACAGGTGGTGACCGTCGATCGTGCCGCTCGGGTCCGCGTCGTGCGAGGCGGTGAACCCCTGCGGGTGCCAGCCCCCGGCCGGGTCATAGGCGCTGGTCCAGTCGTCCGTCTCGTCCCAGCAGAAGCCGTTGTACTTGAGCGTGCCGTTGATCCCGGTCGTGTGGCACAGGGGGCGGCCGACATGCTGCCGCGACTGGGCCACGCTCAGCGGCGACACCCTCGACACGACGCCCTTCGCCTCGGCCCCCTCGATCACCGACCGTGCTGTCTCGCCCTCGTCAACACCTGGCATCTCCCGCGGATGGAGAACGAAGCGGGATGCGTCCTCGCTCGTGAACGGTTTGTCCTTGTCGTGGACGGGCGTGTTGTCGGCGATCGCCTGCTGAGTACCCGACACCAGCGCCGCCAATGACGTCAGAGCGACCAGCGCCGCTGTGATCCGTCCTCTGCGACGGCCCCGTTGCTTCGCAGTCATGTCTCCCCGTTCTCGTTCGGTGGCTCGCGCTGTCCCCCGCGAAGCACCAGCCGTATGGGTGGAGGATCTCGGAATCCCACCGAAGAGTCGTTAGCAATCAGTCCACACTCCCCTTCGCAATGAGTCCCAGAGCCTGGTGCCGGTGGTCCTTGGGCGTGGTGCCGTAGGCCGCGCGGTGGGCGCGGCTGAAGTCGGCGGCGCGGGGGAATCCCCAGCGGGCGGCGATGGCGTGGATGGGGAGGGTGCGGAGCGCCGGGTCGGCGAGGTCGCGGCGGGCCGCCTCCAGGCGCAGGCGGCGTATCCACGCGGCGACTGTGGCGTCTTCGTGCTGGAAGAGGCGGTGCAGATAGCTGGTGGAGATGTGGTGCGCGGCGGCGATGGTGCTCGGGGTGAGCTGCGGGTCGTGCAGGTGCTCCCGGATGAACGCCTGGATGCGCAGGGTGAGGGCCCGCTGGTGGGTCTCCGGGGGCAGGCAGTCACCGGCTTCGATCAGGTGGGCGAAGAGCGCGGCGACCAGCGGGGTCGCGATGGCGGCCAGCCGCGGCCGGTCGGAGGGCTGGTACGCGGCCGGGTCCGCTATCAACTGGGTGAGGAACTGGGCCAGTAGGGCTCCCATGCCTTCCCGGGCCGACACCGGCGCCCCGACGATCCGGGCGGCCATGTCACGGGGCAGCGGCAGCAGGGCCTTGGGAACCTCCAGCGCCACTGTCTGGACCATCTCCCCGGTGCTGTAGACGTCGTTCGGCAGCGAGGACGAGTTGATGAACAGGTCGTACGGCTTGTACGCGGTCTCCCGGTGCCGCCACACGCCCGCCCCGGTCCCGCGAACGACGAGTGACAGGTGGTACGCCTCGGGGTCGGACTGCCGGATCAGCTTCGGCGTGCGCTGGAACACCAGCGGCTGGAACGTGGCGGACCACACGGTGACGGCACCGAGGTCCAGCACCCGCTGGGAGGCCCGGAAGTCGTCGGTGTGGTCGCTGCGCAGGTCCATGGGCGCGTGGGTACGGCCCAGGAGCTCGGTCCAGTAGTCGAACCGGTCCGCGGCGGACACGTCTTCGCTCCGGAACACCATCTCGTCCAACAACTGTCTCTTCACCACTTCTTAAGCCGCTGGTCAAAGGCCCCCCGGGGGGATGACGGGGCAACTGAACAGCCCGGTTCCCTCACCCGTTCGGCCCACAGCGGTCGCTGTCGTACTCGGGTCCGGTTTCGATGGGAGGGAGCCCGGCTTGTGACCGGGTCTCGTACCCCCCATCGAGCGAAAGAGACGCAGGCATGTCTACAGGCAAGGTTGAGCAGTGGATCGCCGGCCCGGGCGAGGGCATGATCAAGGACGAAAAGGGTCAGAGGCTGGCATTCTCCCAGAGTGACCTCCAGAACCCCGCCGAGCGCGGGAACCTGCGTCAAGGGGACAAGGTCCAGTTCGAGGTAGACCAGCCCGGACACGCGACGGGCGTCAAGAAGGCCTGAGCCTCGACAGCACCGCAGGCACCACCCGTCGGGCAGAGGGTGGTGCCTGCCGGTGTTCCCGTCACTTCACGGCTCCGGCCACCAGGACCCGCCCCGCCACCTCCTCCAGCAACTTCCCCACCACGAACAGCCTCTCCTCCGTCGGCACCGACCTCCAGCCCAGCGGCCAGGTGACCCCGGTCAGCGCGGGTACGCCCACGTAGGACAAGGTGCGGTCGCCTCTGCCTCGCGTCAACACCCGTACGCCGGGCGGCCATTCGTACGTTCCCACCGTCTCCGGGGGCAGCAGAAAGTACATGTACCGCTCCCCTGTCGCCCCCTGCACGATGGCTCCCGCCTCGAAGCCGGTCCGCACCATCAGCTCCGAGGCTACGCGGCTGCCTGCGGCGCCCTTGATACGTACGGCGTCGAAGTGGATCCCTGCGTGGCGAAGAGCGTGACCGGAGTGGGGGATCCAGGCCGGGATCCAGGGGGTGGAGATTCTGTCGTTCATGCACGTGATGTTTCCGGCCGCTCACATACTGTGACCAGGGTCAGGCAATGTTGGTGCGGGGATGTGCAGTTGGGGAGGTCGGTGTGCGTCCTGGTGATCGTGGCTCGAAGGTCTTCGGTGGGTTGCTGCGGTTCCATCGCGAGCGAGCCGGGATGACGCAGGAAGGCCTGGGCAATCACGTCGGCTACTCCAAGTCGCAGGTGGCGATGGTGGAGCGGGGCGAGCGGTCCCCGAGGGGGCAGTTCGTCGAGATCGCTGACCAGGTGCTGGGTGCACAAGGTGCACTGCTCGTTGTGGCGGAAACAGAGTTCAAGAAGGACGGGCTTCCGCCGTGGACCGAGGACTACCTGGTGGAGGAGAAGAAGGCCGCCGCGCTGCACGTGTACCAGACCAACCTGATTCCTGGCTCGCTTCAAACTGCGGCTTACTCGCGGGCGGTCTTCAGCTCCAATCGGTGCCCGACCTTGGAGGACGAAGAGATCGAGAGGCGGGTCGTATCCCGTCAGGAGCGGCAGCAGCTCTACACGCGGAAACCCCCACCCACCGTCAGCTATGTACTCGAAGAGAGCATCCTCACGCGCCCGTTGGGCGGCAGCGACACGCTCAAGGAGCAACTGCACCACGTCCTCGCGATCGGTGAGCTCAGGAACGTCGAGGTTCAGGTCATGCCGCACGACCGGCAGGACCACGCCGGGCTCGCCGGCCGCATGAGCCTGCTGGAGACCGCCGATCGACACCGGCTCGCCTACGTCGAAGGCCACCGTGGCGGCTACTTCGTAAGCGAACAGCCCGACGTAGGTGACCTGTTCGGCAAATATGGCATTCTCCGAGCGCAGGCCCTCACCCCCGAGGAGTCCGCGACGCTGATCGAAAAGGTGGCACGGGAGCTATGACCACGGACCTCCACTGGAGCAAGAGCAGCTACAGCGACGGCGAGGGCGAATGTCTGGAAGTCGCCCCCACCCCCGCCACCATCCACATCCGCGACTCAAAGGCCCCGGCCCCCACCCTCGAAGTCACCCCCACCACCTGGACGGCGTTCATAACGACCCTCGCGTCGCTTGCATAGAGCGCACTTGAAGCCGTTGGCTAGTGGACCATGAAGTACACGCAGCTAGGACGCACGGGACTCAAGGTCAGTCGGCTCGTCCTCGGGACGATGAACTTCGGGCCGCAGACCGACGAAGCCGACAGCCACGCCATCATGGACGCGGCGCTGGACTCAGGCATCAACTTCTTCGACACCGCCAACGTGTACGGCTGGGGTGAGAACAAGGGGCGGACCGAGACCATCATCGGCAACTGGTTCGCCAAGGGAGGCGAGCGCCGCGACAAGGTGGTCCTCGCCACCAAGGTCTACGCCAACATGGCCCCCGACGGCCAGGCCGCCTGGCCCAACCACGACAAGCTCTCCGCGCTGAACATCCGCCGGGCCGTGGACGCCAGCCTGAAGCGGCTGCAGACCGACCACATCGACCTCTACCAGTTCCACCACATCGACCGGGACACCCCGTTCGAGGAGATCTGGCAGGCGATCGACACCCTGGTCCAGCAGGGCAAGATCCTCTACGCGGGGTCCAGCAACTTCCCCGGCTACAAGATCGCCCAGGCCAACGAGATCGCGGCCCGCCGCGGCGGCACCATCGGCCTGGTCAGCGAGCAGTGCCTGTACAACCTCGCCGAGCGGCGCGCCGAGATGGAGGTCATCCCGGCCGCGCAGGAGTACGGCCTCGGTGTCATCCCGTGGTCGCCGCTGCACGGCGGACTGCTCGGCGGAATCATCAAGAAGGAGGTCCAGGGCGGTCGCCGAGCCTCCGGCCGGGCCGCCGACACCCTGAAGGACCCCGTCGCCCGCGCCCAGGTCCAGGCGTACGAGGACCTGGTCGACAAGCACGGCCTGCAGCCCGGCGAGGTGGCCCTGGCCTGGCTGCTGACCCGCCCGGGTGTGACCGGCCCCATCGTCGGTCCGCGCACGGCCGACCAGCTGGACTCCGCGCTCAGGGCGATCGAGCTGGACCTGAACGAGGACCTGCTGAGCGGCTTGAACGAGGTCTTCCCGGGCCCGGGCCCGTCCCCGGAGGCCTTCGCCTGGTAACGCCGGAGGGGCGGACCCGCCCAGGGGCGCGGGGCCGCATTCAATATGCGGCCCCGCCGCGGGGCGCGACAAGCCACTGACAGCCCGCAGCCGCCTGACGGCCGCAGTCCCCCGCCCCTGAGGCGACAAACCTCTACCTGACAGCCGCCGAAACAGCCACCACCACAAACATCAGCACAAGCACACCGGCCATGATCCGGTTCCGAGTCTTAGGTTCCACGCCGTCGAGCCTAGCGGCCGGCGCCAAGCTGCCAGCAGGCAACCGCCTCGTACCGCGGCTGCTCCCCCGCCACCCCGGACCGCGGCAGATTGCTGCGCACCAGTACCAGCTCGCCCACGGTCCAGGTACTGCTGGTGAACTCCGCGAGCGCGTGGACGTAGGGCCGGGTGTCGACGCCGTCCCGGCTCCGCGCCACCGTCAGGTGGGCCTTGTACTGCCGGTGCTCCCCCATCCGTACGCCCGCCTTCCGCCCCGCCGACTCCGCCCGGTCGGCCAGCAGCCGCAGCGCCTGTACGTCGCCGTAGCCGCCCGTCCACAGGGCCTTGCCGTGTCCGAACTGGCCGCCGCCGGAGAGGGCCAGGTCGAAGGGGGTGGTGCGGTGGGCCGCGCGGGCCAGGCGGTCCGACAGGTCCGGTACGACGTCGTCGGCGACCTCGCCGTAGAAGGCCAGCGTGAAGTGCCAGCCGGGGCGGTTGGTCCAGCGCAGCCTTTCCGAGTCGGGCAGCCTCTTCAGCTTGGCGACCTCGACGGCGAGCTCATGGACGACGTTCTCCGGAGGGAGCACCGCGGCGAAGAGTCTCATGCCTTCACCTTCGCAGACACCGGTGGGCATGATGACCTTCATGACGCTCAGGGAATGGCAGGTGGGTCGACGGCGTACCGGCCGCCACCCTCACCCTCAGCGACGCGCCCGGCGACTACCTGTCCCCTGCTCGCGCACGCGGCCGAGGTGACCCGGCGGGCCGGGGTCGGTCTGCTGCGCGTGGACTGTTACGCCGGTGACGACCGCAAGCTGGTCGCCTTCTACGAGGCCAACGGCTTCGCTCCGACGCAGACGTACGCCTCCGGCGAGCAGAACGACTGGCCGGGCCGGGTGCTCGCCCGGCGGGTGTGACCGCCCGGCGAGCACCCGGGGTGGGGTGAGGGGTCAGCGCGCGGCGCGCAGGGTGCCGAGCAGCCCGTTGTTCTCGTCGTTGATGCCCGCGGCGAACCAGACGCTGTCCTCGCCGCCGGACCTGGCGGTGCCCCGTTGCAGCCCCCACAGGCCGTTGATCACGATCGGCTGCCCGTTGGGCTGGTCCAGGGTTCCTGCGAACCGGCCGGTTCGCAGGTCGAACACGTTGATGTGGCCGTCGCCGAAGTTGCCGACGAGGAGGTCGCCGGCGAACTTCCCGAACCCCTTGGGCGCCACCTCCAGGCCCCACGGTGAGTTGAGCACGCCCCGGCGCGCGAAGTGCTGGAGCAGCTTGCCCCGGGTGCTGAACACGTCGATGAAGCCGTTGCCCGGTCCGGCGACGTCGTCGTGCTTCTCCGCGTTCTGGAGGGCGTAGGTGACGAAGATCCTGTCGTCGATGTTCTTGACGTCGAAGGGCGCGAAGCCCGCGGGGATGCTCGGGTCCCGGAACGCGCCGGCGGGCTGCCTCACCAGGGTGAAGTGGGTGTCGAAGGCGTCGATGCGCGCGTCGCGGAAGTTCGCGACGAGGATGCGCGAGTGCCGCCGCTCCCCCGCGTCGTCCTTGCCGCGCCGGTCCTTCTTCGTGTCCCTGTCCGCGCAGTCCACGAGCGTCAGGCCCTTGAAGACGGCGTTGTCCTCCTGGGCGACCTGGACGCCGGTCGTCGGGAGCACCCGCGGGTTGAAGGCGAAGAGGCCGCCGTTCTCCCCGGCGTAGATGAAGCGCGCGGGGCCGGATCTTCCGGAGGCGGTGAAGCGGAAGTCGTCGGTGTCGTTGCGTACGACCCCGGTCGGGTCGGCGTTGGCGGGGAGCTGCACGACGGGCGAGAGGAAGGTGACCGGCCGGTCGTCCCGGGCGCCCGCGTACACCGTGGACGTGCTGGTTCCGTTGTTGGAGACCCTGATCGCGCCGTCCGACGTGCGCACCAGCCCCCAGGGGTTCACCAGGTTCGGGTCCTGCCGTTCCGCTCGGTTCTGGAGGTCGGAGACGAGGTCGCGCTCCCGGAAGCCGTGGTCGAGCCCGCGCGGCCCGTCCACGGCCCCGGACGGCGCGGCGACGGCGAGCGCACCGACCACGCCCAGGGTCAGTGCGGCCGCCGCCAGCAGTCGTACACGGGAGCGGGGTCTTGGGGGCGATGCCGGTGATGCCTGCGATGTCATGCGGATGCTCCTGTTGCGCGCGTTCCAAATGGGACGTATACGCAGAAGTCATCTCATAAGATGTCAATCGCACCCACGATCGACACGCAGACACGCGTCCCTACGGGGATGCGCCACCGCCTCTCCTGTGGCTCCTAGGCCGCCGTGGCCAACTCCTCCCGCTCTCCGCGCGGGACGAACCGGACCCGCGGGTGGCCGTGATGCCAGCCCACCGCCAGCCGCAGTCCGCCGATGCGGGCCAGGACCAGACCGATCACGCCCGCCGCCGCGGCCGACACGACGCCGCCGACAGCGAAGCCGACCCGTGCGCCGTAGGTGTCGGTGATCCAGCCGACGACCGGCGCGCCCAGCGGCGTACCACCCATGAACACCATCATGAACAGGGCCATCACCCGGCCGCGCATGGCCGGGTCGGTGGCCATCTGGACCGCGGTGTTCGCCGTGACGTTGACCGTGAGGCCGAAGATCCCGATCGGGACCATGAGCAGCGCGAACAGCCAGTACGACGGTGCCAGCGCGGCCACGGTCTCCAGCGCGCCGAAGGCCAGCGCGGCGGCGATCAGGATGCGCAGCCGGGCCGTGCCGCGCCGGGCGGCCAGCAGGGCGCCGGCCAGGGAGCCCGCGGCCGTCAGGGTGTTGAAGAGGCTGTAGCCGCTCGCGCCGGCATGGAAGACGTGCTCGGCGTAGGCCGACAGCCACACCGGGAAGTTGAAGCCGAAGGTGCCGATGAAACCGACCAGGACGATCGGCCAGATCAGCTCCGGGCGGCCGGCCACGTACTGCAGGCCTTCCCGCAGCTGGCCCTTGCCGCGCGGGGCGCGCCGGACGACGTGCAGCTCACGGGAGCGCATCAGGAGCAGGCCGGCGATGGGCGCCGCGAAGGACAGGCCGTTGGCGAGGAACGCCCAGCCGGTGCCCACACTGGTGATCATCAGCCCTGCGACGGCGGGGCCGACCAGGCGGGCGGACTGGAAGTTCGCCGAGTTCAGGCTGACCGCGTTCTGCAACTGCTCGGGGCCGACCATCTCGGAGACGAAGGACTGACGGGCCGGGTTGTCGAGCACCGTGGCGAGGCCGACGGCGAACGCGGCGACGTAGACGTGCCAGACCTGGACCTGGCCGGTGAGGGTCAGCGCGGCCAGCGCGAGGCCGGCGACGGCCATCGAGGCCTGCGTGATCAGCAGGGTGGGGCGCTTGGGGAGGCGGTCGACCAGGACACCGCCGTAGAGACCGAAGAGGAGCATCGGCAGGAACTGCAGGGCCGTCGTGATGCCCACGGCCGCGGAGGAGCCGGTGAGGCTGAGGACGAGCCAGTCCTGGGCGATGCGCTGCATCCAGGTGCCGGTGTTGGAGACGACCTGGCCTATGAAGAACAGCCGGTAGTTCCTGACCTTCAGCGAGCTGAACATCGAGGACTTGCGGGAAGCGGGGGTCGTAGGTGCGGTCGGTGCGGGGGCGGAAGGTGCTCCGGGTCCCGTACTCAAAGTGGGTTCGCCTCCTCGTTGCGGGGTTTACAGGTGTGCGAGCTTCTCCAGCACGGGGGCGGCGGCGCGCAGTGCGGCCCACTCGTCCTCGTCGAGGCCCTCGACCAGGCCGGCCAGGAAAGCGTTGCGCTTGCGGCGGCTCTCCTCAAGCATCGCCTCGGCCTGCTCGGTCTGGGTGACGACCTTCTGGCGCCGGTCCTCGGGGTGCGGCTCCAGCCGGACCAGCCCCTTGGCTTCGAGCAGCGCGACGATACGGGTCATCGACGGCGGCTGGACGTGCTCCTTGCGAGCGAGCTCGCCCGGTGTGGCCGAGCCGCAGCGGAAGAGGGTGCCGAGCACCGACATCTCGGTGGGACTCAGGGACTCGTCGACCCGCTGGTGCTTGAGCCGACGGGACAACCGCATCACGGCGGAGCGGAGGGAGTTCACGGCGGCAGCGTCGTCGCCATGGGTAAGGTCCGGCATGTTGTTTAGAGTAACTCATTACTCTCCCTAAAGACCACGGAAAACACGCCGTATGCCCGTGACCCTGGCCACTGAACCCGGATATCACTCATATGGGTGATCGATGCGCGGAACGTGACGCACTGGCCGGATAAGTACAGAGACCCTCGTGTCCATGGGGACCAGCGTGCTCAGCCTGCGCATGGACGGAGAGCTGCTCGAACGGCTCCGCCATCACGCGGCGAAAAGAGGAATGAGCGTGCAGGACTATGTGGTCCGCACGCTCATTCGGGACGACTTCGACCAGCGGTTCCAGACCGCCGTCGAGGAGACGGAAAAGTTCTACGGCGTCAACTGAGACCTCACGTCAGGCCCAGGGCCGGCATCAGGTAGTAGAAGGCGAAGACCGCCGAGACGAGGTACATCGGGACCGGGATCTCCCGGAACCGGCCGGCCGCGAGGCGCAGCACCACGAAGGTGATGAAGCCCATGCCGATGCCGTTGGTGATCGAGTACGTGAACGGCATCATCAGCATCGTCACGAACGCCGGGATCGCGATGGTGTAGTCGGCCCAGTCGATCTCCTTGATCGAGTTCGACAGGATCAGGAAGCCGACCGCGATCAGCGCCGGGGTGGCCGCCTGCGAGGGGACCATCGTGGCGACCGGGGTGAGAAAGAGGGCGACGGCGAAGAGACCACCGGTGACGACGTTCGCGAGGCCCGTCCGGGCGCCCTCGCCGACGCCGGCCGTGGACTCGACGAACGCGGTCGTGGCCGAGGAGGAGCTGGCGCCGCCCGCCGCGACCGCGAGGCCGTCGATGAACAGGACCCGGTTGATGCCCGGCATATAGCCCTGGGCGTCGGTCAGCTTGGCCTCGTCACTGACGCCCATGATCGTGCCCATCGCGTCGAAGAAGCACGACAGCAGGACCGTGAAGACGAAGAGGATGCCGGTCAGCAGGCCGACCTTGGAGAAGCCGCCGAACAGGCTGACGTGGCCGACCAGGCCGAAGTCGGGGGTGGAGACCGGGTTGCCCGGCCACTTCGGGACCGTCAGGCCCCAGGACGGGACCGTGGTGACGGCGTTGATGACCAGCGCGAGGACGGTCATGCCGACGATCGAGATCAGGATCGCGCCCGGTGTCCTGCGGACGATCAGCACGAAGGTGAGCAGCGCGCCGAGGATGAACACGAGCACCGGCCAGCCGTGCAGATGACCGCCCACGCCGAGTTGCAGCGGGACGGTGGTGTCCGCCTTGTCCGGGATACGGGAGACAAAACCGGAGTCGACCAGGCCGATCAGCATGATGAACAGGCCGATACCGATCGAGATCGCCTTGCGCAGTCCGAACGGCACGGCGTTCATCACGCGCTCGCGCAGACCCGTGGCGACCAGCAGCATGACCACGAAACCGGCCAGAACCACCATGCCCATGGCGTCCGGCCAGGACATCCGGGGCGCCAGCTGGAGCGCCACGACCGAGTTCACACCGAGGCCGGCGGCGAGCGCGATCGGGACGTTGCCGATGACGCCCATCAGGAGCGTGGCGAACGCGGCCGTCAGCACGGTCGCCGTCACCAGCTGACCGTTGTCCAGGTGGTGCCCGTACATGTCCTTCGCACTGCCGAGGATGATCGGGTTCAGCACGATGATGTACGCCATCGCGAAGAAGGTGGCGAAACCGCCGCGGATCTCGCGGGCGACGGAGCTGCCGCGCTCGGAGATCTTGAAGTAGCGGTCGAGCGCGCCCTGGGCCGGCGTACCGCCCGGCACTTCGGGGGTGGGGACCTTGGCGGGGGCCGAGGTGGACATGCGGGACCTCATCACCAATGGGGTTCCCCCGAGCCCTGTTGGAGTTTCATACGAGCAGAAGTGGTCAAAGACAAACGGTTTCAGTATGAAGGTATGACTGTGAGTTCGCTATCTCCGCGCGTAGACAACGGCTCCTCAGCGGGCGAACCGGGGCGCTTAAGCTGTGCGCATGGCTAAGTGGACCCCCAAGCACGAGGCGCCGGAGCCCCTGGAAGGGCCCGTGGTCGCCACGATCACCGGCGGCACGATCGGGTGGTTCGCCCTCTTCCTGATCCAGCTCCCCTTCTACGGGTGGTTCGACGACCACGGCCATCTGTGGTGGCTGTGGACCTGCCTGGCCGGGGGCGGGCTGGGGCTGATCGGCATCTGGTACGTCAGGAAGCGGGACGCCGCGCTCAAGAGGGCGGCGGAGCTTCGGTCGACGTCGGCCGAATAGCGCGGTCAGCTGCGGTTGGGCCCCTCGGGGCTCCGCCCCCCGAACGTTCCCTTTCCCGCCGACCGAGTCGGGTGGGCGGGTCGGTAAGTCCGCACGTACCGTCGATTACATGACCCACATAGACGCGGGCGCGGAACTCGACCCCGTTCATCCGGTGGCCCTGCCGGCGAGCGGGTCGGCAGGGCTGACCGGTGCTGAAGTAGCGGACCGCGTCCAGCGCGGCCAGGTCAACGACGTGCCCGTGCGCAGCAGCCGGTCGCTCGGGGAGATCGTCCGGGCGAACGTCTTCACCCGGTTCAACGCGATCATCGGCGTGCTCTGGGTGATCATGCTGTTCGTCGCGCCGATCCAGGACAGCCTGTTCGGCTTCGTGATCCTCGCCAACACCGGGATCGGCATCGTCCAGGAGTGGCGGGCCAAGCAGACCCTCGACTCGCTCGCGGTCATCGGGGAGGCCCGGCCGACGGTGCGCAGGGACGGGGCCGCCGTCGAAGTCGCCACCAGTGAGATCGTGCTCGACGATCTCATCGAGATCGGACCCGGGGACAAGATCGTCGTAGACGGTGTGTGCGCCGAGGCCGACGGGCTGGAGATCGACGAGTCGCTGCTGACCGGTGAGGCCGATCCCGTCGTCAAACGCCCCGGCGACCAGGTCATGTCCGGCAGCTTCGTGGTCGCGGGCGGCGGCGCCTTCCAGGCGGCCAAGGTCGGCCGCGAGGCCTACGCGGCCCAGCTCGCCGAGGAGGCCTCCCGCTTCACGTTGGTCCACTCCGAGCTGCGCACCGGCATCTCCACGATCCTCAAGTACGTCACCTGGATGATGGTCCCGGCGGCCGTAGGACTCGTCATCACCCAGCTCGTCGTCAAGAGCAACGGACTCAAGGACGCGGTGGCGCGGACCGTCGGCGGAGTCGTACCGATGGTCCCGGAGGGACTGGTGCTGCTCACCTCCGTCGCCTTCGCGATCGGCGTCATCCGGCTCGGCCGTAAACAGTGCCTGGTCCAGGAGCTGCCGGCGATCGAGGGGCTGGCCCGCGTCGACACCGTCTGCCTGGACAAGACCGGCACGCTCACCGAGGGCGGCATGGACGTCAGCGAGCTGCGGATGCTGGACGGGGCGGACGAGACGCACGTACGCAAGGTGCTCGGCGCGCTCGGCGAGTCCGATCCACGCCCCAACGCCTCCCTCCAGGCGATCATCGACGCCTACCCGGACAGCGAGGACTGGCGCTGTGTCGAGTCGCTGCCGTTCTCCTCGGCCCGCAAGTACAGCGGGGCCGCGTTCAGCGAGGCCGACGGCGAGATCAGCACCTGGCTGCTCGGCGCCCCGGACGTCCTCCTCGCCGACCGCGACCCGGCACTGGCCGAAACCGAGCGCCTCAACGAGCAGGGGCTGCGGGTCCTGCTGCTGGCCCGCGCGAGCCGCGACCTGGACGACACCGAACCCGCGCACGGCGCCCACCCCACCGCCCTCGTCGTCCTGGAGCAGCGGCTGCGGCCCGACGCGGCGGAAACGCTGCGCTACTTCGCGGACCAGAACGTGCGCGCCAAGGTCATCTCCGGCGACAACGCGGTCTCGGTCGGCGCGGTCGCCGCCAAGCTGGGCCTCGAAGGTACGACGGTGGACGCGCGGCGGCTGCCCGCCGACCCGGCCGGAATGGCGGAAGCGCTGGACGAAGGGACCGTCTTCGGGCGGGTCACCCCGCAGCAGAAGAGGGACATGGTCGGGGCGCTGCAGTCGTACGGGCACACGGTCGCGATGACCGGCGACGGTGTGAACGACGTGCTCGCGCTGAAGGACGCCGACATCGGGGTCGCCATGGGCTCCGGCTCGGAGGCGACACGGGCGGTGGCGCAGATCGTGCTGCTGAACAACAGCTTCGCGAGCCTGCCGTCGGTGGTCGGCGAGGGGCGCCGGGTGATCGGCAACATCACGCGCGTGGCGACGCTGTTCCTGGTGAAGACGGTCTACTCGGTGCTGCTGGCGGTGCTGGTGGTCTGCTGGCAGGTCGAATATCCCTTCCTGCCGAGGCACTTGACCCTTCTGTCCACCCTCACCATCGGCGTCCCCGCGTTCTTCCTGGCCCTCGCGCCCAACAAGGAGCGGGCGAAACCCCACTTCGTGCGCAGGGTCATGCGGTACTCGATCCCGGGCGGCGTGGTGGCCGGAGCAGCGACCTTCGTGACGTACCTGATCGCCCGTGACTACTACACCGGGCCGGTCCGGTTGAGCGCCGAGACGAGCGCGGCCACCCTGACGCTCTTCCTGATCTCCATGTGGATCCTGGCGATCATCGCCCGGCCCTACACATGGTGGCGGGTGCTGCTGGTGGCGTCGATGGGCCTGGCGTTCGTGTTCATCCTCGCCGTGCCGGCGCTGCAGAGCTTCTTCGCGCTGAAGCTGGTGGGGGTCACTATGCCGTGGACTGCCGTCGGCATCGCGGTGGTGGGGTCGGCCGCGCTGGAGTTTCTGTGGAAGTGGGTGGACCGGCGGTTTCCCGGCTGAGGCCGGTGGGGAACCGCGCGTGCGTTGTGGCTGGCCGCGCAGTTCCCCACGCCCCTTGGGGTGTCAGATCACTTCACGCCGGCGTAGACACCCGTGGCGCTGACGCCCGGGGCGGTCGAGATACCGGCGTAGCTGTAGCGCCAGTAACCGCTGCCCGCCTCGCGGAACTGAAGCGTGACGGACTGGCCGCCGACCGGGCTGTACGTGTGCTTCTCCCAGTCGGCGCGGGTCAGCTTGCCCGAGACCGTGAAGGTTGCGCCCCGCTTGGGCGGGGGCCGCGGCGTGCCGTCAGTCGAACCAGCGGTCGCGGGCCAGTTCCTCCGTCCGTGACGGGTCCTCCAGCAGGGCCGCCACCTCGAAGCGCCGCGGCCACTGACCAGCCGACCACGCCAGCCCCGCCGCCACACCCTCCAGCGTGGCCGCGTGCAGCACCCCGTCGTCGGTGAGCCGCCAGTCGATCTCCACGGCGTCGACAACGAGTTCCTCGTGCTCGACGTACGTCTGGGGCGTGCGCGCCCCGAGCAGCGCCCGTACCGGCTCCGGCACCTCGTGCTCGGTCCCCTCGGAGTGCACCTCGCCGGTGACGGACTCGCTGAGCCGCCGCACCTGGAACAGCTCCGCCAGCTCAGCCGCGCGGGCCGGACGGACCGGCAGCAGCGGCACTCCCGAGGTGAAGGGCAGCAGGTCCGGCGAGTCGACCACGACGGCCTCGCTCGCGTCCACGACCTCCACCCGCCCGTCGACCACGGCCCGCAGCTCGTCCGGCAGCGTCACCTGATCCGGGTCCAGCTCCGCCAACGCCCCGTAGAGCCCGTGCAGTTGGGCCGGGGTGACCGGCCGCTCGGGGTCGGCCAGCCGGTCCAGCAGCTCGGCGGCGCCGCCGGGCTCGTCCAGCAGGGCCGCCACCGAGGTCCGTACGCCCAGCGCCCGCAGCACCTGCTCGTCCTCGAAGCCGGTCGCGTCGGCCTCGTCGTACAGACCGCGCAGCAGCGGGTCGCCGCCGGCCGCGAGGAGACCGGCGGGCCGGCGCCCGTCGAGCACCGGGTGCCCGCGCAGCCACCAGGCCGTGTAGGGGCGTACGACCTCGTGGGTGCCGTCGGGCAGCAGGATCCGCACGGGCTGGGTGAGGGCGTCCCGCAGCGGCGGCTGCGCGAGCAGCGCGAGTGCCTGCGGCCACTGCTCGTCGTCCACCAGATCCAGATCGCGTACGGCGACCAGCTCGGTGGCGACCGGCGGCACCGGGCTGTCCGGGAAGCGGTCGAGGAGGTCCTCGCTCCACACGTCGACGGCGTCCAGCAGCCCGGCGTCGTCAGGCTCGGCGAAGTCGCCCTCGCGGGGCTCCAGTTCGTCCGGGTCGAGGACGACGTCGGTAGCGCGGACGAGCGCGAAGTTCGCGAGCACACCACAGGCGGCCAGCGGCTGCTCGCCCCACTTCTCGGCCAGGTCGTGGTCCACGGCGGCCAGTTCGTCCTCGCGGATCACCCGGGCGAAGGGGCTGCCGGGAAGCACGAGTTCACCCGCGGGGGCCAGTTCCCCGTCCTCGTCGGGCAGGGCCAGGGCGCCCAGCCAGGGCTCCTCACCGGGCTCCAGACCCGCGTCCCGCACCAGCCCGAGGACCGTGTCGGCCAGCTCTTCGGCGTCCGGAGCGTCCTCCTCCCACCCCCCGATCGCGCCCTCCTCGTCCAGCGAGACGGCGACGGCGGCCCGCACCTGCGGGGTGGTGAGCACCGCGCGCGGGGTGGCGGGCAGCGCGCCCAGCTTCTCCAGCAGCGGATGCGCGGCCTCCTCGTGGGCGACCTTCAGCCCGAGCCGCCCGAGCACGTCCGGGTCGATACGGGCGGCGTCCGGGGCGGGCAGCAGCACCTGCCGGGGCCCGATGGTGGTCCGGCCGTCGGCGAGCGGCACCGGCAGCCCCGACAGCCGGTCCGGGTCGACCCCGGCGAGGCTGTCGTAGAGCCGCCACCACCACTCGGGGTCCTTCTCCAGCCCGGCGAGCCGGTCGATGGCGTCGGCGAGCGGCAGCCGGGCGACCCCGAGGGTGCGCAGCTCTGCCCGCCGCTCAAGACCGGCGGGCAGCAGCGTCGGCAACACCTCGGCGAGCACGCGTACGGTGTCCGCCCCCGCGCCCTCCACGACCTCGGCGTCCCGGGGCCGGACGGCCTCCGGCAGCTCGTCCGGGCCGCCCGGCCCCTGAACGGCGGGCGGCAGAAAGGCGGTTCTCGGCAGCCGCTCCAGCACGGCCTGGCGCAGCGCCCCGTCCAGCGCGCCCTTGCCGAGCGGCCCGGGCACGAGGTCGATGATCCCCTCGCTCACCGGCCGCCAGTCGGCGAGCAGTCCGGCGTAGGCGTCGGCCGCGCGCTGCACCAGGAAGTCGGTGAGCGGGCCGGGAGCCGTGTGCCGGCGGGTGGTGTCGAGGGGGAAGGAGGCGATGAGGAGGGCGGGCACGCCGAGGTGCTCGTCACTGGGGGTGGGCGCGTGCACGACCGGGGCCGTACGGGGCCGGGCCGGGGCGCCGTAGGCGTCGACGGGCACGGCCCAGGTCACCGTCCAGTGCGGGCGCAGCCGCTCCTCCACCGGGCGGTCGGCGAGCAGATCGGGGGTGAGCGGCCCCTGCCCGGACGCGGTACGCCAGTTCGTGATGCCGTTCCGGGAGTCCTCCACGACCGTGAAGGCGCCGTCGGTACGGCGGCTGAGGGTACGCGGCGCCTCGTCACCGACCTCCACCACGACCTCCCGCAGGCCGGGAAGGGCGAGAAGCAGGGCGTCGTCGACGGCGTTGAGGAGCCGCTCGACGAGATCGGCGGCGGCCGTGTCCCGCAGCGGCAGGATCACCGCGGTGTCGTACGGGTCCGGCGCGGTGCCCTCGGCGGCGAACGGCAGCCGGAGCAGCGGCACATGCCCGTCCCGGCGCCGGACCTCGTCCCCCAGCCCCGGGCTGTGCCGGGCGGTGTCGGCGGCCAGCTCCCGCGCCTCGGCGAGGGACCAGCGCACACCGCCGTGCCGCCCCACGATCGCCGGCTCGTCCGTCACCGCGAGTACGGCGGCGAACCCGACCCCGAACCGCCCGACGGCACCCTGGGCGACCTCGGTGTCCCGCTTGGCGGAGGCCCGCAGCGTGGACAGCGACTCGACGCCGGCCGCGTCCAGCGGGGCACCGGTGTTGGCGGCCACGAGCACGCCGTCGCGAAGGGTGAGCCGCAGCTGCCCCGGCACCCGCGCCCGCGCGGCGGCGTCGGCGGCGTTCTGGGCCAGCTCGACGACGAGCCGGTCCCGGTAGCCGCCGAGGACCAGGTCCTCCTCGGCGTTGGCGTCCTCACGGAACCGGGCAGGGCTGGTCGCCCAGGCGTCGAGCACGCCACGGCGCAGACGGGCGGTACCGAAAGGGTCGGCGCCCTCGGCCGCCGGCCGCACGAACTTGCTCACGTTCACTCTCCTCGTCGACGACGACTGAAGGTACCGCGCCGGGGGAGGCCCGCAACCTGGACGGGTGCGCGGCGGGTGGAGTGACCGCGGGTCGATCGATGACCAGCGACGAGGGCGACCATGGCAGTACGCCTGGCCGGGCCGGGTGTACCGAGCCCCTTCAAGGACGGAACCGAGACGGAACCGAGGTGACGGAGCCCGGTCAGCCGCCGAGGACCGGCAGGGTCAGGTTGCAGTCGACGGGCTGGGCGTGGGTGGGGTCGAGGGCGTTGCGGACGAGTTGGGCGGCGTTGGAGTCGTACGCCATCGCGACGTGTTCGGCGAGGTCCCGAGGGCAGATGTCCTGGATCGTGATGTTCTTGACGGTCGCGCCCGGTCCCGCCTTCAGGAACTGGTTCGTGTAGGGGGTGGCGACCTCGTCGTACCGGGTGGCGATGACGGTGTAGTCGACCCCGGGCTGAGTGTCCCCGTCCCGGTCCAGCGTCGTGTTCACTTCGGAGCCGACCAGCTGATCCTTGGCCGCCTGGCCGAGGAGGAGGCCCATGGGATCACGGAGCCCCAGCTTGGTGACCAGTGTGCCGACGCCGTCGGCGGTCGTGCCGTGGTTGGACGGCGCCAGACCGATGAGGCTGTGCACCTTGTTCCGCTCCGGGTGCGCGGAATCCGTGCCGCCGTCGAACCGCAGATACCAGCGGGGCGTGGGACCGCCGCCCTGGGAATGCCCGACGAGGTCGACCTGGCGGGCACCGGTGGCCTTGAGCACGCGGTCGACGTACTCGGAGATCTGCTGTGCGGACACCGGGACGTGTGCGGTGGCCTTGACCGGGTTGCCGGGCGCCCCGCCGTAGTCGGGAGCGAAGACGCAGTAGCCCAGCTGCTTCAGGTACGGGGACATCAAGCCCCAGTTGTCGTAGGCGTTCGCGAAGGTCCCGTGCAGCAGTACGACCGGGCGCGGATGCTCACGCGTGGGCTTGCAGCTCCAGTCGTCGGCCCCGGCCGGCGGCGCGTCCGGGTGGAGGAGCCCGCCGACCCCCGCCAGGGGCAAGGCGAGGATCCCACCCTTCGGCGGCGGAGGCGCGGGTCTGTCGGACGCGGCTGCCGTGCCCTGGAACCCCAGGGTCAGTGCCAGGCCCGCGGCCCCCGCACAGACCCTGGCCCACGTGGTGCGCCGCCGGTTCGACTGCTTCCGGGAGACATTCCGATCCGCCATTGAGCCGCTCCTCGCCTCAAGGCCGGCCGTGCGCCGACGCGGCGATGATCGAGGAGCGGGGTCCCTGCGGGGCTCAACGACTGGGCGCGGGCCCCCTTATGGAGCAGTGCGGTTCATCCGTCCAGCCTGTTATCTGTACTCAGTGCCCGGCGGCGTAGCCCAGGAACTCCGTCCAGGCGCCGGGGGCGACGTGGAGACGGGGGCCGTCGGATTGCTTGGAGTCGCGGATGTGGATGGTGGCGGGGGTGGGCGTGGGGGCCATGTCCCAGTGCAGGGCAACTTCGACGCAGGAGTCGCCTTCGCTGCCGCTGCTGTAGCTGCTCTTGAACCAGCGGATCATGTTGCCCCCAGCAGTTGCTTGATAAAGGACGCCGACTCACGGGGAGTGAGCGCCTGAGCCCGGATGATGCCGTACCGCAGCTCAAGGATACGAAGCTGCCTGGGCTCGTCGACCGGTCGGCCGTTGGCAACTGCGGGCGAACGCCCGATCGCCGAGCCGTCTGAGAACTTCAGCACCTCAATGCTCCCGTCCACTCCGGCGTGCTCCTCGCGGTCCATCGGCATTACCTGAAGCTCGACGTTGCGCAATTCGCCCGCCTCAAGCATGTGTTCCAGCTGGCGGTGCAGTACTGCCCTTCCGCCGAGCGGTCGTCGCAACGTCGTCTCCTCCAGGACGAAGCTGATCTCGGGCGCCGGGTCCCGCTCGAAGACGGCCTTACGGGCTACACGTGCGGCGAGGAACCGCTCCACTTCTTGGTCGCTGTACGAAGGGCGCCGCATCAGGAGCAGCGCGCGGGTGTACTCGGGTGTCTGCAACAGCCCGTGCACGCTCAGCGGATCGTAGAGCTGAAGCTCAACCGCCTTCGCCTCCAGCCCCGCCAGCGCCCGAACCTTCTTCGGATACCGGACCTTCTCCACGTCCTCCTTCATCGCGGCGATCAATCCGCCCGCCTTCAAGACCCTGTCCGCCTTGTCCAGGTACTCGGGCCGAGGGATCCGCTTGCCGCCCTCCGCCTTATAGACCATGTCCTCGCTATAGCCGATGACCTTGGCGAAGTCGGCCGCGCGCATGCCCACGGCCTCCCGCCTAAGCCTCAACTGGCGCCCCACCGTCGCGAGAACGGCGAGCCCCCACTCGTCGTCCGGGTCGACCTCCCAGCCCGGCTCTTCTTCCTCGTTCACAGCACACCTCCGCCCCGACAGTCCGGACACGACCGGACAGACTCAGACAGTCACTCTACGTATCGACTCCGTCACTGTTCACGGTACGCACGCCCAGCCACCCTCGGTGATGTGAACCAGCAAATCTCCACCCCCATCCCGAACTTCACCGCGCAGCTGTCCGCCACGCCACGCGGCGCCCGCCTCGCCCGTCTGCTCGCCACGGAACAACTCCGCACCTGGGGCTTCCCGTTGGACCCGGCGGAGCTGATCGTCGCCGAACTGGCGGCCAACGCCGCCACGCACGGGCGGGTGGCGGGACGGGATTTCCGGCTGACCCTCTACGTCGTCGCCGACACCCTCCGTATCGAGGTGACCGACACGAGGGGTGACCGACTCCCCCGGACCGGACGACCCGCCCCTGACGCCGACTCAGGGCGCGGGCTGCTCCTCGTCGAGGCGCTGGCCGACCGCTGGGGCACCGCGCCGGGGCGGACGCCGCGCAAGACGGTGTGGGCCGAGGTCGCTCTGCCACCGCAACGCGGAAACCCGTGCTGCGGTCCAAGGGGCGCTCTTTGCCAAAGGACCACGAGGGAGAAAACACCTCACCAAGCCCCACCCCTCCCGCCCACGGCGCAAACTCACTCACGAGGGTGAACATCGCCAACTCGGCTGGCGTGGTGCCTGGTTCCGCGCTCTACGCTCGGCGCGACCACCGCAGAAAAGCGACGGCCCCCGGCCGGGAGTAGCGATCCCGATCGAGGGCCTGACCACCTAGGAAGACGAACCCTTCCCGATGGATGCCCAGAACCCTAGCGCGCCCGTGCACGCCCAGTCCCGCATTGTCGCCAACAACCACCCGAACCGGCGGTGTGAATCCGGCTCCGGCGGCCTGATCCACGACAACGCCCGGCACACCTCCCACTTCACGGTGGTCGGCAACCACCTGGCCCAGCACCCGAAAATGTCGGCGCTCGCCATCGGGCTCGGCGTGCACATCCAGTCCCTCCCGCCCGGCGCCCGCGTCGACATCAAGACCCTCACCGCCCGCTTCCCCGAGGGCGCGACCCGTATCGCGGCGGCCCTGCGGGAGCTGGAGACGTACGGCTATCTGCGCCGCGAGCGCCAACGCGGACCCGGCGGCCGTATCGTCACGCGCACGGTCTCCTGCAACCAGCCGGGCCGCCGTACCGACAACCATGCGCCCAAGCCCGCGCGGCCGAAGAAGGCGCCCCGCAAGGCACTCCCGCCCTTACCGCGCCCGGCCTGCCCCTCCCCGGCCCTGATCCAGCAGGCCACGGACCTCCTCGCGGACCTCCGCCGCCACGACTCCCGCCTCCTGCTCTCGGTCCGCGACACGGCCCACCTGGCGCCCGGCGTCGCCGCCTGGCTGGAACGGGACGTGACGCCCACGGCCGTACGCCGGGCCCTGACCACGGGCCTGCCAGCCGAGCCCCTGTGCCGCCCGGCAGCCTTGCTGGCCCACCGCCTGGCGGAGCAGCTGCCTCCTCTGCCCCCGTTCCGTGCCCCGGCACCTCCGCCTACGGTCCGGCACCCCCTCCGGAACTGCGAAGGCTGTGACCGCGCCTTCCGCTCACCCGAGCCCGGCCTGTGCCTCGCCTGCCGATCCGGTCTCCCGGCGCCCGCCTAGCATGAACGTGACGATCCTTGCCCCTGGGCACAGACGACGAGGAGCGAGCGCCATGACCATCGCCCCGGACAACGCACGGCAGGGCAGCTCCCACCTGTACCGGACCCTGCGGGACTTCGTTCAGTCCATGGACGACGCCCTGCCCGGGAAGTTCGAGATCACCAAGGAAGGGATCGTTCACGACATGATGTCGCCGGGAGGGCCCCATGAGGTCACGGCAGCACACGTCAGCCGCCGTCTGGAACGGATCATGCCGGACGAGTTGCTGGCCCACACCGGTACACCCGATGTGGAAGACGAGCCAGAGGGCATCATGCGCCATCCCGACGTGATGGTGATCGCGTGGACCGACCTCGACGTCGAGGGCTCCATCGACCCTCACGCGCTCATTGCCGCCATCGAAGTGGTCTCCAAGTCCAACCCCGACAACGACTGGGTCACCAAGATGCGCGACTACCCCCTCATGGGTATCCCCGTCTACGCGGTCTTCGACCCCCGCACCGGCACCGGAGCCGTCCTCACCGACATCCACTCCACCCCCGGCGGTCCGCGCTACGCGACCCGCAAGGACTTCGTCTACGGCGAGGACGTCACGATCGGCGACTGGACGATCTCCACGGACAACCTGCCGCTCTACAAGGACCAGAAGGACCAGAGCGGCACACAATCCGAGCGTTGACAGTCGCCGGTCGCTGTTGACAGTCGCCGGTCGCTTTGGAGTGGCCGACTACGAGTGCCCCAGTTCCGCGGTCTCCTCGTCGCCCGCCTCCGGGACCGAGCCCGCGCCGCGGGCGGGGCGGAGGGGGAAGGGGTCGACCCGCGTCTCGTCGATGACCGGCTGGGCCGGCTGCGGGGGCTTCGGCATGACCGCGGCCTCCGAGTGACCGCCGCAGCCGTAGGCCAGGGAGACCACCCGGCCGTCGGCCGGGGAGAACTCGTTGGCGCACACGCCGAAGGCCTGGCCGAGGGAGCCGCCGATGGGGCTCAGGAAGCCACAGGTCAGACAGGTCGCCGGGGCGGCCTGGGCCATCGCGGTCTTGGGGCCGTACGACTCCTCCCAGCGGTCCGCCGCGACATGGAGGCCGTAGCGGGACAGCACCCTGGCGCGGCGCATGCCCAGTTCCTCGGCGACGGAGGCGATCGAGCCCCGGGAGGGGACCATGGGCTGGGCGGCCGGGGCGCCCGGGGTGACGTCGGCGTCCTCCGCCTCCGCCAGCTCCGCCATCTCGTGCGAGACCGCCGAGGTCGGCAGCGGCTCCTCCTCGCCGCTGTAGCCGGGCTCCAGGCGCAGGTCCTCCTGGTCGGTGGGGAGCAGATCACCGGGGCCGAGGTCGCCGGGGCGCAACCGCTCGCTCCACGGGACCCACTCGGGGGCGAGCAGGGCGTCGGGGCCGGGGAGGAGGACCACCTCGTCGAGCGTGACGATCTTGGCGCGGGAGGCGCGGGCCACGGTCACCGCCCAGCGCCAGCCGCGGTAACCCGGCTCCTTGCACTCGAAGAAGTGCGTCACAACGCGGTCGCCCTCGGACACCAGGCCGGCATGCTCGCCGACCACGCCGGGCGCGGCGGCCTCCTCGGCGGCACCGCGGGCGAGATCGACCGCCTCGGCGCACAGACGGTCGGGGGTGCGGCTTCGCGTTGTCGCTGCGCTCACAGGTATCGCTTCTCTCCTACGCCGTCTCGTCGAGTGCGGCTGCCTGAAAGCGGTGAAGCGGACGGAGCGGACCTTGGGGCCGCATCGACGTCTGCTCCCGATCGCGCTCGGGCGCACCTCTGCCATCCATTCTGCGTTATGGCTGAGATACGCACGCTACACCGAACGAGATTCGTCACCGCCACTCGGCATTCTCTCGCACCCGCGCACCCATGACGTACGTGCCGTACCGCACTATCCACCGCCTTCTCGGGGCACTATGAAGCACGTGGTGACCGCGGACAGGCGTGGTGTTCGGGGTGGCGGTACGAGCCGGGTCGGCGGCGCCGTCCGCTCCGTCGGGCGTGCCCTGCACTTTCCGGTCACCGGGACCGCGCGGGGCATCCGCAAGGCCACGCACGCGCATGGCGCGGGCGAGTCGGGGCTGGGCAAGCTGATCGAGCTGCACGCGGTGAACGGCGCAGGCGATGTCATGATCACCGTGGCGCTCGCCTCCACGGTGTTCTTCTCGGTGCCGACGGACGAGGCGCGCGGCCGGGTCGCGCTGTACCTCGCCATCACGATGGCGCCCTTCACCGTCCTCGCGCCCGTGATCGGCCCCCTGCTCGACCGGCTGCCGCACGGGCGGCGCGCCGCGATGGCCGCGGCCATGCTGGCCCGTGCCCTGCTCGCACTCGTGATCTCGGGCGCCGTGGCGAGCGGCGGCCTGGAGCTGTATCCCGCCGCGCTGGGGGTGCTGGTCGCGTCGAAGGCGTACGGGGTGGTCCGCAGCGCGGTCGTACCGCGGCTGCTGCCGCCCCGGTTCTCGCTGGTGAAGGCCAACTCGCGGGTCACCCTGGCCGGGCTGCTGGCCACCGGTGTCGCCGCGCCGGTCGCGGCCGGGCTGCACAAGGCCGGCGATCCCTGGCCGCTGTACGGCGCTTTCGTGATCTTCGTCGGGGGAACGCTCCTGTCGTTCTCCCTGCCGCCCAAGGTGGACTCGGCCAAGGGCGAGGACAGGGCACTGCTCGCGGCCGACGAGCAGCATCTGCACGGGTCGCAGCGGCGGAAGGAGCAGGTGAGGCGGCCGGGGCTACGGACCGTGGGGCCCGCCGTCACTCACGCGCTCGGCGCCAACGCGGCCCTGCGCTGTCTGTCCGGCTTCCTGATCTTCTTCCTGGCCTTCCTGCTGCGCGAGCATCCGCTGACCGGGGAGAGCGCGGCGGTCTCGCTCGGGATCGTGGGTGTCGCCGCCGGGGTGGGCAACGCGCTGGGCACGGCGGTCGGGGCCTGGCTGAGATCACGCGCCCCGGAGATCATCATCGTGACGGTCGTCGCGGTGGTGCTCGGTACGGCGATCGTCGCCGCCCTGTTCTTCGGGGCGTTCCTGGTGGCCTGTCTGGCCGCCGTCGCCGGGTTCGCCCAGGCGCTGGCCAAGCTGGCGCTGGACGCGCTGATCCAGCGGGACGTGCCGGAGCTGGTGCGCACCTCGGCGTTCGCCCGCTCGGAGACGCTGCTGCAGATGGCGTGGGTGTTCGGCGGCGCCGTCGGCATCGTGCTGCCGCTCAACGGGACCGTCGGCCTGCTGATCGGCGCGGCGTTCGTGGCCGTCGGCTGGCTGACCACGCTGAAGGGCCTGCTCGCCTCGGCCCGCCACGGCGGCCGCGCCCACCCGCGCGTGGCCTGACGAACCTGCCTCCCCGACCGAACCCGACACCCCGACCAACCCGACACCCCGGCCAACCCGGCGTCACACCGCCCCAGGCGCCCCAGGCGCCCCGGCCAACCCGGCATCCTTGCCGACCCCGGCATCCCGACCAACCTGGCGCCCCGCCGACCTCGGCACCCCGACCGACCCCGGCATCCCCGCCAACGCGACATCCCGACCGACCCGGCCCCCTGCCGACCCCGGCATCCGAGCCAACCGGGTGCCCTGCCGACCCCGGCATCCCGACCGACCCAGCATCCCGACCAACCCCGGCATCCCCGCCGACCTGGTGCCCTGCCGACCCCGGCATCCCGACCGACCCGGCATCCCCGCCGACCCCGCCGACCCGGGCGCCCCGCCAACCCCGACACCCCGCCAACCCCGGCGCCCCGGCCAACCCGGCATCCCGACCAACCCGACATCCCGCCGACCCCGGCGCCCCGGCCAACCCGGCGTCACACCGCCCCAGGCGCCCCGGCCAACCCGGCATCCCCGCCAACCCAGGCATCCCGGTCGGCTCGGCGGTGGCCTGGCTTGGCCTGGCGTAACGAACCGGACACGTTTTCCCGGACGCGGGCACGGCTGGCGTAACGAACCGGGCACGCCGCACCCCACGTGGGCGGACGGCTCCGGGCGCCCGATAGCCTTCGGCCATGACCACGCTGCCCCGCGGCGAAGCCGCTGATGTACCACGTGCTGTGCGACGCCGCCGCGCCGTCGCCGCCGCCGGCGCCGTTACCGCCGGACTGCTCGTCCTGACGGCCTGTGAGAAGCCGACGCCCGTCGCGACGGTCTCCGTCGGCACGAGCTCGGTCAACTCCGAGGCCATGTGCTACAACGACGGCAACGCGCTGGACGCCAAGTCGCTGACGAACTGCATCAAGAACGTCGACAAGTCCAAGTCCATCAAGGTCGACCAGGACGAGACGGTCCGAATCGGTGTCGACCCGAAGATCGCGGACGCCGGCTGGTTCCTCCTGGTGAACGGCCAGCAGTTCACCGACGTCAGCAAGAAGACCTACCGCACCATCCCGGGCAGCGCGTTCTTCAACCAGCAGTACGGCACCCAGGGCGACACCAACACGGTCACGATCCGCATGGGCGACAAGTCCAACCAGGGCATGTGGTCGTTCAAGCTGAAGAAGGCCTGATCACGCCCTCCGTCCGCATTCTCCTGGCCACCGCGGTCCCGCCCGAACGGGACGCGGTGGCACGGGCGTTCCCCGGCGCCGTGACCGAGGTACGGCTCCCCGGCGCACCGCTGTGCCGTACCGCCACCGGCTGGGACCTGCTCGCCGCCGGTGTCGGCCCGGCCCGCGCCGCCGCCTCCACCGCCACCGCACTGACCGCCGCCGCCCTCGACGGCGCCCCCTACGACCTGGTCGTCTGCGCCGGGATCGGCGGTGGCTTCCAGCCTGACGCGCCCATCGGCTCGCTCGTCGTCGCCGACGCGATCACCGTCGCCGACCTGGGCGCCGAGACCGCCGACGGTTTCCTCCCGGTCACCGAACTCGGCTTCGGCGCCGTCACCCACCGACCGCCCGAATCGGCCGTACGCGCCGTGTCCGAGGCGGCCGGCGCCCGTACCGGCACGATCCTCACCGTCTCCACCGTCACCGGCACCGCCGCCCGCGCCGCCGCCCTGCGCGCGCGGCACCCCGACGCGCTCGCCGAGGGCATGGAGGGCTTCGGGGTGGCGGAGGCGGCCGCCGCGCACGGGGTGCCGGTGCTGGAGATCCGCGCGGTCTCCAACCCGGTCGGCCCGCGCGACCGCGCCGCCTGGCGCATCGGCGACGCCCTCACCGCCCTCACCGAGGCAGTCGGGAAGCTCGCCCCCGCATTGGAGAGTTGGACACCGTATGACCACTGAGCCTCTGCAGATCGCGTACTCGCCCTGTCCCAACGACACCTTCGTCTTCGACGCCCTCGCCCACGGCCGCGTCCCCGGCGCCCCCGCGCTGGACGTGACCTTCGCCGACATCGACATCACCAACGGCATGGCCGAGCGCGGCGAGTTCGACGTGCTGAAGGTGTCGTACGCCGTCCTGCCGTACATCCTCGGCGAGTACGCGCTGCTGCCGTGCGGCGGTGCGCTAGGGCGGGGCTGCGGGCCGCTGGTGCTCACGCGGGAGGCCGGTCTCGATCTGACGGGCCGTACGGTCGCGGTGCCGAGCGAGAAGTCCACGGCGTACCTGCTGTTCCGGCTGTGGGCGGCGGACACGCTGCCGGGCAACGGGGTGGGTGAGATCGTGGTGATGCCGTTCCACGAGATCATGCCCGCCGTGCGGGACGGCAAGGTGGACGCCGGACTCGTCATCCACGAGGCCCGGTTCACGTACCAGAACTACGGCCTGCACAAGCTCGCCGACATGGGTGAGCACTGGGAGCGGACCACGGGGCTGCCGATCCCGCTCGGCGCGATCGTCGCCAAGCGCTCGCTGGGCGCGGACGCGCTGACGCGGCTCGCCGACGCCATCCGCGACTCCGTACGGGCCGCCTGGGACGACCCCGAGGCGTCCCGGCCGTACGTCATGGCCCACGCCCAGGAGATGGACCCGGCCGTCGCCGACCAGCACATCGGGCTGTACGTCAACGAGTTCACCGCCGACCTCGGCGAGGACGGCTACGCGGCGATCCGCGGGCTGCTCACACGTGCGGCGGCCGAGGGACTGCTGCCGCCCCTCGGCCCGGATGCGCTCGCTTTTCCCTGACGGGTCCTAGACGTCCAGCTGGTCGGCGACCGCCCGCAGCAGGCCGGCGATCTTCTTGCCGGAGGCCTTGTCCGGGTAACGGCCCTTCTCGAGCATCGGCGTGATGTTCTCAAGAAGGGTCGTCAGGTCCTGCACGATGGAGGCCAGCTCGTCGGGCTTCTTTCGCTGGGCGGCCGCGACCGACGGCGCCGGCTCCAGCACGGTCACCGACAACGCCTGGTCACCACGCTGACCGGCCACGACGCCGAACTCCACGCGCTGTCCCGGCTTGAGCGCATCGACTCCCTCGGGGAGAACAGAGGAATGGACGAAGACGTCGCCGCCGTCGTCGCGGGAGAGAAAGCCGAAGCCCTTCTCGCTGTTGAACCATTTGACACGCCCGGTCGGCACCGTCTGTCCTCGTCCTCGTGCTAGTTGGGGAACTGCCACTGCTTCTGCTGCTCGGAAAGTGCTCTTGATAGCACTGGGGCGGGTCGACCGTGACCCGCCGCTACCAAGCGTAATGGTCTCGGGGCGGCTGACAAGACGTCCCCCGGTTGTTCTCTCGCGCTGGGAACTACCCTGGTCCGGTGCGTGACAAAACCCAAACGAATTCCGCCGCGCCCGGTGACCACCTGATCCGTGCCGGTGCGATCGTCTTCTTCGTCGGCGCCGTGGCGACGCTCGTCACGGTGGCGCCGCTGTTCCTGGGCGCGAAGGCTTTTCCGACGTACATGTACTGCCTGAGCATGCTCATGGGCGTCGGTTTTCTGCTGGCCGGTGCGGGGGTGCTGCGCTCGGTGGCCGCCGGCCGACGTCAGGCGCGCGCCGCGGCCGAGTAGGCGGTCAGCCGGTCGTCCGGTAGCCGGTCAGCCAGTCCGGGAAGGCGGAGAGGCCGTCGAGAACCACGTCCGCCCCGGCGGCGCGCAGTTCATCGGCGGTGCAGGGGCCGGTCGCCACGGCGAGCGACAGCGCGCCGGCCGTACGCGCACCGCGCACGTCCCCGACATGGTCGCCGACGTACACGCCCGCGCCGTGCTCGCGCAGCGCCTCCGCCTTCTGCTCGGCCCACAGGTCGCCCACCACCACGTCCGGCTCGATACCGAGGTGGGACAGGTGCAGCTTGGCGCTGGGCTCGTACTTCGCCGTGACCACGAGGGTCCGGCCGCCCGCCGCGTGCACCGCGGCTATCGCCTCCCGGGCGCCGTCCATGGCGGGCGTCGCGGCGATGGCGATCGACGGGTACATCTCCCGGTACAGGCCGACCATCGCGGGGACCTCCTCCTCCGGGAACCAGTGGCTCAGCTCGTCCACGAGCGGCGGGCCCAGCCGGGTCACCGCCAGATCGGCGTCGATGTACGTCCCGGTCCGCTCCGCCAGGGCCACGTAGCAGGCGCGGATCCCTGGCCGGGAGTCGATGAGGGTCATGTCGAGGTCGAAGCCGACGGTCAAAGTCATATGCCCAATTGTGCCGGTTGCCTCCGGCGGCCAGGGCTGGGCGGGGACGCGCCGTGGGGAGCCTCTGCGTTGCCGGGTACGGGCGCATGGGCGGCCGGGGGCTGGGCGAGGATGCGCCGTGGAGGGCCTCTGCGTTGCCGGGCGCGGGTGCCTCCGGCGGCCAGGGCTGGGCGAGGATGCGCCGTGGAGGGCCTCTGCGTTGCCCAGTGCGGGTACATGGGCGGCCGGGGGCTGGGCGGGGATGCGCCGTGGGGGGCCTCTCCGTTGCCGGGCGCGGGTGCCTCCGGCGGCCAGGGCTGGGCGAGGATGCGCCGTGGGGGACTGTTGTCTGCCAGGTGCGGGGGCGGGGTGGCTGGGCGCGCGGTTCCCCGCGCCCCTGGGGGGTTGCAGCCGGCGCAGTCGCATCGCGCCGTAACCGCGGGGCGAGCGGAGTCACCCGGGGGATCTACCTGCGGCGTTGGGAGCGCCAGACCAGGTACAGCGCCGAGGCCACCGCGGCGCCCCGGACCACCCATGGCCATGTCCCGGCGATCGCGTCGCTCATGTGGCCCTGGGCGATCGGGGTGCCCCAGCGGCCGTTGTCCCGGCCCCACAGCCAGACCAGTCCGGCGGCGACCGCGGTGCCGGGCAGGACCATGACGGCCAGCCTGGTTTCCGCGGGGGTCAGCCGCCGGGAGCCGTAGGCGATCACCCAGCCGAGCAGCAGGGCGAACCAGTTCCCGAGCACCGCACCGGCGACCAGCGCGGCGGCCGCCAGCAGCAGGAGGGGGTTGGTCCAGCCCGCGGCGGGACGGGGCATCAGGCGGCGACGCCGGGCGGGTTCGGGTTCGGCGGCGGCCTCCGTGGCGTCCGCGATCGGCTCGGCCGTGTCCGGGGCCGGCTTCGCCGGTTCCTCCCCCGGCAGCGGTGGCCGCTTGAGCAGCTCCGGGATCTCCACGCCGCCGACGAACCCCGGCACCGAGTCGGTCGTCTCCGCGGCGCCGCCGAAGGGGTTGCCGGCGACCCGCCACCAGTCGGGCCGTACGGCGCTGTCCCCGAGTTCGTGCGCCCCGGCGAGGTGCGGCGGGGACGGGGCGTCGCGCGGGGCGGCGGGCTCGGGCCCGGCGGCGCGCGGGCGGGGTCGGGAACGGGGGACGACCCGGCGCAGGCCCCTGCCCTTCGCCCCTTCTCCGTCAACCGGATCCGGCTTCCGCTCGCGCGGCGCAGGCTGTGCCGGCACGGCGGCCGCGGACGACTGCGCACCCCAGCCCGTGCCGGACGTACCGGACGGACCTGACGTACCGCCCGCCGCCGCGACCACCTCGTCAGGAGTGCCCAGGCGGTCCAGGATGCGGCGGACCGCGGCGGGGCTGTCGGCGGCCGCCCCGGCCCGGTGCCGGTCGATCTCGCCCCGCAGCTCCGACACGAGCCGCATCCGCGTGCCCGACGGCAGCTGCCGCTGCTGAGCGATGTCCCCGACACGGCTCAGGTACTCGTAGACGACCTGGTCGCTCTCGATCCCCAACGGAAACCCCTCCGGGGCTACGGCGATGACGGCGATGAAACCCCGGTGAGGACGGTACCGCGTCCTTGCCCGCCCTCCCCCACGCTCGGCTTCGCTCGCGCGGGGGGACCCCCATCCCGACTCACTCGGCTGGAACGTACTCACCCGCTAACGTGGGTCAGATGAGCCATGCGGCCCGCCCAGCCCCCCGTTCCCTCGCGGAAGCGCTCCGCGCACGGGACGACGTCTCCCTGGCCGCGCTGCTGCGCAGCCGCCCCGACCTCATCACGCCCGTCCCGACCGACCTCACCCAGCTCGCCACCCGCGCCGGCACCCGCGCCTCGGTGCTGCGCGCGCTGGAGCGGCTGGACCGGTTCGCGCTGCAGGCGGCGGAGGCGCTGGCCGTGGCCCCGGACCCGGCGTCGTACGACACGCTGCTCGGGCTGATGGCGGGCGACGCCGGGGACGAGACGGTCACCGCCGCGCTGCCGCGGGCCCTCGCCACCCTGCGCGAGCAGGCGCTGGTGTGGGGCGACGACGAGCGGCTCCGGCTGGTGCGCACGGCTCGTGAACTCCTTGCGCCGTCCCCGCAGCACCCGTCCCCGACCGGGCTCGGGCCCTGCGTGCAGGAGGCCGCCTCGGGCATGTCTCCGGGCCGTATCCAGGAGATCGTCACGGCGGCCGGGCTGCCCTCGACCCATGACTCGGTGTCGGCCATGGCCGCGCTCACCGCGCTGTTCGCCGACCGGAAGGCGATGGCCGAACTGCTCGACGGCGCCCCGCAGCCGTCCCGCGAGGTGCTGTCCCGGCTGGTGTGGGGGCCGCCGTACGGGCAGGTCACCGCGGACCCGGCGGCGCATCTGCGCTGGCTGCTGGACCGCGGTCTGCTGCTGCCGGCCGCGCCCGGCACGGTCGTCCTGCCGCGCGAGGTGGCCCTGCATCTGCGCGAGGGCCGGGCCCACCGCGCGCCCGAGCCGCTGCCGCCCGCCGTCGAACCCGCCACGACGCACAGTCCGCAGGTGGTGGACGCGACGGCGGCCGGGCAGGCGTACACCGCGCTGGCCACCGTCGAGGAACTGCTGAAGGACTGGGACGAGGGCGGCCCGGCCGTGCTGCGGGCCGGCGGCCTGAGCGTGCGCGATCTGAAACGGACAGCCGTCGCCCTGGACGTGTCGGAACCGGTCGCCGCGTTCTGGGTGGAGCTGGCGTACGCCGCCGGTCTGGTCGCCTCCGACGGCGAGGCCGACGAGCGGTACGCGGCCACGCCCGCCTACGACGAGTGGCTGGAGCGGCCCCCCGCCGAGCGCTGGGCCCAGCTCGCGGAGGCCTGGCTGGCGGCCACGCGGACGCCGGGGCTGGTCGGCGGGCGGGACGCGAAGGACCGTACGTTGTCCGCGCTGGGCCCGGGACTCGACCGGTCCGCCGCGCCCGAGGTACGGCACCGGGTGCTGACCCTGCTGTCCGGGCTGCCGGCGGGCGCGGCCCCCGACGCCGAGTCGGTGCTGGCCCGGCTGCGCTGGGAACGGCCGCTGCGCGGGCCCCAGCGGGACACGGACGGGACCGGCGAGGAGGATCTGCGCTCAAGGCTCGCCCGCTGGACCCTGTCCGAGGCCGAACTGCTGGGCGTCACGGGGCGCGGCGCGCTGTCGGAGCACGGGCGGGCACTGCTGGGCACCTCAAGCTCCTCGGCCACGTCGGCCGTGTCGGCCACGTCTGTGCCGGCCGTGTCGGACGTGCCGGCCGAGCCTGTCGGCCCCGGTGACAAGCTGCCCGTGCACCACCACCATCGGCCGGCCGCCGTCCCCGCTCCGCTCTCCCCGGCCGAGCAGGCCGTGGCGACGGCCGCCGCCGGGCGGCTGCTGGCGCCGCTGCTGCCCGAGCCGCTGGGCCACGTGCTGCTCCAGGCCGACCTGACGGCGGTGGCACCGGGACCGCTGCGGCGGCCGCTCGCCGATCTGCTGGGCGTACTCGCGGACGTCGAGTCCAAGGGCGGCGCCACGGTGTACCGCTTCACCCCGGCCTCGGTACGGCGCGCCCTGGACGCCGGCCGGACCGCCACCGACCTGCACGCCTTCCTCACCGAGCACTCCCGTACGCCGGTCCCGCAGCCGCTCGCCTATCTGATCGACGACGTGGCCCGCAAGCACGGTCACCTCCGGGTCGGCGCGGCCTCGGCGTACGTCCGCTGCGACGACGACACCCTGCTGAACGAGATCCTGGCCGACAAGCGCGCCGCGGCCCTGCGGCTGCGCCGCCTCGCCCCGACCGTGCTGGCCGCCCAGACCGACCCGGCCGCGCTGCTGGAGGGCCTGCGCGCGATGGGCTACGCACCGGCCGCCGAGTCCGCCGAGGGCGACGTCCTGATCGCCCGCGCACACGCCCACCGCACCCCGCCGCGCGCCGCCCCCGAACCGGTCCCCGACGGACCGCCGGCACCCGACGCCACACTGCTCGGGGCGGCGATCCGCGCGATCCGGGCGGGCGACCTGGCCGCCACCGCCCCGCGCAAGCCCGCCGGGCCCGGGGCCCCGCTCGCGGGCGGCGAACTGCCGCGCACCTCCTCCGCCGAGACCCTGGCCACCATGCAGGCCGCCGTCCTGACCGGCGAGTCCCTCTGGATCGGCTACGTCAACGCCGAGGGCACCGCCAGCCAGCGCGTCATCGCCCCGGTCCGCGTCGAGGGCGGCTTCGTCACGGCCTACGACCACACGGCGGACGAGGTCCGCACCTATCCCCTGCACCGGATCACGGGGGTCGCGGAGCTGGCGGAGGACTGACCCTGATCATCGGCCAATAGGGCACACTGGACGTTTGGCCGTAGGGAAAGGGTGTACCGCGCGTGAATGGTCCACTGATCGTCCAGTCCGACAAGACCCTGCTCCTGGAAGTCGACCACGAGCGGGCCGACGACTGTCGTCGGGCCATCGCGCCGTTCGCCGAGCTGGAGCGGGCGCCCGAGCACATCCACACCTACCGGGTCACACCGCTCGGGCTGTGGAACGCGCGCGCCGCCGGGCATGACGCCGAGCAGGTGGTGGACGCGCTGGTGCAGTACAGCCGGTATCCGGTGCCGCACGCGCTGCTGGTCGACATCGCCGAGACCATGGACCGCTACGGCCGCCTGACCCTGTCCAAGCACCCCGCGCACGGGCTCGTGCTCACCACCACCGACCGGCCGGTGCTGGAGGAGGTGCTGAAGTCCAAGCGGATCGCCCCGCTGGTGGGGGCGCGGATCGACCCGGACTCGATCGTCGTGCATCCCTCCGAGCGCGGGCAGATCAAGCAGGTGCTGCTGAAGCTGGGCTGGCCGGCCGAGGATCTCGCCGGGTACGTCGACGGTGAGGCGCATCCGATCGAGCTGCTGGAGGACGGCTGGGCGCTCCGGCCGTACCAGAAGCAGGCCGTGGAGAACTTCTGGCACGGCGGCAGCGGGGTGGTCGTGCTCCCGTGCGGCGCCGGGAAGACGCTGGTCGGCGCCGGTTCGATGGCCCAGGCGAAGTCCACCACCCTCATCCTCGTCACCAACACCGTCTCCGCCCGGCAGTGGAAGCACGAGCTGGTGAAACGGACCTCGCTGACCGAGGACGAGATCGGCGAGTACAGCGGGACGCGGAAGGAGATCCGCCCGGTCACCATCGCCACCTACCAGGTGCTGACGACCAAGCGGAAGGGCGTCTACCCGCACCTGGAGCTGTTCGACTCCCGGGACTGGGGGCTGATCGTCTACGACGAGGTGCATCTGCTGCCGGCTCCCGTCTTCAAGTTCACCGCGGATCTGCAGGCACGGCGCAGGCTCGGACTGACCGCCACCCTCGTCCGTGAGGACGGCCGCGAGTCGGACGTGTTCTCCCTCATCGGGCCGAAGCGGTTCGACGCGCCGTGGAAGGAGATCGAGGCGCAGGGGTACATCGCGCCGGCGGACTGTGTCGAGGTCCGGGTGAACCTCACCGACTCCGAGCGGCTGGCGTACGCCACCGCCGAGACGGAGGAGAAGTACCGCTACTGTGCGACGACGGACACGAAGCGGAAGGTGACGGAGGCGATCGTGCGCCGGTTCGCCGGGCAGCAGATCCTCGTCATCGGCCAGTACATCGACCAACTCGACGAACTGGGCGAGCACTTGAACGCCCCCGTCATCAAGGGCGAGACCTCCAACGCCCAGCGCGAGAAGCTCTTCGACGCGTTCAGGGAGGGCGAGATCAGTGTGCTCGTCGTCTCCAAGGTCGCCAACTTCTCCATCGACCTGCCGGAGGCCACCGTCGCCATCCAGGTGTCCGGCACCTTCGGCTCACGCCAGGAGGAGGCCCAGCGGCTCGGCCGGGTCCTGCGCCCGAAGGCGGACGGCCACCAGGCGCACTTCTACTCGGTCGTCGCCCGCGACACCATCGACCAGGACTTCGCCGCCCACCGCCAGCGCTTCCTGGCCGAACAGGGCTACGCCTACCGGATCATGGACGCCGACGACATCCTGACGGAGAGCTGAGCCGACGGCTCCCGACGAGGGTCGCGGGCAGGAGCGCGTTGCCCGCGAGGAAGGCCGCGGTGTGCCGTGGCCCACGGCCGCGCCTTCGGCCCGGTGGACGAGCAGATCGGCCACGGGTGGGCCGTCACTTATGGCGTATGCCTGCTTCCTCGCCGTACTCGCCGAGGATGACCACGCTGAACGCGGCCTCCGCGAACACCTTGATGGCACGCAGGGCGTTGCCCAGCGGGTGGTGATGGGGGCCGTCCGTCGCCGTGGCACCGGACGGAGGCCGGACGGGGGAGGAGGGGGAGATGGTTGCTGCGCTCATGCCTCCATGGTGGCTCGCCGGGCATAAGACCCGCATCGGTCTCCGGAGCCAATTCCCGGCAGTTCCGTGTAGGCCCCCGGGTGGACCGCGGCCCCTACTTCGGGGCCTCGTATCCCCTAGGGGTCGGAAAATCCATTGGCCTCCGTCCCGCCCACTCGCCTAAAATCTCCGCTCTTGCCCGCCTCCCCACGGAGTGCCGCCGTCCGCACGGAAACCGGACGGCCCCAGCCATGCCCAGTCGTGCACCCCACGCCCAGTCACGCGTCATGCGAGAGCAGATCCGGAGGCACCCCCTTGTCCGCGCCCGCCCACGAACCCCTCGAAGGCCCCGCCGGCGACCTCGCCGACCCCCTCTCCCGAGAGCGTTCCCACCTCGCCTCCTCCCGTGCCGCGCTGCGTGCCATGCGTGAGGACGTGGAGTCGCTGGACATCCGGGACGTCACCGCGAACTGGGTCAACGCCGAGGTGCTGTCCCGCCAGATCGACGAGCGGATCAAGGCGCTGGCCGATCTCAGCGACACCCCGCTGTTCTTCGGCCGGCTGAACTATCTGCACGCACCGGGTGCGGACCAGGCGGAGGGAGCGGAGGGCGAGCAGTTCTACATCGGGCGCCGGCATGTGCACGACGCCGACGGCGACCCCATGGTCATCGACTGGCGTGCCCCGGTCTCGCAGCCGTTCTACCGGGCGTCCAAGAAGGACCCGATGGACATCGGGCTGCGCCGCCGCTTCGGCTACACCGGCGGCGATCTCACGGCCTACGAGGACGAGCACCTGTCCGACCCGGAGGAGACCGCGAAGGCCAGCAAGCTGCTCCAGCAGGAGATCGAGCGGCCGCGCGTCGGCCCCATGCGGGACATCGTCGCCACCATCCAGCCCGAGCAGGACGAGATCGTCCGCAGCGGGCTGGGCGGGACCGTGTGCGTGCAGGGAGGCCCGGGGACCGGGAAGACCGCCGTCGGCCTGCACCGGGTCGCCTATCTCCTCTACGCCCACCGGGAGCGGCTCGCCCGCACCGGCACGCTCGTCATCGGACCGAACCGCTCCTTCCTGCACTACATCGAGCAAGTCCTTCCGGCACTGGGCGAGTTGGCCGTGCAGCAGGCCACCGTGGACGACCTGGTCGCGCAGGTGGAGGTGCGCGGCACGGACGACGCGGCCGCGGCCGTGATCAAGGGCGACGCCCGGATGGCCGAGGTGCTGCGCCGGGCCCTGTACTCCCATGTGACCCTGCCGACGGAGGGGGTCGTGGTGGTGCGCGGCTCGCGCCGCTGGCGGGTGCCGTCGTACGAACTGGAGGACATCGTCCGGGAGTTGCTGCAGCGGGACATCCGTTACGGCGCCGCCCGCGAGGCCCTGCCGCAGCGGATCGCGCACGCGGTGCTGGTGCAGATGGAGCGGGCCGGGGAGGCCCCGGACGACCGGGTGCAGGACGCCGTCGCCCGCAACAGCGCGGTGAAGGCGGCCGTGAAGGCGAGCTGGCCGGTGGTGGACCCGGCGAAGCTGGTCCTGCGGCTGCTGACGGACGCCGGGTTCCTCGCCGAGCACGCCGCCGGGATCCTGGACGAGGACGAGCAGCGGACGATCCTGTGGGCCAAGCCGGTGCGCGGTGTGAAGTCGGCCAAGTGGTCGCCCGCGGACGCGGTGTTGATCGACGAGGCGGCGGATCTGGTCCAGCGCACGCACTCGCTGGGCCATGTCGTCCTCGACGAGGCGCAGGACCTCTCCCCCATGCAGTACCGGGCCGTCGGGCGTCGCTGCACCACGGGCAGCGCGACCGTCCTCGGCGACCTGGCGCAGGGTACGACACCGTGGGCGACCCGCAGCTGGGACGAGGCGCTGGCCCATCTCGGCAAGCGCGAGGGCGTGATCGAGGAGCTGACGGCCGGTTTCCGCGTCCCCACGGACGTCATCACATACGCCTCCCGGCTCCTCCCGCACATCGCGCCCGGCCTCACCCCGGTGGCCTCCGTCCGTGAGAACCCCGGTTTCTTCGAGGTCCGTACGACCGCGGGGACGGCCGAAGTCATCGCCGCGTGCGAGGAGTTGCTGGGCAACGAGGGCTCGACGGGGCTGATCGCCGCCGACGCCCGCATCCCGGCCCTGTCCGAGGCTCTGACGGCGGCGGGGATCACCTACCTCGCCCCCGGTGAGGAGACCACCCGCGAGACCCGCCTCACCCTGGTCCCGGCGTCGCTCGCCAAGGGTCTGGAGTACGACTACGTGGTCCTGGACGAGCCGCAGGAGGTGGTGGACGGTGAGCCGGACGAACGGACGGGTCTGCGGCGGCTGTATGTGGCGCTGACGCGTGCGGTGTCGGGGCTGATCGTGACGCACTCGGCCCCGGTACCGGCCCAGTTGGCCTGACGGCCTAAGGTGCTCTCCGGTTTCGTCACGTCCCCATGGAAAGGCCTCCGTTGAGCACACCGCCGTCCCCGTATCCCGGCTACCAGCAGACACCCGGGCCGTACCAGCAGGCTCCCGGGCCGTACGCGCAGACGCCCGGGACGTACCAGCAGCCGGCACCGGCGCCGGGGCCGTATCAGCAGACGGCGCCCGCGCCGTACCCGCCCCAGCAGGCGCCCGGCGGCTACGGTCGTCCTCAGGCTCCGTACCAGCAGGCACCCGTCGACCACAGCCGGCCCGTCGCGCCCCAGCAGGCGCCCGCCGGTCCCGGGTGCGACGTGTGCGGCGCCGGGCCCGCCGCGCGGGTGACCGTCCGTGGCCACCAGGGCATGTTGATCGTGATGAGGAACCTGTGGCGGAAGGGCACCTTCTGCCACACCTGCGGGCTCGCCGTCTTCCGGAAGATGCAGTCGGACACGCTGGCGCAGGGCTGGTGGGGTCCGATGTCGGTGCTCATCACGCCCGTCACGCTGCTGATCAACCTCTTCACCCTGTCCAGGATCCGCAAGCTCCCCGCACCGACGGCCGCCCTGGGCCCCGGCCTGGACCCGGGCCTCCCTGTGTTCCGCCGCCCGGCCGGAATGTTCGGCCTGCTCCCGCTCACGGGCTTCGGGATCGTGTTCCTGTTCGTCCTGGTCGTGCTCGCGACGGCGTGAGAACACCGGACGAGGCCTTACTGCTCCCCGTCCAACACCCTCCGCCACTCGGCCACGAACCGCTCGGAAACCGGCCCCTCCCACCCGGAGGGGCGCGCCGCACCGCCGATGTGGAACGCGTCGATCCCGGCGCTGCGCAGCGGCCTCACATGCTCCAGGCGCAGGCCGCCGCCGACGAGGAGCGTCTGGTCGTAGCCCGGCTCCCCGCGCCGTCCCGCCTCCGCGACCAGCGTGGGCAGCCCCTCGTCCACGCCGTCGGCGGCACCCGCGGTCAGGTAGGTGTCCAGTCCCGGCAGGTCGGCGAGCTGCTTGCGCAGGGCGTCGCGGTCGGCGGCCCGGTCGATCGCCCGGTGGAAGGTCCACGCGCAGCCGTCCAGCGCGTCGACCACCCGCTCCACCGCCGCCAGGTCCACCCCGCCGTCCGCGTCGAGGAACCCGAGCACGAACTGGTCGGCGCCGGCCGCCCGCAGCTCTCCTGCCACCCCCACGAGCCGCTCCACGTCACCGGCCGCGAACCCGTCCGCGAGGCGGAGCATCACGCGCAGGTCGATGTCGACGGCGGCACGGATCCCGGCGAAGACGGCCACCGACGGGGTCAGCCCGTCGGCCGCCATGTCGGTGACCAGCTCCAGGCGGTCCGCGCCTCCGGCCTGGGCGGCGACCGCGTCCTCGGCGTCGAGCGCGATCACCTCCAGGACTGCACGCTTGCTCATGGCACCCCATTCCTCGGCGTTCCCCGGCGCGTACGCGTACCGCCGGCGGCTACAGGTCTAGTCCAATTCCAAGACTACGCCTGTACGGGGGCGCCCTCATCCGAAGATGTTGAGTTCCGCCTCCCGGGCGCCGGCCAGCTCGTACCCGCCCGCACCGACCGGCCGCCCCGCGTAGAGCCGTACGAGCGTGGCCGCGTCGCCGATGTACCGCGCGGGCGGGCCGCCGCCACCGCCGCGCCGAGCCGCAGCGGCTCGTCCACGTCGTCCAGGTCGGCGTGCAGCGGCAGGTGCTCCTTCTCGCGGGTGACCCGGACCAGCAGCGTCAGCGCGTCCGGCAGCCCCCCCCCCCCCCCCCCCCCCCCCCCCCCCCCCCCCCCCCCCCCCCCCCCCCCCCCCCCGCGTACGCCCCCGGCTCCCCGAAGACCTCGCGCACATCACCCGCGTGCACCCTCCCCCACTGCCCTAAAGGCGTGGGGGGACCCCCATCCCCAGCGCGATCATGTCCAGCACCCCGCCCGCCTCGGCGATCACCGGCCCGGCCTCGGTCGTCCCGCGCTCCAGCTCGTCCACGACCCGCGCGTTCGGCCACGCGGCCCGCTCGGCGATGTCCCGGTCGTTGGACTCCGGCGAGAACACGCCCTTCTCGAAGCGGCCCTGCACCACCCGTGTCAACGCGGCCGAGCGGTGCGCCGGCACATCCTGCACCGACCATCCGGGACACGCACCGGTCGGCAGGGCGAAGTCCGTGTCCGGACGCGACCGCAGCAGCGGTATCAACACGTCCCGCTCGACGGCGAGCAGCCGACCGGGGAGTTGGGGATCCCGTACGTCCTGTACGTCAGTCATGGGGCCACGCCAGGTGCATCGGGTGGCCCGGCGGGAGAATGGTGGCATGGCCGATCTTGACGACCTGCGTTCCCGCTGGCTGCGTGCTCTGCTCGCGGTACGGGACGACGACTCCTGCGCCCCGGACCCGTACCGGTACGCCGACGCCCTGCTGCGCCGCTGGCAGGAGCCGCAGCGGCGGTACCACACCGTGGAGCACCTGGCGGCCGTGCTCGGCCGTGTCGACGTGCTGGCGGAGTACGCCGCCGATCCGGACGTCGTGCGGCTGGCCGCCTGGTTCCACGACGCCGTGTATCTGCCCGAGCGGTCGACGAACGAGGAGCGGTCCGCCCGGCTCGCCGAGCGTGCGCTGCCCGAGGCCGGGGTCTCGCCGGACAGGACCGCCGAGGTGGCCCGGCTGGTGCGGCTCACCGTCACGCACGACCCGGCCGACGACGACCGCGACGGCCAGGTGCTGTGTGACGCCGACCTGGCGATCCTGGCCGCGCCCCCGTCGGCGTACGCCGCCTACACGGCGGAAGTGCGCGAGGAGTACCACTTCGTGCCCAACGACGCCTTCCGGGAGGGACGTGCGGCGGTTCTGCGTCAACTCCTCGGCCTGCCAAGGCTGTTCCGCACCCCGTACGGACAGGAGCACTGGGAGGCCACCGCCCGCTACAACCTCTCGGCCGAGCTGGAAATGCTGTCGACCTGAGGGAAGAGACCCCCTTAGGGTTCGCCCCATGCGAGCGACAAACGGGGATGACGTGATCGAGGCCGTGACCGGCTGCACCACGGTGCTGCGCGCGGCGGTGGACCGGGACTGGAGGGCCGTCCCGGCCGGACGGCTGGAGTGGGACTGCCACACCACCGCGGTCCATGTCGCCGACGACCTCGTCGCCTACGCCGCCAACCTGGCCGGACGCGCACAGGACGCCTACGTCCCCTTCGAGCTGACCCTCGACGAGGGCACCGACAACGCGAGCCTGCTGCACGTCATCGAGACGACCGGCGCCCTGCTCGCCGCCGCCGTCCGCACCGCCCCGCCCGGCGTCCGCGCCTTCCACCCCTACCCCTTCCGCAGCGCCGACCGGGTGGGCTTCGCCGCGATGGGCGTCGCCGAGGTGCTGCTCCACACCCATGACATGGCGGAGGGCCTGGGCATCCCCTACGAGCCGCCGGCCGACCTCGCCGAGTCCGTCCTGGCCTGCCTCTTCCCGCACGTCCAGCCCGGCCCCGCCCCCTGGCCGACCCTGCTGTGGGCCACCGGCCGCGGCGAGCTGCCCGGCCGCGCCCCGGTCACCGAGTGGCGCTGGCACAACAACCTCGTCATCCCCGCCGGACGCCTCACCCTCACCGGCCTGCGCCCGGCCGCCGCCCACCAGCTGCGCCTGGGCGGCGACGGCGGCTTCGACTGGGTCGAGGGCGGGCCGTACGAGGGCACCCGGGACGCCGCCGGTCTGCTGCTCAAGGCGTACGAGGCGGGCGTGCACCGGCCCGAGTTCAACGTCTTCGTCCTGGTCCGCACGGAGGACGGCCGCGCCGTCGGCGCCATGGGCTTCCACGGCGCCCCGGGCGCGGACGGACGCGTCGAGATCGGCTACGACCTCGCCGAGACCGCCCGTGGCCAGGGGTACGCCACCGAGGCCCTGCGCGCCCTGTCGCGGTGGGCGCTGGCCCGCGACGACGTACGGACGCTGCTGGCGAAGATCGACCCGGACAACGCCGCGTCCCGCGCCGTGGTCTCGCGCGCGGGATTCCAGCAGGTCAGCGCCGACGACAAGCTCGTGGCCTACGAACTGAACCGCTGAGCCGGCGGCTACGAACCGGGCCGCCGCGCAAGTCCCTTGGGCCTGCGCAGCCCCGACTCCCTGAGCAGCCGCACCACTTCGCGGCTGCGTACCTCCACCGCCCCGGCCGCCACCGCGTCCGCGTACCGGTGCGCCGGAAGGTCGTAGTGGTCGCGCTCGAAGGCGCGCCTCGGCACGCCCAACCGCTCGGCGAACGCGTGCAGTTCGTCGTACGACACATCGCTCACCAGGTGCGACCACATACGGCCGTGGCCGGGCCAGGCGGGCGGGTCGATGTACAGCGTCACGACGAGGTCATTCCGCCGGTGGCCGAGCCCAGCGAGCCCACCGCCGCGACCCTCACCCCCGCCTTGTGGCACACCCACTGCGGGTCGGGGCCCAGCTCGGGCTCCACGTCCAGCGCGTGCGGGTCGCCGGTGCCGCACACCGGGCACAGCGGCCAGCGGCCGTACCGATCCAGCAGTGCGTCCTGGACGTCCTGGGCGATCAGCCCGGCGACAAAGGCGACGCCTTCCGGCCACTGCTCGACCCACCAGCGCCGCTCCATGACGGAGTCCTCGACCAGCGAGACCACGTCCGCCTCCGCGACCTCACCCGCGACCAGATCGGCGAGCACGAGGGCCCGGGCAGCGTGCAAGGCCTGCTCAAGGGGACTGATGGGATCCATGGAACCCATTGTGCGCACTCTTGACCACCACACCGAACCGAAAATATCTTTCATCTGTGACCCAGGACGTGAAGGAAATTTTCGGCAGTCCGGGCGGCTCGCTCGCCGCCAAGGTGCGCACCCTCGCCCCTTCCATGACCCGGTCCATGCAACGCGTCGCCGAGGCCGTGGCGAACGACCCGGCCGGCTGCGCCGCCCTCACGGTCACCGGCCTCGCCGAGCTCACCGGCACCAGCGAGGCCACCGTCGTCCGCACCGCCCGGCTCCTCGGCTACCCCGGCTACCGCGATCTGCGGCTCGCCCTCGCCGGGCTCGCCGCGCAGCAGCAGTCGGGCCGCGCGCCCGCGATCACCACCGACATCGCGGTGGACGACCCCATCGCCGACGTCGTCGCCAAGCTCGCCTACGAGGAGCAGCAGACCCTCGCCGACACGGCGGCCGGGCTCGACACCGGCCAGCTCGGCGCCGCCGTGGCCGCGCTGGCCGGGGCCCGGCGTACCGATGTGTACGGCATCGGCGCGTCCGGGCTCGTCGCCCAGGACCTCACGCAGAAGCTGCTGCGGATAGGGCTCATAGCCCACGCCCACAGCGATCCGCACCTGGCGGTGACCAACGCGGTGCAGCTCCGGTCGGGCGACGTGGCGATCGCGATCACCCACTCCGGTTCGACGGGGGACGTCATCGAGCCGCTGCGGGTCGCGTTCGAGCACGGGGCCACGACCGTGGCCATCACCGGCCGGCCCGACTCACCGGTCACCCAGTACGCCGACCACGTACTGACCACGTCCACCTCACGGGAGAGCGAGCTGCGACCGGCCGCGATGTCCTCGCGGACGAGTCAACTGCTCGTGGTGGACTGTTTGTTCGTGGGAGTGGCCCAGCGGACGTACGAGACGGCTGCGCCCGCGCTGGCCGCGTCGTACGAGGCGCTGGCTCACCGGCATCGCACCGACCGCAGGTGAGCATCAGCACGCACAACAGCACCCGGACCTGAGAGAGCCACCCCCCATGACCTCGCATGAGCTGCGCAGTCAGCTGGCTTCCCTGACCACCGAAGCCTTCCGTCCCGAACTCTCCGACATCGACCGTCTGTCCACCCTCGACATCGCCCGCCTGATGAACGGCGAGGACGCCGCCGTGCCCACCGCCGTGGCGGCCCAGTTGCCCCGGATCGCCGCCGCCATCGACGCCGTGGCCGAACGCATGGCGAACGGCGGTCGGCTGATCTACGCCGGTGCCGGTACCGCCGGGCGGCTGGGGGTGCTGGACGCCTCCGAGTGCCCGCCGACCTTCAACACCGATCCCGGGCAGGTCGTCGGCCTGATCGCGGGCGGACCCACGGCCATGGTCACCTCGGTGGAGGGTGCCGAGGACTCCGGGGAGCTGGCCCGGCAGGACCTGGACGCCCTGAAACTCGCCCCCGCCGACACCGTCGTAGGCATCTCCGCCTCTGGGCGCACCCCCTACGCGATCGGCGCCGTCGAGCACGCCCGCGCCCTGGGCGCCCTGACCGTCGGCCTGTCCTGCAACGCGGACAGCGCGCTCGCGGCCGCAGCCGAGCACGGTATCGAGGTCGTCGTGGGGCCCGAGCTGATCACCGGGTCCACGCGGCTGAAGGCCGGTACGGCCCAGAAGCTGGTCCTCAACATGCTCTCGACGATCACGATGATCCGGCTCGGCAAGACCTACGGGAATCTGATGGTCGACGTACGGGCGTCGAACGACAAGCTCCGGGCCCGCTCCCGCCGGATCGTGTCCCTGGCCACGGGCGCCTCGGACGCGGAGATCGAGAAGGCCCTCACCGAGTCCGGAGGGGAAGTGAAGAACGCCATCCTCGCCCTCCTCACCGGCGTCGACGGCCCGACGGCCGCCCGCCTTCTGGAGGAGTCCGGCGGGCATCTGCGTGCCGCGCTGGCGCACGCGCCCCGCTGACCCGCACGCTCGGGGCGTGCGCAACGACCACCCCGCCGCCACCGCGGCCGCCGTCCTCGACCGGGTCGGCGGCCCGGCCAACGTCACCTCCGTGGCCCACTGCATGACCCGCCTCCGGCTGTCCCTCGCCGATCCGGCGGCTGCGGACGAGGCGGGGCTGCGGGCCCTGCCCGGTGTGGTGGGGGTGGTGGCCGACGGGCCCGCCTGGCAGATCGTGCTCGGCCCCGGGGTGGTCGACGAGGTCACGGCAGAGGTGACGACACGGGTCGCGGCCGGTCAACAGGGCCCCCACGGCACCGAGTTCGGAAACGCCACCGTCATGCGCGACAGCACCGACGTACGGGAAGCCCTGCGGCGCCGTAACGCCACCCCGTTCAAGACCGCCCTGCGCCGTATCGCGAACGTCTTCGTGCCGCTCATCCCCGCCCTGATCGGCTGCGGCATCCTGTCCGGCGTCAACGGGATGCTGCTGAACACCGGTTGGCTGCCCGGCCTCACCCCGGCCCTGTCGGCCGTCGCGTCGGCCTTCCTGGCGCTGATCGCGGTGTTCGTCGGCGTCAACGCGGCGAAGGAGTTCGGCGGCACCCCCGTACTGGGCGGCGCGGTCGCGGCCGTCGTGGTCTACCCGGGCGTGGCGAAGGTGACGGTGTTCGGGACGCACCTCGCGCCAGGACAGGGCGGGGTGCTCGGCGCGCTGGCCGCGGCGCTGCTCGCGACCCGGGTGGAGAGGTGGGTACGGGGCCGGGTGCCGGGCGCGCTGGACGTCCTGCTCACGCCCACGGTCACCGTCCTCGTGTCCGGCCTGGTGACGCTGTACGGCCTGATGTACGCGGCCGGTGCGGCGGCCACCGCGATCGGCACGGCGGCCGACTGGCTGCTGGCCACCGCCGGGGCGGCCGCCGGACTGCTTCTCGGCGGTCTCTTCCTGCCCCTGGTCATGCTGGGCCTGCACCAGGCCCTCATCCCCATCCACACCACCCTCATCGAGCAGCAGGGCTACACCGTGCTGCTGCCCCTGCTGGCCATGGCGGGCGCGGGCCAGGTGGGCGCGGCGCTCGCGGTGTACGTCCGGCTGCGCCACGACGTCTCCCACGACTCCCTGCGTACGACGATCCGCTCGGCCCTCCCGGCCGGCCTGCTCGGTGTCGGCGAACCGCTGATCTACGGCGTCTCGCTGCCACTCGGCCGGCCGTTCCTGACCGCCTGCGCGGGCGGGGCGGCGGGCGGAGGCTTCGTCGGTTTCTTCGCGATGCTCGGCACCAAGGTGGGCGCGACGGCGATCGGCCCGTCGGGCTGGGCACTGTTCCCGCTGCTGACCGGGAACCGGGGCCCGGCGGTGGCGGTGGCGGTCTACGCGGGCGGGCTGCTCACCGGGTACGCGGTCGGTTTCGCGGCGACCTACGTCTTCGGTTTCCCGCGCCGTCCCCGTGTGGCCGCACCCGCGTGACATCCCGCCCGACCGGTCGTTCCCCGGGCATGATGAAGAAGCTCCTGGCCACGGCCGTCCTCGCCCTGTCCGTCGCCGCCCTGGCCGCCCCCGCCCACGCCGACGACCGCGAGTTGGACACCGACTCCGTGACCTGTACCGGCAACCTCAACGTACTTCCCGTTCTCCAGCCCACCTCACCGCTGGCGCTGGCGGCCGGTGCCATCGCGGCCGTCCCCGTGTGCGGGGCGGGCAGCACCCTCAGCCAGCTCCACGGCTGACGACCCGGCGCCGGTTGTTCAGCGGCCTCGCGGGGCGGCAGGGGCACGCCAGACGAGGGTGTAACGCCAGAACAACCGGCGTCGTAGCCGGGCACCGGGAAGCAGCCGGGCCGCCTCGCGGCCGATCTCGTCGAGCGTCAGCTCCGGGTCATGCGTGAGCGCGGTCATGGAGACCGGCCGGTGCGCCGTGGCCCGCCCCCGGTTCTTCGCCCACCCCATCAGCAGGTTGAGCGGTATGGCCGCCAGCCCGATCGCGTGGTCGAGGGCGCCCCGGGGGCGGGCGCAGCCGACGACCACCAGGGTGCCGCCGGGGGCGAGTTCGCGCCGGAGGCGGGTGAGGGTGCCGGCACAGGGGAGGTGGTGCAGGACGGCGACGCAGGTGATGACGTCGTAGGGGCCGGCGGGAAGTCCGTGGGGGGCGGTGGCACGGGCGTAGGTGACCGGGGCCGATGCGTCCGTCAGCTCCCGTGCCCTGTCCAGAATCCGGGGGTCCGCGTCCACGCCGACGACCGACTCCGCGCGCCCGGCCAGCCGCCGCACCAGGTCCCCGCTGCCGCACCCCACGTCCAGGGCGCTGCCGAACCGGCGCGGCAACTGCCGTAGCAGCCAAGGGTGATAGTGCGCGTTGTGGTCCCAGGGGTGGGCGGCGTTGAAGCGGTGGAGGGCCTGCACCAGTGGGCTCGGCAGTGTCGTCACGCGGCCCAGTCGACCACGAGCGGGGACTGCGCCACCACGGTCTCCGCTGGACACCGGGGCAGGAAGGGTGTACGCAGGCTGACCATGAACCACGCCCAGCTCGCCGCCCTCGGAAGGGCGCTCCGGCTCCTCGGGGAGCACGGGGAGGCCCTCACCGCCGACACCCCGGACGCCCGGCTGCACGAGATCAAGGCGGATCTGCGCCGGGCGCTCGACCTGGTGGAGGAGAGCGCCGGGAGCAGCGCGCCCGCCACCCGGTGTGCCGAGCATCCGCAGGGGCCCGTGGACGAGAGCGCGCCCGATCTGTGCCTGCTCTGCGAGACCCGGCGGCGGGCCGCCCGCCGCTCCGAGTTCCAGGGCGGGCGGGCCGAGCCCGCGCCCGTCGCCACCGCGCCCTCCCGGTACGGCGTCCGCGCCGACCGGCCCCAGCCGCAGCAGCGCTGGCTGCCGGAGGCGTGGAGCGGGCAGGAGTGGCAGCTGTGCGGCACGCCCCGGCGGGACCGGCGCGAGGCCGAGGCGTATCTCGCCGCCCAGCGGCGCTCGTCCCGGCCCGCGATGGCCTACCGGCTCGTGCACGAGTTCACCGACTACGAGGTGCTGCGGGTGTGGGGCACACCGGTGCACGTCGACATCGAGCCCATGGGGAACATGGGGAACATGTAGCGCCCCGCCGTCCCTCTCCCCCGCCGTCAGCCCAGCAGGGGCAAGGGCGGGAAGTCGTACCCCTCCCACAGGAGTCTGTTCTTCTCCTCCGGGTACGGCGCCACCTCCGGCTCCGCGTCCAGGACCTGGACCAGGCGGGAGTGCGGGTCGTAGGCCGGCCAGCCGGGGTCGCCGGTCCGGGCGAACGCCGGCCAGGCACGGTGGAAGAAGGACGTGAGCCGCTCCGCCTCCGGTGTGGGTCTGCCGCCGGGGAAGAGAAGGGCGCCGAGGTCCGCGCCGTACGTGCCGAAGAGGAGCGGGATGTCCAGGGCGTGGCAGGCGCCCAGCTCGCCGCCGCTGTCGGGGGCCGGCCAGGTCAGTTCGTAGACATGGGCGCGGCCGCCGCCCGCGTGCTGGGCCTCCGCGAGGCGCAGGGTCGGCAGCGCGAACAGCCAGTCGGTCTGGACGCGTGCGAAGAGCTGCTCGGCGGAGGCGTCCGGGAAGGCGGCGCGGTAGGCCTTCTCGCCCGTCTCGCCGCCCGGCGCGTACATCCGCAGGGCCGCCGTCGCCAGGTCGTCCGTGACCTTGCCGTACAGGCCCGCCATGACCAGGAACAGACGGTACTCGTCGCGGTTGTGGCCGACGAGGAGGTCGATGTCGCGCCCCACGCCCGAGGCGAGGGCCTGCCAGGGGGTGGCGGGGAGGATCTCGCCGTCGACGACCGGGCCGAAGGGGACGGTGGTCGGGGCAACCTGGCCCCAACGGGCGGTGTACTGGACCATCTTGGTGCCCAGCGCCGCGCCCGCCTCGGTGAGCCGCTGCGGCGCCACCGTCGCCAGGTCGGCCGCCGTGGGCTCGCGGTCCGCCTCGGCCGCCAGTGCCGCCGCCATGTCGCGGGCCAGGTCGGCGGAGAAGAACGTGCCGGGCGCGCTCTGGGCGACCGCGCGCCGGAACAGCCCCCGCGCTCTGGGCATCGCCAGCAGGGCGGCGATGGAACCGGCGCCCGCCGACTCGCCGAAGACCGTGACCTTGGCGGGGTCGCCGCCGAACGCGGCGATGTTCTCCTGGACCCACTCCAGGGCCGCCACCTGGTCCAGCAGCCCACGGTTGGCCGGGGCGCCGGCCCAGAGGGCGAAACCCTCCATGCCCAGGCGGTAGTTGAGGGTGACGACCACGACGTCGCCGGCGCGGGCGAGATGCTGGGAGTCGTAACCCGGCTGGCCGGAGTGGCCCAGTTTGAACGCGCCGCCGTGGATCCACACCATCACCGGGCGGGCGGCGGAGGGGTCCGGATCCGGGGTCCAGACGTTGACCGTCAGCCAGTCGTCGCTCTGCGGGGGCGAGAGTGGGACCGTGCGTCCGGCGAAGCCCGTCTCCTGCGGGGGCGGCGGCCCGAAGGCGTACGCCTCCCGGACGCCGTCCCAGGGCTGGGACGGCCTCGGGGCCTGAAAGCGGGCCGGACCGACGGGAGGTGCGGCGAAGGGTATGCCCCGGAACACCGACAGACCCTGCTCACGCAGGCCACGCACCGCGCCGGAGGCGGTGCGCACGACAGGGCCGTCGGCGTCCGGCCGCACCTGGGACTCACTCTTCGTCATCACTCGCTCGCTCCTCGCTGCCGCACCACTCATCACGACAACGCACGACGACGATCACAAGTGCCCGACCGGAAGGGGCGGATGGGATCAGCTGAGAGTCTTCACGGCGGCCGCGTCGTACGGCTTCAGCTCGTCGAAGCGGTCGGCCAGCACCTTGGCCGCCCACTCCGGGTCCTGGAGCAGCGCGCGGCCGACGGCGACCATGTCGAACTCGTCGGCCTCCAGCCGGTCGAGAAGGTTGTCGATGCCCTGGATCGGGGAGCCCTCACCCTGGAAGGCGTTGAGGAAGTCGCCGTCGAGGCCGACCGAACCGACGGTGATGACCTGCTTGCCGGTGATCTTCTTCGTCCAGCCGGCCAGGTTCAGGTCCGAGCCGTCGAACTCCGGCACCCAGTAGCGGCGGGTGGAGGCGTGGAAGACGTCGACGCCGGCCGCGGCGAGCGGGGTCAGGATGGCCTCCAGCTCCTCGGGGGTCTCGGCGAGCCGGGCGGTGTAGTCCTGCTGCTTCCACTGCGAGTAGCGGAAGATGACCGGGAACTCGGTCGAGACGGCCGCACGGACCGCCGCGACGATCTCCGCGGAGAACTTCGTACGGGCCACCGGGTCGCCGCCGTAGGCGTCGGTACGACGGTTGGTGCCCTCCCACAGGAACTGGTCGAGGAGGTAGCCGTGGGCGCCGTGCAGCTCCACACCGTCGAAGCCGATGCGCTCGGCGTCCGCGGCCGCCTGGGCGAACGCGGCGATGACGTCGTCCAGGTCCTTCTGGGTCATGGCCTTGCCGGTGGTCTCGGCGCCCGCGGTGACGAGGCCGGACGGGCCCATCGCGGGAGCCTCCGGGTAGGGAGCGTCACCGTCCTTGCGGACCATGCCGATGTGCCAGAGCTGCGGGACGATGGTGCCGCCCGCCGCGTGCACGTCCTCGGCGACCTTCGCCCAGCCGGCCAGCTGCTCCTCGCCGTGGAAGCGGGGGACGCGGTGGCTCTGCCCGGCCGACTCGTGGCCGACGTACGTCCCCTCGGTGACGATCAGCCCCACACCGGCGGCGGCACGACGGGCGTAGTACGACCGCACGTCCTCGCCCGGGATGCCGCCCGGGGAGAACATCCGGGTCATCGGCGCCATCACGATCCGGTTGGGGACGGTGAGGCCGTTGAGCGCGATCGGGCGGGAGAGTATCTGGGCCGCGCGGGAGGCGGGGGTCGTGACGGTCACGTGGGGGGCTCCTCGTGAGGGACGGTGTTAACCGGTCGGTATGTGAACACGCATTGTTGCAGCTCCTTAAGTAACCGCCTATGCGGTGCCCCACATTCCGGCCCGCGGGAAGCCCTCACGTGACACCGCTCACACTGTCCCGGTTCAGCCGCCGCACCCGCTCCCGCAGCACCTGGTCCGGCGCCGCCGGCTCGACCGACTCCGGCGGACAGTCCCACTCCCGGCCACCGCCGATGGGGCGCAGCTGCACATAGCCCCCTTCACGCGCCATGACCTCACCGATCCGCCCGCTGCGCGCGTCGACGGCGTACTCGGGTGTACGGCTCACGCGCCAGGCGCCTTCCCCCGGAGAACCGCCGCCAGCCGCGAGGCCACGCCCAGATTGCAGCGGCCCAGGTCGACCAAGGCGTACGAGTCCTCGTCCGAGGTGCTCAGCGGGTCGACCCGCAGCGACGGCAGGACGATCCCCACCCCGCGCAGAGCGACCCGCAGCCGGTCCACCGCTTCATCGGCAGTCCGGGCGGGCCGCTCATCGACGGTCGTTTCCTTCGTCTCCATTGCGCCACTTCCTCCACGCTGAGTATTCACGTTCGCCACACAGAGTGGCCGACCGCGCTCTAACCTGGCCAGAGATGGCGCCCAACAAACTCTGCTGTCAGACCAGGAGTTGCCATGGCAGGACCGAAGGACCTCGACCCGTCGTCATCGCCGCGCGCCTTGTTGGGCGCCGAGTTACGGCACGCTCGGGAACGGAAGGGGCTGAGCCAGGAGCAGTTGGGCCAGCGGCTGTTCGTGAGCGGGTCGTTCATCGGGCAGCTGGAGGCGGGGACTCGGCGGATGCGGCCGGAGTTCGCGCGGATGCTGGACGAAGTCCTGGAGACGGGGGGTTTCTTCCAGCGGAACTGCAAGGCGGCAGCCCGGTCGAAGTATGAGGAGCCCTTCGCAGAGGCGGCAGAGGCTGAGGCGCAGGCCGCGGCGATCAGGCAGTACGCCCCGCTCCTGATCCCCGGACTGCTCCAGACCCTCGCGTACGCACGGGCCGTGAACCGCGCGTACGACCCGACGGCCCGGGAGGAGACCATCGACGAGTGGACGGAAGGCCGGATGGAGCGGACCCGCCTGCTCGACAACCCAACAAAGCCGGTGTTGTGGACGGTGCTTGACGAAGCCGCGTTGCGTCGGGAGACCGGCAGCCGGGCGGTGATGGCGGAGGCACTGAGTCACATCGCGGGTCTGGCCCGCCGCAACCGGGTCATCGTGCAGGTGCTGCCGTTCAGCGCAGGAGCACACACGGCGATGATGGGCGCCCTGAAGCTGATGGACTTCGAGGACGCGCCTCCGCTGGTCTACTTCGAGGGGGTGCGCACCGGTCGGCTGGAGGACGACCCGGCCACCGTCGCCCAACTGAGGTTCGCGTTCGATCTTCTCGTGGCCACCGCGCTCTCGCCGCAGAAGTCCCTGGCCCTGATCGAGGCGTTGGCGCACGATTACCCCCATGAGGAACATCCCTGACCACGACCTGAGCACAGCCACCTGGCACAAGTCGAGCCACAGCCAAGGCGGCAACGACTGCCTCGAAGTCACCCACGACTTCCCCACCCTCATCCCCGTCCGCGACTCCAAAACCCCCCACGGCCCGAAGCTCCTGCTCCGGCCGTCGGCCTGGTCCGCGTTCGTCGATCACCTCAAGCGCCCCCAGAGCTGAGTCGCCGTCTGTTCCGTGAACGCCGTCGGTGAGGGATCCGTCGGCAGCTGCGCAGGCACCGTCGTGTCCTTCTTCTTGCCCGGCTTGTCGGCGAAGAGGGCGACGGTCAGGGTGAGCCGGGTGTCGTAGGCGACGGTCCACACCGTGCGGCGGGTGATGCCGCCGCCCGCGCCCGCCGTGAACCGGACCGGCGCGGCCACCACGCGGGCCGCCGTCTCCGGCAGGACCCGGTGGCGGTCGGCGTGCGCGGAGTAGACGGTCCGGCCGTCGCGGGTGATGCGGGCGACGGTGTACGGCGCGGCGTACATGCCGTCGGCCGCGACCGCCGCGTACGCCGACGTGAGCTTCAGCGGTGTGGGCGCGGTTGTCTTCGGGAACCCCGTGAGCGGCGCCCCGAACCGCCGGCCCGCCAGCGGTGTCATCACCGTACCCGCCTCCACCGCCCCGCTCACCGCGTCGTTGAAGGGTTGCCGGGCGTAGTCCGACCCTCCGTACAGGACCCGCACCGCACCGTCGCCGGGCTCGATGCCGACGACCGCGGTGTGCAGCCGTACCCCGCCCTTGGCGGACTTGAGGCCCTTGACCAGTTCCGCCGTGGAATCCTGCTGGGTGAGGTCGAAGGTGGTGCGCACGGTGTAGCCGCCCTTCGCCAGCTGGTCCTCGGTGATGCCGAGCCGGTCGGCGGCCTCTTTCGCCGCGACGTCGATCAAGTACTGCCGCTGACCGTCGGTGGCCCCCGGCGGATAGAAGCGGAACGCCGGGAAACGCGCCTCGGACCGCTGTCTCGCCGTGATGTTCCCGCTCGCCGCCATCGCGTCGAGCACCCACTCCCAGCGGCGCTGGAGGGTCGCCGTGACCTTCGGGTCCGAGCCGGCCTTCTCGTAGTAGGAGGGGAGGTTGATGATGGCGGCCAGGGCCGCGCCCTGCGAGACGGTGAGGTCCTTGGTGTCGACGTCGAAGTAGTTGCGCGCGGCGGCCTGCACGCCGGCGGCACCCCGGCCGAAGTACACGGTGTTGAGGTAGCCCTGGAGGATCTCGTCCTTGGAGCGCGTGCGGTCCAGCTTGACCGCGATCAGCGCCTCGCGCGCCTTGCGTGACAGCGACTGCTCGGGGCTGAGCAGCGCGTTCTTCACGTACTGCTGGGTGATGGTGGAGCCGCCCTGCCGTTCGCCGCCGGTCAGCGCCGCCGCGACGGCACGGACCAGGGCCTTCGGGGAGACCCCGGAGTCGCTACGGAAGGAACGGTTCTCGGCGGCGATCACCGCGTCCTGCACATACCGCGGAACCTGCGACAGCGGTACGTCCTGACGGTCGACCGGGCCTCGGCGGCCCAGGTAGGCGCCCTTCTCGTCGAGGAAGACGGTGCTCTGGACGACGGTGTCCGGGTGCGGCTCGGGAATGACGGTGAGCTTGTACGCGACGACGACCGCCGCGCACAGCAGGACGATCAGGGCCAGGAAGGCGGCCAGCAGCCTACGCGCGATACGGCCCCGGTTGCGGCGCAGGCGGACGCGGAACGGGACACGGCGAGAACTCCCGGTCGTGGCCGCCTTCTTGGACCCGCGCCTGGGCTTCTTCCCGGGATCCTTCTCGGGCCCCCGCTCGGGCTCCGTCCTGGGCTCCTGCTTGAGTTCCGGGGTCATGCCCGCCACCCCCCGCTCCGCAACCGTGCCACGACGGTGCCCGCGGTGTCGTACACCCTGACGCCCTGACCGTCGCCGGTGCCTCCGGTGCTCCCGGTGCTCCCGGCCGACTCCATGCCCTCGACGATGAGCGTCTTGGTGTCCTGCTCGGACAGCGACCTGCTCGCGTACCAGACGCCCCAGCCGGGGCGGCCCGCCAGGGTGAGCACGTTGGCGGCGACCGGGCCGTGGCCGGTGTCCAGCTCGACACGTCCCGGGTCCCCGGTGACGCCGTAGTACAGGCCGGACAGGAAGTACCCGCCGCGCACCGGCTCCGCCTGCACGGACACCCCCGGCTTGTGGCACGGACAGGTGTCCAACCCGCGGAACTGGTTGGCCTGTTCGGGCGTCGACCAGTGGCTGCCGTCCGCGGTCAGCCACATCTCCACGCCGGGCGCCGCCTGCACCCGCTCCCCCGGCGCCACGATCCGTACGGAACCCACCGCGCGGCCGGCCACCGTACCGGACGGCTCACCGTGACCGGTCCCGCCGAGCCGGCCGACGGTGAGGAAACCCCCGGCCACCAGCACCACCGCACAGCCGCCGGCGGCCACCGCGGCCCGACGCCGCCGCGCCCGCCCCCGCACGGTCACCGCGTCCAGCGGAAGCGGACCGGGAACCACGGCACCGGCCACGGCGGCATAGTCCTTGCGCAGCCGCTGCTCATCGCCCCCGGCCGCCTTCACCCCCCGCTTGCCCAAGTGGCGCACCGCGCCTGTGGAGATGCCGAGCAACTGGCCTATCTGCGCGTCCGGCAGCCCCTCGCCGTACCGCAGCACCAGCACCGCCCGCTGCCGGTCGGCACGCCGCCCGAGCGGCCACGGCCGCCGCAGCCAGCTCCGCACGAGGTGACGCCGTACGTGGAAGTCCACGTCGTTGCGCGGGACCCGGCGCCAGCGCGCGTACACCCGGGTCAGCGTCCTCCTCGCCAGATCGTCCGCCTCGGGCGGATCCCCGGTGAGCAACCGCGCGGTGACGAGGAGCCGGGGCCAGCAGGTGCGCGCGTAGGCGGCGAAGTCGTCCGCGGGCAAGTCGTCATGGATCCCGGCACCCTTCCGCATCGTCTTCTCCTTGGGTCACGTGTGTTTCGATGTACGCCGCACACGCGGCCCACGGGACCTGTACGCACGGACGGGGCGGGCGGGTTGCACGCGAATCGAGAAACTCAGCAAGACTCCGGCGGAGGGCATGACCGAGGACGAGTTCGACGCTTTCTACGCGGCCGCGTTCCCCCGCCTGACCGGGCAGCTCTACGCCTTCACCGGAGACCACGGCGAAGCCCAGGACGTGGTGCAGGAGGCGTTCGTACGCGCCTGGGACCGGCGGAAGTCCTTCCTGGCCGACAGCGCCCCGGAGGCCTGGATCCGCACGGTCGCCGTACGGCTGGCGGTCAGCCGCTGGCGGCGCGCCAGACGCTGGCTGGAACTCGTGCGACGGCACACACCCCCCGAGTCGACTCCCGGCCCCGGCCCCGAACACACCGCGCTGGTGGCCGCGTTGCGCCAATTGCCCCAGGCACAGCGGTTGGCGATCGTCCTGCACCATCTGTGCGACCTGAGTGTCGAGCAGGTAGCCTCCGAGACCGGCGCGCCCGTGGGCACGGTCAAGGCCCGGCTGTCCCGGGGCCGGGCGGCGCTGGCGAAGCAGCTGGGCACGGACGAGGCCGATGAGCCGGCACGGAGGACCGGCGAGCCGGTACGGAAGGCCGTTGCGCCGGTACGGAAGGAGGGTGGCCGTGTCGGATGACCTCAACACGGATGAACTGACCGCCACACTCCGCGAGTTGGCCACGGCGAACGAGACCTCGCCGCCCGTCGCCGCCTCCGAGATCCGCCGCCGCGGCGCCCGCCGGGGCCGCCGTCGTCGCACGGCTCTCACCCTTGGCGCGGGCACAGCGGCCCTCGCCCTGGCCGCATTCGCACTGACCCTGAACACGGGTGACGCTCCGGAACACCGTCAAGCCCCGGCCGCCACCGCCCCCCGCCTCCCGTCCCCCTCCCCTTCGTCCCCCTCCCCTTCGCCCCCCGGCCCGGCCCCGACCCCGGTCATCGGCACGGTGAACTTCGAGAAGCAGACCCTGACCATCGACGGCCGGGTCATGCCCATCACCTCGGGCTTCCCGACCCTCGTCACCGCGCACCCGCTGACCGTCTCCGCGAAACTCGACCTCACGCGGGACCCCGTCGGACCACTCGCCAAGGGCGCCTGCAAGGCGCGGGAACCGTACGTGGTCGAACTCCACGACACCGACGGGACCAGCATCTACGCCGGCTCCCTCGCCTGCGCCCCCCGAACCGGCGGCTGGATCGGCCTCGGCACGAAGGACGCCGTCTGGCTCTACAACAGACTGACCCCGGGCGACACACTGTCGGCGATCACACCGAGGGTCTCGGACGGGCCCTAGGTGCGCTGTTCGTGCCACAACGAGAAGAGGCCGCCCTGCCACACGGCCGGGCGGCCCTTTCCCTAGATCTTCATCGGTACCTCAGCGGGACATGTCACCAGCTGTAGTAGCCGTGGGACATCCATCCGCTGACGCCGCTGTCGACGTCGTAGACCAGGTCCCACTGACCGTCACCGGACACGTCCCGGTGCGCCAGGCGTTCGCCGGTGTAGCAGAGTCCGAGCACCGTGCCCGAGGTGCTCGGGTTGGAGCGGATGCGGACACCGTCCGTGGTGCAGTGGCCGTAGACGTCGTCGGCGTAGGCCGGCGCGGTGGTCAGCGTCGCGCCACCGATGGCGGCGGCGACCGCGAGGCCGGTCAGTGCCATGCCGCGCTTCCCCCGTACTGCGAAGGACACAGTTCCTCCTGAATGAGCCATGTGAAACCAAGCCAAATGATCTTGGTCGAGAAGGAACATAGCATGTTCATGATCTTGAAGAAGGCCGAGCTCCGGCCGCCGGTGAGCATCACCCTGGACACCGAGGAACTCAGGGAGTAAGCCGACTGAAAACGCCCGAGGGCGGCACCCCCAGCCAGAAGCTGGAGGCACCGCCCTCGGTCCGAAGGACAGGCGATCAACCGTCAGGTCGATCAGAAGTCCATGTCACCGCCCGGCATGCCGCCGCCGGCGGGCGCGGCGGCCTTCTCCGGCTTGTCGGCGATGACGGCCTCGGTGGTGAGGAACAGCGCGGCGATGGAGGCGGCGTTCTGCAGGGCGGAACGGGTCACCTTCGCCGGGTCGAGGATGCCCTCGGCGATCATGTCGACGTATTCGCCCGTGGCGGCGTTCAGACCGTGGCCGACGGCCAGGTTGCGCACCTTCTCCACGACGACGCCGCCCTCAAGACCACCGTTGACGGCGATCTGCTTCAGCGGGGCCTCCAGCGCGAGCTTCACGGCGTTGGCGCCGGTCGCCTCGTCACCCTCCAGGTCCAGCTTCTCGAAGACCGAGGAGGCCTGCAGCAGGGCCACGCCACCACCGGCGACGATGCCCTCCTCGACGGCCGCCTTGGCGTTGCGGACGGCGTCCTCGATGCGGTGCTTGCGCTCCTTGAGCTCCACCTCGGTGGCGGCACCGGCCTTGATGACCGCGACACCGCCGGCGAGCTTCGCCAGGCGCTCCTGCAGCTTCTCGCGGTCGTAGTCCGAGTCGCTGTTCTCGATCTCGGCACGGATCTGGTTGACCCGGCCGCTGACCTGCTCCGAGGAGCCGGCGCCGTCGACGATGGTGGTCTCGTCCTTGGTGATGACGACCTTGCGGGCGCGGCCCAGGAGGTCCAGGGTCGCGTTCTCCAGCTTGAGGCCGACCTCCTCGGAGATGACCTCGCCGCCCGTGAGGATGGCGATGTCGCCGAGCATGGCCTTGCGGCGGTCACCGAAGCCCGGGGCCTTGACGGCGACGGACTTGAAGGTGCCGCGGATCTTGTTGACGACCAGGGTCGACAGGGCCTCGCCCTCGACGTCCTCGGCGATGATCAGCAGCGGCTTGCCCGACTGCATGACCTTCTCCAGGAGCGGGAGCAGGTCCTTGACCGAGGAGATCTTGGAGTTGGCGATGAGGATGTACGGGTCCTCAAGCGCCGCCTCCATGCGCTCCATGTCGGTCGCGAAGTAGGCGGAGATGTAGCCCTTGTCGAAGCGCATGCCCTCGGTGAGCTCAAGCTCAAGGCCGAAGGTGTTGCTCTCCTCGACGGTGATGACGCCTTCCTTGCCGACCTTGTCCATGGCCTCGGCGATCAGCTCGCCGATCTGGGTGTCAGCGGCGGAGATGGACGCGGTGGAGGCGATCTGCTCCTTGGTCTCGACGTCCTTCGCCTGCTCCAGCAGGGCGGCGGAGACGGCCTCGACGGCCTTCTCGATACCGCGCTTCAGGGCCATCGGGTTGGCGCCGGCGGCGACGTTGCGCAGGCCTTCCTTGACCAGGGCCTGGGCGAGCACGGTCGCGGTGGTCGTACCGTCACCGGCGACGTCGTCCGTCTTCTTGGCGACTTCCTTGACCAGCTCGGCGCCGATCTTCTCGTACGGGTCCTCGAGCTCGATCTCCTTGGCGATGGAGACACCATCGTTGGTGATCGTGGGGGCGCCCCACTTCTTCTCGAGGACGACGTTGCGGCCCTTGGGGCCGAGCGTCACCTTCACGGCGTCCGCGAGCTGGTTCATGCCGCGCTCGAGGCCGCGCCGCGCCTCCTCGTCGAACGCGATGATCTTGGCCATGTGAAGTGGTCCCTCCAGGACTGGGGGTGATTCCTTCGGACCGCGCCCGCGCCCGCGACGGACGGTTCGCCGACCTGTGGTTCCTTGCCCCACGTGGCCCGCGGACCTCACCGACCCGGTCCTTCTTTGTCACTCTCACCTTCAGAGTGCTAACGCCAATGATTAGCACTCGGCACCCCCGAGTGCAAGCGCCTCGGGGCTGCCGGAGGGTGCGCTCAGCCGCGCGCGAACAGGGGAGCGCCGGGCATCACGAAGGGCCCGCACCCCGGGAGGTACGGGCCCTTCGAAGATGAAACAGAAGAACGTCGCTGTCAGCCGACGCGTGCTTCAGCTGGTCGCCAGCCGGACCATGTCCGCCTGCGGGCCCTTCTGGCCCTGCGAGATCTCGAAGTCGACCCGCTGCCCCTCTTCCAGGGTGCGGTAACCGTCCATCTGGATCGCGCTGTAGTGGACGAAAACATCCGCACCACCGTCGACCGCGATGAAGCCGTACCCCTTCTCCGCGTTGAACCACTTGACGGTGCCCTGAGCCATGCCTAACTCCCCTATTACTGGCCCTTGCACAGATCCACACTTCGCGGACCCGGGTCAGACCTCACCCCCCAAATCGGTCGGGGGCGTGCGCCGGAACGCGTCGACCGCGGCTGAATGTATCTGTCCAACTGCCGTCTGCAACAGGTCAATCGGACGAGAATTCTGGACGGGAACGGTCCGGAATGTGGTGAGAATTCGCCCGACTTCGGGGCAAGTCGGGCTACACAAAGGGCACAAAAGCCGCATAAAACCCGCGCACTTTGGCTACTTCTTGTCGGGCTTGCGGTATGGATCCAGGGCTCTCGACCCGGAGGCCGTGACCAGGTTCCCCAACTGTACCGCGCTCAATCACGCAGAATTGCCCCCTCCGCTTCTCTCACGGAGGAGGCAATTCGATGAACAATGCGTAACTGATGTTACCTAAGGTAACGATCAGCCGCCGGCGACGGCCGGAATGATGGAGACGCCCGCGCCGTCCGGGGTCGCCGTCTCAAGGCCCTGCTCGAAGCGCACGTCGTCGTCGTTGACGTAGACGTTCACGAAGCGGCGCAGCTTGCCCTGGTCGTCCAGGACACGGGCGGCGATCCCGGTGTGGTTCTTCTCCAGGTCCTCGATGACCTCGGCGAGGGTCGCGCCCTCGGCGGCGACCTCGGCCTGGCCGCCGGTGTAGGTGCGCAGGATGGTGGGGATGCGAACGGTCACGCTCACGATGAAACCTCCGGTCAGGGTGACGCCCCAGGGGCGCGGGGCTGTATTCGATGTGCGGCTGCCGCCGCGTGGGCCCCTAGACGAGCCCCGCCTCGCGGAACGACTCCAGGTTGGGACGAATGGTTGCGGTCAGTCCCGTACCCGCCACCGCGTCCAACGTCTTCAGCCCGTCACCGGTGTTGAGGACCACCGTGGTCCTCGTCGGATCCAGCACACCGTCCTTGATCAGCTTGCGCGTCACGCCGACGGTCACACCACCGGCGGTCTCCGCGAAGATGCCCTCGGTACGGGCCAGCAGCTTGATGGCGTCGACGACTTCCTCGTCCGTCACGTCCTCCACGGCACCGCCGGTGCGGCGCGCGATGTCGAGGACGTAGGGACCGTCGGCCGGGTTGCCGATGGCGAGGGACTTGGCGATGGTGTTCGGCTTCTGGGGGCGGACCACGTCGTGACCGGCCTTGAAGGCCGTCGACACCGGCGAGCAGCCCTCGGCCTGCGCGCCGAAGATCTTGTACGGCCTGTCCTCGACCAGACCCAGCTCGATCAGCTCCTTCAGACCCTTGTCGATCTTCGTGAGCTGGGAGCCGGAGGCGATCGGGATCACGATCTGGTCGGGCAGCCGCCAGCCGAGCTGCTCGCAGATCTCGTACGCGAGGGTCTTGGAGCCCTCCGCGTAGTACGGCCGCAGATTGACGTTGACGAAGCCCCAGCCCTCGCCGACCGGGTCGCCGATCAGCTCCGAGCAGAAGCGGTTCACATCGTCGTAGTTGCCCTCGATGCCGACCAGTTCACCGCCGTAGACCGCGGCCATGACGACCTTGCCCTGCTCCAGGTCGTGCGGGATGAACACGCAGGAGCGGAAGCCGGCGCGGGCCGCGGCGGCGCCGACGGCACCGGCCAGGTTGCCGGTCGAGGAGCAGGAGAGCGTGGTGAAGCCGAAGGCGCGGGCGGCCTCCAGGGCCTGGGCGACCACGCGGTCCTTGAAGGAGTGCGTCGGGTTGCCGGAGTCGTCCTTCACGTACAGGCCGCCCGTGACGCCCAACTCGTGGGCGAGGTTGTCGGCCTTGACGAGCTTGGTCCAGCCCGGGTTCAGGTTGGGCTTGTCGGCCACGTCCGCCGGGACCGGCAGCAGCGGGGCGTACCGCCAGATGTTCGCCGGGCCGGCCTCGATACGGCGACGCAGTTCTTCGGTGTCGTAACCGGAGAAGTCGTAGGCGATCTCCAGCGGGCCGAAACACTCCTCGCAGGCGAAGACCGGGCCGAGCGGAACGCGGTGCCCGCACTCGCGACAGCTCAGGGCCGCTGCCGGACCGAGGTCGACGGTGGAATTGCTTGCAACTGTCTGCACAGCCATGGAGGCGAGGCCCTTTCTCCTCATCTTCCTCATGGCGCATCTCGCCATGAGACGGATTTGGCACCTTCCCTAGCCGGGAGCCTCGCGGAGCGATCAACACTGATCTACGAGTACCGGCTGGAGGGTTGCCGGGGCTTCATCGGGCCGTATCCCTCTGCCCCTCTGGATGAGCGGTATTCGGTTGTGAACGCGCGTGACCCTCCGACATGCGATGGTCATCGGCGTTGTTCAAGACTGTAACCGAAGGCCAGGACAGTTGAGATAGTCGTCCGAACCGCGAGATGGATCACACGGTTCGCCCCTGTGATCACGAACAGAGAGGAGCCGCTGACCGTGCTGGAAGAAGTCGAGCACTGGCTGGCCACCCGCTCCTGGTCCGTGACCGATCGCCCTCTCCACCGCCTTCTGTCCGCCAAGCAGCGCACGGGCCAGACGATCAGCGTCGTCCTGCCCGCGCTCAACGAGGAGGAGACGGTCGGCGACATCGTCGCGGTCGTCCGCCATGACCTGATGGAACAGGTTCCGCTGGTCGACGAGATCGTCGTCGTCGACTCCGGCTCCACCGACCGTACCTCCGAGGTCGCCGCGCGCGCGGGCGCGCGGGTCGTTCACCGCGACGAGATCCTCCCGCGCATTCCCGCCGTCCCCGGAAAGGGTGAAGTGCTCTGGCGCTCCTTGCTGGTGACCGGCGGGGACATCATCTGTTTCGTCGACGCCGACCTCAGGGAATTCTCCTCCGACTTCGTCTCCGGGATCGTCGGCCCGCTGCTCACCGAGCCGGGTGTCGACCTGGTCAAGGCCATGTACGACCGTCCGCTCGCCGGGGCCGCGGGGCAGGGCGGCCGGGTCACCGAGCTGATGGCCCGCCCACTGCTGAACCTGCACTGGCCGCAGCTGGCCGGTTTCGTCCAGCCGCTGGGCGGCGAGTACGCGGCCCGCCGCAGCCTGCTGGAACAGCTCCCCTTCCCCGTCGGCTACGGCGTGGAGCTGGGCATGCTGGTGGACGCGCTGCACCTGGTGGGGCTGGACGCGCTCGCGCAGGTGGACGTGGGCGTGCGCAAACACCGCCACCAGGACGGACAGGCGCTGGGCCGGATGGCCGCGGAGATCTACCGCACGGCCCAGCTCCGGCTGGCCCGCGGCCACCTGGTCCGCCCCGCGCTGACCCAGTTCGAACGCGGCACGGACGGTTTCGAGCCACGCACGTACTCGGTGGACACCGAGGAGCGGCCACCGATGGCGGAGATCGCGGAGTACGCCGACCGCAAGGTGGCGTGAACCGGTCGTAGCGGTCGGAGCGAACCGGTCGCAGTGGTTGGCGCGCGCCGGTCGTATACGTCCGCGCGCCGGACCCCAACCGTACGTTTGAGCGTTTCCGGGCCGGGCTAGGTTGAGGACCATGGCTTCCACGCAGGGTGCTGCCGAGAAGGCTCGGGTGCTGGTCGCGTCCAACCGCGGCCCGGTTTCGTACGCGAGGGAGGGGGACGGCTCGCTGCGCGCCAGACGGGGTGGCGGCGGGCTGGTCTCGGGGCTGTCGGCCATCGGGGCGGAGGCGGACTCGGTGTGGGTGTGCGCGGCGCTCGGCGACGGCGACCGGGAGGCCGTACGGCGGGCGGCCGGCGGGCTGCTGCCGGCCGAGGACACCGGCGGGCAGCGGGTGCGGATGCTCGACATCGACGCCGAGGTGCACTCCGACGCCTACAACGGCATCGCCAACTCGGTGCTCTGGTTCGTCCACCACATGCTGTACCAGACCCCGCTGGAGCCGGTCTTCGACGTGGAGTTCCGGCGGCAGTGGGCGTCGTACGAGGCCTACAACCGGGCGTTCGCCGAGGCGCTGGCCGAGGAGGCGGCCGACGGGGCGGCGGTGCTGGTGCAGGACTACCACCTGTGCCTGGTGCCCGGCATGCTTCGCGAGCTGCGCCCGGACCTGCTCATCGGCCATTTCTCGCACACCCCGTGGGCGCCGCCGGACTACTTCCGGCTGCTGCCCGACGACATCGCGGCCGCGTTGCTGAACGGCATCCTGGGCGCGGACCGGGCGGCCTTTCTGACCGCGCGCTGGGCGGACGCGTTCGCGTCCTGCTGTGCCGCGGTACTGGGTCCCGACAGCCTCACGGGTACGGCGGTCGGGGTGCACGGGCTCGGCGCGGACGCGGACTTCCTGCGCAAGCGGGCACATGAGCCGGATGTCGAGGAGCGGATGACGGCCCTGCGGGCGGAGATCGGCGAGGGCCGCAAGGCCGTGGTCCGCGTCGACCGCACCGAGCTGTCGAAGAACATCGTGCGCGGGCTGCTGGCGTACCGGCGGCTGCTGGACACGCACCCCGAGTGGCGGGAGCGGGTGGTGCATCTCGCGTTCGCTTATCCGTCGCGGCAGGACCTCGCCGTGTACCGCGACTACACGGCCGCGGTGCAGCGGGTGGCCGAGGAGATCAACTCGGCCTACGGCACGCCCGGTTGGACCCCGGTCGTGCTGCACGTCAAGGACGACTTCGCACGCTCGCTGGCCGCCTACCGGCTCGCCGACGTGGCCCTGGTCAACCCCATCCGGGACGGCATGAACCTGGTCGCCAAGGAGGTCCCGGTCGTCTCCGACCAGGGCTGTGCGCTGGTGCTGTCGCGGGAGGCGGGGGCGTACGAGGAGCTGGGTGCCGACGCGACCGTGGTGAACCCGTACGACATCGAGGGGACGGCGCAGGCGTTGCACGCGGCGCTGAGCATGCCCGCGGCCGAGCGGACGGAGCGGTCGAAGCGGCTGGCCGCCGCGGCCACCGCGCTGCCGCCCGCCCGGTGGTTCCTCGATCAGCTGCGGGAGCTGGAGGAGCTTCAGTCCAGCTGAGCCGCCAGCGTCCGCAGCAGCTGTACGACGCCGGCCGGGCCGTCCACCACCATGTCCGCGCGTTCCGCCAGTTCCGTGACCTCCGTGCTGCCGCTGCAGACCAGCAGGCCGGGGACGCCGTCGGAGCGGAGTTCGTCGACGGCGTCGAAGGCGGGGAGGTCGCCGAGGTCGTCACCGGCGTAGAGGACCGACTCGGCGCCCGTCTTGCGGACGTACTCGCTGAGCGCCACGCCCTTGTCCATGCCCGGCGGGCGCAGTTCCAGGACCATGCGGCCGGGCTCGACGATCAGGCCGTGGCGGGTGGCGAGGTCGGTGAGGGGGCCGCGCAGGGCGTCGAACGCGGCCTGCGGGTCGTCGGCGCGGCGGGTGTGGACCGCGACCGCGCGGCCCTTCTCCTCGATCCAGGTGCCGTGCCAGGCGCCGGCGCGGTCCAGGACGCCGGGCAGCTCGGCACGGACCGCCGCGACGCCGGGGTGCGGGGCGGGGGCGGTGACGGTGCCGGTGACCGCGTCCCAGCGTTCGGCGCCGTAGTGGCCGAGGACGGTGAGGTGCTCCAGGCCGGGGACGCCGGCGAAGCCGCCGTAGCGGACGGCGACTCCGGCGGGGCGGCCGGTGATCACGGCGACGGAGGCGACCTTCGGGGCGAGGGCGGCGAGGGCGGGTACGGCCTCGGGGTGGGCGCGGGCCTGTTCGGGGTCGGCGACGATGGGGGCGAGGGTGCCGTCGAAGTCCAGGCCGACGATCGCTGCGGTCGGTTTCGCCAGGAGTGCGGCGAGTCCGTCCCGGCCGGGCTGGGTCTGCGGGGTCGGCAGAGGGTCCATACCTCCGACACTATCCAGCGCGGGTCGCCCTCACGCCTGCGGCTCCGCCCCGCGCCCCTGAGGGAACTGCGGTGCCGTCGGCTTCAGCGCTCCGAGCGGCGAGCGTCCCGTACCCGGCGCAAGCGGTTCACCGTCACCGGATCGTGCGCCAGTGCTCTCTCGTCGTCCAGCAGCGCGTTCAGCAGCTGGTAGTAGCGGACCGGAGCCAGGCCCAGTTCCTCGCGTATCGCTCGCTCCTTCGCGCCGGGGCCGGGGAAACCCCGGCGTTCCAGGGCGAGGATGGATTGTTCGCGTGGGCCTAGTTCCATGTCAGCCACCGTAGCGCCGGGGACTGACAACCCGGTCAGCCCTTGCTGCTGCTGTCCGCCGCGGTCGCCGTCGCCTGGATGCGGGAGAGGACAGCGGCGGGGCTGCCGTCGGGGGCGACGGCCTTGCCGATGTTCTGCTTGACGGCCACGCTGACCGCCGCCCAGGAGGTCTTGCCGACGGGATACAGCTCGGAGGTGGGCAGCTGGTCGAGGAAGGGGTGCAGGGCCTTGTCGGGGGCGGAGTCCGAGGCGCTCATGGCGTTGGAGGCGGAGCCGGTGACCGGCAGCAGGCCGTACTGGCGGGAGAAGTCGAGGACGTTCTTCTCGGTGTAGACGAAGTTGAGGAAGTCGCCTATCTGCTGGGCGTGCCCGTTCTGCTTGAAGGCCATCATCCAGTCGGCGACCCCCATGGAGGCCCTGGCCTTGCCGCTGCGGCCCGGCATCGGCACCATGCCGAACTGCACGCCCTTCTTGCCGGCCTGCTGGATCAGCGTGGGATGCCCGTTGAGCATGCCGACCTGGCCGTCGGCGAACGCGGCGAACGCGTCCGCGCGGTTGAGCTTGCCGGGCGCGACCGGCCCGGTCAGGCCCTTGCCGACCAGGTCGTCCTTGAGCCAGGTGAAGGTGTCGACGTTCTGCGCGGAGTCGATGGTGTAGGTACCGATGTCGTCGGTGTAGCCGGTGCCGCCGCTCGCGCCGCTGAGCATCCACTGCATGGTCTCGGCCTGGGCCTCCTCGGGCCCGAGGGGCAGCGCCATGGGGTACTTCACGCCCTTGTCCTTGAGCGCCTTGGCGTCGGCGGCCAGCTCGTCCCAGGTGGTGGGCGGGTTGGTGATGCCGGCCTTGGCGAACAGGGTCTTGTTGTAGAAGAGCACGCGCGTGGAGCCCCCGAAGGGGATGCCGTACTGCGTGTGGTTCCACTGGCCCGCGTCGGAGAGCTGGGAGAGGAAGTCGGCCTGGGTGCGGATGGAGAGCAGGTCGGAGGCCGGATAGAGCTTGCCGGCGGCCGCGTAGTCGGCGTAGGCGCCGATCTGGGCCAGGTCGGGGGCGTGGCCCGCGGCGACCATGTCCTTGACCTTGGCGTCGACGTCGTTCCAGGAGTACACACTGACGTCGACCTTCACGCCGGGATGCTTGGACTCGTACTCCTTGACCAGGGCGTCCCAGTACTTCTTGGAACTGTTGGCGGCCGAGTCGCCGTAGTCGGCGGCGACCAGTCTCAGGGTCGTGTCCGAGGAGCCGGTGCTTCCGCAGCCTCCCAGAATCGCCGTCATGCCCAGTGCGGACACCACCGCGATCGTTCCTGCCGTACCCCGACGCACCGTCAACCCCAACCCTGCTGTCTGACCGTTCAATATATGGACAGATAAGGTCTACACCACGTGAGTGGACTAGACCTCTCGCGGGTGGGAGGTCACACTAGGTGCCGTGGTGAGACATGTCATCGCCCTGGACGTGGGCGGTACCGGGATGAAGGCCGCCCTCGTCGGCGACGACGGCGAACTGCTCCACCGTGCCCGCCGCGCCACCGGACGCGAGCGCGGACCGGACGCGGTGGTCGCGACGATCCTCGGCTTCGCCGCCGAGCTGCGCGCGTACGGCGCCGAGCACCTCGGCGCACCGGCCGTCGCCGCCGGCATCGCCGTCCCCGGCATCGTCGACGAGGAACAGGGCGTCGCGGCCTACGCCGCCAACCTCGGCTGGCGGGACGTACCGCTGCGCGCGCTGCTCACCGAACGGCTCGGCATCCCCGTCGCGCTCGGCCACGACGTGCGCACCGGCGGCCTCGCCGAGGGCCGGATCGGCGCGGGCAAGGGCGCCGACCGGTTCCTGTTCGTGCCGCTCGGCACCGGGATCGCGGGCGCCATCGGCATCGACGGCCGGGTCGAGGCCGGCGCGCACGGCTTCGCGGGCGAGATCGGCCACATCGTCGTACGGCCGTCCGGCACCCCCTGCCCCTGCGGGCAGCGCGGCTGTCTGGAGCGATACGCCTCCGCGTCCGCCGTGACCGAGGCCTGGGCGGCGGCCTGCGGGGATCCGGACGCGGACGCCGCCGACTGCGCCAAGGCCGTCGCGTCCGGTGACCCGAACGCCGTCCGGATCTGGCAGGAGGCGGTGGACGCGCTCGCCGACGGTCTGGTCACCGCGCTCACCCTGCTGGACCCGCGCACCCTGATCATCGGTGGCGGTCTCGCCGAGGCGGGGGAAGTGTTGTTCCAGCCGCTGCGGGACGCCGTCCGGCGGCGGGTCACCTTCCAGAAACTGCCGAGCATCGTCCCCGCCGCCCTCGGCGACACCGCGGGCTGCCTGGGCGCGGGCCTGCTCGCGCAGGACCTGCTCGACTCCACCGACCCCGACCCCACCGACCCCTCGGAGGTAACCGCCTGATGGCTCCCAGCTTGGTTCTCGCAGGTGCTCGGGTGGTGCTGCCCAGCGGAGTGGTGGACGACGGGCGCGTATCCGTCGAGGGCACCCGGATCGTGGCCACGGCCGCCGAGAATGCCCAGGTCATCGATGTATCCGGCCACTGGCTGATCCCCGGCTTCGTGGACATCCACAACCACGGCGGCGGCGGGGCCTCCTTCTCCGGCACCCCGGACGACATCCTGAAGGCCATCCGCACGCACCGCGTGCACGGCACCACCACCCTGGTCGCCTCCACCGTCACCGACGAGATGGACCTGCTCGCGCGGCAGGCCGGACTGCTGAGCGAGCTGGCCGAGCAGGGCGAGATCGCGGGCATCCACTTCGAGGGGCCGTTCATCTCGCCGTGCCGCAAGGGCGCGCACTCCGAGGAACTGCTGCGCCACCCGGAGCCCGCCGAGGTCCGCAAGCTGATCGACGCGGCACGCGGCAGGGCGAAGATGGTCACCCTCGCCACCGAGCTGCCGGGCGGCCTCGACTCCGTACGGCTGCTCGCCGAGCACGGCGTCATCGCGGCGATCGGGCACACGGACGCGACGTACGAGCAGACCGTCGAGGCGATCGACGCGGGCGCCACGGTCGCCACCCACCTCTTCAACGCGATGCCCACGCTCGGCCACCGCACGCCCGGCCCGATCGCCGCCCTGCTGGAGGACGAACGGGTCACGGTCGAGCTGATCAACGACGGCACCCACCTCCACCCGGCCGCGCTGGAGCTGGCCTTCCACCACGCGGGGGCGGACCGGGTCGCGTTCATCACGGACGCGATGGACGCGGCCGGCATCGGCGACGGCCGCTACATGCTCGGCCCGCTGGAGGTCGAGGTCAGCGAGGGCGTGGCCCGGCTGGTGGAGGGCGGCTCGATCGCGGGCTCCACGCTCACCCTGGACCGCGCGTTCCAGCGGGCGGTGACCATCGACAAGCTGTCCGTCGAGGACGCGGTGACGGCCCTGTCCGTCAACCCGGCCCGCCTCCTCGGCCTGTCCGACCGCATCGGCTCCCTGGAACCCGGCAAGGACGCCGACCTGCTCCTGCTGGACGCGGACTTCGGCCTCAAGGGCGTGATGCGGCAGGGCGAGTGGGTGGTCCCGCCCCAACTGGCCTGATCTGCCCGGCTTTCCCCGGACGGCGGCCGACCCGTGACTGGGCCGGCCGCCGTCTCTTTGGCATGATCGAGGCCCAGAAAACGATGACAGCGCGATGACGGGCGCGATGACAGGCGCAGGGAACTTCGAGGGAGGTCGGCCCGGTTGATCCTCACGGTCACGCTGAACACCGCTCTCGACCTCACCTATCGCGTGCGGTCGCTACGGCCGCACGCCTCACACCGGGTCTCGGAGGTCGTCGAGCGGCCCGGCGGCAAGGGCGTGAACGTGGCCCGGGTACTGGACGCGCTCGGGCACGAGACGACGGTCACGGGGTTCGCGGGCGGCGCGACCGGGCGTGCGATGCGCGATCAGCTCGGCGACACCCCCGGTCTGACGGACGCACTGGTCCCGGTCGCCGGGGCGACCCGGCGCACGATCGCCGTGGTGGACGAACTCTCGGGTGACACCACCCAGTTGAACGAGCCGGGCCCGCAGATCGAGCCGACCGAGTGGGGCGCGTTCCTGGACCGCTACGACGAACTGCTGTCGTCCGCCTCGGCAGTGGCCCTGTGCGGCAGCCTGCCGCCGGGAGTTCCGGTCGGCGCGTATGCGAACCTCGTCCGCGCCGCCCGCACCGCGGGCGTCCCGGTCCTGCTGGACACCAGCGGGGAGCCGCTGCGCCGCGGGGTCGCCGCCCGACCGGACCTGATCAAACCGAACGCCGACGAACTGGCCGAACTGACCGGCTCCCACGAGCCGTTGCGCGCCACGCAGGACGCCCGCCGGCGCGGGGCCCACGCGGTCGTCGCCTCGCTGGGCGCGGAGGGCCTCCTGGCCGTCACCCCGGAGGGCCGCTGGCGCGCGACCCCACCGGCCCGGATGCGTGGCAACCCGACGGGCGCGGGCGACTCGGCGGTCGCGGGCCTGCTGTCGGGCCTGGTGGAGAAACTCCCCTGGCCGGACCGCCTCACCCGCGCGGTCGCCCTGTCGGCCGCGACCGTACGGGCCCCGGCCGCCGGCGAGTTCGATCGGAGGACGTTCGAGGAGTTGCTGGGGCGGATTTCGGTGACCGGGAAAGTCAGCGCCGCGTGATCCCTTTACCTTGCGGCAGGAGCAACGCGATCGAAGAGTTCCCCGGTGATGGTGCCGAGGAGGCCTTCTTCCGGTTCCGCTTCCTCATTGGCAGCCGGCTTGGCCACGCCGTGCGGACGGTCAGGCCTTTTGGCCTCGGCGCCCTTGCTGCCGGCAGTGGGGTCGGGGTGGGCGATCGACCCACCGGTGGTGGGCTTTTGCGAAGTGGCCGCGGATGCGCCAGTCATTCCGATCGCAGCGAGCAGCACAGGGGTGGCGATCGCGATGGCCAAGGCTCTACGTGCAAGCATGGTTTCCGCCTCGTCTAGGACAACGTCGCCACCAAGCTTCCTCGGCCATCATTCCGAAAAACCGCTCACCGAACTAAACACTCGTACGGCCGAGCGCCTTCTGTACTATGCCTCTGCGAGATGGTCAAACTCGCCGGCCTTGACTCCCTCAATCATGGCGGCTATCTCCGAGCGGGTATAGAGGAGGGCGGGGCCGTTGGGGGCCTTGCTGTGGCGGATGGCAACGGCATCACCGTAGGCGGCGAACTCCACACAGTCGCCATCGCCTCCGGAGGCGGATGACTTCTGCCATGTAACGGCCAGCGTGGAGGCGCTCGGGATTATGTGCTGCGACGCATCTACTTATCCATTGCGATAATTATCGAGGTGCCACTCGATTAGCTTCATCGATTCGGCCCTTTGGAGGGACGCCGACACCATGAGCCGGTCGAACAGCCTTCTGTACGCCTGGACCTCCCTGGCATCCTCTAGGAACCTGTTGCCGGTCAGACCTTCCAGATAGACGATGTCAGGTACCCAGCGCTCGGGAAAAGCGAGAATCACGAACGGCCCGAACAGAGCTGCATGGCATTCCGACACCTCCGACAGCACATAAATATTGACCGTGCCGACATATTCCTTGGCCAGAATGAGGAGATGTTCAAGTTGGGCGGCCATCACTTCACGTCCACCGATGGCATGCCGGAGCGCCGACTCCGAGATAATCCCCCGAAAAATTAAGGGGTTTGGGCGATCGAATACGCTCTGTCGCTTAACTCGAATACTCAGCCTTTCGGCTCGCTCTTCCTCGTCCATGCCCGGAAAGTGTTGATCGAGCACGGCGGCCGCATAGTCGTACGTCTGCAGCAATCCGGGGATCAGGGTGGTTTGAACGTCACACTTGTCTGACGCGTCCGATTCGTAGCTGATGTAGTCGGCGTACGTGGGACTCACGACCAAGCGGACGTCGCTCTCCCAGCCGCGGACGTTTCCTCGGCGCCTCAGGTCGACCACATAGGCGCGAAGTTTCCGGTCCTGGACTCTGTAGTGATCGAGCAGTGCCCGCAGGTCTGGATCGGAAATGCCGACTCGCCCGGACTCGATGCGCGACAGCTTCGCTTCGGACCAGCCGAGTTCGCGAGCAACGGTGTCCTGGCTGCCGTGTCCGCCCTCCTCGCGCAAGCCGCGGAAGATGGTCCCGAGCCGCACCTGACGCGCAGTCGGCTGCGACATCCGGCGCATCGCCATGAGACGCCCCCCCTTTTCTTGACCTTGGCTGCCGTATCCGAGTGTAGGACGTTTGTCCATCTGTAGCGCGATAAACACTCAATCGAGTGAACTCGATTGCAGGGTTGCATGCTGTCAACGAGAGATGCAGGGCTGCACCCCGGCTATTCGTAATCTGGCGTTACCGGCCGCTCAATCAAACCCCTGGGGGATTGCCGTGCCCAAATCGGCCACACGCCGTCAGTACCCCACCGCTATCCGATCCGTAGCCCGTGCCCGAACCAATAGTCTCTCCTTCCTCAAGTCATGCGGTATTGGCCGTGAGACCGGATTCTCAATAGATCTGACGCTTGTCGTCAGCGAGTTGATGACGAACGCCGTAACGCACGGACGAGTGCCGGGCACTTCTGGGCGGCAGATCGAAATGTCCACAGAAAGGGCGGACAGCGTCTACCGCATCGAAGTACGGGACACCCAGAGCGACAGCATGCCTGTGCTGGGAAATCCCGGCGACCTGGATGGTGAGGGAAGGGGGCTTTTACTGGTCGACTCCCTGTCCGACAAGTGGGGCGTGCGACCGGAGTGTGTGGGGAAGACCGTGTGGGCTGAGAAGGGATTCAGCGAGTGAATGAAGGTGCCCCGCAAACGGCATCGCAGGCCGTCGCGGGGCGGAGTGTCAACAGCCAACCAAGGAGCTATCAACGTGCGTAACCCTATCGCCTGGATGCTGGGCATCCTGAGCGCTTTACGGACAAGGTCCCAGTCGCATACACGAGGTGGGCTCGCAACAGCGACCAACAGCGCGGTATCGGTGTCGAGTTCTGCGCCGGAGGTCTCGCAGGACTGGCGCCCCAACCCAAACGCGGCCCGTTGGGCGCGCTGGGCAAGGCAGGCTGAGCGGCTGCGGTGGAGTGGGCGAGGGCTGCCTCTGCTGCCGGACGAGGCGTGCTGGGGCGGCCGAAGGCATGGACATCGAGCCGAACCGCCCGACCGGGGACGCTGGGAGGCCGTAGACCACCCGGTCCGTGCATACGTGCTCGCCGCCCTGAGCGATGGGGCAGTCCATGGCTGACGACGACATTCCGGTACTGCACCTCGCAGACGAGCAGGAGTGGCTCGCCTGGGCCACCCACGTGCGGAAGTGCACCGCAGGGTGCCGGTACAGCCCGGGTGAGGAGTGCGCCGAAGCGGTGCCGCTGCGCGAGGCCGTACACGAGGCGAGGGTCCACGCCGCGAGGTCTTAGGCGCCGATGGCCGACGTACAACGTGGGGCGCCCGGCGCGGCAACGGCCGTACCGGGGCCCCTTCAACGGCCGAGGATCTGGCCGAACTGACCGGCTCCCACGAGTCGTTGCGCGCCACCCAGGACGCCCGCCGACGCGGCGCCCACGCGGTGGTCAACTCCCTTCGGCGCCGAGGGCCTACTCGCCGTCACCCCCGAGGGCCGCTGGCGCGCCACACCGCCCGCCCGTCTCCACGGCGACCCGACCGACGCGGGCGACTCTGCGGTGGCCGGCCTGTTGAGCGGGTTCGTCGAACAACTCCCGTGGCCGGGTCGCCTGTCCCGCGCGGCCGCACTGTCGACGGGGACCGTACAGGCGCCGGCGGCGGGCGACTTCGACCGCGCGGCCTACGAGAAATTCCTGGCTCGAGCGTCGGTGACGGCGGCGTGAAAACTCTGCAGCCCTCGCCGGATATGCCCGCCTAGCAGCTTGGCCGAGAAACGCCCTTCCCCTCATGTCAGCCAGATGATCAAATGATCATCTATTCGCTACATCGACCAATAGCGAAAGATATAGGGGAGACCTCACATGAGCGTGCTCAGGAAAAGCCTGACGACGGCGGCTGTGGCTGGCGCATTGCTGGGCGGCATCTTTGCCACACCGGCCGCGGCGGCCGATCCCAACACCTGCCCGAAGGGCAAGTTCTGCGGATGGTCGGGGACGAACAGGACCGGGACCAGGACGGTCTACTCCGAAACGCCCAGCTGTATCCCTCTCGACCACATCGCCCGGTCCGCCTCGAACCAGACTTCTTACACTCTGGTTTTCTGGAAGGCCACCCTCGGCTGTGCCACCGGCACCAAGCTGGTCACTCTGAAGCCGGGCACCTACTCGGACAACCTCGGCAGCGCCAACTCGGTTGAGATTTACGGCTGAGGTGCGCCAAAAGCGCTTCACCTGAAGTTCACAATGTTCGACAGCCGCCGGAAATCAACACCACGGCGGCTGTCTTGCTTGACGGACCGCATCGGCCCCTACTTGGTGATGTAGAGCTGGTCCAGGACGGCGTTGCACTGGTTGCCGTTCTGGCAAGCGATCTGGATCGTATTGGTGCCCTTGTTCAGGTCCACGTTCGACCAGGTGGTCTTCCAACCCTGCTCCCAGTCACCTTCGGGCGTGCCGCCCCCGAAGTTCTTCATGTTCAGTGGCCGCGAATCTGCCTTGTTGTTGACCACCAGAGTCGCGTTGGCGTCCACACCCGGGATGCCGTAGCGCACGTACAGCCGGTAGGTGCCGGCATTCTCAATGTTGTTGACCGTCCAGGTGACCGTTGCTCCGACGTGGTTGAAGCCCGTTACATAGACACCACCGTTGGCCTTCGAGCCCTTGATGTCCGACGCCGTCGTCACACCTGGCCCGAGCTGCAGCGTGCTCGCGTCCGCCTTCGGCAGCTCCCCGCTCGCCGCCGAGCTGCTCCCCGACGGGCTCGGGCCTTGGCTCTGGGACTGGCTCGGAGTCGTGCCCGCCTGGTTGCCGGTCTTCTTGTCGTCGTTGCCGTTGAGCATGGCGACGCTGATGCCTATGACGACCGCGGCGACCACCGCGATCGCGCCGATCAGCAGGCCCTTGGTGTTCGGGCCGCGGCGGTCGGGCGCGGGCGGCGCGGACCGGGGGGTGCTCGGCGGGGTGCCGCCCGGCATGGTCTCCGGGGCCTGGTAGTAGGCGTTCGGCTGGCCGTAGGCACCCTGCTGCTGCGGGATGGTCGACTGGCCGTACTGCCGCTCGCCGACCGCACGCACCCTGCTGACCGAGTTCGGGTAGCCGTAACCGCCGGACGGCGGCTGGGCCCCTCTGGCCTGGCCGTCTGCGTACAGATAGCCGAACGGGTCGTCGTCCTCGGGCGTGCTCGGGCTGTTTTCGCCGGGCGTCATCCCTTGGTCTCCTCAGCAGGTGCGGGTGGATGCGATACAGGTCTGGAAAGGCGAGCCTACCCGCTCTGACTGAGCCAAACGGGTGACTCGAATCCCATCAAGTCCCTGACCTGCGGATCACCCGGCGCGTCGGTGTTGTTTGGGACGAGATCGTTTCTCTACGTACATACTCTCGTCGGCTGACTTCAACACTTCGTCCGCAGTCATGCCGCAGTGTGCCCAGCCGATGCCGAAGCTCGCGCCCACCCGGACGGCCCGTCCCTCGGCGCGGATCGGCTGGATGATCTCGTTGCGCAGCCGCACGGCGAGGTCCTGGGCGTCGGCCCGGCCGAGGCCGTCGGCGAGGATCACGAACTCGTCGCCGCCGAGCCGGGCGACCGTGTCACCGTCGCGGACACCGCGCGTAAGGCGCCGGGCGACCTCGATGAGTACCGCGTCGCCCGCGTTGTGCCCGAAGCGGTCGTTGATCGACTTGAAGCCGTCCAGGTCGCAGAAGAGCACCGCGAGGCCCTTGGTGCCGTCGTCGTGGCCGTCCTCGGGGGCGACGGTGTGCACATGGTGGTCGTAGCCGTCGTACCCCTCCGTGCCCGGCCGGAAGTCGAAGCCGTGGCCGGCGGGGGGGTCGAAGGCGGGGTGGCCGTAGGCCGCGTCCAGGGACTCCAGCTCGCCGGCGTGGGCCGGGCGCCGGCACAGCCGGGACGACAGGCGCGAGCGCAGCTCGGCGGAGTTCGGCAGGCCGGTGAGGGAGTCGTGGGAGGCGCGGTGGGCGAGCTGCAGCTCACGGCGCTTGCGCTCCTCTATGTCCTCGACATGGGTGAGGAGGAAGCGGGGCCCGTCGGCGGCGTCCGCCACCACGGAGTTGCGCAGGGACACCCAGACGTACGTCCCGTCCCGGCGGCCCAGGCGGAGTTCCGCCCGGCCGCCCTCCGCCGAGGTCCTGAGCAGGGTGCCGATGTCCTCGGGGTGGACGAGGTCGGAGAAGGAGTAGCGGCGCATCGCGGAGGCGGGGCGGCCCAGCAGGCGGCACAGGGCGTCGTTGGTGCGCAGGATGCGGCCGTGCTGGTCGCCGCCCATCTCGGCGATCGCCATGCCGGAGGGCGCGTACTCGAAGGCCTGCCTGAAGCTTTCCTCACTGGCCCGCAGCGCCTGCTGCTCGCGCTCCAGGCGGACCAGTGCCCGCTGCATATTCGCGCGTAGACGCGCGTTGCTGATCGCGATGGCGGCCTGGAAGGCGTACATCTGCAGGGCCTCGCGGCCCCAGGCGCCGGGACGGCGGCCGTTGCGCGGCCGGTCGACCGAGATGACCCCGAGCAGCTCGCCGGAGGAGCCGCCCTGCACGCCCGGCGTGTACATGGGGGCGAAGAGGCGGTCGGAGGGGTGCCACTCGTCCTCGAAGCGCGGCGCGGGCCCGTCCGTGTACCACTGGGGTACGTCGTCATCGTCGAGCACCCAGCCCTCGGTGTGCGGGATGAAGACCAGGTCGCCCCAGTTCTCGCCCATGTGCAGCCGTCGCTCCCAGGACTCGCGGGAACCGACCCGGCCGGTGATCAGGGCCTCGGCGGCGGAGTTCCCGGAGAACCCGGCGACGACGAGATCGCCGTCGGGGCGGACGAGGTTCACGCACGCCATCTCGTATCCGAGGGCGTTCACCACGCCGTCGGCAACGGTCTGCAGTGTGTCCGCCAGGCTGCGTGCCGTGTTCATGTCGGCCATGACCTGGTGCAGCTGCCGCAAGGACGCAAGACGGACGTACGGCTCCGACTCGGTCTCCATGCTCGCCCTCCCCCCGAGACCTCGCAGCGAATCAAGGGTTGTCTTCGGCGCTTCTCTGAGGTGCCTCTTACGGTGCTGTCTGAGTTTCCCCGCCACTGAATCACAGCGCGCTGCCCACTCGGTACACAGGGTCAACAATTCCTGCCTCTTGTGACTCAAGTCACAGAAGAACATGAACAATTGAGTGGAGTTTCTGTGTTTTGCCGATGGATTTACTGTCCCGGTCCCGCCCCTTCGGCCGATGGTCCTAGGACCCGGCTCGGGCGAACGCCCGATGCGGCTCGCACGGAGCGGAGATTAGCGTTTCCGGCGTGCTGAAGACGCCCTCACCCACCGCCTCCGCCGCTTCCGGGCATGCTGAGGGGGTGAGCAACGACGAGTTCCGGGCCGCGATGTCCCGACTGGCCGCCGGAGTGGTCCTGGTGACCGCCCAGGAGCCGCCGCTGGACCCGGACGACCCGTGCGCACCGGGCATGGAGGACGTCGGCATGACCGCCACCGCCTTCCTGTCGGTCTCCCTCGACCCGCCATTGGTCCTGGTCAGCCTGCGCGAGGGCTCCCGCATGGACGACCTGCTCGACGAACAGCCCCTGTGGGCGGTGTCGGTGCTCACCGAGAGCCAGCGGCACATCGCGGGCCGGTTCGCGATGAAGGGCCGGATCAGTGACCGGCTGCTCTTCGAGGACATCCCCTACGTCCGCGGCGAGGCCACCGGCGCCCCGCTGGTCGACGGCGCGCTGGCCACGCTGGAGTGCCGCACCGAGCAGCGGGTGACGGCGGGCGACCACACTCTCGTCATCGGCCGCGTCCTGACCGCACACGTCCCGAGCGCGGAGGGCGGCCCGCTGCTGTATTTCCGGGGCCGGTACCGCCAGTTGGACTGAGCGACGAAGTTCTCGATTCCCGCGGCGTAAATCCGGTATCCAGGCTTTACGCCCCCCTTACCTCCGTCTTCACGGATGATCTTCACACCCGGAAACGCCCCCAGGGTTTCCGTACACCCAACGGCACGGCATTACCGAGGAGTTGACGCAACAAGCCCCCCGGCCAAGCCGACCGCCGGGGCTACGCCGGCTCGATCGTCAGTGTGGACAGGTCCGTCGGGTTCGTGACCACGTCGATGGATGTGATCCGGTCGGCGGCGAAGGTGAACGTCAGGACGCGCTCGACGCGCCCGTCGACGTACACGACCAGCCCCGTCGCGCCGTCCACCAGCACCGGCTGAGCCACCTTCGCGAGATGCGCGAAGCTCTTCGCCCCGGAGGCCACCCCGACCGCTCCCACCGTCGCACCGGCCTCGCTCCGCGCCACCACATCGGGATCGAGTACGGCCAGCAGCCCGTCGAAGTCACCACCCCGCGCGGCCGCCAGAAACGCGTCGACGACCTCCCGCTGCCGCACCAGATCGGCCTCCGGCGCATCCGCCCCCCGCACCCGCCGCCGCGCCCGGCTGGCCAGCTGCCGCGCCGCGGCCGGGCTGCGCCCGAGGATCCCGCCGACCTCCTCGAACGGCACCCCGAACAGATCGTGCAGCACGAACGCCAGCCGCTCGGCCGGCGAGAGCGTGTCGAGGACGACGAGCAGGGCCACCCCGACCGAGTCCGCGAGCACGGCGTCCTGCGCCGGGTCCGGTTCGACGGCGGGCCCCGGACGCCAGGTGTCCAGCGGCTGCTCGCCCCGGGAGCGGCGGGAGCGGAGCATGTCGAGGCAGACCCGGCCCACCACGGTCGTCAGCCAGCCGCCGAGGTTGCCCACCTCACGGGCGTCGGACCGGCTCAGCCGGAACCACGCCTCCTGCACCGCGTCCTCGGCCTCCGCGGCCGAGCCGAGCATCCGGTAGGCGACGGCCCGCAGATGCCCCCGGTACGCCTCGAACCGCTTGGCGAGAAGGTCGTCGTCGCGGTGCTGCTCGTTGTCGCTCATCGGGGTCTTCGGCCTCTCCGTCGCCATCGCTGGTCCTCTACCTCACTGACGATCGACGGGCCGGACATGTGACGGGCTCACCGGCTGGACGCGGGCATCGACATGCCGAGCGGCAGCCGTCGTACGCCCGAGGTCGACCTCGTATGCCCAGGGGCAAACCTCGTATGCCCGAGGTCAGGCGTCCGCTCACGACCAGTCGCGGCCGGTGCGGCCCCGCTTGGTCTCCGAGCGCTGTTTCTTCTCCCGCAGCCGGCGTTCGTTGATACCGCGCGGGATCCGGGTCGGCCGGCGCGGCTTCGGCGGGGGCGCGCTGGCTTCCGCGAGGAGGGCGGCGAGGCGTACGGCTGCGGTCTCGCGGTTGCGCCACTGGGAGCGGTGCTCGGAGGCCCGTACGACGACGACCCCGTCGACCAGCCGCCCAGCCAGCCGCTGCAGCGCCCGCTGCTTCCACACCTGGGGGAGCGCCTCGGTGTGCGCGAGGTCGAAGCGCAGCTCGACCTGCGAGTCGCTGGTGTTGACGTGCTGTCCGCCGGGCCCGGACGACCTGGAGAAACGCCACGTCAGCTCGGCCTCGGGCAGCGAGACCGAACCACGGATGATGTAGGGCCCGGACATGCGTCCCATGTTCCCGGTCCGGCCCGCCTCGCGTCACCCCGTTTTCACCCTCGGTAAAAAAGGTAAAGGCATCCGGAACCACCGGGACCCCCCTCGGCGTTCTTCGGGGTGACGGTTAGCTTCGTCGGCACAGAAACCTAAGGGGAAGGACTCCCAATCATGGCTGTAAGCCTGTCCAAGGGTGGCAACGTCTCGCTCACCAAGGAGGCTCCGGGCCTGACCGCCGTCACCGTCGGCCTCGGCTGGGACGTCCGCACCACGACCGGCACGGACTTCGACCTGGACGCCTCCGCGATCGCGGTCAACGCCCAGGGCAAGGTCTACTCGGACGCGCACTTCGTCTTCTTCAACAACAAGCAGACCCCGGACAACTCCATCGTCCACACCGGCGACAACACCACGGGCCAGGGCGAGGGCGACGACGAGGCGATCAACGTCAACCTGACCGCGCTCCCGGCCGACATCGACAAGGTCGTCTTCCCGGTCTCCATCTACGACGCGGAGAACCGCGGCCAGAACTTCGGCCAGGTCCGCAACGCCTACATCCGCATCGTCAACCAGGCCGGCGGCGCCGAGATCGCCCGCTACGACCTCTCCGAGGACGCCGCCACCGAGACGGCCATGGTCTTCGGCGAGCTGTACCGCAACGGCGCGGAGTGGAAGTTCCGCGCGGTGGGCCAGGGCTACGCCTCGGGCCTGGTCGGCATCGCCAAGGACTTCGGCGTGAACGTCTGACAGACGCCGCGCCGGGCTACGGCAGTGCCTCGCACCGGCCCCAGGACCAGCGAGGCACTGCAAGGCGTGCGGATGGTCATGAGCGGGGTCACGGATGGGCCGGCTTGCCGTCGCCGTACAGCCAGTCCTTCCAGATCTCGCTGAAGTCCTGGCCCGGGGCCTTCTTCTCCACGTACGCGGTGAAGTCGGCGGTGTCCGCGTTGCCGTAGCGGTGGGCGGCGGCCCAGCCCTGGATGATGTCGTAGAAGGCGTCGTCGCCGACCTTCTGCCGGATCTTCTGCAGGACCATCGCGCCGCGCTGGTAGACGGGGCTGTCGGAGATATGGGCGGCGCTCGACGGTTTCGCCGGCGGGTAGGCCCAGATGGCGTCGTTGTCGCCGTTGTAGTAGTCCATGAAGGTCTGCTGGGCGCTCTTGCCCCCGTGGTCCTCCCAGTACAGCCACTCCGCATAGGTGGCGAAGGCCTCGTTGAGCCACATGTCCTGCCAGGACCTGGGGGTGACCGAGTTGCCGTACCACTGGTGGGCGAGTTCGTGCACGAGCGTATCGGTGTCGAACTGGTCGGCGGGGAAGACGGGCCGGTTCTGGGTCTCCAGGGCGTAGCCGGCGGCGCCCGGGCCGGCGACGATCGCGCCGGCGGAGGAGAAGGGGTACGGGCCGAAGTTGATCTCCTCCCAGTGGATTATGTCGGGAAACTTCGCCAGCACGTCCTTGGTGTCCTTCGCCTGGGTGGCCTCGACGGCGGTCAGGATCGGCAGGCCGTGCGGGCCCGTGCTGCGGGCGATGTCGTAGTGACCGACGGCGACCATGGCGAGATAGCTCGCCATGGGCTGGGCGGTGTGCCAGTGGAAGGTCGTACGGCCGCCCTTGGTGGACTGGTCCGCCAACTCGCCGTTGGAGACCGCCTGGAGCCCCTTGGGGACGGTGACCCTGACGTCGTACGTCGCCTTGTCGGAAGGGTGGTGATTGCCGGGGAACCAGGCCATGGAGCCGACGGGTTCGCCGAGGCCGAGGGCGCCGTCCGCGCTGGGCAGCCAGCCCTCCTTCGAGCCGTCGGGGTCGGCGAGGGTGCGCGGGGTGCCCGAGTAGCGGACGGTGGTGCGGAACGTTTCTCCTTTGCTCAGGTCGTCGTGCGGCCGGACGGTGAGTTCCTGGCCGGCCCGGGCGAAGCGGGCCTGTTTGCCCTCCACGGTGACCGAGTCCACATCCAGCCCGGCGAGGTCGAGATTGAAGGCGGACAGATCCTGGGTGGCGCGGGCGGTGATCACCGCCGTGCCGGTGAGATGACGGCCGGCGGGGGTGTAGTCGAGGGTCAGGTCGTAGTGCCCGACGTCGTAGCCCCCGTTGCCGGCCTTCGGGAAGTACGGATCGCGTACGCCGGAGCCGCCCGGGGTGCCGTGGACCCCGCCGACCCCGCCGCCGCACGCGGTGGTGGTGAGAGCGAGGGTGAGCAGGGCCGCGGCGGCCGGGACAAGGCGTACGGATCTGGACATGTCAGTGATCTTATGTGCCGGGGTGTGTGCCGAAGCGTGTCACCATCTCTTCCGTGCTCGACATCGGCTACGCCCTCTCCAACCGGTTCCCGGACCCCCCGCAGACCGACTACCGCCGCGCGGACGTCCGCGCGCTGCGCCACGACCTGTTCTGCGGTGACGTGTATCTCGCGGACACCAAGACCGACCGGGAGCTGTCCACAGCCTGGGGATGGGTGCCGGTGCTGGACTTCGCGTGGGCGCTGTGCGACATCGCGGAGCGGCTGGACCGGGATCCGATGGGCTCCCGCGCCGCCCGGCCGCAGCGGGCGGAACTGGACTTCACCGAGTCCACCGACCGGATGCTCTTCGAGCGCCGCTTCGGCTGGGTGGACATCACCGCCGACTGGGCGCCGGCCGAGGAGTCCCCGCTCTCCTTCTCCCACACCGAACTGCGCCGCGAGGCCCGCGACTTCCTGCACGACCTGATCGCGGACCTCACCGACCTCCATGAGGACCTCGCGGAGAATCCGGCCGTCTGGACCCTGCAGGCCCGCTTCCCCCGAGTGCCGTAGCGCCTGTTCGGCGGATCAGGCGCCAAGCCAAGCCCTACTCCACCCGGATCCCCAGCTCCGCCGCCAGCACCGGTGCCAGATCCAGCAGTTGCCCGGTGCTGATCACGGCCCCTGACAGCCGGTCCAGTCCCCGCACGATCTCCAGCGGAGCGGCCCCCCGCAGGTCCACGTCCTTCAGCGTCGCGCTGCCGAAGTCGGCCTCTCTCAGCGCACAGTCGACGAACTCCACCCGCTCCAGGGTCGCGCCCGCGAAGTCCGGCTCGACCAGGACGCAGGACTCGAACACGACGTCCTTGAGGCGGGCCTCGCGCAGGTTCAGATAGTCGATCTTGCCGCCGCGCACCACGACCCGCTCCAGGACGGCGCCGTGCAACTGTGTGCCGCCCAGCCGGGCGTCGACCAGCTCGACGTCCCGGAACGTGGACTCGGCGAGATGCGTCCCCACCCCGCGCAGCCCCGTCAGGACCGAGTCCAGCACTCTGGCCCGCCCCAGCGCCGTCCCGTCCACCACACAGTCCGTCAGCGCACAGTCCATGAACCGGGCGCCCACGCCGTCCTGCCCCGTCAGGTCCGCGTCCCTGAACTCCAGCCCGTCATAGTCCCCGTCGGGCGCCAGCTCCCCCTCCTGCCACGGCTCCAGAGGCGGCAGCCGCAGCTCCGGCCGTCGCGCACCCTTCACCCCTGCCCGGCCCGCCGCACGGCCGCCGCCCGTCGCTCTCCTCGCCATGTCCCCCATGCTGCACCCCACCACTGACAATCCACCTGACCTGGAAAAACGCGGACAGTGTCACATTCCGGCGCCCCCTCGCCGTCGTAGTCACGACCGGTCGTACCCACAGCCGTGCAGACCGGCCGTGCAGACCGGCCGTACGCGTGCAACAGCCGTACGCGTGAACCAGCCGAACCGACCCGAGGGAGAACCCGCCCCATGCCCCACATCACCGTCATCGGAGGCGGCTTCGCAGGACTCGTCGCCGCGATCACCGCCGCCGAGGCAGGCGCCGAGGTCACCCTGTACGAGGCCCACCACACCCCGGGCGGCCGCGCCCGCACCGCCGAGGGCCCGTACCGCACCAACGAGGGCCCGCACGCCCTCTACAACGGCGGCCCGCACTGGACCTGGCTCAAGCAGCGCGACCTCATCGGCCCGCTCGCCCCGATCCCGCCCCTGGACGCCGCCCGGCTGCGGCTGCGCCACCACGGCGCCCTGCGCCGCACCCCGCCCTTCGGAATGCTGAAGCTGCTGCGCCCCGGCGTCCGCCAGGCCCCCGCCGACGCCGACTTCCTCAGCTGGGCGACCGGCATCGCGGGCGAGGAGGGCGCCCGCGCCGCCGCCCACTACGCGGCCGTCGCCCTCTTCCATCACGACCCGGGCGCCCTGTCCGCCGCGTTCGTGCAGGAACGCCTGCGCCGGGCCACCAAACTGCCACCGGAAGCGCACTACCCGGTCGGCGGCTGGGGCCCCCTGATCGGCCGGATGGCCGCACGGGCCGGAAGCCTGGGCGTGCGGGTCGAGACGCTGTCCCGCGTCGACGAACTGCCCACCGGCACGCCCGTGGTCGTCGCCACCTCGTTGCCCGCCGCCCGGCGGCTGCTCGGCGATGACTCGCTGACCTGGCCGAGCGGCCGTACCGTCCTGCTCGACCTCGCCCTGCGGGCCCGGCGCGGCGACCCCTTCATCCTCTCCGACCTCGACGCGACCGGCTGGTTCGAGCGGTGCACGGCGCCGGACCGGACTCTCGCTCCGGCCGGGGAACAGCTCATCCAGGCGCACCTCCCGATCGGGCCGGACGAGACCCGCGCCGACGGGCTGGCCCGCGCCGAGGAACTGCTCGACCTGGGCTTCCGGGACTGGCGCCGGCGGCTGACCTGGCGGCGGGAGGCCGTGGCGGACGGCCGTACCGGGGCCGTGGACCTGCCGGGCAGCACCTGGCGGGACCGGCCCGCCGTCGACCGGGGCGACGGCGTGTACCTCGCGGGCGACTCGGTGGCGGCGCCGGGCGTGCTGTCGGAGGTGTCCTTCAACAGCGCGGTCACGGCGGTCTCCCTGATCCTCGGCCGACCCGCGGTTGACCTCAAGCGTGCTTGAGGTCGCAGGGTGGGCCGGGAAGAGACAGCCGTCCTCCTGGGGGAACACCATGTACGCCGTCCGCCTCCACGCCTTCGGCCCCGCCGAGAACCTCACCTACGAGCCGGCCGAGGACCCGCTGCCCGCTCCCGGCCGGCTGCGGATCGCGGTGGCCGCGGCCGGGGTGCACCTGCTCGACACGGCCCTGCGCGCCGGGCACCAGGGCCCGCTGCCCGAACGGCCCGCACTGCCGACCGTGCCCGGCCGGGAGGTCGCCGGAGTCGTGGACGCCCTCGGCGCCGGAGTCGACGGACTGTGGCTGGGCAGACGGGTCGTGGCCCACCTCGGCTTCGCGCCCGGAGGCTACGCCGAACTCGCCGTCACCGATGTCGACCGCGTGCACGAGATCCCGGAGAACCTGGACTTCGCCGAAGCGGTCGCCATGATCGGCACCGGGCGCACCGCGCTCGGCATCGTGCAGTTCGCCGAGCCGGGACCGGACGACGTGGTCGTCGTACCGGCCGCCGCCGGCGGCATCGGCACCCTGCTCGTGCAGTACGCCGAGAACGCCGGTGCCACCGTGATCGGGCTCGCGGGCGGCGCCGCGAAGGCCGCCCGGGTCCGGGCGGCCGGCGCCGATCTCGCCGTGGACTACACCGACACCGCATGGCCTGCGAAGGTCCGCGCGCACCTGGGCGGACGCCCGGCCACGATCGTCTACGACGGTGTCGGCGGCGAGGTGGCCCGCCAGGCCGTCGCCCTGCTCGGACCCGGCGGGCGGCACCTGGTCTTCGGCTGGTCGGCACAGGGCATTGCAGAGGGCGAGGGGTACCTCGTCGAAGGGCTCTCCGAGTCCGTGCTCGGCCCGGCGATGCTCCGCAAGGCGGGCGGCCTGCGCGCGCTCGAACTGCGTGCGCTCGCCGAGGCCGCCCGCGGCCGGCTCCGCCCGGCCGTCACCCGCTTCCCCCTCGCCCGGGCCGCCGCCGCACACCGCGCACTGGAGAACCGAGGCACGGTCGGAAAGGTGGTGCTGGAGCCATGAGCCACCGGCCGAGCACCCGCACCGCGGTCAGTGGCCCGAGCCCAGCGCCGTCAGCGCCCCGTCCGTGAGCCGGTACACCGTCCACTCGTCCTGCGGACGCGCTCCCAGCGCCTCGTAGAAACCGATCGCCGGCCGGTTCCAGTCCAGCACCGACCACTCCAGACGCTCGTACCCCCGCTCCACACAGATCCGCGCCAGCTCCGTCAGCAGCGCCCGCCCGTGGCCGCCACCCCGCGCGCTCGGGCGGACGTACAGGTCCTCCAGGTAGATCCCGTGCGCCCCGCGCCACGTCGAGAAGTTCAAGAACCACAGCGCGAACCCGACCGGCTCACCGCTCTCGTCGTCCAGCGCCATGTGCGCGAAGGCAGCCGGCCGCTCCCCGAACAACGCCTCCCGCAACTGCTCCTCACTCGCCCGCGCCTCCTCGGGCGCCTTCTCGTACTCGGCCAGCTCACGGACGAGGGCGTGGATGACGGGGATGTCGGCAGGGCTCGCGGTACGAATCATGAGGGGAGGCTAACCGGGCCCACCGTGCCGGGGCACTCCCCTCAGTGCCGCCCCGCCACCCGGTCCGCCGCCTTCGCCAGCCGGGAGGACTCCGTCCTCGGCCGGAGCCGTTCGCGCTGGTCGGCCGTGCGGTAGGTGGCGTACATGCCGTGGACGCCGAGCCAGCGGAAAGGTTCCGGCTCCCATTTGCGGACCTTGTGGTTGACCCAGGGCAGGTCGGTCAGTTCGGTGCGGCCGCCCTGGCCGGAGTCCTGCTGGACCAGGTCGCGCAGGACGCGGCCGGCCAGGTTGGTGGTGGCGACGCCGGAGCCGACGTAGCCGCCGGCCCAGCCGAGGCCGGTGGAGCGGTCGAGGGTCACCGTGGCGCACCAGTCGCGCGGCACGCCGAGGACGCCCGACCAGGCGTACTCCACCCGCAGGCCCGCGAGGGACGGGAAGAAGCGGGTGAGGATCTCGTGGAGGGCGTCGATGGTCGCCTGCTGGGTGCGGCCGTCGTTGTCCGTCCGCGAACCGAAGCGGTACGGCACCCCGCGGCCTCCGAGGGCGATACGGCCGTCGGCGGTGCGCTGGGCGTACATGTAGGCGTGGGCCATGTCGCCGAGGGTCTCCCGGCCGTTCCAGCCGATCGCGGACCACTGTTCCCCGGTCAGTGGCTCGGTGGCGATCATAGAGGAGTTCATGGGGAGCCAGGTGCGCTTCTGGCCCTTCAGGGACGCCGTGAAGCCCTCGGTGCAGCGCAGGATGTAGGGGGCACGGACGGTGCCGTACGGCGTGACGGCGTGTTTGGGGCGGATCTCCGTCACCGGGGTCGACTCGTGGATCACCACGCCGAGGGCCTCAACCGCGGACGCGAGACCCTTGACGAGTTTCACGGGGTGCAGCCGGGCGCCGTGCGGGGTCCAGGTGGAGCCCACGGCGTCGGCTATCCGGATCCGTTCGGCGGTCTCGCGGGCGCCGTACAGTTCGCGGTCCTTCTCACCGTACGACAGCTCGTGCTGGTGGAAGGCCTTGAGGCGGGCCAACTGGGCAGGTGTGGTGGCCACTTCGAGGACACCGCCCTTGTGTATGTCGGCGTCGATGCCCTCGGTCCCGGCGACCGTGATCACCTCGGCGACGGTGTCGTTCATGGCCTTCTGCAGCCGTACGGCGGCCTCGTGGCCGTGCAGTGCGGCGTACCGGTCGCGGCCGGCGATGCCGTTGTAGAGCCAGCCGCCGTTGCGGCCGGAGGCGCCGTAGCCGCAGAACTTCTGCTCCAGGACGGTGATGCGGAGGTAGGGAGCGGCCTTCTTCAGGTAGTAGGCCGTCCACAGGCCGGTGTAGCCGCCGCCGACGATGACGACGTCGGCGGATGCGTCGCCGGGCAGGGGTTCCCGTACGGCCGGGAGGCCGTCGTCCGCGTACCAGTAGGAGATTCCGCCGTTGACGACACTGCTTGCCGAGCTGCTCATGGCCGGGACGTTAACCCCTGAGGGTGGCCAGTGTCTCCTTCGGATTCCATGCTTTTCCGCGGGTTCTGGTCAGTGGACAGCAGGCCAGCCCGATGAGTACGGAGAGGAAGTGGCCGAGTTCCGTGAAGGTCGGCCCTTGGGCCAAGGGCAGTCCGAAGAAGATCAGTACGACGAGGAGGTAGGCGTACCGCCAGGGCGGTGCGATCCGGTAGGTGAGGACGCCGATGACTCCGGCCAGTGCGTAACTGACGCCGATGTCCAGGGTGTTGACGGCGGAGCGGTGGGCCACGCCGCTCTGGATCGCGACCAGGAGTGCCCCCTCGCTGATCAGTGAGGCCAGCACGTGGGCCAGTGCGCACACCGCGAGCCAGCGGGGCGTGCCGAGCCAGCGTTCGGCCTGTGCGTGGAAGATGCTGTACAGCAGGACGTACGGGAGCCAGCGGCCGCTGTCGATCCACATCGCGCTGGCGACGAGGACGCGTACCGGGTTGTGTGACAGCTCGTGGATGTTGGTCGATCGCTGCCGCAGGAAGAGTTCTTCGAAATCCGGCGACATCTGGTGCAGCGCGACGGTGGTGACGAACAGGACTGCCAGCCAGACATACGTGCCGGGGGCACTGCGGACGTACGCCCACACTCCGCCGAGGCCCCGGTTGATTCGCATGAGCTGATTCACGCACGCCAGTATCGTCCGGTGCGTGATTGACATTCCCGGTGATCTCGCGGAAGCGCAGGAGACGTACAACGGTGCGGCGGGCCGGGCCTTCGTCGCCGGGCTGCCGGATCTGGCGGCGGATTTCCTGGAGCGCTGGCGGTTGCGGCTCGACGGTCCTTCCATGAACGGGGTCAGCGCGCTGGTCCTGCCGGTGGTCCGCGCCGATGGCTGCCGGGCCGTTCTCAAGCTGCAGCTGCTGGACGAGGAGACCGAGGGGGAGCCGGCCGCGCTGCGGGTGTGGGACGGCGACGGGGCCGTACGGCTGCTGGAGCACGACCCGGAGACGGGCGCCATGCTGCTGGAGCGGCTGGACGAGTCCCGGATGCTTTCCACGATGGCGGACACCCGCGCGGCCGTCCTGGTCGTCGCCCGGTTGCTGGCCCACCTCACCTCCTTCCCGGCGCCGCCCGGGATGCGACGGCTCGGGGACATCGCCGAGGCGATGCTGGAGCGGACTCCGTGGGCGCTGGAGCGCATCCCGGACCCGGCGGTCCGCCGGCTGCTCGCGGACTGTGCGGCCGCCGTGCGCGAGGCCGTCGCCGAGCCGGGCGACCGGCTGCTGCACTGGGATCTGCATTTCGAGAACGTCCTCGCCGCCGAGCGCGCCGACTGGCTGGCCATCGATCCCAAGCCGCTGGCCGGTGATCCGGGCTTCGAGCTGTGGCCCGCGCTGGCCAACCGTTTCGAGGCGGCCGAGGTGCGGTGGCGCTTCGACGCGCTGACGGACGTCCTCGGCCTGGACCGGGAGCGGGCCCGCGCCTGGACGCTGGGCCGGCTGCTGCAGAACGCGCTGTGGGACGTGGAGGACGGCGAGCCGGTGGAGGACTACCGACTGGAGATCGCCCGCCGACTCCGCTGAGCCCCTGATCAGCCGTTCAGCTCTCGCCGGCAACCGGAAGCCCCGGCCACCCCTCACCGCGCTCGTCGGGCACCGGAAGCGGCTGCCGGCACGGTGTGGACGCGTCGATCTCCGGTGCGGCCCGGACCAGCGAGGCAGCCGTGGCCGCCGCCTGCGAGCGGTCGGGCACGGAGACGGCGAGGAGGCGGAACGGGGCGGAGGGGCGCAGTTCGACGCATACGACGGGTCTGCCGGGCCGTAGCACGACGAAGTCCGCCCCGGCGAGGTGGCCGCGCGTGCCGACGCACCGGGTCCCGGGAATCCACACCCCGCGCCGCGGGTCACCGCGCAGCGCGCGCCACCAGGCGGGTTCGACGGTCACCCGGCACACCGCCGCGAGCGGCACCCGTACGTCACCACGCCGCGCGGCGATCCGTTCCCGCCACGTGAGACGGACGACCAGGTCGTCACCACGGACGTCCACCCGCGCCATCACCGGCCTCCCCGAATGTGGACACATGAGCACTTCTCATACTCCATGTACCCGTATGGAGCCCCTGGGCAAAGGTGCAGTTGGCGGCCAGGCTGGCCCACCCAGCGCGGCTGGCATGATCCCGACACCCGACGACGGAACATCACGGACAGCAATGCCCGTTTCTTCTCCAGGGCGACCGGCGCCGCTTGCGGGAGGCCAGCGAGTCGGCGGTGGGGACCCGAACGGCTCCCAGCGGCCGCTACCCTCCTGGGACAGTCGGCCGTCGATGCGAGGAACGCCAGGATGGACGACGAACCGCTGAAGGACTGGGGGACGGGCAGGCGGGTGGCCTGCCCGTTCCGCGTCCGTGTGCCGGGATCGGTCCCTTAGGCGTGGGGAACCAGGTTGTGCTCGGTGCCGAGGGTGGTCATCCCAGTGTCGGCGTACATCGTGGTCTCGCCGTCGGACCAGCGGACGACCAGGTCGTCGGTGCGGTGATTGGGGGTGAAGTTGCCCGTCGTCATGACCGTGTTGTGGGTCCAGAGTTCGTTGGGGTTCTGGATGCGCGCCTCGGTGCCGAGGGCGGAGGTCGTGGTGCCGACGTAGTTGTCGAGTTCGCCGTCCGACCACTGCACCATCAGGTCCCACTTCTGGTTGCCGGAGAACTCGCCGGCGGTCAGCAGTGTGGCGTGGGTCCAGGTGGAGTTGGGGTCCTGGAGCCTGTGCTCCTGTCCGAAGCCTCCGGCGCCCACGTTGGTGTAGAGGGTGAGTTCGCCGTCGGACCAGCGCACCATCAGGTCGGTGACGTAGGACGAGGAGTTGAAACGGCCCGCGGCGATCTGGGTGGCGTGCTGCCACGTCGTGTTGGGGCCGATCATCCGGGTGCCGGGAACGTTGAGGCCCTTGCTGCCTACATCGCCGAAGAGCGTGACCTCACCGTCGGACCAGCGCACCATGAGATCGAACTGGTTCGATCCGGTGAAGTCGCCCGCGGTGATCGTCTCGGCGTGGGTCCAGGTGGAGTTGGCGGCCCGCAACTGGCGTTCGGCGATGAAGTGGCCGTTGCCGTCGTTGGTGTAGAGGGTCACCTCGCCGTCGGTCCACACCACGATCAGCTCGCTGTGGCCGGTGCCGTCGAAGTCGCCGGCGGCCATCAGCTTGGCGTGCTGCCACGTCGTGCCGCTGCCCATGGAGTAGGGCAGGGACGGCTGGTGGTAGGGGCCGTGGTCGGTGTGCAGGCCCTGCTGGGCGTCGTCGTAGTGCTGGAAGAACCGGTCGCCGTGCAGGGGGCTGTAGGTGATCCGGTTGTACAGCGGGTTGTCGCTCCGCACATCGGGGCCGCCCCGCAAGAAGCCGCCCACATTGCCGATGATCTCGCCGGTGTCACCGGAGGGGTCGAACTTGGAGAACCACGGTCCGCCGGAGACCCCGCCCCACATGCCGCCGCAGTCGATCTGCATCTGGTTGTAGGCGGGCAGGGGGGTCGTCCAGACGTTGGCGCAGTGGAACGCGCGGTCCTGCGGGTTGTGGTCGACCATCGGGTAGCCGACGACGGTCACCTGGTTGACGAACCCCGGGGTGCGGGCGAGGGTGTTGGCGCCCACGACGTCCTGGACGTTGCGCCCACCGTTGCCCTTCAGGCTCGCGAAGGCGAAGTCCAGGTCGGAGTTGGCGCTCCGGTCCGAGGCGTACTGCGAGTCACGGAACCACTCCTTGACCGGCCAGATGCCGTACTTCTGGTCGCCCGCTGACTTGGTGTGGTCGTACTTGGGCACGAAGGCGGCCTTGTCACCGAGGCAGTGACCGGCGGTGAGGATGAGGTTGTGCCCTCCGCTGCTCACCACGCTGGCGGTGCAATTGTGGGCCTTCATGTCCTTGCTCTGGCTGAACAGCGTGCCCACGGACTTGATGCCGTCGAAGTGCTCACCGTCGATGGCGGCCAGGGACCGCTTCTTGTGCGGTGCCGTCCAGCCCTGCGGTTGCGCGGCACGGCCCGAGGGGTCGGTGGCCGAGGCGATGCGCTCGGGCGTCCAGAACCGGATGGCATCCTGGACCGTCCAACTTCCGTCTCCGTCTCCGTCTCCGTCTCCGTCTCCGTCGGCGGCGGACGTGGAGGGTCTCGGCGTGGGAGCGGTCTTGCCACTGGGTGCCGGCTTGGTGGTCGCGGCTCGGGAGGAGGTCGGCGTCGGGCCGGCGGCCCGGGCCGCCGCAGCGTTGCCCAGCAGCAGCGCGGCGCACAGTGCGACGGCAGCCCCAAGACGTATTCGTTGGGTATGCAAGTAGATCTACTCCAGATCAGGGCATGCCAGGGGCAGGGTGGGGCCTGCGGACATGCGTGAGGGTGACGGCCGCCGCGGAAGTCGGGGCCGGGTCTCCGTGCACACGGAGGTCTCCCTGACGCACGGGGGCTACCGTGTCCCGCGAAGGTTCGCGTGGCTTACGGGGTCTTCGCGCGTACCGGAGCTCTCCGTGCCAGCGGAGTCGGATCCGCCGCTACGGGATCAACGGCAGGGGGCAGCCCGTCGGGACGGGGTCGGCGGTCTTGGCGCGGGCATAACACCGAACTGCGCCGTTGTGTGTGGAGCGGCGGCCGGTGTGATCCGTGCCGGCCGCGGGCGTACCGCTGCCTTGTTCGGCCAGAATCTCCGCGCACCCCCCGATGCGTTCCCCCATGCCGCCGTGAGGCGGATTCCAGCGACCGTGGTCAGCGGTCGCGGCGAATCATGATCGCATGCCCTGTCGGCATGTGCACGCGGATATCGCAGCGCTCGGGCCGCTCACCCGGCCGGTCGCAGCCGGGGCGAGCCCATGTGGATGGTGTCGCACACCGTCGCACGTACCTGCCGCCCGCGTGCGTCGGACATCTGCACCAAGGTGCCGTAGTCCGTGCGTGCCGGGTGCGGTGGCTGCACCTCGATCTCCGGATCCTCGTCGACCGGTATGCCGCAGTACCCGTCACGGAGTGGGGCCGCAGGATAGAAGAGCGGGATCTCGACCGTGCCACCGTGGTCCAGCCGAAGTCGGACCGGGGCCGTCGCCTTCGGCTTCGCCTCCACAGACGGCCCCTTGCCCAGGTAGACCTGCATATACGGGTAGCCGTCGAAGGCGCAGGGCGTGGTGCCGGTGTTGGTCGCGCTGAGCAGGCCCGCCGGCTCCTTGGCCGAGGTGGCGGCGAGACGCGTCAGCTTCCATCGCAGCTGCTCGGTGCCGCATGCGGCACCCGCTCGGGCACCCGCTGAGGCCGAGGGTGACACACTCGTCCGTGCCGGACCGGGGGTCGGTGCCGTCGTCCGCGGCGACGGCCCGGTGCTCGGCTTCCCGGCGTCCTGATGTGCTGGACCGCACGCCACAGCAGCCACCATTACCGTCAGGCCGATAGCGGAGACTGCCGCTGTCCGCCGTGCCACGACGACTCCCCCTGGGGAAGCGCCCCCTGCGGAGGCCGGGTGCCACCGCTTCTGCCTCCCGGACAGGGAGATGCATTCGTCTCCGCGGGGGTTCCTCTCGTCACCCACTTCTGCACCACCATCAGCCGTCAGGCCGGGCTCGCAGGCGTCCTCCCGGTGCAGCAGGAAGATGGCGCTGGTCGTTCTGCGTGAAGCAAGAACCATCATCGCTACTCCACGAACCTGCAGGTCGTCATCGACGCCAACAGCCGCCTGGCCGTGGTGATCGGGAGCCCGCTGCCCCTGAGCCTTCGGCAGGAAGCGGAGAACACCGTCCACCACCGGGCCCGAGCCCGCGTGGAGCATGTCCTGTCCCGACTGAAGAACTGGTCTGCCCGGCGGACCGCCATGACAGAGCGAGAGTCGGCTCAAGGATCAAGCCTTAAATCCTCTCGTTTGAGCAAAGGGGGGCATAAGAAAGTGTTCTCACTCCCGTGCGGTCGATTCGCGCTGAAGGAGCATGAGATTCCGCCTACTTGCTTACAGGGGCTCTGGCGTACGCCTCAGCGCCTAACCAATCGTCAAGCTCAAGTCCCGCTCAGATTGTTCGAGTTTCCTTAACGATCACCCAGGCATTCCGTGATTGTTCTGTCCATGACGCTCCCGGAGGGGGCGAACGGGAGGGAACCATGAATGCCATAACTCGCGCATGCACAGCCGCTGCGCTGACCGCCTTTCTCGCGATGGGGACCGGGGGAGCGAGCACTGCTTTTGCGGAAGACGCCCCGCCGCAGGTCAATGCCGGCCAGGACGGGAACGCGATCCCTCAGGCGCCGGCCGACGCCGCCATCGATGTTCCGGCGCACCCGGACGGCTGCCCGCCCGACCCGGGCTTCCGCTTTTACAACGTCAAGAGCACGTTCGTCGGTGACCCTAAGAAGACCGTCTACGGAGACCCCGGCACCACGCTCTCTGTCTCGGTTGCCGAGGGCCACACCTGGACCGGCACCTTTACATATTCGGCCAAGTTGAGCGAGTCAGTCCTCGTCGCTGCCGCCGAGGAGTCCATCAGCGGCTCGATCTCCTACGCCAAGACCACCACCGTCACCCTCGGCGGGTCGTGGGTGGTTCCGAAGAATCAGAGGGAGGGATGGCTCGCCCTCGGCTCGAAGGGATACTCCTTCAACTGGGAACGGGGCTCCACGAACGGCGGGTGCAAGTGGATCGTCTCCAACCATGGGACCGCCAAGCTCCCGGCGCTCTCGCCCTACATCGCCCACTCGTGAGTTGAGGACGATCTGATGAAGCCTTCCCTGCTGGCCGTCGGCCTGTCGGCCCTGGTGCTTGTGTCCGCCTGTTCCGGTGGCACTCACCCCGGGGCGACCGCGACCCACGCGACGACGCCTCCGGCGGAAGCGACGACGGGGACCGGCGCGACACCCTCTCCAGTGCAGACCCCGACGAATCCGGACCGCCTTCCCAATCCGGTCCAGTCCCCGCTTCCTGTCGGGTCGAAGACGCTGTACACGGGATCGGGGCACGGTGCGCGCGCATTCACGCTTCCCGCGTCAGCGGGGAAAGCCTCATCCATCACGGTGATGTGGACATGTGCCGGACCCTCCAAGTTCAACATCACCGCCGCCGGACATACCCTTGCTGGATCTCAGTGCGGTGACGGGAGTGGCGTATTTGGTGCCAAGATCCCGCACGCCAATATCCACGAACTCGCGTGGAAGTTCTCAGCTGACAATTCGGTGATCTGGCGGATCGTCGTCACCCAACCACCCGGGAACTAACGGATTGGAGGCGGCTCACAGGCTGGTGATGGGCTGCCCGGTGAGCGCTTGGGCAATCCGCCAGAGCTGACCGCCGCGGGACGCCTTGACGAGCACAACGTCGCTGGGGCGGGGGATGAATTCGAGGTGGGCGGCAGCGGTGTCGTTGTCGCCCACCACCGCAATGTCCGGGACCCCTGCTGCGCCCGCCGCGAGGGCGAGCTGTTCGGCGAGGTCCCCGCCGACTGCCACGAAGAGATCGACGCCGCTCTCGGCTGCGAAGCGCCCAATCTCTCGGTTGGCTTCAACGGTTCGCGCCCAATTCCAGCATCTCTCCGAGTACGGCGATCCTGCGGCCCCCTGGTGCCTCGGTCGTTTCGCCGCCGGTCTCGGTCATCAAGATTCCCCGCTCGGGATCAGAGGTCTGAAGGTGCTCGCGCGGCCCGTGCGGAAAGGGGAGAGGCGGCTGCGGGGGACTCGGTCGTGTGTCTGGCCCCAAGCCGATGGGTCCCGGAAGTGGGTCGTCGGGTCGGGGCCGTCCTCGTAGCCGCGCAGGATGACGAGGTGGCCGCCGTCGCGGCCGTTGTCCGGGAGTTGCTCGGCCACGGACACGATGAGCACGGCGGACACGTACACGAGCCTGCTCCCCGAGACCGACCTCGCGATCGCCGGGGCCGCTGCCCGCCTCGCCCCCCCGCACGCCGGATGGAGCAGGCTCCCGAGGCTGAGGCGAACCTCGAACCGGACGAGGAATCCGGATCGGAAGCCGTGCCGGACGGTGCCCGGGAATCCGCAGCCCAGCCGGGCGATGGTGGCGCATCCGCTCACGCGCCGCTCACGCAAACGGCCCCGGACGCGGAGTCCGAGGCCGAATAGAGCGTCTCGCCTGGGATAAACCCCAGGTCAGAGCTGGTTTCCCAGAGCCCCCTGTCGGATTCGAACCGACGACCTTCGCTTTACAAGAGCGGCGCTCTGACCAGCTGAGCTAAGGAGGCCTGCGCATGGGCGCCCGTGCAGTGTACCCAGGTCTGAGCCCGCTCCTGTCGAAAATTTCCGCGAAGTTCACGGTCGTCCTGGTGCTGACAGAGCGAGTGAACGGCAGGTACCGTCATGAGCCAGTTCACCCGCGTGGACTACACCACCACCTTCCTACAACGGATCGTCCGGCACGTTCCTGCCGGTAGAAGGGGGCCCATCACCATGGCCACTGTCACGTTCGACAAGGCGACCCGGATCTACCCGGGTTCCACCAAGCCCGCCGTCGACTCGCTCGACATCGCGATCGAGGACGGCGAGTTCCTCGTCCTGGTCGGCCCGTCGGGTTGCGGAAAGTCCACCTCGCTGCGGATGCTCGCGGGGCTCGAGGACGTCAACGCCGGCGCCATCCGCATCGGTGACCGCGACGTCACGCACCTGCCGCCGAAGGACCGGGACATCGCCATGGTGTTCCAGAACTACGCCCTCTACCCGCACATGTCGGTCGCCGACAACATGGGCTTCGCGCTCAAGATCGCCGGCGTCAACAAGGCGGAGATCCGGCAGAAGGTCGAGGAGGCCGCGAAGATCCTCGACCTGACCGAGTACCTGGACCGCAAGCCCAAGGCCCTGTCCGGTGGTCAGCGCCAGCGTGTCGCGATGGGCCGCGCCATCGTGCGTGAGCCGCAGGTCTTCCTCATGGACGAGCCGCTGTCCAACCTGGACGCCAAGCTCCGGGTCAGCACCCGTACGCAGATCGCGTCGCTGCAGCGCCGTCTCGGCATCACCACGGTCTACGTCACCCACGACCAGGTCGAGGCCATGACGATGGGCGACCGGGTGGCGGTTCTCAAGGACGGTCTGCTGCAGCAGGTCGACTCGCCGCGGAACATGTACGACAAGCCCGCGAACCTCTTCGTCGCCGGCTTCATCGGCTCCCCCGCCATGAACCTGGTCGAGGTGCCGATCACCGACGGCGGTGTGAAGTTCGGCAACAGCGTCGTCCCGGTCAACCGCGAGGCCCTGAAGGCCGCCTCGGACAAGGGCGACCGCACGGTGACCGTGGGCGTCCGGCCCGAGCACTTCGACGTGGTCGAGTTGGGCGGGGGTGCCGCCGCCTCCCTGTCCAAGGACAGCGCGGACGCCCCGGCCGGTCTGGCCGTCTCCGTGAACGTGGTCGAGGAACTGGGTGCCGACGGTTACGTCTACGGCACCGCCGAGGTCGGCGACGAGGTCAAGGACCTGGTCGTCCGGGTCAACGGCCGTCAGGTGCCGGAGAAGGGCTCCACACTGCACGTGGTGCCGCGGCCGGGCGAGATCCACGTGTTCTCGACGTCCACGGGTGAGCGTCTCTCCGACTGAGCAGCGCGTTTGCTCCGAAGTTGACGAAAAGGGCCCCGCGGAGTGCCGCGGGGCCCCTTTCGTGTGTCAACCACGCCCGGATATACCCCGGCACAGCGATCATTCCGGGCGCGGCTGGTCAACCCTTTACCCAGAAAGAAGTGCCTTTTCATCCCCCGAAAGGGTGACCAAATGTCGCCAAATCATTACCCCGCGCTACCCTCACACGCGTGAAGCACTCCACCATCCCGCATACGCGACGCGGCCACCGGGGCGGCCCTGCCCACCGGATCGGCCGCACTCTCGCCCTCGTCCTGCCCGTCTTCCTGGTGCTCTCGGGGACCCTCGCGGTCACCCGGGTCAACTGGACGGGAAGCCCCTCCAGCTCGCTGCTGGCCGCCTCGGACATCTCCTCGGCGGGGGTCTCCGCCAAGAAGGCCTCGCGCGCCCCGCAGGACGTGCTCCGCGACCAGCTGATGGGCGAGCTCCAGGAGAAGAACCCGGGGGTCGTCCTCACCCACCTCCAGCAGGCGGTCAACGGACGCCCCTCGCTCGCCCGGCACTGCGCCGCGATCGCCCGGGCCCTGGGCCAGGCCGCAGAGCGCATGTACGGCCCCTCCCGCGCCCAGTCCTATGCCCGCCCGGTGTGCGACACGTCGTTCGCCTCCGGCGTGCTCGCCGCGCACAGCTGACGCTCCTCCCGGAGGCGGCTGTTCCTCGTAACGGCCCCTCAAGAAGCGTGCCGTTGTCGGCCGACCCGAGTGGGGCGCCACGTACAGTGCGGTCATGACCCATCCCAACGCCGCGTCGCGCCCCACTCAAGCCGTGGTCCTGGCCGGTGGCCAGGGCTCCCGGCTGCGTCCCTACACCGACGACCGGCCCAAGCCGATGGTCGAGATCCCCGGTACGGGCACTCCGATCATCGGCCACCAGCTGACCTGGCTCGCCGAGGAAGGCGTGACCGACGTGGTGGTCTCCTGCGGCCACCTCGCGGAGGTCCTGCAGAAGTGGCTGGACTCCGCCGACCTGCCCGTCTCGGTCACCACGGTCGTGGAGACCGAGCCCCTCGGCCGTGGCGGCGGCCTCAAGTACGCCGCCGCGCATCTGCCCCGCCCGGATCAGCCCTGGTACGCCACCAACGGCGACATCTGGACCCGTTTCTCGCTGCGGGACATGGCCGACTTCCACGCCGAGCGGGATGCCACGGCCACGTTGGCGCTGGCTCGTCCGCGTATCCCCTGGGGTGCGGTGACGACGGACGGGTTCGGGCACATCACCGACTTCATCGAGGCCCCGCCGTCGACGTTCGAGATCAACGCCGGTGTGTACGTCTTCTCGCCCGGGTTCGCCTCGCTGCTGCCGGAGCGGGGGGATCACGAGCGGACGACGTTTCCCGGGCTGGCCCGTGAGCGGAAGCTCTTCGGGTTCCCGATCCCGCAGGGGGCGTACTGGCGGGCCATCGACACGGCCAAGGATCTGACCGAGGCGGCCAAGGAACTGGCGGCGCTGGGACGGTAGTTGAAGCAGCCCAAGTAGTTCAGAGGGAGTAGTTCAAAGGAAAGGGCCCCGTACCTCCACTGGGTACGGGGCCCTCGCCTTCTCCTGTGGACTACCCGAGCAGGCCGCCCACCAGGCCCTCCTGGCCGGAGGACGACGAACCGCCGCCGCTCGTCGACGAACCGCCGCCGGTCGAGGAGCCGCCGCTGCTCGTCGGGCCGGCCGACGTGCTCGGGGCGCCTCCGGTCGGGGAGGACTGGCGGGGCGGGACCTGGCCCGTGGTGCCCTGGGTCTGGCTGGGCGTCGTGGTCGTACCGCCGGCGGAGCGGGTGGCGCCGGGGGTCGCCGCCGCGCCGGACGGGCTGGCGCCCGCGGTGGCGCCACCCGTGGGCGAGCCGGACGAGGACGGGCTGTGGCTGTGCCGCCTGCTGGGCCCCTGCGGGAGGGGGGAGCCGGGCTGGTCGTTGCGGGGGGCCTCGCCGGGGCCGGGGACGACCACACGGCTGGAGTCGCGCACGGCGCCGCCGAGCAGGGAGCCGACGAGCAGGGTGAGGCCGACCGTGACGACCGTGATGAGGGCGCCACGGCGCAGGACGTAGCTGCGCAGTTCCCAGATGTCGGCGCGGGGGCCGAGGCGGCGCCAGGCGCTGGCGGAGAGGCGGCCGTCCACGGAGTAGACGGGCGCGCCGGCGATGATCAGCGGGGACCAGGCGGCGAGGTAGATGATGTCGGGGGCGTCGTAGGCGGGGACCGTCTTCCAGCTGACGGTGACGATCAGAGCGGCGGAGAGCAGGGCACCGACGACCGCGGCCACGCGCTGCCAGCAGCCGAGGATCGTGAGGACCCCGACGACCACCTGGAGGAAGGCGATGACCAGGCCGGAGCCGACCGGGTGGTGCAGGGCGAGCTGACGCAGCGGTTCGGCCACGTCCCACGGGTGCAGGGTGTTGAGCCACTTGACCATCGAGCCGCGCTTGCCGCCGTCGAAGTAGACGGGGTCGCACAGCTTGCCCATGCCGGCGTAGATGGTGATGAAGCCGAGGAAGATGCGCAGGGGGAGGAGGACGACGCCGAGGTTCATCCGGCGGCCGGGGTAGTAGGCGTGCCGGGCCGGGTCGTCGCCGTGGCGGCGGGTGGGGCGCGGGGCGTCGGGGTCGGATTCGGCGTACTCGTCGTAGTCGTCGTAGTCCTCGTACGAGTCGTAGCCGACGTCCGGGTAGGGGGGGTCGTCGTAGGCGCCGGCTTCCGTGCGCATGGGGGGCAGCAGGCGGGTGCCGGAGTCGTCGGGGGCGGTGCGCTGGTGGCCCACGACCGGGGTCTCGACCGTCTGGTCCAGCGCGTCGTAGCCGTCGCCGTAGTCGGTCCCGACGCGCGGGATGACCTGGGTGGCGCCGGGCTCGGGCTCGTCGGCGTGGCGGACGCTGCTGCCCCGCACGGCCTGGAGGAGGCGGTGGGCGCCGGTGTCGTCGGGTGCGGACTTGCCGCTCCACACGACGGGGCGACGGCGGGCGGCGGCACCCGACCGGCCGACGGCGCCCACGACGGGCATCCGGGCGGGGTCGGCACTCAGATGCCGGGCGATCCGCGGGGATTGGGTGCGTTTCGCCGACGGGCCCAGCTGTACGCGGAAGCTGGGGTGGTTGACGATGACCTGCGCCGGATCGCTCGGCACCTTCACCATGCTCAGCGCGGGAGCGTCGTCGGGCCCGGACTGGAATCCCGACGAGCGGTCCCCCGTGGGTGTGCGGGGTGTTCTGGTGTCCACACTCATCTAACCGAGTGACGTGGAGTTAGGACACTGCTTTGACCGGGGCGGATGTGTCCGGACCCCGTCAAAGCGGTCTCGAACGCCACACGGGCGCCAGAATTACCCCGTAAGGGCGAAGTTCCGGACGGGTGTTCAATCCTCGTTCCATCCCGTCCGCGCGCCGATGTCAGCTGCGCCTGCGCGCCGCCTCGTAGAGCACGATGCCCGCCGCCACACCCGCGTTCAGCGATTCCGCGCCACCCGGCATCGGGATCCGGACGCGGACGTCGCAGGTTTCGCCGACCAGGCGCGACAGGCCCTTGCCCTCGCTGCCGACCACGATGACGACCGGGCCGTCGAGGGCTTCCAGGTCGCCGAGTTCGGTCTCGCCGTCGGCGGCGAGGCCGACGACCGTGATGCCGGCCTTCTTGTACGCCTCCAGGGCGCGGGTGAGGTTGGTGGCGCGGGCGACCGGGGTGCGGGCGGCCGTACCGGCGGAGGTCTTCCAGGCACCGGCGGTCATGCCGGCCGAGCGGCGCTCGGGCACGACCACGCCGTGGCCGCCGAAGGCGGAGACGGAGCGGACGACGGCGCCGAGGTTGCGCGGGTCGGTGACCCCGTCCAGCGCGACGATCAGCGGGTCGGCGCCCTCGTCGTAGGCCGCGTCGGCGAGGTCCTCGGGGTGCGCGTACTCGTACGGCGGGACCTGCAGGACCAGGCCCTGATGGTTGAGACCGTTCGTCATGCGGTCCAGCTCGGGGCGCGGGGCCTCCATCAGGTTGATGCCGCCGCGCTCGGCGGCGAGCTGCAGGGCCTCGCGGACGCGCTCGTCGTTGTCGATGAACTGCTGGACGTAGAGGGTGGAGGCGGGTACGCCCTCGCGAAGCGCCTCGACCACCGGGTTACGGCCCACGACCATCTCGGACGTCGACCTGCCGGCGCCCCGGCGCTGCTGCGGGCGGCCCTGGGCGCGGCGGGACTTGGCCGCGGCGGCACGCTGCTTGGCGTGGCCCTTGCGCATCTCGGCGGGCGGGGTCGGGCCCTTGCCCTCCAGGCCCCGGCGCCGCTGCCCGCCGCTGCCGACCTGCGCGCCCTTCTTGCCGGACATGCGGCGGTTGTTCGCGGCCATGAGTTACCTGTCTCCGTGAGCTTCGTACGTACGTCTTATGCAGTGTGCCGCCCGGGAGGCCGGGCGGCACAGTCGATCTTCATGACCGGGGGTCAGGACTTGAGGCTCCAGCGCGGACCCTGCGGGCTGTCCTCGATGGCCAGGCCGGACTGGGCGAGCTGGTCGCGGATGGCGTCGGCGGTCGCCCAGTCCTTGCGGGTGCGGGCGGACTCGCGCTGGTCGAGGACGAGGCGGACGAGGCTGTCGACCACGCCGTGCAGGTCGTCGCCCTGGTCGGACTCCCCCGCCCACTGCTCGTCCAGCGGGTCGAGGCCGAGGACACCGAGCATGGCCCGCACCTCGGCGAGCCGGGCCACGGCGGCCTCCTTGTCGTCGGCGGCCAGCGCGCTGTTGCCCTGCCGGACCGTGGTGTGCACGACGGCGAGGGCCTGCGGGACGCCCAGGTCGTCGTCCATCGCCTCGGCGAAGGCGGGCGGGACCTCGGCGGCCGGGTCGACCGTCTTCCCGGTCAGTTCGGTGACCCGCTGCACGAAGCCCTCGATCCGGGCGAACGCCGACTCGGCCTCGCGCAGCGACTCCTCGCTGTACTCGATCATCGAGCGGTAGTGCGGGGTGCCGAGGTAGTAGCGCAGGACGACGGGCCGCCACTGCTTGACCATCTCGGACACCAGGACGCTGTTGCCGAGCGACTTGGACATCTTGTCGCCGGCCATGGTCACCCAGGCGTTGTGCACCCAGTACCGGGCGAAGTCGTCGCCGTAGGCCTTGGCCTGGGCGATCTCGTTCTCGTGGTGCGGGAAGATCAGGTCCAGGCCGCCGCCGTGGATGTCGAAGGCGGAGCCCAGGTACTTGTGCGCCATCGCCGAGCACTCCAGGTGCCAGCCGGGGCGGCCGGGGCCCCATGGCGTCGGCCACGTCGGCTCGCCGGGCTTGGCGGCCTTCCACATGGCGAAGTCACGCGGGTCCCGCTTGCCGGTCTCGCCCTCGCCGGACGGCTGCAGCAGGTTGTCCAGCTCCTGCCGGGACAGCTCCAGATACTGCGGGAAGGACCGTACGTCGAAGTAGACGTTGCTGTCGGCCGCGTAGGCATGCCCGCGCTCGATGAGGCGCTGCATCATCTCGACCATCTCGGTGATGTGGCCGGTCGCGCGCGGCTCGTACGTCGGCGGCAGGCACCCGAGGGCGGTGTAGCCCTCGTTGAAGGCGCGCTCGTTCTCGTACCCGATCGACCACCAGGGCCGGCCCTGGTCATGGGCCTTGGTGATGATCTTGTCGTCGATGTCGGTGACGTTCCTGATGAACGTCACCTCATAGCCGCGGTAGGTGAACCAGCGGCGCATGATGTCGAAGTTGAGGCCCGAGCGGATGTGGCCGATGTGCGGTGCCGCCTGCACGGTCGCGCCACACAGGTAGATCGAGACACAACCCGGCTTGAGCGGGGTGAAGTCACGGATCTGCCGGGCGCTGGTGTCGTACAGGCGAATGGTCACCACTCCAGGGTAGTGGGCGCGGGGTGGTGCCTCGTGCCGCTTGGCTCAGAACATTCCCACGACCTTCTCGGGCGTGATCCTGACGATCACCCGGGCGGCGTCCTTGACGGAGGCCGGGTTGAACTCCGCGTATTTCTTGCCGGTGTACTTCACCGACAGTTCGTCGATCAGCTCGCCGGCACCCTGCGTGGTGAACTCCGCGGTACCCCGGATCTCGCCGTACACGTAGGGCGTCTCGGGGTCCTGGACGACGACACTCACCCGGGGGTCGCGGTCGAGGTTCTTCTTCTTGCGGCGGTCGACGGTCGTGGAGAAGAGGATCTGGTCCCCGTCACGCTTCACCCACACCGGGGACAGCTGCGGGCGGCCGTCCGGCTGGATCGTGCCCACCACGATGAAGACGGGACCGTCGAGCAGGGACTTGAGCCGGTCTGGCAGGGCGGCGGGCATGGGTACCTCCTGGGTCGGCGGTGACTCTCCGGGTACCCTCGCACGCTCTCCGCTCACCCGCACCACGAACGGAACGGCGGACTCAGCCCGTACGGACCACCAGTGCCGTCGCGATCGCCATCAGCCCCTCCTCCCGGCCCGGGAAGCCGAGGCCGTCCGTGGTGGCGCCGGAGACGAAGACGGGGGCGCCGGCCGCCTCGGAGAGGACCTTCTGGGCCTCGTCCCGGCGCTTGCCGATCTTCGGGCGGGGGCCGACGACCTGGACGGCGATGTTGCCGATGGTGAAGCCCGCCTCGCGGACGATCCGGGCGGCCTCCGTGAGGAGGGTCACCCCGGGGGCGCCGGACCACTCGGGACGGCCGGTGCCGAAGTGCTGCCCCAGGTCACCGAGCCCGGCTGCGGAGAAGAGGGCGTTGCAGGCCGCGTGGGCGACGACGTCCGCGTCGGAGTGCCCGGCCAGGCCCGGCCCCTCGCCCTCCCACTTCAGGCCCGCGCACCACAGCTCGCGGCCCTCCTCGAAGGCGTGGATGTCGGTGCCGATGCCGACCTGGGGCAGCGGCGTCGAGGGCTGTTCAGAAGCCATCGTTCAGCCTCCTGCGGGCCAGGACCGCCTCGGCGAGGACCAGGTCGAGGGGGCGGGTGACCTTGAAGGCCTCCTCGTGGCCCGGGACGGCCACGACCGTGAGCCCCAGCTGCTCGACCATGCTCGCGTCGTCCGTGACGTTGTCGGTGACGGTCTCGTGGGCGCGGACCAGGGTGGCCCGGTCGAAGCCCTGGGGCGTCTGGACGGCGCGCAGCCGGGCGCGCTCCGGGGTGGCGACGACCGGTTCGGGCTCGCCGGCCTCGGCGGCGGGCTCGACCTCCTTGACGGTGTCGGCGAGCGGGAGCACGGGGACCACGGCGGGCGCGCCGGTGCGTACGGCCTCGATGACCGCGTCGACCGTGTCGACCGGGACGAGCGGGCGGGCCGCGTCATGGACGAGGACGACGCCGTACTCGGGCGGCAGGGCGTCCAGACCGAGCTTCACCGATTCCTGCCGGGTGTCCCCGCCGGGCACGACCAGGAAGTCGGTGCGCTCGGGCAGGGCGTGCGCGTCGAGCAGGGACTTGACCTCGGCGGCGCCGTCGGACGGGGCGACGACGATCACCAGGGAGACATGGCGGGACGCGGCGAGCGCGCGGACCGCGTGGATGAGCATGGGCGTGCCGTTCAGCGCGCGGAGCGCCTTGGGGGCGCCCGGACCGAGGCGTACGCCCCGGCCGGCGGCGGGAATCACGGCGGCGACGGGGGTCTGCGCGGGCGAAGGGCGCGATTCGTCAGACATCGGTTCCTGTCAGGTTTGTGTGCTCGACCTAGGTGGGTATGGCCTGGAGGAGTGCCGGGCGCGACGCTTTGACCGGACCCTTTCCGTGACCCTGGTCGAGCCATCTGCCCGGGCCCGGCACATCAAGCAGGGGGAGTTTCCCCGAGGTGTACAGCGGGCGTTTCGGCGCCCCGTTTCCGGCTGCCGAAGCTGTGTTGAAGTTTTACGGTTTTCCGGGGACGAACATGCCGCAGCGCCCGGCGACATGGTCAGTGTCATCGGGCACCGCGGCATTTCACTGTGCTGAACGTGCTGAGCTTGACGGAAGCGAAGGTTCGCTGCCGTGGTGCGTCAGGAGGCGAGCACCTCGTCGAGCAGGGCCTCGGCCTTGTCCTCGTTCGTGTTCTCCGCGAGAGCCAGCTCGCTCACCAGGATCTGGCGGGCCTTGGCGAGCATGCGCTTCTCACCGGCGGAGAGCCCGCGCTCGCGCTCACGACGCCACAGGTCACGCACGACTTCGGCGACCTTGATGACATCGCCGGAGGCGAGCTTCTCCAGGTTTGCCTTGTAGCGACGGGACCAGTTCGTGGGCTCCTCCGCATACGGTGCGCGCAGCACCTCGAAGACCCGGTCCAGCCCGTCCTGACCGACCACATCACGCACACCCACGAACTCAGCATTGTCCGCTGGCACACGCACCGTCAGGTCACCCTGGGCGACCTTCAGCACCAAGTAGGTCTTGTCCACGCCTTTGATCTGGCGAGTTTCGATGGCCTCGATCAGCGCGGCCCCGTGATGGGGATAGACCACGGTGTCGCCAACCTTGAACGTCATGTGACAGGTACCCCTTCCGTGGCTATCCAGGGTAACACGGATACGGCGTCTTCTGAATGGCGTTTTCGCAGGTCAGGGCATATCTCGGGGCTTGACAACTGCGACAGGAACGTGCTGCGAGGGGCCTGCGGAGGCGGGAATTCGCAGGTCGGAGGGGCTCTTCGGGCGGGGTGAAACGCGTACGTTACACACTCCCGGAGCCGCCTCCAAGTGGACGAACGTCCCGTTTTGTCCGCTTCCAAGCGTACGACTTCCGCTACTCCGTTCGGTGACCCGTGGCCGATCCGGACCGATTCCGGAATTGATCAACGGCTGCCGGACAGGTGCAGTGTGATCAATATCGAGGACGGCCGTCGAGAGGGTCATCAAGCGAGCCATCAAGGGGCCATCGAGGCGTCACGCATTCCTTCACGGAAATTTTGCGAGCGGTTATGTGAATGGCGGACGAGCGCCCCGGCAAAGTGACTGGGGAGTCACTTGTGACGGGAGTGACGAGAGGTTCGCAGTACCCCCAGCCGGAGGCAAGCCGGACGCTTGGGGAGGGTCGGGTGCGGCCGCCTGGGAACGGCTCGGTAACCTAAGCCCGCTGACAGACACTTAGGGTGGCTTTATAAGGGGAGCCGCCCGCGCGTTCAAGGAGTTGCCGCCGCCGTGAGCAGCAGCCTTCGACGCGGCGCCCTCGCCGCCTCCGCCATCGTCTTCTCGATCGCCTCGCTCGCCGCCTGCGGCGCCGGTAACGGCTCCCAGACCCTGCAGGTCAAGCCGGACAACGCGGCGACCTCGGTTGGCAACATCAAGATCCAGAACGCGGTGGTCATCACCCAGCCCGACCTGAAGTCGACGGGTCCGGCGGTCATCTCCGCGACCCTGTTCAACCAGGCCGACACGGACGAGACCCTGCAGTCCGTCGCCGTCGAGGGCAGCAGCGAGACCGTCAAGCTGACCCCGGCCAAGGGCGGGAACCTGACCGTCCCGGCGCACGGCTCGCTGATCCTCGGCGGCAAGGGCAACGCCTCCGCGGAGCTGGCCAGTGGCCGTCAGGCGGTCCAGGACGGCAACGCGCAGAAGATCACCTTCACCTTCAGCAAGACCGGTGCCGTGAGCCTGCAGGCCTTCGTGGTGCCGGCCACCAGCTACTTCGACAAGTGGGGCCCGAGCACGATCCCGTCCGCCCCGGCGATCCCCACCGGCGTCCCGGGCGCGAGCGGCTCCCCGTCCACCAGCGGCAAGCCGGCCAAGGGCAAGGGCGGCAAGGCCACCCCGTCGTCCTCCGCGAGCGGCAAGGCGGGCACCGGCGCCACCCCGAGCGACTCGGCGTCGCAGTCGGTCGCCGGCCACTGAGCAACCGTACACACGAGGGCGGCACCCCAGCACGGGGTGCCGCCCTTCGTCGTACGGCGAGTACGAGCGGTTCACGGCTCGAACTTGTAACCCAGACCGCGCACCGTCACCAGACAACGCGGCGCCCCCGGGTCCGGCTCGACCTCGGCACACAGGCTCTCGACATGGACGTCGAGGGACCCATCCCCCACACACCCCTCGCACCGCCGCACGGGCGCTTCGGAGCACCGCGCCGGACTCCGCCCGGCCGGACAGGAAATGTCCCTGACACCGCCTCGATCACGGCTCGAACTTGTAACCCAGACCACGCACCGTCACCAGACAACGCGGGGCGCCCGGGTCCAGCTCGACCTCGGCACACAGGCTCTCGACATGGACGCCGAGGGACCCATCCCCCACACACCCCTCGCACCGCCGCACGGGCGCTTCGGAGCACCGCGCCGGACTCCGCCCGGCCGGACAGGAAAAGTCCCTGACACCGCCTCGATCACGGCTCGAACTTGTAGCCCAGACCACGCACCGTCACCAGATAACGCGGGGCGCCCGGGTCCGGCTCGATCTTGGCGCGGAGGCGCTTGACGTGGACGTCGAGGGTCTTGGTGTCGCCCACGTAGTCGGCGCCCCAGACTCGGTCGATGAGCTGCATGCGGGTCAGGACGCGGCCGGCGTTGCGCAGCAGCATCTCCAGCAGGTCGAACTCCTTCAGCGGGAGGTCGACCTTGGAGCCGCTGACCGTCACCACATGGCGGTCGACGTCCATGCGGACCGGGCCCGCCTCCAGGGCGGCCGGGGCGACCTCCTCCGGCTCGCCGCGGCGGCGCAGGACGGCCCGGATGCGGGCGACCAGCTCACGCGAGGAGAACGGCTTGGTGACGTAGTCGTCGGCTCCTATTTCGAGACCGACGACCTTGTCGATCTCGCTGTCCTTGGCCGTCACCATGATCACGGGGACGTTGGAGCGGCCGCGCAGCTGGCGGCACACCTCCGTGCCGGGCAGTCCCGGCAGCATCAGGTCGAGGAGGACGAGGTCGGCGCCGTTGCGCTCGAACTCGTCGAGTCCGTCGGGGCCCGTGGCCGCGACAGCGACCTCGAAGCCCTCCTTGCGGAGCATGTACGACAGGGCGTCGGAGAAGGACTCCTCGTCCTCGACGACGAGCACTCGGGTCACGGAAGGACCTCCGGGGCGGGAAGCGGTTCGTACGGGGATGACTCAGTGGGGTTGCCGGCCTCGTCGTCGAGGTCGGGGTCGGGGTGCTGCGATGCGCGGTCGCGGGCCGCACCCGCCTCCGGCAGCCTGAGGGTGAAGGTGGAGCCCTGGCCTTCGGCGCTCCAGACCGTGACCTCCCCGCCGTGCGAGGCGACCACGTGCTTGACGATCGCGAGACCCAGACCGGTGCCTCCGGTGGCCCGCGAGCGGGCCGGGTCGACGCGGTAGAAGCGCTCGAAGATGCGCTCCTTGTCCTTGTCGGAGATCCCGATGCCCTGGTCCGTCACGGCCAGCTCGATCATGTCGCCGCCGGGGGCGTTGACACGGCGGGCGGCTATGCCGACACGGGTGCGGGCCGGGGAGTAGTTCACGGCGTTCTCGACGAGGTTGCCCAGGGCGGCGGCCAGCTGGCCGCGGTTGCCCCAGACGTGCAGATCGGCGGTGCCGCCCGCGGCCATGGTGATCTGCTTCGTACCGGCCTGGTGGCGGCAGCGGTCGACGGCCTCGGCGACCAGCTCGTCCACACGGATGGGCTCCGCGTCCTCCAGCGGGTCGTCGTTCTGCACCCGGGAGAGGTCGATGAGCTCCTGGACCAGGTTGGTCAGGCGGGTCGCCTCGATCTGCATACGGCCCGCGAAGCGCTGTACCGCCTCGGGGTCGTCCGAGGCGTCCATGACCGCCTCGGAGAGGAGGGAGAGCGCGCCGACGGGCGTCTTCAGCTCATGGCTCACATTGGCCACGAAGTCGCGTCGCACGGCCTCGATTCTCCTGGCCTCCGTCAGGTCCTCGACCAGCAGCAGGACCAGGCGGGAGCCGAGCGGGGCGACGCGCGCGGAGACGGCGAGGGCCTCGCCGCGTCCGGTACCGCGCCGGGGGAGGTCCAGCTCGACCTGGCGTATCTCGCCGTCGCGTCTGGTGTCCCGGGCCATCAGGAGCATGGGCTCGATGGCGAGCTTGCCGCCCCGCACCAGCCCGAGGGCGTAGGCGGCGGAGCTGGCCTTGACGACGGCGTCGGCCTCGTCGAGGACGACGGCCGAGGAACGGAGCACGGACAGCACGGTGTCCACGCCCGGCGGGAGTACGGGATCGATATGCAAGGAAGTCCTGGTCGGTCGCTTCTGGTCGCGCTCGCTCCAGCGGAACGCCAGCATGGCGATGACGCCGGTGAGCACCCCGGCGATCGCTGCCGCTGCGGCGACCGCCGCGTTCACGTCCATGCATCCAGGTTAAGCAGGGCGTACGACAAGACCACAGCCGTCGAGGGGCGACCTCGAACACTCGTCGCCCAGAGTTCACCTTGGAGCCAGTATTGGTTCATTTGGGGTGGCAGAAACGGACGCGTACAGGCCACAGCGTGGGAGCGTGGGGTTCGCACCGCCGGTTTTTGCACGGGGCGCTCGGTCCGCTTGGTGTCACAGCCCCGGGAACCCCAGAACACGCACGTAGGAGAGGAAACCCTGATGCGGGACGCGTACCACGAGGAACTTGACTCGATCGGTGACAGTCTGGTGGAGATGGCCCGGCTGGTCGGGTCGGCGATCGGGCGCGCCACGACCGCCATCCTGGACTCCGACCTGAAGCTGGCCGAGAACGTGATCGAGGCGGACCAGAAGGTCGACGAACTCCAGCACGACCTGGAGGCGCGGGCGATAGCCCTGCTGGCCCGCCAGCAGCCGGTGGCGACCGACCTCCGTATCGTCGTCACCTCCCTGCGCATGTCCGCCGACCTGGAGCGCTCCGGCGACCTCGCCCAGCACGTGGCGAAGCTGGCCCGGCTGCGCTTCCCCCAGCGCGCGGTCCCGCAGGACCTGCACGCCACGATCCTGGAGATGGGCCAGCTCGCGCAGCGCCTGATGGCGAAGGCGGCCGAGGTGATCATCACGAAGGACGTCGACCTCGCGATGCAGCTGGAGCAGGACGACGACGAGATGGACCTGCTGCACCGCACGCTGTTCCAGCACCTGATCGACGAGCGCTGGAAGCACGGCATCGAGACGGCGGTGGACGTCACCCTGCTCGGCCGCTACTACGAGCGGTACGCCGACCACGCGGTGGCCGTTGCCAAGCGGGTCGTGTACCTGGTCACGGGCGAGCACGCGGACGAACTGCAGGCGGACATCCAGCCGGTGACGGGGGTCGAGGGATCCTGACCCTGCGGGCGGGACCCCCGGTACTCCGGGACTCCGGGACTCCGGGGCAAGGCTTCCGGGGCTTTCCGGGGCTTCCGGAGTGGCGTCGGGGGCGCGTGGACCCGTGAGCGCCTCCGTGCGCCGTTGATGCGCCCAGGAAAGCGGGCATGAAATAGACGAGGGCACCCCTGCCCCAGCGTCTAGGAGGGACCCATGGCCGAATCCCCCAGCACCACGCCCGACCCCACGCAGGAGCGCGTGACCGACCAGCCCGCCGAAACGAGGAACCTTCCGCTGATCGGTGCGTGCGGCTGCGGCTCGGGCTGCGGCTGCGGCTGCCAGTCCGGTGGCCCCTGCCAGTGCGGCTGAGGGCGGCGCGACGTCACAAGGGCCGGTGTGGATGCCAGTTGCGATCCACACCGGCCCTTGTCCTGTGCGCGGACCGGTTACAACCTCTCCAGTCGTAAGCGATGTCCGTCATCCCTGGTCGTGACGGCAACCACGGCCAGGGTCCTCCGCCGCGACGTTGCCCGGGACCACGCGTGAAGGCCAACTCGCATACGCTGCCGGGTCCTTGTGAGCCCTGAGTGCCGTTGGCGGGCCGCTTGGACGAATCGTCGGCGCTGTCCTCGCGCGACACGGGCTTCCCGCCTCGCCCATCGATGTCCCACTCGTCGTCGCCCGCTGCGGCTACGGCGATGCGGAAGCAGCACTGCCCCGAGTCGGCCCAGACGGTGCAGTAGCTGGTCTTCGAGGCAGGCAAGCGGGCCGCGAAGCCGGTGAAGTGACGGGAAGATTCCCGGCGGGCTGTCCAGCCTGCCCGCTGACACCCCGCTGGCCTTGATCACCAAGGCCGGCGTCGGACGAGTCGCGCGAGGAATGCAGTTCGGTGTCACATGCCAGTGGATCGAGGCGAGACTCTTCGAGTGAAAAAACCGGCGCAAGGCCGTCTGACCGGCGGTTCGCTGGTTGTTGGGATGTATTCAAATCATACGTTCAGCTCCAGTGCTCACAGCGGCGGCACTCGTGCACAGAGTTCGTTCGCGCCTTCCACAGATCACAAAGCCGAGAGGAACAGTTATGCGTCTCACCCGCTGGGCTCTCGCTGCTACAACGGTGACGGCATCCGCCTCAGCCATCGGCCTGCCCCTCTTCTTCACAGACTGGACGTCCCAGAGTTCCGATGTCGCGCAGGTCCGCATGGTCAGCGCCATCGGCACCTCGCGAGACAAAGCCGAATCGTCCCAGGCGCCCTTCACGGATCCGGGCCTGTGGGATTCAGAGCCCCCGTGTTTCAGCTACGGCGGCCCCTACTGCGGCTCGGTGAGAAAATACTGGGGCGGCTGCGACAAGGAATGGGGCCTGAGCTACGGAATCAAAAACCCTGATTGGATCTGCCGCCATGATCCCCGTCCGAGCCCCTCGGCCACGCCCAGTCCCTCGGGCAAGTCGGCCTCCCCCGGAAGCGGTGGTTCCTCGGGCGGAAGTGGCGGCTCTTCGGGCGGTAGTGGCGGTTCCTCGGCCGGAGGCGGCGGTTCCTCGGCCGGAGGCAGTGGCTTAGCCAGGCCCCACCGCTTGGCCGCATCCAGACCCCCCGGCCATGACGGCCACCACCGCAAGCAGCAGTCCCCCCAGACCAGTCCCGCCAAGAGACCTCCGACGACCAGCAGCAGCGGCGGTGCGCACCCGCCGGTGCCGGTCGAACCGCAGGCGCCGCCGGAGGAAGAAGACCTGCTCGCCCCTCGCCCCGATCTCCACATCGGAGTCGGCTGGCCGGTACCGGACCGTGACAGCCAGGCAGACTACACAGCGAGTCTTCTCCAAGCCGCACACGCAGCTGTGGAGGAGGCGAAGGAATACGTCTTCGCCTGCCCGACGGCCACATGGACCGCTGGACGGAACTGCAAGGACACAGCGCCGTCCCGGCGGGGCCGGCCCGGCCGTCTCCCCGCAGGTCGGCCGTTCGTCAATTGGTACAGCTGAGGCGACAGCACCTCTGGTCCCTGACATCACGGGATGTCAGGGACCAGAGGTGCTGTCGCCTGCGCTTCCGGCCGGGTGTCACTCGCCGGAACGGCGTCGGCGAAGCCAGGCCATGGCCAGCGTTGCCCCAACCATCAGCAAACCGCTGGCCGCGATCACGATGTACTTCGCGCTCAAAAGGCTGGTGCTCCAACTGGCAGCCGCGTCTTCATGCCCTTTCTGGGGCAACGGGGAACTGGACGGGCCACTCCCACCGTGCGGACCAGCAGCGTCCTCGCGGTCTCCGTCGTCCTTGCCGTCGCGGCAGTGGGCGACCGGGAAGGGAAAGGCGCGCTTGTGGTTGTCGAGGGCCTTCACCTCGAAGAACGGATGCACCCTGAAGAAGTCGCGAATCTTGAGCTCATACTGGCCGCTCGTCTGGGTCGGATAATTGACGTCCAGATACGTCGTGACAGAAAAGGTGGTCCACGGTGCCTCCGGCGACGAGGAGGGTCCCGAGCCCACGAGGACGAGAGCCTCCGGGCCACGCCGGTCATTGGTCAGAATCGCCCTGAGGCCCTTGTCGATGAGCACGACACGGCGGTGGCTGTGGCAGTCACGCCAGGGATTGCCGTGACCGCGGTGCCCGCCCCCGTCACCGCGCCACACGACACCTGACACATGCCGTACAGACGCCTGCGCAGCGACGTCGGCCGATGGGGACACCAGGGCGAAAGCCGCACCCGCCAGCGGCGCTGCAACCCAGGAACGAAGATTCATCCGATGACCTCCATGGGTGGCGGACGCGGGCGACCACCTGCTGCCCGACATATCCGAATCTAAGAAGAAACTAGGAGAAATCATCTCTTCACACCGTGAACGCCCTCGGGGAGCCGTACTACTTGTCACTACTTGTCACTCAACCGCAGCAGTCTCGGACGGAAGAAGCAGGTGGTGGGCGGCTTCGGCGGGGGGCGCTGAGCGGTGGCGTTACGGGCACACGCGGCCGAACCGCGACGAGAACGAGCAACGCGTCGTGCATCGAGAGAAGGCTCAGGCCGTGAAAATGCCCCCGATCCGCGCCGTAAGCGCGGGTCGGGGGCACGGTTATGAAACCTACTTCTTCTTGCCCTGGTTCTTGACCGCCTCGATGGCCGCCGCGGCCGCCTCGGGGTCGAGGTACTTGCCGCCGGGGGTGACCGGCTTGAAGTTCTCGTCCAGTTCGTAGTACAGCGGGATGCCGGTCGGGATGTTCAGGCCCGCGATGTCGGCGTCGGAGATGCCGTCCAGGTGCTTGACCAGGGCGCGCAGCGAGTTGCCGTGGGCCGCGACCAGGACCGTGCGGCCGGCCAACAGGTCGGGGACGATGCCGTCGTACCAGTAGGGGAGCATCCGGACGACGACGTCCTTCAGGCACTCCGTGTCGGGGCGCAGCTCCGGCGGGATGGAGGCGTAGCGCGGGTCGTTCGCCTGGGAGAACTCGGAGTCGTCCGCGAGCGCCGGGGGCGGGGTGTCGTAGGAGCGGCGCCAGAGCATGAACTGCTCCTCGCCGAACTCGGCCAGCGTGGCCGCCTTGTCCTTGCCCTGCAGGGCACCGTAGTGGCGCTCGTTCAGGCGCCAGCTGCGGTGGACCGGGATCCAGTGGCGGTCCGCGGCCTCCAGGGCCAGCTGGGCCGTGCGGATCGCGCGCTTCTGGAGGGACGTGTGGACCACGTCGGGGAGGAGATCGGCGTCCGTCAGGAGCTCGCCACCGCGGACTGCCTCCTTCTCGCCCTTCTCGTTGAGGTTGACGTCCACCCAGCCGGTGAACAGGTTCTTCGCGTTCCACTCGCTCTCGCCGTGGCGGAGGAGGATCAGCTTGTACGGTGCGTCGGCCATGGGAAAGAGCGTAATCCACGCCTTCCCGGCCCTGCCCGGACCGGTCGATGGGTGGACCGTTGACGGCATCTGTTAATCGAGTGGCCGCCGGAAGACCTTGTATGTAAGTTGTGCCTACCGCTTGAGGTACTTACAGCGTCCATATCGGGGCGCTCATTGATCCATGGGGGGTCTTGTCATGTCCGCCGCTCGTCTTCGACGTGCCGCCCGGGAGAGCGTCTCCGGGCTACCCCGCGAGTTCTGGTGGCTGTGGACAAGCACCCTCGTCAACCGGCTCGGCGCCTTCGTGGCCACGTTCATGGCCCTCTATCTCACCCTCGACCGCGGCTACTCGGCCTCGTACGCCGGTCTCGTCGCCTCGTTGCACGGACTCGGCGGGGTCGTCTCCTCGCTGGGGGGCGGAGTCATGGCCGACCGGCTGGGACGGCGGCCCACTCTGCTCATCGCCCAGTCCGCCACGGCCGCCTCGGTCGCGCTGCTCGGCTTCATGACCGACCCGGTCGCCATCGCCGCCGTCGCCTTCCTCGTCGGCATGGCCTCCAACGCCTCCCGGCCGGCCGTGCAGGCGATGATGGCCGACATCGTCCGGCCCGAGGACCGGGTGCGGGCGTTCTCGCTGAACTACTGGGCCATCAACCTCGGGTTCGCCGTCTCCTCGATGGCCGCCGGCTTCATCGCCGAGTTCAGCTATCTCGCCGGGTTCCTGATCGAGGCCGGGATGACCCTGGCCTGCGCGCTCGTCGTCTTCCTGAAGGTGCCCGAGTCCCGGCCCACGGCGCAGGTGAAGGAGACGGACAGCGCCGTCAGCCTGGGCACCGTGCTGCGCGACGGGCGGTACATGGCCGTCGTCGGACTGTCCTTCCTGGTCGCGCTCGTCTTCCAGCAGGGGTCCGTGGGGCTGCCGGTGGCCATGGGACGGGCCGGCTTCTCGCCCGCCGACTACGGGGTCGCCATCGCTGTCAACGGCATCCTGATCGTCGTCCTGCAGATTCCGGTCACCCGGTTCATCGAGCACCGCGACCCGCGCACCCTGCTCGTCGTCTCCTCGCTGCTCGCCGGCTACGGCTTCGGACTCACCGCCTTCGCCGGGTCGGTCGGCGTCTTCATGGTCACCGTGTGCGTCTGGACGCTCGCCGAGATCGTCAACGCACCGACCCAGACCGGACTCGTCGTACGACTCTCCCCGGTGCACGGGCGCGGGCGTTACCAGGGCGTGTACACGCTGTCGTGGTCGGTCGCCGCGCTGGTCGCACCGCTGATGTCCGGCGCGGTCATCGACCGCCTGGGCGCGCGGTGGCTGTGGGGGATGTGCGCCGTGGTCGGGACGGTCGCGGGGCTGGGGTACGCGGTGCTCATGCAAGGGCTGGCGAAGATGAGCCCAGCGGAGCCCGCTCCGGCCGTGGACGCCGAGCCCGAGGTCCGTACGGCCTGAGGCGCTCGGCCGTGGGGCTCACGGGCCGGGCTCCGCAGACCGCACCGGCCAATGACCAGTGCATGGAAACATCCCCGCCCCGCACCGAGAGCATCACGGTGCGGGGCGGGGGAATGAAGGTACGGCGCAGCAGTCAGTGGCCGGTGGTGCCTTTGAAAATGGAGCCCATTTGGCCGAATCCAGATGCATCCGTGCCGAAAGCGGGTTTGGCGTGGGAGTTGCTCCCGAAATCGCCGCCGCTGTTCGGCATGGCACTTCCGCTGTTGCCCATGAGGTCGCCCATACCGTCGTTGTCGTCGGCGAGGGCCTGGGCCGCACCTCCGAGCAGAACGGTCCCGGCGAGAGCGATGGCGGCCAGCACGGTACGTGTACGCATGAAGCGTCTCCTTCGGTGGGTGTGTGGTCGCCAGAGGTATGCCGCCGACCGATACACGAGAAGCGGTGACGTGCGCACAAGCACCCGAATAGGGGCGCACATGGCGCCACCCGCGTGGGCACCCCCGCCGAAAGAGTTGCCCGGAGGAATCGCAGGGGACATGACCGAGCCCCCTGCCCGGAGTCTCCTCCGGGCAGGGGGCTGGGTGCGGTGATCGGGACGATCAGAGGGAGGCGTTGAAGCCGACCTGGTGGGTCTGGCCGAGGGCGCCCAGGGCCTCTCCCGAGACGGCGCTGAGCTGGGACAGGGCGCCGGCGCTGCTGAGGGTCGTGTTGTCGAGGGTGAGGCTGAGCTCGGGCATCAGACCGCCGGCGACAGTGTCGAGTTCGGCGTCGGAGATCTCGAGGGTCTCAACCTGGTGAGCGGAGTTCATGGGGAAACTGCCCTTCGCATCATGGTCCACAGGGGAAAGCGGCACCGCCGGGGGACATACGGTGGGCCGCGGCCGCAGGCGTGCGCCGTCCCTTTCGGACACCTGGCGCGATTCCGGCGGTGCGAGCGATCAAACCACGGAGCGCGCCGGCCATCCAGCCAACCGCAGCTCGGCCCAGGTCAGTTGGCCCCGCCGCGTGCCCCATCCGTGCGGGCGCGGTCACGCTTCCGGGACCGTTTCTCCACATGTGGCGCCACTCAGGCCGGTCACAGCTATTGCCACCGCGACGCCGGTCCGGGACAACTCGACACCAACGGAACGACTCGTTCCGCGGTTGCGTACGCACTGTGCAGATTCCGTACCGGGATACATGCGGGCCCTTCCGGCGCCGGCATCGAGACCCCTCGGCGGTTCGCTCAAGCCTCCTTGCGGAGGGCGAACCACACGGCTTAAGCCGTAACGATCAAGCCCCCGACCGGCACGCATGGCGCCGATCGGGGGCATTTTCACGACCTGGGTCCGCGTAGGCCCTCGGTCAGGGCACGTACGACGAGGTGTTGCTGGCCCACAGGGCGCCGCCCTTGCCCGGGCCGCCGGAGGCCGTGTAGACGACGAAGTTGCCGTCGCTCTGCTGCACGGCGTACGCGCCGGTGTGGCCGGAGGTGTGGGAGGACCACAGAGCGGTGCCGGTGCTTGAGTAGACCACCAGGTTGCCGTCGCTCTGCATGTACGCGTACGCGCCGGAGTGGCCGTAGGTGCCGGTGGACCAGAGCGCCTTGCCGTCGCGCTTGCGGTAGAGCACCACGTTGCCGTCCGGCTGCACCACCAGGCGGGTGTACTTGGCCTGGGCCCACCAGCCGCCGTAGAGCTTCTGTCCCGAACCGATCGTCGCCGACCGCATGTAGGTGCCGTCCGACCACAGGGCGGTGCCGGTGCTTGAGTAGACCACCAGGTTGCCGTCGTCCTGCACCAGGAAGTACGCGCCGGAGTGGCCGGAGGTGTGGGAGGACCACAGAGCGGTGCCGGTGCTTGAGTAGACCACCAGGTTGCCGTCGCTCTGCATGTACGCGTACGCGCCGGAGTTGCCCGAGGTGTGGCTGGACCAGATCGCCGGGCCGCTGCTGCTCGTCCCGTTCGTCTTGAGGTACGCGACCAGATTGCCGTCGCTGCCCATCGACAGGGTGATGTTCGCGCTGCTCAGCCGGTGGCCGGAGGTGAGCTTTCGGCCGGGCTGGAGGGAGTTGACCGTGTTCGCGCCGCCGGCGAAGGCAGCGGTGCCGTTGGGCGTGCCGAGGCCGGTCGGACCGTCGTAGCCGGTGCCGGCGGTGCAGAAGTAGCTCGGGGAGCAGGTGCCGTCGGCGCCTGTGGTGACGTCGTTCAGGGCCGACGTGTGGCCGTAGGGGTACGAGGACGGGTAGCTGTTCGCGGTCGGGGTGCCGGCGAGGGCGTAGGTGGCCGCGATGATGGGCGACGAGGCGCTGGTGCCGCCGTAGACGTTCCAGCCGGAGGCACCGGTGGTGTCGTAGACCGCGACGCCGGTGGCCGGGTCGGCGACCGCCGAGACGTCCGCGACCGTGCGGCGGGCGCAGCCGGTGTCCGCCTGCCAGGTGGGCTTGGCCTCGTCGGCGGAGCAGCCGGATCCGGTGCCCTCGGTGCTGCCGGTGGACCACACCGACTCGCTCCAGCCGCGGGAGTTGCTCGCGCGGCTGAGCGAGGTGCCGCCGACCGCGGTGACATAGGGGGAGGAGGCCGGGTACTGGACGCCGTAGCCGCTGTCGCCCGCGCTGACGGTGATGGCGACGCCGGGGTGGTTGAAGTACTGGACGTCGGCGGTGGTCTCGGACGGGTCCTCGGAGCCGCCGAAGGAGTTGGAGACGTACTTGGCGCCGAGGGCGACGGCCTCGTTCTCGGCCGTGCCCATGTCGGTCATGCTCGTGGAGGATGCCTCGACGAGCGTGATGTGGCACTGCGGGCAGACCGCGCTGACCATGTCGAGGTCGAGGGATATCTCGCCGGCCCAGCCCGAGTCCACGCTGGGGTAGGTGGTGCCGCCGGTCTGGTTGACCTTGTGGAAGCAGCCGTTCGCGGTGGTACAGGCGGGAAGGCCGTACTGGGACCGGTAGGCGGCGAGGTCGGACTCGGCCGTGGGGTCGTCCATGGCGTCGACGATCGCCACGGTCCGGCCCGAACCGGCGGTCGCGGACGGCAGGTTGTAGGCGCTCTGCAGGTCCGATGGGCCGTAGCCGGACGGAGCGGTGTGGGGGCTGACGGTCAGGTGCTGGATGACGTCGGTGCGAGCCTCCGCCAGACACGCCACATGGCCGGGCGTGGTGGCGTGCGCGCACAGGTGTTTGGCGTGGGCCGCCGACGCCGCCGACGATCCGGCCGCGAACGCGGTCGTCGTGAGGCCCACGCTGGATATCAGTGCCGCGGCGGACAGCAGAGCGGCGGCGGACACCGCGCGGTGTCTCGGTCCGCTGTCCGGCTCGGAGGTGGAACGTTCAGTCCTTGAGCGCAAGGATCCACCCTTCTGTGTGTGACGACGGAGGCAGCTGGTCTGCCCATGACAGCCATTTCGGCAGATGTCGGCGGATGTGCCATGAAGTGGGGAACGCGCCCGGTCCGCTCAGGATGTTCGGGCTCTTCCATGAGCCGCTCATGAGCTGCCTGCTTGTTTCATGCCGCCGCCGGCTGAACGCTAGCCACGCGGTCGGCCGGGCACAACGAGGAGCGAGGTAAATCCTTGATCATGGAACGACCGCAGCAGGCGCCCGCGAGTGACTGGTGTCACACTCGCTCACGTCACATCTTCCCGGCCCGTTCCGTCAGAGGGGTGTAGTCACCAACGGCCACATCACACGGGAGCACACCATGGACGCTCGTCTGAACATCTTCGCCAACCCGGTCACCGGCAAGTTCTTCAGGTACATCAACTCGGCGGGGAAGGTCGTCTCGGACTCGCCCCTGCCGGCCGCGACGCAGGAGCTGGTGAAGATCCGGGCCAGCCAGATCAACGGGTGCGGGTTCTGCACCGACATGCACACCAAGGACGCCACCGCCGCCGGGGAGACCGCTCAGCGGCTGCACATGATCGCGGCCTGGCGGGAGGCCAAGGTGTTCTCGGACGCCGAGCGGGCCGCGCTGGAGCTGACGGAGCAGGGCACCCGTATCGCGGACGCGGCCGGCGGTGTGCCGGACGAGGTCTGGGCGAACGCCGCCAAGCACTACGACGAGGACCAGCTCGCCGCCCTCGTCTCACTGATCGCCCTGATCAACGCGTACAACCGCGTCAACGTCATCGTCCAGCAGCCCGCTGGCGACTACCAGCCCGGCATGTTCGACTGACCCGGACCGGGGACCCGCACCTCACGGGTGCATCCGCGCACCCTTCAGCACCTTGTCCACCGCGCCCCGCGCGCCGTGCACCGCCAGCCCGACCAGGTCCAGCTCGGCGGTCGGTACGGCCCGCACCGCCGCGCGGTTGTCGCGGTCGTTGCCCGTCGCGAACAGGTCCGAGGTGAAGACGGCGCGGGGCAGGGCGCGGCTCAGCGCCCTGCCGTGGGCCGCCTTCAGGGTCTCCTTCGAGCCCTCGAAGACCAGCACCGGCTGGCGGAACATGGGGAGGTAGCCGACGCCGTCCGCGTCCTCGTACGGCTCGCCGATCACCTCGGGGACCTGGCTGCCGAGACCGCTGACCAGGAACGCGGTGACGTTGAGGCGCTGCCAGGGCTCCAGGTCCGCGCGCAGCAGTACGGCGATCTTCGTGTCGAAGCGAACAGGCTCGGTGGGGATCGGTTCGGTGTTCATGCAGTGAGACTGCCGGGCGGCCGGGCAGCGGGTCTTGTACGTTCTTTGCGTGGCCGACCAGCAGGAAGTCTCCGCCTGGCGCCCGCGGATCCCGGGTGTCGTGGAGGTCTTCCACGCCCACTTCACCGAGTACGCCTATCCGATGCACGTCCACGACGCCTGGACGCTGCTCATCGTGGACGACGGGGCCGTACGGTACGACCTCGACCGGCATGAGCACGGCACCCCGCTCGACACCGTCACCCTGCTCCCGCCGCACGTGCCGCACAACGGCTCCCCCGCGACCCCGGACGGCTTCCGCAAGCGGGTCGTCTACCTCGACACCAGCCGTCTCGACAGCGATCTCATCGGGCGTGCCGTCGACACGCCCGACCTCCGGGATCCCGTACTGCGGCTGCGCGTCGGGCAGTTGCACTCCGCCCTCGCCCACCCCGGCGACGAACTGGAGGCGGAGAGCAGGCTGAGTCTCGTCGGGGAGCGGCTGCGCGGGCATCTGCGGCGGACGGCCACAACGGCGCACCGCCCGGACCCCGTTCTCGCCCGCTCACTGCGGGAGTTGCTCGACGCCCGGGTCGTCGACGGTGTCTCGCTGGAGGAGGCGGCGCGTCTGCTGCACGCCCATCCGGCCCATCTGGTACGGGCGTTCAGCGGTGCGTACGGCATCGCCCCGCACCAGTACCTGATGTCGCGGCGGGTCGGGCGGGCCCGGCGGCTGCTGCTGGACGGGCTGGCGCCGGGCGAGGTGGCCTCGGCCACCGGGTTCTACGACCAGGCCCATCTCACCCGGCACTTCAAGAGGCTGGTGGGGGTCACGCCCGGGCGCTACCGGCGCAGCTCGCGCTGAGCGTCGTACAGATTGCGCGGGCGTACGGCGTCCGTCGTGCCGTACAGCTCCAGGCGGGAGTGCGGATCGCCGGTGAAGTCGGGGACGTCGATCTGGTCGAACTCGCTCACTTCGTTCAGCCCCACGGTCGCCGAGTACGGCGCCAGGCCGTCGATCTTCATCAGGCCCGCGCGGCCGTTGGTGACCCGGATGTTCCAGTGCGTGAAGCGGGCGCCGAAGAGCGGTCCAGCGTTGGCGTCTCCGCCGTGGCGGCCGTTGTTGTTCACCGTGATGTCCGTGCGGACGTTCGCGAAGGGCAGGCCACGGTGCGAATCGAAGGTGCCCATCCGCATCTCGCCGCGCGACCAGACGTTGTACGACGACAGTCCCTCGACGTTGATGCCGTGCAGCTGTGTGTTCGGCGGGGCCGGGACCGTGCGCTGCTCGATGGTGAAGTCCTCGATCAGGTTGTCGTGGGAGCCCTCGCGGCAGAAGTAGGGGTGGTGCGAGCCGCGGCCGGCCACGCGCGTGCGGCGCAGGGTGCAGGCGGAGGCTGCGACCAGGCCGAAACCGTTGTCGGCGTTGCGGACCGTGACGTCGTCCACCCGGCAGTCGTAGGCGCACTGCAGGACCACACCGTTGTAGCCCTTGTCGAGGAGGTGGGGGGACATCGGGGTCTCCACCACGTCGAGCGTCAGGCCCTCGACCGCCGAGCCGGTCAGCTCCGTTACATGGGTGGTCAGTTGCGGGTTCCACTCGGGGCGCAGGTCCAGCGGGAGCGGGCGTTCGAGGGTGATCCGGCGGCCCTGGACGCGGGTGATGCGCACCGGCCACTCGTAGGGGATGTACGACAGCAGTTTCGTCTTGTCGTCCCAGGTGTACGACGCCGGGCCCGGGCCGCCGCCCGCCATGTGCTGCAGGAGGGTGTGGCCGGGGCCGTCGGCGAGGCGGAGGAGGACGAGCCGGCCGGGGTGCAGGGCGGAGGCGTCCGCGACGGTGACGGTCCAGGAGCCCCGCTCGGCCGGTTCCACCGCCGTCAGGGCCGTCCACTCGTCCCGCTTGTTGCCGGTCCAGCCCTCGAAGGGCCAGGCGCGGGACCGGATCGCGGCCACCAGGGAGTCCCAACGGGACCTGGGCGCCAGCCAGATGAGGCCGCCCGCCCAGGACCAGGCGGACTTGTCGCCGCCGTAGCGGGAGCCGTAGACGCCGATCAGTTCGGTCAGGGACTTCGTGGCATGGAGGGTCGTACGGCCGCTGCCGGCGCCGCGCAGGACGACGTTCGAGTCGCCGACGCGGATCACGTCGTCGATGCGGAAGGTGCCGGGCGGGATGGTGACCGTGCCACCACCGGCCCTTCCGGCGGCGGCGATGGCACGGTTGATCGCGGGGGCGCAGTCGGTGGTGCCGTCGGGTACGGCGCCGTAGTCCGTGACGTCGGCGACGGTCCGGGGGCGCGGGAAGCGGGCGGCTCCGCCGTGGCAGCCGGACCGGCCGACGTAGGGGATCTGCGGATGGGTGAACGGGGTGCGCCTGAACTCCTGCCACAGCGAGGGGAATTCGGCCGCCCGCGCGGTACCGGTCGCGGCCCCGAGCGCCACGGCCGTGGCACCGGCCAGCAGGGTCCGTCTCGTGAGATGCGTGCTGCTCATGCCCATCCGCCCCTTCATATTCATGGATATGAACGACGTTCAGGATCTCGTCGGCGGTGAGCATGCCACTGCCTCGGCAGCAGAGGGAAGGGGGTGAACCGTAAGTCAGTCAGCAGGGCGTTCGATCAGATGCCTGAACGCGTCCAGGTTGCGCGTGGACTCGCCGCGGGACACCCGCCAGGCGTACTCCTTGCGGATGGAGGAGGCGAAGCCCAGCTCCAGCAGGGTGTTGAAGGCGCCGTCGGCCGCCTCCAGGACCTGGCCGAGGAGACGGTCGATCCCGTCTGGGGTGACGGAGGCGAGCGGCAGGCGGGCGGTGACGTAGATGTCGCCGAGGCGGTCGACGGCGTAACTCACGCCGTACAGCTTGAGGTTGCGCTCCAGGAGCCAGCGGTGGACGCCCGCCTCGTTCTCGTCGGGGTGCCGGACAACGAAGGCGTTGAGGGAGAGGGAGTGGCGGCCGACGAGGAAGGAGACCGTCGTGGAGAGCTTGCGTGTACCGGGCAGCCTGACCACGTAGTTCCCGGGCTCGGGGCTCTCCCACTCCAGTTCGGCGTCCTTGAGGACCCCCTCGATGACCTGCGCGGCCTTCTCGACATCACCCATGGTGGGAGCGTACGCGACGGCGGTGCGCCTGGGTCGCGGCCGTGTAGACGTCGGCGGTCGCGGCGGCCGCCCGGTCCCAGCCGAAGGACTGCGCGTGCCGGGCCGCGGCCCGGCCCATGGTCGCCGAGAGGTCCGGCTCGTCGGCGAGACGGCACAGCACGCGCGCGTAGTCGGCGGGATCGTGGCCGCCCACGAGGAAGCCGGTCGCGCCGTCGCGCACGGCCACCGGCAACCCGCCGACCGCGGCCGCGAGCACCGGCGTTCCGGCCGCCTGCGCCTCTATCGCGACCAGCCCGAAGGACTCGCTGTACGACGGCATGACCAGCACGGACGCGGCCCGGAACCAGTCCGCGAGCTGCTCCTGGCCGACCGGCGGGCGGAACCGTACGACGTCCGCGATGCCGAGCCGGGCGGCGAGCTTCTGCAGCCCCTCCGGCTTGGCGAGCCCGCTGCCGCTCGGGCCGCCGACGATCGGGACGTGGATGCGGGAGCGCAGCTCGGGGCGCTCGTCCAGCAGCACCGCCACCGCGCGCAGCAGGACGTCCGGGGCCTTCAGGGGCTGGATACGGCCCGCGAAGAGCGGGATCAGGGCGTCCGGGGGCAGTCCCAGGCGGGCGCGGGCCGCCGCGCGGCCGTCGCCCGGGCGGAAGCGGTCGAGGTTCACGCCCGGGTGGACCACGGCCACCTTCGCGGAGTCGGCGGCGTAGTGCCGTACCAGCTCGTCGGCCTCCTCCGCCGTGTTGGCGATGAGCCGGTCGGCGGCGGCGACGATCTGGGTCTCGCCGATGACCCGGGCGGCGGGCTCGGGGGTGTCGCCGTCGGCCAGGTTGGCGTTCTTGACCTTGGCCATGGTGTGCATGGCGTGCACCAGGGGGACGCCCCAGCGCTGGGCGGCGAGCCAGCCGACGTGGCCGGAGAGCCAGTAGTGGGAGTGGACGAGGTCGTAGTAGCCGGGACGGTGACCGGCCCAGGCCTGCATCACGCCGTGCGTGAAGGCGCACAGCTGGGCCGGGAGGTCCTCCTTGGCGAGGCCCTCGTAGGGGCCGGCGTCGACGTGCCGGACGAGGACGCCGGGGGCCAGCTCCACCGCGGGAGGCAGGCCGCCCGCCGTGGCCCGGGTGAAGATCTCGACGTCGATGCCCAGGGCGGCGAGCCGCTGGGCCAGCTCCACGATGTAGACGTTCATCCCGCCGGCATCGCCGGTGCCGGGCTGGTGGAGCGGGGAGGTGTGCACGGAGAGCATGGCGACCCGGCGGGGTCGGCGGTGGAGCCGGAGCCGTGACGCGGCCGACGGGGAACGTCGCCCGAGCCTGCTGACGTACTGGCTCACGTGGCGGTCCTCCTTGCTGCGGGCATGCCGGACGGAGGACCGACCTCGCCCTCCAGGGAGGTCCAACAGCGAACGAGGGCCCTGCCATTTCCCGATCAGGCCGCTTTACCCAATCATTACCGTGGATCGATCAACTGTTCGGATTCGGTCGGTGTCTGCGGGGCGCGCCCCCGAACCCGCTTACCCTCGTACGCATGACAGCCCGCGCCGCATCCCTCCCCCGCTCTCGGCGTCGCCCGAGCGGGGGGACCCCCGTCGTGGGAACGGTGACGCGCGGGACCACCAACCCCAACCGGCTGCGTCGTATGGACCGCTGGATCGCGGCGGCCCACGGCGCCGAACTCCGGCGCGCCGATGACCCGCTGGCGATCGACCTCGGTTACGGCGCCGCGCCCTGGACCGCCGTCGAACTGCTCGGCCGGCTGCGGACCGCAGCGCCACGCGCGCGCGTGGTGGGCGTCGAGATCGAACCCGAGCGGGTCGCGGCCGCGCGGCCGTACGAACGGGAGGGGCTGGCCTTCCGGCACGGCGGCTTCGAGGTCCCGGTACCCGGACGGCCGCTGCTCATCCGGGCCGCCAATGTGCTGCGCCAGTACGACGAGACCGAGGTCGCCGCCGTCTGGGAGCGGCTGTGCGCGCGGCTCGCCCCGGCCGGCGCCGGTTCGCGCGGCGGGCTGCTGGTCGAGGGGACGTGCGACGAGATCGGGCGGCGGCACGTGTGGGTGGCGCTCGGCCCGGAGGGGCCGCGGACCGTGACCTTCGCCGCCCGGCTGGGCTCGCTGGAGCAGCCGTCCGACCTCGCCGAGCGGCTGCCGAAGGCGCTGATCCACCGGAACGTCCCCGGTGAGCCGGTGCACGCCTTCCTGCGCGACTTCGACCGCGCCTGGGCCGCCGCCGCGCCCTATGCCTCCTACGGCGCCCGGCAGCGCTGGCTGCGCACGGTACGGGACCTGACGGCCGACTGGCCGGTGAGCGACTCCCCGGCCCGCTGGCGGCAGGGCGAAGTCACGGTGGCGTGGGCGGCGTTGGCGCCGAGGGCTTGACATCACCCTTTCGGGGGCCGTGGGGTGGAACGAATCCCGCGCGTCGTTCGTCACACCGGCGGGGAGATCGTCACGACCGGGCGGGTACGGGGGAAACACCTGCCTCTGTCGCTTTAAGCCTCAACGTGACACCATCCCCGAGGCACCATAAGTTACTGACGGTAAATCAGCTTGGGGGCATCCGTGATGGGCTGGGGCAAGCGCAGTATCCTCTCGGCCGCCGTGACCGTGGTCTGCGCGGTGACCGTGCTGGGCGCGCCCGGCATGGCCTTCGCCGCCCCGAAACCGACCCCGGGCCCGAGCACCTCCCCGACTCCCCCGCCGGGCAGGGACCTTGAGAAGGTCCGCGAGAAGCTCCACAAGCTGTACCACGACGCGGCTGTCGCCACCGACGCCTACAACGCGGCCGAGGAGAAGGCGAAGCAGCAGTCCGCCGAGATCGTCTCGCTGGCGAAGAAGATCGACGAGGGACAGCAGAGACTCGCCGAGCTCAAGGACCAGGCGGGCGCGGCCGCCCGCGCCCAGTACCGCACCGGCGGCATCCCGCCCACCGCCCAGTTCCTGCTCAGCGACGACCCCGGACAGGTCCTGGACGGGGCCGGGCTGGTCCTCCAGGGCCAGCGGGCGACGAAGTCGATGATCAGCGAACTGACCAGCACCCAGAAGCAATTGCAGGCGTATGCCGACGACGCCGCCGACCAGTGGAGGAAACTGGACGCCGACACCAAGGACAAGGCCGCCGCCCAGAAGCGGGTCCAGCAGCAGATCGACGCCGCGAAGAAGCTGGAATCCGAGCTGCAGAAGAAGGAGCAGCAGCAGCTCGACCAGCTGGAGCAGCAGGCCGCACTGAAGGCGCAGACGGACTGGCTGGACACCGGCATCCTCAAGAAGATCCACGGCAAGGCGTCCGCGCAGGGCGAGAAGGCCGTCGCGTTCGCCACCGAGCAGCTCGGCAAGCCGTATGTGTGGGGCGCCGCGGGCCCGCAGTCCTACGACTGCTCCGGCCTGACCTCCCAGGCCTGGGCCGCGGCCGGCCACCCCATCCCGCGCACCTCGCAGGAGCAGTGGAAACAGCTCCAGCACGTCGACGTCCAGGACATGCGCCCCGGTGACCTCATCATCTACTTCGACGACGCCAGCCATGTCGCCATCTACATCGGCGACGGCGCGATCATCCAGGCCCCGCGCCCGGGGCGTACGGTGACGATCGCGGGCGCCGGCTCGATGCAGATCCTGGGCGTCGTACGACCCGACGCATAGGCCTTTGGCCGGGGCTCGGGGCGGTACAGCGCCGTTGAGGTGCGGCCGTGCTCCGGGTGCGGCTTTCGCCGTGGCCGGGCGCTCCGCCGGGGAATCCCCGTGACCCACGCCATGTGACCCACTCCACCGACCCGCCGCCCAAATCCGGGCCGGACGTGAGCTTCGTCATCCCCCGTGCCGGGGCACCCTGTCCAACTGTCGTACGGAACGCGGCATATGACAGCGGCCTGCGCGCGAGCGACGCGGCTCACACCATTCCATCGGGGCGGTCAATGCCGCTATGGTCCCCGTCGGTGGCTTCGAGACCCTCGACGCCGCCATGCCCTCGGGGGGAGGGAAGGAAACCAAGACGATGCCCGTACCCGTACCGCGGCAGAGAGCGATCCCGGCCGTGGAGAGTGGTCAGGCGCAGGCCGCCTCCGCAGTCGGCGGCCCCCGCAAGGAAGAGGCCCACCGCGACGCCACATCCACCGGAAACACCGGCACCACTCTCACCCTGCTGCTGATCGAGGACGATCCGGCCGGTTCGCCGATCGTGCCCGATCTGCTGGACTCCGCCGGCAAGCCGATCCGCGTGCGCACCGCCCGCAACCTCACCGAGGCCGAGCGGCTGCTCACCGACGACGTGCACTGCATCCTGCTGGACCTCGCGCTGCCCGCGCCCGGCGGCAGCGACGCGGACGACGAGCTTTCCGTGCTCCGGCATGTGCTGAGGCTCGCACCCCGGCACGCCGTGCTCGCGCTGACCGGCTCCGGCGACGCCGAGCGCGGCACCGAGGCCGTGCGGGTGGGCGCCCAGGACTATCTCTACCGGGAAGAGCTGGACGGCCGGCTGCTCAGCCGTGCCATCCGGTACGCGGTGGAGAGGAAACGTTCCGACACGGCCGAGCGGCGGCTGGCCGAGGGCCGGCTGCGCGCGCAGGAGAACCGCCGTCTGGAGCGCGGGCTGCTGCCCACGCCCCTGCTGGACGGCTCCGCGCTGCGCTTCGCCGCCCGCTATCGCCCCGGCCGTTCCCGGGCGCTGCTCGGCGGCGACTTCTACGACGCCGTCCGCACCCCCGACGGCACCGTGCACGCCATGATCGGCGACGTCTGCGGCCACGGCCCGGACGAGGCCGCGCTCGGCGTGGAACTGCGCATCGCCTGGCGCGCGCTGACGCTGGCCGGGCTGTGCGGGGACGAGCTGCTGAGCACGCTGCAGCAGGTGCTGGAGCACGAGCGGTCCGACGAGGAGATCTTCGCGACGCTGTGCACGGTCGACATCGCGCCGGACGGCCGGAGTGCGGGCCTGTGCCTGGCCGGGCACCCGGCGCCGCTGCTGGCCCGTCCCGGACGGCTGGCCGGGCTGCTCCCCTATGACAACAACGGGCCCGCCCTGGGCCTGCTGCCGGGTGCGCGCTGGCCGCGGATGCAGGTGGAGCTCGGTGCCGAGTGGAGCCTGATGCTCTACACCGACGGGCTGATCGAGGGCCGGGTCGGGCAGAGCGGCGAGCGGCTGGGGCAGGACGGGATGGTGTCCATGATCCGTCGGCAGCTGGCCGAGGGGCTGCGGGGGGAGACGCTGTTGCGGGCCGCGGTGAGCGAGGTGCGGGATCTCAACGGGGGCGAGCTGACCGACGACGTCGCCGTTGTGCTGCTGGACCGGACGTCGTGATTCGGGCTCTGGCCGTGAGGGGTCCCCGCCCGGGAAACACCCCTCAGCGGCCGCCGTTGTACGGGCCGTAAGGTCCGTCGCTGCTGCTCCCGCGGCCCCGGCGGCGGAAGCCCTTGCCGCCCGAGACCTGCTGGACGGCGGGGCGTACGTCCACGAAGAAGACGATCGTCGCGACCAGGCCCGCGAGCTGCAGGAACAGCATCGGGACGAAGAGGTTCACGGCGACCGTGATGCCGAGGATGATCAGCCAGAAGCCCTTGTTCTGCTTGTCCGCGGCGCGGTACGCGTCCTCGCGGAAGATCGCGGCCATCACGAACGCCACGATGGCGAGTGCCAGCATGGCGGTGAAGATCAGCCACATCACTCCGCCGACTGCCGTCATCAGCACAATGCCCACCACCTGAGTCGAGTCGTCCGTACAGTCACCGTACCCGTACAACGGGCCGGACACCCCCAAGGTGCCCGGCCCGATGTCATCTCCTCGATCCCGCTCACTTCGCCGGCGGGGTCGTCTTCTTCGCGGTGGTGGCCTTGCGGGCGGCCGGGGCCTTCTTGGCCGCCGGCTTCTTGTCCGCGGGCTCGTCCTTGGCCTCGGTCTCGACCGGCTTCGGCTCGTCCTTGACCGCGACCGGCTCGGGCCTGCCCTCGACGACGACCGCGAAGTCCTCGATCTCGTCGGCGGCCTCGCCGCGCCATGTCTTCACGGCCTGCTCGCCGTGCTCGGCGACCTTCTCGTAGGTCTCGCGGGCCTTGACGGCGTATTCGGCGGCGACGCCGACACCGCGCAGGGCGAGGTCCTGCGCCTGCTCGCCGATCTTGCGCAGGTCGACGTCGAGGGTGCCGAGGAACTCGTTGACCTTGGTCTGGAGCGTCTCCTGCGCCTCCTTGGCGCGGGCGGCGGCCTTCTCCTGCGCCTCCTTGGCACGGGCGGCGGCCTTCTCCTGCACGGCCTTCGGGTCGGTGTGGCGCACGGCGTCGATGCGGGCCGGGGCCTCGGCGCGCAGCTGCTCGACCAGGGCGGGCACCCTCTTGGCCTGCTGCAGGGCGAGGTCGGCCGTACCGGCGGCGAAGTAGAGCGGAGTCGGGTCGCTGAGGGTCTTGCGCAGGTCGTCGGTGATGGCCATCGTGATCAGGTCCTCCCGGATTCGCGTTCGGCTGAGGTTGGTGTGGTCCGCGGTGGGGCGGCCGGCGCCCTGGTCCGGTTATCCGGCCGTCCGCCGCGGACCGGCATCGGCATCGTTCACATCGGCCGTACCGGTGTCGTCCGTGCCCGCGTCCTGCGCCAGGTCCCCGGCCGCCTCGTCCGCGTCGGGCTCGCCGCCCCCGAATCCGTTCTCCTTGCGGAAGGACTCGTAGATCTGGAGCAGCACCTGCTTCTGCCGCTCGTTGAGCGAGGGGTCGGCGAGGATGACCGCCCGCGTCTCCGCCTCGTCGCGGTCGCGTTCGGCATCGAGGATGCCGGCGCGGACGTACAGCGTCTCGGCGGAGATGCGCAGGGCCTTGGCGACCTGCTGGAGCACCTCCGCGCTCGGCTTGCGCAGCCCGCGCTCGATCTGGCTCAGGTACGGATTGGACACCCCGGCGGCGTCGGCGAGCTGCCGCAGCGACAGCTGGGCGTTGCGCCGCTGCTCGCGCAGGTACTCACCGAGATTGCCGACGTTCAGCGATGCCATGCCTCCACCTTGCCTCACCCTCGCTAACAATTGCAAGCGACTCGCTTGCAAAAGTGTTTGCGAGGGTGAGACGGGTGGGGCCTACGGGCCTGACACGGCCCGACGGGCCCGACGGGCCTGACGCGGGCTAGCGGGCGAGTTCCGCCGGGGTGTCCAGGCGGGTCAGCTTGTGCGGGTTGCGGACCACGTGGATCCGGGTGATCCGGCCGTTCTCCACCATGAGGCTCACCGCGTTCGGCTCGCCGTCGAAGTCGATACGACCGGCCGGTGTGCCGTTGAGCCACACGACCGTCGTGTCCAGTGTGTCCACCGCACGGTGTGCGCCCGCGAGCACCTGCGCCACCACATCGGCTCCCTGGAACGGAGTCAGCGCGGCCGCGACCACTCCCCCGCCATCGGTGATCATGACCACGTCCGGGGCCATGATCTCCAGGAGGTCCTGCAGCTGTCCGGTGCGCAGTGCGGCCAGGAAGCGTTCCACCACGGCCTGCTGCTCCGCGCGGCTCACCCGCACGCGCGGACGCCGGGCCGCCACGCGCTCGCGGGCCCGCCGCGCGATCTGCCGTACCGCGGCCGCCGACTTCCCCACGGCCTCGGCGATCTCGCCGTACGGCAGGTCGAAGACCTCGCGGAGCACGAACACCGCTCTCTCGGTCGGCCCGAGGGTTTCCAGAACCGTCAGCATCGCGAGCGAGACGCTCTCCGCGAGTTCGACGTCCTCGGCGACATCGGGGCTCGTCAGCAGGGGTTCCGGCAACCACACGCCGACGTACTCCGCACGGCTGCGGGACAGCGTGCGCAGGCGGTTGAGCGCCTGCCGGGTGACGGTCCGGACCAGGTACGACCGCGGGTCGCGCACCTGTGCCCGGTCCACGTCGGCCCACCGCAGCCAGGACTCCTGCAGTACGTCCTCCGCGTCGGCCGCCGAGCCGAGCATCTCGTAGGCGACCGTGAAGAGCAGGCTGCGGTGGATGAGGAAGGGGTCCTCCGGGGTCATGCCGTCACGGCCGCGTCGGACTCGGCCGGGCGTGCGGCCAGGGGGATTTCGCAGGCGTCGGAGAAGCCCTGCGACTTGACCCCGAGCGCCGTGTTGTTCCTGGTCGAGAAGTTGGCGAAGGCGATCGCCGCGGTCAGCTCGACCAGCGCCGCCGGGCCGAGCCGCTCCAGCAGGCGCGCGGACAGCTCGTCGGTGACGGTCGGCGGGGTGTCCGTCATGGCCTCGGCGTACTCCAGCACATCCCGCTCCAGCGACGTGAACACCTCCGCCTCCCGCCAGCGCGGCACCTGGCTCGCCTTCGTCAGGTCCAGGTTCTGGTTCTGCGCCAGGAAGTAGTTGATGTCCAGGCACCAGCTGCAGCCGACCTGTGCCGCGACGGCCATGTGCGCGAACGTCTTGAGGCTCTCGTCGGCAACGTTCCACGCGGCCACCCTGGCTCCCATCTCCGAGCCTGCCTGGGCGACGTCGGGGTGGTGCCCGGTCGCCTGAAGGGGTTCGGGCACGGTACCGAACTGCTCGATCATGCTCTCGCTCAGCTCGGCGGTCAGCTCTGCCTTCGGAACCCGCAGCGCCATCGTCTTCTCCTTCTGCCTGCGTATGCCTGTCCGGCCGTTCGGCATGAAGACACCACCCGGTGCCCGGATGTGACACCCGGCCCGTGTCAGTCGGTGACGAGGTCCTCCGGTGCGGTGCGGGCCACGTCGGCGAGGGTGCGAAGGGCCTGGGCGAGGACGTCGGGCGGCGGTGTGGCGAGGCCCAGCCGGACGGCGTTCGGGGCGTGGCTGTCGCCGACGGTGAACGCGGCCGCCGGTACGACCGCGATGCCGTGCCGCGCGGCGGCGGCCACGAAGGTGTCCGCCCGCCAGGGGCGCGGCAGGTCCCACCAGGCGTGGAAGGAGCGCTCGTCGCTCCGCACGGCGAACCCGGCCAGGCACCGGGCCGCGATCTCCTGCCGTACCGTCGCCTCCCGCTGCTTGGCGGCCACCAGCTTCCGTACCGTGCCGCTGAGCTGCCAGCGGTGGGCGGCCTCCAGGGCGAAGCGCGGGGGAGCCCAGCCGCCCGCGCGCAGGGAGGTGGTGACCGCTGTCGTCAGGGCGGGCGGGGTGATCGCGAAGCCGAGGGACAGGCCGGGGGCGATGCGCTTGGAGAGGCTGTCGATCACGACGGTCCGCTCGGGGGCGTACGCGGCGAGCGGCGGGAGTTCGTCGCGCAGGAACGCCCAGATCGCGTCCTCCACGGCGGGCAGCCCGAGCCGCAGCAGCACCTCGGCCAGCTGCTCGACGCGCTGCTCGGGCATGGTGAGCGAGAGCGGGTTGTGCAGCCGCGGCTGGACGTAGACGGCGTGCAGCGGCGCGGCCGCGTGGGCCTCCGCCACCGCCTGCGGGACCAGGCCGTCCTCGTCCATGGCCAGCGGTACGAGGGTGATGCCGAGCCGCGCGGCGACCGCCTTGACGAGCGGGTACGTCAGCTCCTCGACGCCGAGGCGTCCGCCCGGCGGCACCAGGGCGGCGACGGCGGCCGAGAGGGCCTGCCGGCCGTTGCCCGTGAACAGGATCCGCTCGGGGGCGGGGGCCCAGCCGCCGCGGGCGAGGATGCCGGCGGCCGATTCCTGCACCGCGGGCAGCCCGGCCGCGCCGACCGGCCGCAGCGCCTGCCCGAGGGCATCGGGGCGCAGCAACCCACCGAGCCCCTCTGCGAGCAGCGCGCTCTGCTCGGGTACGGACGGGTAGTTCAGCTCCAGGTCGATCCGGCCGGCCGCCGGTTCGGTGAGTGCGGGGGCCGGGTCGACGGCGGCCGCGCGGACGAACGTACCGCGTCCCACCTCGCCCACGGTCAGACCCCGGCGGGCCAGTTCCCGGTACACGCGCATGGCGGTGGAGTCGGCGATGCCATGGCGTTTCGCGAACGCGCGCTGCGGGGGCAGACGGTCGCCGGGCCGCAGCGCACCGGACCTGATCTCCTCGGCCACGGCATCGGCGACGCTCTGGTAGTCGGTCACGGCCCGCCATCCCACCACAGAATTGCACCGAGTGCAATCTTTTGATTGCACTGAGCTATTGCCCTGTCCTACGCTCACGGCAATTGCAGCGACGAGGGGGATCTTCATGGTTGATGTGAGCGGAATCCTCGGCTTGGCGGTGGTGGCGCTCGGCATGGTGCTCACACCCGGGCCGAACATGATCTATCTCGTCTCGCGCAGCATCACGCAGGGCAGGCGGGCCGGGATGATCTCCCTCTGCGGAGTCGCCCTCGGCTTCCTGGTGTACCTGGTCACCGTGAACCTCGGGCTGTCGGTCGTCTTCACCGCCGTACCCGAGCTGTACCTCGCGGTGAAGCTGGCCGGCGCCGGCTATCTCGCGTACCTGGCCTGGAACGCCCTGAAGCCGGGCGGCATCTCGGTCTTCGCCCCGCAGGACGTGCCGCACGACTCGCCGCGCAGGCTGTTCTCGATGGGCCTGATGACGAGTCTGCTGAACCCGAAGATCGCCATCATGTACGTCTCCCTGATCCCCCAGTTCATCGACCTGGACCGGGGACATGTCCTGCTCCAGGGTCTCGTCCTCGGCTCGGTGCAGATCGTGATCAGCGTCTCGGTGAACCTCACCATCGTGCTCGCCGCCGGCACGATCGCCGTCTTCCTCGCCCGCCGCCCCTCCTGGCTCAAGGTGCAGCGCTGGCTGATGGGGACGGTGCTCGGCGCCCTCGCCGTATCGCTGGCCGCGGACACCTCGGGCCCGGCGTGACCGGCAAAGCCGTCAGGATTCGAGAAGCGCCGGCGGGACGCTCCGGGCTAGCGTGGCCGCCATGGACCGCACCGCAGCGCACGCAGCAGACAGCCATGATCTGATCCGGGTGCACGGCGCCCGCGAGAACAATCTCAAGGACATCAGCGTCGAGCTGCCCAAGCGCCGGCTGACCGTGTTCACCGGCGTGTCCGGCTCGGGCAAGAGCTCGCTGGTGTTCGACACGATCGCCGCGGAGTCGCAGCGGCTGATCAACGAGACGTACAGCGCCTTCGTGCAGGGCTTCATGCCGACGCTGGCGCGGCCCGAGGTCGACGTCCTCGACGGGCTCACCACCGCGATCATCGTGGACCAGCAGCGGATGGGCGCCGACCCCCGCTCCACCGTGGGCACCGCCACCGACGCCAACGCCATGCTGCGCATCCTGTTCAGCCGGCTCGGCACGCCGCACATCGGCTCGCCCAAGGCGTTCTCCTCCAACGTCGCCTCGATCAGCGGCGCCGGCGCGGTCACCGTGGAGCGCGGCGGGCAGAAGGTGAAGGAGCGGCGCAGCTTCAGCATCACCGGCGGCATGTGCCCGCGCTGCGAGGGCCGGGGCACGGTCACCGACCTCGACCTCACCCAGCTCTTCGACGACTCCCTGTCCCTCAACGAGGGCGCGCTCACCGTCCCCGGCTACAAGACGGGCGGCTGGAACTACCGCCTCTACACCGAGTCCGGCCTGTACGACCCGGACAAGCCGATCCGCGCCTTCACCAAGCGGGAGCTGCAGGACTTCCTTCACCGCGAGCCCACCCGGATGAAGATCGCGGGCATCAACATGACCTACGAGGGTCTGATCCCGCGGATCCAGAAGTCGATGCTCGCCAAGGACAAGGAGGGCATGCAGCCGCACATCCGGGCCTTCGTGGACCGCGCGGTCACCTTCACCGTCTGCCCCGAGTGCGAGGGCACCCGGCTCACCGAGGCGGCCCGGTCCTCGAAGATCGAGGGCGTCAGCATCGCCGACGCGTGCGCGATGCAGATCAGCGACCTGTCGGAGTGGGCACGGTCGCTGTCCGAGCCGACGGTGGCACCGCTCCTGGCCTCCCTGCGGCACACCCTCGACTCGTTCGTGGAGATCGGCCTCGGCTATCTCTCGCTCGACCGGCCCGCGGGCACGCTGTCGGGCGGCGAGGCACAGCGCGTGAAGATGATCCGCCACCTCGGCTCCTCGCTCACCGATGTGACCTACGTCTTCGACGAGCCCACCATCGGCCTGCACCCGCACGACATCCGGCGGATGAACGAGCTGCTGCTACGGCTGCGCGACAAGGGCAACACCGTGCTGGTCGTGGAGCACAAGCCGGAGGCGATCGCGATCGCCGACCACGTCGTGGACCTCGGCCCCGGCGCCGGTACGGAGGGCGGCACGGTCTGCTTCGAGGGCACGGTGGAGGGGCTGCGGGGCAGCGGCACCCTCACCGGCCGCCATCTGGACGACCGGGCCGCTGTGAAGGGCACCGTCCGCAAGCCGACGGGCGCGCTGGAGATCAGGGGCGCGACGACGCACAACCTGCGGAGCGTGGACGTCGACATCCCGCTGGGCGTGCTGACCGTCGTCACCGGGGTCGCGGGCTCCGGCAAGAGTTCGCTCGTACACGGGTCGATCCCGGCAGGCGCGGACGTCGTGTCCATCGACCAGACCCCGATCCGCGGCTCGCGGCGCAGCAACCCGGCGACGTACACCGGGCTGCTGGAGCCGATCCGCAAGGCGTTCGCCAAGGCCAACGGCGTGAAGCCGGCGCTGTTCAGCGCCAACTCCGAGGGTGCCTGCCCCACCTGCAACGGCGCGGGCGTCGTCTACACCGACCTGGCGATGATGGCCGGGGTCGCCACGACCTGCGAGGAGTGCGACGGCAAGCGGTTCGAGGCGTCGGTGCTGGAGTACACCCTCGGCGGGCGGGACATCGCACAGGTGCTGGAGATGTCGGTGACCGAGGCGGAGGAGTTCTTCGCCGCCGATGAGGCCCACATCCCGGCGGCGCACAGGATCCTTCAGCGGATGGCCGACGTGGGCCTCGGCTACCTCACGCTGGGCCAGCCGCTGACGACCCTGTCGGGCGGCGAGCGGCAGCGGCTGAAGCTGGCCACGCACATGGCCGACAAGGGCGGTGTCTACGTCCTGGACGAGCCGACGACGGGTCTCCACCTGGCCGACGTGGAACACCTCCTCGCTCTGCTGGACCGGCTGGTCGACTCCGGGAAGTCGGTCATCGTGGTCGAGCACCATCAGGCCGTCATGGCCCACGCGGACTGGATCATCGACCTCGGGCCGGGGGCCGGGCATGACGGGGGGCGGGTGGTTTTCGAGGGGACGCCGGGGGAGTTGGTCGCTTCGCGATCGACGCTGACCGGGGAGCACCTGGCCGAGTACGTGGGGATGTGAGGGGCGCGTGCGTAGCTGAGCTGCGCCCACCCCCGGCCCGCCCCGACGCCGGTCAGCCCTCGAAGCCCCCCGCCGCCAGCAACTCGTCGATCCGCTCCCGGTGGGCCTTCTCCCAGTCGTCCAGGGTCTGTTCGGCCTCCCCGGCGAGCTTGGCCCGAGCCCCCCGCAGCACCTCCTCCGCGCGCCCGCCCGGCACCACGACCACCCCCTCCTCGTCCGCCACGACCACGTCCCCGGACTCCACCCGGACGCCCCCGCAGCGCACGGGCTCGTTCAGCGGCCGTACCGCCTTCTTGGCGCCGGGGACCGGGATGATGCCGCGGGCGAAGACGGGGAACGCCGACTCGCGGACCTCGGCGAGGTCGCGGATCAGGCCGTCGGCGACGAACGCCGTCACTCCTCGGCGCTGGGCGACCGCGCACACGTTGCCCCCGGCCAGCGCGTAGTCGAGGTCGCCGGACTCGACCACGATGACCGAGCCGGGCGCGGCACGGTGGACGGCCGCGTGCAGCATGAGGTTGTCGCCGGGCGGGCAGCTGACGGTGAACGCCGGTCCGGCGACACGCGGTACGGGCTCCCACAGGGGCCGTATCCCGATGTCCATGACCTGCTCGCGGCCGAGCAGGTCGGCGAGCGTGGTGGTGGGGACTCCCTGGAACGCGGCGAAGTTCTCGATGTCGGTCATGGCCGCACGCTACCGGCGTCAGAACGGCAGCGGGCGGGCATGGACGATGTCCAGACGGGACACCGCCCGGGTCAGGACCACGTACAGCCGGTGCGCGCCCCGCTCCTCCGCCTCCGCGACGGCGGCCGGTTCCACGGCGACGACATGGTCGTACTCCAGACCCTTGGCCAGGGTCGCGGGGACGAGCGTCACGCGGGCGCCCAGCTCGTCCGGGCCGGCCGGGTCGAGGCCGGCCGCCGTCAGCGCCTGTCGTACGCCGGCCACCTCCGCGTCCGCCGCCACGACGCCCACCGAGCCCTCGTGGGAGAGTGCCTCGCGTACGGCGGTCACCGTCGTGCCGGGCACGTCGTCGGTGGGGCGCACCCTCAACTCACCGTCCCTGCGCGCAGGGAGTTGGCCGGGGGAACGGACACCTCCAGGCGGGGCAGCAGGCGGTTGGACAGCTCCATGACGGCCGCCGGGACCCGGAAACCGGTGGTCAGCGGCACCACCGCCGCGTCCGGCCGGCCGAGGTGGCGCAGCTGGACCGACCAGTCGCGGGCGGCCCACGCGGTCGTGCCCTGGGCGAGGTCGCCGAGGACGGTCAGCGAGCCGAAGGCGGCTCGGCGGGCGATCGCCCGGCACTCCATCGGCGAGAGGTCCTGCGCCTCGTCCACGACGATGTGGCCGTAGCCCTCGGGGTGTTCGACGAGTCCGGACAGCTCGTCCAGGAGGACCAGGTCGGCGGCCGACCAGCGGGCGGACCTGTACGAGCGCGGCGGGCGGGGCCACACCAGCGCCGCCTGCTCCTCCTCGCCCAGCAGACCCTCCGCCGCCCGCGCCAACGCCCCCGCATCGGTGAGGAGTTGGGCCAGCACTTCCTCGGGGCGGACCTTCGGCCAGACCAGGTCGAGGTGCTCGGTGAGCGGCCGGGCCCGTTCGATGCGGCGCACCCAGGCGGCGGGCAGGACGCCGGAGCGCCGTTCGGCCCGCTCGCGCAGCCGCCGAACCACCCGGGTGCGCACCCGCTCGCGGCCGATGGCGTACGGCGGCTGTTCGGCGCGCACCTCGGCGACGAGGGCGGCGAGTTCGGCGGCGGGCACCCGCCAGCGGCAGGAGCCGTCCGGTACGGCGAGGTCGGTCACGCCGTCGGTGGTGACGTGGGCGTACAGCGCCCGGCGCAGCACCTCGGCCATCCGGGCGTCGTGCTTGAGCACGGCCGTGTCCGCCGGGTCCGTGGCGGTGGCCGGGTGCCGGGCGATCTCTGCCAGGAGGGTGGACTGGCGATAGCCCCCGTCGGCCGCTCCGCCATGGGCGGTCTCGCCGAGCGAGGGCAGCACCTCGGCGATGTAGTGGAGGAAGGTGGGGTTGGGGCCGAGGATGAGCAGCCCGGAGCGCTGGAGCCGCTTGCGGTGGGTGTAGAGGAGGTACGCGGCGCGGTGCAGGCCGACGGCGGTCTTGCCGGTGCCGGGCGCGCCCTGGACGCACACCGAGTCGGTGAGGGCGGCGCGGACCAGGTCGTCCTGCTCGGGCTGGATCGTTGCGGCGATGTCCCGCATGGGTCCGACGCGGGGCCGTTCGATCTCGCGGGCCACGATGTCGCTGGTCCGCGACTCGCCCCGGCTCAGGTGCTCGTCCTCCAGGCCGGTGAGGTCGGTGGCGGCGCCGGTGCTGCCGGGCGCCCAGCCGAACCGGCGCCGCACCTCCACACCCTGTGGATCGCGGGCGCTCGCCTGGTAGAAGGCGCGGGAGACCGGCGCCCGCCAGTCGACCACGAGCGGTGGGGCCGCCGGGTCCTCGGTGATCCGCAGCCGGCCGACGTGGTAGTGCTGCCCGCCGTGTCCGGGGGCGCCGTCGGCGAAGTCCAGCCGGCCGAAGAACAGCGGGCCGGGCGGGAGTTCGCGCATCGCCTTGGCCTGGCTGCGCAAGCGGAAGCCGAGCACTTCGGCGTCGGCTCCGGATGCGGAGACGTCCTCGCCGATGACGACCTGTTCGGCGGCGCCCTCGATCATCGCGGCGAGGGCGGCACGGCAGCGGTCGTGGTGGGCGCGCTCGGCGTGGAGGGTGCCGACGAGGGCGGGGTCGATGGGCGTCATGCCGACAGCGTACCGCCATAGCGTTACCGAGTTAAATTTTTAACCCGATCTCACGTATGGGTTCCCAGACCGGGAAGCCCCTGCGACAGCCGCCCGAAGGCTCGCTCGGCCGCCCGTACCGCGTCCGGCCTCACCTCCTCCACGCCCTCCCCCGCCGCGATCCGCCGGAAGTTCTCCAGCGCGAGGATCCGCTGGACGGCGATGATCTGCCCGGCTGCCAGCCGCGCGTCCAGATCCCCGCCGAGCGCCTCGGCGAGCGCCGCCTCGGACCGCTCCTGATGCCGGTACGCCCGCGCCACCAGGGACGGGGTGCCGTAGAGCAGGGCGTGGAAGGCGAGCACCTGCGGGTGGTCGTTGAGCCCGGTGACCGGATCGCTGCGCTCCAGCCCGGCGAGGAAGTGCCGGCGCAGCGCGTCCACCGGGTCGGCCGCGCCGGCGACCACCCGCGCGGCCTCCGCCTCGTGGTCCGCGATCCGGTGCAGGACCAGGTCCTCCTTGGCCGGGAAGTACCGGAAGAGGGTCGGCTTGGAGATCCCGGCCGCCGCCGCGATCTCGGCCACGGACACCGCGTCGAAGCCCCGCTCCAGGAACAGCCGTACGGCGATGTCCGACACGTCCTGGTACATCTGCTGCTTCTTGCGCTCGCGCAGCCCCATCTCACCCATGAGGGGAGCCTACGCAGCGCCGCCCGGGCGGGTGGGCCGGACCAGGGCGTGCGTGAGGCACGGATCGGTCCGGCGCCGGGACGACAGCCCCAGCGAGGCGGTGGCCGACGCCAGGGTCATGGCGTACGACTCCACCGCGCGGCGGACATTGGGGGCGTCCAGGCTCGCGCCGGTGACCAGCCGGTCCAGGTCGACGTAGGCGGAGCGGACGATCTCGATCCACCGGTACACCCGCCAGTCCTCCCGCCAGTTCTCGGTGCACCGGGCGGGCAGCCGGCGCTCCCAGCGCTGGAACATGCGGTCGCGGATCTCCGGCCGGGTCGGGGTCAGATGCATGTGCCGGACCAGCTCGTACAGCGGGTCGCCGACCACGGCCAGCTCCCAGTCGATGAGGGTCAGCGCCGGCGGGCCGTCGCGGCGCACCAGGTTCCAGGGGTTGAGGTCGCCGTGCAGCAGGGCCGCGGCGCGGTCGGTGACCTCGTGCCGGGCGAGGATCTCGCGCAGCCGGGGCGCGTCGGGCAGACCCAGGAAACGGGCCACCTGCTGGGACTCCTTGGGCAGTCCGGCCACCAGGGCCACGAGCTGGTCGCTCAGCCAGGCGTAGAAGCCGGTCCGGCCGCCCACCGGGTCGACCAGGGTGTAGTCGACCCCGGTCAGCGCGGCCAGCTGGTCGACCAGGCCGTCCGCCTCGTGCGGGAGCAGCCCGTGCACCGGGTGCTCGGGCCGCCGGCGGACGTCGGGCGGGCCCTCGTAGGTGTGGATGGCGAAGCGGTCCCCGGAGTAGGTCCGGATGCCAAAGAGGTCCTTCGAGTGACTCTCGCCCAGTGCCAGCACCCGCGGCGCGGCCACCGCCGCCCCGGACCGCTCGATGGCCCGCAGTACGCCGTGCTCGCTGAGGAAGCTGCGTTCGCGCCGGGTGACGTGGGTGACCTTGCGGCGGACGACGACCGGGAACGGGGTGCCGGGGACCCGCAGCACCGAGGTGAGGTGCGCGGTGCCCTTGAACACCCGGTGGGCCGGGGCCGCGCCCTCCAGGATCAGGGCGTCGGCGACGGCGGAGTGGGGGAAGTCCGGGTGTTCCGGGACACGCCGGTCCGGCGTCCAGTCGATGGCCCGGGCGACCGGCGACCGGCCCGCCCCGCCGTGGGCCGGCGCCGCGGCGCCGGTGCCGGGCCCCAGGGAGGCCCGCCAGCGGAACAGGATCCGCTCGATCTCCTCCCGTCCCGGCACCCGGCCCAGCCGCAGCGGCTCCGCCGCCGCCAGCACGGCCCGGTGCACCCGTGCCGTCGCCTCGTCCAGGCTCTCCTGGTCGAAGGACTCCTCCAGCGACTGCGCGGCCCGCATCACGTCGGGGTACACGGACTGGGCCCGTTCGAAGGCGACGTAGTGGCGCAGGTCCCGGCCCACGCCGCCCACCGCGGCCGGCCGCACCCCGCCCATGGCGCGCACCCACGCCGCGACGACCTCGTCCCACTGGTGGTCCGGGTAGCGCATCCGGACCAGGTGGACGGCGAGGTCGTGCAGCGGATCGCCGTAGCCGGCCAGCTCCCAGTCCACACAGACCGGGGGCGCGTCATCGCCGTACGGCATGATCACGTTGTCGCGGTGCAGGTCGGCGTGGAGCAGGCTGTAGGGGCGGCGGGACATGGCGGGGATGCGCTCGGCCAGCCGGGCCAGGGCGTCCTCGGGGATGCCGAGAGTGGCGAACAGGCCCCCGAAACGGCGCCAGTTGGGCTTGCGGATCTGCTCGTCCGCCAGGCGGGCCAGGGTCTGCAGGAAGCCCTGGCTGTCGGTGTGGTTGCGGGGCCACGGGGACGGCAGGGGCGGCAGCGCGGCGCCGCGCACCTGGGCCGTCCGGGCGAGCAGGTCCGCGAGCGCCCCGATCAGCAGGCTGTCGACCGGCTTGCCGGCCCGGCAGACGCTGGACAGCGGTACGCCGTCCACATGGCTGTGGATGGCGTAGCCGGGTCCCTCGGCCAGGCACTCGGGGACGCCGGGCAGCACGCCCCTGACGGCCCGCAGGATCTCCGCCTCGCTCCGCCAGGTCCGGATCACCACCGGCAGGGCGTCGGCGCGCGGCAGCCGTACGGTCACGACGGTGCCGGGCTCACGGCCGAGCAGCCGGGCCATGGGCTCGGTGAGCGGCAGTACATGGTTCTGGTGATGGAAACCGCCGCTGGTGCGCCCCCGCGCGGCGGCCTGAGCCAGGAACGCCCGGCAGACGGCGTCGGGCAGCGCCCGGCCGGCACGCGCCCCGGCCGTGTCGCGGGGGACGGATGGTGCGCCCACTGGCCGCTCCGGGGGGTCGATCGCGCTGCGCTGGAGGGGGACGAGACGGGTCGGGTCAGGTCGGGGAAACGCTATCTCCCCGCATGACGGACGACACGATGTGAGGCCGGACGAGCAGCCCAACGGGTGGTCTGCCACTCGTCTACGCCAAGCCGGCAGAGGCCGGCTCGTGCGCCGGCCCCGACGCGCGGACCCGAGCGGTCACTCGGACGGTTGGGCCGGATGCTATCCCATGCGGGCCGCTGTCCCGTGCCGGCTGCCGTCCCCTGCGGACTGCCGTCCCCGGTCGGCCGAGCCGGGGCTCGACCGCCGTCAGCCGCGCAGTGTCCGCAGCAGCGGCTCCAGGGACGCGACCACGCATCCGGCTCCGGCGTCCCGCAGGAGCTTGCCCTTGCGCTCGTTACGCGCGTAGCCGAGAAACGGAACACCGGCGTTGTTCGCCGCGGCGAGGTCGGAGCCGGAGTCGCCGATCATCAGAGCCGCCGAGGGGGCGCAGCCCATCGCGGTGAGGGCCCGGTTGAGACAGTGCGGGTTGGGCTTGAGGAGGTGCAGGTCGGCCGTGCGGCCGTATATGTGCGAGGCGAAGCAGGAGCTGAGGCCGCGGCCGTCCAGATAGGCGCGGACCACCTTCGGGGAGTTGTTGGTGGTGATGGCCAGCCGGGCGCCGACCGCGGTCCAGGTGCGGATCAGCGGGTCGGCGTAGGGGGTCGGCAACGCGGAGCCGGCGGCGCGCAGTTCCTCCCGGGTGAGACGTTCCTCCAGCTCGGTCACGAGGTCGCTGCCGGGGTGACGGAGGTCCACGGCGCGCAGCACCACGTGCGGGTCCAGCAGTTCGCGTTCGGAGTCGCTGAGCAGGTTGTGCAGCCCGTGCCCGGCCAGCCAGTCCACCAGCCCGGCGGCGACCCGTTCCGCCTTGTGCCGCGCGAACAGACGGCAGATCGGTCCGTCGAAGTCCCACAGGATCACCCGGGCAGGTTCGATCAGATCCCGTAGCTTCTCGATCTCGTTCGCACTCGGTTCGGTCTGCGCCGTCGCATCAGAAGTCACTAGGAGAGTGTCAGGTCCGTCGTGATGGTTTCCCAGAGGGCGTCGAACCACTTCTGCGATTGCTCCACGAACGCCGCGTCCCGCTGACCGGCCCGCTGCTCGAAGGAGAACAGCAGCGACTCGGAGCCGAGGGTGTCGTACATCTCCAGCGTCCCGCGGTCGGTGGGCTCGGCGCGGCGCGTGACCATGTAGTGCGCGAACAGCGCCTCGGCGCCGTTGAGCAGATACAGCTTGACCGGCGGGGTGAACGGCAGCGCCCGGAAGGTGACCTGGACGTCGATGCCGTGGGTGCCGCGCAGCGCCTGGAGGTTGTACTGCAGCACCTGGCCCTGGGCGTTGCGCATGGCCAGCCAGCGCTGGTGGACGGCGTCGTCCTCCGCGCTGCCGGCGTCGACCGACACCGGGAAGGCGAGGTTGATGTCGCGGGACGGCAGCAGGATGCGGGCGTCGATCCGCTCGGGACGCAGCCGGCCCTCGTGGACCAGGCGCAGCGCCTCGCCGAGCGCCGGGATCAGGCTCTGCGCGGTCAGGCAGACGGCGTCGATGCGCACGTGCCGGGCGGCGAAGGCCTCCGTCAGCCGGGGGGCGAGGGCCACCATGGTCGGCTGCGGTTCGTCCCGGGCGGGCTGCGGCTCGGCGACCCGGGGCGGGCTGCCCTTGCTGACGTTGCTGAGCAGCCCGTCCTCCTGGAGCACGCGCAGCGCCTGGCGTACGGCACCCCGCTCGACCGCGAACTCCTCGGCCAGCTCGGCCTGGGTCGGCAGCCGCTCGCCCGGCCGCAGCGCGCCGCTGCGGATGCGTTCGCGCAGGGTGCCGGCGATCTCCTGGGGCGTGAGCCTTCTGCTGCCGTTCACTGCCACATGCTCCTGAGTCACGACCAAACGCTACAACTCTGGTCCATCTAAGGGGAGTTGCCCGAAAGTTGTTTATGAGATGAGACCAAGCGGGGACAACTTAAGTGAAGTTGGTTGCCAACTTTAGCAAGTTGGTCAATCTTCGAAAGGGGGAATCGCCATGCCCGCTCTTGCCTTCCTCGTCGAGCAACTCGTCCAGTGGAAGTACGGTGCCGCCGGCGGCGTCGGCATGCTCCTGCTCTCGGTCGGCATCAAGACCAGGAGCCAGAGGACCGCCTCCGCCGGAGCCGTCCTGCTCGCCGTGCTCCTGGCGGGGCCCGTGCTATGAACTGAGCAGCAGTTCCGAACTGATCGTCTCCCACAGCGCGTCGAACCACAGCCGCGACTGCTCCACGAACGCGGCGTCCCGCTGACCGGCCCGCCGCTCGAAGGCGAACAGCATCGAGCGGGTGCCGTCGGCGTCGTACAGCTCCAGGTGCTCGTGCTCGATCTCCCGCTCGCGGCGCAGCAGCGTGTAGTACGCGAACAGCGCCTCCGAGCCGTTGAGCAGATACAGCTTGACCGGCGGGGTGAAGGGCAGGGCACGGAAGGAGACGTGTACGTCGACGCCGTGCGTGGCGTACAGAGCCAGCAGATTCTGCCGCAGCACCATGCCCTGGGCGTTGCGCTGGGCCAGCCAGCGGCGGTGCAGCAGACCGCCGTCGTCGGCCACCGGGGCCGGGAAGGCGAGGTCGATGTCCCGGCTGGGCAGCAGCACCCGGACGTCGATCTTGGCCGGTTTCAGCCGTCCCGCGTGGATCTGCCGGAGTGGCTCGCCGACGGCCATCGTCAGCGAGACCGAGGTCAGGCAGAGCGCGTCGATCCGCACGTGAGGGGCGGCGAAGGCGTCCGCTATACGGGGCGCGAGGCCGACCATCGTGGGCTGCGGCGGGGCCGCCGGACCGGCCGGCAGCCGCACCGGTGCGGGCACCGACGCCACGGTGGCCGGACTGCCCTTGGACACGTTGGTGAGCAGTTGCTCCGTCTGCAGGATGCGCAGTGCCTGCCGTACGACCCCGCGCTCCACTCCGAACTCCTCGGCCAGCTCGGCCTGCGTGGGCATGCGCTGACCCGCCCGCAGCACACCGGACCTGATCCGGCCGCGCAGTGCGTCGGCGATGTCGCGAGGGGATGCGTGAGGCCGCCGTGACCTCGTCCGTCCACCGACGGAGGCGTGCTCCGGGTCCACGGACGAACACTACAACTTCCCGCCAAGTTCCGGCAGTTCACCGGCAGCTGGTTATGAGTCGCCTCCCAACGGAGATAAGTACAGTGAAGTTGGCTACCAACTTGTACAACATGGTCAAGCTTCCCAGTGGTTGGTCGGCCGGGCTCCCTTCCGGAGGGGAGCCGGGAGCCCGGGCAGGGGACGGCCACCGAAGCGCACAGACACAACTGAACACCACATGGCACAGCCACAACTGAACACGGCACAGCACAGCCACAACTGAAGAGCACGCTACGGATGAACAGTCAACGCGTCGCCGGAGGAAGGGCTTCAGAAGATGTCCGGGCACCATGGCCGCCCGGACGAGCGGAACAGGGCGTCGGCCTGCCGGGCGGCGCCCTCTCGTTCTTCCCGGAGCCGGCCGAGCGCCGCCGGCCGCACCGGCGACTCCCCACCGAGCCAGATGGACGCCGACTTTCCCACGCCCGGAACCGCCCCCCTCAGATCAGCAGGTCGTCCACCTGGGCCTCGCCCACCCGGTAGCGGCGGGCGATCTCCGCGCTGGAGTCGTCGGCCGTGCGCTGCAGATGCTGGCGGCGCCGGGAGACCTCCTGCTCGTACCGGACCAACCGCCCCATCGCGCTGGTCAGTTCGAGATCCGTACGCGCCTGGAGATCGCTCAGCTCGACCTCGGCGAGCATCTCGGTGGCCAGCTGCCGGTACTCCTCGTTGTGCGGGGTGCCGAGCGTGACATGGCGGGCCGAGGAGCGGTGCCGGGCCGGGGCGTCCTTGAGGATTTCCGGGAGCCGGTCGACCACGGAGCCGTCCGCCGGCGCCGGCAGGGAGGCCCGGCCGCGCCGGCACAGCTCCGCGCGCAGGATGTCGATCCGGCCCTGCAGCAGCCGCCGCACATAGCTGAGGTCCGCCTCGTCGCGCTGGGCGTCGCGGCGCAGGGTGCGCAGCTCGGGCAGGCTCAGCAGGGCCAGATCCGGCTCCGGCGGCTGCGCGGGCAGACTCAGCAGGACCGGGTCGTGCTCGGCGGGCGCCGCCGGCAGACTCAGCAGGGCCGGATCGGACTCAGCAGGCGCCGCCGGCAGACTCAGCAGGGCCGGATCGGACTCAGCAGGCGGCGCCGGCAGACTCAGCAGGGCCGGATCGGACTCGGCCGGCGGCGCGGGCAGCGTCGCGCCCGCCGGAGTGTCGGCGCGCTGGACAGGCGCCCGGTACGTCCCCTGCGCCCCCAGCCACCCGCTGGTACTAGGTGTGCTCATGTGCTTCTGACCGTCCCCTCGACCGGCGTGTGCAAGCATCGTGCCACCCCAACTGGCCGCTATGTGACCGAGTGCCCCCGAACGGCCCCAGATGGGGGGTTAGAGATCTATATTGGACCCCCTGTATCCGCGTGCCGGTGACCCGGCATGATGGTCCGCATGCGTGCGGTGGTGCAGAGAGTGGACGGCGCGAGTGTCGTCGTGGACGGCGAGACGGTCGGTGCGATCGAGGGCGAGGGGCTGTGCGTGCTCGTCGGGGTGACCCACGAGGACACCAAGGAGAAGGCGGCACAGCTGGCCCGCAAGCTCTGGTCGATCCGCATGCTGCAGGACGAGAAGTCGTGCAGCGACATCGACGCCCCGCTGCTGGTGATCAGCCAGTTCACCCTGTACGGCGACGCGCGCAAGGGCCGCCGGCCCACCTGGAACGCGGCCGCGCCCGGTGATGTCGCCGAGCCGCTGGTGGACGAGGTGGTCGCCCAGCTGCGGGGGTTGGGCGCGACAGTGGCGACGGGCCGCTTCGGCGCCCGGATGCGGGTGTCTCTGACGAACGACGGCCCGTTCACGGTGCTGCTGGAGATCTAGTTCCTCAAGGGGCGCGGGGAACTGCGCGACCAGCCACGACGGGCCCGCAGTCAGGCGACGGCCCGCGCCCCCGACGGCACCGCCTCGCAGAGCTACGGCTCGACCACGACCTCCTGCGCCGCCGCAGTCTCTCCGGCGAGGAGCCTCGCATCGAGCGGCACATTCCGCTTGACCAGTGCCAGAGCCACCGGCCCCAGCTCATGGTGTCGTACCGACGTCGTCACGAAGCCGATCTTGCGGCCGTCCGGCCCCTCGTCCGCGACGCGGATCTCCGTGCCGGGGACCGGGAGGTGGACGTCGCTGCCGTCCAGGTGGAGGAAGACCAGCCGGCGCGGGGGCTTGCCCAGGTTCTGGACCCGGGCGACCGTCTCCTGACCCCGGTAGCAGCCCTTCTGCAGATGCACCGCCGTACCGATCCAGCCCAGCTCGTGCGGGATGGTCCGGTGGTCGGTCTCGAAGCCGAGCCGGGGCCGGTGCTGCTCGACGCGGAGCGCCTCGTGGGCGAGGAGACCCGCGGCCGGCCCGTGCGTGGCCGCGAAGGACTCCAGGTCCTCGCGCGGCAGGAACAGATCACGGCCGTACGCCGTCTCGCGGACCACGACGCCCTCGGGCACCTCGGCGATCGAACCGGCGGGCAGATGGACGACGGCGAAGTCGGCGGTCCGGTCGGCGACCTCCACCCGGTAGAAGAACTTCATCGACTCCAGGTACGCGATCAGCGCGCCCTGCGTACCGGGCTCCACGTGCGCCCAGACGGTCGTCCCGTCGTCCACCAGGTACAGCGCGTGCTCGATGTGCCCGTGGGCGGACAGGATCAGCGCCTCGGTGGCCTCGCCGGCCGGCAGCTCGCTGACGTGCTGGGTGAGCAGCAGATGCAGCCAGCTCAGCCGGTCCTCGCCGGAGACGGTGACGACTCCCCGGTGGGAGAGGTCGACGAAACCGGTGCCGTCGGCGAGGGCGCGCTGCTCGCGGAACAGGTCGCCGTAGTGGGCGGCGACACCTTCGTCCACACCCTCGGCGGGAACGGCGCCGGGCAGGGACAGCAAGGGGCTCTTCATACAGCCACCCTACGACGTGGTAGTTGAACTCTTCAGCGAACAGTCCTTGCACCGGCCGAAGATCGCGAAGTGCTTCATGTCGGTGTCGAAGCCGAACTGTGCGCGGAGCTTCGCCGTGAACTCGGCGGCGACCTCCACATCGGCCTCGATCACGTTCTCGCAGTCGCGGCACACCAGGTGCAGATGGTGGTGGCGGTCGGCGAGGTGGTACGTCGGCGCACCGTGCCCGAGGTGGGCGTGGCTGACCAGGCCCAGCTCCTCCAGCAGCTCAAGGGTCCGGTAGACCGTGGAGATGTTGACCCCCGACGCCGTCTTCCGCACCTCCACGAGGATGTCGTCGGGCGTCGCGTGCTCAAGGGTGTCCACGGCTTCGAGGACAAGCTGGCGCTGCGGCGTCAGCCGGTAGCCGCGCTGTCTGAGGTCGCTCTTCCAGTCGGTGCTCACCACACCGGAAAGTCTAGGTCCGTCGGGCCGCTCACGGCATCGCCCGGCCCACCCACCCTCCGGTGAGGTTCTGCACGGCCGATCCGTCGATGTCGCCGAGCTTCGTGCCCAGCGCCGACGGCGTCCGGACGATGCCGGGAGGGTGCCTACTTGAAGAAGGCGATGCCGTCGTCCGGCATGTCGTCGGGCAGGGCCTTGGCCCAGCGCTCGACGTCCTCCGGGGTGACGACCTTCTTCAGGTGGGCCGACATGTAGGGACGCAGCTCGACCTCGGGGGTCTGCTTCTCGCCGACCCACATCAGGTCGCTCTTCACATACCCGTAGAGCCGCTTGCCCCCGTTGTACGGCTGCGAGGCGGCCGTCCGCGCGACCGCGTCCGTGACCAGGTCGATCTGCGGCTTCTTGTCGGCCATCTCGCCGTACCAGATCTCGATGACACCGTCGTCGCGGGTCATCGTCACCTCGACCTTGCGGTCGGCGTCGATCCGCCAGAAGCCGGACTCCGACTCCAGCGCGCGGAGCTTGTTGCCGTCCTTGTCCAGCACCCAGGTGTGCGAGTGGTACTCCAGGAAGTCCCGGCCGTCGTGGGTGAAGCTGACCTCCTGCCCGAAGTTGCACTTCTCCGAGCCGGGGAAGTCATGCACGCCCGCACCGGCCCAGTTGCCGAGCAAGAAGGCGAGCGGGACGAGGTCCTTGTGCAGGTCGGACGGGATCTCGATCATGAGAGGAAAGCTTTCCTAGGTATGGGTCAGCGCTGGCCCTGGTACAGCTTCTTCACGGTCAGCCCGGCGAAGGCGAGCACACCGACGCAGACCAGGACCAGCAGGGTTTCGAAGAATGCTTCCACGGGTGCTCCTTGAGCGAGGGCGGGCATACGACAGAGCCGGGGCCCAGCTTACGCGGCCGGGGGCGGGCTCTCTTGACGAGGTGGGCCGACCAGGGGCCCGGCCGCCCGCCTCGGGGCCGCACCGCCATTCGGCCCGCCCGGCTCGCCCCGGGTCCGGCCGGCACCGAACCTTGATCCAGGTTCGACCCCGAGATCGGAGAGAAGAGCATGCTCAAGGTGCTGCGAACGATGGCGACGGGGGTAGCTGCCGGTCTGTTGCTGGCGGTCACGTCGACTACTGCCCACGCCCAGAACACCGGCTACGTGGAACACGCCCCCAATCCCGGCACCGATCGTTCTGCGGCCCTGTCAGACGTCACAGACCTGGTGGGCACCCCGCTGAATGCCAGAGTCTTCGGCTGAGCCCCTGGTCACCCCCGCTTGACTCCCTCGACAAATGCGGACCAGGCGCCCGCGCCGAAGAGGAGGGGGGTGCGGGTGGTGTCCTTGCTGTCCCGGACGGGGACGAGGGGGAGGTTGTCGGCGACCTCGACGCACTCGCCGCCGCTCGTGTTGCTGTAGCTGCTCTTGCGCCAGGTCACGCCGCTCAGTTTTATGGCTCGCACGGCATTTCCTCCAACATCCGCAGGATGAACTTGCGCGACTCGGCCGGTGACAGCGCCAGGTCACGCATCGCATCGTACCTACGCTGTAGCAGCTCAACTGAGGTGTCTTCTTCGACGAGTTCACCGCGCAGGTCGTTTTCGGAATAGGCGACCGTCCGACCGCCCGGTAGCCGCAGGAACATCACGGCGGTGTTCATCAAGCCGTGGGGGCCAGCACTGAACGGCAGCACCTGGAGGGTGATGTTCGGGCGCTCAGCGGCCTCCACCAGGTTCTCCAACTGATCCCGCCACGCCTTCTCGTCGCGCAGCGACGTACGCAGCACGGCCTCGGAGAGGATGACGCGGAACAGCGGTGGGTCGTCGCCCTCCAGCAGCTGCCGTCGCCCCACGCGTGCCTCGACCTGTTGCTCCAGTTCAGGGCCCTTGATCCAACCCACGGCAAGCGCCTCGCGTGCGTACCCGGCCGTCTGGAGCAGGCCCGGCGGTGCGCTCACGGCGTAGTGCCACAGACTGATCGCCTCCGCCTCCAGCAGCATGTACCGCCGGTACTGCTCCCTGAACTGCGTCGGATCCGCCGCCGCCAGCTCCCACATCGCCAACAGCAACCCCGGCGTCCCGTAGTGCTGGTCCAGCGCCTGTACGACCTCGGGGCTGCCCAGCGTCCGCCCGCTCTCCATCTTCCCGAACTGCGAGGCGTCCCAGCCGACTTCCTCAGCCAGCTTCCGCAGGCTTAAGCCCCGCTCGGTCCGCAGGAGCCGCAACTCCTCGGTGAACCGCACCCTCGGCTCCTGGCTGCGTCCCGTGACCACCCTTCGCTGCGGCATCGCGCTCCCCGGCTGTGGAATTTGTGGAATTTGAAGGGCCTGGTGTTGAAGTTGGGCCTCTCAACAGCCCAAACGCCCCTTCCATGCGCCATGCTCGAAGCACACGAACACGCAGCGTAGTCCAACGCTCGCTCTGCGCACAGGTGTTCATGGAAAGGAGCTGACCCCGATGACAACGAAGTCGGAGCCCCTCGAACCCGGATCCCTCCTCTACGACCCGGCGACCAGCCAGGTCGGCGAGTACCGGGACAAGTCAGGCCCGTACGCGATGCTGCGCCCCGTCGGCGGCGGCAGGGAGTGGCAGGCCGACCCGGCCTCGCTGCGCCCCGCCACGCGTGGGGAGCGGCTGAGCGCCGAGGTGCGGGCGACGAACCGGCACACCCGCGCGGCCGGTGCGAGCGCTCCGCCGGACCCCGAGGACCTAAGTCGCCCGCCCCGGCCGATCCCCGGCTGCCCGGCCTGCGCGGAGCTTGCCGGGCGCAGGCAGACCGCCCGCGCCGAGTACGACCGCAGCGCCGAGACCGACGCGAACGTCCTGCTGCGCCAGCACCAGCGGAAGGAGCATCAGGCATGACGGGGCTGCCGTATGAGGAGTGCAAGCGGCGGCAGGCAATGGGGCGTACGCCTCGGGATCGGGAATTCGTCCAGCCCGCGTACGCGCTGCCGCCCTTCCACCCGTATTTCGCCGAGCAGGCCCGGCAGAGACAGCGCCCGCGGCGCAGGGTCGACGGGGCCGTCGTCAGCGGCGCGCTCACCGTGTTGTGTCTCGCCACGCTGATCGTCACCGTCGTCGCCGCGGCTACGCTGCCTTTATGACCAAGAAGCTCGTGATCAAGGTGACGGCCGGCGCCGATGCGCCCGAGCGTTGCTCGCAGGCCTTCACCGTGGCGGCGGTGGCCGTGGCCAGCGGTGTCGAGGTGTCCCTGTGGCTGACCGGGGAGTCGTCCTGGTTCGCGCTGCCGGGGCGGGCGGCGGAGTTCGAGCTGCCGCACGCCGCACCGCTGCCGGATCTGATCGAGTCGATCCTCTCCGCCGGGCGGATCACGCTGTGCACGCAGTGCGCGGCCCGGCGGGAGATCACCGAGAAGGACGTCATCGAGGGCGTACGGATCGCGGGCGCCCAGGTCTTCGTACAGGAGGCACTGGCGGACGGGACGCAGGCGCTCGTCTACTGACGCGGGCGCTTCTTGCCGTCCAGTTCGTCCCACCACTCGTCGGACTGGGGATCGCCGGAGGGGTCGTCCCACCAGCGGTCCTCCGGGCCCCGCCGGTTCGCGACCATCGCGGCGACGGGCGGGATCAGCATGGCCACCAGGCACATGCCGACGGCCGCCGGGACCGACCAGATGCGTACAACTCCCCAGGCCAGGACGAAGAGCCCGATGCAGGTCCCCATCATGGCGAAGTAGATGTGCCGCCGCCGCGCGTACATAAGACCAGGGTAGGTCCGGAGTTCCCTGTCACAACTGATCCACAATCACCGCCCCCGCCCGTCCCGCGGAGTTACCGTGACGTAGCCACACCAGTCTCCGCCCCGGGGGGAAACACCACATGCGCGCCCTGCGAATACTCCTGATCCTCGTCGTGATCCTGGGCGGGCTGTTCGTGATCGCGGACCGGGTCGCCGTGCACTTCGCCGAGGGGGAGGCGGCCGACAAGCTGAAGTCGACGCAGAACCTCGCGTCGACGCCGGATGTGAACATCAAGGGGTTCCCCTTCCTCACCCAGGTCGCGGGCGGGTCGCTCGACGACGTCGAGGTCGGGATCAAGGACTACGAGGCCGCGACCGGGACCGCCGGGAAGACGATCCGGATCGACGACCTGAAGGCCGACATGAAGGGCGTCTCCTTCTCCGGGAACTACAGCTCGGCCACCGCGGACAGCGCCACCGGCAGCGCGACGATCTCGTACTCCGAGCTGATGAAGACCGCCAAGTCCCAGCCGACCGAGGTCGCCCCCGGGATCACGGCCCGGATCGTCGGCCTCTCCGACGGCGGCAACGGCAAGATCAAGGTCATGATCGAGGGCACCATCGCCGCCCTGGGGATCAAGCACACGGTGCCGGTGCTCAGCTCGGTGACCGTCGAGAACGACAAGGTGCAGGTCCACGCCGACTCGCTGCCCAGGCTCGGTGCCGCCGCGATCGCCGACAGCCGCATCCGCGAGATCACCGACTTCCAGCAGGCCGTCGACCAGCTGCCCGGCGGCATCAAGCTGGACAAGGTGCAGGCCGCGGCGAATGGTGTGGAGATCACGGTGAAGGGTTCCGACGTCAAGCTGGCGGGGTAACCGGTACCGGGTAACCGGGTGGAAGCAGCGGCTGTGGACGGCGATTGTCCGACTGGCGAGACAGCGTCGTCCGTAACGTAGATACAAGACCCGTAAGAGCGCTCGGCAGGTCGCGCGACGGCCGCCGGGCGCTTTTCTCATCCCGCTATACGGACGATCGTGTCTCGTCATGTGACACACCGGTGACACGCCCGCCCGGACGTCCCTACGATCGAGCCCATGAAGCGACAGGCGGATCTCACGAAGCGGCGGGCAGTGGACCTGTGCCGCGTTGCCGCCATGCTCTGTCGCCCCTTCTGAGCGAAAGTCCGCGACTTCCGCATCTCACCCCCTGCCCTGCTGGAAGGGCACCCGTGCGCCGTCCGCGCGCACACCCCTCTCTACTCGCACGCCCTGCCGCAACTGCCCCGGAGGAGAAAGAGCATGAGCCGCAGCGACGTCCTCGTCGACGCCGACTGGGTCCAGGAGAACCTGGACAACCCCAACATCGCGATCGTGGAGGTGGACGAAGACACGTCCGCCTACGAGAAGAACCACATCAGGAACGCGATCCGTATCGACTGGACCAAGGACCTGCAGGACCCGGTCCGCCGCGACTTCATCGACCAGGCCGGCTTCGAGAAGCTCCTGTCGGCGAAGGGCATCGCCAACGACACCCTGGTGATCCTCTACGGCGGCAACAACAACTGGTTCGCGTCGTACGCCTACTGGTACTTCAAGCTCTACGGCCACGACAGCGTCAAGCTTCTCGACGGCGGCCGCAAGAAGTGGGAACTGGACGCCCGCGAGCTGGTCGAGGAGGTCCCGGAGCGCGCCGAGACCACCTACAAGGCCAAGCCGCAGAACACCGCCATCCGCGCCTTCCGTGACGACGTCGTCGCCGCGATCGGCTCGCACAACCTGGTCGACGTGCGCTCGCCCGACGAGTTCTCCGGCAAGCTGCTCGCCCCGGCACACCTGCCGCAGGAGCAGTCGCAGCGTCCGGGGCACGTCCCGAGCGCGAAGAACATCCCGTGGTCGAAGAACGCCAACGACGACGGCACGTTCAAGTCGGACGAGGACCTGAAGGCCCTCTACGCCGAGGAGGACGTGGACCTCGCCAAGGACACGATCGCCTACTGCCGCATCGGTGAGCGCTCGGCCCTGACCTGGTTCGTGCTGCACGAGCTGCTCGGCGTCGAGAACGTGAAGAACTACGACGGTTCCTGGACCGAGTACGGCTCCCTCGTCGGCGTGCCGATCGAGCTCGGCGCCGGCAACTAAGACACCCCACTTCATCAGGAGAAACAGCATGTGTGGAGCGAAGGCCGGCGGTCCGGACGCCTCGACGATCAAGCCCGGTGAGACCACGATCCAGGGTCAGGTGACCCGCGACGGCGAGCCGGTGACGGGCTACGTGCGTCTGCTCGACTCGACCGGCGAGTTCACCGCGGAGGTTCCGACCTCGGCGACCGGTCAGTTCCGGTTCTACGCGGCCGAGGGCACGTGGACCCTGCGGGCGCTGGTGCCGGGTGCGACTGCCGACCGCACGGTCGTCGCCCAGCAGGGTGGCCTGGCCGAGGTTGCCATCGCCATCTAGTGGTTCAGCAGTGACGGGCCGAAGGGCCGTACCCCTGGGGTTGGACGCCAGGTGGGGGTACGGCCCTTCGGCTTCCCTCCATGCCCAAGGCGCCTGGGCCCTGTCGTCGAACTCCCGTCGTCCGCCCGGAGGGCGGGCCCCGCGGCGGCGACGGGAGTGCCCCCGCGCGAGCGAAGCCGAGCGTCGGCGACCGACGGCAACGCGGCAGATGCGCGCGCCGGACGCCGCCGGGCTGGGGGCATCTCCGACGCCCTCAAGGCAGTAGGGAACGGAGTTTGACGACAGGCCCTAGCCCAGGGCGCGCCCCAGTACCCACACCGCCGGGGCCGCCGCCGACAGCGGCAGGGCCACGCCGGCGGTGAAGTGGACGAAGCGGGACGGGTAGTCGTAGCTGGCGACCCGGTGGCCGATCAGGGCGCAGACGCCCGCCGCCACGCCCAGGGCCGCACCCTTCGGGCCCAGCCCCGTCACATCGCCCACTGCGATCCCCGCGCCCGCGGCGGCCAGCAGCGACACCACGATCGAGGCCGGCCCGGGCAGCGGCAGGGCCTTCGCCACGATCGCCACGGCCACCGCCGCCGCGCCCACGGACACCGCGTGCGGGCCGGCGCCCAGATACCCGGTGGCCAGTACCGACAGCGCCGCCGAGACGACGGTCGCCATCAGGCCGTACATCCGCTCGTCCGGCGAGGCGTGCGAACGCAGCTGCAGGACCAGGGACAGCAGGACCCAGACGCCGAGGGGGCCGAGGATCGCGGCGGGCGCGTTGTCGCGGCCCGCGGCCAGAACGGCCACGTCGGCGGCGAGCCCGCCCGCGAACGCCAGCGCGATGCCCTGCCGGGCCGGCCACATGCCGTTCAGCCGGAACCAGCCCGCCGCCGTCACCGCCTGGAGCACCACCAGCGGCACGACCAGCGCGTACGAGGCGACCGGCGCCGTCACCGCCAGCAGCAGGCCCAGCGCCGCGGTCAGCAGCGCCGGCTGCATGCCGGGCTCGATGATCGGCGAACGGCCTTCCAGGCGCGCCCGCTGGGCATCGGTGACCCGGGTGTTGCCGGCGAGCGTGGCGGGTCCGTAGTCCGGCTCGGGCTCCGGTACGGCCTCCGGTGCCGGTGCCGGTGCACGTGTAGCGGGCTGCGGCTGGGGCTGGGGCTGAGCCACCGGCTGGGGCTGGGGAGCCGATGTGTACGGGCCCGCGTACGGCTGCTGCTGTTGGTGGTACTGCCCCTCGTACTGCTGCGGCGGCAGATACGCCGTCTCCGACGCCTGCGCGGGCGTCTGCATCGACGCGTGCGTCTGTGAGTCCCAGGTCTGCCCCTGCCAGTGCTGGGTGAGCTGGGGGTCGTAGCCGGGCTGTTGCTGCCCGTGTCCGGGGTACTGGTCCTGCTGGGGCCACTGCTGCTGGTGCTGATGCTGCTGATAGGGGTCGTAACCCTCGTAGCCCTCGTAGCCCTCGTACGGGTTGCCCTGATAGGGCTGACCGCCCTGATACGGCTGGTCGCTCATCGCCTCACCCTCCTGCGAACGGCGGGAGCACCTCGACCGTGCCGCCCTCGGCCAGCCGTACCGTCTCATGCGCGCGGGTCCCGACGGGGTCACCGTCGATCAGGAAGGAGCATCGCTGCAGCACGCGCGTGAGTTCACCGGGGTGTCGCGCGCGTACGGCGGCCAGCGCGTCGGCGAGCGTGTCCGCGTCGTACGGCTCCTCGGCGACCTGGGCCGCGGCCTTCGCGGCGGCCCAGTAGCGCACCGTGACCTGGGGCATCTCGTTCCTCAATCGGCGGCAAGGGACATCAAAAGACTTCAAAGACAGAGAACAGATGGTGTCAGGCTAGCCCGACCGGGCCACAGCCCAGTCCGCGATCCGGGCGAGCAGCGCGTCGTCCGCCGCGTGCTCCGCGTGGCCCATGCCGGGCTCCACCCACAGTTCCCCGTGGTCACCGGCCGCCTCGGCGAGCATCCGGGGGTGGTCGAGGGGGAAGTAGCCGTCGCGGTCGCCGTGCACGATCAGCAGGGGAGCGGGGGCGATCCCGGGGACCGCCTGCACCGGAGACAGCGGTACCGGGTCCCAGTCGCGGTGGTGGATACGGGTGCGCAGGCCGTAGCGGCCGACCAGGCGGCCCTCGGGGCGGGTGACCAGCCAGTGCAGCCGGCGCATGGGGGCCGTGCCCCGGTAGTACCAGCGGGCGGGGGCGCTGACCGAGACCACCGCGTCCGTCGTGCCGGGGCGCAGGGCCGCGTGGCGCAGGACCACCGAGCCGCCCATGGAGAAACCGACGGTCGCCACGCGCGCGTGGCCGCGGCCGCGGGCCCACTCGACGGCGGCCGCGAGGTCCAGGACCTCCTTGTCGCCGACCGTGGACCGGCCGCCGGAGCGCCCGTGGCCACGGAAGGAGAAGGTGACGACCGCGCCGTAACGGCGCAGCACGCCCGCCACCCGTCGTACATGCGGACGGTCCACGTCCCCGGTGAAGCCATGCGCGACGACGAACACGAGACCACGGGTGGGTGAACGGCCGACGTCCGGGAGTGTTTCGTATACGAAGGTGCCCGGGTCGTATACGAAATCGATCGGAACCCCGTCGGTGGTGCGCAGAAACGTCCGGATAGGGGCCTGTCTGCCTGTCTCGGGATTCGGACGAACGGTGGAATGCGCCACTTGACCTGCCGGACGGTTCCTCATGTGGGCTATTCTGCTGGGCAGAGGACTCGGGCAGCGAAGCCCCCGGGTCCTTTTGTGCTTTCGGAAGCGTTGTATACGAAGCGGGAAACCTCAGGTGACCGTGGGTGTGTACGGGGCCTTCGGGATCGCAGAGCAGTGCCCGTCCGCACAGTCCTCGCAGGGACCGAGGAGGAACCAGACGTATGAGTTCTCTGCTGCTCCTGACCAACGCCCTCCAGCCGTCTACGGAGGTGCTCCCCGCCCTCGGCCTGCTCCTGCACAACGTGCGGGTCGCCCCGGCGGAGGGCCCCGCCCTCGTCGACACCCCGGGTGCCGACGTCATCCTCGTCGACGGCCGCCGCGACCTGCCACAGGTGCGCAGCCTGTGCCAGCTGCTGCGCTCCACCGGGCCCGGCTGTCCGCTGATCCTCGTCGTCACCGAGGGCGGTCTCGCCGCCGTCACCGCCGACTGGGGCATCGACGACGTGCTCCTCGACACCGCCGGACCGGCGGAGGTGGAGGCGCGGCTGCGGCTGGCCATGGGCCGGCAGCAGATCGTCAACGACGACTCCCCGATGGAGATCCGCAACGGCGACCTGTCCGTGGACGAGGCGACGTACAGCGCGAAACTCAAGGGGCGGGTCCTCGACCTGACCTTCAAGGAGTTCGAGCTGCTGAAGTACCTCGCCCAGCACCCGGGCCGGGTCTTCACCCGCGCCCAGCTGCTGCAGGAGGTGTGGGGCTACGACTACTTCGGCGGCACCCGGACGGTCGACGTGCACGTACGGCGGCTGCGCGCCAAGCTCGGCCCGGAGCACGAATCGCTGATCGGCACCGTACGGAACGTCGGTTATCGATTCGTTACGCCCGAGAAGGCCGACCGGTCCGGCGACAAGACCGACCGGTCCGGCGAGGAGGCCAAGGCCAGGGCGGACCGGGCAAAGGCGGAAGATGCGGACGCCTCCGCCGTGCCGAGCGACGAGGAGATCCACGCAGACGCCTAGCGCATGCATGGAATGGGCTCGGGCGGGGCATTGCTTCCGCACATCCAAGCACTGATACGCCCTGCCCAGAGCGGGTCCATCCGCGTAGACTCCGCGCGTGGCCAAGGTGACTCGGGATGATGTGGCACGGCTGGCTGGGACCTCCACCGCCGTCGTCAGTTATGTCATCAACAACGGACCCCGGCCGGTCGCCCCGGCCACGCGCGAGCGTGTCCTCGCGGCGATCAAGGAACTGGGGTACCGCCCCGACCGGGTCGCCCAGGCGATGGCCTCGCGCCGCACCGACCTCATAGGCCTGATCATCCCGGACGCCCGCCAGCCCTTCTTCGGCGAGATGGCGCACGCGGTCGAACAGGCCGCCTCCGAGCGCGGAAAGATGGTCCTGGTCGGCAACACCGACTACATCGGTGAACGCGAGGTCCACTATCTGCGCGCCTTCCTCGGCATGCGCGTCTCCGGGCTCATCCTCGTCTCCCACGCCCTGAACGATCTGGCCGCCGCCGAGATCGACGCCTGGGACGCCCGGGTGGTGCTGCTGCACGAGCGGCCCGAGGCCATCGACGACGTCGCCGTCGTCACGGACGACCTGGGCGGCGCCCAGCTCGCCGTACGCCATCTGCTGGAGCACGGCTACGAGTACGTCGCCTGTATGGGCGGTACGGCGGAGACACCGGCCGTCGGCGACCCGGTCTCCGACCACGTCGAGGGCTGGAAGCGGGCCATGGCCGAGGCCGGGCTGTCCACCGAGGGCCGGCTGTTCGAGGCCCCGTACAACCGCTACGACGCCTATCGCGTCGCCCTCGACATCCTCTCCGGGCCGCACCGCCCGCCGGCGATCTTCTGCTCCACCGACGACCAGGCGATCGGCCTGCTGCGGGCCGCGCGCGAGCTGCGCCTCGACGTGCCCGGCGAGCTGGCGGTGGCCGGCTTCGACGACATCAAGGAGGCGGCGCTCGCCGACCCGCCGCTGACCACGGTCGCCTCGGACCGCTCGGCGATGGCCCGGGCGGCGGTCGACCTGGTCCTGGACGACGGGCTGCGGGTGCCGGGGTCGCGCCGGGAGCGGCTGAAGACGTTCCCGTCCCGGCTGGTGGTGCGCACGTCCTGCGGCTGCGTGAGCTGAGCGGCCACGGTCCGTCTCCGCCTTTATATCGGGCAAACGAGGTTCTGCCGGGCTTCTCAGCGAGCACTCAGGAAGCTCTCACGTTCGCGGGGGACTCTCTATGACATGACCGAGACCCAGGGCAACGACGCGCAGCAGTACCCGCAGCAGCACTACTACTCCGCTCCCGCTAGCCCCTCCGCTCCCGTGAGCCCCGAGTGGCCGCCCCCGCCGCCGTACGGGCCCCCGACTGCGACGGACGGCATGCCGGCACCCGAGCCGCGGAAGAAGCGCAACCGGGGTCCGGTCGCCCTCCTCGCGGCCGTCGCGATCGTCGCTGCGGCGGTCGGCGGCGGCACCGCGTACGCCTTCCAGGAGCTGACCGGCAAGGACACGGTCGCCGCCGCCGGCACGAGCACCAATGTGGTGCCCTCCAGCAAGAAGGGCAACGTCGCCGCGATCGCCGCCGCGGTCAGCCCGAGCGTGGTCGAGATCCAGGCCACCCTCAGCAGCGGCTCGTCCACCGGCTCCGGCGTGATCATCACCTCGGGCGGCGAGATCGTCACCAACAACCACGTCATCTCCGGCGCGCAGTCCATCAAGGTGCGCACCAGCGACGGCAAGAGCTACACCGCCCAGGTCGTCGGCACCGACAGCTCCAAGGACCTCGCGCTGATCAAGCTGCAGGGCGCCTCCGGTCTGACACCCGCGTCCCTCGGCAACTCGTCGAGCGTCCAGGTCGGCGACTCGGTCGTCGCGATCGGCTCCCCCGAGGGCCTGACCGGCACCGTCACCAGCGGTATCGTCTCCGCCCTCAACCGGGACGTGACCGTCTCCACCGACGAGAACCAGGGTCAGAACCAGGGCGGCGACGGCAACTGGCCGTTCCAGTTCGGCGGCCGTCACTTCAACGGCGACACGGGTTCGTCGACGACGACGTACAAGGCGATCCAGACCGACGCGTCCCTCAACCCCGGCAACTCCGGCGGCGCGCTGATCGACGCGGGCGGCAACGTCATCGGCATCAACTCCGCGATGTACTCGTCGAGTCAGCAGTCCTCGTCGTCCTCGGACGCGGGCAGCATCGGTCTCGGCTTCGCGATCCCCGTCAACACCGTCAAGTCCGACCTGGCCAAGCTGCGGGCGGGCAACAACAGCTAACGCTTCACCCTCAGTCAGCAGGGAGTACGTCATGATCACGAAGGTTTCGCACGAGATCGCCGTCCGCGGCCCCGCCGACATCGTCCTGGCCCTCTCGGTCACCCGGGATCTGCACGCGCCCGTCCCGGCACCCCGCGAGCCCGAGCCGGCCTCCCGCGCACCCAAGCCGGCGCCCCGCGCACCCGAGGTGGCCGCGGCGACGTTCCCGGAACTGATGGGCCTGCGTACCTCCGCCACCCGCAGCCGCCGCCGCAAGGTCCCGCTGAACCGCCTGACCGCGGTCCGGGCCTGACCCCGGCGGTGTGCCTCCCGCCCCGTCCAGGCCCGAGTCCGACGATGTGCCTCCCGGCCCGCCGATCGTGGCAGGCTGAGAGGCACCGTCCGTTCCACCCACCCGCACCCCGAGGAATCGCGAGCGATGAGCCCCGCCGAAGGCGACCGTGACCCCCAGCGCATCCTGATCGTCGACGACGAGCCGGCGGTACGCGAGGCGCTCCAGCGCAGCCTCGCGTTCGACGGGTTCGACACGGAGGTGGCCGTCGACGGCGCGGACGCGCTGGAGAAGGCCACCGTCTACAAGCCGGACCTGGTCGTACTGGACATCCAGATGCCCCGCATGGACGGCCTGACGGCGGCCCGCCGTATCCGCGGCGCCGGCGACACCACCCCGATCCTCATGCTCACGGCCCGCGACACCGTCGGCGACCGGGTCACCGGACTCGACGCGGGCGCCGACGACTACCTGGTCAAGCCCTTCGAGCTGGACGAACTCTTCGCCCGGATCCGAGCACTCCTGCGCCGCAGCTCGTACGCGGCCGCGGTGTCGGCCCAGGCCCAGAAGGACGAGGCACTGACCTTCGCCGACCTGCGCATGGACCTCGCGACCCGCGAGGTCACCCGGGGCGGCCGCCAGGTCGAACTGACCCGCACGGAGTTCACCCTGCTGGAGATGTTCATGGCGCACCCGCGCCAGGTCCTCACCCGCGAGCAGATCCTCAAGGCGGTCTGGGGCTTCGACTTCGAGCCGAGCTCGAACTCCCTGGACGTCTACGTCATGTACCTGCGCCGCAAGACCGAGGCCGGCGGCGAGCCGCGGCTCGTGCACACGGTGCGGGGCGTGGGGTACGTCCTGCGCCAGGGCGGCGCCGAGTGAGCAGGCTGCTGCGGCGCTACCGCGCGCTGCCGATCCGGGCCCGGCTGGCGATGCTGGTCGCGGCGGCGGTGGCGTTCGCGGTGGCGGCGGTCTCGGTGACCTGCTGGTTCATCGTGCAGGGCAAGCTGTACGACCTGGTCGACAAGGATCTGCAGAACTCGTCGCAGCGCCCCGTGCACGCCGGACAGGTGCTCGACCTGCTGGCGGCCTGCCCGCAGAAGCCGACGGAGTCCTCCGGCGGCTGGCCGGCGCACAACACCATCTACTCGCAGTTGATCAAGGCGGACGGCACGGCCTGTGTCTCGTCGGGCTCCCCGGGCGTGGTGCGGACCACCTCGGCCGACCGGGCGATCGTCGGGCGCGACACCAGCCAGGGCGGCATTCTCCGCAACGGTACGGACACCGACGGCAACCCCGTCCGAGTGCTCACCATGCCGCTCGTGGTCGCCACGGACACCGGGCTCCAGTCGTATCCGGGTGCCGCCTGGATGACGGCCGTCCCGCTCGCGAACACCGAGAAGACCCTCAACGAGCTCGCGCTCGTCCTGCTGCTCGTCTCCGGCATCGGCGTCATAGGAGCCGGCGCCGCCGGTCTCGCCGTGGCCCGGGCGGGGCTGCGGCCCGTCGACAAACTGACCGAGGCCGTGGAACACGTGGCGCGGACCGAGGACCTGGCCGTCCGGATCCCGGTGGAGGACGACAGCGACGACGAGATCGCCCGCCTCTCCCGTTCCTTCAACTCGATGACCACCGCCCTGGCCAGCTCCCGCGATCTCCAGCAGCAGCTGATCGCCGACGCAGGCCATGAGCTGCGGACGCCCCTGACGTCGTTGCGGACGAACATCGAACTCCTCACCCGCAGCGAGGAGACGGGCCGGCCGCTCCCGCCGGAGGACCGCAAGGCCCTGCTGTCCTCGGTGAAGGCCCAGATGACCGAACTGGCCTCACTGATCGGCGACTTGCAGGAGCTGTCCCGCTCGGAGGGGGAGCGGGGCGAGCGCGTCCAGGTGGTGTCGTTCCAGGACACTGTCGAGGCGGCCCTGCGCCGCGCCCGGCTGCGCGGCCCGGAGCTGACGATCACGGCGGATCTGGAGCCCTGGTACGTCCGGGCGGAGCTCTCCGCGCTGGAGCGGGCGGTCGTCAACATCCTCGACAACGCGGTGAAGTTCAGCCCCGGCAACGGCACGGTCGAGGTGCGGCTCACCAAGGGCGTCCTGACCGTCCGCGACCACGGCCCCGGCGTCCCCGAGGACGAACTCCCGCACGTCTTCGACCGCTTCTGGCGCTCCCCCAGCGCCCGCGCCCTGCCGGGCTCCGGCCTCGGCCTGTCCATCGTGGCACGTACGATCCAGCAGGCGGGCGGCGAGGTCACGCTGTCCCCCGCGGACGGCGGCGGCACGGTGGCGACGGTACGGCTGCCGGGCGCGCCGACACCGCCACCGGAGACACCGGAGCCGTCGGCCGGCTGAGCGGGGCCACCTCGACGCGGTCGGCTCAGTCCGGCTTGGGCAGGGTGCGCAGGTGCTGGATCTGGGTGCGACTCAGGTCGTTCGCCCGGCGCATATGGCGGGTGATCGCCTTCAGTTCGTCCTCGCTGTGCTCGTCGAGCAGCGTCTGCCAGGTGCGGCCCAGCTCGTCCCACACCGCGGTGACGCGCGCGAGGCGCTCCGGCACCGGAGTGACCAGCACCCGGCGGCGGTCCCGCGCATCCGGCGTACGGGCCACATAACCGCCGCGTTCGAGCCGGTCCACCAGCCGGGTGGCCGAACCCGTGGTGAGGCCGGTCATGTCGGCGATCTGCCGGACGGTGAGCGGCTCGGGCTCGACGGTCAGCAGGCTGAGCGCCTGTACGTCGGTCGGGTGCAGGCCGAGATGGTCGGCGACGGCCTGGTTGAACAGCACGTAGGACGCGAGATAGCGGCGTGACTCGGCCGACAGCTCCTCGTACAGCCGCTCCCGGCACGGTTCTGTCTCGTCCGCCATTTGACTCGCCTCCAAAAATCACTGCGCGACACAGCAGAATTCCCGATACTATCTACTGCGTGACGCAGTCAATGCGTCATGCAGCAATCTTACCTGCCCAGACAGCCACCCAAGCCACCAAGGGGAGAACCATGCTCACCGTCGCCGTCACCGGCGCCACCGGCACCCAGGGGGGAGCCACCGCCCGCGCCCTCTGGGCCGCCGGCCACCATGTCCGCGCCCTGACCCGACGCCCCGACTCACCGGCCGCCGACGCTCTGCGCGCTCTAGGCGCCGAGATCCGCCACGCCGACTTCGACGACCGCGACTCGCTCGACGCGGCCCTCACCGGCGCGGACGCGCTCTTCGCGGTCACGACCCCCTTCGGCACCGACACGGCAACCGAGGTCCGGCAGGGCAGAACCCTCGTCGAAGCCGCCGCGGCCGCCCGCCTCGGCCACGTCGTCCTCACCTCCGCCGCCCACGCCGACCGCGGCACCGGCATCCCGCACTACGAGAGCAAGTACGAGATCGAGCGGCATCTGCGCACATCCGACGTGCCCTGGACGGTGATCGCCCCGGCCGCCTTCATGGACAACTACGCCACCGGCTGGACCCTGGCCGGACTGCGCGAGGGCGTCCTCGGCTGGCCCATGCCCGCGGACCGGCCCTTCGCCCTGATCCCCGCCGCGGACATCGGCGCGTTCGCCGCGCTGACCTTCAGCCGCCGGAGGGAATTCGTGGGCCGCCGTATCGACATAGCCTCGGACACCCGCACCCCGGCCGGGATCGCGGCCACCCTCACCACCGCCACGGGCCACCCGATCACCCACCAGGAGGTCGCCCTCGACCACGTCCGCACCCACTCCGCGGACCTGGCGGCGATGTTCGCGTACTTCACCACCACAGGCCTCGACGTCGACGTCCCTGCTCTGCGCCGGGCATACCCGGAGGTCGGCTGGACGACCTTCGCGGAGTGGGCAGCCGACCAGAACTGGCCCGCGCTGCTGGAGAATTGAGAGGCGACCGGCCGCCTACAGCGTCCTCACGAACGCCGACCAGGAGGCGGCCGAGAAGACCAACGGGCGGGACGCGGGGGTCTTGCTGTCGCGGACGGGGACGATGCCGGGGTAGCCATCGGCGACCTCGACGCAGTCGTTGTCTCCCCCATCGCTGTAGCTCGACTTGCGCCACACGGCGGTGCCGGGGGCGAAGATCACGCCGTCTCCTTCACGCCGCGCACGAAGGCGCCCCAGGACGTCGCCGAGAAGATCAGCGGGCGGGTCGACGGGATCTTGCTGTCGCGGACGGGGACGACGCCGGGGTAGCCGTCGGCGACTTCGACGCAGTCGTTCGCTCCCCCTTCGCTGTAGCTGGACTTGCACCACAGGGCGGTGCTGAGATCGGGGGTGCGCGTCATGATCTGTGCTCCTCCAGTACGTCCCTGATGAACGTGAGCGAGTCCGACGGGGACTGCGCCAGGTCGCGGAGCCGATCGTAGGACAGTCGTTGCCGCAGTACTTCGTCCGGATCTTCGATCAACCGACTGCAACCGTTGCCCTCCTTGTAGGCAACAGCACTGCCGTCCCTCTGCCAGAGCAGCGTCAGCGACCCGGTCATATGGTGGTGCGCTCCCGCGGAAAAGGGCAGTACTTGGAGCGTCACGTTGGGCCACAGCGCGGCAGTCTCAAGATGGAGCAACTGATCATGCCAGGCCTTGCCCCGCGCAGCAGGGCGTCGGAGCGCGAACTCGTCCATGACGACCCGGACTTCGGGCTCCGGCTTCTGCGTCAGGAGGTACTGCCGCCCGAGCCGTGCCGCCACTTGCTCCTCGACGGCCTCGTCGCCGTCAGCTGTTGTCTGAGCCCCAGACAACACCCCGCGAGCAAAGTCCTCGGTCTGTAAGAGCCCTGGAATCCCCGGCGAGAACAGCCACATGATCCGCGCCGTCGCCTCCAGTCCCATGTACTCCTTGTACTGGTCCTTGAACGCGTCCAGCCGAGTCGCCTTCCAGAGGCATACCAGCAGGTCACCGGTGCCGTAATACCCGTCCAGGTCCTCCATGACGGTCACCTTGGACAGTCGCTCCCCGGACTCCAACCGACTCAAGTAGCTCTTGTCGTACCCGGTCTCCTCAGCCAGCTGCCCCAGCGACTTCCCGGCCTTCTCGCGCAGCACCCGCAGCGTCTGCCCCAGCATGGCCCGCCCGGAAACCGGCTTCGCGTCAACGTCTTCGACCACGTCACCCCTCCCCGTTGCCTGGCGCCCCAGGCAACACCGAACCTCTTCCGCAGCGTACGCCGCAGCTGTGACGATCAGGGCACGAACGGTAATCACCGCTCGCCAACCCCCCTGCCGCTCAAGGAGCTTCGACGTGCGCGCACGTATCGCCGGAGTCATCGAATCGCTGCTGCTTCTGCTCATCCGGGCACTGCTTCCCGCCCGGGGCCGCCGCCGCGCGTCCCCGGCCCAACTGCAAGACGCGGACTCGCTATTGACCACACACCCCATCCGCCGCCGCGACACCGAAGCACACCTCTTTTGGTACGACACCCCGCTCGTACGCCCGTACCTCCACGAAGTGGAAGTCTTCACGTGAGTGACGGACTCCGTCTCCTGCCCTGGAGCACCCCGGAGGGCAAGCCCTGCTACCTCAGCACCGACAGCGACCACAGCCGCCTCTCCCTCCTCGCCGATGACGTGGAGGCAGGTGCTGGCCGGAGCGAAGGCCGTACTCGCGGACAGGACAGCGGGGGAAATGGCCGTGCGCTTCGCTCTGACGCGGGCCTCGGAGTCGCTGGAGGAAGTACTCCGCGTCGCGGTCAGCCGTGGGACCCGGTCGAGTACAGACGGCTGACCATTTCGACTGTCGCTCGAACGGGTGATCGCCTGTCATTTTCTCCGGTCATATCCACTGTCGCGTCCAGCGTGATCGCGTTGCTTGTGTCGCTGCCCGACCCAGCCCACACTTGAGGAGGAGGTGCCAGCTCTCGCACATGAGAGGCCCGAGACCATGTCCGAGGCTCCGGCTGAATCCCAGAACGTACCCGACCTGGACGAGGTCCTGTGGCTGGCGTGGAAGGCCATGGAACTCCCCGAGGGCTACCGCGCTGAGATCATTGAGGGAGCCATCGAGGTGTCGCCCACCGGTCGCCTTTCCCACGCCCAGATCGTCAACCGCCTCCGCAACAGGCTGGTGCGGTTCCTGGGCGAGGGAGAGCATGCTGCATATCAGGACACCAACGTCGTCCACGGGCTCAAGGCGTGGATCTCGGACGTCCTGATCGCACCCGAAGACCTGGAGCCGCACGCTGACGAGGAAGGACTGGGCGTAGCCGCTTCAGCTGTCTCCCTCGTCGTGGAAGTGGCCTCCCCCGGCCACCGCAACCTGGAACGCGACCGCATGCGAAAGCGCCGGGAGTACGCCCGCGCCGGCATCCCCGTCTACGTACTCATCGACGACTACGACGGTCAGGGCGCCGTCACCCTCTTCACCGTTCCCCGTCCCGACAAGGCCGACTGGGAGGACATCCACCGTGTCCCCTACGGCACCGAGATCACCATCCCCGAAGGTCCCGCCAAGGGATTCGTCATCGGTGAGGCCATCACCGGGCCCAAGCGGAAGTGAGCGCATAGCGGCTCCGTAGGCTTGAGCCCATGCCGGAAGACTCTCCTCTGATCCAGAGCCTGCGTACGGCCGTCGCCGCCGCGCCCGCCGATGTGCCGCTGCGACTGCATCTGGCCGAACTCCTCCTGAACGAGGGCCAGTCGGAGGCCGCGGTCGCCGAGGCGGCCGTCGCCCTGCAGCACGCGCCGGGTGACGCGCAGGCGCGACAGCTCATGACCCGGGCCATGGGTCTGCCCCAGCAGCCGGCCCCCGCCGCACCGGAGACCCCCGCCGCACCGGAGGCCCCCTCGGCCTCGCAGCCCGCCCCGGCCCAGCGGCCCGCCCCGCCCGCACAGCGCCCCGGTTTCGACTGGGAAGCCGCCGAAGAGCAGATCGGTGACGTCGTACCGCCGCGGTTCGTCGAGGCGGAGGCGCCCGTGCGGGCGGATGGGGGCGACGACCCCGGGGACGCGGAGGCCTGGGACGTCGAGAGGCCCGGGGGTCTGCGGCTCGCCGACGTCGGTGGGATGCATGAGGTGAAGGACCGGCTGGAGGCCGCCTTTCTCGCGCCTCTTCGCAATCCCGAGCTGCAGAAGCTGTACGGGAAGAGCCTGCGCGGCGGACTCCTGCTGTACGGGCCGCCCGGATGCGGAAAGACGTTCATCGCGCGGGCCGTCGCCGGTGAACTCGGGGCGTCGTTCCTGTCCGTGTCGGTCAGCGACGTGCTCGACATGTGGACCGGCAACTCCGAGCGCAACATGCACGAGATCTTCCAGACCGCCCGTCGGCAGGCGCCCTGCGTCGTCTTCCTCGACGAGCTGGACGCCCTCGGCGCCAAGCGCAGCCGCACCCTGCACGGCGGCATGCGCAACACCGTCAATCAGCTGCTGACCGAGTTGGACGGGATCGACGCAGGTGCCAACGACGGCGTGTTCGTGCTCGCCGCCACCAATGTGCCCTGGGACGTCGACAACGCGCTGCGGCGGCCGGGGCGACTGGACCGCACCCTGCTCGTGCTGCCGCCCGACGCACCGGCCCGTGAGGCGATCCTCCGCTACCACCTGCGGGACCGGCCCATCGAGAACGTCGACCTGGGCAAGCTCGCCAAGGCCACCGACGGGCTCTCCGGAGCCGACCTGGCCCATGTGTGCGAGGCCGCCGCCGAGCGCGCGCTGCTCGACTCCGCCCGGTCCGGGACCGTACGCATGATCGGCATGAAGGATCTGCTGGGAGCGGCGAAAGAGGTCGTACCGTCCACCGAGCCGTGGTTCGCCGCCGCCCGCAACGTGGCGATGTTCGCCAACGAGGGCGGCATGTACGACGACCTCATCGCCTATCTGAAGAAGCGGCGGAAGCTGTGAGCAGCACACTGCACCCGGCCCTGGAGCGGGCCGACGTGCTGTACGACCTGCGGCGCTACGACGAGGCCAAGGCGGTGCTCGGGCAGCGGCTCGCCGAGGACGCGGAGGACACCGGCGCCTGGGTCCGGCTCGCGAGCTGCCATCTGGCCGTGGAGAACGAGGCGGACCAGGCGCTGGAGGCGACCGAGCGGGCGCTGGCCGTCGATCCCGGGCACGTCGGAGCGCTCATCCAGCACGCCCGCGCGCTGCGAGTCGTGGGCCGGTTCCTGGAGACCGAGGACGTCCTGCGCGAGGCCATCCGCCTCGCGCCCGAATACTGGTACGGGTACGCGCTGCTCGCCAACTGGCTGTACCGCATCCGCTCGCTGCGGTTCGGGCACGCCAACGGCGGCTCGGTCACCCAGGAAGCACTGGCCGGCTTCCTCCGCGAGTCGGACGAACTGGCCCTCACCGCAATACGGTTGGCGCCTGAGGAGGTCTTCCCGTACGAGGTGCGCTGGGGCATCGCCAGAATGAGCGGTGACCAGGCCGTCCGCGACGAGATGGACCGGGCCATCCTCCGGCTCGACCCCAACCACGCCGAGGCGCTGGCCCGGCGGACCGAGCAGGCCGCCACCGCCCCCGGCGTCAAGGCCGCCGAGGCCGCCACCCTCTACGCCGACGCCCTCGCCGCCACCCCGCACTCGGCACCCCTTCAGCAAGGCCTGGACCACGCCTCCTACCGGCTGCTGCGCGGGGTGCGCTGGATCGCCCTGCTCAGTCTGGGGCTCGCCGGTGTGCTGCTCGACCTGTGGACCAAGGACGGCCAGGTCCCTCACGCGCTGCCCGTCCCCCTCGGCCAGCGGCTGTGGTACTTCGTGCCCGTCGGCGCCCTCTGGGCCGTCGGCGCGCTGCTGCGCTACCGCCGGCTGCGGACCGGCGTCCGCTACAACCTCCGCTCCCTGATCCACCGCCGCCGCTGGCCCCGGATCGTCCTCGGCCAGGCCGCCTGGGCCGTGCTGTGTGCGCTGGTCATCAGCCAGGTGCCGTGGACCGAGCGGGCGGTGCCGCGGATCGTCTTCTGGGCGGGGCTGGTGCCGACGCTGGCGACGATCTGGTTCGACCGGAAGAAGACCACCTGAGAGCACCTGAGCGTCCTCACCATCCGAGGATCAGCGTGTCCTCGCCCTCCGGCGGCGGTGCCGCCGCCGCCTGAGGCAGCGGCAGCGCCAGTCGCGCGTACGCGCCGCCCCGCGCCAGGAGTTCCTCGTGGGTGCCCGTCTCCACCAGCCGACCGCGGTCGATGACCAGGATGCGGTCGGCGTCGGGGGCGAGGGACAGATCGTGGGTGATCATGATGGTCGTACGGCCGGACATCAGGCGGCGCAGGGGCTGGACCACCTGGCGGGCGGCGACCGCGTCCAGGCCCGCCGTCGGCTCGTCCAGGACGAGGACCGGGGCCGCGCGCAGCATCGCGCGGGCGATGGCGATGCGCTGCAGCTGACCGCCGGAGAGGGCGGCGGTGCCGGGGGCGATGGGGGTGTCGTAGCCGTCGGGGAGCGCGGTGATGAAGTCGTGCGCCGCCGCGTCCCGCGCCGCCTGCCCGATCTCCGTGTCCGTCGCGCCGGGGCGGCCGCAGGCGATGTTCTCGCGGATCGTGCCGTTGAGGACCAGGGTCTGCTGCGGCAGCAGGGCGATCTGCTCGCGCAGGAAGTGCAGGGACAGGTCCCCGAGCGGTACGCCGTCCAGGGTGATCACGCCGGCCGAGGGGTCGTAGAAGCGGGAGAGGAGCTTGGCGAGGGTGGACTTGCCGGCGCCGCTCGCCCCCGTGACGATCACCAACTCACCCGGACAGGCGGTGAGTTCGACGTCCCGGAGCGAGGCGCGCGCGGAGCCCGGGTAGCGGAAGGAGACCTGGTGGAAGCCGACCCGGCCGTGTACGGGCCACGCGGGGACGGGGACGGCGGGGTCGGTGACGGCGGGCTCGGCGTCCAGGATCTCGCCGATGCGGCGGGCGCCGGCGGTGGCCGCGGTGACGGTCAGGCCGAGCTGGCCGAGGTTGCGGACCGGCGGGTAGAGGTAGCCGAGGAAGGCGGCGAACGCGAGCAGCCGGCCGAGGGTCATCCGGCCGGCGGAGATCTCCCACACGCCCAGGCCGATCACCGCGAGCACGCACAGCGTCTCGACGACCTCGACGAACTGCGCGTACATCTCGCTCAGCCGCGCCCAGCGCACACTGGCCCGCATCCAGGCGCGCGCCTCGCGCTCCAACCGCCGCTCCTCGTCGGCGCGCCGGTTGTAGGCCTGGGTGAGGACGATGTTGCCGAGCGACTCCTCCACCACCGAGGTGATCGCGCCGTCGGCGACCCGCTCGGCACGCGAGGTCTGCTCGATACGGCCGGAGAAGCGGCGCGCGGCGAGCAGGAACAGCGGCGCGAGGACGAAGGTGGCCACCGCCAGGTCCCAGCGCAGCCAGAAGGCGGCGATGGCGTAGAAGACGGCGGAGAAGGCTGCCGATACGGCGCCCACGACGCCCGAGACCACCAGCTGCTCGATGGACTCGATGTCTCCGGTGAGCCGTTCGACCAGGTCGCCCTGTCGGTGGCGCTGGAAGAAGTGCGGGGGCAGGTCCTGGACATGGCGGAAGACGGCCGCACGCAGGCGCAGCACGAACCTCTCCGCGGTCCAGGTGGCCAGGGAGTTGCCGAGATAGCCGACGAACGCGGCGAGCGCGGCCACGCCGAGCCAGGCACCGGCCGGCCCCCAGAAGGCGGACAGCCGGCCGGTCTTGAGGGCGTGGTCCGTCAGCTGGGCGAACAGCAGGATCGCGGCGGTCTCGGCGAGCGCGGCCACGACCACGCAGCCGGTGATCGCCCAGAGCCACCTGCGGTCCCCGCGGGTCAGCGGCCAGAACCGGCGGAAGGCCTCGCGGGCTTCCCTCAGCATCGGCAATTCCTTTCCACAGCCGTGGACACGGCTTCGAACACGGCGGAGGCGGGGCCACCGGTGCGACCACGCGATAACCGGTGACCCCGCCTCACGACGGTCTGGCTCAGTCCTTGACTCAGCCCTTGTCTCAGCCCTTGTCTCCGACCGGGCGGCGCCGCGGCGCGGGCTTCTTCGGTGCCGGCTTCTTCGGCGCCGGGCCGGGCTTGCAGTGCTTCTTGCCGATGGGGGCGAGCTTGTGGAAAGACATGGAATTCCCCTTCCTGATTCTTGGTTTATACCCAGCTTGCTTTTATGGCGGGATTACTTGTGACCCACCGGGCGCCTGGGCTCGCGCTTCTTCGGCTCGTACTTGCGGGGCTTCGGGGCCGGGGCGGGCTTGCGGTCCTTATTCACCGGGACAATCTTGTGGAAGCTCATGGCCGTTCCCTCTCTGTTCGCTTCTCTCTGCTGCGCCGTCCGCGTCTTTCGCTTTCGACACGGAAAACATTAGGGCACCCAAGGGCCAAAAAGAGTGAATTCCGATGAGACCTCAATTAAAGAGCCCTGTGAGTAATTCACAGGGACATTGCGGAACCGAACCGCCATTCACATAGGTTTTACGGGAGGCCTGCCGTACCCTCTACGCATGAGCAGCGACGACACCGTACGAGCCTTCCCCGCCCGCTCCATCGAGACCCACTCCGCGCTCACCCCGGACCGGGCCGAGGCCGTGCTGGCCCTGCTCGCCGAGGCCGCCGGGGTCGACGGGCAGCAGCCGGTGTCCGAGCAGGGCCGGCTGCAGCTGCGCGGGGGTGCCCGCGAGGGCGTCTCGCATCTGCTGCTGACCGTCGGCGACGAACTCGTCGGCTACGCCCAGCTGGAGGACACCGACCCGGTGGAGGCACCGGCCGCCGAACTCGTCGTCCACCCCGCGCACCGCGGGCACGGGCACGGCAGGGCACTCGGCGCGGCGCTGCTCGCCGCCTCCGGCAAGCGGCTGCGGGTGTGGGCGCACGGCGGGCATCCGGCCGCCCGGCATCTCGCCCAGGTGCTCGGCCTGACGCTGTTCCGCGAACTGCGGCAGATGCGGCGCCCGTTGAGCGATCTGAACCTGCCCGACCCGGTGCTGCCGGAGGGCGTGACCGTGCGCACCTTCGTGCCCGGCAAGGACGACACGGCCTGGCTCGCGGTCAACGCGGCCGCCTTCGCCCACCACCCGGAGCAGGGCTCGCTGACCCAGCGGGACCTCGACGACCGCAAGGCCGAGCCGTGGTTCGACCCGGCCGGGTTCTTCCTCGCCGAGCGGCGCGGGGAGTTGATCGGCTTCCACTGGACCAAGGCGCACGCCGAGGAGGGCCTCGGCGAGGTCTACGTCCTCGGCGTCCGCCCCGGCGACCAGGGCGGCGGCCTCGGCAAGTCCCTCACCACGATCGGGCTCCGCCACCTGGCCGACCAGCAACTCCCGACCGCGATGCTCTACGTCGACGCCGACAACCAGGCGGCCGTGTCGGTGTACGAACGACTGGGCTTCACCACGTACGAGACGGACCTGATGTACCGCACGGAGACGTGACGGCGGATAGGTCCGCCCGCTGCAGCGGCTCTGTCCGGGGGAGGACCACCACGGAACCGGCAAGGCCGTCGTCGAAACCAGCACACCGGCCACAGCAGTGGAGAGAACCCCGGCACCCGGTCACCACCGCCCCGGGACATGCCGCGGGTCACCTGACCGGGCCGGGTGGACGCGGCGATCGCCGAGTCGTCGGCCGGGGGCATCCGCTCGGGGAAGGCGCAGTGGTGCGAGGGCCCTCGCCGTACGCACGTCTGATCCGGGAAAGGGATGGACACCGGACGTGGTGACCACGAGTGTGCCTTCCGGCTGCCCGCGGGGCAGGTCCGCGCCGCCGTCGGGCTGCTGGCGCCCGGCGAGGGGCGGATCAGGGTGCTCGGCATCGGCCCGGCCGCGGCTCACCGTCGCCGAGATCCTGCGCATGGGCGCCGGCCTCGCCCTTCCCCCACCACGATCATGATGTCCTCGCACGTGGTCGCCGAGCCGGAGGGCCCCTGCGACCCTCTGCCGCTGGTCGCCGGCCTCGACGCGCACGCCGTGGTCGAGTCCCGGGTCACCGGCCGCCGGCGCACCTCGGCGCCCTCGCTGGAGGCACTGGTCCTCGCCCACCTGCGCGATCCCGAGGCGCGCCTCCCCGAGGAGCGTGCCGCGTGACCACCGCCCTGACCCGCCAGGAGCTGGCGAGCGGCACTGCGGACCTCCCGGCCCTCGGCAGCGGGCCATGGCGCATCGACGGCGTCAAGGCCTGGTATGACCTGGCGACCTTCCGAACCAACGGCCCCACCACCGTCGCCCCGGCCCTCGCCGGGCTCGCCGTCGGCGCCCCGGCGGTCTGCTGCTGCGCCGTACGCCGCCCTCGCTCGCTGCGCCGCAGCCGCCCTCGCTGGTCCTCGGTGTGGCGATCACCGGCGGTGTCGCGGCGCCGGGCCCAGCGGCTGATGCCGCGCCGGTGACCGGCGGTCGCCCAGGTCACCTCGCTCAAGCAGAGCGGCACCCCGCACGCGCGGGCAAGCGGCCTACTCCCGGGCCGGCACGGGATCCGTAACTTTCGCGATGCAGACCTCCGGGAGCCGCCCCGCGCTATCCCGCACGTCATGTCTCCGTAACCATTGATTCAGCCAAGCTTGCGACGCTCGGGCAATGAAGCCCGCCGTGCCAGAGCCTTCGCCGCCCCCCGAGGGGCCAGCGCTGAACGGGACCGTGACGCTCCCGCCCGCACGTTCCGACGCGCCCGTCACCCCCGCGGCGCGGAAGAATGGACTCATGAGCCAGCAAGACGCCAAGGCACCTGTCCAGCACGCGCAGCCTCCCGTGGGCTCCATCGCCGCACACCGCCCCCACACGGTGGCCGCCACTGTCTCCGACCTGGAACCCGACATCGACGCGGACCTCGACGGGTACGAGGAAGCGCAGGGTGAGGGTACGCCCCTGCCCCAGGGCCGGTTCCTCGACCGGGAGCGCAGCTGGCTCGGCTTCAACGAACGCGTCCTGGAGCTGGCCGAGGACCCGAACACCCCGCTGCTGGAGCGCGCGAACTTCCTCGCGATCTTCGCCAGCAACCTGGACGAGTTCTTCATGGTCCGGGTCGCCGGACTGAAGCGTCGTATCGCCACCGGTGTCGCGACCCGGTCCGCCTCCGGGCTGCAGCCGCGCGAGGTGCTGGAGATGATCTGGGCCCGCTCGCGCGAGCTGATGGCCCGGCACGCCGCCTGTTACCACGAGGACGTCGCCCCCGCACTCGCGGAGGAGGGCATACAGCTGGTCCGCTGGAACGAGCTGACCGACAAGGAGCAGGCCCGCCTGTTCACCCTGTTCCGGCACCAGATCTTCCCGGTCCTCACCCCGCTGGCCGTCGACCCCGCACACCCCTTCCCGTACATTTCCGGCCTCTCCCTGAACCTGGCCGTCGTCGTACGCAACCCGGTCAGCGGCCACAAGCACTTCGCGCGCGTGAAGGTGCCGCCGCTGCTGTCCCGCTTCCTGGAGAGCAGCCCCGGCCGGTACGTCCCCATCGAGGACGTCATCGCCGCGCACCTGGAGGAGCTGTTCCCGGGCATGGAGGTGCTGGAGCACCACACGTTCCGGCTCACCCGCAACGAGGACCTGGAAGTAGAAGAGGACGACGCCGAGAACCTGCTCCAGGCCCTGGAGAAGGAGCTCATGCGGCGCCGCTTCGGCCCGCCGGTGCGTCTGGAGGTCGAGGAGTCCATCGACCGTGAGGTGCTGGACCTGCTGGTCCGCGAGCTGAAGATCTCCGAGGCCGAGGTGTACCCGCTGCCCGGCCCGCTGGACCTCACCGGCCTGTTCCGCATCCACGGCCTCGACCGCCCGGAGCTGAAGTACCCGAAGTTCATCGCGGGCACCCACCGCGACCTCGCCGAGGTCGAGTCGGCGTCGGCACCGGACATCTTCGCCGCGCTGCGCCAGCGGGACGTGCTCCTGCACCACCCGTACGACTCCTTCTCGACGTCCGTACAGGCCTTCATCGAGCAGGCGGCCGAGGACCCGGACGTCCTCGCGATCAAGCAGACCCTGTACCGGACCTCCGGCGACTCCCCGATCGTCAACGCGCTCATAGACGCCGCCGAGGCCGGCAAGCAGGTCCTCGTCCTGGTCGAGATCAAGGCCCGCTTCGACGAGCACGCCAACATCAAGTGGGCGAAGAAGCTGGAGGAGGCCGGCTGCCACGTCGTCTACGGCCTCGTCGGCCTGAAGACGCACTGCAAGCTGTCCCTGGTGGTCCGCCAGGAGGGCGAGACCCTGCGCCGCTACAGCCATGTCGGCACGGGCAACTACCACCCGAAGACCGCCCGGCTGTACGAGGACCTGGGCCTGCTCACGGCCGACCCGCAGGTCGGCGCGGACCTCTCCGACCTGTTCAACCGCCTGTCCGGCTACTCGCGCCGGGAGACCTACCGCCGCCTGCTGGTGGCCCCGAAGTCCCTGCGGGACGGTCTGGTCGCGCGGATCAACAAGGAGGTCCAGCACCACCACGCGGGCCGCCCCGCCTTCGTCCGTATCAAGGTCAACTCGATGGTCGACGAGGCGGTCATCGACGCGCTCTACCGCGCGTCCCAGGCCGGCGTGCCGGTCGACATCTGGGTGCGCGGCATCTGCGCGATCCGCCCGGGTGTCGCGGGCCTGTCGGAGAACATCCGGGTCCGCTCGATCCTCGGCCGCTTCCTCGAACACTCCCGTGTGTTCGCCTTCGGCAACGGCGGCGAGCCCGAGGTGTGGATCGGCAGCGCCGACATGATGCACCGCAACCTCGACCGCCGGATCGAGGCCCTGGTCCGCGTCGTCGACCCGGCGCACCGGGCGGCCCTGAACCGGCTGCTCGACACCGGCATGTCCGACTCGACCTCCTCCTGGCACCTCGGCCCCGACGGCGAGTGGACCCGGCGCGCGACCGACGCGGACGGACAGCCCTTGCGCAACGTCCAGGAGATGCTCATAGACGCCCGGAGGCGCCGGCGTGGCACAGCAACACCTTGAACCGACGGACCCCACGGCCGAGGTGGTGACCGGAGACGCCCTGGCGGCGTACCTGCGCGCCCAGGCCACGGAGTTCCTCCGCGCCCTGCGCCTGCACCGTGAGAACGGCGGTGCCAACGGGGGTGCCTCCGCGCGCGACCGGGCGGGTGCGGGGGACAACGGCGCGGAGGAGTCCGTCGACGCGGCGCGCGCCCTGCGCCGCTCGGCCCGCCGCATCAGCGGCAGCCTGCACACCTTCCGCCCCCTGCTGGACCCCGACTGGTCCGAGGAGATGCGCCCCGAACTGGCGTGGCTCTCCGGCACATTGGGCCTGGAGCACGCGTACGAGGCCCGCCTGGAACGCCTGCTCCTGGCGTTGCACCGGCTGTCGGGGGCGACGGGGTTCCCGGGCCAGGCGATCGACTCGGCAGCCACCGTGGCTGCGGGCAGTCGTGCCGCCGGGGCGGCGCCCGTCCCGCAGAGAGCGGCACCGGACAACGCCAGTGGCCCGGCAACCGCCGCACCGGAACGCGGCAACCTCACCGTGGGCGCGGCCAAAGCGGGCGCCCTGCTCGAACGCCAGCTGACCCTCTCCCGGACAAGGGCTCACTCCACGGCGCTCCAGGCCCTGGGATCCAGCCGCTTCCACGCCGTCGCCGACAAGGTCGCCGTGCTGGCCAGCGAGGTCCCCCTCACGCCCGCCGCGCCCACCACCGACCTGCGCCCCCTGGCAGCCGCTGCGGAGGAACGGCTGACAGACGCCATCGCAGGTCTGCCCCTGGTCACCGCGGGCCACCCGTACAACGCGGAGGCCCTGGTCCACGGCCTGTCCCCGGACCCGTCCCCCCACCCCCAGGACGGCCCCTGGCACCAGGTCCGGCTGCTGCTGCGCCTGCACCGGTACGCCCAGGAGGTGCTGCACGCGGGCAACTCCCCGGTGGACGTGCGGCTGTTGGCGGCGGGCCAGGCCCTGAACCGGCACCGCGATGCCTCGGAGGCGGCAGCGGCGGCGGCCCAGGCCGCCCGTACGCCCCGTATCGCACCGGCGACGGCATACGCCCTCGGCGTGCTGCACGCCGATCAGCGGCACGAGGTGGAGGCGGCCAGGTTCGCCTTCCAGCAGGCATGGCAGCAGCAGATCCTCGGCGCGTCCTGAGGTCCCACGAGGAGGCGATCAATGGTCCGCGCGGCCGGCTGTGTGCTCTGGCGCCGTTCCTCCTCGGGCGGCGTCGAGCTGGCCCTGGTCTTCAGGCCGAAGTGGTCTGACTGGTCCTGGCCCAAAGGGAAGCTGAAGAAGGGCGAGACGGCCCGCGCGGCTGCCCTGCGCGAAGTGGAGGAAGAGACCGGCCACACATGCCGGCTCGGATCGGCCCTGCCGAGTGCCCACTACGTCGACAACACGGGCCGGGACAAGGAAGTCACGTACTGGGCCGCGGAGTCGACCGGCGGAGCCTTCGTACCCGGCGACGAAGTGAGCGAGTTGCTGTGGCTGTCGCCGGACAGAGCCCGCGAACGCCTGACCTACGAACGCGACAGGGACCTGATCCCTCCGACACTCGCGGCAATCGACGCCGACCAGCACGGGGAGGACTGACAGGCCGTCACCGCTCACCTCGGCACAGTTCACCGGCGCCGCCCTGCGGCTGAGCGTCAACACCGTGCCGCACCACAGGCCGAGCCCGACGCCGCCGCGGCCCGGGAACGCCACGGCGTCGGACCGAGATCGTCCATGTCGCCGCCGGCCACGGCGGCCGCCGGTTGGGCCCCGGCCCCGGACGCTTCTGCTGAGTTGCGTCCGGGGCCGGGGCCGGGGCTTGAGCGTGGCGAAGGCTCAGGACCCGTGCTTGGACTCCTCACAGGGGAGGCACCCACCGGTCCCACCGCCGGTCCCACCGGTCCCACCAGAAGACCCACCACCGGTCCAACCACCGGTCCCACCAGTCCCGCTACCGGTCCCACCAGTCCCGCTACCGGTCCCACCGGTCCCACCACCGGTCCCACCGGTCGGAGGGGCGGCGCCGGTCGCACCCGCGGTGCCGAAGGCCACCAGGTGGCCGTCCCGGGTCCCGACGTAGACCCGGCCGCCGTCAGTGGCGGGGACCACGAACTTGGCCGCCGTGCCGATCGGGAAGGCACGGCGCAGGTGCATGACGCCGCCCACCGGCACCGCGTCGTAGACCCGCAGCTCGCCGCCGACACCGCCGGGGCCGGAGCCGGACCAGACCGCCCAGACCAGCGCGGAGCCGGGGGACGTTCCGTTGGAGGTGACCAGGGGAGAACCGGAGCCGTAGCCGAAGCCCTCGTTGCTGGTGCCCACGCTGGTCAGGGTCGGGATGCCGGAACTGTTCACCCCGAACTTCAGCGCGCGCAGCGGCGAAGCGGCGTTGCCGATCTTGGTGGCCACGGTGTACACGTAGCCTCCGCCACCGCCCCAGACGGCGGGGTGGCCCCAGATGGCCTCGAACGGTCCGGCCACGCTCACCGGTTTGTCCGTGCCGTTCGGACCCTGGCCCATGCCACCCAGGTTGTCCCGGTCCAGCAGGAAGACCCGGCCGTCCTTGCCGACCTGCACCAGCAGGTGCGGGTGCGCGGTGGTGCCGAAACCGGTCGGAAGGGCGACGGGTCCGCCCGAGCCGAGGTCGGTGTCGTTGTGGTCCAGTGTCTTGTTGTTGGCCGGACTGAAGAAGTCACGGGCCGAAAGGCTGCCGTTGCTGTTCACGCCGAGCCGGACCACCGACTCGCCGAGGTTGCCGGGCGGCCTGTTGCCCGGCCCGGGGCTCGGCGAGCCTGCGATGGCGCCGTTGCCGGTGGTGAGGATGATCCGGCCGGAGCCGTCCGAGACCAGCCCGCCGCCGCTCTGCCAGATACCGGCCTCCCGGGTGTCGGAGCCGGCCTCGGCGGACCACAGGTGCAGGCCGCGGGTGCCGATGTTCACCCCCACCACGTTGCCGACGTACGGGCCGACGTCGCAGTAGGAGCCGAAGGCCGCGTACACCGAGCCGTTCAGCAGCAGACCCGGCCGCTGCGCGAAGGTGAAGGGGTTGAACGGGTGGCCGGGGCTGTTGGTCGGCGTGCCCTGGATCCGCACCGGCCAGCCCGCGCGCTCGGCACCGGTGGAGGCGCTCATCGCGTGGAAGTACCAGTGCGGGTGCTGCGCGTCCGGGCCGTCGTTGACCTTGCTGGTGAGGTAGACGGTGTTGGACGACGGGTCGTACACCGGCGTGGAGGTGATCCGGTGTGCGGCGCGGGGTCGGCGCACGGGATCGACGAGGTGGGCCAGGCCGGGCCGAGTTGGCGGGTCCAGTTCGTCTTCCCGGTGACGGCGTCGATGCCGTAGACGTAGTTGTTCTCGGTGGCGACGACCACGTTCTTGCCGGTGACCAGCGGCTGGGCCAGCACCGAGCCGTTCACCGGCGTGGACCAGCGCTATCCGAAGCTCGACGAGGACACCTGAGCCGGCGACAGGTTCGGCTCGCTCGCGTCCCACCCCGTGCGTTTGTTGTTCACAGAGATGGTGGAGTCGATGGCCTGTGCCTGGGAGGCGAACGCGAACAGCAGCAGACCCGCTGCCACGGCGCCCTTCAACCGCAGCAGCCTCCATCTGCCCTTTCGTGTCCCGGTACTTCGGTCCGTCGGTGACGTGAGTCGCTTCATGTGATCCGCCCTGGTGTCGGTCGCGCGGCCGCTCAAGTTCGGCCGACGCCGATTGTGCTGACTAGCAGTCAGGTGTTCGGGCAAACGGTCACGGCACGACGACGGATTCATTCCCAGGGAGCAACAGACAAAGGAGCAACAGATACGGGGAGGGGGCGAGAATGCGTCGGCCGACGCGGGCGGGGACGCCGGCAGGATCCTTGCCCCATGGCGGGACGCGGGCGCTCAACGCCCCGTCACAGTCCCGCGAGATGCCGCTCCGCGTCCGTACGGGCCTGGCTGCGGGCTCTGCGGGCGGGGCCGCGCCAGCCGCAGCTGCAGCCGGCCACGCAGAACCGGCCCTGTTCGGTCGTCGTCGTGCGATGTTCCTGCCCCGACCGGGCAGGCTCCGGCTCGTCCTGCTGTGCCGCACTGACTGTCACCCCGGCAACGTTACCCACCCGGCGCCGACAGGGCTCACACGGCGCTCGTACGGGGCTCATACGCCTCTCCCCGGCTCCCGGCGCCGCGTGACAACACCTCCTACCCGTCGTTAACCGGACGACAGGGGGCCCGTGACGGACGTACCGGCTGGGGGTAGGCAGGCGATGGATCGGCGGCAGCACAGGAACGTGGGCAGGACGTTCGTCGCGGTCGGCATCATGCTCGGCCTGGGGGCGGGTGCCACGGGATGTTCCGGCACCGGGGCCGCCGCGGAGGACGTCAAGGGCGGGGGCGACCCGGTCGCCATCCTGCACCGGGCCGCCGACACGCTGGGCGGCGCGGGCACCTCCAAGGCCACCACCTCCATGGAGATGGCCACGGGCGGCACCCGGGTCACCATTCGCGGCCAGGGCGTCTACGACTACCGGCACCGGCTCGGCCGGCTCACGGTCGTCCTGCCCGAGGACCCGGCGGGCACCGCCGAGCACCAGCCGATCACCGAACTCCTCGCTCCCGGCGCCCTGTTCATGAAGAACCGGGGCGCGGGCGTGCCGACGAGCAAGTGGGTGCGGGTGGACACCGCCACGCTGTCCGACGGCAACCTGGTCACCGGCGGCGCGACCGATCCGTACGCGGCGGCCGAGGTACTGCGCGGGACACGGACGGCGACGTACGTCGGCCGCACCGAGGTCGGCGGGACCGCCGTGCGGCACTACCGGGGCACGGCGGATCTGAGCGGCGCGGCGCGCCATGCCTCCGCCCAGAACCGGCAAGCACTGGCAGCGGCGGCGAAAGGGTTCGCCACGGCCGAGGTTCCGTTCGACGCCTATCTCGACGACCAGGGCCGCATCCGCAAGCTCAGGCAGCGCTTCAGCTTCGTCAACGGCCGGCAGCAGACCCCCGTGGCGGTCGCCTCGACGACGCTGCTGTACGACTTCGGCGCCCCTGCCGACGTACGGCTGCCGCGCCCGGCGGACATCTACGCGGGCCGTATCGCCGAGGACGGCGGCCCGAAGGGCGACAGCGCGAGGGACGCGAGGGATGACAGCGCGAAGGACGGGCACTAGTCCTGGGCACCACCCCGTAAGTAGCCCGTCCGTGCCATGCGCGGTCTGTAGGGCGCTGCCTACTCTAGGAAGTGGGTGACTGTGGAAAAGAGGTGAGGCGAGTGGCTCCGGTCGGCGGTACGGCGGTGCAGGACCACGTGGCCCTCGCCGAGATCGAGCTGTGCGGAGAGCTGATCATCGCGGCCTCCGCGGCCGAGGACCGGCTCAGCCTGGAGAGCATCGACGAGGTGCTGCGGGTGGCCGAAGAGCGGGAGTCCTGACAGGTCAGGACCGCAGCAGGCGGCCGATCGCCTTCGTCGCCTCGTCCACCTTCGTGTCGATCTCGTCGCCACCCTTGAGAGCCGCGTCGGCCACACAGTGCCGCAGATGCTCCTCCAGCAGCTGCAGCGCGAAGGACTGCAGCGCCTTGGTGGAGGCGGAGACCTGGGTGAGTATGTCGATGCAGTACGTGTCCTCTTCGACCATCCGCTGCAGCCCGCGGATCTGGCCCTCGATGCGGCGCAGCCGCTTGAGGTGCTCGTCCTTCTGTTTGTGATACCCGTGCGTGGTGTGCGCGGGCTCACTCGCGGTCCCGGAGGGTGCCGTGGCGCCGGCCTCGGTCGTCGTCATCGCGCGCCTCCATCTCGGTACGAGCCAGTGATAGATACCCCTGGTGGGTATATGGTAACGAACTCCGCGGGGTAAGGAGCCCTTGGTGCGCCCCCGTGCTGATCAATCTGCCCGATGGGCGACACTGGGATGCGGCCCATTAGCCGTGGCCGGATGATGCGCCTAGCATCAGCCTGACCGAAACCGAAGCACCCCGAGGACCCCACGTGCGCTTTCGTCTGACCCCCAGGGAGACGAGCTTCTACGACATGTTCGCCGCATCCGCGGACAACATCGTCACCGGCTCGAAACTCCTGATGGAACTGCTCGGGGCGGACGCACCTGCCCGAGCCGAGATCGCAGAGCGTATGCGGGCCGCGGAACACGCGGGTGACGACGCCACGCACGCGATCTTCCACCAGCTGAACTCCTCGTTCATCACGCCGTTCGACCGCGAGGACATCTACTCCCTCGCATCTTCCCTCGACGACATCATGGACTTCATGGAGGAGGCCGTCGACCTGGTCGTCCTCTACAACGTCGAGGAACTGCCGAAGGGCGTCGAGCAGCAGATCGAGGTGCTTGCCCGGGCGGCCGAACTGACCGCGGAGGCGATGCCGCACCTGCGCACGCTGGACAACCTCACCGAGTACTGGATCGAGGTCAACCGTCTGGAGAACCAGGCCGACCAGATCCACCGCAAGCTGCTGGCCCACCTCTTCAACGGCAAGTACGACGCGATCGAGGTGCTCAAGCTCAAGCAGATCGTGGACGTCCTGGAAGAGGCGGCGGACGCGTTCGAGCACGTGGCGAACACGGTGGAGACCATCGCCGTCAAGGAGTCCTGAGGCGTCGATGGACACCCTCGCCCTGGTCGTGACCATCGCGGTCGCGCTCTTCTTCACATACACGAACGGCTTCCACGACTCGGCGAACGCGATCGCGACGTCGGTGTCGACGCGGGCGCTGACCCCGCGGGCGGCTCTCGCCATGGCGGCGGTGATGAACCTCGCCGGTGCCTTCCTGGGCTCGGGCGTCGCCAAGACGGTCAGCGAAGGCCTGATCTCCACGCCCCAGGGCTCGACGGGGATGGGCATCCTCTTCGCCGCCCTGGTCGGCGCCATCGCCTGGAACCTGATCACCTGGTACTTCGGTCTCCCGTCCTCCTCCTCCCACGCCCTGTTCGGCGGCCTGGTGGGGGCGGCCCTGGCGGGCGGTACGGCGGTCCACTGGAACGGCGTGGTCGACAAGGTCATCATCCCGATGTTCCTGTCCCCGGTGGTGGGCCTGGTGGTCGGCTACCTGGTCATGCTGGCCATCATGTGGCTGTTCCGCCGCGCCAACCCGCACAAGGCGAAGCGGGGCTTCCGCATAGCGCAAACGGTGTCAGCGGCCGGCATGGCGCTCGGTCACGGTCTCCAGGACGCCCAGAAAACCATGGGGGTCGTGGTCATGGCCCTGGTGATTTCCGGCCACGAGACGTTCGGCGACCCGATCCCGGTCTGGGTGAAGCTGGTCTCCGCGATCATGCTTTCCCTGGGCACCTACGCGGGCGGCTGGCGCATCATGCGCACACTGGGCCGCAAGATCATCGAACTGGACCCCCCGCAGGGCTTCGCCGCGGAGGCCACCGGCGCCTCGATCATGTTCGGCACGGCGTTCCTCTTCAAGGCCCCGATCTCCACGACCCACGTCATCACCTCGGCCATCATGGGCGTGGGCGCCACCAAGCGCCTCAACGCCGTGCGCTGGGGCGTGGCCAAGAACATCGTCCTGGGCTGGTTCATCACGATGCCGGCGGCGGCCCTGGTCGCAGCCCTGGCCCTGGGCCTGCTCAAGCTGACGGTGCTGTAGTTCTTTTTTTCCCACCGCCCACCCGCCTCGGTCGGCTGAAAAGCCGGCCAAGGGGGTGGGCATTGTGCTGTCAGTCCGCGTACTGCGGGTAATGGGTGTGCTTCGCGGCGATCTGCTCGGCGGTGAGCGCAGGCACCGTGAGGTTGCCGGTGACCAGCACGTCTTGGTTGCACCAGGATCCGCCAAGCTCCACGAGCCAGCCACCAGCCTCGATCACCCAATCAGCGTCGGAGAGCTTCGTCACGACGCCGCTGCCACAGATGAACGCCCGGGATGCCTGCGAGACGATCCACTCGGCCTTCCTGGTTTCCGTCACCCCGTCGTTGTGGCACCGCTCCGCCATCCTCCAGAGCAGGCGCCACCCGACACCGGGGGTCAGCGGCCCCACATAGGCAAGCTGCTGGTCATCCACGAGAGTGGTCGCGAAGCCGAAGACGGGCCCGAACAAGGAGAAGACGGTCACCCGTCCACGGCCCTTGGCTCCTTCGGCAGTTGCCATGAAAACTCCCTTTTTGCACCTAGAGTCCCGGACTGTGAGGGCCGGGACTCTAGCGGCCGGCACTGACAGTGGCCGGGGTCAGCAGCAGGGGCCGTCGCCACAGCATGTCGGTGCGTTGCACTCCGCCGGTGGTTCCGGAAATAGGTCCGTCAGCCGCGCGAACAGCTCGGGCGACACGAGCTCCCGGCCGTGTCGCAGGGCGACGCCTTGCTTGCAGCCGTACGACTGCATGTCCATCGTCATCAGTGGGTCCCAGGCGTGATCGCGGATGTTCGTGGCGTGCTTGGCGGCTTGCGTGATGTCGCCGAGCCCCTTGGCCACGTTGAGGCGCTGCCACTCGGACTGGCAGGTCTCGCAGTCAGCGACAGGAGCGCAGTCCAGGAGCCAGGCATGGAAGCCGATGGGGAGATCAACGGGACGCGGGTCGGGGTAGGTCTGCCGGTTTCTTGCCATGGTGCCCAGGCTGGAGCGGTGGCGGCCTGGGGGCCTGGGGGCCATGAGCTTCTAAGGACTTGCGCGGCGGTTACCCGAGGGCATCGATGGCAGCAGTGATGAGCGATCTGGCCTGTACGCCGTACACAGCGATGGCCGACAGCTCAGCGAACGTCTTGGTGTATTCGGCGATCTCACCAGGCTGGGTGACCGTCCGGTGAGCGGAGACGAGTTCCACGTTGACCTGCGTGTCGTCGTACACGGTGAACGACTCCACGGGCCATCCCTGGCCACGGGGCACGCCGAGGGGAATGACGCCCAGGCTGACCGAGGGCAGCGAGGCGACGGAGATGAGGTGGCCAAGCGCTCCGGCCATGACGCCGCTGTCGCCGATGACCGTTCGCAGCACCCACTCCTCGACGAGCATCGCGAACCTGCGGTCACCGGAGTACAGGATGCGCTGGCGATCCATGCGGACGGCTACGGCCTCGTCGATGTCGTCGGGCACGTCCCGCAGATCCGCCACGGTGCTCAGTACAGCTCGCGTATACGCGGCAGATTGGAGCAGGCCCGGGATCACCCACGACTGATAGACGCGAAAACGGCGCGTGCGCTCGAACAGAGGCGCTACTGATTGCTGGACGCGCTTCAGGCCCGCCCGCTCCATGCGCCGCCACTGGATGTACGCGCCTTCTATACCGCGTGCTGTGGCGATGAGATCAGCGGTCTGATCCTGGGCAGCGCAGTGGGCTGTGTACGTGCGGATGTCAGCGTCGGACGGCGGCGTGCGCCCATTCTCAAGACGCGAGCACTTGGACTCGTGCCAGCCGGCGCGCCGTGCCAGCTCCCGCGCCGTGAGGCCGGCGTCCTTGCGGATCTCGCGCAGACGCCGGCCGAGGGCCTGCCGTGCTTGCTTGACACTGGATGAGGTCACGCCGGGGATTGTGGATCAGGTGAGCTGGTAGTCCGCGTGCGGCACTGCCAGGGACCAGACGTCCTCGAACGCGTCCGCACACAGCTTCACAACCGCCGGATCGTCGGTGAACTCCTCGTCGTCCGGGGCAAGTTCGCCATCTCCGGCGAAGTGGTGGAAGACCACTGAGCTGTCGTCGAAGAGCCAAAAGTCGTTGCCTGGCAGGGCGAGCCCGGAAGCACGGCGGCGAGGCAGCCAGCGCACTTTCTCGCCCGCTGCCACGGTGGGGCCCGTCAGGTGATGCTCAAACCTGATGTAGTCCGACACCGGCTCCGACACGATCCGTGCCCTGCGCACCTCGACCCCCTGGCCCACCAGGTCGGCGATCAGTCGCAACCACGGCCGACGCTCAGGGTCACTGTCGGCCGGGTCGTTCCTGACGCCCTGCTGCCAGGCAACGAAACGGGGATCGGAACGCATGTAGCCGTCGCGCATCTCCAGGTGCACGGCAGCACGGGTACAGCGCCGAAGCCGTTCTTCAAGCGTCGGCATCGCCACGGCTGTTCACCTCCAGAAAGAACTGCGCCATGCGTCGGGGGATCTCTACGACGTCTTCGTGACCGGGCAGATCCAACTGCGATCGCCTGTCCTCATCGGTCACCTTCCAGCCCTGGACCAGGTAGGTGTCCTTCTCATCGTCGAGGTACACGGTCGGCGACTTGCCCTCAGGACTCTCGGGGTCCTTGCCCAGCTTGCGCAACGTCATGCCTGGCCTCCTTTGACCGTGATGGGCGATCACTGGAACGAGCTTGCAGGCCAGGACGCCGCCACCACCACGAACTTGCACGAACTTCTACGAGGCTCTGCCCCCTGCCGCGTAGCGGATGAACTCCGTCCAGGTGTAGGAGGGGATGGTGAGCTGGAGGTCGCCGGTGTTCTTCGAGTCGCGAATGTGGATCGCGGTGGGGGTGGTGGCTATCTCGACGCAGTTCGAGCTGTCGCCGCTGTAAGTGGATTTCTGCCAGTGAAGTGTCTGCACTGTCGCTCTCTCAGATGTCCCGGATGAGGCTCTGGATGAAGTCGCGCGACTTGGCGGCCCCGAGCGCGCAGGACTCCATGTGATCCAACACGTCACGGTACTTACTCAACTGTGCCTCCCCGTCGAGGAAACTGCACCCACCGTGATGGGTGTCGAGCTGGACCGTGTCGAGCTGCGGAACCGGGCCCTCGACGTAGTCGAAGGACTGACCCGTGCTCGGGTAGTACTCCGCTTCGAAGGGGATCACCCGGACGGTGACATGCGGCAACTCGCTCATGTCAAGGAGATGCTTGAGCTGACCGCACCTGACGTCAGGACCACCGAACCGCATCCGAAGAGCTGACTCGTGGATGATCGCCGCGTATGCGAGCGGCTCTTCCCGGTGCAGAATGCCCTGCCGTTTCATGCGGTGCGTGAGACGGTGCTCGATCTCGTACTGCCGCATGGGCGGCACCACAGCTCGGAAGAGGGCGCGGGCATGGTCGGTGGTCTGTAGCAGTGCGGGAATGTGCAGCGCGAGGGCCACCCGCAATCCGGCCGCGTGGTGCTCCAGTTCGGCCAGGTCGACCAGTGCGGCCGGGAGGTGTTCCCGGTACTCCTCCCACCAGCCGCGCGTCCGGCGTCCGGTCATTGCTGCCAAGGCGTCGACCATGGCCCCGTCCGAGCAGTCGTACGCGGAGGCCAGCGACCGTACGCGGTCGGCGCTGAGGGAGCTGCGGCCCGTCTCGATCATGCTGACGCGCCCCTGGTTGACGCCCAGGAGCGCTGCGGCCTGGGTGACCGTGAGCCCGGATCGCTCGCGAAGTTTACGCAGCTCGGCACCAAGACGGCGTTGACGCAGAGTGGGATTGTTGACCGGCGGCAAGGCACGTCCTTTCAGGCTGAGACGCGGCACTCTCGTAACCCACACGAGGTAAAAGCGGATTCATCTTCCTGATTTGGAAGATGAATCTCCCTCCTGGTCCTACTGTAGTGCCCGTACCGCCCAACTCCCCACGCCCATAAGCCGGAAGCGCACCTACCCCAGGCAGAGCCACCGCCTTGGCGTGGTCAGTTGAGCGAACCCAAGTCCCTTCTCTCGTCGGAGGTCTTCATGGGCACCGTATCCCTGCCCGACACCTGGGTGTACGCCCTTCGCCTGCCCCATGATCCGCGTGCGGCACGCGTCGCACGTACGACCGTACGAGCAGTGCTCAGCGGGCACGACAGACACGAAGTCCTGGACTCCATCGAGTTGTTGACGTCCGAGCTGGTTACCAACACCTTTCGACACACCAACGGCCCCGCATCCCTCCGGCTCACCGCCCTCGCCGACGGGCGGATCAGGGTCGGGGTGTGGGACCGGCATCCGTGGATCCCCGCCCCCTTCGGGGAGCCTCCCTGGGATCGGGTACCGCCCGCTCCGGTGAACGCGGAGCAGGGGCGCGGGCTGCGCCTCGTACAGGAATGCGCCGACTCCTGGGGTGGGTGGCCCCTCGGGGACAGTCCGCTGGACCGAGGCGCCGGGAAGCTGCTGTGGTTCGAGGTGGGCGCCTGACAGCACCTTCCAGCCGGCCGGGTCGGGTGGGCGGGTGGGCCGGGAAGCGCAATGGGCCCGCCCCCGGGAGCCAGGGGCGGGCCCTCTTGCGTCCTCGCGGTGGCACCGCCATGCAGCACCGCGAGGGGTCTATGGCACCGGCGTCGGCCTAGCCGAAGCGGCCGGAGATGTAGTCCTCCGTGGCCTGCACCGACGGGTTGGAGAAGATCCGCTCGGTGTCGTCGATCTCGATCAGGCGGCCCGGCTGGCCGACCGCCGACAGGTTGAAGAACGCCGTACGGTCCGAGACACGCGCGGCCTGCTGCATGTTGTGCGTCACGATGACGATCGTGAAGCGCTCCTTCAGCTCGCCGATCAGGTCCTCGATGGCGAGCGTGGAGATCGGGTCCAGGGCCGAGCAGGGCTCGTCCATGAGGAGGACCTTCGGTTCCACCGCGATCGCCCGCGCGATGCAGAGGCGCTGCTGCTGGCCGCCGGAGAGGCCGGAGCCCGGCTTGTTCAGGCGGTCCTTGACCTCGTTCCAGAGGTTCGCGCCCTTGAGCGACTTCTCGACGATCTCGTTCAGCTGGCTCTTCTTGTAGTTGCCGTTCAGGCGCAGACCCGCCGCCACGTTGTCGAAGATCGACATCGTGGGGAAGGGGTTCGGGCGCTGGAACACCATGCCGACCTCGCGGCGGACGGAGACCGGGTCGACGCCCGCGCCGTACAGGTCCTCGTCGTCCAGCAGCACCTTGCCCTCGACGCGGCCACCGGGGGTGACCTCGTGCATCCGGTTCAGCGTGCGCAGGAACGTCGACTTGCCGCAGCCGGAGGGGCCGATGAACGCCGTCACCGAACGCGGCTCGACGGTCATCGAGATGTCCTCGATCGCCTTGTGGGCGCTGTAGTAGGCGGTCAGTCCGCTTACGTCGATTCGCTTGGCCATGTCGTCTACTTCACTTCCAGAAATTCAAGCTCGGTCGCTGAGGGGCTCCGCCCGGCGGAGCCGGAAATTGTCGCCTTAGCGACCGGTCTTCGGGGCCTTCCAGCGGGCGATGCCGCGGGCCACCAGGTTGAGGATCATCACGAAGGCGATCAGCGTGAGAGAGGCCGCCCAGGCGCGGTCGTAGGCCGCCGTGGAGCCCGAGCTGTTCGCGTACTGCTGGTAGATGTACAGCGGCAGCGCCTGCTGGGCACCCGAGAACGGGTTGTTGTTGATGAAGCTGTTGCCCCATACCAGCAGCAGGATCGGGGCCGTCTCGCCCGCGATTCGGGCGATCGCCAGCATGATGCCCGTGGTGATGCCGCCGATGGAGGTCGGCAGGACCACCTTCAGGATGGTGCGCCACTTGGGCACGCCCAGCGCCAGGGACGCCTCACGCAGTTCGTTCGGGACGAGCTTGAGCATCTCCTCCGTGGAGCGGACGACGACCGGCATCATCAGGATGGCCAGGGCCAGCGAGCCGGCGAAGCCGAAGGGCTGCATGTCGGACATCAGCATGAGGCTGAGGATGAACAGACCCGCCACGATGGAGGGGATACCGGTCATCACGTCGACGAAGAAGGTGACCGCCCGGGCGAGCTTGCCGCGCCCGTACTCCACCAGGTAGACGGCCGTGAGCACGCCGATCGGGGCGCCGATCAGGGTGGCGAGGCCGACCTGCTCCAGGCTGCCGATGATCGCGTGGTAGATGCCGCCGCCCGGCTCGGAGTCGGCGACGATGCCCATCGAGTGGGTGAGGAAGTAGGGGTCGAGGACCTTCACACCGCGCTTGACGGTGGTCCAGATCAGCGACACCAGCGGGATCAGCGCGAGCAGGAAGGCCACCCAGACCAGGGCGGTGACGACGCGGTCCTTGGCCTGCCGCTTGCCCTCGACCTTCGCCGCGACGGCGAAGGTGCCGAAGACGAAGAGCAGTACGGCGATCAGGCCCCACTCGATCTTGCTGCTGAGGCCGGCGCCCAGGCCGATGCCCACGGCGACCACGGCGGAGCCGGCGGCGATCGCCCAGGGCGACCACTTCGGCAGGCTGGCGCTGCGCAGCGTGCTGGGACGCTTGCCGGTGACGGCTGCGGTGCTCATGCGTTGGCCCCCGAGTACTCCTTGCGGCGGGCGATGATCGCGCGGGCCGCGCCGTTGACCAGCAACGTGATGACGAACAGGATCAGGCCGGAGGCGATGAGCGCGTCACGCCCGTCCTGCGTCGCCTCGCCGAACTTGCTGGCGATGTTCTGGGCGAAGGTGCCGCCGCCCGGGTTGAGCAGGCTGGCGTGGATGTCGAAGTCCGGGGAGAGCACGGTGGCGACGGCCATCGTCTCGCCGAGGGCGCGGCCGAGGCCGAGCATGGAGGCGGAGATCACGCCGGAGCGGCCGAAGGGCAGTACGGCCGTGCGGATCACTTCCCAGCGCGTGGCGCCGAGGGCGAGGGCGGCCTCCTCGTGCATCTGCGGGACCTGGCGGAAGACCTCGCGGCTCACGTTGGTGATGATCGGCAGGATCATGATCGCGAGCAGGATGCCGACGGTCAGCATCGAGCGGGGGGCGCCGCCGTCCCAGGAGAAGATGCCGGTCCAGCCGAGGTAGTCGTTCAGCCAGCCGAACAGGCCGTTCATGTGCGGTACGAGGATCAGGGCGCCCCACAGGCCGTAGACGATGGACGGCACTGCGGCGAGCAGGTCGATCACGTAGGCGACGGGGCCGCTCAGCCTGCGCGGGGCGTAGTGGGTGAGGAACAGCGCGATCGCGACCGCGACCGGCACGGCCAGGACCATGGCGATGATCGAGGAGACCACCGTGCCGAAGGCCAGGACGGCGATGCCGAAGGACGGCGGGATGAGGTTGGTGTTCCACTCGAAGGCGGTCAGGAAGTTCGCGTGGTCCTTGCTGATCGCGAGGGACGCGCGGTAGGTGAGGAAGACCGCGATCGCGGCCATGATCACCAACAGCAGAATGCCCGAGCCTCGGGAAAGGCCCAGGAAGACACGGTCGCCGGGACGGGTCTTGGCGCGCGCGGCACCCCGCCTCCCGACGGCGGCCGGCTGGGGGGCGGGGGGAGAGGCGTCAGTTGTTTTAGTCGATATGTCCATCAGGAGTCTCCGGTCTGCTGAGCCGCTCACCCGGTGGGGTGGGTGGCTCTTGGCGGCGGTGCACCGGACGGTGCGGCCCGGCCCGCGGGGAGGCCGTGGGAACCGGGCCGCACTCTCGGATCAGGTCAGCTCAGGCCCGCGATGGTGGTGCGGACCTTGCTGATGATCTCTTCGGGCATCGGCGCGTAGCTGATGCCGCTCAGGATCTTCTGGCCGTCCTCGGAGGCGATGTAGTTGAGGAAGGACTTGACGGTGGGCAGGGTGTCGGCCTTGTTGCCCTTGTCGCAGACGATCTCGTAGGTCACCAGGGTGATCGGGTACGCACCCTCGGCCTTGGTGGTGTAGTTCAGCTTCAGCGACAGGTCCTTGCCGACGCCGACGATCTTGGCGTCCGCGATGGCCTTGGTGGCGCTGTCGGTGCTGGGGGCGACCGGCTGGGCGGCACCGGTGTTGATGCTCGCGGCCTTGACGCCGTCACCGACGTAGGACAGCTCGAAGTAGCCGATGGCGCCGTTGGTCTGCTTGACCTGCTGGGCCACACCGGAGGACTGGGCGGCGGACTGGCCACCGCTGGCCTGCCAGGTCTTGCCACCCGAGTACTTCCAGTTCTCCGGGGTGGCGGCCTTCAGGTACTTGGTGAAGTTGTCCGTGGTGCCGGAGTCGTCCGAGCGGTGGAAGGCCTGGATCTTCAGGTCGGGAAGCTTCGCCTTCGGGTTCAGCTTCGCGATCGCCGGGTCGTTCCAGTTCTTGATCTTGCCATCGAAGATCTGGGCGACGGTGGGGGCGTCCAGGACCAGGTTGTCCACGCCGTTCAGGTTGTAACCGAGGGCGATCGGGCCGCCGACCATCGGGAGGTCGATGCCCTGGCCGCCGGAGCAGACCTTCTTGGAAGCGGCGACGGCGTCGGGCTTCAGCGCGGAGTCGGAACCGGCCCACGGGATCTGACCCTGGGTGAACGACGTCACACCGGCACCGGAGCCGCCGGCCTTGTAGTTGATCTGCACGCCACAGGCCTGGGAGAAGTTCTTGACCCAGGCGTCGATCGCGTTCTTCTGCGCGGAAGAGCCGTCGGACAGCAGCTGCCCCTTGGCGCCGTCACACTTGATCGAGGAGGCGTTCGCGGCGCCGGACGGGTTGCCCGAGGCCTTCGAACCGCCGCCGGTGTTGTCGGAGCCGCACGCCGTCAGGGCCAGGGCGCCGGAGACGGCGATCGCACCGAGCGAGACGGCGCGCAGCCGGTTCTTGCGCTGAAGCTTCACTTTCGGGAGTTCCTTCCAGGAGCCGCCGCAGTGGGCGGCGTGCGAAGTTGTCGAGGGTTGTGAGCGCTCATATGGCCGAGCGCATGAATGGCCGCGCTCCGCACCGTGCACGGCCGAAATTAGGCAGAACAGGTGAAGCCGCCGATGGCCGGAAGTGAACGGCGGGTGAACCCCTGCCGTCGGCCCGGTAAGGTCACGGAATGCTTACGGGGAGGGCACATAGAGGTTCCGACGGCAGGGTTAAGCGCACACGTATTCGGCGTTCGTTTGCCTGTGTGCGAACTGTTGCGAACCGCGCGAACCAATGTGCCTCTCACCGTCATCTCACCCCAGGTAGGGCCAAGGGGGCCTGGGGAGAGGTGAGAGACGACGATGGGCATGGAACGCCGTACGTTCATCGCAGGCGGCACGGCCGCACTGGCCGCGACCGCGCTGACCGGGTGCAGCTCGGGCTCGGGCAGGTCCACGACGTCGGCCGCCACGGGCTCATCGTCCCTCACGGCCCTCAAGACCACCAGCGTGAGTGCGGCCGCGAACTGGACGGATCTCGCCCATGACCTCGACGGCACCCTGGTCCGACCCGGCGACGCGGCCTGGACGACGGCCCACCAGCTGTACAACACCCGCTTCGACGGCCTGAAGCCCGCCGCGGTGGCCTACGCGGCGCACGCCGACGACATCCGTACGGCCCTGGCCTACGCCCAGGCCCACAACATACGGATCTCCATACGCAACGGCGGCCACTCCTACGCGGGCTACTCCTCCGGCGACAACCGCCTCATCCTCGACGTCTCCCGGCTGAACCGCATACGCGTCAGCGGCGGGCAGGCGGTGGTCGGCGCCGGCTCCAAGCTGATCGACGTCTACCGGGCGCTGGCCGCGAAGGGCGTGACCATACCCGCCGGCTCCTGCCCCAGCGTCGGTGTCTCCGGCCTGGTGCTCGGCGGCGGCCACGGCGTCGCGTCCCGCGCCTACGGCCTGACCTGCGACAGCCTCACCCAGGCGACCGTGATCACGGCGGACGGCACCCAGGTCACCGCCAATGCCACGTCCCACTCCGACCTCTTCTGGGCGCTGCGCGGCGCGGGCAACGGCAACTTCGGCGTGGTCACCGAGCTGCAGTTCAAGACCCACGCGGCACCGCAGGCGGTGACGGCGTACATGACATGGCCGTGGGCGAAGGCGGCCGCGGTGCTGAAGGCCTGGCAGGAGTGGGGCCCGAGCCAGCCCGACGAGATCTGGTCCTCGCTGCACCTGTCCTGCTCCCCGGGCGGCACCCCGTCGATCTCCGTGGCCTGCTTCTCCCTCGGCACCTACGGCGAACTGCAGAACGCCGTGGACCGCCTGGCCCACGCGGCCGGCGCCAACGCCACCTCCGCCACCCTGCGCCGCCGGGGCTACGAGGAGGCGATGGAGATCTACGCCGGCTGCTCCTCCTTCTCCGCGGACGCCCAGTGCCACCTGCCCGGCTCCACGCCCGGCCGCTCCCCGCAGGGCCGCCTGGGCCGGGAGACGTACGCGGCACGCTCGGACTTCTTCGACCGCTCCCTGTCGGCGGCCGGCATCCAGACGGTGCTGAAGCAGATCACCTCGGTGCGGGGCGGCGCCGGCAGCATCGCCTTCACGGCCCTCGGCGGTGCGGTCAACCGCGTCTCGCCGACGGCGACGGCCTTCGTCCACCGCCGCTCCCGGATGCTGGCCCAGTACATAGCGTCCTGGGGCGCGGGGGCCTCCGGCGGTTCGGCACAGTCCTGGCTCACGTCGGCACACAAGGCGATGGCGCCCTACGCCTCCGGCGCGGCGTACCAGAACTACGCGGACCCGACGCTGACGAACTGGAAGAAGGCGTACTACGGGGACGCGGCGACCCGCCTGGGCAAGGTGAAGCAGCAGTACGACCCGCAGCGGTTCTTCTCTTACGCACAGGGGTTGTAGGACGGGGTGAGGGCAGTGGCCGCGCGCCGGGCTACGCCGCCAGATCCCGTTCCTCGGACTGGGCCGGGCGGCGGGTGCCGGGGACGACCGGGACATCCGGCGTGGACCGGCGTCGTACGATCCGCCCCACCCTCGGCGCCCGCTCCACGGCCCTCATCAGCGGCGTGAGCAGCGCCATGGCCAGCGGAGACAGCAGCAGCGCGACAGCCGTACCGAGCGCGAACCCGCCGATGACGTCCGTCGGATAGTGCACGCCCATGTACACCCGGCAGAAGCCCTCCAGCAGCGCGAGCCCGATCCCGACGAGGCCGAAGCGGCGGTTGGCGACGAACAGCCCCACCCCGAGCGCCATGGTGATGGTCGCGTGGTCGCTGACGAAGGAGAAGTCGGTCTTGCCGGAGATGAGGACGTCCAGGCCCTGGTGATCAACAAAGGGCCGGGGGCGCTCCACGAAGCCCCGGATCGGAACGTTGACCAGTACGGCGATGCCGGCCGCGAGCGGCGCCCACACCAGCGCGGCGACAAAGGACGCGGCGTCCTCACCGCCCCGGCGCCGCACGGACCACCAGCACCACAGCACCAGCAGGACCATGGCGAGCAGCAGGCCGTACTCACCGACGAACTCCATGGCACGGTCGAACCAGTGCGGGGCGTCCTTGGCCAGGCCGTTGATGTCGTAGAGCAGTTCGACGTCGGGGTTCGATCCGGATTCGGCGAGTACAGCCATGGTGCTGTGGCCCCTTCGTCGTCTGCCGGACGCACCTCGTGTGCGTACGCCAACAGGAACGCATGACCCCCATCAATACGTTCCACACTCCACTGAATGATCACCCAGACGTTATCGAAGAGATACTCATCATCGCAGCTCAGGGGGGTGGTTCACGCACGGTGCACACCCGCTCAAACCGTCGTGGGAAGCGCTTTTGCGCCATCTGCCGTGACGCGCGTGGCGCCGAAGTAGTCAGCGCCGTCGATGGGATCGAACCGGATGACGGCCCCGGTGCGCGGCGCGTCGATCATGTACCCGCCGCCCACGTAGATACCCACGTGATGGATGGCCCGCGAATCGCTGCGGTCGGTGGAGAAGAACACCAGGTCACCCGGCAGAAGCTGATCCCGCGAAGGATGCGGGCCGGCGTTGTACTGGTCGTTGGCCACCCGCGGAAGCGTGATCCCCACCTTCGCGTACGCGGCCTGCGTCAAGCCCGAACAGTCGAACCGCCCACCCTGCTCAGCGGTCCCCTCCCCGCCCCACAGATAGGGCGTACCGAGCTTGCTCTGGGCGAACGCGATGGCACCGGCGGCCTGTTGGGTGGGGTCGATCCGGCTGACGGGCGCGGCGAAGCTCTGTGACAGGCTGCGGATCCGCTTGACGTAGTCCTGTGTCTCGGCGATGGCCGGGACCCCGCCGGCCCTTATGACACGGTACGCACCGGCGTTGTAGGCGGCGAGCATGTTGTCGGAGACGTCGCCGGGGGTGCCCTTCACATACTTCGCCAGCTCGCAGTCGTACGAAGCAGCCGACGGAATCGCGTCGTTGGGGTCCCAGACGTCCCGCTTGCCGTCACCGTTGCCGTCGATGCCGTGCGTGGCCCACGTGCTCGGGATGAACTGCGCGATGCCCTGCGCGCCGGCCGGGCTGACGATGGTCGGGTTCCAGCCACTCTCCTGGTACAGCTGGGCGGCGAGCAGCGCCGGGGTGAGCGCCGGGCACAGGTTGCCCCACTTCTGCACGAGCGACTGGTAGGCGGCCGGGACGGCCCCCTTGGCAAGCCCCCGGCCGGCCGACGCGACCCCGCCGAGGAGGTTCCCGGCGACGACGTACACCCCGACGACGAGCAGCATGACGAAGCTCAGCCCGAGCCCGACGGCCGCCCCACCCACCACCCATACCTTCCGCACGGTTCAACTTTCCCCCATGCCAGCGCGGTTCAAGGCCCTTTCGGCGTGATGTGGCGTCATTTCACAGCGAAGCCCGCGCACATGACGCTGCTGTAGTCGCCGGGCGTACGGATGTGGTGCCACTCCACGGTCCAGTCGCCCGGGTCGTTGGTGAGCGGAATGGCGGGGTAGGCCTTGCCCTTCACCCATTGCCGGAAGTCGTCCGGGTAGGTGACGTACTTCCAGTCGCCCCGGTCGGCACCGCCGTAGAGATCGAGCGGTGTGCTGGTGTAGCCCGACGTCGCGCTGGTGATCCGCATTCCGTCGACGGGCTTGCCGGTGTCGGGGTCGATGTCGTTCGGCGGTTTGACGCTCACCGTCACGTAGTACGGCGCCTTCGACGCCGGAGGGTACTTGTCCCGGAATCCGATCCGCACGCGGTGGTCGAGTGTGAGGACCCGGCCGTTCTTGTCCGGGTTGTCGGGGTCCTCGATCACCATCATGAAACCGTCGGAGGGGCGTTCCTCGGGCGGCAGCTGACACTGGCCGGTGGCCGAGTCGAACAGCGTCCGGTCGATCTTCATCTCCGCGTAGGCGGGCGCGCCGCCCTTGCCGGCGGCCCCCTTGGACGCCGTGCCCCGTCCGCTCGCGGAAGCCCGGCCTGCCGCGCCGTCCTTGCCGTCACCCTGCTGTGCGAGCACCACGGCCGTGGCCGTGCCGACGCCCACCACGAGCCCCACCGCCACGGCCGCCAGCCACCGCTTGCCCGGTCGGCGGCCCGGCTGGGACATCCGGGTGAGCGTGTAACCGGGCGGGGAACCCTGCGGGCCGTACGGTGCCGGCCCCGCCGTCGGCAGATCGTGCGGCCCCGCCGGCGGAGCCACCGGCGGCGCCACCGGCTGACGCAGCGGCATCGTCGGGGTCTGCGCCGCGGCCTCGCCCGGTGTGGCGAGGCCCGCGTAGACCGGGTCCGCCACGAGCGCGGTGCGCACCCCGCACCGTGCGATCACCTCGGCGAGCCCCGGCCGGGCGGCGGCCTCCTTGGCCACGCATGCCTCGATCAGGGTGGCCAACTCCGGTGCGACGCCGGCCAGGTCGACGGGCTCGTGGACGGCGCGGTAGCTGACCCCGTTGGGGTCGCCGGCGCCGAAGGGCGCCCGGCCGGTCGCCGCGTAGGCGAGGGTGGCGCCGAGGGCGAACACGTCGGCCGGGGGACCGACCTCGTTGCGCAGCAGCACCTCGGGGGCGGTGAAGCCGGGCGTGCCGGGCGCGAACCCGGCGTCGGTGAGGGCGGTCTGACCGACGCCGCGGGCGATGCCGAAGTCGATGAGCTGCGGCCCCTGGGCGGCGAGGATGACGTTCTGCGGCTTGAGGTCCCGGTGGGTGACACCATGTGCGTGGACAGCGGCGAGGCCCTCGGCGAGCGCGGCGCACAGGGCGCGGCAGGTCTCGGCCGGCAGCGGACCGCGTTCGGCGATGGCCTGGGCGAGGGTGGGGCCGGTGACGTACTCCGTGGCCAGCCAGTAGGGGGCGCTGTCCAAGGAGGCGTCAATGAGGTTGGCCGTGTAGGCACTCCGGACCGCCCGCGCCGTCTCCACCTCGCGCCGGAACCGGGCCAGTGCCTCGGGGTGGTCGGTGATCTCGTCCCGGATCACCTTGATGGCGACGAGCCGCCCGCCGGGCGACCGCCCGAGATAGACCTGTCCCATCCCACCCGCCCCGAGCCGGGCGAGCAGCGTGTGCGTGCCTATGTACGGCGGGTCCTGGGGTTTGAGCGCATCCACGGACACACCTTGCCATGAAGATCAGTTGACGGTCCGGGATGTCTCAGGGATCCGGTTGGCGGTCCACGGTGCCCCAGGGATCTGTCAGGGTTCGGCGGTCGCGTTCTTGTACAGCCCCGCCGCCTCGCTCCCCAGGGCCACGCTGTACGACACGTCGTCCGTCAAGCCGCCCTCCTCGTGGCCGCCGAGGACGCCGACGACCTGGCCGTCGCCGTTGATCCAGGGGCTGCCGCTGGTGCCGGCGGTGAAGGCGGGGCAGTTGATGCGCTGCTGGGTGCGGCTGTGCACGGTCGCCTTGTTGGTGCACCTGATGGGGCTCTCGCGGGAGTCGGGGTAGCCGATGACGGTCACGGCGGTGGCGCCGGTGGCCGTGCCGACCGTGAACCGGTTGCCTCCCACCACGTCCTCGATCGGCCTGTCGTCCACGTCGTCGACGGTTGCGAAGGCCAGGTCGCTGTCCTCGTCCTGGTCCTTGGACCACCCGTCGGGCAGATAGCGCTGCCCCAGCTTCCACACCCCGAACGGTGCCTTCCCGTCCCGGTAGCCCGGCACGAACACCAGGTCGGTACCGGTGTCGCTCACACAGTGCGCGGCGGTGACGATGAGGTCGCCGTGGGGGCTGTGCACGACCGAGGCCGTACAGAAGTGCCCGCCGGACAGGTTGTCGGCCCGGTCCGCGCCGAACAGCGCGCCGACCCGCGCCGTCTGCCGCGTGGCGTCGACGTCGGCGGTGACCCCGAAGGGCCCCGGCCCGTCATCGGCCGTCGCCACGGACGCCGACGTCAGGGCGAGCATCACCACAGCGCCGAGCAACGCGGGACGCGAGGTGACCGAGATGCGTGAGATGCGCTCCATCAGTCCCCACTCTGTCCCACGAAAGTGAGAAACCCGCTCCGACTTCACTGAGATTTTCCTGTGAAACCTCCCTACGGCAGCCGAGCTTGACCGTCCAGAGGCATGCCGCCGAGGGCGACGTCACCCACCGTACTGGGCACCCTCCCGTCTTGCCCCCGCGTCACCTCCATTTGCACTACGAACACGGATGATCGCGTTACGTTACAGATCTGACAATCCGCCCACGAGGAGAGGTCGTGCTCGGCGTACAGGTAGGCGAGTTCGACCACTCCACGTAACTAGCTCGTCTGTGCGAGTGACGATTTCCCTGTGTCGCCGACCACCGTGACCGTACGAGTCCCGGGTTGCCCAGGTTGGGACGTGCGCAGTACAGCGCCTCCCAGGCCCGGATCGGCAACTTCTTCACGGTGGTTCAGGTGTATGAGCCCTCCACCGAGGCGCAGAAGACGTTTTATCGGGAGGTGGTCACCCCGCTGAACGATGTGGCCGGGCAACGCCGGGACCGGCTGGACAAGGCTGACGAGCATCTACCGTTGCTGCTGCAGATTCTGGCCTACGGCGGCACACGGGTGATCATCCCGTTGACCTTCCTGTACAGCATCCGGCACCGGGTCGTTCAGTCGCTCTTCGTCGCGTCGGTGGCCGCGCTGATCGCGATCTGTCTGCTTCTGGTCATCGTGCTTGACCGTCCGTTCTCCGGGGACGTGAGTGTGAGCCCGCAGCCGTACAAGCTGGGCACGCCGGCTCGCTTCTGGGAGAGGTGAAGGGCGACCCGACCAGCACATCACGGTCGGCTGACCGGCTTCAGCCCCCACTCCACCCCGGTCATCTCCTCCGACAGCGTCCACAGCCGGCGGGCCGCATCCGGGTCGCTGGCCGCCGCGCTGCGGCTGACCAGCGTGGGAGCGCCGCGCCACTCGCCCAGGCCGTCGGGGCCGACGTAGGCCGCTCCGGGCAGGTCCCGGCTCGCGGCGTAGAGAGTGGGCAGGGCGCCGGCCCTGTCGCTCTGGGCGAACAGCTTGTTGCCGACCGCCATGGCGCCCCTCATCAGAGGATTCCCGTGGTGGCTCTGGAGGTTCGTGGCGGCCCAGCCGGGGTGGGCGGCCAGGGCCCGGACCGGGGAGCCGGCCTCGGTGAGGCGGCGCTGGAGCTCCAGCGTGAAGAGGAGGTTCGCCAGCTTGGACTGGGCATAGGCGCGGGTCGGGGTGTAGCGGCCGCGCAGGTTCACGTCCGAGAAGTGGATCGCCTGGTCGCCGAAGCGGTGGGCGCCGGAGGACACCGTCACCACCCGGTCCGTGAGGTACGGCAGCAGCAGGTTCGTCAGCGCGAAGTGCCCGAGGTGGTTCGTGCCGAACTGCATCTCGAAGCCCTGCTTGGTGCGCTGCTCCGGCAGCATCATCACGCCCGCGTTGTTGATCAGCAGATCCAGCGGGCGGTCCCAGGCGTCCGCGAACTCCCGCACCGAGTCCAGGTCCGCCAGGTCCAGCCTGCGCACCTCCGTGCTGCCGCTCACCCGCGCCGCCGCGGCCCCGCCGCGCGCCAGGTCCCGTACGGCGAACACCACATGCGCCCCGGCCCGGGCCAGCGCCTCGGCGGTGACGAGGCCGAGGCCGCTGTTGGCGCCGGTGATCACGGCCGTACGGCCGGTGAAGTCGGGGAGGTCGGTCACATTCCATTTCGTGTCAGCCATACCCCGAATGTAGACGTCGACAACAATGCTGTCAACGACAACATCCCGTTACGATGGTGTCCATGCCGCGCCTGTCCTCCTCGCCCTCGAATCGCCCCTACCACCACGGAGACCTGCGCGCCGCCCTGCTCAAGAGCGCCGAGCGCACCCTGCGGGACAAGGGGGTCGGCGCCCTCTCCCTGCGCGAGCTGGCGCGTGACGCCGGTGTGAGCCACGCCGCGCCGGGCCGGCACTTCAAGGACAAGCAGGCCCTGATCGACGCCCTCGCGCTGGACGGGTACGAGCGCCTGAACCGGGCCCTGGACACCGCCGTCGAGGGCCCCGGCCTCGACTTCGAGGGACGGCTGGCCGCGCTCGCCCGCGCCTATCTCGGCTTCGCCGTCGAGAACCCCGAGCTGCTGGAGCTGATGTTCGCGCGCAAGCACGCCCCCGAAGGCTCTGCCGGCTCCGCGCAGCTGGCCGCGGCCGTCGACCACTCCCTCGGCTCCATCACGCGGATGATCGCGGACGCCCAGGAGCAGGGGGAGATCATCGCGGGCGACCCCGAGCGGATCACCATGATCGCTGCCGCGAGCCTGCACGGCCTCGCCACCCTGATCGCCGGCGGCGCACTCCCCGCCGATGAGGGCATGAACGGCCTGGACGAACACGTCCACCTGCTGCTGAACGGAATCCGGCCGCGGTAACACGCGTCGGTCGCGGAGCAGTTACGCGCGTAGCCGCACGCTGTGCCCAGACTGTGCGCAGGGTCAAGCGGCAACCAGCACAGAGCCAGCACACAGCCATTGATCAGTAAGCCGCCAACCGCCTTCGGTAACGCGGCAGTCAGGATTCCCCAAGCCTCTTGTTGTCGCGTACTCAACAAGCGATGGTCGTCGCGGGCCGCCGCCCCCACCGGTCACCCATCGGTGGAACCCCACACCCGCAGGCCTCTGTCCACCACTTCCAGGAGGCTGTACGTTGCGTACGACCAACCCCAACTCCCCCCACATACGCGGTAGACGGGCCCGGATCGGTTCGGCCGCCTTCGGCGCCGCCGCGCTCGTCGTCGCCGGACTCGGCACCGCCGCACACGCAAGCGCGGACACCGCCGCCACGAGCCACAAGGTGAGCGCCCAGGCCGTGGCCGCCCAGGTCGCCAAGGCCCACGTGCACTATGAGAAGGCATGCGGCGCCACCCCGAAGAAGGGCTACGCCGCCTGCGACGCGCTGCGCGTCACCGGCGGCACCACCGCCTTCATGGAGAAGCAGGCCGCACTCAAGGGCATCGCGCCCAGGACGGTCAAGCCGAACGCCGCGTCCGACTCCCCCACCGGCTACGGCCCCTCGGACATCCAGTCGGCCTACGGCCTGACCTCCGCAGCCTCCTCCAACGGCTCCGGCGAGACCGTCGCCATCGTCGACGCCTACGACGACCCGAACGCCGAGGCCGACCTCGCGACCTACCGCTCGCAGTACGGCCTCCCGGCCTGCACCAGCGACAGCGGCTGCTTCACCAAGGTCTCCCAGACCGGCTCCACGACCTCCCTGCCCTCGGCCGACAGCGGCTGGGCCGGTGAGGAGTCCCTCGACCTCGACATGGTCAGCGCGACCTGCCCGAACTGCAACATCCTGCTCGTCGAGGCCAAGTCCGCGACGACGGCCAACCTGGGCACCGCGGTGAACGAGGCCGTCAAGCTGGGCGCCAAGTTCGTCTCCAACAGCTACGGCGGCGCAGAGTCCTCCTCCGACACGACGTACGACTCCAGGTACTACAACCACCCGGGCGTCGCCATCACCGCCAGCGCGGGCGACAGCGCCTACGGCGCCGAGTACCCGGCCGCCTCGAAGTACGTCACCGCCGTCGGCGGCACCGCCCTCAAGACCTCCTCCAACAGCCGCGGCTGGACCGAGAGCGTCTGGCACACCTCCAGCACCGAGGGCACCGGCTCCGGCTGCTCCGCCAACGACGCCAAGCCCAGCTGGCAGACCGACAGCGGCTGCTCCAAGCGCATGATCGCCGATGTGTCGGCGGTCGCCGACCCGGCCACCGGCGTCTCGGTCTACGACTCCTACGGCTCCGACGGCACGGGCTGGAACACCTACGGCGGCACCAGCGCCTCCTCGCCGATCATCGCCTCGGTCTACGCCCTCGCCGGCACCCCGGGCAGCAGCGACTACCCGGCCCAGTACCCGTACAACGCGGCCGGCACCTCCGCCCTGAACGACGTCACCAGCGGCAGCAACGGCAGCTGCTCCACGTCGTACTTCTGCACCGCCGGGCCCGGCTACGACGGCCCGACCGGCTGGGGCACCCCGCAGGGCACGAGCGCCTTCGGCGCGAGCTGAGCACCGCCTGATCCACCCCGTCGGGTCACGGGGAGCCGCCAGGCGAGGGGGACGTGGGGTCCCCTTGGCGGCACGGAAGGAAGACGGGCCACGGCAGCCGGCCGCGGCCCGTTTTCCCTGTCCACCTCCCTTGAGACAGCTATGAGTTGCGCCAAGTGAGCGGAATGCTTCGGTAAGGCGGACGCCAGGATTCCAGTCATCCCCTGGTTGTCGCGTACTCAACAAGTCACAGTCTTCGTCGTACCGCCGCACGCACCCGCACAGCCCTGTTCCCACCCCCACCCGGAAACCAGGAGCTGCACATGCGTACGACTCACCCCGTCAGATCCACGGCCGCACCCGGCCACCGGCGCCGCCTCACCGCCGCCTTCGTGGCCACCGCCGCACTCGCCCTCTCCGGCCTCGGCACCGCCGCCCACGCGGACACGGCCACCCCCACGGCGAAGGCCACCTGGACCGCGACCCCCTGTGCCACCCCCAAGCACCACGGCGAACTCGCCTGCGACTCCTTCCGGGTGACCGGCGGCCTCACCGCCTTCCAGAAGCAGCAGGCCGCGAGGACCGGCATCACCCCCAAGGCCGCCGACGCCACCTCCCCCTCCGGCTACGGCCCCTCCGACCTCCAGTCGGCCTACGGCCTGACCTCCGCCGCCTCCTCCAACGGCTCCGGAGAGACCATCGCCATCGTCGACGCGTACGACGACCCGAACGCGGCGGCCGACCTCGCGAAGTACCGCTCCTACTACGGTCTCTCCGCCTGCACGACGTCCAACGGCTGCTTCACCAAGGTCTCCCAGACCGGCTCCTCCACCTCCCTGCCCTCCGCCGACAGCGGCTGGGCCGAGGAGGAGTCCCTCGACCTCGACATGGCTTCCGCGACCTGCCCGAACTGCAACATCCTGCTCGTCGAGGCCAAGTCCGCGACGACGGCCAACCTGGGCACCGCGGTGAACGAGGCCGTCAAGCTGGGCGCCAAGTACGTGTCGAACAGCTACGGCGGCTCCGAATCGTCCTCGGACACGTCGTACGACTCCTCCTACTTCAACCACCCGGGCGTCGCCATCACCGTCAGCGCCGGCGACGGGGGCTACGGCGCCGAGTACCCGGCCGCCTCGAAGTACGTGACGGCGGTGGGCGGCACGGCCCTGTCGAAGTCGTCCTCCTCCCGCGGCTGGACGGAGTCGGTCTGGAAGACGAGCAGCACGGAGGGCACCGGCTCAGGCTGCTCGGCGTACGACGCCAAGCCGGCCTGGCAGACCGACACGGGCTGCGGCAAGCGCACGATCTCGGACGTCTCGGCAGTCGCCGACCCGGCGACCGGCGTCTCCGTCTACGACTCCTACGGAGTGACGGCCGGCTGGTACACCTTCGGCGGCACCAGCGCCAGCTCGCCCATCATCGCCGGCGTCTACGCCCTGGCCGGCACCCCGTCGAGCGGCAGCTACCCGGCCAGGTTCCCCTACACCGCGGCCGGCACCTCCGCACTGAACGACGTCACCAGCGGCAACAACGGCACCTGCTCGCCCAGCTATCTGTGCACCGCCCGATCGGGCTACGACGGCCCGACCGGATGGGGTACCCCGGACGGCACATCGGCCTTCACCGGCTGACCGCACCGCCGCATCGCACGTCAAGGCCCCGGCGACCCACACCGCCGGGGCCCTTGGCCGTTTTCCGCGCCCCCGCCATGAGAACATCGTGTCGACGCCTCACCCGACCGGCCGTCAGAAACCGCGCCAGGTCGTAAAGGAGGACAACGACAGAACCACACGACAGGTTCCGGTCGGACCTCGTTGCCCGGCGTGACCTGCCGTGATACACAGAGTGACCGTACGGGCTATTCGTACGAAACCCGCCAGTCAATGACGTCAAGTCGACATACGTTGGCGACGTTGTCGGCGACAATGAGGCCTGACCTCTGCACACCGCAGGCGGTCAGACGGAACTACCCACCAGGGGCGGTGACTTACATGCTCTTTGCGGCCGACAAGGGAGACATCAACACCATCATCGGCGGGATCGCCCCGAACTGGGGCCCCTTCGGCAGCCTGGGCAACGAGGCCAAGGTGATGATCGAGGTGGTCATGGCCGTGGCCATCCTCCTGTGCCTCGGCATCGCGGTCTGGGGCGCGGCGAAGCAGCGCATCGGCGCCACGGCCCTGCGCGACACCTTCAGCGCGGAACAGGGCAAGGGCCTCATCATCGCCGGTCTGACCGGGGTCTTCATCATCGGCTCCCTGGGCACCCTGTTCACGATCGTGTACGGCATGGCGGTCTAGCTGCCCTTCCCCGGCTGAGGTTGCGTCTCCCTGATGCTGATGTCGAGTCACCACACCGCGCCCACGCGGGAACCAGCACGGCTACCGTCGTATGCCTACGAGGGTGAGGGAGTGCGCACGGTATGAACCCCGGAGACGAACAGTCCTACCCCGACTACGGCGACACGGGCCACACCCGCACCCGCCTCCCTGAGGGCGACCCCTACGGCGGCGCCCCCCGCCGCACCCCCCGCCGCTCCTCCTCCCGCAGCCTGGTCACCGTGGTCGGCGTGGTGGTCCTCCTCATCGCAGCCATCGCATTCGCCAACAGAGACAACCACTCCTCCACCGACGGCTCGACCACCAAGGGCTCCCAACCCCAGACCTCCACCACAGCCCCCTCCGGCACCCGCCCGGTGGAAACCAAGACAGCCACCATCCCCTCGGGCTTCGCCCGCACGGAGCAGGGGGCACAGAGCGCGGCGGCGAATTATGCGGTGGCGTTGGGGTCTGACGGCATGTTCAACGCCGCCCGACGACACGAAATCGTTCAGGCCATCGCTGACCCCAGCACCGTGGGTAATCAGCAGTCCGGATTCGACGCGGACTACTCTGCCGCCTTCCTGCAGAAGATCGGGCTCAACAACGACGGCAGCGCGCCTAAGGGCAGCACATTCGTGAACCGTACTGTGCCGGCCGGCACCAAAGTCACGTCATTCACTGCCAACGCGGCCACAGTCGAAGTCTGGTGCAACGGGCTCTTCGGCATCGCCGGCGACAGTTCAACCAATCCGGTGACCAGTAGCTGGTTCACCGTGACCATGAAACTGAACTGGAGCGGCGAGGACTGGAAGGTCGAGGAATCCACCCAGAAGACAGGTCCCACTCCCGTCACCGGTGACAACCCTGTGTCCGGGGCCAACGAAATCAGCAAGGCGGTCCAGGAGTTCGGAGGCTTCACCTATGCCCGGTAGCCGACGCAAGGCCCTCACGCTCACCGGCCTAGTGGCCGCCCTCCAGACTTCCCTCGTGCTCCTCGCCACGAGCGTGGTCGCGGCTCCCAAGCCAAGCCCGAGCAACGATCCCTGCTCACTGGTCGCCGGACCCGCCAAGAAGTACTGCGAAAATGACGGCGGCGGGTCCAAGAGTGGCCTCACCGGGAACAACAACCCCCTCACCGACACCCTCGACCCCCTATCATCCCTGGCCAAGGGGTGTGCTGACGCTGCCTCCTGGACCATCGACAAGCTCAGCAAAGCCGTGAAGGAGACTGCCAACGTCGACTTCACCAACCCGAAGTTTCTGCAGCAGTACGCCATCGTCTTCGCCGCATCCACGATCCTCACGCTCCTGCTGTGGCTCCTGGCCGTGGCCAAACGAGCCGTACGCGGCGTGCCGCTCACGACCGCCATCTCGGAAGCCGTCGGCTTCCTGTGGCTTACCGTGCTCGCCTCCGCCTTCACCCCCCTGATCCTGTACACCGTCGTATCCGCGACCGACGGAGTGACCGACGTCCTCGCCAAGGCCACCGGCGACCAGGCCGACACGTTCTTCGGCACCTTCTCCGGCGCCCTGAACAAGGGCACCGACATCGGCGGCGGCCCCATCATGCTGATCGTCGTCTCCCTGGTCAGCATCCTCGCCTCCGGCGTCCTCTGGCTGGAGCTGGTCATCCGCGCCGCGCTCCTCTACGTCGGCGCCCTCCTCGGCACCGTCGTCTACGCAGGCCTGGTCGACAAGAACCTGTGGGGGCACGTGCGGCGCTGGGCCGGCATCATGATCGCCGTCATTCTCGTGAAACCCGTGATCGTGATCGTGCTCGGGCTCGCCGGCGCCCTCTCCTCCGGCAACGGCCCCGACTCCTTCTCCGCCGTCGTCTCCGGCCTCGCCATCATCCTGCTCGCCATCTTCGCCAGCGCGATGATCTACCGCTTCGTCCCCGGCTTCGGCGACGAGATCGCGAACGGCCGCAACAACCGCATCATGCAGGGCGCCGAGGGCAAGGCCGCCGCCGTCATCAGCTCCCCCGCCACCCTCGTCGCCCAGGGCATCAAGACCCACAGCTCCCGCGCCGACAGCAACGGAGGCGCAGGAGCACAGACCAGCGCCCCCCGCCCCGCCAACCCCGCCAGCGGCGGAGTCGCCGCCCACAGCAGCCGTACCCCCACCGGAGGCGGTGGAGCCGTCCCCTCCGCCACACCCGCGCCCCGCGCGCCCAGCCCCGCCAACACCCCGCACGCCAGCAACACCCGCAACATCAACCGCACGGGAGGTGAAGGGCGTTGACGACCGAGTCCCACCTGTCCCATCCGGTCACGCCCCGCCGTACATATCTCATCGGCCGCGCCCGGCCGAACGCGATCGTCGGCCGGAACCGCGAGTCCGGCGAGATCGCGCTCATCGTCGCCGGCGCGTTCCTCGGCATGATGTGCGGCCTCCTCGTCCCGGTCCTCAGCCTGCGGATCGCGCTGCTGACGGGCTTCCCGCTGCTCGCGCTCGCCGCGGTCTACGTGCCGTACAAGCGCCGCACCTTCTACAAGTGGTTCGAGATCAACCGCAGCTACAAGCGGACCATCAAGGGCGGCAGCGCCGTCTACCGGTCCACCGTCATGGAGGCCGGGACGCGGCTCGACGGACGCGAGGTCGAGATCGGGCCGCCGCCCGGCATCGGGCGGATCACCTGGCTCGCCGCGCCCTTCGGACCGGACGAGATCGCCGTACTGCTGCACGCCGACCGCAAGACCGTCACCGCCGCCATCGAGATCGAAGGCCCCGGTGTCGGCCTGCGCGACTCCGAGGACCAGGAGGCCCTGGTCGACCGGTTCGGCACCCTGCTCAAGCACGTCGCCAACGGCGACGGATTCGTGACCCGGCTGCAGATGCTCGCCCGCACCCTGCCCGCCGACCCCGACGCCCACGCCAAGGACGTCGCCCTGCGCGGCGACGGCCGCTCCCCCGACTGGCTCCAGCGGTCCTACGACCAGCTGCAGTCCATGGTGTCCACCAGCAGCGAGCAGCACCGCGCCTACCTCGTCGCCTGCATGCACTACACGCGCGAACTCGCCGCCGAGGCCAATGCCATGGCCCGTGCCGTCCGCGCCCACGGCAGCAAGGTCGACCGGGACGCCGGGCTCGCCGTCGTCATGGCCCGCGAGCTGACCGACATCTGCTCCCGGCTCCAGGAAGCCGACATCCGGGTACGGCAGCCGCTCGGCCAGGGGCGGCTGGCCTCCCTCATCCACTCCATGTACGACCCCGACCACCCCATCGACCACATCCAGGCCATGACCCAGCGCAACGCCTGGCCGGCCGAGCTGGACGCCATGGAGCCCACCTACCTCCAGGCCAAGACCCGCGAGTCCTACACCCGCGCCCCCTGGTGCCACGCCACGGCCTGGGTGAAGGAATGGCCGATGACCCCGGTGGGTGTGAACTTCCTGGCACCCCTCCTCGTCCACACCCCCGACGTCATCCGAACGGTCGCCGTCACGATGGATCTCGAACCCACCGAGGTAGCCATCGAACGCATGCTGACCGAGAAGACCAACGACGAGGCCGAGGCCTCCCGCGCCGCCAAGATGAACCGGACCGTGGACCCCCGGGACGTCGCCGCGCACCACCGCCTCGACCAGCGGGGCGAAGACCTCGCCAGCGGCGCCGCCGGCGTCAACCTCGTCGGCTACATCACCGTCTCCTCCCGCACCCCGGAGGCCCTCGCCCGCGACAAGCGCACGATAAGGGCCTCCGCCGGCAAGTCGTACCTCAAGCTGGAGTGGTGCGACCGAGAGCACCACCGCGCCTTCGTGAACACACTTCCCTTCGCCACCGGCATCCGAAGGTAGGGGCTGATTCACCGATGCGGGATCCGCTGTCCGTCCTCACCGACGCCTTCACCTCCTTCCTGTTCGGGAAGGTCGAGACGACCCGGCTGCCGGTACGCACCTCCACGGGCCAGGCCCAGGCGGTCTACCTGCCCACCGCCGCGCCCGGCCTCGGCGACTCCGGCGTCATCATCGGCCGCGAGGTGTACTCCGGAAAGGGCTACATCTACGACCCCTTCCAGCTGTACGGCCAGCAGCTCCCGGCCCCCCACTGGCTCGTCCTCGGCGAGTCCGGCAACGGCAAGTCGGCGCTGGAGAAGACGTACGTCCTGCGCCAGCTGCGCTTCAAGGACCGCCAGGTCGTCGTCCTGGACGCCCAGGGCGAGGACGGGGTCGGCGAATGGAACCTCATCGCGGAAGAGCTGGGGATAACGCCGATCCGCCTGGACCCGACGGCGGCCCTGGACCACGGCATCCGTCTGAACCCCCTGGACCCCTCGATCACCACCACGGGCCAGCTCGCGCTGCTCCGCACGATCATCGAGGTCGCGATGGGCCACGGCCTCGACGAGCGCTCCGGCTTCGCCCTGAAGGTCGCCCACTCCTACGTCAACGAATCCATCCTGGACCGCCAGCCGGTCCTCTCCGACATCGTCGAGCAGCTACGACACCCGGAGCCGGAGTCGGCCGAGGCGATGAACGTCGCCATAGACGACGTACGGGCCTGGGGCCTGGACGTCGCCCTCGTCCTGGACCGCCTGGTCGACGGTGACCTGCGAGGCATGTTCGACGGCCCGACCACGGTCGGCATCGACCTCGACGCCCCGCTCATCGTCTTCGACCTCTCCCACATCGACCGCAACTCCATCGCCATGCCCATCCTCATGGCGATCGTCGGCGTATGGCTGGAGCACACCTGGATCCGCCCCGACCGGAAGAAGCGCATCTTCCTGGTCGAGGAGGCCTGGCACATCATCAACAGCCCTTTCGTGGCCCAGCTGTTCCAGCGCCTGCTCAAGTTCGGACGGCGGCTCGGCTTGTCCTTCGTCGCGGTCGTCCACCACCTGTCCGACGTCGTCGACGGAGCCGCGGCCAAGGAAGCGGCGGCGATCCTGAAGATGGCCTCCACCCGCACCATCTACGCCCAGAAGGCCGACGAGGCACGGGCCACCGGCCGGGTGCTGGGTTTGCCGAGGTGGGCGGTGGAAATCATCCCGACGCTGACGCCCGGTATCGCCGTCTGGGACGTCAACGGCAACGTCCAGGTGGTCAAACACCTGGTCACAGAGACGGAACGCCCCCTGGTCTTCACCGACCGCGCGATGACCGAGTCCTCCAGCGACCTCACTGCCGACGACGCGCTGCGCGCCGCCGAGCTGGAGGCCGAGCAGCGGGCGGCGGCCTTCGTGGAACAGCACCTGGGCGACTCCGAATCGACGGTGGCGTAGGGACCCGGGCACAGGCACAGGCACACAGGTACTGGGGAGGAACGGGTGAGACCGGACGCTCGCGATCGCCGCGAGGACCGCCGGGAGGGCCAGGGCGGTATCCCCGACGGCCTGCTGATCGGCATACTCGCGTTCCTCCTCGGCATGACCGTGCTGGTGTGGACGGCCACGGGCCTCGCGGGCCTCTTCGCCAAGGGCGCCTGGCCCCACGCCGTCACCTTCACCCGCACCCCCCTGGCCATGCGCCACCTGATCGGCGCACCCCACGACATCACCGGCGCCTGGCCGAACACCCCCGCCTCCCAACTCTCCGGCTGGGGCCTCTTCTGGGGCCTGTTCCTCGGCCAGCTGATGGCCCTGTTCGTCCTCACCGTGTTCGTGATCGGCACCGTGGCGAGATGGCGAGCGGGACAGACACGACGGGCTGCGGCAGCCAAGGGGGCCGTGCGGCGGGCGACGCCGACCGCGGCTGTCGTACCGACCGAGGCTGCCGCGCAGCCGACTGTGCCGGCCCAACAGCGGTACGAGGTCCCACTCCCGCGCACCGAGACGGTGCCCGCACCGACGGTGTCTCTCGACGAGGTGGTCCCGCAGCCTCCGTCACCCGGCCCTCCAGCCAACCGTGAACGGGTGGGCAGGTGGGAGAAAATCCTTCTGGCGCCCAGGGAAAGCCGCCACGCAACGGCAACCCAGGCGATCCAGGACGCGCCCGGCCCGACCCTGGTCGTCACATCGAACCCGGCCCTGTGGGCGGAGACCAAGGACGCAAAGGCCAAACTGGGCCCCACCCTCCTCTACGACCCCACCCACCTCTGCGACACCCCGGCCCGCCTCCACTGGTCCCCGATCACGGGCTGCGAGGACAAACAAACCGCAGTGAGCAGAGCCGGCGCCCTCCTCGCCCCCGTACAGCCCACGGCCAAGCTCGACCAGGCGGTCGCGGACACGGCGACCACCCTCCTCCGGAGCTACCTCCACGCCGCCGCCCTGGACAACCGCACCATCCGCCACGTCCACCGCTGGTCCCAGGGCAACCAGATCCAGGACGCCGTACGCACCCTCCGTACCCACCCCAAGGCCGCCCCCGGCGCCGCCGGCGAACTGGAGGCCGCGCTCACCGCGCACCCCGAACGGCGTGACATCGCACAGGAGTTGACCGGCCGCGCTCTGTCCGCCCTCTCCACGGTCAACATCCGCGAAGCCTGCACTCCCAACCGAACTGATGCGCTCGCCTTGGATTCCTTCGTCCACGAAGGGGGCACGCTTTATGTGGTCGGTGAATCCATCGAGGACCCCAAGAGCAATCCCGGCGCGATGCCGCTGCTGACGGCCCTCGTCTCAAGCGTGGTCGAGCGCGGCCGGCGCATGGCCGAACGGTCATCCTCTGGTCGGCTCGACCCACCACTCACGCTGATCCTGGACGACATCGCGGCCGTGGCCCCGCTCCCCCAACTCCCGGATCTGCTCGCCACCGGCACCGACCAGGGCCTGCCGACCCTCGCCCTGCTCCGCTCCCGCGAACAGGCCCGCTCCCGCTGGCCCCACCGGGAACTGCCGGTCTAGGACGGCCACTCCAGAACGAACTCCAACTCGGTCTCCGCCCGGTCCTTGAAGAACGGCACGACCACCCCGCTCGGCACGAAACCCACCTTGCGGTACGCCCCCTGCGCTCGCGAGTTCTCCTCGTGCACCAGCAGTCGCACCCGCTCCGCACCTCGTTCCCGCGCCCACGCCACCCCGGCGTCGAACAGGGCCTTGATCAGCCCGTTCCCACGGTGCTCGGGCCGGACGTACACCCCCACGACATGCCCCTGCCGGCGCTCGATGGCATACCCCGCCCAGTCCTTCGTCCCCGCCTCCTCGACGAGTACGGTGACCGAGCCGGCCCAACTCCCGTCGGGCGCCTCGGCGATGAACTGCCGCGCCGCCGTGGCTCCCTCGCCCGAACCGACGGCTCTGTCCTGCCAGAACACGTCGGCCTTGGCCACGGCATCCTCGTAGTTCTCCAGAAAGGCGAGCGGCGCGGCCGGATCCCGCAACGCGTCCAGCCGCAGCCGCTTCACCAGGGGCCAGTCGTCCGGCCGTATGGCACGGATGACGTAGCCACCCCTGTCGTCATCGCTGTAGTCATCGCTGGTCAGGGAGGTCATGGGGTCACCGTAGTGCCGAGCGCTGTCAGTGGCATCCCATATTGTGGACGCCATGACAAATCTGCCACAACGGCCGAACACCGCCCTGCTCGTCATCGACGTACAGAACGGCGTGATGGTGCCGGGCTCGCCGAACCGCGACGAGGTCATCGCCAACATCAACACCCTGATCGGCAAGGCCCGCACGGCGGACGTGCCGGTGATCTGGATACAGCACCAGGACGAGGAACTGGTCCCCGGCACCGAGGTCTGGGAGTACGTCCCCGAGCTGAAGCGCCTCGACACCGAGCCCCTCGTCGCCAAGAGCTACCGGGACTCCTTCGAGGACACCGGCCTGGAGTCCGTGCTGGCGGAGCACGGGGTGGGCCGGCTGATCGTCACGGGCGCCCAGAGCGACTTCTGCGTCCGCTCGACCCTGCACGGCGCCCTGGTCCGGGGCTATGACGCGACGCTGGTCGCCGACGCCCACACGACGGAAAACCTCACCGAGTACGGCGCACCCGCCCCGGAGCAGGTGATCGCCCACACGAACCTCTACTGGAGCGGCCAGCACGCACCGGGCAGGCGGGGCGGCACGATGAACACGGCCGAAATCACCTTCTAAAAAGCAGAAAACCCCCGCACCGTTCCCGGTGCGGGGGTTTTCTCAAT
>NZ_MQUS01000002.1 GCF_001953885.1 Streptomyces sp. IMTB 2501 | reverse complement strand
CTGCACTGGACCCGCCGCATGATCGAGATCCGCAAGCAGAATCCTGCCTTCGGACTGGGGTCCTACAACGAGCTGCAGTCCTCCAACCCGGCGGTGCTGGCATTCCTGCGCGAGGCCCCCTTGACCGGGGAAGGAGGGGACGACCTGGTGCTGTGCGTCCACAACTTCTCCCGCTTCGCCCAGCCCACCGAACTCGACCTGCGGGCCTACGACGGGCGGCATCCGGTCGAGCTGATCGGCGGGGTCCGCTTCCCGGCCATCGGTGAACTGCCCTACTTGCTGACCCTGCAGGGCCACGGTTTCTACTGGTTCCGGCTCACCCGAGTCGCATCCCGCATCGGCCGCCGTCACTGAGACGCCGGCGCCGAGGAAAGGACGCGTCATGCCGAAGACCATCACCGTTCGCCCGAGAACCGCGGCGGCCTTCGACGGGCCTCTTGTCTCCCTGAGCGGGCTGCTGCGCGAGTGGCTGCCGGGGCAACGCTGGTTCGCGGGCAAGGACCGGCCCGTCACCGATCTGTCGGTGCTGTCCGTGACCGAGCTGCTCCCGGGGTGTCTGCATCTGCTGGTGCACGCCTCGCACGCGCCCGTGCCGACGCCGGGCGGCACTCCCCCGCCGGGCGACTGCTACCAGCTGCTGCTCGGACTGCGCGAGCAGCACGCCCCGCGGCTGGAGCGGGCGTTCATCGGGCGGGCCGGGCAGGGGCCGTTCGCCGGGCTCGCGGTGTACGACGCGCTGCACGACCCTCGGTCGGCCCATCTGCTGCTGGAGCGGCTGCGGCAGCCCGGTGCGGCGGGGCCCCTGCGGTTCGAGGCCGACCCGGGCGCCTTGGTGCCGGGCGGTCTGCCGCCGCGGCTGCTGGACGTCGAGCAGTCCAACTCCTCGATCGTGTACGGCGACGCGTACATCCTGAAGGTCTTCCGCCGTATCCAGCCGGGGGTCAACCCGGACCTGGAGGTGACGGCCGCGCTGGCCGCGCAGGGCTGCACCCGGGTGCCCGCGCCGGTGGCATGGTTCGGTACGACCGCGCCGCAGCCGGCCACCCTGGGCGTGCTGCAGCCGTTCCTGCCGGACGCGACCGACGGCTGGACGCTGGCGCTGCGCGCGCTCGCCGCGGGCGACGAGTTCACCGCCGAGGCCCGGGAGCTGGGCCGGGCCATGGCCGAGGTGCACCTGGCGCTGGCCGAGGCGTTCGGCCCGGCCGGGCCGGGCGAGAACGGGCGTACGGCGCGGGCGATGTGTGCACGGCTGGACGCCGCCGCGCACGCCGTACCGGGGCTCAGGCCTTTTGTGCCGGGGCTGCGGGCCGCGTTCGGGGCGCTCGCCACCTGCGACTCCGGGCCGCCCGCGCAGCGCATTCACGGCGATCTGCACCTGGGGCAGGTGCTGCGGGCGGGCCGCGACTGGTTCGTCATCGACTTCGAGGGTGAGCCCTCCCGGCCGCTCGCCGAGCGGCAGGCCCCGCACTCCCCGGTGCGGGACGTGGCGGGGATGCTGCGCTCCTTCGACTACGCGGCCCGGCAGCGCCGCCCCTGGCGACCCGAGTGGGCGCGCCGCTGCCGGGAGGCGTTCTGCGCGGGCTATGCGGCCCGCGCCGGCTGGGATCCACGGAAGAAGCACGCGCTGCTGCGCGCGCACGAGACGGACAGGGCGGTCTACGAGGTGCTTTACGAGGCGAGACACCGGCCGGACTGGCTTCCGGTACCGATGGCGGCGATCAAGCGGCTCGCCGTGTGGGGAGGCTGACGTCATGGCTCTGCGCGACACCTCGCTCCCCGAGACCGCCGGCCCCACGCCGGTCAGGGCCGCTCCGCTCGACCCGGCCGAGCGCGGCCGGCTGCTCGGCGGCGCCCACCACGATCCGCACGCCCTGCTGGGCGCCCACCCGGTCCCGGGCGGCACCGTGTTCCGGGCACTGCGCCCGCACGCACGGGCGGTGAGCGTGGTGGCCGACGGCACACGCCACCCGCTCGTGTCGGAGGGCGACGGTCTGTTCGCGGCCGTGCTGCCGTACCCGGAGATCCCGCCGTCGTACACGCTGCTGGTGGCGTACGACGAGGTCGAGCAGGAGGTGCACGATCCGTACGGCTTCCTGCCCGCTGTCGGTGAGCTGGATCTGCATCTGATCCGGGAGGGCCGGCACGAGCAGCTGTGGCAGGCGCTCGGCGCCGAGCCGATGACCCACCAGGGTGTGACCGGCACCCGCTTCACCGTGTGGGCGCCGAACGCCCAAGGGGTGCGGGTGGCCGGGGACTTCACGTACTGGGACGGCACGCAGTACCCGATGCGCTCGCTCGGCGCGTCCGGGGTGTGGGAGTTGTTCCTGCCGGGGATCGGCGAGGGCGCCCGGTACAAGTTCGAGATCACCTCGCGGCACGGCCATCGCTTCCTCAAGGCCGACCCGATGGCGCGGTGCACGGAGGTGCCGCCCGACACAGCGTCGGTCGTCGCGGTGTCACGGTACGAGTGGGGCGACGCGGAATGGATGGCCCACCGGGGCGACACGCCCGTCCACCAGGCGCCGTTCTCCGTGTACGAGGTCCATCTGCCCTCCTGGCGACCAGGACTGAGTTACCGTCATCTGGCTGACGAACTGCCCGCCTACGTCAAGGAGATGGGCTTCACGCACGTTGAGCTGATGCCGGTCGCCGGGCATCCGTTCAGCGGTTCCTGGGGCTACCAGGTCACCTCGTACTACGCGCCGACGCCGCGCCTCGGCTCCCCGGACGATTTCCGGTACCTGGTGGACGCGCTGCACCGGGCCGGCCTCGGTGTGATCATGGACTGGGTGCCGGCGCACTTCCCCAAGGACGACTGGGCGCTGGCCCGGTTCGACGGGGAACCGCTGTACGAGCCCGGGGACTGGCGGCGGGCCGAGCATCCGGACTGGGGGACGTACGAGTTCGACTTCGGCCGCACCGAGGTGCGCAACTTCCTGGTCGCCAACGCGGTGTACTGGTGCGAGGAGTTCCATATCGACGGGCTGCGGGTGGACGCCGTCGCCTCGATGCTCTATCTCGACTACTCGCGGGACTCCGGGCAGTGGGAGCCGAACGTCTTCGGCGGGCGGGAGGACCTGGACGCGGTCGCCTTCCTGCAGGAGATGAACGCCACCGTGTACCGGCGCTGCCCGGGTGTCGTGACGATCGCCGAGGAGTCCACCGCGTGGGACGGGGTGACCCGGCCGACGGACAGCGGCGGGCTCGGCTTCGGGCTGAAGTGGAACATGGGCTGGATGCACGACTCGCTGCAGTACGTCCAGAAGGAGCCGGTGCACCGCAAGTACCACCACCACGACATGACCTTCGCGATGGTGTACGCGTACAGCGAGAACTACGTCCTGCCGATCTCCCACGACGAGGTCGTGCACGGCAAACAGGCGCTGGTGTCGAAGATGCCGGGCGACTGGTGGCAGCGCCGGGCCAATCACCGCGCCTACCTCGGCTTCATGTGGGCCCATCCGGGGAAACAGCTGTTGTTCATGGGGCAGGAGTTCGCACAGGGGGCCGAGTGGTCCGAGACGCACGGCCCCGAGTGGTGGCTGCTGGGCGACGACTACCACTCGGCCGGTGATCACCGGGGCGTGCGGGATCTCGTCCGGGACCTGAACACGCTGTACCGGGACACCCCGGCGCTGTGGCAGCGGGACTGCGACCCGGGCGGCTTTGGGTGGGTGCTGTGCGACGCGGCGGACGACAACGTCTTCGCGTTCCTGCGCTTCGCCGCCGACGGCGCTCCGCTGCTCGCGGTGTCGAACTTCTCCCCGGTCGTCCGGCACGAATACGGGCTGTGGGTCCCGGACGGGTTCCCCGCCTGGCGGGAGGTGCTGAACACCGACGACGTCCGCTACGGCGGCAGCGGGGTCGGCAGCGCGGGGCCGCTGAAACGCGAGGACAATGGCCTCAGGCTCACGCTGCCGCCGCTCGCCACGCTCTGGCTGGCGCCGGAGCGCTGAACCACAGGTGTCCGGAGGCCGGCCCAGCGGCAGTCGGGTCCTCCCGGCTCCTGACCGGCCCCTCGTGGCCTGAACACGGAAGGGTGGCACCACGTGCGCACCGTCGGAGTGGAGGAGGAACTCCTTCTGGTCGACCCGGAGACCGGCGACCCGAGGGCGGTGGCTGCGGCCATCCTCGCTCAAGCCGCCCATGACGATCCCGGGCAGGACGTGTTCGACGAGGAGTTGTTCGGGCAGATGCTGGAGTTCGCCACGCATCCGCAGTCGGACATGGCGGCCCTCGGCGAGGAGATCGTGCGCTGCCGCAAGGAGGCGGCTCGGCACGCCGGGCAGTTCGGCTGCGCGGTCGCGGCGCTCGCCGCCTCCCCGCTCCCGGTCGATCCCTTGCTGACCGTGAACGAGCGCTATGCGTGGCTGGCCGAGCGGTTCGGAGCCGGCACCCGGGACCAGCTCGTCTGCGGCTGCCATGTCCATGTTGCGGTGGAGTCCGACGAGGAGGGGGTCGCGGTGCTCGACCGGCTGCGCCCCTGGCTGCCGGCGCTCGTCGCGATCAGCGCCAACTCTCCGTTCTGGCAGGGCAGCGACACCGGCTACGCCAGCTACCGCACCCGGGTCTGGGAACGCTGGCCGTCGGCCGGCCCGACCGAGCTGTTCGTCTCGCCCGAGCGGTACCACCGCAGGGTGCGGGACATGATGGCCACCGGCGTCATCCTGGACGAGGCGATGGCCTACTTCGACGCGCGGCTGTCCGCCCACTGCCCGACCGTGGAGATCCGGGTGGCGGACGTGTGCCTGTGCGCGCAGACGGCCGTACTCGTCGCCACCCTGACCCGTGCCCTGGTGGAGACGGCGGCGCGCGACTGGCGGGCCGGCCGGCCGCCGCCGGACCACAGCGTGAGCGTGCTCCGGCTGGGCGCGTGGCAGGCCGCCCGGTCGGGGATGGACGAGGACCTGCTCGACCCCGTGACGATGCAGCCCCGCCCCGCGCCGGAGGTGCTGCGCTCGCTGCTGGAGTACACCAGGGACGCCCTCACCGAGTACGGCGACGCCGAGCGCGCCGAGCAGGGCCTCGCGGAGCTGCTGCGGCGGGGCAACGGGGCACGTCAGCAGCGCCGGCTGCTGGAGCGGGCCGGCAGCCTGCGAGGGGTTGTCACCGAGTGCGTACGGCACACCCAGGGCTGAGCGTCCCGGCCGTCGCCCACGTCTGAACGCTCCGGCCGTCACCCACCTCCGAACGCGTCTCCGCCGGGCCCCGGACACGCGCAGGTCATCAGCCGATCACGACTTCTCCGTTCCCCGCACCGGACGCGCTCGCCTCGGCTACATTCAAGCACCGCCGACACAGAGCCGATCGGCGGTGTGACCCTCCGTACACCCTGGAGCAGCGCATGCGCGACGTCGCTTTCGCTCCCGCCGTTGCCCCGCCGCTCACCGGCGGCCTCGCCGACAGCGTCTTCGACACCGCGGAGCGCAGTCCCACCCTGCCGGTGCTCGCGCGCCGCGCGGATCCCGCCGCCACGGTCTGGCAGGAGGTGACGGCGTTCGAGCTGCGGGACGAGGTGGTCGACCTGGCCAAGGGGCTGGTCGCCGCCGGGATCTCCCCCGGCCACCGGGTGGCCCTGATGTCCCGCACCCGTCACGAGTGGACCGTGTTCAGCCTTGCGCTGTGGGCCGTGGGCGCGGAGGTCGTGCCGGTCCATCCGGCCTCCTCGCGCGACCAGGCCGAGTGGATCCTGCGGGACGCCGGCTGTGTGGCCGTGGTGGTCGAGGACGAGCAGGGCGTGATGACCGTCGGCACGGTGTGCGCCGGGCTGCCGCGGCTGCGTCATGTCTGGCAGCTGGACGCGGGCGCGGTGCCCGAACTCGTCCGGCAGGGCGCGGTGGTGCCGTACACCACCGTGGAGTCGCTGCGCCGGATCGTGCTGCCGGACGCCACCGCGGCGGTCGTCTACACCTCCGGCACCTCCGGCCGCCCCCAGGGCTGCGCGCTGAGCCACCGCGGTCTCGCCTACCCCTGCGACACGCTGCTGGCCGGCTGGGCGCACACCGCCGCGCCGCCGGGGCAGCAGCCGTCGGTGCTGGCCTTCCTGCCGTTCTCGCATGTGTACGGCATCATGATCATGCTCACGTGTGTCCGCGGCGGTGTGCTGATGGCGCACGAGCCGGAGCTGACCGAGGCCGCGCTGGCGTCGGCGCTGCGCACGTTCCGGCCGACGTATCTGTACGGCGTGCCGTCGGTGTTCGAGAAGCTCTACAAGAATGTCCTGCGGGCCGCGCAGCAGGCGGGCCGGGGTGTCCTGTTCGAGCGGGCCGCGCAGACCGCGCGGGACTTCGCGGTGGCCGAGGAGCGCCGCCGGCTGGGCACCGGGCCGGGTCCCGGGCTCGACCTCAGACTGCAGCACGCCCTGTACGAGCGGACGGTGTACCGCAGGCTGCGGGCGGCGCTCGGCGGGCGGGTGGTGCGCGGTACCTCCGGCGGTTCCTCGCTCAGCCGTGAACTGACCCTGTTCTACGAGGGCATCGGGGTGGGCATCAACGACGGCTACGGCCTGACCGAGTCCTCCGGCGGGATCACCATGCAGCCGCTCGGGCGGGAGAAGTCCGGGACCGTGGGCCGGCCGCTGCCGGGCACCGAGGTCCAGGTGGCCGACGACGGGGAGATCCTGGTCCGCGGCCCGTCGGTGTTCCAGGGTTATGTCGGTGACGAGGCGTCGACGCGGGCCGCGCTGCGCGGTGGCTGGCTGGCCACCGGGGACATCGGGCGGGTGGACTCCGAGGGCTATCTGACGATCACCGGGCGCAAGAAGGACATCATCGTCACCAGTGGCGGCACGAGTGTCGCCCCGGCCCCGCTGGAGCAGCGGCTGCGTATGCATCCGCTGGTCCACCAGGCGGTCGTGCTCGGCGACGACCGGCCCTGCGTCGGCGCCCTGCTCACCCTGGACCCGGACTTCCTCGCGCACTGGCGGGCCGGCCTGGCGCTGCAGGGTGGCGGTCCGGGCCGCGAGACCCGTGAGGAGAACGCGCTGCGGGACGAGATCGCGCGGGCCGTGGCCTCCGCGAACAGTGCCGTGTCGCGTGCGGAGTCCATCCGGGTCTACCGGGTCCTGCCGGAGCCGTTCGCCGCGGACAACGGACTGCTCACCCCGTCGATGAAGCTGCGCCGGGACGCGATAGTCCGGCATTACGCCGCCGAGATCGAGGCGATGTACCAGGCACGGTCCCGGGTGGCGCGGGGCCCGCGGGAACCGGCGGACTGGGACGAGCCGGACGACGTCTTCCGCTGACCTCCCGCGCCGCGCGGCCGCCCTCGTACATAGCCCCCCGGCTGCGGGGAACCCGCACACGCAGAAGGAGATCGGACCGACGACGGCTCGGCCGAGGGTCCGCCGGGGCCCCGACCGGCCGGAACCAGGGAATGCGAGATGTCGACGGAGCGGCGCGGGGGCGGCATACCTCCTGCGGAGGACAGCTATGAGCGCGTCTTCTCCTTCGCGGGTGAGCTGCACAATGTCACGGAGGCGCGGCTCGCCGCGGAGGAGTTCCTGGGCGCGCTCGCCCTGCGCTCGCCGCCGGCCGCGCACGAGTACTGGGACGACATCCTGCTGGTCGTGACGGAACTGGCCGCCAACGCGATCCAGTACGCGCCCGGGCCGTTCGGTCTGCGGCTGCGCCGCACCTTCGACGGTGTGCACGTGACGATGCACGACACGAGCACGGTCAGGCCCAGAGCGCGGCCCTTCCACCCGGGCACGGGTGGCGGCGGCATCGGCTGGCACCTGCTGCACACGCTGTGCACACAGGTCAGCGTCATCGTGCACGACGAGGGCAAGGACATCCACGCGTTCCTGCCCTGGTGACGCCGTAAGGACCGGCGGCCGCTCACGCGTCGTACGCCGCCTGCGCGTACGACGTGTAAGTGTGCGAACCCCGGTTACTCCGCCCCGTGTGGGGGCATGCTGGTGCCCACGCGTTCGTCTGCCTGCCGCGCCCGGCTGGCGGAACGGTCCGGGGCACGGTGGGATCGAAGCTGGTGCGCCTCGATCCAGGCAGGCGAACGGCGTCGAGTCGGACCGCCTGGAGCCGCAGAAAGGGATGAACACCGTGACACGACCCAGGATCCTGGTGGTTGGCGCAGGCTTCGCCGGCGTCGAGTGCGTGCGCCGCCTGGAGCGGAAACTCGCTCCCGCCGAGGCCGACGTCACCCTGGTGACGCCTTACTCGTACCAGCTGTATCTGCCCCTGCTGCCCCAGGTCGCCTCCGGTGTGCTCACGCCGCAGTCGATCGCCCTGAGCCTGCGCCGCAGCAAGAAGTACCGCACCCGGATCCTGCCCGGCGGCGCGATCGGCGTGGATCTGAAGGCCAAGGTGTGCGTCGTCCGCACCATCACCGACCAGATCGTCAACGAGCCCTACGACTACATCGTGCTGGCTCCGGGCAGCGTGACCCGCACCTTCGACATCCCGGGGCTGACCGACCACGCCTTCGGGATGAAGACCCTCGCCGAGGCCGCCTACATCCGCGACCACGTCATCACCCAGCTCGACCTCGCCGACGCCAGCGACGACCCGCTAGAGCGGGCGGCCCGGCTGCAGTTCGTGGTGGTCGGCGGCGGATACGCCGGCACCGAGACCGCCGCGTGTCTGCAGCGGCTGACGCACGCGGCCGTCACCCGCTACCCGCGGCTGGATCCCGGCCTGATCAAGTGGCATCTGATCGACATCGCGCCCAAGCTCATGCCGGAGCTGGGCGACAAGCTCGGCCGCAGCGCGCAGGAGATCCTCGGGCGGCGCGGCATCGAGGTGTCGCTGGGCGTGTCGATCGAGAAGGCCGGGGCGGAGGAGGTCACCTTCACCGACGGCCGGGTGGTGCCCACGCACACACTGATCTGGACGGCCGGTGTGGTCGCGAGCCCGCTGATCGCCACGCTCGGAGCGGAGACGGTCCGCGGCCGGCTGGCGGTCACCCCGGAGATGACCCTGCCGGGCTACGACGGGGTGTTCTCGCTCGGCGACTCGGCCGCCGTACCGGACCTGGCCAAGGGCGAGGAGGGCGCGGTCTGCCCGCCCACCGCGCAGCACGCCATGCGCCAGGGCAGGACGGTCGCCGACAATGTCATCGCGACCCTGCGGGGGCAGCCGCTGCAGCCGTATGTGCATCACGACCTGGGCCTCGTCGTCGACCTCGGCGGCAAGGACGCCGTGTCCAAGCCGCTCGGCATCGAGCTGCGCGGGCTGCCGGCCCAGGCGGTGGCCCGCGGATACCACTGGTCGGCGCTGCGCACCAACGTCGCCAAGACCCGGGTGATGACCAACTGGCTGCTGAACGCGGTCGCGGGCGACGATTTCGTCCGCACCGGCTTCCAGGCCCGCAAGCCCGCCCGGCTGAAGGACTTCGAGTTCACCAACTCGTATCTGACGCCGGAACAGGTACGGGCCCGGGCGGAGGGGACGGCCAAGGGGAGCCCGTGATGTGACGCACGGGAGCGAAGACCTGGTGCCCGCAGCTCGGTCGGGGGGCGCCACCGCAGGTGCTCTGGTGGTCGCGACACCGGCCGAGGGCAGGTAATCCGGACCGTCGTGCGATGCTGGGTCGTAGATCGATTTCTGGCACGGGAGAGAGCGCGGCGGCGTGGGCACAGCGGGACGGTCGGGGCGTGTACGGATGTGGGACCGGCTCGCGGCGTCCGATCCCGGGCTGCTCAGGCTCACCGCCGGTCTGCGCACGGTCGTCGCGATCGCGCTGGCCCTCGCCGTGCTGGCCGCCCTGCGGGTGCCGGTGTCCCAGCTGGTCGCCGGTGCCATGGCCGCGATGGTGTCGACCTTCGCGATCCGCGAGACGCAGCGCGCCCAGCAGGCCGTGACGCTCGCGCTCGGTCTGCCGGTGGCGCTGGCCTCGGTGTCGCTGGGCGCGCTGCTGAACCAACGGGTCGTCCTCGGGGACCTGTTCTTCGTCGCCCTCATCTTCTGCGCGGTCTACGGCCGCCGGTTCGGCGACCGCGGCACGGCGCTCGGACTGATCGGTTTCCAGGTCTACTTCCTCTCCCTGTTCGTGCACGCGACGACCGCCACACTGCCCGCGCTGTACGGCGTGCTCTGCGTGGCGTTCGCCTGCAGTGCCGCCGCGCGCTTCGTGCTGCTGCCGCAGACCCCGGCCGGCACCCTGGACCGGCTGCGGCGGGCGTTCCGCGCCCGGCTCGCCCAGCTGATCGCCGTCCAGGCCGAGTTGCTGGACGTCGGCCCGGACGGCGTGGAGAAGGTCCTGGAGGATCTGCGCACGGCCACCGCGCGGCTGCACGAGACGGCGCTGATGATCCAGGGGCGGCTGGAGGACGGCGCCTCCGACGCGACCGTCGCCCGGCTGCTGCAGCGCCGGACCGCCGACGCCGAGATCGCCTCCGAACGGCTCGGCCTGCTGCTGCTCACCGCGCGCAGTGCTGAGCGGACCGACACCCTGACCCTGCATCTGCCGGGCGCCCCGCTGCCCTTGGGCGGTGAGCTGCCGGTGCGGGACGAGGCGACGGAGGCGCTGCGCCGGGACCTGCAGGCGCTGCGGGTGCTGATGCTGCGGCCGCTCGGCGAGGCCCGCGGTACCGCGCTCGCGCAGGTGCGCAACCGGCTGCTCGGCTACCGCGAGGAGGAGAACCTGCCCAAGGCCTCGCCGGCCGTGCAGGACGTCTTCCGTGGGCTCGGCGAGGCCGCACGTGCCGCCCTGGGGCTGCGGCTGGCGCTGGACGGACCGCAGGACGAGTCGGACGACACCCCGGCCACGGCCCGCTCGCGCGAGGAGCTGGACGCGGAGGACGCCGCGATCGAGGCGGGTGAGGAGGCCGAGGCGGAGGAGCCGGAGCCGGGCGGTCTGAGCCGTCCCACGACACGGGCCGCGGTGCAGGTGGCCGTCGGCTCCGCGCTGGCCATCGTCGGCGGCGAGCTGCTGTCCAGTCAGCGCTGGTACTGGGCGGTGCTGACCTGCTGGATCGTGTTCATCAACACCGCCTCCACCGGCGAGATCCTGGTGAAGGGCTACCGGCGGCTGCTGGGCACGGTGCTCGGCGTGGTGGCCGGTATCGGGCTCGCCGGGCTGGTCGGGCACCACACGTGGACGGCGTTCGCGCTGGTACTCGTGTGCATCTTCGCGATGTTCTACACGGCGCCCCTTTCGTACACGCTGATGTCGTTCTTCGTCACGGCGATGCTGGGGCTGCTGTACACGCTGCTGAACACCTACAGCCTGTCGGTTCTGGTGCTGCGGGTGGAGGAGACGGCGCTCGGCGCGGCCTGCGGGGTGATCGCGGCGGCGGTGGTGCTGCCGATCCACACCGACCGCCGTACCAACGAACTCCTCGTCGAGGTGCTGAACCGGCTGGCGGACGTCACGCGGGCCGCCGTGGACCAGTTGAGCGGCGGGGCGGGCGCCGATCTGGTGGAGCAGGCCCGCGATCTGGACCAGGCGCTGGCCGACCTGCGCGCGGCCACCGAGCCGTTGACCCATCCGATCGCTCCGCTGCGCGCCCGTCGGGACACGGCCCGGTATGTGGTGGCGCTGCTGGAGACCTGCGCCTATCACGGGCGTTCGCTCGCGGCCACGGCCGAACTGCTGCCCACGCATCCGTCGATCGCGGCGGACCCCCGGCTGCGCGGGGCGTGTGCGCGGATCGTGCACAACATCGAGGCGATCTCCGCGCATGTCGCCGACCCGCGCGCCACGGCGGAGATCGAGCGAGGCCCGAGCATCGCCTCGATGCTGGAGCCGGGAACCCTGCGCACCCCGCGCTACGGCCGGGTCACCGACCGGGTGCTGCGCCATCTCCAGCGGCTGGACGAGGCGGTCTCGGGCCTGGCCCGGCCGCTGGGCATCACCACCGGAGCGGACCGGCCGAAGAAGTGACGGTCCGTCGGCCGCGCGTCATGCCGGGCGTGCGCCCTCGGCGCACCGGCCCAGCGCCTCGTCGCGGACGCGGGCGCAGCTGCGGCTGATCAGCCGGGAGACGTGCATCTGGGAGATGCCCAGCCGGTCGGCGATGCGGCTTTGCGTCATGTCCTCGAAGAACCGCATGTAGAGGATGGCCCGTTCCCGCTCGGGCAGTCGGCGCAGCCCCGCCTTCGCGGCCTCACGGTCGACCACGACGTCGTAGGAGGTGTCCGTCGTGCCGAGGGTGTCGGCGAGGCTGCAGCCGTCGTCCCCGGCGGACAGTTCGGCGTCCAGGGACAGGGTGCTGAAGCTCTCCAGCGCCTCCAGGCCCGCGCCGACCTCGTCCTCGGTAAGGCCGGTGTGGGCGGCGATGGCGGTGACGGTGGGTTCGGGGCTGCCGGGGTGCTGGGCGAGTTCGCGGCGGGCCAGGCGCACCCGGTTGCGCAGTTCCTGGACCCGGCGCGGCACCCTGAGGGCCCACATCCGGTCCCGGAAGTGCCGCTTGACCTCGCCGGTGACGGTCGGCACGGCATAGCTCTCGAAGGCCCCGCGGGAGGGGTCGAACCGGTCGACGGCCTTGACCAGCCCGAGCGCGGCCACCTGCCGCAGGTCCTCGACGGACTCGCCCCGGTCGCGGAAGCGGCCGGCGATGCGGTGGGCCATGGGCAGCCAGGCGGTGACGAGTTCGCCGCGTACGGCGTTCCGTTCTGGGCCGTCACCCAGGCCCGCGAGCCGGGCGAACAGCTCCGCGGTGTCGGGGGCGTCGTCGTGGGTTCTGAGCGCGGGTGCGGTGTCGGCGGTCGGGTCGGGTGCGCTGGGGCGGCTTGTCGACAAATCGGTCAGCATGCGCAATCGCTCCTGAACGTGGTTTCAGGGCGCACCGCCGGAACGGGCTTCCGCGGCCATGCCTCACGGTGGGATCAGAGCCCGCCGGGGTGAGCCACCCGGTCCGCCGGAAGGGTCCCCGGCGGTCGTACGGTTCCCGCTGGGCGCGCGCCTCCGGTCCGAAGCACGAATTCCGCCTGCCCTGTGCTCCGGGCGGGCAAACACCGCACAGGCAGAACCCGGTTCCCGTGTCATCACCGCGGGCCTGGGGGGTACCCGGTCGGCATGACCGATGGCGTGAACGCGGACGAGTTGTTGCGACGCATCCAGCGCGCCCGGGAGCGGGCGGCCGAGGAGGAGCGGGCCTGGCAGGAGCGTGCGCGGAGCCTGGCGTCGACTGATCCGGACGGCGCGCGGGAGGCGGCGGTCCGGGCGCGGGCGTTCGAGGCGGTGCTGCAGGTGCTGGAGGAGATCGTGTGTCCGGGCGGGCGGCGGCCGGCCCCGGCGGAAGGCGTGAAACAGGTCACGTGACCGGCTTCCGATTTCCGGAACGCACACCAGATGGTTTATCGTTCATACATACGTGATGCCGGAGGTGACCGGAACCGTCCTTCCTCCCTCCTGAGCGTCACCGCACACGGCCCTGGCTGGTCTCCCCCGTCCAGCCAGGGCTTTTTACTGCCCGGAACCGGCGGCGAACCGGTGATCCGGCGAGGAAATCCGCGCCCTTCGAGGTGCTCGCAGGGGCGGCAGCGGCTGAAATGGGCTGAGAGGAACGCACCCGAACCGCTGCCGGCGAGGAGCCCCGCGCCATGACCAAAGCGATAAAACTGCTGACCGCCCTGCCCCAGCAGCAGCGCGAGCGCCTGATGGAACTGGCCGAGGAGGTCTCGTTCCCGGAGGACACGCGCATCTTCGAGGCGGGCGGCACCGCCGACCGGTTCTGGGTGATCCGTTCGGGGGCGGTCCACCTGGACCAGCAGGTCACCTCCCGGCAGCGGGTGACGGTGGCCTCCCTCGGCGCCGGCGACCTGCTCGGCTGGTCCTGGCTGTTCCCGCCGTACCAGTGGGACTTCGGCGCGGTGGCCTTCAGCAACGTACGGGCCTACGAGTTCGACGGACCCTCGGTGCTCGCGCTGAGCGTGGAGGACCCGCTGCTCGGGCTCTCCCTGGTCCGGACGGTGGCCGAGATCCTCGCCCACCGGCTGGAGACGACCCGGGGCAAGCTGATGGACCAGTACGCCATCCAGCGACGCACCGGACTGCTGTAGCTCAGATCCGGTATCGGCGCAGTGCCGGTACGGCCGCGGTCAGGGCCAGCATGACCACGACGACCAGGGCGCCACCGCCCGCCACGGCGACCCTTGGGCCGAAGGCCGAGCCGGCTGTGCCGTGCAGCACGTCGGCCAGGCGTGGGCCGCCCGCGACGACCACGGTGAACACTCCCTGCATCCGGCCGCGCATCTCGTCGGTCGCCGCCGACAGCAGGATCGCGCCGCGGAACACCATCGAGACCATGTCGGCGACACCGGCCGCGGCGAGGAAGGCCAGGGCCACCCACAGGTTGCCGCTCAGCCCGAAGCCGGCGATGGCCACGCCCCAGGCGACGACCGCTCCGATGACCATCCAGCCGTGCCGGCGGGCCCGTGAGAACACCCCGGAGAACAGCCCGCCGAGCACCGCGCCGACCGGGATGCCGGCGAACAGCACACCGAGCGCGAGCCCTTCGCCGTAGGAGTGGTAGGTCTGGGCGGCCAGCTGCGGGAACAGCGCGCGGGGCATGCCGAGGACCATGGCGACGATGTCGGCGAGGAAGGACAGCAGCAGCACCTTGTGCCGGGACATGTAGCGGAAGCCCTCGACTATCTCGCGTATCCCGGCCCGGCGGGCGGCGACCTCTCCGAGCGGCGGCAGCGCGGGCAGCCGGAAGACGGCCCACACGGTCACGCACAGCGCCAGGGCGTCGATGAGGTACAGCTCGGGCAGCCCGATGACCGGGATCAGCACACCGGCGAGCAGCGGACCCGCCACCAGGCCGGTCTGCATCACCGTGGAACCGAGCGCGTTGGCGGCGGGCAGTTCCGTGACCGGGACCAGCCGGGCGATGGAGGCGTTGCGGGCGGGGGCGTTGAGCCCGAAGAACGCCTGCTGCACCGCGAGCAGCAGCATCAGTACGACGACCGAGTCCAGCCCGCTGACGGCCTGCGCCCAGAACAGCAGCGAGGTCACGGCGATGCCTGAGTTGGTGACCAGCAGCAGCTTGCGCCGGTCCACGGTGTCGGCGACCGCCCCGCCCCACAGCGCGAACGCCACCATGGGCACGAGGCCCGCCAGGCTCGCGTAGCCCACCCATGCCGAGGAGTGCGTGATGTCGTAGATCTGCTTCGGCACGGCGACGGCGGTGAGCTGGCTGCCGACGGCGGTGACGATGGTCGACGTCCACAGGCGGCGGTAGGCGGGGATGCGCAGCGGACGGGTGTCCATCGCCCAGCGGCGCCAGCCGCGCCGGGGCGGCGGCGCCTCGTCCGTCACCTCCGTCGCGTCGGTCGCGTCCGTCGCGGAGTCGGGTTCGGTGGTACTGCTCTCGCTCGTGTCCACGGGTGTCCTGGTCGCTCGCTACTTGCTCGCTACATCTTTTCTCTTCGAGAGCCTAACTATCTCAGGACCCCGTGTACATGTCGAAAGCCTTCGCTCAGGAACCGGCCACGAGCGCGGCCCCGAGCGCCAGCATCGTGACGGCGACCAGTCCGTCCAGGACGCGCCAGGCCGCCGGACGGGCCAGGAAGCGGCCGAGCAGCCGGGCGCCGAAGCCGAGCGCGGCGAACCAGCACAGGCTGGCGAGCACGGCGCCGAGACCGAAGGTCCAGCGCAGCGCGCCCCGGTCGGCGGCGAGGGAACCGAGCAGGAACACGGTGTCCAGGTAGACATGCGGGTTGAGCCAGGTCATCGCGAGGCAGGTGAGCACCGCCCGGCGCCGGGATCCCGCGGCCTCCCCCTCGGCGCTCAGCCCGGCGGCGCCCGGCCTGAGCACCCGGCGGGCGGCGAGGACGCCGTAGCAGAGCAGGAAGACACCCCCGACGAGGCCGACCGCCCGGACCGCCCCCGGCCACGCCACCACGACCGCACCGATTCCGCCGACGCCGAGCGCGATGAGCACCGCGTCGGACAGCGCGCAGATGCCGACCACGGCGAGGACCGCGTCCCGGCGCACCCCCTGCCGCAGGACGAAGGCGTTCTGCGCGCCGATGGCGACGATCAAGGAGAGGCCGGTGCCGAATCCGGCGGCCGCGGCGGTCAGGGCGTGGTTCATGCCGTCGAACCTAGGCAGGCACTCTGCACAAGTACAGCTAAGGATTCTTACGTATCCTTAGCCATTGTGATGACGGAGCTTCCCCTGGACCAGGTGCGGACGCTGCTCGCCGTGGTGGACGAGGGCACCTTCGACGCCGCCGCGGCCGCCCTGCATGTGACGCCGTCGGCGGTCAGCCAGCGGGTCAAGGCACTCGAACAGCGCACCGGCCGGGTGCTGCTGCAGCGCACCAAACCGGTGCGGGCCACGGAGTCGGGCGCGGTGCTGGTGCGCTACGCCCGGCAGCTCGCGCGGCTGGAGCGGGACGCCTGGGGCGAGCTGGGGCTGAGCGGTGCCGGGGAACCGACGCGGGTCTCGGTGGCGGTGAACGCGGACTCCCTGGCCACCTGGTTCCTGCCGGCGCTGACCCGGGTGGCGGGACTCTGCTACGAACTCCACCGCGAGGACGAGGACCACACGGCGGCCCTGCTGCGCGAGGGTCTCGTGATGGCGGCGGTGACCTCCGCGCCCGATCCGGTGCCGGGCTGCACCGTGCGACCGCTCGGCCGGATGCGCTATCTGCCGGTCGCCGCACCGGAGTTCACCGAGAGGCACCTGGGCGGGCGGCCCCTGCCGGAGGCTCTTCCCCAGGCTCCCGTCGTGGTCTTCGACCGCAAGGACGACTTCCAGGACGCCTTCGTACGGCGGCTGGGGCGCGGCCCGGCCGGCCCGTTCCGGCACCATGTACCCACCTCGGAGGGGTTCCTGGACGCGGTCGCCGCGGGACTCGGCTGGGGCATGGTGCCGGAGGTCCAGGCGGAGCCGCTGCTCACGGAGGACCGGCTGGTACTCCTCGCCCCCGACGCGTGGATGGACGTCGCCCTGTACTGGCAGCAGTGGAAGCTCGACTCCCCCGCACTCGCGGCACTGGCCGTGGCGGTGGCGGCGACGGCGGCCGAGGCGCTGCGCCACTGACGGTCCCGTTACGCTTTATCCGTTTCGCTCCGATGCGAGCGCCCGGCGGAGTACGGTGGTCGGGCGGCGGCGCGGCGCCCGACGGTCCCACACGGCCTGCCCGCCAACTCCGCGCCGCCGGTGCCCGGTCGGGCACGGGTGTCCACGGCCGATGGCCGATCCGCCCCGTTTCCCGGCCTGTTGAGCGCAGACGGCTCACCCCGGGCCGTCCCGCGCGCCCATGACCGGATCGCGATGCTCGCGCGGCCCCCTGCCGGTCGCGCCGTTTCACACCGCCCCGGCCGGTCACCCGGACCCGGACCACGCATTCCATCCGATCCAGGAGACTTCGATGGACAACTGGCGCGACCATGCCGCCTGCCGTCACGAAGACCCCGACCTGTTCTTCCCCATCGGCACCACCGGGCCCGCCCAGGTGCAGACCGAGCGGGCCAAGGCGGTGTGCGGGCACTGCCCCGTCCGGGAGCCGTGTCTGGAGTGGGCGCTGAGGGCGGGCCAGAGCATGGGCATCTGGGGTGGGACGACCGAGCTGGAGCGCCGTGCGCTGCGCCGCCGCGCCCGTTCCCGGCCGCGCTCGGCCTGACCCTGTGGCCCGCCGTGGGCCGTCAGGGTTCGTCGCCGGGTGGTTCGGCGGCGGGCAGCCGCAGGGTGAGGACCGCGCCCTCGCCGGGCTCGCCCGCGGCGTCGGCCGTGCCGCCGTGGGCGGCGACCAGGTGCCGCACGATCGGCAGGCCCAGGCCGCTGCCCCCGGTGCGGCGGCTGCGGGACTTCTCGGCGTGCCAGAACCGCTCGAAGACGTGTGGCAGGTCCTGCGGTGCGATACCCGCCCCGGTGCCGGTGACGATGAGAACGACGTCCGTGCCGTCCCGGTGGCCGGCGAGCGTGACCGCGCCGTCGGCCGGGATGTGCCGCAGCGCGTTGGAGACCAGGTTCCCGAGAGCCTGCCGCATCCGTACCGGGTCGGCGTCCAGCCAGGCCGCGTCGTCGGCCTCGGTGCGCAGGGCGACGCCGACGGCTCTGGCTGCGAGCCGGTGGGCATCGGCGATCTGGTCGAGCAGGTCACCGGCGCGCAGCGGCTCGCGACGCAGCCGCAGGGTGCCGGCGTCGGCTGCGGCGAGGTCCTGCAGGTCGTCGGTGATCCGATGGAGGACGAGCGCCTCCTCGTGCAGCGAGTCCAGCAGGGGCGGGGCGGGCTCGACGACGCCGTCGCGGACGACCTCCAGCCAGCCGCGGATGTTGGTGAGCGGGCTGCGCAGTTGTGCGAGATGTCGCTGACCATGGCCTTGCGCTGGGCCTCCAGGCGTTCGCGGCGCTCGGTTGGTCGTTGAAGGCCTCGGCGAGGATGCCGGTCTCGTCCCGGGTGGTCACCGGCACCCGGACGTGCGGTTCGGGCGGCGCCCCCGCGGCCTCGGCCAGCGCGCGCAGCGGCCGGACCAGCCGGACAGCGGTCGCCGAGCGTGTGGAGGGCGCTGCAGCCGTGCAGCGCGATGTGGGCGGGCCAGGTGGCGCCCGGCTGCCAGCCGGTGGCGGTGCGTTCGTGGAGGGCGGCCGTGGAGAGCGGGGAGTTCTCGGCGCGCCCGGTGACGACGACGGCCTGCTCGCAGCACTCGGGTAGCGCCGCGGACCGCGCGGGGCCGAGGCCGGGTATGCGCGGGGACGCCTGCGCCGCCTCGGCCGCCTCAGGGGGCGGCCCGGCGGGAGGGGGTGTCCGGCGCTCGCCCGCTGCGGCTCCGCCGCCGGTGAGCAGCAGCGGGGAGGTGAGGAGCGCGACGGCGGTTCTGCGGTGGATCATGGTGTCGCCCCTGGCCGACACTTGTTTGGAACCGGTCAGGGTTCAGGCGCTGTTGGGCTTGCCCTTCGCGTACAGCCACGTGTGGAACAGCCCGGCCAGTCGCTTCCCCGAGGTTTTCTCGGCGAGCCGCACGAACTGGGCCGTCGTACCGTGGCCGTCGCGGTGTCCGGCCGTCCAGGCGCGCAGGATCCGGAAGAAGTCCCCGTCGCCGACGGCCTTGCGCAGTTCGTGCAGGGTCATGGCGGCGCGGAGGTAGACGGGTGTGCCGAAGATGTTCTTGCCGCTGCCGGGATCACCCGGCGGGTAGGCCCACAGCGGGTCGTTCGCCGGGCGGGCGTAGTCGGCGTCGAAGGTCTCCTGGGCGCTGTCGCCGTCGTGCTGCTCGGCGTACAGCCATTCGGTGTAGGTGGCGAAGCCCTCGTTGAGCCAGATGTCCTTCCAGGAGGTCAGCGAGACGGAGTCGCCGAACCACTGGTGGGCGTTCTCGTGGACGAGGGTGTTCAGGTCGGGCGCGGAGTTGTAGAGCGGCCGGGTCTGGGTCTCCAGGGCGTAGCCGACGTCCGGGACGTGGTCGACGATCGACCCGGCGGAGCGGTACGGGTACGGCCCGAACAGCTCGCTCTCCCATTCGAGGACGGACGGCAGCTGCTTCAGCACCGGGGCGGCCGCGCTCGCCTCGCGCGGGTCGACGGCGTTGTACACATGGATGCCGTCGTGGGTGGTGTACTGCTCGACCTGGAAGTTTCCGACGGTCGCGGTGGCGAGGTAGGAGGCCATCGGCTGGGTCTCGCGCCAGCGGAAGGTCGTACGACCGTGTGTGGTGCTCTGTCCGCGCAGAACGCCGTTGGCGACGGCCGTGCACCCCTGCGGGACGGTGATGGTGAAGTCGTACGACGCCTTGTCCTTGGGGTGGTTGTTCGCCGGGAACCAGGTCATCGCGCCCTGCGGTTCGCCCGCGACGAAGGCGCCGTGGTCGGTGGGGATCCAGCCGTCCATGCTGCCGTCGGGGTCGGTGACCGGCTTCGGGGTGCCGTTGTAGGCGACGGTGACCCGGAAGTTCCGGCCCGTGCGCAGGGTGTGGCGCGAGGTGACGACGAGTTCCTGGCCGACGCGCCGGAAGGCCGCCGGCGCGCCGTCGACGGTGACGCCGGTGACCTTCAGGCCCTGGAGGTCGAGGTCGAAGCGGCTGAGGTTCTGGGTGGCGCGGGCGGTGAGCACGGCCTTGCCGTCGAGGTGCCGGGAGGAGGTGTCGTAACGGAGCGCCAGGTCGTAGTGCCGGACGTGGTAGCCGCCGTTGCCGCTGAGCGGGAAATACGGGTCGCCCGCTCCGGGTGCGCCGGTCGTGTCGGCCGCCGTGGGCCAGGCGGCGCCGATGAGTACCGCCACGGCGACGGGGAGGGTGGCGACGCGGCGCAGGCCGACGCCACAGCGCCGCGCGGGCTGTCTGCGGGGTCGCGTCACGGGCGCTCCTCGGGAGGTGGCTGGTGATCGTCTGGCCGACAGACTAGGCGCGCCGGTGTGCCGGACTCCCCCACATTCAGGTCAAGTCTCGCCGCGTCTCATTCAGGTCAAGTCTGGCCGCGTCGTCGCCCGGGGAGAGAGGGCTCGCCGACGTACGCTCACAGAACCGTCCGTCCGCCGTCCCGAGGGAGAGTGACGACCGTGAGTGTGCGTGTACGCCGGATCTACGAACCGCCCGAGCCCGACGACGGCCGGCGTGTACTGGTCGACCGGCTGTGGCCGCGTGGCCTCGCCAAGGACGAGGCACACGTCGACGAGTGGCCCAAGGGGCTCACGCCCTCCACCGAGCTGCGCAAGTGGTACCACAGTGGCGGCGCGTACGAGGAGTTCCGCCGCCGTTACGAGGCGGAACTCGACGCCCCCGAGGCCGCCGAACTGCTCGACGGCCTCAGGAGGTCGGTGGGCAAGGGCCGGGTGACCCTGCTCACGGCGTCGAAGACGCCCGAGGAGAGTCACGCCCAGGTGCTGGCGGAGCTGCTGAAGAGCTGACCGTCAGCCCGCGTGCCGGGCCGCGTGCCGGCCCGCCGACCGGCCCGAGAACAGGCAGCCGCCGAGGAAGGTGCCCTCCAGCGCGTTGTAGCCGTGCACACCGCCGCCGCCGAAACCGGCCACCTCGCCCGCCGCGTACAGCCCGTCGATCGGCGTGCCGTCGGCGGCGAGGGCACGGGAGTCGAGGTCGGTCTGGATGCCGCCGAGGGTCTTGCGGGTCAGCACATGCAGGCGGACGCCGATGAGGGGGCCCGCGGCCGGGTCGAGGATGCGGTGCGGGGTGGCGACCCGGCCGAGCCGGTCGCCGATGTAGCGGCGGGCGTTGCGGATGCCCTGGATCTGGGAGTCCTTGCTGTAGGGGTTGGTGAGCTGCAGGTCTCGGGCCTCGATCTGGCGGCGCACCTCGGCCGGGTCCAGCAGCGGCTTGTCGGTCAGCGCGTTCATCTTCCCGACCAGCTGTTCCAGGCTGCCCGCGGTCACGAAGTCCGCGCCCTTGTCGACGAAGGCCTGCACCGGTGCGGGCGCGCCCGTGCCGAGCAGCCGGTCCCGCAGCACGGCTTTGCGGTCCTTGGCGGTGATGTCCGGGTTCTGCTCGGAGCCCGAGAGCGCGAACTCCTTCTCGATGATCTTCCGGGTGAGGATGAACCACGAGTGGTCGTACCCGGCGATGTCCTCGGTGGTGCGCAGGTACTTGAGGGTGTTGAGGGTGTCGTACCCCGGCAGGCAGGGGTCGGGGAGGCGGCGGCCGAGGGCGTCCAGCCAGATGGAGGACGGGCCGGGCAGGATGCGGATGCCGTGGCCGGGCCAGACCGGGTCCCAGTTCTGCAGGCCCTCGGTGTAGTGCCACATGCGGTCCCGGTTGACCAGGCGGACGCCCGCCTCGGCGCTGATGTCCAGCATCCGGCCGTCGACGTAGGCCGGGACGCCGGTGACCATCTCGGCCGGCGGGGTGCCGAGCCGCTCGGGCCAGTAGCGCCGGACGATGTCGTGGTTCGCGCCGATGCCGCCGCTGGTGACGACGACCGCCTGGGCGGTGAGTGCGAAGTCGCCGACGCGTTCGCGGCTGGAGGAGACACCGCGCGGCGAGCGGTCCTCGGCCAGCACGGTGCCGCGCACCCCGCGGGCCGCGCCGCCCTCGATGACCAGCTCGTCGACCTGGTGGCGGTGGTAGAAGGTCAGCAGTCCCTCCCGGGCGGCCTGGCGGGCGTGGCGCACGAAGGGTTCGACCACGCCGGTGCCGGTCCCCCAGGCGATGTGGAAGCGGGGCACGGAGTTTCCGTGGCCGCCCGCCCTGAGGTCGCCGCGCTCGGCCCAGCCGACGGTCGGCAGCAACTCGATACCGTGGCCGCGGAGCCAGGAACGCTTCTCGCCGGCCGCGAACTCGACGTAGGCGCGGGCCCAGCGCACGGCCCAGGAGTCCTCGTCGTCGAGCCGGTCGAACCGCGCGCTGCCCTGCCAGTCGTTCCAGGCGAGGTCGAAGGAGTCCTTGATGCCGAAGCGGCGCTGCTCCGGGGAGCCGACGAGGAAGAGCCCGCCGAAGGACCAGTACGCCTGTCCGCCGAGGTTGGCGGCGTTCTCCTGGTCGACCAGGGCCACCCGGCGGCCCCGGCTGGTGAGTTCGTGCGCCGCGACCAGGCCGGCGAGGCCCGCTCCGACGACGATGACATCCGCGTCCATCGTGACTGTGTCCTTCCTGAGGGTCCTCATGCGGGGTCGTACGGGGTCATGCGGGGCTGCACGGGTCATGCAGGGGTGTGCGGGGTCATGCGGGGCTGCGGCTGCCGTCCGTGAGCAGAGCGGTGAGCAGCTGCCCCAGCCAGGCCCGTGCGGCCTGGACGTCCCTGTCCAGCAGCAGCTGGACGGTGACGCCGTCGTACGCGGCGACCACGGCGTGTGCGGCGCCCTGCACGTCACCGAGCACGGTGGGCAGTTCGGTGTGGCCGCGGGCCCGGCGCAGCCGGTCGGCGATCGCCTCCCGGAGCCGGGCGCGGTGGTCGAGGAGAGCCCGGGCGACCTCCGGGTCGCGGGCGGCGTGCACCAGGAAGTCGGTCTTGACCAGCAGCCAGTCCACGTCGAGCAGCAGCACCTCGGTGACCCGGTCCACGGAGGCCGGCACGTCGAGTCCGGGGCCGTCCTGGGCGAGCGCCTCGGCCACCTGGGAGGCGATGAGATCGGCGCGTTCCTGGTAGAGCGCGAAGAACAGCTCGTCCAGCGTCGCGAAGTTCGAGTAGAACGCACCGCGGCTGAAGCCGGCCGCTTCGCAGATCTCCTCGATGGACACACGCCCGAAGCCCCTGGCCGCGAACACGTCGAACGCGGCTTCCAGCAGCCTCGCCCGGGTGGCGGCCCGGCGTCGGGTGACGCGCTTGGGGGTGTCTTCCACCACCGCACCTCCCTTTTCGATACGTGAATGTATCCGATACGAAGATGTATCGAAAGAGGACTCGCACCCCCCCGGCACGCCCGCAGCTTCAATCAAATGGGAACAGATTTTCGATTAAGGGGTACGCTGGACTCATGTCCACGCAACTGCAGGGCCCGCTGTTCGACCAGACCGACGAGCTGTGCCTGGGCCCCCTCGACGCGCTGCGCCGGACCGAGCTGGGCTCCGGCGCCTGGATCGACGTCCTGCCGGCCTGGCTGAGCGGGGCCGACGCGCTGTTCGAGAAGCTGGCGGCGGACGTGCCGTGGCGTGCCGAGCGCCGCAAGATGTACGACAACGTGGTGGCCGTACCGCGCCTGCTGGCCTTCTGCGCGGCGCACGACTCGCTCCCGCATCCGGTGCTGGACGAGGCCCGCGACGCCCTGTCCCGGCACTACGCCGAGGAACTCGGCGAGCCGTTCACCACCGCCGGGCTGTGCTACTACCGCGACGGCCGGGACAGCGTCGCCTGGCACGGGGACCGGGGCGGGAGAGCCGCCCGCGAGGACACGATGGTCGCGATCCTCTCCGTCGGCGCACCCCGGGATCTGCTGCTGCGTCCGGCCGGCGGAGGCGCCTCGACGGTGCGACGGCCGCTCGGGCACGGCGATCTGATCGTGATGGGCGGCTCCTGCCAGCGCACCTGGGAGCACTGCGTACCGAAGACCACGCGGGCCACCGGTCCTCGCATCAGCATCCAGTTCCGGCCGCACGGCGTGCGCTGAGGTATCGGGTCACCCCCTGGTGCGCGGCGCCGGCGGATCTGGTTGGCTGTCCCCGACGGTCAGCCGCACAGCGCTCGGGGAGATCATGCGGGCAGAGGTACACCAAGTCGCCGACGGCACCTTCCTGGTGCACGGCAACCACGTCAACTGGGTGATCCTCAAGGACGGCGACGCCGTCACACTCGTGGACACCGGCTACCCCGGGGACCGGGAAGGAGTCCTGGAGTCCCTGGCCGCGGTGGGCAGTTCACCGGAGGCGGTCGCCGCCGTCCTGATCACACACGCGCACAACGACCATCTGGGCTCGGCGGAGTACCTGCGCACCACCCACGGCACCCCCGTCTATCTGCACCCGGCCGAAGTGCCGCACGCGCGGCGGGATTTCCTGCAGCAGGCCACCATCGGCGACGTGGTGCGCAACGCCTGGCGGCCCGGTGTCGTGTCATGGGCGCGGCACGTCCTCAAGGTCGGCGGCACCGACCACAACCCCGTCACCGCGCCCGAGCCGTTCCCGGGCGAGGGCCCGCTGGACCTGCCCGGCCGCCCCGTGCCCGTCCACACCCCCGGCCACACGGACGGCCACTGCGTCTACCACCTCCCCGGGGCGGGCATCGTGATCTCCGGTGACGCGCTGGTCAGCGGGCACGCGACCTCGCGGGTCCAGGGACCGCAGATCCTGCTCGACTTCTTCCAGCACGAGCGGGCCCGGGTCGTGGACTCGCTGGCGGTGATCGGCGCGCTCGACGGCGACACCCTGCTGCCGGGACACGGCCCGGTCCACCGGGGTTCGGTGCGCGCGGCGGCCGAGCAGGCCCGGGAAAGGGCCTCCTAGAACTCCGGGGCGGGGCCTTAGGGTTCGTGCCATGGCCTTGCAGATCAGCGCCACGAACCCGGAGCACCCCACGCTCCTGCTCGCCCTGCCCTGGGACGTGCCCCTGGAGAAGTGGCCGGAGGAGTACCTCGTGCCGCTGCCGAGGGGCATCTCGCGGCACGTGGTGCGATACGCGCACGCCGGTGACGAGGTGATCGCCGTCAAGGAACTGGCCGAGCGGCCCGCGCTGCGCGAGTACGGGCTGCTGCGCGACCTCGACCGGCTCGGCATCCCCGCCGTCGACCCGCTCGCGGTGGTCACCGGCCGCACCGGCCGCGCGGGCGCCCCGCTGGAGCCGGTCCTGATCACCCGGCATCTGCGCGGCTCGATGCCGTACCGCTCGATGTTCGAGACGACCATGCGCCCGGCGACCATGCACCGGCTGATGGACGCCCTGGCCGTGCTGCTGGTCCGGCTGCACCTCGCCGGGTTCGCCTGGGGCGACTGCTCGCTGTCCAACACCCTCTTCCGGCGGGACGCGGGCGCCTTCGCCGCCTATCTGGTCGACGCCGAGACCGGGGAACTGCATCCCCGGCTGAGCCCCGGGCAGCGGGAGTACGACCTGGATCTGGCCCGGGTGAACATCAGCGGGGAGCTCCTCGACCTGGAGGCCTCCGGCGCGCTGCACCCGTCCGTGGACCCGGTCGAGTTCGGGCACGAGATCTGCACCCGGTACCAGAGGCTGTGGCAGGAGCTGACCCGCACCTCGGTGTACCCGGCGGGCAAGTACCACTACATCGAGCGCCGGATCCGCCGTCTGAACGAACTCGGCTTCGACGTCGCCGAGATGCAGATCGAACACTCCTCCACCGGCGACACCGTCACCTTCGTGCCGAAGGTCGTCGACGCCGGGCACCACCAGCGTCAGCTGCTGCGGCTGACCGGCCTGGACACCGAGGAGAACCAGGCGCGCCGGCTGCTCGGCGACCTGGAGAGCTGGATGGCCACGCAGGACGACTACGCGCCCGGCGATCCCCTGGCCGCGCGCCCGGAGGTGCTGGCCCACCGCTGGGTGCGGGACGTGTTCCGGCCCACCGTGCGGGCCGTGCCGCCCGAGCTGCGCGGCGCCATGGACCCGGCCGAGATCTACCACCAGCTCCTCGAACACCGCTGGTACCTGTCCGAACACGCACAGCAGGACATCGGCCTCGACACCGCCGTCAAGGACTACATCGAGAACGTCCTGCCCGGGACACGGACCGAGCCGGACTAGGGCCTGTCCGGCGATCCTGCCGCAGACGCGGGGGCACACCCACTCCGCGGCGTTGTCGTCGATTTCCCGCGACCTGATCCGCCGGACAGGCCCCGGCGTCAGTCGTGCGGGACCACGGCTACCGGGCAGTCGGCATGGTGCAGCACCCCGTGCGCGACCGAACCGACCCGGGCGCCCACGGCCAGACGGTGCGAGCGGCGGCCGACGACCATCAACTGGGCCCGGCCGGCCATCGACAGCAGCACCTGGCCCGCGCTGCCCATCTCGACGTGCTCGGCCACGGGCACGCCGGGGAACCGCTGCCGCCAGGGCCGCAGCGCCTCGGCCAGCGCCTGCCTCTCGTACGGCTCCAGACCCCCCACGTCGTCCAGCAGCTTGAGCGAGCCGGGGCTGTAGGCGAAGACCGGCGGCAGGGTCCACGCCCGTACGGCCCGGACGGTGGCTCCGCGCGCCGCCGCCGTCTCGAAGGCGAACCGCAGCGTTGCCGCGCTGTCCTCGGGATCGCCGTGCTGACCGACGACGACGTCCCGCCCGGCCGCCTCCGCCGCAGCCTGGTCCCCGGCGCGCACCAGGACCACCGGCCGGGTCGCCTCGGCGATCACCTGCTGTCCGACCGAGCCGACCAGGAACCCGATGACCGGACCGTGCCCGCGCGAGCCGAGCACCAGCAGCTCGGCCTGTGCCGCCGCGCGGGCCAGCGCGTGCGCGGGCTCGCCCTCGACCACGTCGACGCTCACCTCCAGCCCCGGATGCCGCTCGGAGACGGCGCGCACGGCCTCCGCGACGCCCTCCGACACCCATGCGTGCTGGGTGTCCCGGTCGGCGGTGGCGAGCGACTCGGCGTAGCGCCAGGCGTGCATCACGCGCAGCGGCAGCCCACGCCGTACGGCCTCCCGGCCGGCCCAGTCCAGCGCGGCGAGGCTCTCCTCGGTGCCGTCCACCCCTGCCATGATCGGGCGTGTCATGCGTGGGCCTCCTCGTCGTCGCGGCGTGTCTCGCGGAAATGATCATCTCGCGGCCGCGCCACGACCGCGGAAACCGACGCCGAGTACGAGATCCGGCCCGCGTGAGCGCCGGGCCTGACCAGGGCCCCCGGCCTACATCCCCGCCCTTCTCACGGGCCGGACCGATGCTGAGAGACTCCAGCCATGGGATCTTGGGGAACCTTGGGGCCGGCGTTGTTGTCTCTCGCAGGAGTTGCGCTCGGCGCGGGTGGATCGTTGTTTGGTCAGTACCTCGTCTCGCGCGCGAGCACCCGGCAGCTCGAAGTGCAGGAATCAGCCGCCCACCGGGCTCAGCTCAAGGACGCGGTTCTGAAGTTCGTGAGCATTGCGTTGCAGGTGGAGAAGGCGGCGCTCACGGGACCGGACGGCGGCGGCACCACGGCCGGTCCCGCGCTCGGCCAACTCCTCGATGACCTGTGGCTCGCCCAGGCGGAGATCGACTTGGCAGCCAGGAGCGAACCCTTGCGGGGCGCTACCTATCGTTATGCGTTGCGCCTCGCTGAGGCGGCGCGAGGCGAGACAGCCGATGCGTTCGCGTTGCGCGGGCCGCAGGTCCAGTTCATGGACGCCGCGTACGCCGACATGTGGCCGGGCCACCGACGGGCAGACGGGGAGCCCGCCACACCTCAGTGAGACGATCTTGCTGTGGCTTGTGTGATCACGGCGTCCGAGCCGTCCTGGATAGCCCCGTTCACCGGGTTGAGCCCGCGTCAGTTCGGCAAGTTGATCACCGCGTTGCGGCGCGAGGGCGCGGACCCGGTCCGCAAGGGCCGGCCCTGGAGCCTGCCGCTGGAAGACCGAGTCCTGCTGGTCGCCGCGTACTGGCGCACGAACCTCACCCTGCGGCAGCTGGCACCGCTGTTCGGGGTGTCGAAATCGGCTGCCGACCGCATCATCGACGACCTCGGGCCGTCGCTCGCGTTCCGACAGCGCAAGCGATTCCGCAAGGACACCGTGCTCATCGCGGACGGCACCCTTGTCCCCACCCGCGACCACACCATCGCCGAGCGGTCGAAGAGCTATCAATACTCCACCAACCACCAGGTCGTCATCGACGCAGACACACGGCTCGTCGTCGCCGTCGGGCGACCGGTGCCGGGCAACCGGAACGACTGCAAGGCATGGGGACTTTCCGGCGCCAAGGACGCAGTCGGCAGAACCACGGTGATCGCGGACGGCGGCTACCAGGGAACCGGCCTGGTCATTCCACACCGCCGGGCGAAAGGTCAGGCCGAACTCCCGGCCTGGAAAGAGGAACACAACGTCTCTCATCGCAAGATCCGCACCCGTGTCGAGCACGCCTTCGCCCGGATGAAGGGCTGGAAGATCCTCCGCGACTGCCGTCTCAAAGGCGACGGCGTCCACCATGCAATGCTCGGCATCGCCCGCCTGCCTAACCTCGCCCTCGCCGGCTGAGCGAGCAGGCCGCACATCACACAGCCTTGTCTATGCCGACTCAAAGATCATTTGCGGGACAGCCTTTAGTAGGACTCCGTTAGGTCTGTCTTGATCTTGGTGTTGTGTGTGTCCTGCTGGGCAGGGGTTGGTGACAGGTGGTGCAGATGCCGGTCCAGCACCTCAGGACGTCTTGGAGGGCGTCGAGGATCTGGTGGAGAGTGAGCCCGGCCCGGGGACTTTTGGGGCCGGCCGTTGTTCGGTGAGGAAGGCGTGGGCTGCGGTCACGAGGGTGACGTGGTGGTGCCAGCCCGGCCAGGAACGGCCTTCGAAGTGGTCCAGGCCCAGACCGTGCTTGAGTTCTCGGTAGTCGTGTTCGATGCGCCAGCGGACTTTGGCCAGGCGGACCAGGTCGGCGATCGGGGTGTCTGCCGGCAGGCTGGACAGCCAGTAATCGATGGGAGTCTCCCGCCGCAAGTCGATCCAGGCCATGGCCGCTCGGCTGCCGGACGGCAACGAGCAGAACCTGCAGCAGTTCGTGAACCAGTCCACCTGGGATCCCGTGCCGGTGCAGCGTCGGATCTGCGAACGCATGCTGCCGCTCATCGCCCCGACGGCCTGGGTGATCGACGACGTGTCGGTGCGCAAGGACGGAAGAATGCCGTCCAGCATCAGTCCCCGCAGGTAGCAGTCGCTCTTGGCCCGTTGGTCCTTGCGCGGCACCGAGGCGAACACATCAGCCACGTATAACGCCAACCTGGCCCGTACACGCTTCACTTCATGTGCATCCACACATCCAACGTGCCCAGGAACAGCTCGAACCGGAAGACCTAACGGAGTCCTATTAGGTGATCTCTCACCTGCTGTTCAAGACTGCATCAACACCCTCAGAGCGAACTCAGAGGATCGGAAAACACGGCTGACTCGCAGGGAAAAGGCAACATCAGGAGTTTGCTGACGCTCCGTCACCCCCGTGCCGGTCCAAAGGAAGAGTCTGCTCTACATGTGTACAGGTGGATTGGGTATGCCGTCCGACGGGTGACCAGGCAGCGCTCACACTGTGTCGTGTTTGCGAAGCCGCAGCCGGGCTGCGCGGCAGATGCCGTGACGGGTGCTTCAGGCCGGTGCTGCCCGCCTGATCCGAGATCCGTGATGTTTTGCCTACTGGGTGGTGTAGCGGACGTGGCGGGCGTGGAAGCAGCCGCGGACGAGGCGGCGGTGAAGGTGTGACTCCCCGCTACGGCTGGCGCACCAGCTGGTCCAATCGTTCCTGCGTGAGTACGCGGGGTAGTTGGACTTGCGGCTTCGAGCCAACGGCGAGGGGGCGCATCATCTCGATAGTGCCGCCCGTTGACGAGCCATCCTCGTGGGAGAGGATGTGACAGTGCCAGACCGAAATTCCCGGGATGGTGTATTTGCCGACCCAGGCAGTGATGTAGTCCGGTGGGGATACAAAGGTATCCTTGGGACCGGATTCGTAGGCGGCTGCCGGTTCGAAGGGGCCGATAGTACCGGGTACGGGCTTTCCGGTGGTATCCGGCTGCCCGACGTGCCATCTTCCGATCAGCCGGAGTTCGGCGATGTGTTCATGGAAGGGATGCGCGTCGGGACTGTGGTTGCGCATGGCCCAGACTTCCGTGGAGCCGAGTTGAGGAGTCTCGGTAGGCGGGTCGAAATAATTGAGCAGCTGGTTCTTGTCCCCCATCTGGGTCACACCAGGCGTATTCTCGCCGGCCTGGACCGTTCGGAGGCGAGCCTGCGCCAACTTGCTGGCGAGCGGCTCGGCGTTGTTGGCCTCCCGGATTGTCTTCGGTACCCGTGAATGATCCGGAGACGTCACCTCGGAGCAGACGTCGAATCGCATCAGCTCAGGAATCAGCGGTGCTGTGTCAGGTCCCGGGTAGGGCGCAGAAGCGTCGTTGGCCAACACCCACTGCTGGCCGTTGTGGCTGGTGAAGTCGACAACCGCCTGGTAACGCTCTCCGGGCGCGATGAGCAGGTCGCTGACCCGCGCGGGATGCAGTAGGTAGCCCTCGTCATTGCCGACCACGATCATTGTCGGCGCGGCCGAGGCAGATCCGGCAACCTGTCGGAGGCTGAGGTGGTAGAAGCGGGAGTCCGATCCGTTGACCAGGGTGAAGGTGTAGCGTCTTGGCTCCACGTTCTGCTTGGGTGCGATGGTCCCATTGATCACTGGGCGGTCGCCGAAGAACTCCGGGTCGGCGTGGGTGTAGCACAGTGAGTAGTCGGCGTTGAACGACTTGTCCTGGAGTACGTAGGACTTGGCGAAATCGCCCAGGGGTAGCCCAAACGACGACTCAAGCTTGTCGGTGTTGGGCGCCAGCCCTGCCAAGCCCTCATAGACGTGGTATGAGGCATGCGCATCGGCATGGTCGTGGTACCACAAGGGCGCCGCGGCCTGGTTGTTCGGATAGTCCTGCGTCTGTGATCCACCTGGTGGGACTTCCACTCCGTTGGGCAGTGGGGGGCCGTCGCTTGCCACAGACTGGAGACCGCCATGGCGGTGTGTGGTGATGGTGTTGTTGGGCTGGTCGAACGGGAAAACGGCCGTGCCGGCTGCCGGCAGGTTGTTGATGAACCGCACCTTGATCGGACGGTGCTGCTGGGTGACGATGGTCGGTCCGAGGTAGTCCACTATGGCGTTGGCCGTGCTGTAGCCCAGCGTCTTCGTCGGCCCCCACGCGCTGCTGAATCTGTGCGTGTTATGCACACCCACCGTGACTGTGTAGTGGTTTTCCGCGTCTGGTGCCGCAACAGGCGGCTGCCGCACTTGATCGGTGAAAGGCGTCACTCCGGGCGAGGGGCCGCAGGATGTATTCGCAGAGGCCATTGCGGGTGCCGCGAATGACCCAGTCGCCATGAGCGGCCCGGCCCCGACCAGCGCCATACTGGTGAGGCATGCCAGGAGGTGTTGCCACACCAGGTGTCTGCCAAACCACCAGCGCTGGTGATGTAATGCCGCCCAAATCAAGCAAACCTCCCACAAAGCGTTTCCGGTCCTCGCACGCCGTCGGCGCGTTGAATTGACCGTCGACAATCCGGCCCGGTTGGCGGGCATCTACATGTCCACGAACTTCATAAGAATTCTGCGTTCGGCGCCCAGTTGAACATGTCGACATAAGGATGCATGCCGTCAGATGTGCCCCACTGCAGCGCGGTCGGCTTGAGTGTCGAATTCTGACATGACCACTCGAATGGTGTATGAGGCCGAGCGCATCGAGTTACACCTGACGTCAAGCGTCATGTCCACGCCGCACGCGCCCCGCTCGGAGGACATCCTCGCCCGCGAGACCCGCCGCTTCCTCCACCGCCGCCAGAAACAGCCCCGCATCGTCCGCGGCTACTTCCACGCCTGCCGCGTCCTCTACACCTGCAGTAGGCAAAACAACAGTTCCGGCATATTGCCTTCCAGCTACGGTGTGCACACTCAACGCACACGACCACGACACGTGGTGATGGAGGAATCGGCCGTTCGGATTCAATGCGACGCTGCGCCGGGGCACATTTCGTCTTTCGTCGCCCATGGTGAGGCAGTGGCTCGGGCGATGCAGTGATGCCTGCTATGAGGCTCCGCGGGTATCCGCATCGCACACCGGACTGCGCCAAGGCGCCAACGTATGGAATGGGCAGTCAGCCCGGCCGAGGGGCAGGGCCGACTGGAGCGAGAACGTAGCAGGAGGGCGCACCCGTGGAGATGTAGCCGGGCACGCCCACGCTCACACAACGCCGACTTCAGAATGGCACGAAGCGCTCTCGGCCGAGTTCGGAAGCACGCCCGATTCCGCTGCGTCAGCTGTAGACGGATCTTGGGTCACCTCGCGGTCCAGGACCTCCTCCTGGAGGGTTTCTTCTCGACGCAGTGGCGACATCGTCCACTGCATGGGGCTCAGGCGCCGGGTACACCTGCTTGGGGGTATTTGGAGAGTATTTCCTGGAGCCGGGCCACAAATCGGAGCGATTCATCGTGCTCACGCTGCCAGACGTTGCGGCCGAAGATCAGCCCGGTGGCGCCTGCCTCCATCGACTGGCGTGTCTTCTCCAGCATGGCCTCGTCGCCCGCCTTCTCCCCGCCGGACACCAGTACCAGGGTGCGGTTCGCCGAACGCACCACGGCGTTGATGGCCTGCTGGGGGGAGAATTCGTGTTGGTAAGCGTCCTTGACTCCGGACACTTTCTCCGGGTGGGGGAAGTTCACCTTGACCATGTCCGCGCCGAGTTCGCTGGCCGTTCGTGCGGCGTAGTCGACGGCATAGAAGGAATCCCTGCCCCCCTTGGCCTCGATCGCCGCCCCGCGCGGGTAGGCCCACACGATCAGCGGCATTCCGAACCGCTGCGCGTCCTCCCGGACCTGCCGAAGCTGCCGGAAGTCGATTTCCTGGGCGGGGCTGCCGACATACAGCGTGTAGCCCACGCCGTCGGCTCCGAGGCGGACCGCGTCAGCAACGGACGCGTGCAGCGGAGAGAGGGCCTCGGCGTCGGAGGGGATGTCGGTTTTCCCGTTCAGCTTCAGGATCAGGGGAACCTCGCCGGCGTAGTCCCAGTAAAACTTCTCGGCCAGCCCGATCTGGATGGCGATCCCATTGAATCCTCCTTCCAACGCGAGCCGGATGATGTACGCGGGGTCGCTCACGACGGGGTTGTCGAAGAAGTCCCGCGGGCCGTGTTCCAGTCCATGGTCGTAGGGCAGGAAGATCGCAGTACCGTTGCGCAGGCCGTGGTGGTGAAGGATCCGGTTGAGGCGGGTCTTCTTCCCCGGGCCGAGGCCGGCGCCGTTGATGCCTTTGCCTGGTTGCCTCTTCATGCCACAAGAGTCACATGTGTGGCGAAATGCCCGGCAGGGCCGTTTGGCCCTCGGTACGGGACCAGACAGGGCGTCCGGGACGCCGTCGTTGGACCGAAGGCGTGCCCCTCAACCCTGCATCTTCGCTGCCGGGCGCAGCCGCTCGGGGAACACGGCCGCTCCAGGCACGGACCGCATCACATGGGGCTTCTCAAAGTCCTGGACCTCCTGAGCCGCCCCTCCCGCCCTCGGAGGCGCCGCCGCCTCGCCGGGTGTCACCGCGGTTCCACATTCACAATGGTCACGATGAGGTGACGACCGCCAAGAGAGGGACACCTCCGTCAAGGGCGAGAGAGCACTTGTCCGGATGCACACGAGGCGGTGCCGGGAAGGAGTACAGGATGAGCCGCTCTGCCGTAGTCGGGATCGACGGATCCCAGGAAAGTCTCGTTGCGGGCGAGTGGGCCGCCGGGGAGGCAGCTCTTCGAGGCTTCGAGCTGCGTCTCGTGCATGCCGCACCCGTCCCCGCCCGTGACTCCACCGATGAACCGGTTGCCTTCTCATGGCAGCAGACCGGCGAGGCACTGCTCCAGCGGGCGAAAACCGACCTTGCCAGTCGGTATCCCCGCGTGGCGATGAGCAGTGTGCAGGTTGCCGACTCGGCCGCGGCTGCCTTGCTCTCGGCTTCCGAAACAGCCGAACTCCTCGTCGTCGGGTCGCGAGGGGAAGGCGGGTTCGACGGCCTCGCCGTGGGCTCGACGGCACTGGCGATGGCGAGCAGCGCCTCCTGCCCCGTCGTGGTCGTCCCCGGGAGACCGGCCGCCGCAGCACATGATGCCGAGGTAACCGTGGGCGTCGACGTACGGCACGCGGCCGAGTCACCCCTGGACTTCGCGTTCGGCGCCGCTGAGCTCCGTGGCGCTCGATTGCGTGTCGTGCACGCGTGGGCTCTCTCCGGCCATGCTTCGTGGACGGCGGTCGGAGTGCCCGAGGAAGACCGGGCCGCGTGGGAGGACGAGACAGTCCAACTGCTGTCCGACGTGCTCCAAGGCTGGCAGGACAAGTATCCGGAAGTCCCGGTGCTGCCTGATGTCGTGCTTCTCCACCCGGCCTACGCCCTGGTGAACGCCTCACAGAGAGCCGACCTGCTCGTCCTGGGCCGACGCTCGAGCCCGCGGGCGGCCGAGCGGCGGCTGGGCTCCGTGGCCCACGCCGTCCTGCATCACTCTCGCTGCCCGGTCGTCGTCGTACCGCATGCGTGATGCCACTACGTGGCAGCGTCAGGTGCCGAAGAACACGTCGAACTCCGTGTACAGCTCTTCGGGGACGCGCTTGGTCGCCTTCGTCGCGTCAGCAAGCGGGATACGTGTGATGTCCGTGCCGCGCAGAGCCGTCATCGTGCCGAAGTCACCGTCCTTGACCGCGTCCACGGCGTGCAGACCGAAGCGTGTGGCGAGCCACCGGTCATACGCGCTCGGCGTGCCACCACGCTGGACGTGACCGAGAACCGTCGTGCGGGCCTCCTTCTCGGTGCGGTGCTCGACCTGCCGGGCCAGCCAGTCACCGATCCCGGACAGGCGCACATGCCCGAACTCGTCGCGCGACTCGTCCTTGACCATCATCTGTCCGGCCTTGGGAACAGCTCCCTCCGCCACGACGACGATCGGCGCATAGTTGATCTCAAAACGCTTCTCCACCCAGGCGCAGACCTGGTCGAGATCGAACTCCACTTCCGGGATGAGGATGGCGTTCGCGCCCCCGGCGACGCCAGCGTGCAGAGCGATCCACCCGGAGTGGCGTCCCATCACCTCGACGACGAGTGTGCGCTTGTGGGACTCCGCGGTGGTGTGCAGGCGGTCGATGGCCTCGGTCGCGATGCTGACGGCGGTGTCGAAGCCGAAGGTGTAGTCAGTGCCACCCACGTCGTTGTCGATGGTCTTGGGCACGCCGACCAGGTTGACCCCCGCATCCGACAGTGCGGTCGCGACGCTGAGTGTGTCCTCGCCGCCGATCACAACGAGAGCGTCGATCTTGTGCACGCTGAGAGTGTTCTTGATGCGGTCGATGCCGTCCTCAAGCCTGAGGGGGTTGGTGCGAGAGGAGCCGAGAATCGTGCCGCCAAGCGGAAGGATTCCGCGCACGGCCGGAACGTCCAATGCCATGGTCACGTCCTTGACCAGCCCAGCCCAGCCGTCGACGATCCCGACGAACTTCCAGGCGTACTCCTGCACTCCTTTGCGTACGACACTGCGGATCACCGCATTGAGACCGGGGCAGTCGCCTCCTCCGGTCAGCACTCCCACCCGCATGATTGCTCTCCCTTGCCTTCGCACATCGTGTTCACGCATGTCACAGCACGGCGGCGTGTCACGGTTTCCGACCCCGGGCGCCACCGGCCGGGCGTTGAGCGGGGCCAGTGCCCGTATGGAGATCTATCTCCAGCTTGAACCCACCCGGGACGGAGTGCACGGTGTGCTCCCCGCTCGTCGGCTCCCGTGGATCCGGATCGTTGCCGGCAGCCCTGCCTGCAGGTTTACGGCACCTCGTCGAAGCCGTGGGCAGGGCGAACGTGATCGGCGCCTTCGCCGCCGTCTACAGCTTGCTGACGAACCCGCGCGGCTGGAGCAGGGACACATCGACCGAACATGCGTCCTACTCTTGGCGGTCGGCTCGCGTTCCCCCAGCTCCATGGGTCGTTCCGGAAGGCACGACGAGCACGGAACAGGATACGAGGCGGAGGCAGCGCTGAGCCGGGGAGCCGAGCGGCATTCCCACGAAGGCACCGTGTGAAGGGCACCGTACCCGCGACTGCCGACGACAAGCAGGTCCGCGTCGCGCGCGGCGGCGGGGTGGCCTACTCCGACCGGGGCGTCCGCAGAAAGCCGTGGTGTCGGGCTGTGGACCTTGCCATCGCTGCATCGAGTGCCTCGCGGCCTTGTCCTGGTAACGACACCCGAGTGGGCGGGCGCGTCGTCTTTACGTCACCGGCAGCCGCCACGGGGTGACCACCCGCACCCGGCTCTTCGTGAGTTCTCTCTGCCAGGCCGGCCATCGCAGCGCTTCCTTGCCAGTGCTGTGACCGGAAACCTTCAGTCATCCCCGAACGCCTCCGACCGTTCGGGGGACTTCCGGCTCTCTCGGCAACGGCTCCGCGCGGCCTGCAGGCGATGCCAGGCTGCCACGGCGCCGCGCAGCGCGAGGCAGGGTCTCCGCAGGGATGGGTGGCAGCAGGGGCCGCAAGGACGAGCTTGGGCTACTACTCAGGCTCGGCTGGCGGCGCATCGACACGATACGGGTCCGCCGTCTGTTCGGATAACACGGCGGCCTGGCTTGCTGCCGCAGGGATACCGGAGCTCAGCGGACTGTGCATTGCGCCCGGTGACAGTCAGTACGCCGTCACTGAGGGGTCCGTTGGCCTCGCGTCCCTATCGGCATCCACATGCCCGCGGCCGGCAGCCGGGCCAGGGCGGCGGCAGTGGTGGCAGTTCCGGCCGCCGGATCGTGCGTCGACTGGCCCTCTGGCGGCATTACGCTTCACCACCGTGTCGCGCACGTCGCGATCGCGTCCCGCCGCGGTGACGCTGATCCCGTGCACCGTCCGCACGCGGGTGGACACACCCCGGATCCATGACGGACAAGGAGCCTCCGCCAACTTGAAGTCGCAGGTCAAAGGACTGATGTAACGGGTGCTCGCAGTGCTCGCGCTGGACGTGCGCGGCAGTCTGCGGAGTAGATCATCTGCAGCGATTGACTTAGAGGTTCATCAGGACGAGCAGGGTACGCAGGAGGCGGGTGGCGCGGGCGTGGTCAGCGGCGAACCCTTCCCGCCGACCACGTCCGCCAGACAGCAGCGCCCATGTCCAACCGCCCTGAAGACTTCAGGCGGCAGGGTTCTGCCCTGAGCACCGAAATCTTTTGTTCTGACACAGCCCACAACTTGCCTCTTGCAGCCGCTGGTTAGGGTGAATCGTTCCCGGATTCAGCTTGGGGCATCACGAGGGAAAGAGGCGATCGTGGGCGAACTGGACGGCAAGACCGCACTGGTGACGGGCGGCTCGCGCGGGATCGGGCGCGCGGTCGCCCTTCGGCTCGCCTCCGAGGGGGCGCTGGTCGCGGTCCACTACGGCGGCAACGACGCGGCCGCCGCCGAGACCGTAGGGAAGATCGCCGAGAGCGGCGGCCGGGCGTTCGCGGTGCAGGCCCGCTTCGGCGAGAGCGGTGCGGTGGACCGGCTGTTCGAGGGGCTCACCGCCGGACTGGCGGACCACGACGCGGACGGCCTGGACATTCTGGTCAACAATGCGGGCATCCATTCGACCACTTCGATCGGGAAGCTCACCGAGGAGGAGTTCGAGCATCTGCTGGCAGTCAACCTGAGCACTCCGGTCTTCGTGGTCCAGCGGGCGTTGCCGCTGCTGCGGGACGGCGGACGGATCGTCAACATGGGCTCCGCGGCCACCCGGATCGCGAACCCCCTCCAGATCGGTTACACCGTTACCAAGGCTGCGCTGGCGGCGCTCGGCCCGTCGCTCGCCAACGAACTGGGTCGGCGTGGGATCACCGTGAACACGGTCGAACCCGGGGTGGTGCTGACCGACATGATCGCCCCTTACGCCGCGGTTCCCGAGGCGGTCGCCGGACTTGAGTCGATCACCGCGCTCGGACGGATCGGCGAGCCGGAGGACGTCGCAGACGTAGTGGGCTTCCTGGCGGGCCCGCAGGGGCGCTGGGTGACCGGCCAGACCATCGACGTCTCCGGCGGCACCTACCTCGGACCGATCCCGGCCGAGTGATCCGCAGGGGGCGGAGGCTCAAGGAGCACCTCCCACAGCGATGCGCCTTCGTTCTCCACTGGGGTGAGGATGGAGGTACGGGTGCATGCACATCGAGGTCGCCAAGGCGCTGGGCGCGCCGCTGGACGTCTGCCTGGTACGCAAACTGGGCGTACCGTTCCAGCCGGAGCTGGGCATGGGGGCCATCGGCGAAGGCGGCGTCCGCGTGATCAACGACGAGGTGGTGCGCGCGGCGCGTGTCACCCCGTACGAGTTGGCCGAGGTCGAGGCACGCGAACGGGAGGTACTCGAAAGCCGTGCACGGCGCTACCGGGGCAGACGGGAACCGGCGGCCCTGGCGGGCCGCACGGTACTGGTCATCGACGACGGGGTCGCCACCGGTTCGACGGCACGCGCGGCCTGTCAGATCGCCCGCGCTCGCGGGGCCGCACGGGTCGTGCTGGCGGTCCCCGTGGCCCCGCACGACTGGACCGCGCGCCTGGGTGCTGACGCCGACGAGCTGGTGTGCCCGCACACGCCGTGGAACTTCTACGCGATCGGGCAGTTCTACGCCGACTTCTCCCAGACCGACGACGACGAGGTCGTCGCCTGCCTGGAGGAGGCGCTCGCCCACACCGGCGAGGGCACCGCCGTGCTCGGCGTTCTGTTGCTGACGGCGCTGGAGATGACCGCGCTGGCCACTACTCCGCGCGCCCACCGGCCGATCGTCGCCGGTGCCCTGGTCGGAACCGCCACCGCAGCCTTCGTCATGGTCGCGGCGGTCGTGCACAGCCATCGCCGTCCCCAGCGTCAGGCCAGACGGCAGCTGACCGAGACGGTCGACGAGGCGTGGTTCACCGCCCGAGCCCTGGACGGCTTCCCCATGGACGCCGTCCGCCCACTCCTGCTCGCTCCGGGCGCACCCAGCCTGAACCGCCTCTACACCGCGTGGATCTTCGCCACCCACGGGCACGACGCCGCCCGGCTGGAACACAAGCTCGACTTGCCCGCGGACCTGGCCCACCTGCTGGCCGACGCCGCCAACCGCGAGCGGAACTGACCACCCACGTCTTTACAGGTACTTCTGAGCGCCGGGTTCGAGAGTGAGCCGAGCGTCGTCGCGATCGTAGTCGTACAGCTCGGCGTGGCGGCCCCAGTAGACGGCGGTCTGAAGCTGGTTGCGGGCCTCCTCGGCGGAGAAGCCGCGACGGAGCAGGTCGAGGAAGAAGCCCTCGCGCAGGGTGTTGCCGTCGGCGACCGTCTGGTCCCTGGACGACAGCGCGGATCAGCGAGGCGCGTTTCGCCACGTGGCGGGCGAAGACCTGCCGCCGGCGAGGAAGTGGCAGCTACGAACTCCGAGGTGCGCCGCCGTCGAGTGCTTGGCATGCGAAGCGGAGGGCGTATGGGAGGGCGGCGCGGGTGGTGGGACCGGCGCCGGTGGCGTCGGCGGCAGCTGTGACGAAGGGTCCTGCTGATGCGATGGCACGGCGGAGGGTGGCCGGAGCCAGCAGGCGGCCCGCTTGTCGCAGTACGGGGATGTCGGGGAGCGTGAGTGTCAGGGTGCGGTCGTCTGCGCCGGGGCGCGGCCAGGTGAATTCGATGCGCATGGCGGCCTCCGCGGGGAGGTAGGGGCCTGACACCTGCGGTACGCATGACGCTGTCGCTGCGCACGTCGCTACGGCTCGGCCGGGTGGGCGGGGCGCGGCGTACGGCAGGTCAGCTGGCGAGCGCGGGAGCCGCGGTCAGGCGGTGATGGACATGGGTCGGGGATTTGGGCTCTGGACTGGGCCGGGTACTCATGCCCTCACCTCCTTGCGGCCTGGACACACGCGGGTGTCGGTCGGCGGTTCGCCGTGCCCCTGTCGGGGCGGGCGGCTGGTCCCCTCGGACGCGCCGGCTCGGAAGATCCTGGCGTCGGGCCGTCCACGGTATCCGCCGCCGGTTACATCGCTCGGCGGCACGCTGATATGCCCAGACTTGCCGGAGTTGTATGATCTTGTCAAGGTGAGAGCCGTCACGGCGCTTGGCCGCGCCTCACCTGCTCTACAGAGGGAGAGCGACCATGACTGTCAGTTCCCATGCGCGTGCTTCAGAGGACACCAAGGCGAAGCATCCTGTCCAGGACACGCTGGCGCATCCCGTGCAGACGGTGATGACGGCCGTCGAGAAGGTTCCCGGTGCCGAGAGGGTCAGGCCCGGCTTCGACCGGGTCAAGGGAGTAGTCGACGGTGTCCTGGATTCCGTCGGGATCGTCTCTCCCCACGCGCGGCGAGTCGCCGCGTACACCGGTGCCGGGCTGCTCGGCGTGGCAGGTGTCGTCGAGTGGCCGGTGGCCGCGGTGGGCGCCGCGGTGGTGTGGCTCACGCAGCCGCGACCCCAGGACGCCGAGACGGCTGGAGAAGCCACGGTGTCCCGTACCGAAGGGCTGCGGGCGAAGCAGGCTGCGAGGTCGGCCAAGGCGTCGACCGAAGCGAGGGTGGCGAGGAGCCGCTCGGCCAAGGCGGCGTCGGGGTCGGCGAAGGCGAAGACCCGTCCGACGAAGTCGGCGAGCTCATCAGGTACGACGAAGTCCCCCTCGTCCAAGCGCGCGGCCACCAGCCGGTCGAGTGCCTCGCCTGCCACGGCACGCGGGCGGAAGAAGTCCTGACGCGGGCTTTCGCCTTCTGAGACCCGCCTTCTGAGACCCGCCTTCTGAGACCCCGTTCTGTCCCCGGCGACCAGCGTTCCGTCCGCGGCCCGAGCGGCAAGCCCGTAAAGGTGACAGATGCTGCTCCGCCTGCTGACGCTGCCTGCCGTGGCGGCCCTCCAGGCCACCGTCGCTTCCTCCGTGGAGGCCACGCGCCGGATCGTCCCGCCGGCCACGGACGCGGTGCACTTGGCCGCCGACCTCGTCCAGGCCGGTGTGCACGGCGCTGCGAGCGGCGCGGCGGCGGTGACGGCGACGACGCGGCGGGTCGGCAGGGTCGTCCGTAACGCGGCAACCCCTCAGGTCGGTTACTGGCGCGCCGGAACCCGGATGCATCTGGCGCTGGGGCATCACCCCAACCTGGAGACTCCCACGGCGGAGCGTCTGGAAGCAGCTGCCGGGAAGGTGGCCGTCGAGCTGGCCGAGCACCCCGACGTCCTGTTCGCTTACTGGGACGGCGGGCTGGAGCGGCTGGTGGTGCAGACCGCCGAGGACGCGGTCGGCGACGAGCTGGTCGGCAGGGTGTCCGAACTGGCCGCCGAGCACGGGCTGGTGCACGTCGGCGAGCACACGCTGGAACACGCCCACCCCGGCGCTGCCGGGGGCGTGCGCGCCCATGCTCTCGCCCTGGCGTGCGACGCAGCGGGCATCACCGTCGCCCTCGCGGCGCGGCTGGCGTTTCTGCGGCGTGCGCCGGAGGCCCTGGTGGCCGCGGTCGTGGTGCTGCGCGAGGACTCACGGGCCAGGACGGTGCTGAGCCGCACGGTGGGTCCGGACGCGGCCGACCTGCTGCTGGCCGCGGCCCATGCGGCCGTCTGCGGAATGGGGCAGTCGCCGAGTGCGCTGCTGCTCGACGCGGCGCTGCGGGGTGTCCAGTTGGCGGAGTCATTGGCTCAGCTCGCGGCGTTCGACGCCGTGCACGACACGCTGTGTGCTCCGTATCGGCTGACGGTTGCCGGAGGCGACGTCGAGCGTCCGTGTCTGCGTTCGTGTCCCGGCGACGAGTTCGCCGACGCAGCGGTCAACGGGATGCTGTTCGGCGGCCTCACCACGTTCCTGTTCACCCGCGATCTCGACGAGGCGGCCGAGGCGGCGCTGGGTGGCTCCCCCAAGGCCGCGCGCTACGGCCCGGCCGGCTTCACCGCGGCGCTGGGCACCGCCCTGGCGCGCGAGGACGTCCTGGTCCGCGACCCCGAACGGCTGCGCCGGCTGGAACTCGTGGACACAGTGGTCCTGCACCCCGAGGCGCTGCGCAGCACGCGCCGCACCGTGCTGGAGGTCCATCCCAGCGTCCCCGGCTGGGATCGCACCCGGTTGTGGCTGGAAGCCACGGCGGTTCTGAGCGCGCAGGAGGACGGGGCAAAGCCGTCGCTCGATCAGCGACTCGGGCTGCGGCAGGTGCCCGACGAGAGGACGCCGGGCGCAGGGGCTCGGGAGGCGGGGCCCGCGGAGACAGACCTGTCGGCTACCGGACTGATGATCGCGTCGGTGCGCGGCAGCGACGTCGGTACCGTCCTGGTCGGGTGGGAGGTCGACCCGATGGCCGAGGCCGTGCTGGACGCGGCGCGCCGGGCCGGGCTGCACGTCGTGGTGGTGGACGACCACACGCTCGGCGAGTTCACAAGCCTGGCCGACCAACTCGTCCCGGCCGAGGTGCCCTTGGCCCAGCTGGTGGCCGAGCTGCGGCATGGCGGCCGGACCGTCCTGACAGTGGCGCGCATCCCGCACGAACGATCCGCAGCCGAAGGAGAGTTGACGGAGTCCGTTCGCGACGTGCTCGACGGGCTGCTCGGCAGTGACATCGCCGTCGCTGTCACCGACGAGCGCAGTGCCGTGGTCTGGGGGGCGGACATCCTGGCTCTGCGCGGGCTGGAGGGCGCCTGGCGGCTGCTGTCCGCCGTACCCGGGGCGCGGGCGGTCAGCCGACGGGCCAGGTTCCTCGCCGAGGCGGGCACCGCGCTCGCCGAACTCCTGGTGCTCACCCACGGGGCACGGTCGCAACGGATCCCCTTCCCCCTCGAACTGCGGCTCAGCCCCGTCACCCTCGCGACCGCCGTGTCCCTGGTGTCGGGCTGGTTCACCGCGCTGCCCGTCGCCGTCAGTTCGACCCCGCACCCCAGACCGCGGGTGCCCTGGCATGCCCTGCGCCCCGACGACGTGATGGCCCGGCTGGCGAAGGCGTCGCGGGCTGCGCCCACGGCATGGGCGGTGGTACGGGCTCGGGCCGGACGTGCCGCGGGCGCCGCGGTAGCGTACCGGGCGTTCGCGCCGGCGCGGGTGGGTGCGCGGCTGGCGGGCGCCGTGTGGGTAGAGCTCGACGATCCGTTCACCCCCGTACTGGTGGTCGGCGCGACCGCGTCGGCGCTATTGGGATCGGCCGTGGACGCGTTCCTCGTCATCGGTGCGGTAACGGTGAACGCCCTGGTCGGCGGGGTGCAGCGGTTGCGCGCGGAGCAGGCGTTGTCCGCACTGGTCAGGGGGCAGCGGCGAACGGCACGGCGCGTCGCCGACACCGCAGGCGGTGAGGCGCTGCTCGTCGATGCCCAGCGGCTGTCGCCAGGCGAGGTGATCGAGCTGCACACCAATGACGTGGTCCCGGCCGATGCGCGGCTGCTGGAGGTCAGCGGATTCGAGGTGGACGAGTCCTCGCTGACCGGCGAGTCGCTGCCCACCCGCAAGCAGGTGGATCCCGTGCCGCAGGCAGTCGTCGCCGACCGCAGCTGCATGGTCTTCGAGGGCACCACGGTGGTGGCAGGCCGTGCGCGTGCGGTCGTAGTGCACACCGGCGACCAGACCGAGGCCGGCCGCGCCGCGTCCCTCGCCGCCCGGGTCCCCACCTCGGCGGGAGTCCAGGCACGGCTGCACCAGCTCACCCGCCAGGTGCTGCCCCTCACCCTCGCCGGCGGCGCCGCGGTGGCCGGCCTGTCCCTCCTGCGCGGCCGTCCAGTGCGCACCGCACTCCAGGGCGGTCTCGCGGTCGCGGTGGCCGCCGTGCCCGAGGGAATGCCCCTGGTGGCGACAGTGGCGCAGATGGCCGCGGCTCGACGGCTCAGCAGACTCGGCGTCCTGGTGCGCACACCGCGCAGCCTCGAGGCGCTCGGACGCGTGGACACCATGTGCTTCGACAAGACCGGAACCCTCACCGAGAACCGGCTGCGGGTGATCCGCGTCCTCACCGCCGCAGGCGCCGACCGCCCCGTGTCCGACCCCGATGCCCAGTCGGTCCTCCGTATCGCTGCCCGGGCCTGCCCGCGCGCCGTCGAACAGGCCGTCTTCCACGCGCACGCCACCGACGAGGCCGTCCTGGCGGCCGCCCCACGCGAAACAGGGTGGACCACGACGCGAGCCCAGCCGTTCGAGGCGAGCCGGGGCTACGCGGCCGCCGCGGGACGGGTCCCGCAGACGGATGGCGAGGCCCACGACGGCGCGGATCTGCTGGTCGTCAAGGGCGCACCGGAAGTCGTCCTGCCCTGCTGCCCCGATGCCGAGCCGGCAGTCCTCGACGCGGCCCACGCCCTCGCCGCGCAGGGACTGCGGCTGCTGGCCGTGGCCCAGCGCCGGCTCGCGGCGGGGGAGGCGGCAACGGTCCTGGACACGCCCCTCGAACTGCTGGAACTCATCGGCTTCGTGGCCCTTGCCGACACCCCTCGCGCCAGCTCCGCCCCGCTGGTCGCCGGGCTCGGCGAGGCGGGCGTACGGCCCGTGATGCTCACCGGAGACCACCCGGAGACCGCCCGCTCCGTGGCCGTCGCCCTCGGCTGGCCACCGGATGTCACGGTGGTCACGGGCGACGAGCTGGCCGCACAGGACCGGGCAGGGCGGGCACGCCTGCTCAAGGACTGCGGCGTCGTGGCACGCGTGGCGCCCGAGCAGAAGCTCCAGGTCGTCGAGGCGCTGCGGGAGGCGGGACGCGTGGTGGGCATGGTCGGCGACGGCGCCAACGACGCCGCAGCCATCCGTGCCGCCGACGTCGGAGTCGGCATCGCGACACGCGGATCGGCAGCCGCGCGCAACGCCGCCGACCTCGTGATCACCAACGACGATCTGTCGGCCCTCATCGACGCCATCGGCGAGGGCCGCGCCCTGTGGCGCAGCGTGGCCGACGCGATCAGCATCCTGCTCGGCGGGAACGCCGGCGAGGTCGGCTTCTCGGTCCTGGGCACCCTGCTGTCCGGTACCTCGCCGCTCTCGACGCGTCAGCTGCTGCTGGTCAACCTGCTCACCGATATGTTCCCGGCGATGGCGGTTGCGGTCACCCCCCACTCCCCGGAACCCGCCCACGAGCCGACCGAGGCCGACGACCACCCCGTCGGCCTCGCCGTCCTCGGCGGACCGCTGAACCGGCAGATCAGGCACCGCGGACTGATCACCGGGATCGGCGCGGCCATCGCCTGGCTGATCGGCACCCTCACGCCGGGTACGGCGCGCCGCACCAGCACCATGGCCCTGTGCGGCGTGGTCGGCGCCCAGCTCACCCAGACCATCGCCGGACGCCGCAGCAGCCCACTGATCCTGGCGACCGTCCTCGGCACCGCAGCCGTACTCGTCACCCTCGTCCAGACCCCCCTCGTCAGCCACTTCTTCGACTGCACACCACTGGGCCCGCTCGCCTGGGCCGGCGTGGCCCTCGCGATCGGTGCCGCCTCTCTCGGCCCCTATGTCCTCCCGTACGCCGACCGGCTGCTGGCCGACCTCACCACACGATTGCGCCCCGCTGTGCGGATCATCCCCTGACGCGGCGCACGCGACAGAGCCGGACCTGGACTTCGGCGACGACCCACCCATTTCAGCTGAACGCGCACCTCGCCCTCGCGCCGTTCGCCGTGGCGCAGGTCCTTCCCGGGCTCACCAGCCCGGGGCGACGACCTGTTCGGCGGGCAGGACTACCTCGCGTCCACCCACTTGTACGACCAGCCCGGTATCCCGCTGACAGTCGCGCCGCCACAGCCGCAAGACGACGCCGGCGAGCCGGCCCACCACCTCGCCACCGCCCCCGACCACCGGTGTACGGGAACCTGGGCAGGTCCCCTACTCACGGGCTCACTTCCACAGAACGAGGATGGCGATCCAGGCCAAGACCGCGAGGATCACCAGGTACGGCAGGTACTTCTTCTTCATCAGCTTCTCCGCGTGAGCCATGACCGGGACGCCGCGCGTCGGCAGGGCACCTGTGGCCGGTGTACCACCGGCCTCTGCCCGTCACAGGTATTTCTGGGCGCCGGGTTCGAGGGTGAGTCTGGCGCCGTCGCGGCCGTAGTCGTACAGCTCGGCGTAGCGGCCCCCGTCGATGGCGGTCTCCAGCTGGTTGCGGGCTTCCTCGGCGGAGCATCCGCGGCGGAGCTGGTCGAGGAAGAAGCCCTCGCGCAGGGTGTGGCCGTCGGTGGCGGTCAGGCCCTGGATGATGGCGCGGACCAGTGGGGCGTGTTTCGCGACGTGGCGGGCGAAGAGCTGCTTGCTGGTGAGGATATCGGCGGCGACGAACTCCCGCCCGGCGTCGGTGATGGCGATACCGACTCCGTCGACATGAGCCAGCTGGAGCATGACGGCGGTGTCGACCAGAGGCAGCAGGTCGTCGATCTCGAAGCTGAGTTCGTCGGCGATCTCCGCCAGGCCGTCCTGTCCGCCGCGGGCGACGAGGATTTCGAGGAGACCGGCGAGCCCGCCGACGCTGACGTCCGGCAGCGGCGCGTTCGTCGGCGTCGGCGCGGGGCGGGCGACGGCGGCCGCGGCGGGGGCGGCGGCGGCCTCCTCGCGGCCGGTGAGGATGTCGTAGACGGTGTCGACGATGGACTCGAAGCGGGGGCTGTTGCGGTCGCGGGGCCGGGGGAGGCCGACTTTGAGTTCCGCCTGGATGCGGCCGGGGTTGGAGGACAGCACCAGGATGCGGTCGGCCAGCAGCACCGCCTCCTCGATGTTGTGGGTGACGATCAGGATCGACTTCACCGGGGCCTCGTGCCCCTCCCACAGGCCGACCAGTTCGTTGCGCAGGTTCTCCGCAGTGAGCACATCCAGGGCGGAGAAGGGCTCGTCCATCAGCAGCGCGTCCGGCTCCACGACGATGCCGCGGGCGAAGCCGACCCGCTGGCGCATACCGCCGGACAGCTCCTTGGGGTAGGCGGACTCGAAGCCGCCCAGGTCGATCAGGTCGATCGCCTTCAGCGCGCGCTCGCGGCGCTCCTCCCCCGCGACGCCCTGGGCCTTCAGCCCGAGTCCAATTCGGCAAGGCCCTCGCCGTGTCCGCCCACCCTCTTCGCATGACGGCGGCACGCATCAGCTCGTAGGTGGGCCGGTACCCGAAGGGGATCCTGCCGTGGGGGCGGCCTCGCCGACTGCGGAGTTCACGCCCCTGAGCGTACGGACGCTGAGCAGCCGGGCCTCCTTCTCCGCGTCGTTGATGCCGCTGATCAAGCTGTGCCGGTCGCCGTAGTTGCGCGGGTTGAAGGTGCGGTCCAGGCTGGTCACGTGGATGAGGTAGCCGCCCGCCTCCGCCGCGTCGATCAGGGCCACGCCCTGACCGGTCTCGCGGGCGAGTCGGCTGACCTCCCACAGCACGAGGACGTCGCCCGGGTCGCCGAACGCGCCGGACGTCAGGTCGGCCAGCAGCTTCTCGAAGTCGTCGCGGGTCTTGGTCGCCTACTTGCTGGCACTGCCGGTGTCCTTGTACGGCTCGCCCCACGTCCACGGGCCGTGGACGGCCTCGGCCGCGATGTTGTCCCGGCGCTGGTCGGTGATGCTGCGAGCGGTCTTCCCCTTGCCCTTGGACACCCGCAAGTACTCCCGCGCCGTCCGTGTCCCCATTACCGTCGCCATGGCCCTCCCCCATCCCTTACGGTCGCGCTATGTCTCCTGCCCAATCCACCGTAGGTGTAATTCTGACCGTGGACGACGACCCGGGGGTCTCCCGTGCCATCGCCCGCGATCTGCGGCGGCGCTACGGCGAGTCGTACCGGATCGTACGCGCGGAGTCCGGGGAGTCCGCGCTGCAGGCGCTGCGCGAGCTGAAGCTGCGCGGCGATCTGGTGGCGGTGATCCTCGCCGACTACCGGATGCCGCAGATGAACGGCATCGAGTTCCTGGAACAGGCGCTGGACGTCTATCCGGGGGCGCGCCGGGTGCTGCTCACCGCGTACGCCGACACCAACGCGGCGATCGACGCGATCAACGTGGTCGATCTGGACCACTATCTGCTCAAGCCCTGGGACCCGCCGGAGGAGAAGCTCTACCCGGTCCTGGACGACCTGCTGGACGCCTGGCGCACCAGCGCCTACCGGCCCGTGCCCAGCACGAAGGTCGTCGGGCACCGCTGGTCGGCGCGGTCGTCGGACGTGCGTGAGTTCCTTGCCCGCAATCAGGTGCCGTACCGCTGGTACTCGGTGGAGGAGCCCGAGGGGCAGCGGCTGCTGGCGGCCGCCGGGCAGGACGGGCAGCGGCTGCCGCTGGTGATCACCCCGGACGGCACGGCCCTGGTCGAGCCCGAGGCGCCCGAACTGGCCGCCCGGGTGGGGCTGGCCACGACACCGACCGCCGACTTCTACGACCTCATCGTGATCGGCGGCGGGCCGGCCGGGCTCGGTGCGGCCGTGTACGGGGCCTCGGAAGGCCTCAGGACCGTGCTCGTCGAGCGGTCGGCGACCGGCGGGCAGGCCGGGCAGAGCTCCCGGATCGAGAACTACCTGGGCTTCCCCGACGGGGTCTCCGGCGCCCAGCTCACCAACCGGGCGCGCCGGCAGGCCGCCAAGTTCGGCGCCGAGATCCTGACGGCCCGTGAGGTGACGGGACTCGAGGTCAACGGCGCCGCCCGGGTCGTACGGTTCGCGGACGGCTCGGCGATCGCCGCGCACAGTGTGATCCTCGCGACCGGCGTGCAGTACCGCCAGCTGGAGGCCACCGGCTGCACCGATCTGACCGGCTGCGGGGTGTTCTACGGCTCGGCGCTGACCGAGGCGGCCTCCTGCCAGGGGCAGGACGTGTACATCGTCGGCGGCGCCAACTCGGCGGGCCAGGCAGCGATGTATCTGTCCCGGGGCGCGAAGTCGGTGACGCTGCTGGTGCGCGGCGCCGATCTGTCGGCCTCGATGTCGCACTACCTGATCCAGCAGATCAACGAGGCGCCGAACATCTCGGTGCGCCCGCACACGGTGGTGGACGAGGCGCACGGCTCGGACCGCCTGGAGCACCTGACGCTGCGTCACACGGTGACCGGGGACAGCGAACGGGTCGACGCGCACTGGATGTTCGTGTTCATCGGTGCCGCCCCGCTGACCGACTGGCTGGGCGAGGCGGTGCTGCGCGACGAGCGCGGGTTCATCCTCGCCGGGCCCGATCTGACCGCCGACGGGCGGCCGCCGGCCGGCTGGGAGCTGGACCGGCCGCCGTACCACCTGGAGACCAGCGTTCCCGGCGTGTTCGTCGCGGGTGACGCGCGGGCCGAGTCCGCCAAGCGCGTCGCGTCCGCAGTCGGCGAGGGAGCGATGGCCGTCATGCTCGTCCACCGGTATCTGGAGCAGTCATGAGCGGTCGGATCATGCCGTGCAGCCCCAAGGAGATCGGCTCGCTGTTCCTCTTCGAGAAGCTGAGCCCCGAGCAGCTCGGACGGTTGTGCACCGAAGGGCGGGTGGAGCTGTTCCAGCCCGGCCCGGTGTACACCGAGGGCGACCCCGCCACCTGCTTCTTCGTGATGATCGAGGGCACCGTCGTGCTCTCCCGCCGGGTCGCCGGTGACGACGTGGAGGTCACCCGCACGTCGCAGAGCGGGGTGTACGCGGGCGCGATGCAGGCCTACCTGGGCGACCGGGTGCGGCAGGTCTACAACAACTCGATGCGGGTGACCGAGCCGACGCGGTTCTTCGTGCTGCCGGCGGACATCTTCGCGGACGTCATGACCGAGTGGTTCCCGATGGCCGTACATCTGCTGGAGGGCCTGTTCTTCGGGGCGAAGAACACCCAGGCGACGATCGGTCAGCGGGAGCGGCTGCTGGCCCTCGGCTCGCTGTCGGCCGGGCTCACGCACGAGCTGAACAATCCGGCGGCGGCAGCGATCCGGGCCACCGCCACCCTGCGCGAGAGGGTCGCGAAGATGCGGCACAAGCTCGCCGTCATCGCCGAAGGTCCCTTCTCCCGCGACCAGTTGGCAAGCCTGATCGAGATCCAGGAGCGCACCGCCGAACGGGTCGCCAAGGCCCCGGCACTCAGTCCGCTGGAGGCCGCCGACCGGGAGGACCTGCTCACCGACTGGCTGGAGGACCACGGGATCGACTACGGCTGGCAGGCGGCGCCCACCTTCGTGCAGGCCGGGCTGGACGTCGACTGGCTGGAGCAGGTCGCGGCCGCCGTGGACGAGGAGATCCTCGTCAACGCGGTCGCCTGGCTGAACTACACCATCGAGACCGAGCTGTTGATGAACGAGATCGAGGACTCCACCACCCGTATCTCGCATCTCGTCGACGCGGCCAAGCAGTACTCGCAGCTGGACCGGGCGCCGTACCGGGTGGTGGACGTGCACGAACTCCTCGACAGCACCATGCTGATGCTGTCCGGCAAGATCGGCGCCGGGATCGAGGTCGTCAAGGAGTACGACCGCGCACTCCCGCCGGTGCCCGCCTATCCGGCGGAGCTGAATCAGGTGTGGACCAACCTGATCGACAACGCGGTCTCCGCCATCAACAGCGCGGGCGGCACAGGCACGTTGACCGTGCGGACCGGACTCGACCACGAGCGGCTGCTGGTGGAGTTCCGGGACACCGGGACCGGCGTCCCGCCCGAGATCAAGGACCGGATCTTCGACCCGTTCTTCACCACGAAACCGGTCGGCGAGGGCACCGGGCTCGGCCTGGACATCTCCTGGCGGATCGTCGTCAACAAGCACCACGGCACCCTGCGGGTGGAGTCGGTGCCCGGCGACACCCGCTTCCAGGTGCTGCTGCCCCTGACCGCCGACCCGTCCGAGTCGCCCGAGTCGCCCGTGGAACAAGCGGAGGAAGCTGTATGAGAATCGTCGAGGGGTACGACGTGAACGTCCCGCCCAGCGGTACCGGCTGTGCGGAGTGCGAGGAGGCGGGCGGCTGGTGGTTCCATCTGCGCCGGTGCGCGCAGTGCGGGCACATCGGCTGCTGCGACGACTCCCCCGAGAAACACGCCACCGCCCACTACCACGCCACGGGACATCCGGTGATCCGCAGCTTCGAGCCGGGCGAGGCCTGGTTCTGGAACTACGCGACCGACGAGCTGTACCCCACCGGCCCCGAACTCGCCCCACCCGCCAGCCACCCCGCCGACCAGCCGGTGCCGGGCCCGGAAGGCAGGGTCCCGGCGAACTGGGCCGAGACACTGCGCTGAGCCACCGGTCGGCCCGGGTCAGCGGGCGCAGTTCAGGTGGTCCGGGTCGACGGCGTCGGCCAGCGCCCGCATCCCCCTGTCGTCGGGGTGCAGATGGTCACCGCTGTCGAAGGACGGCAGGATCCGCTCGGGGTCCTGCGGGCTGCGCAGGACGCGGTCGAAATCGGTGAGGGCGTCGAAGCCCCGGCTGCCGCGCAGCAGTCGGTTGACCTCCTGGCGTACCGACTCGGCGGCCGGATCCCATTCGGGCCAGCCCTTGAACGGCCCGACCGTCGCGACGACGACGCACTTCCCTGCGCTGTGCACCCGCTGGGCGATCTCCTGGTATCCGGCGATCAGGTCGGCCGCGGTGACGCCGGTGTGCGCCTTGACGTCGTTCACGCCCTCGAAGAGGAACACGGTGCGCACCCCGGGCTGGGACAGGACGTCCCGGTCCAGCCGCTCCAGGGCGCTCGGCCCGGCGTCGTCCGCGAGGACCTGGTTGCCGGAGACGCCTTCGTCGGCGACGCCTTTGACCTCCGTGCGGGCGGTGTGCAGGCGCCGGGCCAGGTAGTCGGGCCAGCGTCGGTTCAGGTCGGGGGTGGACCGCCGGCCGTCGGTGAGGGAGTCGCCCAGCGCGACCACGGCCCCGGTGGCCGCGCGGGAGGGCCGCACGGACACGGCGTCCAGGTACCACCAGGAGCCGGTCGTCCAGTCCCAGTTGCGGGCACTCTCCTCGGCGGTGTGGTCCCCCGGGCCGGTGTACGACGTCTGCATCGCGAGCAAGTGGCCACTGGCCGGGCCGGCCGCGTCCGGGGTGTGCAGGCTGACGGCCAGGTCGGTGCCGGCCGGCCAGGTGCCGGGCAGCGGGTCGCTCCAGGCGACGGCGCCCACGGGCACGGTGAGCGTGCGGGCGCCGCCGAAGGTGAGCCGCCGGTTGCTGCCGGGGCGCAGTGCGGCCCGGCCGCTCCGGCCGACGTAGCCGCTGTCCAGAGTGAGCGGCCGGTCACCGAAGGCGTTGGTGACGCGGACGCGCAGGCCGGTTCCGCCGACGCTGGTGTGCACGATCAGCCGGTAGCTCCGGCCGGCGATGCCCTCGCCGATGTGGTCGGCGCTCGCCGCCCAGGTGACGACCCCGGAAGCCCGCTCCGCGGACGCGGGCAGGGCGTCCGCCCCGACGGCCTTGGGCTGGCAGGCCACAGTCGTGAGCAGGGCGGCGGCGATACGGCAGCCGCGGCCGGTCCGGCCGGTCATCGGCCGAGGTCCCCGGAGCGTGACGGACCCGTCGGGTCGCCTGTGGACCGTCCGGGACGTGCCTGCGTACTCCACGGAGGTCATGGTGCCGCGGGCGCCGCGCGAATGCACCTCGGCGGGTTCCGGGTCCGTACGGGGGTATGCGGATGCCCCGCGCGAGGCGGGGCATCCGTGGTTGCGGCCGTACGTCAGTGACGCGGGGCCGGCGTGTTGGCGGCGGTGACGTTGACCGCGGCCCACGCCTTGTCCACCGTCTTGTACTCGGTGCTGTTCGCGCCGTACAGGTCCGAGGCCGCCTTCAGCGTCGCGACGCGCGCGTCGTGGAAGTCGGTCGTGGAGACCATGTAGCGGGTGAGCGCACGGTAGAAGATCGCGGTGGCCTTGGCGCGGCCGATGCCCTTGACCGTGGAGTGGTCGTAGGTCGGCGAGTCGTAGGCGACCCCGTTGATGGTCTTCTTGCCGCTGCCCTCCGCGAGGAGGTAGTAGGCGTGCGAGGAGACACCGGAACCGGCGTGCACCTCGGTGTAGTACGTGTCCGGCGACCAGTAGTCGATCGTGCCCTCGAGCTTGTCGAGCGACGGGTGGTCGAGGCGGCGCAGGAACTTCTGGGCGAGGCCCAGCTTCTCGCCGATCAGGTAGTCCGGCGTGTCCTTGGGGTTGTTGGCGTAGAACTCGACGTTCGAACCGAAGACATCCGCGAGCGACTCGTTCAGCGCGCCGGGCTCACCGTACTGGTTGCCGTCGGAGTCGACGTGGGTCGGCTCCAGCTTGGCGGTCGCGTCGACCACGCCGTGCGTCAGCTCGTGGCCGGTGACGTCGAGGACGACGAGCGGCTTCTTGAAGGTCTTGCCGTCACCGTCGCCGTACAGCATGCAGTTGCAGGTCGGGTCCCAGAAGGCGTTGGCGACCTTGTTGCCCCAGTGGACCATGCCCTGGGCTGCCTTGCTGTTGTTGGCTATGCCCTTGCGTCCGAAGGTGGACTTGTAGAAGTCCAGGGTCTTGGTGATGCCGTACTGGGCGTCCGCGGCGGCGCTGGCCCGGTTGCTGGTGGCTCCGTTGCCCCACACGTCGGTCGTGTTGGTGAACGCCGTGCCCGCGCTGAACTTCTCGGTGGTCTGGCCCTTGGCGTCCCGCGTCTCGGTGCCGTACCGGCTCGGGTCCTTGAGCTGGTAGTGGCCGCGCGAGGTCTGCGTGGTGGTCAGCGGGACGTTGCCGACGAAGAGGGTCTTGCCGGTGCCCTTCGCCGCCGACGGGTAGCCCGCCGCTGCGCCGGAACCGAGCAGGGCCTCGGGGGAGGCGGCGCCGGTGGACGGGTCGATCGTCTCGCCGTGCTTGCGCAGGTTCGCCAGCAGCTTCGGCGACAGGAACTCGTCGCTGTCGGGGGTGTTGCTGCGGACCTTGCCGGTGACGGCGTCGACGACGACGGTGTTGGTGCCCTGCTCGTCGGTCACCGTCACCTGGTAGGCGAGGGCGGCGGAGCCGTCGCGCGCGTCGACGACGAGCTGCGCGCTGCCCGCGTCGCCCTTGGCGGCCTGAGCGGCCTTGGCGGCAGCCTGGTCCGCGGTCAGCTTGGCCTGCGTGGCGGCCGGCTTGACGGCCTGGCCGGCGGCGCGGGTCACGCCCGTGTACGCCAGCTTGTTGTCGAGGTGGACGACGAGGTCACCGCCGAGCACCGGCATACCGTCGTGCGTACGGGCGAACCGGACGTGCCGCGCGCCCTCGGGGTCGAGCATGACGTCCGCGGCGTGCAGTTCGTCGCCCTGGGAGACACCGGTTGCCGAGGCGTGGGCGAAGGCCGCGGTGCGCGCCGCCTCCTCCACCGCCGTGGCGTTCGTCGTGGCGGAGGCCGAGGACCGTTCCACCCCCGTGGTGGGACCCGCGAATGCCGTGCCGGCCAGGCCCGTGGCAGCAGTCGTCACCGCGATGGCGACGGCGACGCTGCGTATGTGCGGTCTACGCAAGGATCAGGGTCCTTCGTTCGAAGGCAGCAGGGATCACCAACCGCCTTGAGACATGACGCTGTTGCGCGTCACGGGGGCTGGTCGGGCCCCGAGGCGTAACCTTTACGGATCGGTCATGTGCACGTAAAGACGGAATGATCGATTTCGCTACCTTTTATGGCAATCCTTTACGAATGTGCACCACAGAGTGATCACCGCCTGACCAACTGTGTGCTGGCTGTGGAGACGTTGACTCAATCCCCTGGGTTCCAGGGCCGGAATGTGACCCACGGCACTACGGTTGGCCGGCAGGTCGACACGGCGCCGCGTCCCTTTCCGGCCGGTTCGCGGGAACCTCCGCGCGGGGTGCGGGCGTTGCCCTTTGTGTGACGAGCGAGCTGACCGCCGGGGGCAATGTGCCGGTGCCCGCCGGTGTGGTGCTGCTGCGGGTGACCGGGCCCTTCGACGTGTCCGGACTCGTCGGAGGCCCGGACGGCAAGGCCGGCTCCGACGCCGACTTCGTGTTCTACAACCAGCCGCGGGCGCCAGGTGTCCGGCTGCGCGATGACGGGCTGCTGGTCGACCCGGCCCGGCTGCGCGGCGGCGCCTGCCGGGTCACGGTCGTGGTGAGCGCCGCCGAGCCCGGTACGCCGCTCGGCGGGCTGCCCGCTCCCCGCCTCGAGGTCACGGACGGCTCGGGGCGCACGGTGGCCCGGTTCACGCCGCCGCCCCCCGGGCCGGAGACCGTGCTGCTGCTCGCCGAGCTGTATCTGCGGCCGGGCACCGGCTGGAAGCTGCGCGCGATCGGTCAGGGGTACGCGGACGGACTGGCAGGGCTCGCCCGGGATTTCGGGATGGAGGTCACGGACGACGGCGGCCAGCCTGCGCCTGTCGCTACCGCTCCGCCGACCGGGACCGGCCCGCGACCGCCCTCCGCCCGACTTGCGCACGACCCGACGGGGCCACCGTCCGGCCGACGCACGGACGGCCCAGTGGGGCCACCGTCCGGCCGACGCACGCGAGGCTCCCTGGGCCCGTCTGCCAACCAACTCGCGGTCACCTCCCCGGGTTCGTCGACCAGCCGACCCACGGAAGGCTCCACAGACCCGACAACCAGCCGACTCACACGAGGCTCCCTGCACCCGTCCGCCAGCCAACTCACGGGCACCTCCCCGGATCCGCCGACCAGACGACTCACGGGCGACTCCGCGGATCCGACAACCAGCCGACTTGCGGAAGGCTCCACAGACCCGAACACCGGCCGACCTGCGCGAAACTCCCCGGACCCGCCTGCCAACCAACTCACGGGCAACTCCCCGGATCCGACGACCAGCCGACCCACGGGCGACTCCGCAGATCCGACAACCAGCCGACTCACGGCAGGCACCGCAGACCCGACAACCAGCCGACTTACACGAGGCTCCCTGGGCCCGTGTGCCAACCAACTCACGGGCACCTCCCCGGATCCGACGACCAGCCGACCCACGGAAGGCTCCACAGACCCGACAACCAGCCGACTTACACGAGGCTCCCCGGACCCGCCTGCCAGCCAACTCACGGGCACCTCCCCGCATCCGACAACCAGCCGACTCACGGACGGCTCCACAGACCCAACGACCGGCCCACTCGCGGTAGGCCCCCCAGACCCAACAACCAACCGACCCCCGGCAGGCCCCGCAGGGACACGGTCCGGGTCACTCGTTGGAGGGTTCGAGGACGAGTTCCTGTGTCTCGTCAACTCGGCCCGCGTGCGGGCCGGTTCGGGTGCCGTCGGACCCGATTCGCGTCTCGGGTCCGCCGCGCGGGCCCATGCGCGGGCCATGGCGGATGCCGGGCGGCTCGGGGCCGAGGGACGGGACGGGGTCTCGGTGCACCAGCGGATCACCGGCGCCGGATACGCGTACGTCACTGTGGGCGAGCATCTCGTGTCCGGTCCGCGCTCCCCGGCCGAGTTCGTGGAGTTCTGCCTCGGCTCGGACCGGTCCCGGCGCACCCTGCTCGACCCGGCCTTCCGGCACGCCGCCCTGGCTCGCGCCGACGCCGGCGACCGGTACTGGATCGCACTGTTGGCCGCCCCGCTCACCCCAGACGCGCTGTCGCGCACGGCCGCCGAGGTGGTCGCGCTCACCAACGCCGAGCGCGGCCGGGCCGGTCTGCTGCCGCTCGTGACGGACCCACTGCTCACGGTCGCCGCGCAGGCGCACTGCGCGGACATGGTGGCCCGCGGCTTCTACGACCACACCTCCCCCGACGGCTCCCAGCCCTGGGACCGGGCCGCGGCCGCCGGGTCCCGCCGGCGCGCCATCGGCGAGAACATCGCCTGCGGCCAGCGCTCCCCCGCCGAGGTCGTGGACGGCTGGATGAACAGTCCCGGCCACCGCGCCAACATCCTGAACCGGGAGTTCGGCCACATGGGCGTCGGCTTCACCGGCGGCGGCCGGGCGGGCACCTACTGGACCCAGCTGTTCGGTGGCTGACCGGGCACGTTCCGTGATCTTGGCGGAATGACATCCTCCGGGACACCATGCCCCGCATGAAGGGTGACCTCTTTTCCAGTGCGCACGTGGTGCGGCCGGCCGTGGAGCCGGGCATGTCCGTCGAGAACGCCAAGTGCATCAGGTACGCCGTGAGCGGTGAGATGTACGCCCGCCAGGGCGCGATGGTCGCCCACCGGGGCGACCTCAGGTTCGAGCGCAAGGGCCAGGGCGTCGGCGGCATGCTGAAGCGTGCGGTCACCGGAGAGGGGCTGCCTCTGATGGCGGTGCGCGGCCAGGGCGAGGCCTGGTTCGCGCACGAGGCGCAGAACTGTTTCATCGTCGAGGTCGAGCCCGGTGACCAGTTCACGGTCAACGGCCGCAACGTCCTGTGTTTCGACGCCTCACTGTCGTACGAGATCAGGACGGTGAAGGGCTCGGGTATCGCCGGCGGCGGCCTGTTCAACAGCGTGTTCAGCGGACAGGGCCGGCTCGGTCTCGTCTGCGAGGGCAACCCGCTGGTCATCCCGGTCTCCGCACAGTCCCCGGTGTACGTCGACACCGACGCGGTGGTCGGCTGGACCGCGCATCTGCAGACCTCGCTGCACCGATCCCAGTCCATCGGCTCGATGCTGCGCGGCGGTTCGGGGGAAGCCGTGCAGCTGATGCTCCAGGGCGAGGGCTTCGTGGTGGTACGGCCGAGTGAGCTGACCCCGCAGAAGGCCCAGCAGCACTGACCCTTCACACGGTGACCCACACCACACGGGCAACCCCCCTCGCCGTACCTGCGTCTTGATCGGTAACAGACCGACACGCCCCGGTCCCTTCGGCCGGGGCGTATTTCCCCCACCCTATACACGCGATGTATACACGTCGTGCATAGAAAGGCGCGTATGTACGGCAAGGCCTTCGCCCCGGAGTACCAGGGCGCCCTGACCACCCTGTCCGTGAACTCCTCGCTGGTCGATGTGCTGGCGGAGGGCACCGAGAAGCTGCGCGAGGCCGAGCGGTCCGGGCGCCCCGCCGAGGCGGCCCGCTGCGGGCTGGCCGTCGCCGAGGCGCACCGGCGGCTCGGCCACGTGGGAGACGCGGACCGGGCCTGGAAGGCGAGCTACCGCGCCGCCCGCGCGGCCGGCGACACCGCGGCGATGGCATGGGCCCTGTGGAGCGGCGGCACCCTCGCCCGGCAGCGCGGGGCCTTCCCGCTGGCCTGGCGGCTGCTGGGGCTAGCGGCCGAGCTCGGCGAGCGCGGCGGGGACGTCGTCGTCCGCGGCTACTCGCTGGCCGGCCTCGCGGAGACCGGCCGGATCCAGGGCGACTACGCGGCGGTCGGCCGGCTGCACGAGCAGCTGCTGGCCGAGGCACGCAGGCGCGGTGAGGCCCGGCACACCGTGTGGGCGCTGGAGGGCATCGCGCAGATGCACCGCAACACCGGCGACCACGACCGGGCGTACGCACTGTTCGAGGAGGCGGCGGAGATAGCCGAGCGGGCGGAGGACCGGCGCGGGCACGCCTGGGCGCTGCGCGGGCTCGCCGACATCCTCTCGGTGCGCGACAAGGACACCGAGGGGGCGCTGGAACTGCTGTCCCGGGCGGAGGCCGGCTGCCGCACGATGAACCTCTCCAGCGCGCTCGCCTACAACCACAAGATGCGCGGCAACGTCCTGTACCGCGCCGGGCGTTATGCCGAGGCGCGGGACCTGTACCAGCTCGCGCTGCAGGAGTTCCGCGCGATGAGCGAGCCGCGCGGCGAGGCGCTGGCCCGGCTGGGCCTGGCGAAGTCGCTGGCGCAGCTGGGCCGGGACCGCGTGGAGACGGCGGACGAACTCGCCGACCTGGCACGGACGTTGGAGCGGAGCGGACTGAAGCACGCCCGGGAGATGGTGGCCCGGGCCCAGGAGGAGTTCGGCCTGGTTGCGGCGGTGGCCCGATGACCGCGACACAGGCCCCGCCGTCGGCGCCCGAAGTCCTCGCCAGATGCCGGGACTTGGTGCGGCCCGCGCTGCGGGAGGCGGTGGGCCGGCTGCATCCGTGGGTGGCCGAGATGGCTGCGTACTCCTTCGGCTGGTGCGAGGTCGGCGGGGCGCCCGCCGCCGCGCCCGGCGGCAAGGGCGTACGGCAGGCGCTGGCGGTGCTCGGCGCCGAGGCGGCGGGCGCCGACGGGCGGGCCGGTGTCCCGGCGGCGGTGGCGGTGGAACTGGTGCATGCCTTCTCGCTGCTGCACGACGACATCATGGACGGCGACCCGACCCGGCGCCGGCGCCCCGCAGTGTGGAAGGCGTACGGCACGGGCCCGGCGGTGCTCGCCGGTGACGCCCTGTTCGCGCTGGCGGTGGAGACCCTCGCCACCGTGCCGCAGGGGGCCGACGCCGTACGGCTGCTGTCCGCGGCGCTCGCCGATCTGGTGCGAGGGCAGGCCGACGACCTGCTGTTCGCCACCCGGCCGTGCACCGGCCCGGAGCGGGTGACACCGGGCGAGTACCGGGCGATGGCGGAGGGCAAGACGGGCGCGCTGCTGGGCTGTGCCGCCGCGCTGGGCGCCGTGCTCGGCGGGGCCGACGAGACCACGGCCGGCGCGCTGGACCGGGCCGGACGGCATCTCGGCGTCGCCTTCCAGCTGGTCGACGACGTGCTGGGCCTGTGGGGCGACCCGGCGGTCACCGGCAAGCCCGTGGGCGGCGATCTGCGCGAGCGCAAGAAGACGTACCCCGTGCTGGCCGCACTCGGCTCCCCGAAGGCCCATGGGCTGCCCGAGCTGCTCGACACGCCGGGGCGGGCCGCGGAGGCCGCCGTGCTGATCGAGGCGGCGGGCGGCCGTACGGCGGCGCTGGCCGAGGCCCGGGCGCACACGGCCGCCGCCCGGGAGCTGCTCGCGCGGGCGCCGCTGGCCGCAGGCGCGGCCGGGGACCTGCGCCGGCTGCTGGACCATCTGGTGGACCGGGAGCTGTGACCACACGCGGTCACCGGTGAAACCGAGTTGACCCCGGCCGTCCGCGCGGGCCAGGGTGCGATCGGCGCGGCCCACACCCCCGCGCCGGAAGGGTGGAGCACCTTGATCGGCATCAAGGAGATCGAAGCCGCGGCGGAACGGATCGCCGGACATGTCGTACGGACGCCGACCGTGGCCGCCCCGGGCCTGACCGCACTGCTCGGCGTCCCGGTCACCGCCAAGCTCGAACTGCTCCAGCGCACCGGCTCCTTCAAGGCCCGCGGGGCGACGGCGAAGCTGCTGTCGCTGAGCGAGGCCGAGCGTGCGGCGGGCGTGGTCGCGGTCAGCGGCGGCAACCACGGCATCGCCCTCGCGGTGATGGCCGCCGCCCTTGAGGTGAAGGCGACCGTGGTCATGCCCCGAACCGCGCCCGCGCGTTCCCTCGCGCTCGCCGAGGAGGCGGGGGCGTCGGTGCGGCTGACCGACGGCATGGACAGCGCGTTCCAGCTGGTGACGCGGTTGCGGGACGAGGGGCTGACCCTGGTCCACCCGTTCGACGACCCGCTGGTGATCGCCGGGCAGGGCACGGTCGGGCTGGAGCTGGCCGAAGACGCCGAGGACGGGGCGCTGACGGACGTCGTCGTCAGCATCGGGGGCGGCGGGCTGATCGCAGGGATCGCGGCGGCCCTCGCCGCCAGGCGTCCCGGGGTGCGCGTGTGGGGCGTGGAGACCGAGGGCGCCGAGGCCATGTCCGGCGCGCTGAAGGCGGGCGGACCGGTGCCGGTGCCCCTGTCGTCCCTGGTCACCACGCTCAGCGCGCCCTCCGTGTCCCAGCTGACGTACGACCATGTGTCCGCGCTGGTCGAGGAGGTGCTGGTGGTCCCGGACCGGGAAGCGGTGCAGGGCTGTCTGGACCTCGCCGAGCACGCCAAGGTCTGGGCCGAACCGGCCGCGGGCTGTCTGCTGCCGGCGGCCCGGCAGGTGGTGGCCCGGATCGGCGACGGTGCCCGGATCGGACTCGTGGTCTGCGGCGGCAATACGACCCCGCGCGAACTCACCGGCTGGGCCGACCGGTTCGGACTGCTGTGAGACGCGGCCGCGCCCGGCCATTTACCCTCGGTTACCCGCAGGTCGAACAACCGCCGGGTGCGGCCATCGCAAACTCGCAAGCCCTTTCGAAGAATTGAATGAAAGGCAGGATCGACACCCGAGTCGCGGATTCTTTGAACGCACCCCCGCATGCGCCCCGTACCCACTGTGAGACACACAACAGGGGTTTCCAGCGAGGGATGACCATGGTCAAGGCGCACGTCTCCGCACATGAGTTGGTCGCCGGACGGTACCGGCTCCTGGAGGTCTTCGCCCGCGAGACGAACCGCCTGTGGTGGTACGCCGAGGACGTGGCGGCGGGGCAGCCCCGGCTGGTGGCCCAGACCGCCCTGCCGGAGCCTGCCGCGGACGACACCGCGCGCCGGATCACGGCCCGCGTCGTGCGAACCTCGGAGACCATGCGGCTGCTGTGTCCGGGCCAGGTCGCCACGGTCGTCGACGCGGTGGTGGAGGCCGGCACCCTGTGGACGGTCACCGAGTGGATCGACGGCACACCGCTCTCCGAACTCCTCGACCGCGAGGGCGCGTTCAACCCGGTGCGGGCGGCCCGGATCGGTCTGGAGCTGCTCGATGTGCTCCAGGCCGCACACGACGAGGGCATCACCCACGGCGAGTTGAGCCCCGGCCAGGTCTTCGTGCGCAACAGCGGCCCGGTCGTCGTCGCCGGGTTCGGGCTGGCCGGCACGACCCTGGTGCCCCGGCTCACGGCTCCGTCGTACGCCTCGCCGGAGCAGGCCCGCGACGAGCGCGTCGGGCCCGCCGCCGATCTGTGGGCGCTGGGTGCGCTGCTCTACACGATGGTGGAGGGCCGGCCGCCGTTCCGGGACCGGGGCAGGCCCGACGCCACCCTGAAGGCCGTGGACCGGCTGCCGCTGCGCACTCCGCTGCGCGCGGGCCCGCTCGCCCAGGCCGTGCAGGGGCTTCTGCGGAAGAACTCGCGGGAACGGCTGACCCGGCCGGTGGTCCGCGAGGCGCTGATCCGGACCCTGGACGAGGAGACCGACGCCGACCGGCAGCCGGCCCCCCGGCCCCGGCTGCGCGGCGCGTACCGGGGAGTGCGTCTCACTGGAGCGGAGTCGGGCCGGGAGCCGAGCAGACGTGTTCTGGCGGCCGGTACCGCGCTGGCCTTCGTCACGGTCGCCGCCGCCGTCCTGGCCGCGACCCACGAGTTGCCGGGCACCGGCACCGCACAGGCACCGGACCACGCCACTGCCTCGGCCACGTCCACCGGCCGGAGCGGCGGCGGCACCGCGACACCCTCCGCGAGCCCCACGCCGAGCGCCTCAACCCGGCCCGCCCTGCCGGCCGGCTACCGCCGCTACACCGCCCCGGAGGGCTTCTCCGTCGCCCTGCCCGCCGGCTGGAAGCGGCTGACGACCCAGCGCGCCACGGACGCCTACCGCATCACCTTCGGCCACGGTGGCGCCTCCCCCACGCTCGCCGTCACGCACAGCGAGCACGTGGGCCCCGACCCGGTCGCCGTCTGGCAGGGCGACGTCGAACCGGAGCTGGAGCGGCTCCCCGGCTACCAGCGCGTCGGAAATGTCCGCGCCACCACCTACCAGGGGCACAAGGCCGCCGACCTGGAGTGGCTGGCGGGGACGGGGTACGCGCGCGTGCACACCTTCGGGCGCGGCTTCCTGCTGGGCGGCGGCGACGCCTTCTCCCTGCGCTTCACCACCCCGGCCGCGGTCTGGGACGACGCGGCCGACCAGTTGGCGCTCAAGACGTTCCTGCAGACCTTCCGGGCTTCAGGGGACTGACCGAGGCCCGGATAGGCTTTCCTGTCCGCGCCCGCTTCCGGGTGTGGTTCCTCAAGCCTTCGAGCATCCTTTGAACACCTTTGCAGGAGAGTCATCCGTGACCCTGGTCATCGACCCGTCCGAGACGTCCGCCCCGGCCGCCCAGCCGCTGTCCGACCTCGTGGCGCGCGACGCCCGCGAGTTCGGCGTCTACGCGCGCACCGGAGGCTGGTCCTTCGCGCTGATGGTGGCCCGCAGTGTGCGGCCCGGCGGGCAGGCCGCCGGTGAGACGCCGAAGGTGTCGGCGAAGGAGTTCGCCCAGCTGGCCGACTGCTCCCCGGAGCGGGTCATGCGCTACTACAAGGCCTGGGACCGGGCCGCCGACGACGGACTCGTGCCGCACTTCGAGGCCCTGCAGCCCGGTCAGGAGGTCGACCTGCCGGACGCGGACGTGTGGTTGAGCTACTACGTCTCCCGCACCAGCGCGACCTCCGAGCGCGGCACCGCGATCGCCGAGGCCGCCGAGGCCGAGGGCATCCGCCCCACCAAGGCCCTGGAGGTCGCCGAGAACCCGACCGCGCTGCGCGCCGCGATCCTCGCCGACCCCTCCACCGCCCGCGCGGCCCGCTCCGCCCTGCTCGACCGGGTGCGGGAGGACCCCGAGCTGCAGGCGGAGCTGGCGCGTGACGTCGTACGGACCGACGACCTGAAGAAGGCCGTCGCGACCGAGAGCCGGGCCGCGGACCGGATCGGCTACGTCCGCCAGATCGCCGAGTCCGGCCAGATCAAGACGCCGGCCGGACAGACCGTCGAGGCACCGACCGAGCTGCGCGAGGAGGCCGAGCGCCATCTGTCGCTGATCGACGAACTGGAGGACGGCGAGGACACCGGCGAGTGGGCCACCGAGGCCTACGACACCATGAAGTCGCTCGTCGCCGAGACGGTCGAGGCCGACCCCGAACTGCGCGTCCAGGAGCGGCGGACGAAGTTCTACAGCAGCCTGCACAAGGCGACCAGGGCGTTCGAGGAGCTGACCTTCGACGACGCCCAGGACTTCTACGAGGACGACATGGTCCAGCGGCTGGAGGAACTCCAGCAGGCCATCGGCAGCTGCCTGGCCGCGCTGCGCGGAGCCGGCCGGAATCCGTCGCAGGAGTGAGCTGTCCGGGCGGCACGGGTACGTAAGGAACGTGAGCCGATCGTCGCCGGAGGCCCTCGCGTGAACTCGTTCGTGCACACGACCCTGGTGGTGCAGTTGCACGCGGAAGGCACCGGCCGGTGTTCCGTGTTCGCCCATCTCCGGTACGACGCCGCGGACCCGTTCGCCGTCACGGCGGTCTTCGGCCACGACGGCCGGGTGCTGGCCTGCTGGCGGCTGGACCGGGAGATGCTCTCCGACGGTCTGCTCCGGCCGGTCGGCGCCGGGGACGTGCGGCTGCGGCCGGCCGCGACCGGTGGGTGGCACGAACTGCGCATGGAGTTCCTCGGAGACATCCGGCCGGACGGCAGCCGGCACCACGCGGTGGTGTTCGCCTGGGCGCCCACGGTCGCCGCGTTCCTGCGGGAGACCCATCGGGTCGTCCCGCCGGGGCGGGAACTCGTCCCGGTCGACGAGCTGGTGGCCGAGATCCTCGCCGCGGGCTGACCAGCCGTGCCTACCAGCGCTGCTCGACCTGGTCCTTGATCCGCCGCTCGTACAGCTCGCGGATCGCGGTGAACGTCTCCTCCGGCAGCGGCGGCAGCTTGGCGGCGGCCGCGTTCGCGCGGGCCTGCTCCGGGTTGCGGGCGCCGGGGATCACCGTGGTCACGCCGTCCTGTTCGACGATCCAGCGCAGCGCCAGCTGGGCCGGGGTGTACACCTCGGGGGCGAGCGCGGCGAACTCCCGGGCGGCCTCGACGCCGGTCGCGTAGTCGACGCCGGAGAAGGTCTCGCCCTGGTCGAAGGCCTCGCCGTGCCGGTTGAAGGTGCGGTGGTCGTTCGCGGCGAACACCGTGTCCTTGGTGTACTTGCCGGACAGCAGGCCGGAGGCGAGCGGCACGCGCGCGATGATGCCGACGCCGGCCTCGCGGGCGGCGGGCAGCACCTCGTACAGGGGCTTCATCCGGAACGGGTTGAGGATGATCTGTACGCTCGCCACGTTCGGCCGGGCGATCGCGGTCAGCGCCTGGGCGCAGGTCTCCACGCTGACGCCGTAGGCCGCGACGCGCTCCTCCTCGACCAGGGTGTCCAGGGCGTCGAACACCGCGTCGGAGGAGTAGACGGGCGTGGGCGGGCAGTGCAGCTGGACCAGGTCGACGCGGTCGACGCCGAGGTTGCGGCGCGAACGGTCGGTCCAGGCACGGAAGTTGTCGAGGACGTAGTTCCCGGGGATCTGGTCGGCCCGGCGGCCCATCTTGGTCGCCACCAGCACATGCAGATCAGGGCGGCCGCGCAGGAACGAGGCGATGGTCTCCTCGCTGCGTCCGTCGCCGTACACGTCGGCGGTGTCGAAGAAGGTGACCCCCGCCTCGGCCGCCGCCTCCAGGACGGCCAGGGCCTCCTTGTCGTCCACGTCGCCCCAGTCGGCGCCCAGCTGCCACGTGCCGAGACCGACCACCGATGCCCACTGACCCGACCTGCGCAATACGCGTTCGTCCATGGCGCCAGTCTGTCACCCGGCACCGGTTCACACGGAACGGACCGCTCCGGTCGGCTGTCCGTACGTTACGGTCGTGCCGGGCACGTTCGGGTCGCAGGTGTGGGGGCAGGCGGTTGCCACCCTGGACCACCTGCACCCGCACCGGGTGTTCGACAACGCCTTCCTGGACCGGCTCCTGCGCTGACCAGGGGCGTGAGCCGGGCCGGTGCGGGACTCAGTCTCCGGGGGTCAACTGGGCCTGGACGAGCGGTCCGTAGCGGTCCGCGATGGTATCGACGTCGCTCTCGCACAGGCGCGGGCCGCGGGCGATGCCGTACATCACGCCGAGGCCGATCAGCGCGGCGACGGCGAGTTCGGCGCGCAGGCCCGCGTCGGGTCCGGCGAGCCGGGCGGCGAGGCGATCGGTCACCTGGGTGCGGAAGTTGGCGCGCAGGATGTCGCCCTGGTCGCCGTGCAGCGGGGCGAAGGCGATGCGCAGCAGCGGGTCGGTGCCGCGCTCGCGCTGGCTGGCCACGACGTGCCGGGCCATGTGCCGGCCGAGGTCGGCGACCGGCGCGTCCAGCAGGGCGTCCGCGTCCGTGTCGAAGGACATCACACGGGCGAACAGGGCGTCCTTGTTGCCGAAGTACTTCACGATCAACGGCGGGCTGACACCGGCCCGTTCGGCAACCGCCTTGAGCGTGATGTCGGCATGCGGGTGGCGGGTCAGGAGGTGCCGGGCGGCCTTGAGGATGGCGGCCTTGGTGGCCCCGGCGTCACGGCGTACGGGGGCGGTCGTGGCGGACATGGGCGTCATGCTTCCTCCATCGCCTCGTCGCGGGCGCCTTCGCTGGCGCCCTCGGCGCGGCGGGTGCCGTCCGAGGGGCCGTCGCCCGGGATGGTAAGGGCGGCCGCGCAGGCTGCCAGGGCGACGGCGCCCGCCATCGCGAAGGCGAGCTGATAGCCGTGCAGGGTGGGAATCGGGACGCCGCCGACCGGGCTGCTGTGGTGGACGAGGACGGCGGCGACAGCGGCGCTGGAGGTGGCCTGGCCGATGGTGCGCATGAGGACGTTGACACCGTTGGCGGAGGCGGTCTGCGCGGCCGGGACGGCCCGCAGGATGAGGGTCGGCAGCGCCGAGTAGGCGAGCGTGGTCCCGGTCGCCACGACGGTGGCCCCCAGGATGATCATCCACAGGTCGCGGCTGTCGGCGATCCGGACGGCGTAGCCGCAGGCGATGACGGCGGCGCCCAGCGCGAGGGTGGTCCGCGGGCCGCGCGCGGCCGAGATACGGGCCGACACCGGTGAGAGCAGCAGCATGGTCACGCCACCGGGCAGCAGACACAGACCGGTGGCGACGATCGACAGGCCGAGCCCGTAGCCGGTGGCCTTCGGTGCCTGCACCAGTTGGGCGGTGACCAGCGAGTTGGCGTAGAAGGCGAACCCGGTCAGCAGGGCGGCCACATGTGACAGGCCGACCCGCGGCCGGGAGACCAGTCGCAGGTCGACCAGCGGCCGTGCGGCGCGCAGTTGCTGCCACCACCACAGGGCGAGGACGACGACGGCCCCCAGGAACAGCCCGAGGACCCGTGCGCTCCCCCAGCCCCAGGCGCCGCCCTGTGACACGCCCAGCAGCAGGCAGACCAGTCCGGCGGCGAGCCCCAGTGCGCCCAGCGTGTCGAAGCGGCCGGGCTCGCGTACGGGTGACTCCTTGACCGCCCACCAGGTCGCAGCGACGCCCGCCGCGCCCAGGGCGCCGGTCAGCCAGAACATGGTGTGCCAGTCGGCGTACTGGACGACGAGGGCGGCGAGCGGCAGGCCGAGGGCGGCGCCGATGCCGACGGTGGAGCTCATCAGCGCCACCGCCGAGCCGCGTCGGTCGGGCGGGAGTTCGTCACGCAGGATGCTGATCGACAGCGGTACGACGGAGGCGGCGGCTCCCTGCAGCGCGCGGGCGGCGATGAGCACGCCGATGTCCGAGGTCAGCGCACACATCACCGAACCGATGGTCATCAGCGCGAGCGCACAGGTGAGCACCCGGCGCTTGCCGTACATGTCGCCGGCCCGGCCGAGCACCGGGGTGAGGACGGCACCGGAGAGCAGGGTGGCGGTGACCGTCCAGGAGACGGTCGCGGCGGACGCTCCGGTGAGCCGGGGCAGGTCCGGCAGCAGGGGGACGACGACGGTCTGCATGACCGCCATGAGGATGCCGCCCGACGCCAGCACCGGGATGGTGAGCCGGTCCCGCAGCCGGGACGACGCTCCGGCCGGTGGCGGGGATATCGGGGCGGGCTGATCCATCGGCACTCCTGCGGGCAGTACGATCGTATGGTGAATGACAATTCACCCTATCGAGTGAATCGCCATTCACCAATGTTTTCCGCGCCGGCGCGGGAGGCCGTCAGGCGAGGTTCTTCTCCAGGGCGGCCAGGTAGTTGCGCATGAAGTGGTCACGGATGCCGTCCGAGGCGGGTGCGAAGGCGTCGGCGGTCAGCCCCTTGGCCCGGTCCGCGAGGGCCGAGAACATCGGCATACTCTCGTGCAGCCTGCCGCCGGAGTCGATGTAGCGCAGCGCCCGGACATGAGTGAAGACGGGCTCGGGCGGCAGCTGCGGAACGATGTCGTTGTTGTTGACGAAGCGGTACATACGGCCGCCGAATCCCTTGTGGAACGCGTCGGCGAGCAGCCTGTCGCAGGTGCGCGGCTGGCCGTAGGTGTACACGCCGTCCGCGGCCAGGTGCGGGTCCTCCAGATACATCCGGGCGCCGGCCAGCATCGCGAGGGCACCGCCCAGACTGTGCCCGGTGAAGTACACGGTCTGGCCGTCGGTGCGCAGTTCCCTGATGGCGCCGGCGACCTCCGGGTACACCGAGCGCAGGGCCTCGGCGAAGCCGTAGTGGACGTATCCGTTGCCGCCGGGACCGGGGCTGGGCGGGGTCGTGGCGTCGGAGAGCCAGTCCCTGATCTGAGCGGGTTCGGTACCGCGGAACGCGGTGACGATCATCCGGCCACTGGCCATCGTGTACGCCTGGGTGTCCTGCAGCGGGAACGGCGGGGTGAACCGGGTCTCGTGGTGCCGCACCTGGCCGAAGCCCCACTTCGCGGCTTGGTCCTCGATGACGGCGCGGTCCTTGTAGGCGAGATCGGCCGCGCGGGCCAGCCAGTAGGCGCGTTGCGGGCTGTAGCCGGACGAGGTCTGGTCGAACGAGTCGGGCACGGTCATGGACGGGACTCCTCGGGTGTGCGTGGGGGAGGTGACTGTCACCCAGAGTGGTCGAACAGATCCGCAGGGTAGCAGCGCGTCCGGACCTCCCGATCGCGTCAGTTTGGCGTGGTGAGCCGGGCCACTCGGACGGACGGCAGCCGAGAAGGATCGCGGGAATCGGGGTCGGCGCGGCAAGGAATTCCTCGTTCCGGAGCAGATCCCCCTTCAGTCACAGCAAGATCATCTTGGTTCAACTCTGTACGACATGTGGCCAATTGTCCGGATCAGAGCCAACCGGTTCCGGGCGATTTCTTCGGATCCCGAAGCCCCCGATAGGCATGCGTCGTCACCACCGGAACACCCTCCAGGAGGACCCGTATGCCCGACATCACCCGGCGCCGCGCACTCACCGCGACAGCCGCCCTCGCCGCGACGGCCGCCTTCACCACCCTTGCGGCACCCGCGGCCTCGGCCGCCGGCCACGACCGCCCCATGCCCATGCCGGAGCACCCCGAGAACTTCGACGAGGTCTACAAGGACCGCCGGATACAGGGCCGCCCGATGAGCGGCGGCGGGCACCACCACGAACACGGCGGCGGATTCGAGGTGTTGATCGACGGCGTGCAGCTGCACCTGATGCGCAACGCCGACGGCAGCTGGATCAGCATCGTCAGCCACTACGACCCGGTGACCACCCCGCGCGCCGCCGCCCGTGCCGCCGTGGACGAGCTGCAGGGCGCCGCTCTGCTGCCCTTCCCCGCCAACTGACCGCCCCCGCAAGGACTTTCGGAGCATCGCGCACCATGACCGTACGCAAGAACCAGGCCGCACTGACCGCCGACGAGAAGAAGCGATTCGTCGACGCCGTCCTCGAACTCAAGCGCAGCGGACGCTACGACGAGTTCGTCAGCACGCACAACGAGTTCATCATGTCGGACACCGACACCGGTGAGCGGACCGGCCACCGCTCCCCGTCCTTCCTGCCCTGGCACCGCAGATTCCTGCTCGACTTCGAGCAGGCGCTGCAATCGGTGGACTCGTCGGTGGCGCTGCCGTACTGGGACTGGAGCGCCGACCGTACGCTGCGGGCCGGGCTGTGGGCGCCGGACTTCCTCGGCGGCACCGGGCGCAGCACGGACGGCCGGGTGATGGACGGCCCGTTCGCCGCCTCGGCCGGCAACTGGCCGATCAGCATACGGGTGGACGGCCGTACGTTCCTGCGCCGCTCGCTCGGCACGGCCGTGCGCGCGCTGCCGACCCCCGCGGAGGTGGAGTCGGTGCTGTCCATGGCAACGTACGACATGGCGCCGTACAACAGCGCCTCGGACGGCTTCCGCAACAACCTGGAGGGATGGCGCGGGGTCAATCTGCACAACCGGGTCCATGTCTGGGTCGGCGGCCACATGGCCACCGGGGCCTCCCCCAACGATCCGGTGTTCTGGCTGCACCACGCCTACGTCGACAAGCTGTGGGCGGAGTGGCAGCGGCGGCATCCGGACGCGGGGTACGTGCCGACCGGCGGCACGCCGGACGTCGTCGACCTGGACGAGACGATGAAGCCGTGGAACGACGTGCGTCCGGCGGATCTGCTGGACCACACGAAGTTCTACACCTTCGACAGCTGAAGCCGGCTGGGCCCGGCTGATCAGGCCTCGGCGGTGCGGCACTCCGGGTGGCCCCAGCCCTGCGCGTTCTTGGCGATGGACTCGCCGGCCGCGTAGGAGCGGCCGCACAGGCAGCGGCCGGGGAACTTCGCCTTGATGGTGCGCGAGGACGTACGGGAGGTCGCTCCGTCGCCGGTGCGGCGGGGCGCCTTCTTGCGCGGGGCGGCCGCCTTCGGGGTGTCGGGCGACGGCGGCGGCTCGGCGGAGCCCAGCGCGCTGCCGGCCGGCTTCTGGACGGAGGCGGCCTGGCTGGCTGCGCGGTCGGCGAAGTCGTTCAGCGGGTCGCCGTCGACCTGGTGCGCCGGGACGTAGCGGAACTCGACCGACCGGCCGTCGAGCAGCTCGTCGATGCGCACGACCAGGTCCTGGTTGGCGACCGGCTTGCCCGCGGCGGTCTTCCAGCCGTTGCGCTTCCAGCCCGGCAGCCAGGTGGTCACGGCCTTCATCGCATACTGGGAGTCCATGCGGATCTCCAGCGGCACGTCCGGCTCGACGGCCGTGAGCAGCCGCTCCAGGGCCGTCAGTTCGGCGACGTTGTTGGTGGCCCGGCCGAGCGGGCCCGCCTCCCAGCGGGCGGCGGTCCGCTCGTCGTCGGAGACCACCCACGCCCATCCCGCCGGTCCCGGGTTTCCCTTCGAAGCCCCGTCGCACGCGGCCACCACACGTTCACGCATGTGCACGATCATGCCACGGCCGGGCCGGGCACCGTCACGGACGTGTCAGACGTCCTCGACCTTCGGCATCTCGCCTTCCGTGGTCGTGATGTCGATCACCGAGAAATTCGCGCCCTGCGGGTCGCTCAGGGCCGCGAACCGGCCGAAGGGGCTGCTCATCGGCCCGAAGCGGAGGACTCCACCGAGCTTCGTGGCGCGTGCCACGGCCTCGTCGCAGTCGTCGACGGTGAAGTAGACGTTGATGTACGACGGCACCTCGGGCGGGAAGTCGTCGGTCATCTTCATCCGGCCGAGGACGGCGTTCTCGCCCACGTCGAACATCCGGTAGTCGACGGCGTGGTCCTGCATCTGCTTCATCCGGTACGGAAAGACGGCGGAGAGGAAGGTGTCGGCCTTCTCGGGCTCCCGGGTGAAGACCTCGGCCCAGCAGTAGGCGCCGGGGGTCGCCGTCGCCTCGAAGCCCTCATGGGTGCCGGCCTGCCAGACACCGAAGACGGCTCCGCTGGGCTCCCGGGCCAGACACATCGTGCCGAAGTCGCCGACCTGCATCGGCTCCATCAGCACCTCGCCGCCGTTCTCGCGGATCTTGCCCGCGGTGGCGGCGGCGTCCGGCACGGCGAAGTACAGGCACCACTGCGACTGGCCCTCCTGGCCGGGCATGGGCGGGACGACGGCGGCCACCGCCTTGCCGTCGACGTAGGCCTGCGTGTAGTTGCCGTACTCCGACGACGACTCGCCGAAGGTCCAGCCGAGGACATCGCTGTAGAAGCGCTTGGCTCCCTCGACGTCGCTGAACATCGCATCGGCCCAACAGGGCGTTCCCTCGGGTTGTACGGCCATGCTCGCGGCCCTCCTGCTGTGTGTCCCGTCCGGATGGTCCCCGCCTCGGGTGCTGTGTCCCCAAGCTCACGCTAGCCACCCCGCCGTCGGCCCGCGCGCCGAACGCACGGCCCGCCCCTTGCCCCGCCGGGGAGTCTGGGGCCTGTCCGGCGGATCAGGTCGTGGGCCTCGGCGGCACCTTGTAGGCGCAGGCGAGCGGGGGCGATGGGGGTGTCTCCACGTCTGGGCGCCTCCGCGTCCGCGACAGGATCCGCCGGACAGGCCCTGGGGGCCGGGGCGCACCACAGCGGCGTGCGCGGGGGTGCGGTGCGCCGGCGCGTGGCCACGCCGTTTGCCGGACGTGCCCCGATCAGCAGGTTTACACGCCTGAGTGGCCGGTTCCGCCCCCTTCACGCTGTATCGGGCACCTCACGAGGACTGTTTGGCTTGGCCCGGGTACAGGACCACCACGGTCACCACCCATCGATCCCGGCCACCCCCGTTCGCAAGCAGCTCCGCTGGAGGGAATGTGACCACACCGGACAGCGCCACCGGTTCCGCCGTCGACGAACCCGCACCCGAACCCACGGCCGACGGGCAGCTCACCAGCCTCAGCACCCGGGCGGCACGCCAGCTCGCCACGACCACCAAGTCCGAACCGCAGATGCAGGCCATCACCTCGCGATGGCTGCTGAAGACCCTGCCGTGGGTGGACGTCAAGGGCGGCGCCTACCGGGTCAACCGCCGCCTCCAGCTGCGTACGGGGCGCGGCCGGGTGCACTTCGAGCAGAACGGCGCCGACGACATCCGGGTCATCCCCGAGACACTGACCGAACTGCCGATCCTGCGCGGCTACCCGGACATCGAGGTGCTGCGGGAGATCGCCGGCCGTTTCCAGTCCCGCGAGGTGCGCGCCGGGCAGGTGCTGTTCGAGGCCGGCCAGCCCGTGGCGGAGGCGTATCTGGTCGTGCACGGCCGGTTCACCCGGTACACCTCCGGCAAGTACGGCGAGGAGGAGATCACCGGGGTCGTCACCGACGGCGACCAGATGGGCGACGAGGCGGTCGGACAGTCCGACCCGCTGTGGCTGGCCTCGGTGCGGGCCGAGACCGCGGGTGTGGTGCTCGCGCTGCCCTGGACCGTCGTGCAGGAGTACACCGAGCGGGTGCCGTCCCTCGCCGCGCATCTCCAGGCGTATGTCGAGCGGCAGAACAAGCCCATGAACCGCAAGGGCGAGGCCGAGGTACCGGTGCAGGCCGGCCATGTCGGCGAGCCCACGCTGCCCGGCGGCTTCGTGGACTACGAACTCGCCCCGCGCGAATACGAGTTGTCCCTCACCCAGGCCGTACTGCGGGTGCACACCCGGGTCGCCGACCTCTACAACCACCCGATGGACCAGACCCAGCAGCAGCTCCGGCTCACGGTCGAGGAGATCCGCGAGCGCCAGGAGTGGGAGCTGGTCAACAACCGGGAGTTCGGGCTGCTGCACAACGTCGACTACGGCCAGCGGGTCAGCACTCTCAACGGCCCGCCGACCCCGGACGACATGGACGAACTGCTCTCCATGCGGCGCAAGACGAGGGTCTTCCTCGCCCATCCCAAGGCGATCGCGGCGTTCTTCCGACAATGCAACCGGCGCGGCCTGGTTCCCGGCACCGTGAGCGTGGACGGCCACGAGGTACCGGCGTGGCGCGGCGTGCCGATCTTTCCCTGTGGCAAGATCCCGATCAGCGACGACCACACCAGCAGCATCATCGCCCTGCGCACGGGCGAGGCCGACCAGGGGGTCATCGGCCTCTATCAGACCGGCATCCCGGAAGAGCATCAGCCGGGCCTGAACGTCCGGTTCATGGGCATCGACTCTGCCGCGATCGTCAACTACCTAGTGACCGCGTACTACTCGCTGGCCATTCTCGTGCCCGACGCGGCCGGGATCCTGGAAAACGTCCAGATCGGCCGGCTCCCCGAATGACCGCCTGGAGCACCCCATGAGCACTACGACGACCGCCTACCAGCTGCCCGGCCCTCCGAACCTCGCCCAGAGCCTGCGGACCCGGCGCACCGGAGCGATCCCCGGGCTGCTGTACCGGCCCGCGGTACCCGCCGACCCGGAGAAGGCGGCCGAGATCGACCACCGCCTGGAGAGCTGGGCCCGGGACCTGGACCTGTTCCCCGCGTCGTGGAGCGGGGACTTCTCCGGCTTCCAGTTCGGCCGGGCCGTCGTACTGCAGCATCCGGGCGCGCTCGACCTGGACCGTCTGACGGCCGCCGGCAAGTTCCTGCTCGCCGAGAACATCGTCGACTCCTGCTACTGCGAGGAGGACGAGGGCCGGGGCGGCTCGCGGCGCGGGCTGGGCGGCCCGCTGATCATCGCCCAGTCGGCGCTCGACCCCTTCCACGGCGTCCCGGAGGTGGAGGCCGAGTGGCGCGAGGGCATCCAGGCCGACGGTCCGCTGCGCTCGTACTACTTCGCCCTAGAGGATTACGCGACCTTCGCCACGCCCAGCCAGACCAGCCGGTTCGTGTACGACATCGCCCGGCTGCACCTGGGCTATCTGGGCGAGGCCGCCTGGATGGAGACCAAGTACGTGCCGCGGGTCTGGGAGTACCTGGTGATGCGGCAGTTCAACAACTTCCGTCCCTGTCTGACACTCGTCGACGCCGTGGACGGCTACGAACTGCCCGAGCAGGTCTACGCCCGCCCCGAGATCCAGCGGATCACCGCCCTCGCCAGCAACGCCACCACGCTCGTCAACGACCTGTACTCCTTCACCAAGGAACTGGCCAGCGACCCCACCCACCTCAATCTGCCCCAGGTCATCGCCGCCAACGAGCGGATCGGTCTGAAGGCCGCGTACCTCAAGTCCGTCGAGATCCACAACCGGATCATGGAGGCATTCGAGGAGGAGGCGGCCCTGCTGTCGGCCACCTCGCCCCTGGTGGAGCGCTACGCCCAGGGGCTCGCCGCCTGGGTGTCGGGCAACCACGAGTGGCACTCCACCAACACCCACCGCTACCACCTGCCCGACTACTGGTAGAAACCGCCGTCTTTTCGAAACAACGTCACATGCGCCACGAGGAGCCACCGTTGACCACTGCCCCTGTCGCCCGGACCACTCCCCTTCCCGTCCCGGCCCAGTCCACCTACCAGACCAGGGTCGCGGACTACTGGAACGCCGAGGAGAACCCGGTCAACCTCGAACTCGGCAGGATCGACGACCTGTACCACCACCACTACGGCATCGGCGCGGCCGACCGGTCGATGCTCGACGAGCCCGATCCGGCCCTGCGCCGGGACCGCATCACCGCCGAGCTGCACCGTCTGGAGCACGCCCAGGCCGAACTGCTCGCCTCGCGCATCGGCCCGCTCTCCCCGGCCGACCGCGTCTTCGACGCCGGCTGCGGCCGCGGCGGCGGCAGTGTCGTGGCGCATCTGCGTTACGGCTGCCACGCCGACGGCGTCACCATCTCGGCGAAGCAGGCCGACTTCGCCAATGAGCAGGCCCGCGCCCGCGGCATCGACGACAAGGTGCGCTACCACCACCGCAACATGCTCGACACAGGTTTCGAGACCGGCGCGTACGCGGCGTCCTGGAACAACGAGTCCACCATGTACGTCGAGCTGGACCTGCTGTTCGCGGAGCACGCCCGGCTGCTGCGCCGCGGCGGACGCTACGTGGTGATCACCGGCTGCTACAACGACACCTACGGCCAGGCCTCGCGCGAGGTGTCGCTGATCAACGCCCACTACATCTGCGACATCCACCCGCGCTCGGAGTATTTCAAGGCGATGGCCCGCAACCGCCTGGTGCCGGTCCATGTCGAGGATCTGACCGAGGCCACGATCCCCTACTGGGAACTGCGCAAGGAGGCCGGACATCTGGTCACGGGCATCGAGGACACGTTCCTCGACGCCTACCGCAACGGCAGTTTCCAGTATCTGCTGATCGCGGCCGACCGGGTCTGAGCCCGCGGGAAATTCCGTCGACAGCGAGGGCGCCGAGGCGCTGGGATGGGCCGCGATGAGTGCCCATGACGGCCCGAGGCCGCAGAAGATGCACGCGGACGAGGTCGACCTCGACGCCCCGCTGGTCCAGCGCCTGATCGCCCGCCGGTTCCCGCGCTGGGCCGCCCTGCCGGTACGGCGCCTCGCGTCCTCCGGGACCGAGAACGCCATGTTCCGGCTGGGCACCGACCTGCTGGTACGGCTGCCCCGCCGGCCCGGCGCCGTACCGGACCTGCGGCACGAGCAGCGCTGGCTGCCCCGGCTCGGGCCGCTGCTGCCGGTGGCCGTGCCCGAACCGTTGGGCCTCGGCGAGCCGGACGAGGGCTTTCCGTGGCCCTGGTCCGTCTACCGCTGGCTGGCGGGGCGCAATCCGGTGGCGGGTGCCGTGCGGGAGCCGGAGCGGCTCGCCGGGGATCTGGCGGCGTTCGTGCGCGCGCTGCGCCGGATCGACCCGCGGGACGTGCCGCCCGGCTACCGGGGCGGTCCCCTGCGGGACCGGGACGAGCCCACCCGCGCGGCCGTCGCGGAGCTGGGCGGACGGGTCGACGGCGGGGCCGTCACGGCGCTGTGGGAGCAGTCCCTGCGCGCGCCGGAGCACACCGGGCCGCCGGTGTGGGCCCACGGGGACCTCTCCCCCGGCAACGTGCTGGTCGACAAGGGCCGGCTGAGCGCGGTCATCGACTTCGGCTGCGCGGGTGTGGGCGATCCGGCCGTGGATCTGATCGTGGCCTGGAACCTGCTGCCCGCGTCCGTGCGGGACACCTTCCGCAAGGCCGTAGGAGCGGACGACGCGGAGTGGGCGCGGGGTCGGGGCTGGGCGCTGTCGATCTCGCTGATCCAACTGCCGTACTACTGGGACACCAACCCGGCCCTGGCGGAGAACTCCCGGCATGTGATCACCGAGATTCTCGGCGAGGCCGGGTGAGGGTCCTCGCGGGCGCCTGGTGAGGGTCGAGGGCCTGTCCGACGGATCAGGTCGCAGAGAATCGACTCCCGCGTCTGCGGCAGGATCCGCCGGACAGGCCCCAGGGTCCGCTACTCCCCCGCGTACGCCTCGTCCAGCGCGGCGACGTCCAGCTTGCCCATGGCCATCATGGCCTTCATGGCACGGTCGACCTTCGCGCCGTCGGGGTCGTGGACCATGTCCGCCAGCCGGTCGTAGACGACCTGCCAGGAGAGGCCGTACCTGTCCTTGAGCCAGCCGCAGGGGCCGCCCTCGCCGCCGTTCTCGGTGAGCTTGGTCCAGTAGTGGTCGATCTCCGCCTGGTCGGCGCAGAGGATCTGGAAGGAGACGGCCTCGTTGAACTTGAACTGGGGGCCGCCGTTGAGCGCGATGAACTTCTGGCCGTTGGCCGTGAACTCGACGGTCAGCACGGAGCCGGTCTCGCCGGGCCCGGCGTCGGTGTAGCGGCTGATCCTGCCGATGCTGGAGTTCTTGAAGACCGAGACGTAGAACTCGGCGGCCTCCTCGGCCTGGCCGTCGAACCAGAGACAGGTGGTGAATCCGTCGGTGGTCATGAGTACCTCCTGGGCGGGGAACGCGGTCACCTGTATCGACCGATCCTCGCGGTGAAACTCATCGGCCGGGCCACCGATTAATCCCAACGGGTGAACGCCGGGTCCGCCTAGCATCCCGATCATGACCTCCACACCCGACGAACGTATCGAGCCCTTCCGGCTGTCCGTTCCGCAGAGCGACCTCGACGACCTGCACGACCGTCTCGACCGCACCCGCTGGCCCGCCGAACTGCCCGGAGCCGGCTGGGAGTACGGCGTGCCGGCCGGCTATCTGCGGGAGCTGGTCCACTACTGGCGGCACACGTACGACTGGCGCGCCGCCGAGGCCGAGCTGAACCGGTGGCCGCAGTTCACCACCACGATCGACGGAGCCCACATCCACTTCGCCCACATCCGCTCGCCCGAGCCGGACGCCACGCCGCTGGTGATCACCCATGGCTGGCCGGGTTCGATCGTGGAGTTCCTGGACGTGGTCGGCCCGCTCACCGACCCGGTGGCGCACGGCGGTGACGCGGCGGACGCCTTCCACGTCGTCCTGCCGAGCATCCCCGGCTTCGGGCTGTCCGGGCCCACCACCGAGCGGGGCTGGGAGGCGGGCCGGGTGGCCGGTGCCTGGGCGGAGCTGATGCGGCGGCTCGGATACGAGCGGTTCGGGCTGCAGGGCGGCGACTGGGGTGCGGGGATCTCCCGCGAACTGGGCCGTATGCATCCGGACCGGGTGATCGGCGTCCATCTCAATCTGCTGCCGGGCGCGCAGGCGCTGACCGAGCCGACCGAGGAGGAGCTGGCCGCGCTCGGCCCCGAGGAGCGGGAGCGGACGCTGCGATCCTGGCGCCGGTGGGACGAGTGGTTCCGCGACGGCGCCGGGTACGCCGCCCTGCAGTCCACCCGTCCGCACACCCTCGGCTACGCCCTGACGGACTCGCCCGTCGGTCAACTCGCGTGGATCGTCGAGAAGTTCCGGGAGTGGACGGACTGCGCGGAGCTGCCGGAGGAGGCGGTGGACCGGGACCGGCTCCTGACCGACGTGATGCTGTACTGGCTGACCGGTACGGCCGGTTCGTCGGGGCGCATCTACTACGAACGGGCGGCGGCCGGCGACTGGAACGCACGGCTGGCCACCCCCTCGGCCGCGCCGACCGCGCTGGCCGTGTTCCCGGCCGACCCCCAGATCCCGCTGCGGCACAAGGCGGAGCGCACCGAGAACCTCGTGCGCTGGACGGAGTTCGACCGGGGCGGGCACTTCGCGGCCCTGGAGGAGCCGGACCTGCTGATCGGTGATGTCCGGGCGTTCTTCCGGCAGCTCCGGGAGAAGTGATCCGGCCGCAGGGGTGCCGGCGCGGGCGCCGGTGCGGTACGCCTCAGGCGGCCAGGCAGAGCCCGTCGTAGGAACGGTACGGCGCGGTGGCCGGCCGACGGTACGCGGCGGTGCGCCGGGTCAGCTCGCCGTGCGCCAGCGACAGCAGGTCGCCGAGGCCCAGGCCGAGCGCCTGCGCCGCGGCGGCGAGGACCTCCGAGGATGCCTCCTTGCGGCCGCGCTCGATCTCGGACAGGTAGGGCAGCGAGATCCTGGCCGCGTCGGCGACGTCCTTGAGGGTGCGGTCCTGCGCCCGCCGCTCGTGGCGCAGCACCTCACCGATCAGATCGCGCCACAGCGGCTCCTTGATCTCCTTGCTCTCCCCAGGCCCGGACTCGGGCGGCGCCGGACGGGCGGGCGCCGGTCGCAGGGGGATCACTCGGGCTTCGTCGCTCACTCGCTCGCTCACCCACGTCAGCCTAGAAGCCACGGGGCTGGGAGCAAGGGCCCGGCGTTGCGCCCTGAGGGAAACCGGGCCGCCCGGACGGGCGGCGCCTCTTTCGCGCCACTGCGGGACGGCATGCGCATGCGGGGCGTAGCCGGGGGTATCCGCCCGGTGAGCGCCGCGGCACGCACGCATGGAATGCCGGGTTCCGGGTAGTCGGGGCCCACGGCACAGCGGCTGCCGGGGCAGACGTGACAACCGTGACTTTCGTGGGAGAGGCAATGGGCACCGCCGGGATCCGGTCGCAAGCAGAGGTCGCAAGGAGGACCGAGCGGAACGGGACGGACGAGGGGTCACTGCCAGGCATCGCTGATCCCGCGTCCGTCGCACCGCTCGACGCACGCGCGCTGTCCCGCCAGTTCTTCCGCCGGCTGACGGAGCTGGAGGAGGGCACGCACGCTCACCAGTACGCGCGCAACACCCTCATCGAGATGAACATGTCGCTGGTGCGGTTCGCGGCCGGACGGTTCCGGGGCCGCGGCGACGACATGGAGGACATCGTCCAGACCGGCATGATCGGCCTGATCAAGGCCATCGACCGGTTCGAGCTGGCCCGCGAGGTGGAGTTCACCACCTTCGCGGTGCCCTACATCGTCGGCGAGATCAAACGATTCTTCCGGGACACCACCTGGGCGGTGCACGTGCCACGCCGGCTCCAGGAGCTGCGGGTGGAGCTGGCCAGGGCGCGCGAGGAACTCGCCGGCCGGCTGGACCGGGACCCCACGGTGGCCGAGCTGGCGACCCTGATGAACATCTCCACCGACGAGGTGGTCGAGGCCCAGCTCGCCGCCAACGGGTACCACTCGGCCTCCCTGGACGCCGCGCTCTCCGGCGACGGGCCGGAGGACGGCGAGGCGGTGCTCGCGGACTTCATCGGAGTGGAGGAGGACGGGCTGCGGCTCGTCGAGGACGTCCACGCGCTCGCCCCGCTGATGGCGGAACTGAGCGAGCGGGACCGTCGGATCATTCATCTGCGGTTCGTCGAGGAGGCCACCCAGGCGGAGATCGGGGAACGGCTCGGCTGCTCCCAGATGCATGTGTCCCGGCTGATCAAGCGGATCATCACCCGGCTGCGCCAGGGGATGCTCGGCGACCTCGGCTGCGGCTGACGCCACGGATGCCGCGGCCGGCCCTCAAGGGCTCAGTGCGTAGCGGGCGCGCACCCGCTTGCCCACGGGCACGCGTTCCGCGGTGACCTCCGAGGCCAGGGCGTACACGATCTCCAGACCGTGCCGTCCGACGCGTTCGGGGTCCTTGGGATAGGGGCGGGGAAGGGCGGAGCTGCTGTCGTAGACGCACACCGTGACCGAGCTGGCGGTGCCTTCGAGTTCCAGGATGTACGGGCCGTTGCTGTGCCGCTCGGCATTGGTGACCAGTTCACTCACGACCAGGAGCAGGTCGCCGTCGGCACGGCGGTCCGCGGTGGCGCACCACTCGGTGCGCAGCTGCTCCAGGAACTGGGAGGCGAACGCGCGCGCCTCGGCGATGCAGCCGGGTTCGCCGGTGAAGTGAGCCGCGCGTCGCAGGGGTTCCACGGGTACGTCGAAACCAGTCGGTATCACTGCTCCGCCCAGGTGCTTGGTCATGCTGTCTCTCTCGAAAGCCCGTCCGGCCGGTCGTCTGTTGCACCAGTCCACGTACCCCGAGCCGGGCCCGGCAGTCCCCCGAGGCGTTCGCCGACCGCGCACAGTGGCGATGGTCACGCTGCCCCGAGGCCACGGCCCCTCACGCCGGGGGCGGCCCCTGCGACTCCTGCTGGGTGGGCGCGACCGACGACTCGCCGGGCGTGGTGGGGGTCGCCGGGCCGGGCGCGGACTGCTCCGAGGACGGCGGCGCGGAGGTGGCCGGCTGCTGCTGCGACGACTGCTGGGGCGAGGTCGCCGACGGCTGCTCGGGGGAGCTCTCAGTCGACTTCTCGCTCGACGGTGAGCCTGCGGACGGTGACGTCGGTCCGGCGGAAGAGGTCTCGGTCGACGCCGACTGCGACTCCGGCGACGTGGACTCCGGCGACGTGGACTCCGGCGACTTCGATTCCGGCGACTCCGGCGGCGAGGACGAGGGCTTCGACTCCGAAGTCGAGGGCGACGAAGGCGAGGACGACGAAGGCGAGGACGACGAGGACGAACTCGACGACGACGGAGACGAGGGCGAGGACGAGGACGAGGAAGGCGAGGCGGACGACGAGGACGAACTCGGCGAGGACGAGGTCGACGTGGACGTCGACGGGCTCGGCTTGCCCGACGTGGAGCGGCAGGGCAACGGCGTGGCGCCAGGCGTCCCGGTCGCACCCGGCGGCGGGCACGGCGGCGGGTTCCACGGGTGGGGGAACTCGGGCGGCCTGGCGTGCTGGTCGCGCCGGCCGTAGTAGTCACCGCGGTGGCGGTGGATCCAGTCGTCGTGGTGGGAGTCGTAGAGCACGAAGACGTTGATGATCGTCGGTGCGGGAGTCACCACGACGACGTTCGAGGGCCGGTACGCCGACCAGGGGGCGCCCACGAGTTTCGGCGTGGCCTTCTGGGCGACCGCCGGGTTCAGCGGGTTGCCGCAGGCGCAGCGCACGCGGGGTACGCCGTGGCTGTCGACCAGCACGGCGGTGCCCGCCTGGAGGACCGACTGGTAGCTGGTGGCGGCGCCGTTGCGATAGCCGTGGTTGGTGACGCGGGTGTCGACGCGCAGCTGGACCGGGGTCAGCGAGCGCAGGTAGGCGGGCACGCCGGACGGCTGGACGCCGACCACGGAGGCGAAGGCCTTCTCCTTGCCCGGGTCGCCCTGGAAGAACCTGATCTGCTTGTCGACGTCACAGGCGGCAGTGCTCTGGGTACCGCCGTACAGGCCGGGCGCCCCGCCTTCCACGCCCTGTACCGCGTTGGCCGTGCCGGTGGCCGGAGCGGAGGCGGAGGGCGGGGGTGGGACCGAGCTCTGCTGGGCGGTCGACTCCGTGAACGGGTCCTGGCCGCTGCTGCTCGCGGACTGCAGGAAGACCTCGCCGGATCCGCCGCCACTCGGACGGGTGAAGACCACCGCGAGAACCACGGCCGCGACCACAGCCGCGGAGAGGGCTGCCACGCGAGGAACGGACCTCCACCACGGCCCGTGCGGTCCCTTGGGGCCGCCGCCCGGTGGTTGGCCGGGTGGTGGTCCGGAAGGAGGACGGGAGGAGCCCGACAGCGGGCCGGAGGGCGGCCCGGTCGGGCGGCCGGAAGACGGAGGTTCGGCGCTCACGAGCACTTCTTCCCGTCGCGATCGCCGCATCACGCGGCGGAATGCGCGGCTTTTCTCGGTCAATTCCCGTTTGGTGCATTTGGCTGCACATTGATCCCATTGTGTGTCCTACTGCGGTGGGGCTCGCAAGCCGACGCGGACGGCCCACTCGGCGGGCGCGGTGCCGGGCGGCTGCTTAGCGTGTCAACCGTGAGCGCTCCCACCGCCCCCGCGCGGCCCTCCGCCCGCCACGGCTGGGCTCAGGCCGTGGCCGCCGTACTGACCGGGCTGGCCGTCATGGTGCTGGTGGCGGCGCTCGGACTGTGGGCGGCCGGCGCGGCGGACCTGCCGGACGGCGCGTTCCCGAGGGTGGTGGCGGCGGCCCTGGTCACGGCGGTCGGCGGCAGCGTGGAGCTCTCCGGCAACGCGGGTGCGCTGGCGCAGACGCATGCCGGGCTCACGGTGATCCCGCTGTCGGTCACCCTCGCCGGTGCCCTGGTGATCGGCGCGGGTTTCCTGCGCCCGCTACGACACCGGGCGGTCGCCTCGGCCGGAGAGCTGGCCGGCTGGGCCGCCCAGATAGCGGTGCTGTGGCTGCTCGCGCTGATCGGGCTGGCCCTCGCCGCCCGGCAGACCTTCGCCGTGGACGTGGGCAGCGGCACCCTCAGCGATCTGACCGGACTGTTCGACGCGGCGCCGAGGGTCGGGTTCACCACGGACCTGCCGCTGACGGTGCTGTTCGGCCTGCTGTGGCTGGCCGGAGTGCTGGTGCTGGCGCTGCTGGTCGCGCGCGGGGCGCCCCTGCCGGGGCGGTTGCTGCGACTCCAGGAGTCGGTGCGCCCCGCTGCGCACGCGATGGTGGAGCTGCTGCTCGCCTATGTCGTCATCGGCCTGGTGACTGCGCTGCTCACGGCGGCCGCCCGAGGGCACGTCGCCACCACGTTCTCGCTGATCCTGCTCGGCCTGCCCAACCTCATGTGGCTGGCCCTCACGCTCGGTCTCGGGGCGACCTGGAACGGCCGCGTGTCCGGCCCGTTCGGGCTGCCGATGCCGCACATCCTGGACAAGATCCTGCGCACCTCCGACGCCTCCGCGCTGAATCTGCGCTCTCTGACCGACTACGACGGCCGGATGTGGTGGCTGGCGCTCATGGCCGCGCTGCTGCTGCTCGCCGTCGCCTTCCGGATGGCGGTCCGCTCCCCGGCCCGGATCCGCCTGTGGCAGCACGCCGCGCGTCTGGCCGTGGCGTTGGCGTTGACGATGCTGATGATCTGCCTGACGGGCCGGATCTCGGCACACTACGGGCTCTCCCTGCTCGGCATCGGCGACCTGGGCGGCGGGCTGTCCGGGGAGCTGTTCCTCAAGCCCCGGCTGTGGCAGGCGGTGGGCCTGGGCGTGCTGTGGGGACTGGTCGCCGGATTCCTGGGCGGTCTGCTGGCCCGGCCGGTGCAGCGGCGCGGTGCGGTGAGCGGGCCCGCGGACTGAGCGGACCCGGGGACGTGAGCGGGCCGTGGACAGTCAGCAGTCCTTACGACGGGAACACCGGGCCGGCCCAGTGCGGAGGACTCGGGGCCTCGGTCACCGCGTGATCCGTCTCCGTGTCGGCCTCCGTCTCCGTGTCGGCCTCCGTCACCGGGCGGACCGGGGCTGGGCCGGGGGCGGGCGCCATGGCGGCGCGCAGGGCGGCGACGAAGGCGAGGCAGGTGGTGTGGCGGGCGTCCGGGGACTTGGCGAGGGCCTGGGCGAAGACCGGGTCCACGGCCGGGGGAAGGTCGGGGCGGACCTCGCTCGGCAGGGGCGGGTCGTCGTACTGGTGGGCCCAGAGCAGGGCCATGTCGTCCTCGCGCTGGAACGGGGGCCGGCCGACGAGGCTCTCGTAGACGACGCAGGCCAGGCCGTAGACGTCACAGCGGCCGTCGACCGGGCGGCCGGAGATCTGCTCGGGGGCCACGTAGTCGAGGGTGCCGACGAACTGGCCGACGCTGGTGAAGCCGGTCAGGGACAGCGACTTCTTGGTGAGCCCGAAGTCGGTGAGGTACACGTGCTCGGGGTGGTCGCTGTCGATGCCCTCGGCGATCAGGATGTTGCCCGGCTTGACGTCCCGGTGGACCAGTCCGTGCTCGTGGGCTGCGTCGAGGGCGGAGGCCACCTGTGCGGCGATCCGCACGACGTGCGGCAGCGGCAGCGGTCCGCGCAGATCGAGGAGGCGGCGCAGGTCGCTGCCGGGGACGTACCGCATGGCGATGTAGAGCACGCCGTCGGTCTCACCGGCCTCGAAGACCGGCACGATGTGCGGGTGGTCGATCGCGGCGGCCACCTGGGACTCATGGGTGAAGCGTTTGCGGAAGGTGTCGTTGCGGGCGAGTTCGGGGGCGAGCAGCTTGAGGGCGACCGTGCGGTCCAGGCGCAGGTCGCGGGCGCGGAAGACTACGGCCATGCCGCCGCGCCCGATCTCGCTCTCGACCAGGTAGTTCGCGACCTTCCGGCCGATGAGTTCCGAGGGCCGGCCGGAGAACAGGCTGGTCTGGCGTGCCATCAGCGCTCACCTTCGGGCGCGACCATCCGGGTCGGGGCGTGGCCGGTGTCCTCCTCGCCGGTGACCTCCCGGTCGGTGGCGTAGGTGGTCAGCCGCCGTCCGTCGCCGTAGACCCAGCGGCCCTCCTCGGGGTCGTACAGCCACATGGCCTCCCCGTCGACGACGATCCCGAGCCTGAGGCCGCGGGTGCGGTCCTCGAAGTCCTCGCCGTCCAGGGTGCCGGCCGCCAGGTCCTCCACCGCGGACCGGTAGTCGGCCAGGGCTTGTCCAGCGCGAGTCAGCAGGGGCAGCGGATCGGCGGTGCCGCCGGTGCCCTCGGTGGCGGCCGGGTCCTCCGGTACGGCGACCAGCCGGCGGCCGTCGACCCAGGCGCCCCAGCCGTTGGAGCAGCGGATGTACGCCCAGTCGCCGCGCCGCTCGACCAGCTCGACCGGCAGCAGCGGGTCGAGGGGCACGGTGGGCCGGGCCGGGTCGGGGGCCTCCCAGGCGGGCAGGCCGCGCCGCGGCACGACGTGCGTGGGCTGGAATCCGGGACTGGGCGCTTTGCTCATCGTGCCGCCTACTTCCGCATCACGGCGGGCTCGTGCCGGCGCAGCAGCCGGGCGACCGCGAACCCGTCGAGGACGCAGAGCACCACCAGCATGCCCAGGTCGAGCAGCCAGACGCCCGCCGAGTGCCGGAAGAGCGGGTCGGCGGTCAGCTCGCCGGGCACGATCCGCGGCAGCCCGACCGTGCCGGCCATGGCGCCGAGCGCCCAGCGGGAGGGCACGAGCCAGGACAGCTGCTCGAGCCCCGGCACGCCATGGAGTTTGAGCAGCGCCCCGCAGAACACGACCTGGACGATGGCGAGCAGCACCAGCAGCGGCATCGTCACCTCCTCCTTGCGCACCAGCGCGGAGACCAGCAGGCCGAGCATCATCGCGGTGAACGCCAGCAGGGCGACGGCCAGGGTGATCCCGGCGAGCGGCGGCAGCAGGACGCCACTGCCGCCGGGGGCATTGAGATCGACCCCGAGCAGGGCGACCAGGGTGAGGACGACGGCCTGGACGACGCTGACGGTGCCGAGCACCACGATCTTGGACATCAGATAGGCCGACCGGGGCAGGCCCACGGCGCGTTCGCGCCGGTAGACCACGCGCTCCTTGACGAGTTCGCGCACCGCGTTCGCGGCGCCGGTCAGCACGGCGCCGACGCACAGGATGAGCAGCGCGTTCATCGCGGTGTCCGGGGTGAGCCTGCCGCCGGCCAGGGCGCGGGCCATGGCGCCCATGACGAACGGCAGGGCGATCATGACGACCAGGAAGGTGCGGTCGGCCGCGAGGACGGCCGTGTAGCGGCGGACCAGGGTGCCGAGTTGGGCAGCCCAGCGGCGCGGGCGGGGCGGCGGTGCCGGGGTGACGGGGGCCGGGCCCGGGTGGTGGGGCTGGGTGCTGGCCTCGGCGACGTAGTGCCGGTGGAAGGGGGACTCGCGGTACTCCCTCGCCCAGTCCCGGTCCGGGTCGCGCTCGAAGGCCTCGAAAGCCTCCGGCCACTGCTCGAAGCCGAGGAAGGCGAGGGCGTCGCCGGGCGGCCCGTAGTAGGCGACCGTACCGCCGGGGGCCAGCACGAGGAGGCGGTCGCAGACACTCAGGCTGAGCACGCTGTGGGTGACGACGACGACCGTGTGGCCGTCGTCGGCGAGACCGCGCAGCATGTTCATCACCGAGCGGTCCATGCCGGGGTCGAGGCCCGAGGTCGGCTCGTCCAGGAAGAGCAGCGAGGGCTTCGTCAGCAGTTCCAGGGCCACGCTGACCCGCTTGCGCTGCCCGCCGGAGAGGGTGTGCACGGGCTGGTCGGCGCGCCGTGCGAGGCCGAGCTCCGCGATGACCTCGTCCACCCGGGCGCGCCGCTCGGCCCCGGCGGTGTCCTCGGGGAAGCGCAGTTCGGCGGCGTAGGAGAGGGCGGCGCGCACGGTGAGTTGCGGGTGCAGGATGTCGTCCTGGGGGACCAGGCCGATGCGCTGGCGCAGCTCGGCGTAGTCGCGGTAGAGGTCGCGGCCGTCGTACAGGACGGTGCCGCGGTCGGCGGGTCGTTGTCCCGTCAGGGCGTTCAGCAGCGTGGACTTCCCGGCGCCGCTCGGTCCGACCACCGCGAGCAGGCATTTCTGCCCCACCGGGAAGGACACGTGGTCGAGGAGCACCTTGCCGTCGCGGTCGACGACGACGGTGAGGTCCTGGACGTCGAGGGAGACCACGCCGGTGTCGACGTACTCCTGGAGTTCGTCGCCGACCAGGCAGAACGCGGAGTGGCCGATGCCCACGATGTCGCCGGGGCCCACGGGTGCGCGGGTGACGGGCCGGCCGTTGAGGTAGGTGCCGTTGTGGCTGCCCAGGTCGACGATCTCGTACGTGCCGTCGCGGTGGGCGCGAAGTTCGGCGTGGCGGCGGGAGACGATCAGGTCGTCCACCACGAGGTCGCTGTCGGCCGCCCGGCCGATGCGGACCGTGCGCGGGGGCAGTGGGCGGACGCTGCTGGGCCGGCGGTAGGTCCCGGTCAGCAGGGGCAGCGAGACCGCGGAGGGTCGGTCGGGGGCGGGCCGCGGGGCGCCGGCGAGGACCGCGCGGGGGCCGTCGGTGGGGTTGCCGAAGCGGATCACGCTGCCGGGGCACACGCCCCACCGGTCGACCCTGTGGCCGTCGGCGTAGGTGCCGTTGGTGCTGTGCTGGTCGGTCAGGATCCAGAGATCGTGGTCGCAGCGCAGCACGGCGTGGTGCCACGAGACCCGGGCATCGTCGAGGACGATGTCGCTCAACGGGTCGCGTCCGACGTGGTAGTCCTGGCCCGGGCTCATCACCGTGGAGCCCATGTCGGTCTCCAGGACGAGTTCGGGGGCCGTCGGGGCGACCGGCCGCTCCGCCATGGGCAAAATTGTACCGATTCGCTCACATGTGCGCCCGGCACCGGGGGGACTTCATCCCGATCGACCGAGGGGGCATCCCCCGGATCGGACGAGGCGGTGCCGCGACGGGTCGACACGTGTCAGGCGACGGGCACGACGAGCGCCGGCAGGGTGCGCTGCATGCGCAGCGCGTCGACGGACTCGGCGAGCAGTTCGTACTCGGTGGTGTCGTCGCTGGCCGCGATCCGCACCAGGTGCCCGCCCGACAGCTCGTCGGCCACCCGCTCCTGGCGGACGTCGTCGGCACACCAGGCGCGCAGCAGGGCGGGCACGTCGGCCACCGTCTCCCCGACCGGCACCAGCGCGCCCGCCGGGAAGGCGGGGTCCTCGGGGCTGGGGTCGAGGCGCTCGGCGATCCAGGACGCCCGGTCCCGCAGCCACCACAGGGCGAGGGCCAGCGTGGGCGCGCGATAGGTACCAAGTGGTACGCCGATGCGCCGACCGTCGCACATGCCGTACGCCGTGACATGGCACAGGAATTCGTCGTGCACGCCTCACTCCCCCGTCGCCTCTTCAGGTGTGCCGGCCTGGGCCGTGCGGCTCCTGTGCGGTGAAGTGCCCCTGGCGTTCGAGTATCGCCACTGCCGAAACACTGTCACCACGACTTTCCGGCCAGTCTGTTGGCATATTCCCCGTCCGTTTCTGACCGGAATACACCGGAGCGGGCGGGTCCTTCGGCATTACCAGGCAGGTAATCGACCCGCCCCGCAGCCCTCCGGCATGGTGGTCACACCGGATCGGCGAAGCCCAGGATCCGGCTCCGACCAGCAGTTACGACCTCGATGGAGGCTGATTCACCATGTCCGTGAACACCGACCGTTACGAGAGCGCCGCCGCCCGTTACTTCGAGGCCTGGAACGCCACCGAGCCGGAGGCGCTGAAGAAAGCGGTCGCCGCCGCGTGGACCTCGGACGGCGGCTATACCGACCCGCTCACCGACGTCCGCGGCCACGAGGGCATCGCGGCCGTGATCACGGCGGCCCACGAGCAGTTCCCCGGGTTCGTCTTCCGCCCGCTCGGCGCGGTGGACGGGCACCACGACACCGCGCGCTTCGCCTGGGAGCTGGTGAGCGAGGCTGGGGGTACTTCCTCCGGGGAAGGTTCGGCGCCGGTGGCCGGGTTCGACGTCGTCACGCTGGACGAGGAGGGCCGTATCCGGCAGGTGCTGGGCTTTCTGGACCGAGTGCCGGCGAATGCCTGACACCGCCTGGCCGGCGATGAGTTCCGCCGCGCGTGGCGGTCTGTCCCGGCGAACGGTTCCCTGGCGAACAGATCCCTGACGGACGATTCGCCGACAGACGCGCCGAGCACGGAGGAACACCATGGAGACGAGCCGGCCGGTGGACGCGGAGTTCACCGCGGTCCTGGAGAAGAGTCAGCAGAGCGGCGGCTGGACCTATGTGGTCTGGCCGCGCTCGGCCGAGTTCTTCGGCACCCGCGGCCTGGTCAAGGTCCGCGGCACCATCGACGGGCACCCGTTCCGGAGTTCGTTCATGGCCCTGGGCGACGGCAGGCACAAGCTGCCCGTGAAGGCCGGCATCCGCAGGGCGATCGGCAAGCGGGAGGGCGACACGGTGACCGTACGCCTTCGGGAACGGCTCAGCTGACGACCGTCTCCCGGTAGCGCCGGGGTGCGACGCCGACGATGCGTTTGAAAGCGTTGCTGAAGGCGCTCTCGGAGCTGTAGCCGACCGAGCGGGCCAGCACTGCCACCGGGACGGAGTCCTGCCGGAGCGCACGGGCGGCCAGGCTCATGCGCCAGTTCTGCAGATAGGTCAGCGGCGGCACACCCGCGGCCTCCCGGAAGCGGACGGCGAAGGTGGTCCGGGACATCGCGGTGGCCCGGGCCAGTTCCGCCAGCCGCCAGGGGTGGGCCGGGTCGGCGTGCATCAGGCGCAGCGCCGGCGCCAGCCGCTCGTCCGCCAGGGCCCGCAGCCAGCCGGGCGGCAGCGCGTCGGCCTCGCCGAGGCAGGACCGCAGCACCTGGACGAACATCAACTGGGCGAGATGGTCCGAGGCGAAGGCGGCACCGGCCCGGCCGCCGGCCATCTCCTGCATCAGCTGCGCGGTGAGCCGGCGCAGCTCCGGCGCCTCGGCCGCGCCGGAGCGTACATGGATCAGCTCGGGCAGGGCCCTGCGCAGCAGTTCGCCGCTGTCGCGGCTGAGGTCGATGTGCCCGGAGACGCACACCACGTCCTCTCCCCCGCCGAGCGCTCCCATACGGGTGCGCGGGTCCACGGCGACCTGAGCCGGTTCGACCGGCTCCAGTCCCGGCTCGCTGCACAGTACGTACGGCCGCCGCCCGTCGGAGACGACGATGTCGCCCTCGGCCAGGGCGACCGGCTCGGCGGCGCACTCGGCGACCAGCAGACAGGCGCCCCGCGCCACGACGTTCACCTTCAGCCTGTCGCGCCCGCGCAGGCGGATCGCCCAGCGCCCGCCGGCCGTGAAGCCGCCGGAGAACACCCCACGCGCGTCCGCGACGGCGAGGGCGTCGGAGAGGGGATCGGAGCGAGGATCGGAGCGGGGATCGGTGAGGGGATCCGACAGGGGCTCGGTGGACATGTTCGAACTATCACGCAAGTAGAGCGCACTCTCAAGCATTCATCGTTCGAGAGGGCGGTCCTACGGTGGTCCCATGGCTCACAGCGAGGAGACACCCACCATGACCACCCCACAGCAGCCCCTGCGCTCCGGCTTCGGTGCCGCGTCCACCGCGGCGGACGTGATCGAGGGCATCGACCTGACCGGGAAGGTCGCGATCGTCACCGGCGGCTATTCGGGCATCGGTCTGGAGACGAGCCGCGTCCTGCGCGCGGCGGGCGCCGAGGTCGTCGTACCGGCCCGTGATCCGGAGCGGGCCCGCGCCGCGCTGAAAGAGGTGGACGGCGTCGAGGTCGAGACGATGGACCTCATCGACCCGGCGTCCGTCGACGCCTTCGCAAGGACGTTCCTGGCCTCCGGGCGTCCGCTGCACATCCTGGTGAACAGCGCCGGGATCATGGCGAATCCGCTGCGGCGGGATGCGCGCGGCCACGAGGCGCAGTTCGCCACGAACCACCTCGGGCACTTCCGGCTCGTGGCACGACTGTGGCCGGCGCTGGTGGCGGCCCGCGGGGCACGCGTGGTCTCGGTGTCCTCGCGGGGCATCCGCTTCTCGCCGGTCGTCTTCGAGGATCTGGACTTCGAGCACCGCGCCTACGAGCCGTTCCTCGCCTACGGCCAGTCGAAGACGGCCAACGCGCTGTTCGCCGTGGAGCTGGACCGGCGGGGCCGGGCGGCGGGCGTGCGGGCCTTCTCGGTGCACCCCGGCCAGATCGTCGACACCGGTCTCGCCAAGCACCTCAGCACCCAGGCCCTGCGGGCGGCCGGTGCCGTCGACGCGGAGGGCCGCCCGGTCCGCGACCCCGCCCGGCAGCAGAAGACCGCCGAACAGGGCGCGGCGACCAGCGTGTGGTGCGCCACCAGCCCGCAGCTCGACGGATCGGGCGGGGTCTACTGCGAGAACTGCGACATCAGTCCCCTGGTGACCGCCGAGAACGAGGCCGAGTGGCGGGCGGAACCGGGGCTGCCCGGCGTGCTGCCGTACGCCGTCGACCCGGAGGCGGCGGCCCGCCTCTGGGAGGTCAGCGAGCGCCTCACCGCATGACGATCGCGCCGGCCCGCGCACATTCCTCGGCGTGGGAATACGGGAAGGCTCCGGCCTCCTGCCCCGTCTCGCCCACACTGGTGGCATGCACCTGCGTATCGAGGGCCACACCCTGCCTGGCCGCCACTGCGGGCCCGGCCCCGGTTTCCACGGGGTCAGCGGCATCGAGGTCGCTGTCCAGCGCAAGGACCGGCCCACCGAGCTGCTCGATCCACAGCCCGGCGACGCCCCGACGGTGACGTGGACGCTCACCTGCGCGTTCACCGCTGACGGCGCGCTGCGCGGCCCCTATGTGCAGAACCGGCTCGGCGGACGCTTCGTCTACCTCTCCTGGGTCGGCAGGCAGCCGCAGGAGGAGGCGTCCCGGATGTTCCGGCGCGCCAAGCTGATGCTCGCCGACGTTCCGCCGGAGGTACTCGCCGAGGCACGGCGGCGCGGCGCGCTGGCGGGCCGGCTCGCCCTCACCGACGCCAAGGGCCATCCGCTGTGCGGGCGGGTGGTACCCCCGACGATCGTCTGGAGCGCGGGCGAACCGTCGGACCCGTGAGCCACCGGGTTCACACAGGCCAGGCCGGCCGATCCCGGTGCCGGCACCCGGCGGATTGATCACCTGCGGCCATGGCTCGCCTACCGTTGCCCGCCTACGGCCTACGGCCTGACGATCGCGTCGATCCGGGCCAGTTCCCCGGCGTCGAAGTCCAGGTTGCGGATGGTGCCGACGCTGTCCTCGACCTGCTGCGGGCTGCTCGCGCCGACCAGCGCGGAGGTGACCCGGCCGCCGCGCAGCACCCAGGCCAGGGCCAGCTGGGCCAGGGTCTGGCCGCGGGACTTGGCGATCTCGTCCAGGGCGCGCAGCCGGCCGACCAGGTCCTCGGTGACGGCGTCCGAGTCGAGGAAGGGGCTGTCGCTCGCGGCCCGGGAGTCCTCGGGGATGCCGTCGAGGTAGCGACCGGTGAGCAGGCCCTGCTCCAGCGGGGAGTAGACGATGGAGCCGACCTGGAGTGCGTCCAGGGCGTCGAGCAGCCCCTCGTCCTCGGGGCGCCGGTCGAGCATCGAGTAGCGCGGCTGGTGGATGAGGAGCGGGGTGCCGAGGTCGGCGAGGATCCGGGCGGCCTCTCGGGTCTGCTCCGCCGAGTAGTTGGAGACGCCGACGTAGAGCGCCTTGCCCTGCTGCACCGCGCTGTGCAGGGCGCCCATCGTCTCCTCCAGCGGAGTGTCCGGGTCGGGGCGGTGCGAGTAGAAGATGTCGACGTGGTCCAGGCCCATCCTCGTGAGGCTCTGGTCGAGCGAGGACAGCAGGTACTTGCGCGAGCCCCATTCGCCGTACGGGCCGGGCCACATGAGGTAGCCGGCCTTGGTGGAGATGATCAGCTCGTCCCGGTACGGCCCGAAGTCGGCCTTGAGGGCCTCGCCGAGCGCGGACTCGGCGGCGCCGGGCGGCGGGCCGTAGTTGTTGGCGAGGTCGAAGTGGGTGACGCCCAGGTCGAAGGCGCGGCGCAGGATGGCCCGCTGGGTCTCGACGGGCCGGTCCGGGCCGAAGTTGTGCCACAGGCCGAGGGACAGCGCGGGGAGCTTCAGTCCGCTGCGCCCGGTGCGCCGGTAGGGCATGTCGGCGTAACGGTCGGGGTGTGCGGTGTACAACGCGACTCCAGAGGGGTTGGCACAGGTGAGTCCGGTTCCGGGGAACTGGTCTCCACTCTGTCGCGGCCTGCGAGCAGCGGTCCAACAGAAGAATCCGATGGAATTCAGCGGCTAGGCTGCTCAATCATGGAACTGCGCCATCTCCAGCACTTCGTCGCCGTCGCCGAGGACCAGCACTTCACCCGGGCCGCAGAACGTCTGATGGTGTCCCAGTCCGGGCTGTCGGCGTCGATCAGGGCGCTGGAGCGGGAGCTGCGGGCGCCGTTGTTCGTGCGGACCACCCGCCGGGTGACGCTCACCGAGGCGGGGCGGGCGCTGCTGGTGGAGGCCGAGCGGATCCTGGCGCAGGTGCGCTCGGCACACGAGGCGGTGGCTGCGGTGCAGGGCGTACTGCGCGGCACACTGGCACTCGGTACGGAGCAGTGCATCGCCGGGGTGCATGTGGCGCGGATGCTGGCCGCGTTCCGGGGCCGGCACCCGGACGTGGAGATCCGGCTGCGGCAGGCCGGTTCGGGCGCGCTGGCCGAGGAGGTCGGGGCCGGCCGGCTCGACCTCGCCTTCGCCTATCGCACCCAGGCGGACACCGACCAGCTGCGTTCGGTGTCGCTGACGAGCGAACCGATGACCGTGCTGTGCCACCCCGGGCACCGGCTGGCCGCGGCCGGCGCGGTGCTGACCCCCCAGGACCTGGCCGGTGAGGTCTTCGTGGACTTCCATCCGGACTGGGGGCCGCGCCGCACCACGGACGCCGCGTTCGCCGCGGCCGGTGTCCGGCGCACGGTCGCGCTGGAGGTCAACGACGTGCACAGCCTGCTGGATCTGGTGGACGAGAACCTGGGGGTCGCGGTCGTACCCCGGCACTTCCGGCACAAGCGGCCCTCGCTCACGGCGCTGCCGCTGAAGGGCACGGGCGAGGCGGAGTACGAGACCGTGGCCCTGCTGCCGCCGGACCGGGCCACCAGTCCCGCCGCCCGGGCGCTGGTCACCCTCCTGGAAACTGGAGGTGGGGCAGGGGACCTGGCACCACCCCAGGACGGGCCCCAGACCTCCTGACTCCGGCCGCCCGCCGCCGCAGACTCAAGACCGTCAGGCAGGGCGACGACGGCCGGGAGGACAGACCATGGCGGAACACACACGGCGGACCGTGCTGCGGGGGACGGCCGGACTCGCGGCGGCAGGCGCACTCACCGGCCTGGACAACGACCCGGCGGCGGCCCACCCCACAGCCAAGCCGGCGAAGGATCACTTTCCGTTTCTGGAAGGAGCGTTCGCACCCGTCACCGAGGAACTCACCGCGTTCGACCTGCCGGTGACCGGCCGTATCCCGCGCGAGCTGAACGGCCGCTTCCTGCGCAACGGCCCGAACGTGCTCGGTCTGGAGGACCCCCGGGCCCATCACTGGATGCTCGGCGAGGGCATGGTGCACGGGGTCCGGCTGTGCGACGGCAAGGCCGAGTGGTACCGCAACCGCTGGGTGCGCTCCTCACAGGTCGCGAAGAAACGGGGCGAACCGTACCCGGGTCCGGTCCCGCCGGACGACTTCCCGTGCAACACCCATGTGATCCCCCACCGGGGGCGGATCCTCGCGCTGCAGGAGAGCGGCCCGCTGCCGTACGAACTCGACGGCGAGCTGGGCACGGTGGGCACGTACGACTTCAAGGGCACCCTGGAAGGCGCGTTCACCGCGCACACCAAGTTCGACGTACACGCCGGCGAGCTGCACGCGATCGCCTACTACCCCGCATGGGACCACATCCGGCACATGGTGGTGGATCCCTCGGGGCGCGTCACCCGCACCACCCGGATCCCGATGCCGGACGCACCGATGGTGCACGACTTCGCGCTCACCGAGCGGCACATCGTCGTCATCGACGTCCCGATCACCTTCGACCCCGCCGCGGCCGAGCGCGGCGAACCGGTGCCGTACGTCTGGAACCGCGAACACCCCACGCGCGTGGGCGTCATGCGGCGTACCGGCGGCCCCGTGCGCTGGTTCGAGATCGACCCCGTCTTCTACTCGCACACACTCAACGCCTACGACGAGGGCGGCCGCGTGGTGGTCGACATGACGACCTACCCGGCACCGTTCTACGTCGCCGGGCATGGCTCGGACGGCCCGTACGCGGCGGGGACCACGAAGCTGGAGCGGTGGACGATCGACCTGCGCCAAGGGCGGGTACGGCAGCGGGTGCTGGACGACCGGCCGCAGGAATTCCCGCGCGTGAACGAGTCGTTGGTGTCGCGGCGGCACCGTTACGGCTATACCGCGGCGGCCGCCGCGCTGACGGCCGCCTATCTGACGCCGGACGGCGGCAACCCGCCCGACGCCGCCTTCTCCAACGCGCTCGTCAAGCACGACCTGCTGCGCGGCGCCACCGAGGTGCACCGGCTGCCTAGGGGCGCGGCGGCGGGCGAGGCGGTGTTCGTAGCGCGGGACGCGGCCGGCCACCGGGCCGTAGCCGAGGACGACGGGTATGCGCTCGCATACGTCCACAACCCGGACCGCGGCGCGGCCGACCTGGTGATCCTCGCGGCGCAGGACTTCACCGGGGAGCCGGTGGCACGCGTCCATCTGCCCGGGCGGGTGCCGCTCGGTTTCCACGGCAGTTGGATTCCGGACGCGTGAACGCCCGCGGTTTGGGATGGTGGGCTCCATGCATGCAAAGGACATCCTCATCGACGGCTACGGCCGCATCCAGGAAGAAGTCCATGCCGCCCTCGACGGCCTCGGACCGGACGAGCTGAACCACCGCCCCGCGCCCGACGCCAACTCCATCGCCTGGCTGGTCTGGCACCTGACCCGGGTGCAGGACGACCACATCGCGGATGCCTTCGACCTCGACCAGGTGTGGCTGGGCCAGGGCTGGGAGAAGCGCTTCGGCCTCGATCTGCCGCCCCGCGACCACGGGTACGGGCACACCCCCGCGAAGGTCGCCAGGGTCACCATCGACTCCGCCGACCTGCTGACCGGCTACTACGACGCCGTCCACGAGCAGACCCTCGGGCAGCTGCGCTCGCTCGCCGCCAAGGATCTGGAACGCGTCGTGGACGAGCGCTGGGACCCCCCGGTCACGCTCGGGGTGCGCCTGGTGAGCGTCCTGTCCGACGACCTTCAGCACATCGGACAGGCCGCCTACCTCAGGGGGCTCCTTCAGAGCGCCGCGGCGTAACCCGGCAGGACGACGTCCTCGATGAGGGCCTTGCGCTCGTCGAACGGGATGAACGCGCTCTTGACGGCGTTCACCGTGACCGTGCGCAGGTCCTCGACCGTCCAGCCGGCCTCCTCCACCAGCAGGGACATCTCCCGGGTCATCGTCGTGCCCGACACCAGACGGTTGTCGGTGTTGAGGGTGACCCGGAAGCCCAGGTCCTTCAGAGCCGTGATCGGGTGCTCGGCGATCGAGGTGGCGCAGCCGGTCTGCAGGTTGGAGGTGGGGCACATCTCCAGGGCGATCCGGCGGTCGCGCACCCAGGACGCGAGCCGGCCGAGCTTGCCGGCCGCGAGGTCGGGGATGTCCTCGGTGAGGCGCACGCCGTGGCCGATGCGCTGGGCGCCGCACACCTGCAGGGCCTGGTGGATGCTGGGCAGGCCGTGCGCCTCACCGGCGTGGATCGTGAAGGGCACGCTCTCGCGGCGCAGGTGCTCGAAGGCGGCCAGGTGGTCGGCGGGCGGGAAGCCGTCCTCGGCGCCCGCGATGTCGAAGCCGACGACACCGGCGTCCCGGTAGGCCACGGCCAGGTCGGCGGCCTCGCGGACCCGGTCGAACATCCGCATCCCGCACAGCAGGGTGCCCACCCGGACCGGGGTGCCGGCGGTGGCCGCCTTGGCCATACCGGCGGCGAGACCCTCCTGGACGGTCTCCACGACCTCGCTCAGCGACAGCCCGCCCCTGGTGTTCAGCTCGGGGGCGTAGCGCACCTCGGCGTAGACGACACCGTCGGCGGCGAGGTCCAGCACATACTCCTCGGCGGTGCGCAGCAGGCCCTCGCGGGTCTGCATGACGGCGAGGGTGTGCTCGAAGGTGGCTATGTAGCGGACCAGATCGCCGGAGTTGGCGGCCTCGAAGTACCAGGCGGCCAGCTCGTCGGGGTCGGTGGTGGGGAGGGTGTGGCCGATCTCCGCGGCGAGTTCGACGACGGTGGCGGGGCGCAGGCCACCGTCGAGGTGGTCGTGCAGCACGGCCTTGGGCAGGCGGCGGATCACATCGGTATCTACGCGCGTAGCAGTCATGACGGGTCTTTCCTTGAGCAGGCGGTTCGAAGCGGCGAGGAGGGATCAGTCGGCGGGCTGGAGCAGGTCCCAGCGGTTGCCGTACAGGTCCTGGAAGACGGCGACCGTGCCGTACGGCTCGTGCCGCGGCTCTTCCAGGAAGGTCACACCGGCCGCGACCATCCGTGCGTGGTCGCGGGCGAAGTCGTCGGTGTGCAGGAAGAACCCGACACGGCCGCCGGTCTGGTCACCGACACGGGACCGCTGGGCCTCGTCCTTGGCGCGGGCGAGGAGCAGCCCGGTGCCGGCCGGGACCGCGTTCCGGCGCTCCGGGTCCGGCTCCACGACGACCCAGCGGGAGCCGTCGGGGCGCGGGGCGTCCTCGGCCAGCCGGAATCCGAGGGCCTCGGTGTAGAAGCGGATGGCCTCGTCGTAGTCGTCGACGACGAGGGTGACCAGGGCGACGCGTCGCATCGGGACCTTCCGGTGATCGGACCTTCCGGTGGGGGTGGTTAGCGGGTGAGGTTATACGTAAAACTTCACGGGCGCCAGTCGTTGTTCTACGCGCGTTGCCGTGGGGCTTCGACGAGAAGTCCGCGCACGCCGGGCGTCAGGGCCTCTCGTCGCCCTGAGCGACCTCCACCCGGTGGTGGAAGTCGGCCATGCCGACGGCCGAGGCCACACAGGAGACGGCGGTACAGGCGATGAGCAGGCCGGCGATCGTGCGGCCGGCTCGGGGCACGTAGGGCGCGGCCAGCAGGGCCTGGACGCGCTGTGGGACGGGGCCCGTGGTCGCGGCGGGCGCGAAGTCGGGGCGCCCTGAGGGGGCTGAGCGGGCCGCCTGTCCGGCGAGGGCCGCGCGGGCGATGGCCCGGGCGGTCAGCCGCCGGTCGCCGACCCGGGTGGCGGCGGCCTCGTCGGCGGCGCGCTCGGCGGCGAGGCGGATGGTCTCGCGGACCGGGCGCAGTGCGGGGTGGCAGTGCGCGGCGAGTTCGGCGGCGACGAGGAAGTAGTGATGGTGGCCGTCGTTGTGCGCCCGCTCGTGCGCGAACAGCGCCTCCCGCTCGGGGCCGTCCAGGCTGCGCAGCATCGCGGTCGTGACGACGATGCGGTGCGGGCGGCCGGGCAGCGCGTAGGCGTCCGGGCAGGGCGAGTCCACCACGCACAGGTCGCCGGCCGACGGTCCGCGCACGGCCTGAGTGCGGGCGGCGCGGAAGGCGCGGCTCTGGCGCAGCACCGAGCGGACGAGGGTCCAGCCGCAGACGGCGAGGGCACCGACGGAGGTCGCGGCGGCGGGCAGGACGACGAGGTCCGAGGCGGTGCGAAGCGGGTGGATCAGCTGGCCGACCGCGGCGAAGAGCGGGATCTTGAGCAGCCCGATCAGGACGAACGAGCCGAGCGCGGCCAGTGAGCAGCCGGCGAGGACGGCCGCGCTCGCGGTGACGGCCCACAGCGCGGCGACCGGGGCCAGCCGGCCCAGGGCCCGGCGGGCCAGGGCCGGCAGGGCGATCGGCAGCAGCAGGGGCAGCAGAAGCAGTGCGGTCATCGTTCGTCGGGTTCGAGGAGGTCGCGCAGGATGCGTTCGTCGTGGGGGCTGAGCTGGGCGACGAAGCGGGCGAGTACGGTTTCGCGGTCGCTGTCGCGGTCCAGCTCACTGTGCATCCGGCGGGCGGTGAGGCCGTGGGCGTCCCGGACGTCCCGGACCGGGAGGTAGGCGTAGCCACGGCCCTGGCGGTGCCGCTCGACGACCCCCTTGTCGTGGAGGCGGGTGAGGATCGTGGTCACCGTCGTACGGGCCAGGTCCGCGCCGAGGCTCCGCTGGACCTGGCCGGGTGTCTGGGGCGCGGCGGCGGCCCAGAGTGCGGCCATGACACTCGCTTCGAGTTCACCGGCCGGCCGGCGCTCGTCCTTCGCCTCGGTCATGGAACGTTCCTCACCCCGTCTTCGTCAGCGGCCCGGGCGACCGTCTACACGATGGTAGTCAATCAAGCCTTCGTACGGCTGTGCCCCCGCGCACCATTATGGGCGGACCGCTCGTCCGGGGGCCGCCGCCCGCGAGACGGGGCCCCCGGCGTCTCAGCCCGCGGGGGCGTGCAGGGTGTCCAGGCGTGCCAGTTCGTCCGCGGTGAGCCGCAGGGCGCCCGCGGCGACGTTCTCCGCGAGGTGGTCCGGGTTTCCGGTGCCGGGGATGGCGAGCACGTGCGGGCCCTGGTGCAGAGTCCAGGCGATACGGATCTGCGCGGGGCTCACGCCGTGGGCGCGGGCGATGTCGCGCACGGTGTCGTCGTGGGTATCGGTCGCCGCATGGGCCCCGGCCTCTCCGGCGACGGCGAAGAACGGCACGAAGGCGATGCCGTGTCCGCCGCAGAGGCGCAGCACCTCGTCGGCCACGGGATCGGGGCGGTCCAGCGCGTACCGGTTCTCCACGGACACCACGGGGGCGATCTCCAGCGCCTCGGCGAGGTGGCGCGGTTCGACGTCGGAGACCCCCAGGTGCCGGATCAGTCCGGCCTCACGCAGTTCGGCGAGCGCCCCGAAGTGTTCGGCGACGGAGTCCTGCCCCATCCGGCGCAGATAGACGACGTCGAGGTGGTCACGGCCGAGCTGGCGCAGGTTCTCCTCGACGTGACCGCGCAGCTGGTCGGGCCGGGCCGCGGTGCCCCACTCCCCGTAGTAGTCGCGGAACGGGCCCACCTTGGTGGCGATGACCAGGCCGTCGGGATACGGGGCGAGGGCGGTGTTGATCAGTTCGTTGGCGGAGCGGGTGGCGGAGAAGTAGAAGGCGGCGGTGTCGATGTGGTTCACGCCGAGTTCCACGACCCGGCGCAGCACGGCGATCGAGCGTGCGCGGTCGCTGGGTGTACCGAGGTGGAAGGCGGCGCTGCCCGTCAGCCGCATGGCTCCGAAGCCGATGCGGTGGACGGGCAGGTCGCCGAGTTTCCAGGTGCCGGAGGCATCCGCGGTGATCGTTTCAGCGGTCATCGGCGGAGTCTCGCACAAGCCCTGGAGCGCGTGCCGGTGAATCCGGTAAATCCGGTGAATATCGCATGAGTTCGGGGCCCACCGGCGGGTGCCCCGCAGCCGGTGGTGGGTCAGTGTGCGGCGCGCAACAGGTCGAACAGGTCGTGGCCGGCGGCACTGTCGCGGGCGGCGCGTTGCGGGCCGGTCGCCGTGGCGGCACGCGGGCCCCGGGGTACGAGGGCGAGCACTTCGAGCAGGGCGCGCTCTCCCACGTTCTGACGGTCGTACCGGGCGGGGTCGGCGACGAAGGCGAGGGTCGCCGCGGCCAGCACGCCTGGCACGTCGCTCCGTTTGGAACGGAGCCCGGCGGCGAGCCGCGCGCTCGCCCCGGGGAGTTCGGCCGGGCGCCGCAGACCCACCAGGGACCTCAGGCGGGCTCCGCCGAGTTCTTCGAAACCCTCGCCGATCAGTGCCTGCACCACGGCGTGCGCCTCCGCGTCGGCACAGCCGGGCAGGGCGGCCGGGCCGGCGTCGAGCGCGGCCCGGCACACCCGCACCCGGACGGCCCGCGGCGGATAGTGGGCGCCACCGTCCGAGGCCGCGGGGTGGGCGGCGAGGGCGTCGTCCAGGGCCAGGACATACGCCTCGCCGCACGCCAGAGTCGCGCACAGGTCCGCGAACACCTCACCCATCCAGCCCTGCCACTGTGCCAGCCGCCCGGCGGGCAGTCCCGCCCGCTGTCGCAGCCGGGTACCGAGCACGGCGGTGAGACCGAAGTCGTCCTCGATGTGGTGACCCGTCTCATGGGCGACGGCGAGCACCGAGGGCAGATGATGGCTCGCCGGCCAGGGGATTCCGATCACCGGGAACGGCAGGTGTGCTGCCGCCCGGCGTCCGGCGAGGGTGCGCTGTGCCCCCGAGGGCAGCAGTTCCTCGAAGGCGCTGCCCCGAGCGGCGGCGAACGGCACCGGGTGGCGGTCGAGGAAGGTGAGCGGCGGTTCCCTGAGCGCCAGGTGGGCGGCGGCCGACCGGCGCACCGGGTCGTAGACGGCCCAGGCCAGTTCGTCGGCCACCGACAGGAAGCGCCGTTGGTGCGGAATGTGCCGGACCAGCAGCTTGGTGCGGAAGAAGTCCCACAGGTGATGGAGGTCGAGAACCAGCTCGGGAGCCCTTTCCCGCCGCTCGGCGGCGGGAAGTCCGGTCAGCCGCTCCAGGGCCCCCGAGACGACCCGTACGGCGCTCTCGATCTGCGACTGGTGCTTCTCCAGGGCGCCCCCGTCCGCGCCTGCCCGCGACCAGTCGGCCAGCTCCGCATGCAGTCCGGCGACCAGATGCCGTGCCTCGGCGTCGCGGCGCGCCCGGTGTCCGGCGTCGGCGGCCAGGGCGTGGTCCGTCGCGGCGCCGCTCATGCGCTCGTCGTCTCCCGTCCGTGGTCGGGCTCCGACAGGTACAGCGCGGCCGGGCTGGCGAACAGCGAGACGCAGTGGCGCTCCAGTTCGTCCTCCCCCCAGCCGGCGAGGCCCGAGAAGGGGTCGCGGCCGCACAGTTCCTCGTACAGCCGCAGCAGTGGAGTCTCCGCTCGGACGGCCTGGGCCACCAGGTTCGTCTGGGCGTTCCGGCCGGCCGCCAGCAGGCCCACGCCGAGCACGGCGGGAGCGTGTCCGGAGGAGAACAGCGACGCGGCGAAGAGATTGCGCAGGGCCAGTTGCAGGGGGATGTCCGCCGGCGAGGCCGGCCGGGGCGGATCGAGCACGACGAGCGGCTGGGTGCCCGGCTCGAACTGCCGCAGCCATTCGACCAGTCTGCCCGGATCGAGGTCGGCTCCCGTGGCCGTCCGGCTGAGCCGTTCCCTGGGGCTCAGCTCGCCGAAGGACAGGTCGAAACAGGGGGTGGCACCGCCGCGCAGGCGCAGAGGCGCCGTCACATGGAGGACCGCCGGCGGTTCCTTGAGCCTGGGCAGGCTGCCGGGCGAACGGACGTCGCGGGCGAGGACGTCGCGGGTGGTGTAGGCGTGCAGCACGGAGCGCGCGTAGGCGTACCCGGACGTCGCGAAGGAGCTGTTGTCGGCGGGTGGGTCGCAGGCGACGACCACCGCCCTCGGGCCGGTGCCTTCCCGGACCCGCCGGCGGGCGGCCTGGACGAGTTGCAGGGCCGCCCAGGCCCCCTCCACGGACAGGACGCCCAGCGGCGAGACCCCGGCGGCGACGCCGAGGGCCATCTGTGTGAAGGCACCCCAGACGCCGTCGGTCACCACCTTGGTGTCCGAGCGGCTGTTGAGTGCCGACTGCACGGCCCTGACATCCGCGATCTCCGCTGCCTGGGGCAGCGTGCGGTACAGGGCCGTGCGCTTGTACGGGAAGAGGAGTTCCCAGGGGAAGGCGAGCAGCCAGGGCTCGTCGGCCCGCACCTGCAGGGCGCGTACGGGCTCGGTGCCCGGCGTCGTGTGGTGCAGCAGGGCGACATGGGCGGCCACGGCTTCCTGCCAGTTGACGGCCAGGGACTGGGCCATGGGCATCAGGGCCAGGGCCCCCGGCCGCCCGGGATCCACGCGGTACACGTCGTCGTGGGCCGACGAGAGGACGACGGACGAGGACACAGGCCGCGGTCCCGGCTCCCGTGCCGGGTAACCGAGCGCCTCGGCCATCACGGCCGCGCCCTGTTCGAGCAGCTTGTCCTCGTTCACCGAGGCGGTGGACCGCAGGATCCGGCACGCCCAGAACGACGGCCGTTGCACCTGGCTGAGCGGCTCGGCGGCGGCGCGCAGCAGGGTTCGCCTGGCCTCCGTGTCCGGCTCGGTCGTGGCGACGAGCCAGTGGGCGGTCGCACGGAGCAGGGGTGGCGCGTCGTCGGCCCGGTGGTACAGCGACCAGCCGGGCTCGCGCTCCGGTGCGCCGCCGCAGCGGATCTGGGCCTGGGCCCACATCCACTTCGGCAACGGGTCGCCGCCGGCCGTGTCGTCCAGCGCCGAGCAGGCCCGGGCCACCAGCAGTGCCGCCGCCTCCGGCCGCCCGCAGACCCGCTCGAACTCCGCGAACAGGGCCAGCCGCACCTGGTGGTCCAGGTCGTCGGCCTCTTGCTCGATCAGCGCGGCAAAGGCCGGCCGGAGCAGGTCGAGTTCGGGCACCGGGTGCTCCGGGGTGGGGCACAGGCTCAGCCCGGCCAGCACGGTCAGCCGGTGTCCCGGTGACCGCACCTCCGCGAGCGCCTCGGCCAGTTCGGCGGCGCGGGAGGGATCGGCGAGCACCGCCGCGACGCCGCCGTCGAGCAGGTCCTTGCGGGAACGCAGCGGTACGTCGAGCACGTCGGCGTCCGGTGTCTCGTGGCCCAGGCCGGCGAGCACGTTCCAGAGCAGGGCCGCCTCGACGGCGTGCTCCCCGCCGGTGTCCACGGTCCGCAGCCGCTGCAGGGCGTGCGCCGCCCGGCGCAGGTCGCCCACGTCACGGGCGAGGAACCGGGCCTGCTCCAGCAGGCAGCGAGGGTGGCCGTCCGGGTAGCCGAGGTCGCTCCAGAGCGCGGCGGCCCGGGCGAAGGAGCGCTCGGCGCTGTCCACGGCCAGCAGCCGGCCCTGGAGCATCCCGCGTTGCAGGGCGATCTCGGCCAGACACCCGTATCGGGTGGAGTCGTCGATGCCCTGGGCGACGCTCTCGGCCCGGTCCAGCGCCTCGAAGGCGGGCCGGGACCTGCCCAGCAGCTGGTGGGCGCGCGCCGTGTGCAGGCATGCGTCGACCCCCTCCGCGGGTGTCAGCGCATCGAGATCGATACTCTCCAGCCGGTGCAGCGCCGAGGCCGGTGCGACACCCCGGAGTTCCGCGCCGACCAGGGCCAGCAGCGCCCGGTTCCACAGTGCCTCGGGCGACCCGGTGGTCTCCCCGCGCTCCCTGACCAGCTCCAGCAGCAGGGCGACCGCCTCGTCGGCCCGGCCGTGTTCCTCCAGGACCCGGGCCAGCACCGTGGAGGCATCGGTCAGCCGCCCGATGTCCTCCGTGTGCCGTGCCGTCGACACCCAGGTCCGGTAGGTGTCCATGGCCCCGGGGGCGTTCAGCTGGAGCCGGGCGACCGTCAGGAGCAGTTCCAGTGACCGTCGCGCCGTACCGCCGATCGAGGTCTCGGGCACGGAGGGAATGAGCCGTGCCGCCTCGTCGAGGTCTCCTCTGCCGATCAGGAGCAGCGCCCGCAACCAGACGTCGGCACCGGCCAGTTCGATCGGCTCGTCGGACTCCCGGACCAGCCGGTCGACGACCGCCAGATGACGCTCCACCTCGCTCCAGGCCGGGTCCGAGGGACTGGCGAAGGCGCGCAGGGCGGTGCCGTGGCTGCTCAACACCCCCATGGCGACGCCCAGATGGGCATGGACGACCGCCGCCAGGTCGATCAGGGGCCGCCCGTCCGACCGCAGCCGGGGCTGCCCGCCCTCCAGGTACTCCTCGCCCAGCACCTCCTCACAGAGTTCCCGGACGAGTTCCAGGTCCTGCCGCTCGCTCGCCGCCAGGATCTGGTCGCGCCACCACCGCACCGCCCCGGGGTCCCCCGCCTGGAAACGGTGATAGGTGGCCTCCCGCAGACAGGCGCCGTACTGCTCGGAGTCGGCCTCGGCCAGGGCGTCGAAGTGGGCGGCGAACGCCCGGTGCAGTTCGGCGAAGACCGGATGGTCGGAGACCAGTAGCCGCATGGGCGCCAGGACGTTCGTGTGGAAGACCACCGTGTCGTCGTCGCCGGAGTGCCTGGAGACCCAGGAGGACTTGGCCGCGTAGGCGAGGAGCCGCTGCCAGGCCCGCTCCAGCTCCAGGTCCGTCGGCTCGGCAGCGACGAAGGGGAAGACGTCGTCCCGGCCCCGCAGATGGTGGTCGTCCCGGCGCGGGTCGTCCACGTCGGACCGGTCGGTGATGCCCTTGGCCAGCCAGGACCGCATCACCGTGAACACGTCCTTCTTGTGCAGGCGCCGGGGGATCACGCCGTACCGCAGCAGCCAGCGCACGGCTCGGTCGTCGATGCGCTGCACCACCCGCTCGATGAGGTAGCGCACGAGCGGCCCGTCGCAACCGGCCAGTTCCTCGGGGGTGATGTCCGGGTCCTGCTCGACGACGTCGGCCAGCAGGGCGAGGTGGAAGGGCAGTCCCCGGGCCTTGTCCGTGGCGACGCCCACCAGGCCCGGGTCGGTGATGCCGCGCACCCGGGTCAGATACGCCCGGGACCGCGCCTTGGTGAAGGGCCGCACCAGGATGTGCTCGACCTTGTCCCCGGGGAACGCGCTGAGGGCCTTGGGGATGCTCGCCTGCAGGTTGTAGCGGCCGGCCAGGATCAGCCTGAGTCCCGGGCAGCACTCCAGCAGGGACGCGAGCATGCCCAGCATGCGTTCCGCTTCGGGGTGGCCGTGCAGCAGCAGCTCCTCGGTGGTGTCGACGACCAGGAGGGCCGGTTTGCCGGCCAGCGCCGGATTGAGGCGGCCGGCGAAGGCCGCGAGGAGTTCGGCCTCGACAGCCGCGGTGTCCAGGTGGTCGGCGGCGCCTGCCACGTCGTGCGCCGGCGCGGAGGGCCGGCGGTCCAGGAGGATCCGGTAGACGTCGTACCCGGAGAGCGACTCGAAGACCCCGCCGGGCAGCCGGCGGCCGAACTGTTCGGCGATCTCCAGGAGCAGCAGCCAGGGGTGGCGGCCCACCGTGTGCGGATTGACGACGTCGAAGTCGATGCGGGCGCAGGGAACATCGCGGGGGGCCGGCACGCAGTACCTGGCCACGAGCCAGCGCAGCAGCATCGTCTTGCCGCGGCCTCCGGGGGCGTACACATGCCACACCCTGCGCCGTCCGCAGAGCAGTTCCTCGGCGTCGTAGGTCAGTCGCTGGGGCTGGAGGAACTGGGCGGAGCGGGCGTAGTCGGCGGCCCAGTGGTCACGTGCCCGCACGTAACCGGCGCGGTCGATGCCCAGATCGGTGATGCCGGGCACGGCGTGGGGCAGCCGGTCGGCGTCTCCGAGCACCTCCACGAGGTCCTGGCAGGCGGCGAAGTCACGGCGTTCGTCGGCTTCCGCGAACCGCTCCTCGAACAGGGCCAGGGCAGCCTCGGGGTCCGGCAGCAGGAGGTGCCGTACGGCTTCGGCGTGGTCGCCGGACGCCTGGTGGTGGGCGGCGATGCGCCGTTCCAGGTCCAGCAGTTCGGGCGAGAGCGGATCGTCCTCGGCACCGGGCCGGATCCAGTCCAGGAAGTAGGCGGCGCGGTCGTCGTCCGGCAGGCCGTACGTGCCCGGTGCACCACCCACGGGGTGCACGGCGCCCTCGTGGATCAGTTCGTCCAGCGCGGGCGGCCGGCCGGGCCCGTGTCCGGTGGCGGCAGGCCTCAGGACGGCCCGGTACAGGGTGGGGTCGAAGGTGCGGGCGACGGCGCAGACCCGCAGCACGGCGGCCCACTGCGGCGGGCGCAGGGAGCGGGTGATGGCTTCCAGGCTCTCGCCGGCGGCGAGCCGCCGGGTGATGTCCGCGAGGGCGTCCGTCATCGGATGGCTCCCTGTGCTCCGGCCGCACGCCACTCGGGGATCAGCCGCGTGAGGGTTTCGAAGGTGTCGACCCCGAAGTGCGAGCCCATGACGGCGCGGCAGGACTCCAGCAGGGCCACGGTCGGCTCGTCCGCGGGAACGCCCAGCCGCCGTGCGTAGGCCCGGGCCAGCCGCAGGAACTGTTCGCTGCGGAAGTCGCCGACGCTGACGCGGCCCAGCATGTGCGAGTCGGCCTCGGGCAGCACCTCGTTCAGCCAGGCGTCCCGGGCGACCAGGATGAGGCGCAGCGGGGCGGCGCGGCCGTAGGCGATCGGTTCGACGAGCCCGCGGTACAGGACGTCGACGAACGCGCCGCGCATGATGGTGTCGGCGTGGTCGAGCGCGACGACCATGGGCCGTCCGGCGGCCGCGGTCTGCAGCGCGTCGAGGAACGCCGCCATGATGCGGTCCTTCCGCTTGTCGTTCGGATCACCCTTGTCGTCGTCGAACGGCTGCCACCGGTCCTCCTCGGGTTCCGGTTCGTCGGGCAGGACGCCCGATCCGGCACAGCGGTTGAGTACGGCGTTGAAGGTGCCGAAGGCGGTCTCGGGAAGCCGGCACAACTGGCGGGGTGAGGTGGCCTCCTGGCGTATCAGCCGAAGCGCCGACAGCCAGTCCTTGTGCCGGGTGGGCCGCCCGGCCGCCTGGTGGTCCAGGGGTGGTTCGAGTGGTTGTCTCAGGTCGACCGAGACGATGTGGTGCCCGCGCAGGAACCAGGTGACCAGGCACCAGTTGGTGAGCCAGGTCTTGCCGGTGCGTTCGCCGTCGGTCTGGGACTTCCCGCCGATGACCAGCACCGGCCGGTCGGTTCCGCGCGGGGCGAGCGCCGGGTCGTCCAGCGCCCACCAGGCGCGGCGGCGCTCCTCGGGGCGTCCCACGAAGCGGCCCAGTTCGACGTACTGCTTGCGGGTGCCGAGGTCCTCGGCACAGGTGCCCGGCGGGACCCGGCGTTCGATGGGCACGACCTGGTCCGGAGCGGTGCGGGTGAGGAGCACCGGCAGGGCCCAGGAACCCTGTCCGGGCGCGCGCTTGGCGAGGGCGGCGCGTGCGGCGGCCACCGCCTCGTCCACGCCGGGAACGCGGCACAGTTCGGTGTAGAACATCTCGGAGAACACGACCGCGGCGTCGGACTCGATGTCGTCCTGCATCGACACGACGGCTCTGGTGCCGGCGTCCAGGAAGGCCTGGGCCATGCCGCCGATCCAGTCGGCGGGGTCCGCCTTGCCCAGGTGGCAGGCGTTGAGCACCACCAGCGGGGGCTTCCATGCGGTCAGGTCGGCGACGTCGCCCGGTTCGAGCTCCCACTCGCCCGTGCCCTCGCGGGCCTGCGTGGTGAAGGCGATGACGGGGCTGCCGGTCCCGGGGCGGGGCATGCCGTGGCCGATCATGTGCAGCACGTGGGGGCGTAACTCGTCGACGCGGTGGGACAGTTCGGCCGCGTCGCCGGGGTTGTCGAGCACTTCCAGATGGGCGCGGCCCGGGACCGCTTCCAGGGCGCCGGAGATGGCGGCGATCTCGTGTTCGGCGAGCAGCCGGTCGTCCTGGGCCCCGTGACACACGACGACGAGCACCCGCAGTGGCCCGAGTTCGCACGGTTCCGTGGGGGCCTCGGCGTCTTCGGCGTCCTCAGCGCCGCGCCTCCATCTCAGTTCCGGCCGGCGCCACAGCCACCGACCGCGGTGCCGCAACAGCTCCCAGGGCAGGCAGCGCAGTGCGAGCGACTCGATGTCCAGCCGGACGCGCAGCGGCGGGCGTCCGCCGCAGCCGGTGCGCAACTCGGCCCATGCCCTGGCGAGTTCACCGCCGAGCAGGGCGGTGTACAGCCGCTCGCCGACCTGTTCGCGATCGTGCTCGCCGACTCCGCGGTCGAAGACCGTCAGGAGGTCCTCGGTGCGCCCCAGGTCGCCCAGTGCGGCGGATGCCACCGGACGCCCGTCCACCGCGAGTTGTACGATGGCGGGCTCCGCGCCGTCGGCCTCGCCGACCAGCCGCAGCACCGCTTCCACCGGCGTCTTCACCGTGCCGTGTGCCATGGTGCCCCCGCGGACGTCAGCGCGCGGCTTCGCCGGGCAGCGGTTGTTCGTCCGGCGGCACCTGCTCCAGTACGGCCGCCGGATCGTCCTGGGCCTCCTCCAGCAGCACCGGCGGGACGGGTACGTCCGCGGCGCCCCGGCCAGGCCGGCGGGGGCCGTAGTCCTTCTTCACCCTGCCGAACCAGCCCTTGCGGAGCCGGACCACCCGGTAGAAGGGGGTGACGTCGGTGGCGAGCCACTCCAGGCCGATGTGCCGGCGCCAGGCGACGGCCGTCGCCGCCGAGAGGTCCGCGAGCGCGGGCTGTGCGGACAACGCGCCCGCCTGAAAGCGCAGTTCGGCCTCGCTCGCGCCGTCCGCAGCGGTGAGCACGAGGCCCGAGCGGGCCCCGACGACGTCGGTGACGGCGAGCAGGTTCTCGTCCCAGTCGGCCCAGCCGCGGCGCACGAGGGCCGCGGTGAGTGCCCGGGTGTCCTCCACTCCGGTCTCGGTCAGACCGCGGTAGACGACGAGTGCGCAGTCGCCCCTCTCGAAGCCGACCCGGGCGCCGACGTCGCCGGTCGCGAGGGAGGTGAAGCCGTCGGCGGCGGTGCCGGCCGCCTTGAACGTGACGGAGGCGGAGCCCTGGGTGTCATAGGTGTAGTCGTTGTGCGGGGTGCCGGGACGCGAGGCGAAGGGAACGGCCCGGCCCGCGAGGGAGCCGGCCGTGCGCAGCTGGCCGTCGGCGCTCTCCAGGACCTGCCCCGGCTCGACCCGCCGGGAGAGGGGCCAGGACACCCACCAGGTCCGCCACACATCACGCACGGCATGCCGGTACAGCTCGTAGGAGTCCTTCATTCCGCCCCCCGTGGAACCCGCCCCTGTGTTGCCCCGGCAGCGTACTGCGCCACGCGCCGACAAGTGACCCTTCGTGTCAACTCCGTTACGCGGTAACGTTTCCGCTGCCGGGCGGGCCGACCGGACTCAGCCGAGCGGCTTCTCCAGCACCGCCTTGCGGTGGCTGAACGTCTCGATGGAGTAGCGGCCGTGGTAGCTGCCCATGCCACTCTCGCCCACACCGCCGAACGGCAGGTCGGAGACGGTGAGATGGGCGAGGGGCAGGCCGTAGCCGAGGCCGCCGGAGGAGGTCTCGGCGGCGATGCGCGCACGGGTCGCGTCGGACTCGGTGAAGACGTACAGCGCGAGCGGCTTGTCGCGGTCGTTGATGAAGCCGATCGCCTCGTCCAGGCCGGGCACGGTGACGACGGGCAGGATCGGGCCGAAGATCTCCTCCTGCATGACGGGCGACTTCGGATCAACGTCCACGAGGACGGTCGGCGCGATGTACTTGGCCGTACGGTCGCTGTCGCCGCCCACCGCCACCCGGCCGGAGCCGAGCAGGGCGCAGAGCCGGTCGAAGTGCCGCTCGTTGACGATCCGGCCGTACTCCGGCGCCTTGGCCGGGTCGGCGCCGAAGAGTGCCTGGACCGCGCGGACCAGTGCGGGTTCCAGGGCGGCGGCGGTCTCCGGGTCGGTCAGGACGTAGTCGGGGGCGACGCAGGTCTGGCCGGCGTTGAGGAACTTGCCGCGGGCGAGCCGGTCCGCGACCACGTCGAGGTCGACGCGCCGGTCCACGAACACCGGGGACTTGCCGCCGAGTTCGAGGGTGACCGGGGTCAGGTGCTCGGCGGCGGCGCGCATCACGATGCGGCCGACGGTGCCGTTGCCGGTGTAGAAGATGTGGTCGAAGCGCTCGGCCAGCAGGGCCGTGGTCTCCGGGACGCCGCCCTCGACCACGGCGACCGCGTCGGTGTCCAGGTAGGCCGGGATCAGCTCGGCCAGGACGGCCGAGGTGGCCGGGGCCAGCTCGCTCGGCTTGGCGACGACCGCGTTGCCGGAGGCCAGGGCGCCGGCCAGCGGGGCGAGCAGCAGCTGCGCGGGGTAGTTCCAGGGGGCGATGACGAGGACGACACCGAGGGGGTCGTACTGCGTCCAGGCGCCGGCGTCGGCGCCGAGGTGAGCGGGGACCGGTGCGGGCTCGGGGCGCAGCCACTCCTCGATGTGGTCGAGGGTGTGGTCGATCTCGCGGATGGCGAAGTCGATCTCGGTGCGGTAGGCCTCGGTGCTGCTCTTGCCGAGGTCGGCGTGGAGGGCGGCGGCGAGGTCGGCGCCGCGCTCGGTGAGCATCGCGCGCAGCCGGCGCAGCTGGCCGGTACGCCACTCGACGGGCTTGGTGCGGCCGGTGGCGAAGGTGGCGCGCAGCCGGGCCACGGTCTCGGCGGGCTGCTCTATGGCGGGGTGGTTCACGGATGCCTCGCTGATGGTGCACGGGCTGGTTCGGCCCGAGCCTAGGTCTCAGTGGATGCATATGCCAACCTTTCAGGTTCTCAAGTTCATTCCGGGGCTCATGGTGACGCGGGTCACGTGGCCGTGGGGCAGTCCCGGCCCCGGTCACCCGGTCCTGAGGACGCACTCGATGCCGGTCACATCGCCGTCGGATCGATCTCTCTCCGTCGTCGCTCCAGGTAGGCCCGCTCGGCCTCGCTTGCCGTCAGGTCGGCGGCCCGGGCGTACTCCGTCGCCGCCTCGGCGGGGCGGTCCAGACGGCGCAGCAGGTCGGCACGGACGGCGTGCAGGACGTGGTAGCGGTCGAGGTCCAGGGTGTCGAGCACGTCGAGTGCGGTGGCCGGGCTCTCGGTCTCGGCGACGGCGACCGCACGGTTCAGGGCGACGACCGGGGTCGGCGCCATCGCCATGAGCTGGTCGTACAGGCGCAGGATCTGCCGCCAGTCGGTGGCTGCGGCGGTGGGTGCGTCGCTGTGCACGGCGTTGACGGCGGCCTGGATCTGGTACGGCCCGGGGCGGCCGCGGCGCAGACAGCGCCGGACCAGGTCCTGGCCCTCGGCGATCAGCGCCCGGTCCCAGCGGGAGCGGTCCTGCTCGGGCAGCGGGACGAGGACGCCGTCCGCACCCTGCCGGGCCGGCCGCCGGGACTCGGTCAGCAGCATCAGCGCGAGCAGGCCTGTGACCTCGGGTTCGTCCGGCATCAGCGCGGCGAGCAGCCGGCCGAGGCGGAGCGCCTCCGCGCACAGGGCGGGATCGCCGGTGTAGCCCTCGTTGAAGATCAGGTAGATGACGGCGAGGACGCCGCCGAGCCGCTCGGGCAGGTCGGCGTCGCGGGGCACCCGGTACGGGATGCGCGCATCGCGGATCTTGGCCTTGGCCCGCACAAGACGCTGGGCGAGGGTGGGCTCGGGGACGAGGAACGCGCGGGCGATCTGGGCGGTGCTCAGGCCGCCGAGCAGACGCAGGGTGAGGGCGACGCGGGCCTGCGGGGCGAGCGCGGGGTGGCAGCAGGTGAAGATCAGACGAAGCCGGTCGTCGCGCACAGGGCCCTCCTCGGCCGGTGCGTCGGGCGCATGCGCGTCGGGTGTGCACAGGTGTGGCGCGTACAGCCGGGCGGCCTCGGCGTGCCGGGCGTCCCGGGTCGACTCGCGGCGCAGCCGGTCGATCGCACGGTTGCGGGCGGTGGTGATGATCCAGCCGGCCGGGCTCGGCGGCACACCGGTCTCCGGCCAGGTGCGGACGGCGGTGGTGAAGGCGTCCTGCACCGCTTCCTCGGCGAGCTCGATGTCGCCGAGGAAGCGTACGAGGACGGAGACCGCGCGTCCGTACTCGGCACGGAAGACGGTCTCGATGCCTGCGGTGCCGTCCATCGGTCAATGCTCGTCGACGAACGGCCGTACCTCGATGGGCAGCGTGGTCGCCAGGGCTGCCTTGCGGCCCCACTCCAGCGCCTCGTCGAGGTCGGCGGCCCGGATCAGGCAGATTACGCCCAGGTACTCCTTCCCCTCGGCGTAGGGGCCGTCGGTGATGAGCACGTCGCCGCCCTGGGGGCGGAGCATGGTGGCGGTCTCCGGGCCGTGCAGGCCCCCGGCGAACACCCAGGCTCCGGCGGCGCGCAGCTCGTCGTTGAATGCCTTGACATCGCGCATGATCGCGGCGAGCGCGTCGGGCGCGGGCGGGGTGCCGCCGGCCGGCTGGACCACGCTGAGCAGGTAGTGCTTCATGATGTCCTCCTTGGTGATTTCAGGGTCTTACGGCTTCGCGTCACCTCCTACACGAACGGCCTGCCCCCGGATCGACACGGCGCCGGGCGGAATCTTCGAAAGAATCTTCCGTATGACAGCCACCCCCGCACACCCGCTGCTCGACCGCGCCCACCGGCTCGCCACGGACCTGCTGATTCCCGAGGCCGAGCGGGTCGATCTGGAGGGCGTGCCCATGAGCCACATCGAGGCGGTGAAGCGGTCGGGGCTGCTCGGGGCGGGCGCCCCGGTCGCGTACGGCGGCTCGGGGGCGCCGCCGAACGTGGTCCGCCGGATCGCGGAGATCCTGTCCGGGGCGTGCTGTTCGACGTGGTTCGTGCAGACCCAGCACCACACGCCGGTGCAGACTCTGGCGCAGAGCGAACTCCCGGTCCGGGAGCGGCTGTTGGGCCCGCTGGCGCGGGGTGAGCTGCTGTCCGGGGTGGCGTACGCGCATCTGCGGTCGTATCCGCATCGCGTCCCGGTGCGCGTGCGCCGGGAGGGCGGGGGCTGGCGGTTCGACGGGACCGTGCCCTGGTACACCGGGTGGGGCCTGAACGACGTGATGCTGCTCGCCGGGGCGACCGATGCGGGCGAGGTGCTGTTCGCGTTCGCCGAGGCACGCGAGCAGCCGGGGCTGCGCGCTTCGGCGCCGATGCGCCTCGCCGCGCTCACCGCCGCGCGCACGGTCTCGCTGGAGCTGACCGGACTGTGGCTGCCCGAGGAGGCGGTGGCCCTGCAGACGCCGTACGAGCGATGGGCGCCCGGGGACCGCGCCAGGACCCTGAATGCCGGTCCGGCGGTCTTCGGCGTCGCGGCGGCCGCCCTGTCACTGCTGGACACGGAGACGGCCGCCCCGTTCACGGCCCGGCTCACCGACGTCCGCCGCCGCGCCTACGCCCTGGCCGACCATCCGGCACCGCTGGAGCGGGTCACGGAGCGGCTGGCGGTGCGCGCGGAGGCGTACGAGGTGCTGCGTACGGCCACCACGGCGGCGGTGGTGGCCGGCGGCGGCCGCTCGATGGCCCTGACCAGCCGCGCCCAGCGCCTCGCCCGGGAGGCGCTGTTCCTGCTGGTGCAGGGGCAGACGGCGGAAACCCGGGCGGCACAGCTGCGGGCGCTGGGAGGCGCCTGAGCCGACGCCCCGGCCGTCGCCGTGGACACGGGTGCGGGCACTCGAAGGCGCCTGAGCCAAGCCCCTGCCGTCACCGCCGGCGCAGTGCTCCCTGCGCGAGCGCATGGGTGGCGACCGCGGCCGCCGCGGCGAAGCCGAGGCCCTGGGCCAGGTCCCGCGGCCGCGTGGGGCGCAGCACGCCGGACCTGCGCAGCCGGCCGCGGGCCCACACGGTGAAGGGCAGGACGACCAGGGGCGTGGTCGCGGAGCCCGGGGTGTAGCCGCGCAGGGCCGCCGCCTGGGCCAGATGGACCAGGCCGTGCAGGCCGAAGGCGTTGAGCGCGGTCTGGTACACGGCCGACCGGCCCCCGGTCCGGTGGCCGTCGGCGGCCGCGGCGGCCACCACCACCGCCATCGCGGCGACCGCGGTGGCGAACTCCCGCGCGTCCGCGGACTCCAGCCGCCGCCAGACCGCCTCCGGCACCCGCGGGAACCGTTTGCGCAGCTCCGGCACCCGGGTGCGCACCCAGCGCGGCACCATGACCACTTCCTCGGTGTCGTGCAGGGCCCACGCGGCCAGCAGACCCCAGGTGACGGCCGCGCCCGGGTCGTTCGGTTCTCGTTCCATGAACCCGCAGTCTGCCAGGGCGGGTTGGTCAGCTGGCGAACGGCACCTGGGCCGACGCAGCGGACACCGTTCCGCCGGGATGCGTCCACAGTCCCTGTGCGGCGAGCCGGGGCAGCACACCCTCGCCGAACCAGTACGCCTCTTCCAGGTGCGGATAGCCGGAGAGGACGAACTCGTCGATGCCCAGGGCGTGGTACTCCTTGATCCGCTCGGCGACCTCGTCGTGGCTGCCGACCAGCGCGGTGCCCGCGCCGCCGCGCACCAGGCCGATGCCGGCCCAGAGGTTGGGGTGGATCTCCAGGCTCTCCCGGCTGCCGCCGTGCAGGGCGAGCATGCGCTGCTGGCCCGCGGACTCGCTGCGGGCGAGGCCCGCCTGGACGGCCCGTACGGTCTCCGGGTCGAAGCCGTCGAGCAGCCGGTCCGCCTCGGCCCAGGCCTGCGCGGCGGTGTCGCGGGTGACGACGTGCAGCCGGATGCCGAAGCGGAGGCTGCGCCCGTGCCCGGCGGCCAGCTCACGGATCCAGGCGATCTTCTCCGCGACCTGGGCGGGCGGCTCGCCCCAGGTGAGGTACACGTCGGCGTACCGGGCCGCGACCTCGCCGGCGGCGGGCGAGGAGCCGCCGAAGTACACCTCGGGCACCGGGTCGGGCACCCGGCTGAGCTTCGCCTCCGCGACCTGGAGATGTTCCCCGTGCAGATCGACGCTCTTGCCGTCCCACAGGTCCCGCACGATGTGCAGGAACTCGCTGGTACGACGGTACCGGGCGTCCTTGTCGAGGAAGTCGCCGTAGGCCCGCTGCTCGTGGCTCTCGCCGCCGGTGACCACGTTGAGCAGCAGCCGTCCGCCGGTCTGCCGCTGGAAGGTGGACGCCATCTGCGCGGCGAGTGTCGGCGAGACGAAGCCGGGCCGGAAGGCGACGAGGAACTTCAGCCGCTCGGAGTTCTGGCTGACCATGGCGGTGGTCAGCCACGCGTCCTCGCACCAGGCACCGGTCGGCGTGAGCGCGCCCACGAAGCCGAGGTCCTCGGCGGCCCGGGCGATCTGGCTCAGATAGGCGACCGTCGGGGGCCGGTCCCGGCCGGAGACGGTGGCCGGGGTGCCGTGGCCGCCGCCGACGACATGGCGGCTGTCGCCGTTGGTGGGCAGGAACCAGTGGAAGGTGAGGGACACCTGGGTCTCCGATCGCGAGTGTCCGTTGGAGCAGACCGTGCCGGGGCGGCCGGGTTCCGGTCAGCACGTACCGGCCGATGTGCTGGACCTTCCAGCGGGCCGGATCGTGCAGGGTGTGGGTGCGGGCGTCGCGCCCATGCCGGTGCAGATTCGGGGAGTCGAGCGCCGAACGGGTGCCGGCCACCTCGAACAGGGCGCTCGGCACGTCCACCGCGGCCTCGGCCGCCCGCACCTTGGCGGCGGCCACCGCGATGGACGCCTCGGCCGCCGAGTCGTCGATGAGGTGGCCGCGGGCGGCGGCGACCGTGCGACCGGCCTCCTTCAACACGACCTCGGCCGCCCGTACTTGCAGGGCGAGTTCGCCGAAACGCTGGACGAGGAGCGGGTCGTGCACGGCGCTGTCGGCTCCGCTCTCGGACCAGGGCCTGTTCCTGGTGCGGACGAACTCCGCCGCCTCGGCGAGCACTCCCCCGGCGATACCGGTGTCGATGGCAGCGTGCAGCAACTGGGCGACCGCGCCGTGGAGTTGTGGTCCCCGGAAGGTGAGGTGGTGCGGCAGGACGCGGTCGGCGGGCACGGGGACGTCGTCCAGGCGGACGCTGCCGCTCGCCGTCGTCCGCTGCCCCATGCCGTCCCAGTCGTCCACAACCGTCACTCCGGGGGCGTCCCGGGGGACGTACGCGACACGCAGGTTGTCGTCGGTGGCGCGGGCCGGCACGGGGATCCAGCCGGCGAACAGCGCACCGGTGCAGTAGTGCTTGACGCCGCTCAGCAGATACGACCCGTCGGGCCTCGGGCGCAGGCGGGTCAGGGTGTCCTGCACGTGCCGGGTGCCGGCCTTGGACTGCGCGTTGCCGAACCGGCGACCCGCCGGCAATTCGGTGTGGAAGAACCTCTGCTGCTCCTCGGTGCCTTGACGTTGGATCACATTGACGTAGACGAAGTGGCTCTGCGGGATCTGGGCGAGGCTGGGGTCGGCCGAGCCGAGCAGCCGGAAGATCCCGGCCAGGGTCCCGGCGCCGACGTCGGCGCCGACGCGCTCGGCGGGCACGGTGACGGCGAGCAGTCCCGAGGCGGAGAGCCGGTCCAACTCCGCGCGCGAGAGCCGCCGTTCGGCGTCGCGCTCGGCGGCTCCGGCGCGGAACTCGGCGGCCAGAGCCTCGGCGACGGCGAGTGCCTCGGCGTCGTCGGCGATGACATGTGCGGTCATGGCGGTCAGCTCGCCGCCGCCAGTACCGGGGTGCGGTCCAGGGCGGCGGAGAACTGGTCCACCACCTGGCCGAGCGCTTCGGCGGTGGCCGGGGCGAGGGTCAGCGAGCCGTCCTCGCGTACGGTGATGTCCTTGTCGAGGGTGAACCAGCCCTGGACCACGTGAGCGGCGCCCATGGAGTGCAGCACGGGGCGCAGCGCGTAGTCGACGGCGAGGACGTGCGCGGTGGAGCCGCCGGTGGCGAGCGGCAGCACGGTCTTGCCGGTGAGCGCGTACTGCGGGAGCAGGTCCAGGAGCGCCTTGAGGACGCCAGAGTACGACGCCTTGTAGATGGGTGTGCCGATCAGGTCGTATCCCCAGTCGGTGCGCTGTTCGATCGTGCTGGTGACGAGTCCTCCGCCGACGTTGGGGACCCAGTAGGCGAATTTCAGTGGCGTCGCGGGCATGCGGAACTCCTGGTGCGGAATTGCTCGGCGATTTTCCGGGCATGCCGAATTCCAGGCACGGGCGCACGGGAATGCGTGGGGAATTCGGGCGGTGCCGAGCGGAACGGAGAGCGGCGGATCGGCGGAGGAGCCGGACGATCAGGCCGCGACGCAACAGGAGGCGCTGGAGACGCGTGCGAGGTCGACATGGCGTCGCCGCGTGAGGTCCAGTCGCATCGTCATGCCGTCGATCGTCGCAGCCGCCGATGAGGGCCGTCAAGGAAAACCCGACCGGTCTTGCATCCCGGACCATTGAATTTCACGAGGGTGTGACAGGGAAACCCTTGAACCTGGCCCGCTCGGCCGCGCATTCTGCGCCGGTGCGGACCGAACAGCTGGAATACACAGCGGCGGTGACCCGACTCGGCTCACTTCGCCGGGCGGCCGACGAACTGCGCCTGTCGCAGCCCGCGTTGAGCGAGATTCGTGCGCAATCCGGAACGGGAGCTGGGTGTCGACCCGCTGGAGCGGAAACGGTCGGGGGCCACGATGAGCGAGGCGGGCCGGGAGCTGCTGCCGCACATCGTGAGCGTGCTGGAGGCGGTGGACCGGCTGCGGGCCGCGGCCGGAGAGCAGCACCGCATCAGCCGCATGGTGCGCGGCGGCACGGTCAACGCGGCGACCGTGCCGCTGCTGATTCCCGTACTGCGCGAGTTCCGGGCCGCACATCCGGTCACCCGGGTCGAGGTGGTGGGCGCGCAGCAGACGGAGATCCGGCGCGGCCTCACCGAGGGCGGCTTCGACCTGGGGCTGGTCAACCACCTGGACGGCGACGACGTGCCCGCGGGCTGGAGGGTACGGAACTCCTCCGCGGCCGGCCGGTGGTGTGCCTGCGCCCGGACAGTCCGCTCGCCGCGCTGCCCGCGGTCGGCGCCGAGGATCTGCTCGGCGTGCCGCTGATCGCGATGCGCGCCGGGTATGTGATGCACCGGTATGTGCACCGGCTGCTGTCGGGCCGGGTCCCGGCGTTCTCGTACTCGACCGACGGTGCGGAGATGGGCAAGCTGATGGTCGCCGAGGGGCTCGGGGCGACCGTGCTGCCGGACTTCAGCGTCGCCGGGGATCCGCTGGAGCGGGCCGGCAGGTTCAGGTACCGGCGCCGGCACGATCACGTACCGGCCGATCGCCGACGACACCACCCGGGTGCTGCTGATGCTCCAGCGCCGGCGCGTGGAGTCGGTACCGCGCGCGGCCCGGGACCTGTACACGGCCTTCGTACGCCGGGCACACGAACTGACGGCGGCCTGAGGAGCGGCCGTCATCCTCACCGGTCACCGCCTCAGCAACGGCCGTCCTCGTCCCCCGCCTCGGCCACGACGAGGAAAGCGTCGGACTTCAGATCCATCACCACGGTCACCCGCTCGCCCTCGGCACGGCGCGCGGCCGCGTACTCCTCCGCGGGCCACGATCCTCGCGGGGCCCCGGCGGGGAACCGCTCCAGCACTCTCCCACCCATGACGGTCGGTCACCTCCACGGTCGGCGGCCGGACACACCGTACGTCCGGTACTGCTCCGCCTGCCCGGATTCGGTGCGGACATGTCACCCAGTGCCGTACCCGGCCCGCACGACCGGCACAGCCCGCACAGGCCTACACATAAAGACTAAATAAGAGCAAACTGGGAACACGCGGTACGAAACCGAACACCGCACCAGACGCGGTCTGGCCTGCAAAGTCAAAGGAGACGAGTCATGTCAGACGTCTCGCACAGGGGTGATCTGTCGACCCACCCCGATGTCTCCGAAATGCGGGAACGCTACGCCCGCATGCTCGGCGGTCGTGATGTGGCGCTCGTGGACGGGCCGGTCTTCCTGCTCGGGCTCTACTGCGCGGCATCTCCCTGGATAGTGCACTACACGACGAGCCAGCCCGCGCTCATGAGCCACAACCTGATCATGGGTATAGCGATAGGCCTGCTGGCACTGGGATTCACCCGGGCCCCCGAGCGGATGTACGGCCTCAGCTGGGCCATGTGCGCGATGGGCATCTGGCTGATCATCGCTCCCTGGATCGTGGGCAGCGGCCCCGACAGGGGCGTGGTCATCAACAACATCGTCATCGGCGCGCTGGCGCTCGTACTCGGACTGGTCTGTGCCGGTACGGCAGCGCGGAGCAACTCCAGGCCGTGACCGGAGACACGCGGAGAGGAAGAACGGAGGACGAGGAACGGGGGTACGCAAGGCCGGTCCGCCCGGGCGGACCGGCCTCCTCGCACCCGCTCAGTGCCCCGGCACCAGCCAGGGCTCCTGTGGCAGGGTCCGGCCGGTCTCCAGCAGCGACTTGAGGTTGGACAGCACGGCCGGCCAGCCCCCCGCCACGTCCGAGCGCTCACCCTCGTCGTTGAGGTCCTCGTGGATGACGGTCAGCCGGACGATGTCCTCGTACGGCCGGATCTCGTAGGTGACCCGGGAGTGCCGGTCCTCGCGGCCCTCGTCACCGGGCGCGGCCCAGGTGGTGACCAGCCGGGTCGGCGGCTCGCTCGCCACCACCCTGCCGACCACGTCTGCGATGCCGGAGCCGTCGGTGCGCACATGCGCCCAGCGGGAGCCGGGCCGCCAGTCGGACTCGTTGCGGTGACCCCAGTAGGCGGCCGTGAGGTCGGCGTCGGTGAGCGCCTCCCAGACCTTCTCGGGCGTGCTCGCGATGTAGGTGACGTACACGAAGCTGGGTTTGTCGGTCATGGCTTCCTCGGCTCGTCGCTTCAGGGCGCCGAGCGCGCTCAGGCGCGGGCGCTCGAACTTGTCGATCCACCGCTCCTGGATCTCATGGAGCGGTACGGGGTTGAGGTAGTGCAGCTTTTCCCGCCCCCGCCGCACCGAGCTGATCAGGTTGGCCGCCTCCAGGACGGCCAGATGCTGGGTGACCGACTGGCGCGTCATGGCGATGCGCTCGCACAGCTCGCCCAGGGTCTGGCCGTTGTTCTCGTGGAGCCGGTCCAGCAGACGCCTGCGCGTGTCGTCGGCCAGCGCCTTGAAGACCTTGTCCATCCCGGTGTCACCCTCTGACTGCACACTCAACGTTATGCAGGCAATCACTTGCACGTCAAGGATAGCCAGGCCTACATGCGGTTTTTCCTGCGGATTCAATGATTGAGCAGTGGATTATGTACCAATTTGAGGAGAACGCTACGAACACCTGTTACATGACGTATGGATGGCCTTGATGGACGGTTCGTAGCGTCGAAGACACACCGACGAACGAAAACCGATCGAAGGACAGTTCACCGATGCGTGCTCTTCGCACCCTGCGCACCACCCTCGTCGCCGCCGGCGCCACCGCCGTCCTGGCCGCCTCGGCCGGCGGCGCGTTCGCGGCCGCCGCCCCCGAGTCGGCGCCCGCCACCCACGCCCCGGCCCACTGCAAGGACAAACGTGTCCTCGTCAAGACGGTGCGACTCGCGGACAAGGTCTCCGTCGCCAAGGTCTACAAGACCGGCAAGCACCGCTTCGAGGCGGAGATCTGGGCGAAGGGCAAGAAGTACGGGACCCTCGCCACCAAGGGCAGGGGCAAGCCCGCGCACGGCGGGCACAACGGACTGCATGTCACGCTGCACCCGAACGGCAAGGTGACGTCCTGGGTCGAGCGGGCCAAGCCGAAGCCCAAGCCGCAGCCCGTCGCCAAGCGCATCCTCGTCTCCGTGGCGACGCTGGCCGACGACGTCTCGACCGGCAAGGTCTACAAGCTCGGCGCCAACCACTACGAGGCCGACATCTACGCCCACGGCACCAAGCTCGACACCCTCGTCGCCAAGGGCCGAGCCGCCTACGGCGAGAACAACGGCCTGCACGTGGCCCTCAAGCCGGACGGCCGGCTGACCTCCTGGGTCGACGACGCGCCGCGGCCCGAGCCGAAGAGGAACACCTCCGGCACCAAGCCGACCCCGCTGCCGGACCACGGCAACGCCACCGACGACAAGGCCGGCACGAGCGACAAGGCCGCCACTCCGGCGCCCGTGATCCCGGCCACGCCGGACGCCCAGGTCACGACGGAGACCGCGCAGGCGCAGTGACGCGGCTGCGTTCAGCCGGTCACGGCGAACGAGATCCACACATCCGGGGGCAGCTCCGGCCGGTCGGGTACCGGCCGGAGCTCACGCGTCCAGGCATTGCCGGCCAGATCCCGGGCGACGTACGTCCAGAACCGTACGGCGGCCGGATTGTCGTCCTGGAACGCGATCTCCCAGGCCCCGGGGTGCCGGCGGAGCACGTCCCGCACGGCCCGCGTCCCGATCCCGCGCCGCCGGGCACCGCGTACGACGAAGAAGCTGTTCAGCACCCGCACCGGCCGGTCCAGCGCGCGCACGAACGCGAAACCGGCCGGGCGCCCGTCGCACAGGAAGAGGTACGGCGCCCAGTCCGGCCGGGTGAGGGCGTACTCGACGCGTTCGTTGCGGAAGGTGCCGTCCGGGCCGGGCAGGACGCCCCGGAACTCGGACAGGTCGTGGTGGAACATCAGCCACAGCCGTTCGACGGCGGGCCGGTCCTGGAGGGTCGCGGGTCGGACGGTCAGGTTCGCGAAGGGGGTTTCGGTCATGAAACACAGCCTCCCCGGCGGACAAGGCGTCCGGTCCGGGGAGGCGCGCGAAGACTTCCGTAACTCTAGCTCATCTCAAGGACCTTGTACTCCTCAGCTCATCTCAACGACCTTGTACTCCTCGGTGATCTCCTTCCGGCCGAACGGCCAGACCTTCTCCAGCCGTGCCCACACGACGAAGGCGACGCAGCCGAGGGCCAGCCAGGCCAGGGACCACTCGATGGGGTGGCGGCCCGGGGAGTTCTTGTCGGCGTAGCCGTAGATCACGCACCAGCCGGCGAACGCGAGGATGCCCGGCAGCGGGTACAGCCACATCCGGTACGGGCGGCGCAGCTCCGGCTGCCGCTTGCGCAGAACGCTCAGGGCGACGATCTGGGCGAGCGCCTGGACGATCACCATGACCGTGGTGAGCAACTGGATCAGAGTCGCAAGGTCGGTGTGCCGGCCGATCAGAAAGCCGACGGCGGTGATCACGCCCATGGTCGCGAGGCCCAGCATCGGGAAGCGGTGCCTGGGGTGCAGCTTCTCGTACGGCCGGAAGAAGACGCGGTCGCGGGCGGCGTCGTAGGGGACGCGGGAGCCGCCCAGCAGTCCGGTGAACACCGAGGCGAACGCGGTGACGAGGATGAGCACGGTCACCACGTCGGCGGCGCCCTTGCCCCAGGTCTTCTCCAGCACCGCCGAGGCGACCGAGGTCGAGGCGATGTCGTGCGGGTCGGTCATCCGGTGCCAGTCGACGACGCCCAGGGTGCCGATCTGCAGCAGCAGGTAGATCGCCATGATGCCGAGGATGGAGAGGAGGATCGAGCGCGGCAGCGTACGGCCCGGGTCCTTGATCTCGGCACCCATGTACGCGGTGGTGTTGTAGCCGAGGTAGTCGTAGATGCCGATGGTCAGACCCGCGGCGAAACCGAGCCAGAAGTGGTTGCTCGTCAGGTCGAAGGCGCCGGCCGGGTAGGTGAAGGCCAGATGGGGGCTGAAGTCACTGGCCGCGGCGGCGATCACCAGGAACACCGAGGCGATCATCACGGCCCACATCACGGCGGTGATCCGCGCGATGTGCTCGATGCCGCGCCAGAGCAGGAGCACGACCAGGGCGATGACGCCGAGGCCGATCAGATCGCCCCCCGTCGGGCCGAGATCCGGGGCCAGATAGCCCAGGTACTGAACGAAGCCGACCACGCCGGTCGACATGATCAGCGGGATGAAGAGCATCGCCGTCCACACGAACAGGAACGGCATCAGCCGGCCCGTGCGGTACTGGAAGGCCTGGCGCAGATAGACGTAACTGCCGCCGGAGCCGGGCATCGAGGCGCCCAGCTCGGCCCAGACCAGTCCGTCGCAGAGCGCGAGGACGGCGCCCGCGACAAAGCCGATGACCGCCTGCGGACCGCCGAACGCGGCGACCATCAGCGGGATCGTGACGAACGGGCCGATGCCGCACATCTGGCTCATGTTGATGGCCGTGGCCTGGAACAGGCCGACACGGCGGACGAAACCACCCGCGGGCGGAGGACTACCGGACATGGCCGATAAAGTTAAGGAGCCTTACTTGCGGCGTCAAGTGTGCGCGGCGAATGCGTGAGAATGGTGCGATGGCCGCCAGCGATGTCATGGAGCAGCAGGAACAGCCCTGGAGCCGCCGGAGGCTGCGCAGCACCAATGAGCGGCTGCTGCTGGACCGGCTGCGCGCCCTCGGCGCCGCCTCGCGCGCCCAACTGGCCCGGGAGACCGGCCTGTCGAAGCCGACTGTCTCCAGTGCCCTGACCTCCCTGGAGACGGCCGGTCTGGTGCACGAGGTCGGCACCCACGCCCCGGAGCGCGGGCGCACCGCCGTGCTGTACGCCCCCGACCCGGCCGCCGGGTACGCGCTCGGCGTGGACATCGGGCGCGGCTGGCTGCGGGTGGCGGTGGCCGATCTGGACGGCACGGTCGTCGCCCGGGCCGACGTACGCAACCGCGCCCGCGCCTCCGCCGCCCTCGCCGACCTGGTCGTGGGCACCGCCCGCCAGGTGATCGCCAACTCGGACGTGGACCCGGCCGAGGTGGTGCACGGGGTGGTCGGCACGCCCGGTGTGTACGACGCGAAGCAGCGGCGGGTGCGATACGCGATGCATCTGCCGGGCTGGGGGCGCGCGGGGCTCGTCGACCGGATGCGCGAGGAGCTGGGCGTACCGCTGGAGGTGCACAACGACGCCAATCTCGCCGCGCTCGGCGAGTACACCTACGGCGTCGGCACGGGCAGTCGGCTGTTCGCGTACATCCTGATCGGCACGGGACTCGGCATGGGCGTCGTCAGCGAGGGCCGGCTGTTCACCGGGGCACACGGGCTGGCCGGCGAGATCGGCTTCCTGCCCTGGCCGGGGCGGCAGAAGCCGGAGCGGCTGGAGGACGCGGTGTCCGGGGTGGCCGTGGTGGAGGCCGCCCGGGAGTTCGGAATGAGCGGGCAGCTCACGGCGAAAGCGGTCTTCGACGCGGCCCGGCAGGGCCATCCTGCCGCCCTGCGGGCGGTGGAGCTGGAGGGCGAGCGGATCGCGCACACCGTAGCGGCGGCCGCCGCCGTACTCGACCCGGATCTGGTGGTGCTCGGCGGCGGTGTCGGCCACAGCGTCGACCTTCTGCTGCGTCCGGTCCAGGAGCAGGTGCGCGCTCTCACCCCGCTGCGGCCCCGGATCGCGCCGAGCCGGCTCGGTGAGGACGCGGTCCTGCTCGGTGCGGTGGCCACGGCGCTGGACACGGCCCGGGACCTGGTGTTCGAGCGCAGGGCGGCCGGAACCTGACCGGCCCAAGGGCCCGGCCGCCCACGGTCATTGACACGACCGGTACGGCGCCCTAGCGTGAGCCACTTTAGTAAAGTTTCCTAACTTTACAAGGCCGGAGCTCCGCCATGCCTCCTCGCCCCGTCCTCGGCCGCCGGTACGCCGTCACCGCGCTGGTCATCGGCCTGCTCGCCGCCCTGACCAGCGGCGCCTGGGCCGGCGCCCGGCACCGGACGTCACCGGCCGCTGTCACACGCGTTTCCTCCGCCGCCGGCACCGCCACCCCGCTCACCGGCTACGCCATCCAGTCCTCGGCGAAGGTGACCGACTCCGCCGCCACGCTCTCCTCCCCCGGCTATCCGGCGCAGGGCTGGTATCCGGCGGGCCCCCGCTCCACGGTGCTGGCCGCGCTGCTCGCCAACGGGGTCTACGCCGACCCGTTCTTCTCCACCAACCAGCAGAAGATCCCGAGGGCCGACTTCCAGGTCCCCTGGTGGTACCGCTCCGACTTCACCGTCCAGGACACCACGCGGCGCACCTTCATCGACTTCAGCGGGGTGATCTCGGCGGCCGACGTCTATGTGGACGGCCACCAGGTGGCGGCGGCCAAGGATGTCAGTGGCGCCTACACCCACCACGAGCTGGACATCACCTCACTGGTCAGGTCCGGCACCAACACGGTCGCCTTCCGTATCCAGCCCGACGACCCGGACAAGGACCTCACCATGGGCTGGATCGACTGGCTCCAGCCGCCGCCCGACCGGAACATGGGCATCGTCCGGGACGTCCTGGTGCGCAGGGGCGGCCCGGTGGCACTGCGGGACGCGCACGTGCTCACCAAGCTGGCCGTGCCGTCGCTCGCCTCCGCCGACCTGACGGTGAAGGCCCAGGCCCGCAATGACACCGGCGCGCCGGTCACGGCCGAGATCACCGGCACCCTTGGCGCGACGCGCTTCACCCGACAGGTCCCGCTCGCCGCCCACGAGACGAAGACCGTCACCTTCTCCCCCGCCGACACCCCGGACCTGCACCTCACCTCACCGAAGGTCTGGTGGCCGGCCGGGATGGGCGGACAGCCGCTGTACGACCTCGATCTCACCGCGTCCGTCGCCGGTAAGACGTCCGACACCGCGCACGAGAGCTTCGGCATCCGTGACGTCCAGGCGCCGCTGAACACGGACGGAGCACGCCAGTACCGGATCAACGGCCGCAAGCTGCTGATCAAGGGCGGCGGCTGGTCCCCGGACGAGTTCCTGCGCTGGGACAGCCGTTATGTCGAGGACCGGCTGAAGTACGCCGTCGATCTGGGGCTGAACGCCATCCGGCTGGAAGGGCATCTGGAGCCGGACGAGTTCTTCGACCTGGCCGACCGCTACGGCGTGCTCACGCTGCCGGGCTGGGAGTGCTGCGACAAGTGGGAGGGCAACGTCAACGGTGCCGACGAGCCCGGGGAACCGTGGACCGACGCCGACTATCCGGTGGCGAAGGCGTCCATGGCCGCCGAGGCCGCCCGGCTGCGCGACCACCCGAGTGTGATCTCCTTCCTGATCGGCAGCGACTTCGCACCCGACGCGAAGATCGAGAAGACCTATCTGGACGCCCTGAAGGCCGCCGACTGGCCCGACCCGCTGGTCTCCGCCGCCTCCGACAAGTCCTCACCTCAGCTCGGCAGTTCGGGCCTGAAGATGACCGGGCCGTACGACTGGGTGCCGCCCGGTTACTGGTACGCCAAGCGCGAGGGCGGGGCCACCGGCTTCAACTCCGAGACCAGCGCGGGCCCGAGCATCCCGACCCTCGACACCCTGCGCCGTGTGCTGACCCCGGCCGAGCTGGACACCCTCTGGAAGGACCCGGCGGCGCAGCAGTACCACCGCTCGCCGTCCCCGGTCTTCGGCTCGCTCAAGATCTACGACGCCGCCCTCACCGGCCGCTACGGCGCCCCCACGAGCCTCGCCGACTATGTGCGCAAGGCCCAGCTGGCCCAGTACGAGAACGTGCGCGCCCAGTTCGAGGCGTACGAGCGCAACGCCACGGACACGTCGAAACCCTCGACCGGCGTGATCCACTGGATGTTCAACAGCGGCTGGACCTCCCTGCACTGGCAGCTGACGGACCGTTATCTCGACCAGGGCGGCGCCTACTTCGGCGCCAAGAAGGCGAACGAGCAGCTGCACGTCCAGTACGGGTACGACGACCGCTCGGTGGTCGTCCTCAATCATCTGCACACCGCCGCGACCGGACTCACCGCACGGGCCACGCTGTTCAACCCCGACGGTACGCAGAAGTACGACAAGACCGTCACCGGGCTGACGGTGGGCGGTGACGGCGCGCACGGCACCGCCCTCACCCTGCCGTCCTCGGTGAGCGGACTGTCGCCGACGTATCTGCTCCGCCTGGTCCTGACGGACGCGACCGGCAAGGAGGTGAGCCGGAACGTGTACTGGCTCTCCACCCGGCCCGACACCCTCGACTGGCCGGGCACCACCTGGTACTACACGCCGACGACGAGCTACGCCGATCTCAAGGGGCTGTCCTCGATGGCCCAGGTGCCGGTGTCGGCGACGGCGGCCACACGGTCCTCGGACGGTACGTCGACCACGACGGTCACCCTGCGGAACAGCGGGAGCGGGCAGACCCCGGCGCTGCTGACGGACGTCCACCTCGTGGACGCGCAGGGGAAACCGGTGCTGCCCGTGCGCTGGTCGGACAACGAGGTGAGCCTGTGGCCGGGCGAGTCGGTGACGCTGACCGCCGCCTACCGCACCGCCGATCTGCACGGCTCGGCGCCGGGTGTGCGGGTCTCCGGCTGGAACACCCCGGAGCGGACGGTACCGGCGGCGTGACACGGGCGGGGGTGGGCCGGCGACCCACCTCCGCCCGTTCGGCTCAGGCGACGTTGAGCGCGGTGTCGTCCACCACGAACGACGTCTGGTACTTGGAGCCCTCGGTACCGGTGAACTTCAGCGTGACGGTCTGCCCGGCGTAAGCGCTGAGGTCGAAGCTGCGCTGGGTGTAGCCGGAGGCCGCGTTGAGGTTCGAGTACGTGGCCAGGGTGCCCAGGACCGTGCCGGAGCTGCCCAGGACCTGGACCTTGAGGGTGTCGTAGGCCGTGCTGGTGGTGGTCTCGGCCGTGTCGATGTGCAGATAGAAGTTGAGCGTGGCCGAGCAGCCGGACGGGATGGTCACCGACTGGGACAGGGTGTCGGTGGTGGCGGTGCCGTTGCCGTCGAGCCAGGCGTAGTACGAGCCAGAACGGGGCGACTCACCACTGGAGTTGGTGATGACGCCGCTGGTGGCGTTCCAGGTGCTGTTGCCGGACTCGAAGCCGTTGTTGCCGAGGAGCTGGGCGGCGGTGCAGGTGCCGGTGCCGCCACCGCCTCCGCCGCCACTGCTGGTGCCCGCACCGGCCAGCCAGGCGGTGGCGTTGAGGGCGAGGGCGGCGTTGGTGGCGCTGGAGTCGTTCCAGCCGTCGTAGAGGGTGTTGCCGGGCTGGCCGGTGCCGTCGTCGATCGGGGAGCTGTCGCCCCAGTAGGCGATCCGACCGCTGCCGTAGGCGCTGGTGAGGAAGAAGGCGCCGGTATTGCCGGAGTAACCGGTGCGGTAGAGCAGGCCCTTGACGGAGGAGTTGTCGGCGGGCTTGAGGGTGGCGGTGGTGCCGTTGGCGATGAGGCTCTTGGTGACGGTGCCGAAGGAGCCGTGCAGCACCGGGTCGGTGCTGTCGCTGATCGCCGCCGGGTGGTCGGAGCTGATGTTCAGCGAGTCGATCGAGAAGCCGAACGGGTCGCTGGAGTCGACGCTGTTGTTGGTCATCAGATCGTTGAGGATCTGGACCGAGTCGTAGCCGTCGTTGTTGCGGTCCGAGCCGGTGTGGTCGGAGATCATGAACAGACCGCCGCCGTTCTTCACGAAGTTCATGATCGCCGTTTTCTCGGCGCTCGTGAACAGTGTGTTCGGCTCCGGCAGGACCAGCGTGTCGAAGTTCGACAGGTCGAGCGAGGACGAGCCGCCGTAGCTGAGGCTGGAGCCGGACGGCAGCGTCTTCAGGCTGTAGTCGCCGGTCTTCTGCAGCGCCACGCCCCAGGAGGACAGGGCGCCGGTCCAGTCGGTCTCGGCGGACGGGGAGGCGTTCTCGCCGAGCGGGTCGGGCTGGCTGGTGGAGATGATCCAGTCGGCGTTTCCGGCGGTCTCCGCATGGGCGTTGTCGAACAGGATGCGGTGCGTGGTCGCCGCGTGTGCGGCGGTGCCGCTGCCGACCTGGACGGCGGCTCCGGCGAGGAGCAGACCGAATCCGGCCAGGGCGGTGGTGAATCTGCGGCGGGATCTCCGGGATCCAAGCATCCGACGAACCTCCATGAGGGGTGGGGAGAGGCGGTGCGGCGCCAATTCTGCGCGCGTAGAGCCGGGTTGGAGGGTTCTACACGCGTCACTTTGTTGAAAGGTACATGGCATGAAGCTCCGGTGAACAGAAAGTCCCGGCAATAACCGGAACGGACTGCCTCCGCTCACAGCATGTCGGCAGTCCCGGATCGACGCTGACGTAGGGTCAACTCCCGTACAGACAGGGGGTCGTGGTGCTCAGTGCGTGGAAGCCGAGGCGCTGCAGGACGGGGCGGCTCATGGGTGAGGCGTCGACCTGGAGATAGCGGTAACCGTGCGCGGCGGCGACGCGGGCGCGGTGGGCGACCAGGGCGCGGTAGATGCCCCGGCCGCGCCAGCCCTCGACGGTGCCGCCGCCCCACAGTCCGGCGAACGCGGTGCCGGGCACCAGTTCCATCCGGGCGGCGCTGACGGGTTCGTCCCCGGCGAGCGCCACCACGGCGACGACCGTGCCGGGGTCGGCGGCCAGCCGGGCGAGCAGCCGGTGCCGCAGCCGGGTGCCGTCGGTGCCGAAGGCCTTCTCGTGCACCGCCACGACCAGGTCGACGCCGGCCGGGTCGGTGGCCCGGACGAGGCGGATGCCGGCGGGCGGTTCGGCGTCCAGGGAGAGCCGTTCGGTCTCGCCGATCAGCAGCGTCTCCTCGGGCTCGGCCCGGAATCCGGCGGCGGTGAGCCGGGCGCCGAGGTCCGCCGGGCGGTCGTGGCCGTAGAGCTTCCATTCGAAGGCGTGGCCGAGGCCGGTGAAGCGGTCGATCTGGTCGTGGATCGCCCGGTCCGCGCCCCCCGGGTCCAGAGCGGACCAGAGCACGCCGTTCCAGCCCTGCGCGTCCGCGACCTGACGCACCACCGCGCCGGCCCGTTCGATCCGGGCGCCGGGGCCGTCGGGAGCCGCGTTCTCGCGCATGTCACGGTCGTAGAGGGCGAGCACCGCCGTGTGATCCATGCACCCAGCTCAACAGGAACGTTCCGGTCCGGGCAACGGGATTACCACGGCCGCGGCCGTACGGCGGCCAGATAGGCGCTGAGCCGGTCCCGGTTGCGGGCCAGGCAGTCGATGCGGGACTGGATGCGCTCTATGTGCCCCTGGAGCAGGGCGGCGGTCTCGGGCGTGACGCACTCGGCGGGCGGGTGGAGTTCGCCGGGGCCGGACAGGTACGGCAGGATCACCCGGATCATCTCGGTGGTCAGGCCGGAGTCCAGCAGGCCGCGGATCTGCTGGACGTCGGCGACCGTGGACTCCGGGTAGCTGCGGTAGCCGTTGCCGGTGCGTTCGGGGTGGAGCAGGTCCTGCTCCTCGTAGTAGCGCAGCAGACGGGCGGGCACACCCGTGCGGCGCGACAGCTCACCGATCCGCATGCCCGCCTCCCGGCGCCGCGCTTGACCTTCACACTGATGTCAGACTCCGACCATGGTCGCATGACCGTGTCCTCCATGTCCTCCCAGGTCAAGGGCGGTTCGCTGCCGTGGTCGGGGCTGCTGGCCCTGTCCTGCGCCGCGTTCACCGCCGTCATGACGGAACTTCTGCCGGCCGGCCTGCTGCCCGCGATGGCTCCCCCGCTCGGGGTCGCCGAGTCCCGCATCGGTTTCCTGGTCACCGCCTATGCGGCGGCCTCCTTCCTGGCCGCGGTCCCCGTCACCGCGGCCCTGCGTGGGCTGCCACGGCGCCCGGTGCTGTGCGGCGCTCTGCTGGGCTTCGCGGTCAGTGACGCGCTGGTCGCGGTGTCGTCGTCGTACCCACTCACTTTCGCGGCGCGGCTGCTGGCCGGCGCGATGGGCGGCACGCTGTGGGCGATGCTGGTCGGCTACGCGGCCCGGCTGGTGCCGGCCGAGCGGCGCGGGCGGGCCATCGCGATCGTGCTCGCCGGGATCACCCTGGCCCTGTCGCTCGGGGTGCCCGCCGGTACGGCGCTCGCCGGTGCGGTGGGCTGGCGGGCGGCCTTCGCGGCGCTGGCCGCGCTCGCGATGCTGCTCGTGGGCTGGATACGGCTGCGCGTGCCCGGCTTCCCGGGCGAACCGGCGCACGCGCGCGTGCCGCTCACCCGGGTGGCGCGCCGCCCTGGAATCCGCCCGGTGCTGTCGGTGACCCTGTTCGTGCTGCTCGGGCACCAGGTGATGTACACCTACGTCGCCCCGTTCGCCGCGCACGTCGGATACGCCCGTACGGGCCTGCTGCTCGCGGTGTTCGGGACGGCCACGGTGGCCGGGATCTGGGTCACCGGGGTGCTGATCGACCGGCTTCTGCGCAGCACGCTGCTGGCGGCGCTCGCGCTGTTCGCCGGGGTGCTGTGCGCGTTGGGCCTGGGCGCGCGGGCGCACCCGCTGCTCGTCGGCGCGGTGGCCCTGTGGGGTGTGGCCTTCGGCGGAGCGCCGACGCTCATCCAGACCGCACTGGTGGACGCCTCGGGTCAGGCCGAGGCCGATGTGGCGACGTCGCTGCAGACCACGGTGTACAACGCGGGCATCGCCGCCGGTTCGCTCACCGGCGGTGTGGCGCTGGACGGGCTGGGCGCCGGGGCCCTGCCGTGGACCGCGCTGGGGCCTGCCGTGCTGGCACTGGCGACGGTCGCGGCGGGGCACCGGTACGCCTTCCCCGCACTGCGGCACCCCGGTGCCCCGGAGGCGAACGCGCAGGCCGAGGCGGTGCTGGAGGCGCAGGCATGAAAGCTGTACCGGCGCCGCCTGCGGTCTTCGGGCCTGTCCGGCGGATCAGGTCGCAGGACGTCTGCGGTACCTGACAGGTGCGGGTGAGCCGGGGCGATGGAGGTGCCCGTACGCTGCGACAGGATCAGCCGGGCAGGACCTGACTTCCCTGCCTCTCAGCCGAGTTCGAGGGTGGTCACGCCGAACACGCGGTGCTGCGCATACGCGCGTACCGGCCCCGTGTACATACGCGCGGTCTCGAACGACGCCTGGAATCCGGCCTCTTCGGCGAGGGCGACGCCCGCCGCGTGCGGCTCGGGCACGTCGATGGCCACCTCGCGTCCGGCGGCCTCGGTCGTGAGGGCGGCGAACAGGGCGCGGGCATCGTCGGCGGTGTCCGCGAAGAGGGGGCCGATGCGCAGGGTGTCGCGGCCGGGGCGGAGGACGCCGTAACCGGTGAGGCGGGCGCCGTCGTGGCGGACGAAGGCCCGGTGGCCGGGGCTGGTGAGCCACTCGGCGAGGAAGCGCGGACGGTCGGCCGGGTAGCAGGCGCTGTCGTACGCGGTGATCGCGGCGAGGTCGGCGGGACCGGCCGGACGGACGCCCGCGGGTACCTCGGCCTGCGGGGCGGTACCGGTGAACCGGATGGTGCGGTAGGCGAGTTCGAAGCCGGACTGACGGTAGTTGTCCTGCTGGGCGACGACGCCGTCCAGGCCGACGGTGCGGTCACCGGCGTGTGCGAGGGCGGTCTTCCAGGTGGTGAGACCGTGGCCGTGGCCGCGCAGGTCGGGGCGGACGAGATAGCAGCCCAGGAAGGCGTAGTCCGAGCCGTAGTTCACCACGGAGATCGCCGACACGGGCTCCCCGTCGATGCGGCCGAGGAAGAACCCGTCGGGATCCTGAGCGAAGAACGCGGGACCGTCGGACAGTCCGGGATTCCAGCCCTCCGCCGCCGCCCATCCGGCGATCACCGGCCAGTCGGCGAGGGTGGCCTGGGTGACGACGAGGTCGTGGGGGGCCGCAGGGGTCATCGATGCGCTCCATTTCCGTCGGGACCGGACTGTCGCCCCGCATCCTTCCGGATCAACGGGGGCCGCGCCACGGGGAGATCGGCCGTTGCGCACCGCGCGTCCCGGCCGTTCAGGGCGTGGAGCAGCGGACGCAGCATCGCGAGGACGAACACCCCGAAGAGTGTGATGGGCAGCAGCCCGACCGGGCGCAGCAGAGCCGCCGGATCCTCTTTGATCCAGGGCCAGTTGACGTACCAGTTGGCGAGGACGTCCAGCGTCATCACGACGCCGGCCGCCCGGATGCCCGAGGGCCGCGTCCGCAGCGTCAGGACGACGACCAGCGGGTCGAGGACGACCAGGGCGACGAAGAACACCCGCAACGGGGCCGGGGCGAAGGCGGCGTAGGCGTGGAGCCCGCCGCGCACCAGGTCGAGGACGTGGGAGCAGGTCCCCTCCAGGAATCCGCCGGCGTACACCACGAGAGTCCAGCGCGCCCGAGCCGGTAGTACCCGCCATCGCCCGCGTATGCCGTCCATCACCGGATCAACCTACTGCACCCGGTGAACCGCCTGACTGCAGGCGGGCGGACACCGTCCGGCGGCCGACGAACCGGACCCCACCGGGCCGGCGTCCGGTGGGGCCTTCGGGGCGGTGCGTCAGCTGGTGCGGCCGGAACGGAAGCGGCGGTAGAGGGCCGTGCCCGTGAGGAGCAGCGTGGCGCTTCCGGCGACGGCGGGGAAGGTGGTGTCCGTACCGGTGTGGGCCAGCGCATATGTCGTCGACTGCGTGGCCGGGCGCGGGGCGCGGTGGTGCCGCGGCGGGGCCTTCGGGGCCGGGTGGCGGGGGGCGCGGGGCAGGCCGCCGTTGACGGACCGGTTGCCCTCGGCCGGGTTGCCCAGGCCGATCACGTTGACGCTGTTGCCGCTGACGTTCACCGGCGCCTCGACGGGGAGCTGGATGCCGTTGCCGGAGAGCACGCCGGGCGAGTCCTGCGCCGTGCCCTGCGCGGACGCACCCCCGGACCTCGAAGACCGGCCCTTCGCGGTCCCGGTGTCACCGTTCGCGCACGCGTTGCCGACGGCCGGGTTGAGCAGCCCCACCACGTTCACGGTGTTGCCGCACACGTTGACCGGCACGTGTACCGGGAGCTGGATGCCGTTTCCGGAGATCAGCCCTGGCGAGCCGGCCGCGGAGCCGTCGGCTGCCGCGCCGTCGGCCGCGAAGGCGGCGGACACCGGCAGCACCACGGCCAGCGCCCCGGTGGCTGCGGCGACGGCGATCACGCCGTTACGGGTAGCCCGTCTCATAGGTTCCCTGCCTTCCAGACATCGTCGCGGGCACTCGCCCGCACCCCGTAAAACGCCCGCGAACCATCGGAGTTATGGCTAATCGGTCTTTCACCCCGTCGAGCGACACTGTTATCGAACTGCATGTAAAGCAACTGAATGATCGCTTAACAGGTATATAGCGGGCGCAGGGTATGGCACCCGGTGCCGTGGCGCTCGTCCAGAGGCGGCCCGTCCGGGCCCCGCTTATGGTGATCCGAAGGGCGCCGTCCCCGGTCCGCGACAGGCGTCCCGGGAGGCGAACGATGCTGGCCAAGCTGTCCACACGGCCCGCCGTGCGGCGCTCCGCGGGTACCGGAGCCCTTGCCCTGGCGCTGCTCGGAGCCGGGCTGCCCGCCGCCTCGGCCGACCCGCCACAGCCCGGCCTGACCCGCTTCTACCAGCAGAAGGTGACCTGGACGGCCTGCAAGGGCTCCGACGCCCCGAAGGACCTCCAGTGCGCGAAGGTCACCGTCCCGCTCGACTACGCCCGGCCCCGCGCCGGCACCCTCGACGTGGCGCTGGCCCGCTATCAGGCCACCGGGAAGAAGCAGGGCTCGGTGCTGCTGAACTTCGGCGGGCCCGGCGGTGCGGGCATCCCCGAACTGGCCGCCGACGGCAGGGAGTTCATGGACCTGACCAACGGCTACGACGTGGTCACCTTCGACCCGCGCGGCGTCGGCCGCTCCTCGCCCGTCAGCTGCGGCGAGGGCAGTGACGAGGCCTCGCAGGCGACGGACGACGAGGCCGACCTCAGTCATCCCCGGACGCTGCTCGCGCGGTTGCGCAAGGCCGCAGACGAGTGCGCCCGGCACTCCGGCCCCGTACTGCCGCACATAGGCACCGTGAACGCCTCCCGCGACCTGGACGTCATCCGCCAGGCCCTCGGCGACAAGAAGCTCAACTACCTCGGCTTCTCCTACGGCACACGGCTCGGCGCGGTGTACGCGGCGCAGTTCCCGCACAAGGTCGGGCGGCTCGCCCTCGACGGCGTGGACACCCTGACCGAGCCGCTGTCCGAGCAGGGGGTGGCCGGCGCCGAGGGGCAGCAGACCGCGCTGGACGATTTCCTGGACTGGTGTACGACGGACGTCGCCTGTCCGTTCGGCCAGGACCGGCGGGCGGCCGAGGACCAGGTGATCCGGCTGGTGCGGTCCCTCGACGCGAACCCGGTCCCGACGGACTCCGGCGGCTCGTTCTCCGGACAGGACCTGGTGGGCGCCGTCGGGCAGGCCCTCTACAGCAAGCAGCTGTGGCCCCCGCTGGAGCGCGCCCTGGCCTCACTGGTCCAGGACGGAGACACACGGGGCGTTCTGAACTTCGCCGCCGGGGGTGCCGACCCGTCCGGCGCGACGCGAAGCGGGAACGGCGCTCTGGTCGATCCGCAGGACGTGCCGCCGGACAACCTGCCGGCCGCACTGATGGCGATCAACTGCGCCGACGACCCCGACCGGCCCGACGCGGCACAGATCACCAAGGACCTGAAGAACCTCCAGGCCACGTACGAGCAGGCCTCACCGGTCTTCGGCCGCTACCGGCTGACCCAGCTGCTCATGTGCTACGGCCGCCCCAAGGGCACCGACTTCATCCGCGACGAGGTGAAGGACGTCCACTCGGCGAACATGCTGCTCGTGGGCACGCGTGGCGATCCGGCGACGCCGTACCGGTGGACCGTGGAGACGGCCGCGCGGCTCGGCCCGTCGGCCGTGGTGCTCGACAACAGGGGTGACGGCCACACCGGATACACCTCCTCCAAGTGTGTGCACCGGAAGGTCGACGACTTCCTGCTGTACGGTTCCCTGCCGCCGAGCGGCAGCTCCTGCCCGGCTGACGGCACCGAGGGGGGCGGCATCACCAACTCCGCCGACTGAAGACCGTGCGGGCGCAACCGGGTCACGAGCACGAATCCGGCACAACCTCACGCCTCTCCCGGCCGTCACACCAGGCAGGCGCCCTTCGGCCGCCGCACTCCGTACATGCCCGTGACAGGGGAAACCACCATGCGCATCCGTGCCGCCCTCGCCGTTCCCGCCGCCTCGGCCGCCACGGCGGTCCTGCTGCTGGCCGCGCCGCAGAGCCAGGCCGCCACGGGCCAGGGCGGGCCCGTCCGCTGTTCCGAGAAGGCCCTGACGATGCGGGCGAAGGCCGTGGCCGGCGATTCGACCGTGCTGCGCGTCAGCGTCACCAACGGCGGCGCCCGCACCTGCCTGGTCGACCGGGTGCCCACGGTGACCTTCGGGAACCTGGACGGCGCCGCGCTGCCGGCCCCGGCGGGCGGCACCGGCGGTCAGCGGCTCGCGCCGGGCCGGGCTGCCTACGCCGACGTCCGGACCATCGGCGACCCGGCGGACCCCGAGGCCCGCCGGGTGCACACCGTGACCGTGGCCGCCTCGGCCGCGCACCGGGGCCGCTCCTTCACCGCCGACCGGCTCGGCACCGGGAAGCAGGTCCTGGTGTGGGAGCCGGTGACGACGTGGTGGCAGCCCACGCCGGCGGCCGCGGACCGGGCCATCGGCCTCAGCTGAGGTTCACCTCGGGCGAGTAGGCGTCGAGCCACTGCGCGAGGTCCAGGGCGCGCTCCAGCCCGCGCCGCTCCGCCTGGCTGCTGATCGGCGCCTCGCGTTCGGCGGCCGTGCGGAGCCGGTCGCGGTCGACGAGGTCGAAGACCCGGTGGGAGGGCCGCGAGAGCAGGTCCTTGACCTGGCCCTGGAGGGCGCGGGCGTACTGCGGGTCCTGGGTGGACGGGTACGGGCTCTTGACCCGGTCGTACACCGAGCGGGGCAGGACGTCCGCGGCCGCCTCGCGCAGCAGGCTCTTCTCCCGGCCGTCGAAGGACTTCAGCGCCCACGGGGCGTTGTAGACGTACTCGACGAGCCGGTGGTCGCAGAACGGAACCCGGACCTCCAGGCCGACGGCCATGCTCATCCGGTCCTTGCGGTCGAGCAGGATGCGGACGAACCGGGTCAGGTGCAGATGGCTGATCTGCCGCATCCGGTACTCGAAGTCGCTCTCGCCGTCGAGCCGGTCGATGCCGGCGACGGCGGTGCGGTAGCCGTCGGCGATGTAGCCCTCCAGGTCCAGGGACTTGGTGACGTCGGAGCGCAGCACGTCGGAGTCGTCGCCGAAGTCGCGGCCGAAGCGGACCAGCCAGGGGAAGGTGTCGGCGCGGCGCGCCTCCTCGTCGAAGAACTGCAGATAGCCGCCGAAGACCTCGTCGGCCGACTCGCCGGACAGGGCCACCGTGGACTTCTCCCGGATGGCACGGAAGAGCAGCAGCAGCGAGGCGTCCATGTCGCCGAAGCCGACCGGCAGGTCGCGGGCGCGGATCACCCGCTCGCGCACGGCGGGGTCGGCGAGGGACTCCGGGTCGAGCACGATGTCCTGGTGGTCGGTGTCGGCGAGCTTGGCCACGTCGTGCACGAAGGGCGTGTCGGGGGTGCCGCGCAGTTCGTCGGCTATGAAGTTGTCGGTCTGGCCGACGAAGTCGACGGCGAAGCTGCGTACCCGCTCGCCCTGCGCGGCGAGTTGCCGGGCGGCGATAGCGGTCATCGCGGAGGAGTCGAGGCCGCCCGAGAGCAGGGTGCAGCGCGGGACGTCGGCGACCAGTTGGCGGCGCACGATGTCGTCGAGCAGCGAGCGCACGGTGGTGATGGTGGTGTCGCGGTCATCGGTGTGCGCACGGGTCTCGAGGCGCCAGTAGACGCGCGTCGACAGGCCCGAGCGGTCGACGGTGACGACCGTGCCGGGTTCGACCTCGCGCATGCCGTCCCAGATCCCGTGTCCGGGCGTCTTGATCATGACGAGCAGTTCCCGCAGCCCGTCCAGCGTGACCCGGCGGCGGGCCAGCGGGTTGGCGAGGATCGCCTTGGGCTCGGAGCCGAACAGGACGCCGTCGGCAGTGGGGTAGTAGTAGAAGGGCTTGATGCCCATGCGGTCGCGGATCATCACGAGCTTGTCGCGGCGGCCGTCCCACACGGCGAACGCGTACATCCCGTTGAGCCGTTCGGCGACCGCGTCCCCCCATTCGAGATAGCCGTGCAGCACGACCTCGGTGTCGGAGTCGGTCGTGAACCGGTGGCCGCGCCCTTCGAGTTCGCGGCGCAGTTCGGTGAAGTTGTACGCCTCCCCGGAGTACACCATCGCCAAGGTTCCCTCAGGGGTGTCGAGGGACATCGGCTGACGGCCGCCGGGGAGGTCGATGATCGCGAGTCGGCGGTGGCCCAGGGCGGCCGGGCCCTGGGTCCAGGTGCCGCGGTCGTCCGGACCGCGGCAGGCCATCGTCTCGGTCATCGCATGCAATGTCGTGGCCTCGGTCGTCAGGTCACGGTCGAAGGAGACCCATCCGGTGATGCCGCACATGCGTTGCCTCCTGCCTCCGGCTGGCGGCCGGCTCCGGCGCTCACCTGGGCTTTCACGGGTGAACCGCGGTCCGGCCGGCAAACCAGTTGTAACTAGCACCTATATGACCAGCGTCCGTCGGTTGCCCCAGGCAGTCAACTCGGCCGTAACACGGGGGACGCAACCACCCCCATGGTTTCGGCCGAGTTTTGCTTACGCGAAATCCTGTGAAGCCCGCACCACCGGGCCTGCGCCGTCACGAACCGGCCAGATGCAAAAACTTCACCAAGCGTTGCATGGTTCAGACCTTTTCGCTCACAAACCGGTCCAGCACGGCCGTCAGCTCGGCCGGCTTCTCCAGCGGCAGCTCATGGCCCGCGTCGAGGATGCGCACGACCGCGTCCGGATAGGCCCTGGCCATCCGCAGCATCTGCCGCACGGGCAGCTGGACGTCGTGGTAGCCGTGCACCATCAGCGTGGGCGTGCGGATCTCACCGGCCCGGTCGAGGACGTCGAAGGCACGCATCGCGCCGTACAGCGTCATCACGACCTCGCGCGGGGTCGCGGCGGAAGCCCGGATGTGCGCACGGATCTCCTCGCGCGGGTAGCCGGGCGCGAAGGCGCGCTGGATGTTGGCGGCCACGAACAGCCGGTACGGCACCAGGGTGGAGACGGCCATGAGCAGGCCCCGGCCACGGCTGTACGTCATCCGGGCGATGGAGCCCACCAGCACCATCCGCTCCACCCGCTCGGGGTGGGCCAGCGCGATGGTCTGCGCGATCATCCCGCCCATCGAGTGACCGACCAGCACGAACCGTTCGACCTCCAGATGGTCGAGCAGGGCGAGCACGTCCCGGGCCAGCTCCGCGACCGTGCGCACCCCCGCACCGGTGCTCTCGCCGTGCCCGCGCAGGTCCAGCCGGATCACCCGGCGTCTTTCGGCGAAGTGCGCGATCTGGTGGTCCCAGCGGTGCCGGTTCGCGGTCCAGCCGTGGACGAAGACCAGGGGCACCTCAGGTGCGTCACGGGGACCTTCGTCGTCGTACGTCAGCGCCGCTCCGTCGACTTCGAGCTGCGGCATGGGGGCCTCCCTGGGTGCGTTGCGGTGCGGTTACTGACGGGTACGGTAACCGGCCGCACGGCGCCGCGTCACCGCCTCCGACCGGGGAATTCAGACGGCGGGCGGGGTCCGGGACACCCCGAATGCCGTACGCGTGAATCCGCCCTATCGTGCTGTCATGGAGCACGCACTGAGTCCCGCGACCCTGGCCGAACTACGGCGCCCGCGGCCCTACCCGGCGGTGTCCGTGCTGACCCCGACGCACCGCCGCGAACCGGAGAACGGGCAGGACCCCGTCCGGCTGCGCAATGTCGTCACCGAGGCACGCAAACGCCTGGAGGCCGATCCCGGCGTCACCCGTGAACGGCGCGCCGAGATCGAGAAACAGCTGGACCGCGCGCTGGCGGAAGTGGATCTGGCGCACGCCGAGGACGGCCTGGTGATCTTCGCCGCCCCCGGTGAACACCAGGTCTGGTCGCTGGCCCGCACCGTCCCCGAGCGGGTGGTCTTCTCCGACACCTTCCTCACCCGCAACCTGGTCTCCGCGCAGGCCGCCGAACGGCCCTTCTGGGTGCTGTCGGTCTCCGCCGACCGGGCCACCCTGTGGAGCGGTGGCCCCGACCGGGTCGTCGAGGAGCACTTCGGCGGCTTCCCGCTGGTCCGCGGCCAGGAGAACTTCGACGCCGAGCGGCAGATGCAGATCGGCGACCAGCCGAGCACCTTCAGCGACGAGGCCACACGCCGGTTCCTGCGCGAGGCGGACACCGCGCTGGGCGCGGTCCTGCGCGAGCAGCCCCGCCCGCTCTACATCACCGGCGAGCAGGCCGCCCTGTCCCTGCTGGACGAGGCCGGCAGTGTCGCCAGGTCCGCCGTCCACGTCCCGCGCGGGGGCCTGGCCCACGCCGACCCCAACGCCGTGTGGCAGGCCCTGCGCCCCGTGCTGGAGGACGAGGCCCGCAAGGACACCACCTCCGTCATCGACGAACTGACCTCGGCACGCGGACACAAGGCCTTCGCGGCCGGGGTGGACGAGCTGTGGCAGAACGCCCGGGAAGGACGGGTCCGGCTGCTCGCGGTCGAGGAGAACTACCGCACGACCGTCCGCGACGACGGCGACCACCTCGTGCCGGCCGCACCCGGCGACCTGGACGCCCGCGACGACATCGTGGACGAGATCGTCGAGCAGTGCCTCGAGACCGGCGCCGAAGTCCGCTTCGTTCCCGACGGCTCGCTGGGCGACGCGAACGGGATCGCGGGGGTTCTGCGGTACTGAGGCGCCCCCGGCGGCGATCCCCAGGCAGCGCTCCCTGCGCCGCGTACGCTACGGCGTGATCGTCGGCGTAGGGAGCGCACACATGGGTGACCTGCTGGGAGTGGCGGTACTGGGTGCCGGACACATGGGGGCCGACCACATACGACGTCTCGATCAAGTGGTCAGCGGAGCCAAGGTCGTGGCGGTGGCCGACCCCGATGTCGAGCGGGCGAAGGAAGCCGCGGCCGGCATCGAATCCGTCACCGTGCATCAGAACCCCGTCGCCGCACTCGACGCGCCCGGTGTCGCGGCCGTGCTGATCGCCTCCCCCGGCCCGGCCCATGAGGACGCGCTGCTCGCCGCCTTCGCCCGCGGGCTGCCGGTGCTGTGCGAGAAGCCCATGGTGCCGGACTCCACCGGTGCGCTGCGGGTCGTGGAGGCCGAGGCACGGCTGGGCCGCCGGCTGGCCCAGATCGGCTTCATGCGCCGCTACGACGCCGAGTACCGCCGGCTGAAGTCGCTGCTGGACGGCGGCAGTCTGGGCCGGCCGCTGATGCTGCACTGCACCCACCGCAATGTCTCCTCGCCCGGCGACTTCACCAGCGCGATGCTGATCAACAGCTCGGTCTCGCACGAGATCGACGCGGCCCGCTGGCTGCTGGGGCAGGAGCTGACGGCGGTGACCGTGCTGCGTCCCACGCCGTCCACGGACGCCCCCGAGGGCCTGCTCGATCCGCAGTTCGTGCTGTTCGAGACCGAAGCGGGCGCCCTCGTCGACGTCGAGGTCTTCGTGAACTGCGGCTTCGGCTACCAGGTGCGCTGCGAGGCCGTGTGCGAGAGGGGCAGCGCCCGGATCGGCGCCGAGCACGCCATGGTGGTCACCACGGCCGGCGGCGCCCGCGAGGAGGTGGCACAGGACTACCTCGTCCGCTTCGACGACGCCTACGACCGCGAGGTGCAGGCCTGGGCCGACGCCGCCCGGCGGGGCGAGGTCACCGGTCCGAGCGTCTGGGACGGGTACGCGGCGTCCGCCGTGGCCGAGGCGGGCGTCCGGGCGCTGGAGAGCGGCGGCCGGGTGACCGTCGGCCTGGCTCCGCGCCCGGACCTGTACGCCGGCCTCAGCCGCTGACGCCGGCGGCGCCCGTCTCCAGGCGCCCGGTGAACCGGCGCGACCAGGTCGCGTCGGAGTCGACGGTCACCGTGAAGTCGTACCAGCCGTTCTGGTAGGCGACGGCGTTGAAGAAGTCCTCCGTCGAGCCACCCGCGGCCACGGGGTAGGTCCAGGGACCGTCACCGCGGTAGTGGTTGGAGGTGATGGTGAACTTCACCGGCGACGAGCCCGAGTTGGTCATCTTGAAGTAGATCGCGAGCTTGCCGGTGCCCGGCTCGACCGCGTACCGGGTGCTCACCTCCGCCGACTTGCCCGCCTTGGTCGCGTCGCCCTGGAAACGGCGCAGGAAGCGGTTGGGGCCGACCATGGTCAGGTCGTACTTGCCGCCGCCGAAGCCCGTGCCGATGTTGAAGAAGTCGGACGCGCTGCCGCCCGCGTCGACCGTGTACTGGAACGGCGTGGTGTCACGGTAGGCGTTCGGGTGGATGGAGAAGTGGGCCGCCCGGGAAGCCGGCGCGCCCTGGTTGGTCATGGTGAACCAGGCGAGGATCTTGCCGGCCGCGCCGAACTCCAGGTGGTCCAGGTAGCCGCCCGGCTGGTACGGCAACGCGCGGGACGGGCGGGTGCCGGGCTCCTGGGCGGGCAGGGCGTTGTCCGTCGGCACCGGGTTGGGCAGCGGGCCGCAGGTGTCGATGCCGATGACGCTGGTCGCGGGCAGGGAGACCGGACCGTAGACCGGGTTGGCGAAGTCGAAGACCCCGGTGAGGTCGCCACTCACCTTGCGCCGCCAGTCGCTGATGTTGGCGCACCCGGCGGGCTTGCCGAGGGCTGCGGTCCAGGTCTCCAGGAAACGCAGTACCGAGGTGTGCTCGAAGACCTCCGAGGAGACCCAGCCACCGCGCGTCCAGGGCGAGATGACGAGCATCGGGACCCGGAAGCCGAAGCCGTACGGTACCCCGTTGAGGAACTCCCCGGCCGTATCGGCGGGCGGCGCCGGCGGGGGCACATGGTCGAAGTAGCCGTCGTTCTCGTCGTAGTTGAGGAACAGGACGGTCGAGTCGAAGACGTCCTGGTCGGCGGCGAGGGCCTGGTAGACGAGGTTGACGAAGTGGGCGCCGTCGCCGGGAGGGGCGTACGGGTGCTCGGAGAAGGCCTGGTTGGGGACCACCCAGGAGACCTGCGGGAGGGTGCCCGCGAGCACGTCGGCCTTGATGGCGGCGGCGATGTCGTCGGGGGTCGAGCCGGTCACCTTCGGCACCGAGGACATACCGCGGTCGTACAGTGGGTCGCCCGCCTTGGCGTTCGCGAAGTTCTTGAAGTACGCGCAGCCGTTGTCACCGTAGTTGTCGGCCGCGTTCTGGTAGACCTTCCAGGTCACCCCGGCGGCCTGCAGCGCCTCGGCGTAGGTCTGCCAGGTCAGGCCGGACTCGTCGCCGCCGTCGTAGCTGGAGGAGTCGACCTTGCCGCTCCACAGGTAGGTGCGGTTGGGGCCGGTCGCGCTGAGCGTGGAGCAGAAGTAGGCGTCGCAGATGGTGTAGTTGTCGGCGAGAGCGTAGTGGAAGGGTATGTCGGAGCGGTCCAGGTAGCCGAGCGAGCGGACGTTGCCGACGCCGGAGACCCAGTTGTCCATCCGGCCCTTGTTCCAGGCGGAGTGCTGTGAGGACCACGAGTGCGGCAGGTCGCCGTTGCACTGGGCGAGGGTCTCGCCGTCCTTCCCGCCCGCGTCCGGGGTCGCGCTGAGCTTCCAGGGGTACTGTCGGCCCAGCCCGTTCGGCTGATTGAAGACCGGGAAGCCGCCGCTCAGGGTGATGCCGCTGCGGTCGTCGAAGCCGCGCACGCCCTTCAGCCGGCCGAAGTAGTGGTCGAAGCTGCGGTTCTCCTGCATGAGGATCACCACGTGCTGCACGTCCTTGATCGTGCCGGTCGCCGTGGTGGCCGCGGCCGCGTCGGTGCGGGTGCCGGCGCCCAGCGCCACACCCGCCGCCACGGATGCGCCGAGTCCCACGAAGCCTCTTCGGCTGATCGGTGTCATTGGCCCCGTCCTCGTCACCGGAGTGCCCCTGCGGCACACCGCGCGCCAGGGTGCCCGCGGTGATGGTCAGGGTCCAGACCGATGCGGTGAGGCGAAGGTGAACAAGAGTCAAAGTCGTCCGGGAGTTCCCTCACACCCCGCCGAACAGGGCGCTCAGCCCGCGCTCCACCACCCCGGACAGATCCTCCTGCCCGGCCGGCACCATCGCGTAGGTGCGCAGCAGGAAGCGGCGCAGCGCGGACGCGGGGAACTGGAGCAGGGCCAGTCCGTGCGGCGAGTGGAACTCCAGCACCGTGCGCGTACGGCCGTACGGCCAGATCTGCACGTCCCCGTGGCCGGCCGGGGCCCGCAGCCCCTGGTCGAGCAGGGAGCGCGCGAAGACCCAGCTGACCTCCTCGCCCTCCAGCGCGGCCTCGGCCGGGAAGTCCACGAAGACGGCCAGCGGATCGTCCGTGGAGTAGCGCAGCGTGGCCGACACGGGAATCTCCTGGTCCTCCGCGGTGATCAGCCGGGCCTGGGCGGACTGTGCGACAGTGATGGCATCCATGCCTTTATGGACTCCGCGAAGGCACTTCACATGCCGCCAAATCCGGTCAGAGTTCGACAGGTACAAGACGGTCAGGGCGCACGGGAACACAGGAGCGACGAACATACGGATGAATGCCCTGCACACGCGACCCGCTTGAGGCAACTCCCGTAGGGCCTCTACGACTTGGCACCCGAAACGCGTACGCCATGCGCGTACGGGGATCACTCCGGGGAGACTCTGGCATATGCCGGAAGCACCACCGTATCGTGTGTTGCCAAATCCCTTACGGGGCGTCGCGGGCTGTGCAACAGTCGTAACCGGTCCCTCGTCCCCCCTGCCGTATCGTCCCCTCCGGAGTGCGTCATGCCGTCCCCTGTCTCCGCGGACCGCTCTGCCACCCAGCCACCCGGACGCGGCTCGGTCGAGGCGCTGATCACGCAGACGCGGCGACTCAAGGGCGACGTGGACGCCGTACGGCGGGACGCCCAGAGCGACGGTTCGGACCCGGAGGAACGCTGGCAGCGCGCCCTGTACGACCTCGCGCTGCACCAACTGGACGACCTGGACGCCCACTTGGCCCAGCTCCGGGACGGCCCGCACCCCGAGCCGGCCGATCCTGCCGAACCCGCCGGGCTGCTCGCCGTCCGGCCCGCGCCGGCCCCCGCCCCCAGCGACTCGCTGCTCAGCCGCGTCGGCAGCGCGGAGTGGGACCTGCTGACGGACGCGGCGACCTGGTCCGGGGAGCTGTACCAGATCCTCGGCCTCGACCCGGACGCCCCCGCCCTCACCCTGGACGAACTGCCCTCGCTGGTCCTGGACGAGGACCGGCCGAAACTGACCGCGATGGTGACGGACTGCCTGGTCGACGGCAAACCCATCGACGGCGAGTTCCGTGTCGTACGGCCCGAGGGCACCGTCCGGGCCGTGCACATGATGGGCGAACCCGTGCTCGGAGCCGACGGCGGCACCGCCTCGATGTGGGCCGTGCTGCGGGACGTCAGCGAACTGCGCCGCTGCCGGCGGACGGTGCACGAGACCCGTGACTCGCTGCAGCGTCAGCGCCGGCAGGAGCAGGCCGAGCACCGGATCGCGACCGAGCTGCAGGAAGCCGTGCTACCGCCATGGCGCGGCTCCCTGCGGCTCCCGCACCGGGGCCCACGCACCCTCGACCTCGCCGCCCACCGCCTCCCCGCGGCCACGGACACGCTGATCGGCGGCGACTGGTACGACGCGCTGGAACTCTCCGACGGTGAGACCCTGCTCAGCGTCGGCGATCTCACCGGGCACGGGGTGTCCGTCGCCTCCGGTATGGCGATGCTGCTCGGCGCCGTGCGCGGCATGGCGCTGGCCGGCACCCGGCCCGGTGAACTGCTCGGCATGCTCAACCAGTTACTGGACGCCACCGTGCAGCCCGCCCTCGGCAGCGCCGTCTGCTGCCGCTACCGGCCCGCGACGCACACCCTGGTCTGGGCGCAGGCAGGACACCCCGCCCCGCTGCTGTACCGCGACGGGACGGGGCGCCTGCTGAACGCACCCGACGGCGTCCTGCTCGGCGCCACCTCGGGCGCCGTCTATGGACAGGCCGAGGTGACCCTCGAACCCGGTGACCTGCTCCTGCTGTACACCGACGGACTGGTGCCGGGGCACAGCCCGACCGCGGCCGTCGACCGCCTGCTCGACCTCGCCCCACGGTTCCGAGCCGCGCGCACGGCGCAGGACAGCGTACGGACGCTGGTCGAGGAGTTCGGCGGCGCCGGACGCGAGGACGACGCGTGCGTGCTCGTCGCCAAGGTCACCGCGTGAGCCGGACCATGAGTTGTCGAGGCAGTGGGAGCTGTTGAAGTTGTCCAGGCAGTAAGGGCTGTTGAAGTCAGCCGCTGCACAGGCCCCGTGCCTGTGCGCTTACGCCTGTGCGGTGCCCGCGCCCTTGGCCCTCGGCTTGGGCAGGGCGAGCCGGATCTCCTCCCGCAGTTCATGGATCTTCGGATAGCCGGCGTACTCCGCGGTCAGCCGGTACATCTGCCGCAGCCGGTCCCAGGTGCGACGGGAGGAGTTCGAGCCCATCGACATCAGGGCCAGCCGGGCATAGCGGTCGGCCTGTTCGGGGTCGTCGGCGAGGAAGCAGGCCGACGCCATGGACAGATGGTCGAAGATCTTCGATCGCTCCCGCCCGTCGACGCGCAGGGCGAGCGCCTTCTCCGCGTAGTACTGGGCGTGCGCGGCCTCGCTCGGGTCGTACTCCGCCAGCGTGCGGTAGGCGAGGGCCTGCATGCCGTACAGGTCCTCGTCCTTGAAGGTCTGCATCCAGTCCAGTGGTTCCGCCTCGCCCCGGCAGGCGACGAACATGTCCTCCGCCTGCCCGAGGGTACGGCGCATGGCCTGCCCCTTGCCCATCGACGCCTGCGCCCAGGCCTCGATGGTGTGGAACATCGCCTTGGTGCGCGGCTGCAGACCGTCGCCGGCGCCGGACTGGGCGAGCTTCATCAGGTTCAGTGCGTCGTCGGGCCGGCCGAGGTGCACCATCTGCCGGGCCGCCCGGGACAGGGCCTCACCGGCGCGCGGCCGGTCGCCGCCCTCACGGGCGGCATGAGCGGCGATGACGAAGTACTTCTGGGCCGTGGGCTCCAGGCCGACGTCGTGCGACATCCAGCCCGCGAGGACGGCGAGGTTGGCGGCGACGCCCCACAGGCGGCGCTGGAGATGGGGTGGATGGTGGTAGGCGAGCATGCCGCCCACCTCGTTGAGCTGGCCCACGACCGCCTTGCGCTGAAGCCCGCCGCCACGGGCCGCGTCCCAGGCGCGGAACACCTCGACCGAGCGCTCCAGTTCCTCGATCTCCTGCGACCCGATGGGGGCGGCCTCATAGCGGTCGAACCCAGCGGGGTCGGCGTGCAGGGGGTCGTCGAGGACGGGGGCGTCGGCCTTCAGGGCCGGGTCGGTGTGCAACCAGTCGTACATGGCGCTGCTGAGTGCTGATCCCGCGGCGAGCGCGGCACCCGCGCCCACCAAGCCGCGTCGGTTGAGCATGAGGTCCATTCCCGTGAATTCGGTGAGGACCGCGGCGGTACGTTCGGGCGCCCACGGCACGCCGTCGGGATGTTCCTCGATCCCGTCGCCCTGCCGTCTTCCCGCACGCCCGTGCCGCACCAGACCGAGGTCCTCGATGGTCACGACACGGCCGAGACGCTCGGTGAACAGGGCCGCCAGCACCCGCGGCACCGGATCGCGCGGGATCTCTCCCATGTCGATCCACCGCCGCACCCGGGAGGTGTCGGTCGACAACTGGGGGTGGCCCATGGCCGCCGCCTGCTTGTTGACCAGCCTCGCGAGTTCACCCTTGGACCAGCCGGCCAGGCCGAACAGGTCCGCCAGGCGGGTGTTGGGTTGTCCGCTCACGTCAAGCCCCCAGGTTCTCGGCTGAGTTGACAGTAGCCCGGTAGAAGTTGCCGGGCGACTATTCGCCAGGGTTCGCCAGGGTCCGCCAGATGGTGTGCCACGGGGCATCGGGTGTCGAGTAGGAACGCGCCACCCCGACCCGGTCGCCAACTCAGTACGACAGGTGCATTCCCCAGGGTGCACCCCGGCGGCCGGGCCGGGCAGGCGCGCGCTCGCAGTGCATGCGAACGGAGTACGGACTCCCCCGAGCACCGGTCTCACGCATGCGCGCCGAGCACGGAACCACAGGCAGGCACCGCAGGCACACGAAGGGATCTGTATCTCCCATGTACGCAGCATCGTCCTCCGTGTCCGCCCCGCCCCGGCCGCTGCGTCCCCGCCCCACCGGCGGCGGGCCGTACCTCGACCCGGTGGCGCGTCCGGGCGGACCGGTACCGGTCGCGGGCCGGCCGCGGCGGGTCCCGGGGCAGCCCGGTACCCAACCGCTCAGCGGGAGACTCGACTTGTCCGGTCCCCAGGGCGCGCAGTTGCGCACCGCCATCGCCTCGGTGCACCGGATCTGTCCGGAGTTCTCTCCAGTGCAGGTGCTGCGGCGCAGCGGACGGTCCGTCCTTCTGGTCGGGACGACAGGGCGGAGCACGGCCGTCGCCAAGTGTCTGCTGGACCACTCGCCCGCCTGGGCCGAGCGGAGCCGGCACGAAATAGCCGCATACCGCTCGTTCGTCCGGCACCGGCCTCCGGTCCGCGTGCCCCGGCTGATCGCGGCGGACCCGGACAACTGCACCCTGGTGATCGAGCGGGCGCCGGGCCGTGTGGCGGCGCTGCAGCGGCATCCGGTGGAGGCGCCACCGCGCGCGGACATCCGGGCCGCGCTCGGCGCACTGTGCCGGCTGAACTCCTGGCGGCCCCCGGCAGGCACCTTCGAGATGCCCCTGGACTACGGCGCCCGGATCTCCCGGTACCACGAGCTGGGTCTGCTCACCGACCGGGACCTCGGCGACCTGCAGAAACTGCTGCACGGCATCGCCCACGAGGTCGGCCGCCAGGGCATGCTGCAGTTCTGCCACGGCGACGCCCTGCTGTCGAACATCCTTCTGTCACCGGCCGGTCCAGTGCTGGTGGACTGGGAGCACGCGGGCTGGTATCTGCCGGGGTACGACCTGGCGACCTTGTGGCTGGTCCTGGGGGACGCGCCGGTGGCCCGGCGGCAGATCAGCCAGATCGCCCAGTCGGCGGGCCCGGCCTCCCGGGACGCCTTCCTGGTCAATCTGATGCTGCTGCTGACCCGGGAGATCCGCAGGTACGAGACGGCCGTGCAGCGTTCGATGCACGATACGGCCCCGGCGGCACCGGGCCTGGCCCACCCGGGTGCTGCGCCGTCCGGCGAGGAACAGCGGCTGCTGCTCAGGCGGCTGCACGACGACTGCCAGATGGCCCGCAAGGCCGTCCGCGCGGCGGTCGGCACTCGCTGACGGGGACGAAGGTCCGCGGTGCGCCAGAGCGGCGGCGCACCGCGGACCTTCGTATGCCCGGTCGCGTTCGCGCGCGCCCGCTGTGCAGACGCGGTGCGCACGTCCGCTGTCCGTGCGCGTTGCGCACACGCGCGCGAAGTGGCCACTGGTGTACGCCAGTGACGCCGCGCAGGCCCACGCACCGCCGTCGCGAAACTCGCCGAAAACCCCTCCGTGACGTGGGAAATCACCGTCCTGAAGGCATCATTGACGGATCGTCGGCCAGCCGGTACCACTGACCCAGCTCGGCGCCGCACGCCCCGCCACGCCCGCCCGTCTCAGGAGGCCGCTTTGCGAGGTTCCGCCACGCACTCCCCGTCCATCCACGGCCACAGACAACTGCGGCGGGCCGCCGGCCCGTTGGCGTCCGCGGCCCTGCTGCTGCCGCTGCTCGGCGCCGCCCCCGCCCAGGGTGCCCCCGACTCCTCCGCGCACCGGCTGCAGCAGGCGTTCGCCTCCGCCGCGGCCGAGTACCACGTGCCGCAGAGCGTTCTGCTGGCCGTCTCCTACCTGCAGTCCCGCTGGGACTGGCACGCGGGCGCGCCGAGCGTGAGCGGCGGCTACGGCCCGATGCACCTCACGGACGCCCGGACCGCGATCGCCGCCACGGAGCATCTCGCCGAGGGCGCGGAGGACGCCCGCGGTGACGGCTCCCGCGCCGCCCTGCACCCGGACGTCAGGGTGCCGGCCGAGTCCGCGCTCCCCGCCCGGCTCAAGACGCTGGCGAAGGCCGCGCGGCTGACCGGCCGGCCGGCCTCGGACCTGCGCACCGACCCGGCGGCGAACGTGGCCGGCGGCGCCGCCCTGCTCGCCGCCGCGCAGAAGCAACTGGGCGAGCCACTGAGCGCAGACCCGGACGACTGGTACGCGGCGGTGGCCCGCTTCTCCGGCGCCGACGACACGGCGACCGCGGCGGCGTACGCCAACGACGTGTACGACATCCTGCGCACGGGCGAGGAGCGCACCACGGACGACGGCCAGCTGGTCGCGCTCGCGGCCCAGCCGCGGCTGACCGCCGACACCGCCCAGTTGCGGCGAGCGGGCCTGGGCACACTGCCGACGGACGGCATCGAGTGCCCGGGCTCGGTGTCGTGCGAGGCGGTGTGGGCGCCGTACGCCCAGTTCGGGAACAACGACTACGGCAACCACGACCTCGGCGACCGCCCTGTGTCGCAGCCCATCAAGTACATCGTCATCCATGACACGGAGGGCACCTGGGACGGGGTGCTGAACCTGATCCAGGACCCGACCTATGTGTCGTGGAACTACACCGTGCGCTCCACTGATGGTCTGATCGCCCAGCACGTCAAGGCGAAGGACGTGGCCTGGCACGCGGGCAACTGGGACATCAACGCCCGGTCCATCGGCATCGAGCACGAGGGCTTCCTCGCCAACCCGGACGCCTGGTACACGGAGGCGATGTACCGGTCCTCGGCCCGGCTGGTGAAGTACCTGAGCCGGAAGTACGACATCCCGCTGGACCGGCAGCACATCCTCGGCCACGAGAACGTGCCCGGTCCGACCGCGTCAACGATCCCCGGCATGCACACGGACCCTGGCCCGTACTGGGACTGGCGGCACTACTTCCAGCTGCTGGGCCACCCGTTCAGGCGGACCGCCGGCAAGCGGTCGGGGCTGGTGACGATCCTGCCGGACTACACCTCGAACCAGCCGGCGTACACGGGCTGCACCACCAAGGGCGAGCTCTGCCCGGCGCACGGTTCCGGTGAGGTGCGGCTCTACTCGGACCACGACGTGAACGCGCCGCTGATCAAGGACATCGGCATGAAGGCGGACCCGACCATCGACGTGAACGACCTGTCCTCCCGGGTCTCCACCGGTCAGCAGTACGCGGTCGCGGACCGCTGGGGCGACTGGACCGCGATCTGGTACCTGGGCCAGAAGGCCTGGTTCCAGAACCCGCGCCAGGCTCCGACGGCGGTGCCCGCCAAGGGGCTGGTGATCACGCCGAAGGAGGGCCTGGCGAGCGTCCCGGTGTACGGCAGGGCCTACCCGGAGAAGGAGGCCTACCCGGAGGGCGTCCCCGTGCAGTCGGTCGTGCCGCTGCCGTACACGATCCCGGCCGGGCAGACGTACGTGGTCGGTGACGAGGTGCCGGGCGAGTACGACTACTCGGCCACCTTCACCACCGACTCGCACCGGGTCGTGATGGGCAAGGACCTGTACTACGAGATCCAGTACGGCCACCGGGTCGGCTTCGTCCGCGCCGCGGACGTGACCCTCGAAGGCGCGGCCCACTAGCCGCGCGCGAAGGGCCTCAGCCCTGCTGGAAAAGCTCCGCCGGGAGCGGCTTCAGCAGGGCGTACAGGTCGTCGGTGATGGGGCGGTCCCAGGCGGCGATGGTGACGAGGACGCCGTCGCTGCGGTCGAACTGGACGCAGGAGACCCGGGACTCGGACAGCTTCAGCCGCCGCACGATGAGGAGGTTGTCGCCCTGGAGGACCGGGGTGTCCTCGACGCCGACGACGGTGACCTCCTCGTCGTTCTCCAGCGCCAGCAGCAGCTGGCCCACCTCGAAGGGGATCTCGTCCTCGGCGACCTCCCGGGCCGGGGAGCCCTCCGGGAGGTTGCCGATGATCATGGCGGGGCCGCGGCCGCCGAAGAGGTCGTAGCGCAGGAAGACACCCTGGCAGGTGCCGTCGGGCGCGGGCAGCAGGCCCGCGCCGAGGTTGCCCGGCCAGTCGCCCGGGTCCATGGCCAGCACGTCGAAGTCGGGTCCGGCGGGGGTGGCGCTGCGGCGGCGGAGGAACGACATGCGGCCATGGTACGTGCCCGCGCTGCCGTGGGTGGCGTGCGGGCGCCCGGGCGATCCGCCAGGCAGGGCCTAGTCCAGAGGGCAGCTGGTGAGCAGGGTGGCCGGGGTGGCGCCGGCCGGGCGTGGGACGGTGTGGTCGGCGGGCGGGAGGGCGGTGCCGGACAGCCAGCGTTCCAGTGCCGTGAAGGCCGAATGGTGGCAGGGCACCATCGGGCGCAGCCGGTCGGGGAAGGCGTCGACCAGGGAGTCGGTGTGCGTGCCGTCCTGGATGCGGTAGTAGCGCAGCAGGTTTCCGCGTCCGGCCGTGCGGACCATGCGCGCGTAGACGTCGGAGTCCTCACTGATCGGCAGCAGGACGTCGAGGGTGCCCTGGAGGGTGATCAGCGGTTTGCCGATGCGTCCGGTGAGGGCGATCCGGTCGACCGCGCGGTGGACGGCCGCCGGGCGGGCCGCGTAGTCGTAGTCGGCGTCGCAGCCGGGTGTGCCGGAGCGGCAGAACGGGGTGCCGGCCTCGGTGGTGCCGTCGTAGCCGGGGTCGAGTTCCTCGCGGTAGACGCGCTGGGTGAGGTCCCAGTAGACCCGGTAGTGGTACGGCCACAGGAACTCCGAGCCGGCTGGGAAACCGGCGCGGTGCAGGGCGGCCTGGGCCCGGGCGGCTCCTGGTCCGCCGGCGGCATAGGTGGGGTAGTCGCGCAGCGTGATCGGCAGAAAGGTGAGCGGGTGGGGGCCGGGGGTGCGCCAGAGGGTGCCTTCCCAGTCGACTCCGCCGTCGTACAGCTCGGGGTGGTGCTCCAGTTGCCAGCGGACGAGGTAGCCGCCGTTGGACAGACCGGTGGCGATGGTGCGGGCCGGGGGCCGGTGGTAGCGCTGGGCGACCACGGCGCGGGCCGCGCGGGTGAGCTGGGTGAGGCGGGTGTTCCATTCGGCGATGGCGTCGCCGGGCCGCCGGCCGTCGCGGTAGAACGCGGTGCCGGTGTTGCCCTTGTCGGTGGCGGCGTAGGCGTAGCCGCGGGCGAGCACCCAGTCGGCGATGGCCCGGTCGTTGGCGTACTGCTTCCGGTTGCCGGGGGTTCCGGCGACGACCAGGCCGCCGTTCCAGTGGTCGGGCAGCCGGATGACGAACTGGGCGTCGTGGTGCCAGCCGTGGTCGGTGTTGGTGGTGGAGGTGTCCGGGAAGCAGCCGTCGATCTGGATGCCGGGGACGCCGCTGGGCGTGGGCAGGTCCTTGGGGGTGAGACCGGCGTAGTCGGCCGGGTCGGTGTGGCCGGAGGCCACGGTGCCGGCGGTGGTCAGCTCGTCCAGGCAGTCGGACTGTTGACGGGCGGCGCCGGGCACCCGGAGCTGGGTGCGGCCTGCGCAGTGCTCGTCCGGTGTGCCGGTGGGGGCCGCCGTCGCCGGGGTGGTCAGGAGCAGACAGGCGGCGGTGAGCGACAGTGCGTGGAGAACGGCTCGGCGTGAGGGACGTCCGGGCGGTGTGGTGGGCATACGGGTTCCTCCGGCGGTGGGTGGACGCGCTGGAGGCTAGGGGTGTTGTAGGTGTGCGGAACATGTGTGGGGCCGCCAGGACGGCGGCCCCCGCAACGGTGTCGGACAACACCATGCCCGGGTGTGGCTGACCTTCTGTCAGGGGCAGCCGTTGTCGGCGATGGTGTAGAAACCCGTGGGTGACTCCTTCAGTGTGTGGGTGACGAACGTGTTGTACAGGCCCATGTTCTGCTGGGACCCCTTGGCGTAGGTGGAGCCGCCGCTGGTGGTGGCCCGTCCGGCCTGTACCTGGGCGTAGTTGCTCGCCGTCCAGCAGGCGGCGCCGCTGCCACCCCCGGTGCCGCCGCTGCCTCCGCCGCCGCCCGGATCGGAGGTGTCCAGGCCGAAGAACCGGGCGATCCAGTAGCTGGAGCAGATCGAGGCCGGGAAGTAGGGGGCGCCGGTGCTGCCGCACTGCTGGGTGCCGGTGCCCGGGTCCACCGGGGTGCCGTGGCCGATGCCGGGGACCCGGTCGACCTCGACGGCGACCGTGCCGTCGGGGGCCAGGTACTGGTCCTGCCGGGTGGCGTCGGGGCCGATGTTCGTGGTCCGGGTCGGGGTCTGGGCAAGGCCGTGCAGGGCCGTCCACTGGTCGCGCAGCTCCGTGGCGTTGCGCGGGACGACGGTGGTGTCCTGGTCGCCGTACCAGACGGCCGCGCGCGGCCATGGCCCGGTGTACGACGGATCGGCGTCCCGCACCCGCTGGGCCCATGCGTCGGGACTGAGGTCGACGCCCGGGTTCATGCAGGTGTAGGGGCTGTTGTCCCGGGTGCAGTCGTAGGGCAGGCCCGCGACGACGGCTCCGGCGGCGAAGACGTCGGGGTAGGTGGCGAGCATGACGGCGGTCATGGCTCCGCCCGCGGACAGACCGGTGACGTAGACCCGCCGGGGGTCGGCACCGTAGGCGCTCACGGCCTGGCCCGCCATCTGCCGGATGGAGAGCGCCTCGCCCTGTCCGCGCCGGTTGTCCGTGGTCTGGAACCAGTTGAAGCACTGGCTCGGGTTGTTGGCGGTCGTGGTCTGCGCGAACACGAGCAGAAAGCCGTCCCGGTCGGCGAGTTGGGGCAGGCCGGAGTTGTCGGCGTAGACCTGTGCGCTCTGGGTGCAGCCGTGCAGGGCGACCACGACCGGCGGATGAGCGGGCAGCGACGCGGGCCGGTACACGTACATGGTGAGGGCGCCCGGGTTGGATCCGAAGTCGCTCACCTCGGTGAGCCCCACGGACGCCCGGGCGGCGGGCAGCGGGCCGGCGAGCGCGGTGCCGAGGACGACGGCGACGACGGTGAGGAGACGGGGCAGCAGGCGGGGCAGCAGGCGGGCACGGGGCGGCGCTCCGGGCGGCTTTCTGAACATGCGCAGGGGCATGAGCGGCTCCTTTGGCGGACACGTGTCCCGGCCGCTCGTGCGCGGGCGGCGCCTGGAGCGCCGGGCGTGGCGGAACCGTACGAACCCCTATGGCCCGGCACCATGGTGCGGGACACCACAGCCGCGTCCGTGCGGCTCGGCACCGGACGCATTGCGGGGCGCCGTACGGTCTGCTAGGCGGCCGCGGCCCCCTGCCCGCCTCACTCCTGCGGCGGTTCCGGCGGCACCACCGCGATCGGGCAGGCCGCGTGCAGCAGGACGGCCTGGGTGACCGAGCCCATCATGCGGGCCGGGGCGAGCAGGCGTCGCCGGTGCCGGCCGACCACGACCAGCTCGGCGTCCTTGGAGGCGGCGACGAGCCGGCCGGCCGCGTCGCCGGGCAGCGCCTCGGCGTCGGCGCGGACCTGGGGGTGCTGCTTGCGGTGCGGGGCGAGGTGGCCCTCGGCGAGGACGCGGGTCTCGTCGGCGAGGATGTCCTGGTCGACCTGGGGCGGCAGGATCTGGCCGGGTGCGGACCAGGTCTGCGCCGGCCACGGGTAGGCGGCGATCACCTGGACCCGGGCCTCACGCACAGCGGCCTCGGCGAAGGCGAGGGCCAGGGCGCCGTCGTCGGGGCTGTCGACGTGCAGACCCACGACCACCCGCGGCCCGGGCTCGGCCGGCCCGTCCCCGTGCACCTGCCGGTCGGGCCGGGGTACGACGACCACCGGGCACTCGGCGTCCCGGGCGGCGGCGAGGCCGTTGGAGCCGAGCAGCAGGCTGGCGAAGCCGCCGCGGCCGCGGGAACCGAGGACCAACAGCTGGGCGTCCGTGCCGAGTTCGGGCAGGACGGCGCCCGGGACGCCCTCCAGGGCGACGTACTCCACGCAGGGCTCCGCGCCGCGGTCCGCGAGCCGGGCGTGCACGTCGTCCAGCACCGGATCGCCATCCGCCTCCGGCGGCCCGGCGACCAGCACGTCGGCCTGGCCCCAGGCGGCGTACTGCCGTACGTGCACCACCCGCAGCGGTGCGGCGCGACGGCGGGCGGCGTCGTAGGCCCACTCCAGTGCGCGCAGGCTGTCGTCCGAACCGTCGACCGCGGCGATGACGGGTGCAGTGCTCATCGTTCCTCACCTTTCGGAACACGACCTTCCCCTTGCTGGAACCAGCCTGACGCAGGCGTCGGTCCCGGCGGGGTCCTGCTGGTCGCGTGTCCGGAAATCGGCGTGGAACACCCCCGGTTCGGCTGTCGTAGGCCGTGCGGCGCCGGGCGCTCGGGGAAGGATCAGGTGAGGTCGAACTCCCCTTCCCGGGCTCCGGAGACGAAGGCGCCCCATTCCGCAGGTGTGAAGATCAGGGATGGGCTCTCCGGACGGCCGCTGTTGCGCATCGCGATGAAGCCCTCGACAAACGCGATCTGGACATCGCCCAGCCCCCGGCTGCTGGACTGCCATTCGGCGTTGCTGAGGTCGAGGTCCGGCTTGTCCCAGCCCACGAGCGGCTGCTGCTGGATGGTGCTCTCGGCCACGTCCGTGCTCCTCCCGGTTCGTCGTCCGCGGGCCAGCCTAGCGACCGCTCACGATGCTCAACAGGCCACGTGGGAAGGACTTTCAGGAGTCCGGGGGCCGCGCTCCCACGAGCCACATGGAGAAGAACTGGGAGCCGCCGCCGTAGGCGTGTCCGAGCACCTTGCGGGCGCCGTCCACCTGGTGTTCCCCGGCCTGGCCGCGGACCTGGAGGGCGGCCTCGGCGAAGCGGATCATCCCGGAGGCGCCGATGGGGTTGGTGGAGAGCACACCGCCCGACATGTTGACGGGCAGGTCCCCGTCGAGTTCGGTGACGCCGGACTCGGTGAGCTTCCAGCCCTCGCCCTCGGCGGCGAAGCCCAGGTTCTCCAGCCACATGGGCTCGTACCAGGAGAACGGCACGTACATCTCGACGGCGTCGATGTCCCGGCGCGGGTCGGCGATGCCAGCCTGGCGGTAGACGTCGGCTGCGCAGTCCTTGCCGGCCTGCGGGGAGACGAAGTCCTTGCCGGCGAACAGGGTCGGTTCGCTGCGCATGGCGCCGCCCAGCATCCAGGCCGGCGGGCGGGGCGCGCGGGCGGCTCCGGCGCGGTCGGTGAGGATCATGGCGCAGGCGCCGTCGGAGGACGGGCAGGTCTCGGAGTAGCGGATGGGGTCCCACAACATGGGTGAGGCCTGGACCTTCTCCAGTGTGATGTCGTGCTCGTGGAGGTGGGCGCAGGGGTTCTTCAGGGCGTTGCGCCGGTCCTTGTAGGCGACGAGGGAGCCGATGGTGTCGGGGGCGCCGCTGCGCCGCATGTAGGCGCGCACATGGGGGGCGAAGAAGCCGCCGGCGCCGGCGAGGAGGGGCTGCTGGAAGGGGATCGGCAGGGAGAGACCCCACATGGCGTTCGACTCGGACTGCTTCTCGAAGGCGAGGGTGAGGACCGTGCCGTGGACCCGGGCGGCGACGAGGTTCGCGGCCACCAGCGCGGTGGACCCGCCCACCGAGCCGGCGGTGTGCACCCGCAGCATGGGCTTGCCCACGGCGCCGAGCGCGTCGGCGAGGTACAGCTCGGGCATCATCACGCCCTCGAAGAAGTCGGGCGCCTTTCCGATGACGACGGCGTCGATGTCGGCCCAGCTCAACTCGGCGTCCGTGAGCGCGCGTTGGGCGGCCTCCCGGACGAGTCCGGCGATCGACACGTCCCGGCGGGCGGCCACGTGTTTGGTCTGGCCGACGCCTACGACGGCCACGGGCTCCTTGCTCATCGTGGATCCCCTTCGAGTACGGCGGCCAGGTTCTGTTGCAGGCAGGGACCGGAGGTGGCGTGGGCGAGGGCGCGGTCGGAGTCGCCGCGATGGATACGGGCGGCGGCCTCGCCGATGCGGACGAGTCCGGCGGCCATGACGGGGTTCGCGGCAAGCGCCCCGCCGGAGGGGTTCACGCGTACGTCGTCGCCGAGGCGGAGCGCCCTGCGCAGGATGACCTCCTGGGCGGTGAACGGCGCGTGCAACTCGGCTGTGTCCACCGGCCGTTCGAAGGCGCCGGCCTTCTCGGCGGCCAGCCGGGCGGACGGTGAGTCGGTGAGGTCGCGGACGCCGAGGCCGTGTGCCTCGATGCGGTGGTCGATGCCGCGGATCCAGGCGGGCCGTGCGCACAGTTCACGTGCCCGCTCCCCCGCAGCGAGGATCACGGCGGCGGCTCCGTCGCCGACGGGCGGGCAGTCGCCGGTGCGCAGCGGTCGTACGACGTAGTCGCCGTGCGGGAGTTGGCCCTTGAGCTGGGCGTGCGGGTTGGCGGTGGCGTCGGCACGGCTGCGGGCGCCGACGGACGCCAGCGCGGGCTCGTCGGTGTGGCCGGCATCTATGAGGGCCTGTGCCTGGAGGGCGGCCAGGGCTATGGAGTCGGGCCACAGGGGGGCCACGTAGTACGGGTCGAGCTGGCGGGTCAGCACGTCCCGTACCGAGCCCGGTGAGCTCTTGCCGTAGGAGTAGACGAGCGCGGTGTCGGCGTCGCCGGTGAGCAGCTTGGTCCAGGCCTCGTACAGCGCCCAGGCGCCGTCCATCTCGACGTGCGACTCGGAGATCGGCGGCCAGGCGCCCACGCCGTCGAGGGCGACGGTGAAGGAGAAGGCGCGGCCGGCGAGGTAGTCGCTGGAGCCGGAGCAGGTGAAGCCGATGTCGGCGGTCTTCAGGCCGGTCTGCGCGAGGACCTGGTGCAGGACCGGCATGAGCATCTCGACCTCGGAGGACTCCTCGGTGGAGCGCCGGTGGTCGGTCTGGGCGAAGGCGACGACGGCGATGTCCCGGACGGCGGGGGCTTCTTCGCTGGTCACAGCAGCTCCTTGTACGTCTCGTAGTCCGCGTCGGGCTCGCCGGTGGGCCGGTAGTGGCCGGGGTGGCGGGCACCCTCGGTCCACACGGGCTCGACGCGCAGGCCCATGCGCACCTGGTCGTAGGGGATGCCGCCGATCCGAGCGTGCAGGGCGAGGTCCGCGCCGTCGAGGGCGATGTGCGCGTAGACGTAGGGCACCTCGATGTCGAGGTTCCTCGCCTTGATGTTGACGATGCAGAAGGTGGTCACTGTGCCGCGAGGACCCACTTCGACCTGCTCCGCTGTGGCCACGCCACATGTGGGGCACGCACCTCTCGGCGGGACGTACACCTTGCGGCAGGAGGGGCAGCGTTCGCCGACGGTCCGCTGCTCGGAGAGGGCGTGGATGTAGGCGGACTGGGCGCGGCCGGGTGAGTAGGTGTAGTCGAGGCGGGCCGGGGCGACGATCCCGGTGAGCGGGTCCTCGAACTCGCCCGTGTGGCGGCCGGGTTGTCCGGGTTCTCCGTCGTACGGCTCGAAGCAGGCGATGTCGGTGATGGTGCCGGTGGGCTCCTCGGCCCAGCGGATGCGCACCCGCATGCCGGTGCGGACGGCGTCGGGGCCGGGGGCGTCGAGGGCGTGCAGCAGGGCGGTGTCGGCGCCGTCGAGCCGGACCAGGACCCAGGCGAAGGGGGTGTCGAGGGGCTGGCCGCGGCGCGGTTCGTGGTTCCACGCCCAGGTGGTGACCGTGCCCGTGGGCGCGACCTCCACCAGGTCGCGGATCTCCTCGGCGGTGGCGGGGTCGTACTCGACGGGCGGCACGAGGGTGCGTCCGTCGCCGGTCTGCACACCGAGCACGACGCGTTCGCGCAGGCCGGTGAGGAAGGCGCTCTGGACAGGACCGAGAGAGCGGGTGAAGGGGAATTCGACGACGAGGGGGGCCTGGAGGACTTCGGGCATCTGGCGGACTCCTTCGGCGGGTCAGGCGCGCTTGTAGTCGGGGGGCCGTTTCTCCGCGAAGGCGCGGGCGCCTTCCTTGGCGTCGGCGGTGTCGAAGATCGGCCAGCCACGCGCGAGTTCGGCCGCGAGTCCTTCGGACTCCGCCATCTCGGCGGTCTCGTACACCGACGCCTTGACGGCCTCGACGGCGAGCGGGCCGCAGGCGTTGATCTGCTCGGCGATCTCCAGTGCCTTGCCGAGCGCGGTGCCGTCGGGGACGACATGGCCGATCAGGCCGATGTCCGCGGCTTCCCGGGCGCTGTACGGCCGTCCCGTGAGCAGCATCTCCAGGGCATGGGTGCGCGGGATCTGCCGTTGCAGCCGTACGGTGGAGCCGCCGATCGGGAACAGGCCGCGCCTGACCTCGAACAGGCCGAAGGTCGCGGACTCGCCCGCGACCCGGATGTCGGTGCCCTGGAGGATCTCGGTGCCGCCCGCGACGCAGTACCCCTCGACGGCGGCGATCACCGGTTTGCGGGGGCGGTGGTGGCGCAGCATCGCCTTCCAGTGCAGGTCGGGATCGGCCTTGAGCCGGTCGCGGTGGTGCTCGCCCTGCATGCCGTTCCCGGCCAGCGCCTTCAGATCCATTCCGGCGCAGAAGGAGCCGCCTGCGCCGGTGAGCACGATCGAGCGGATCCCGTCGTCCTCGTCGGCCTTGAGCCAGCCGTCGTACAGGCCGACGAGCATCGGCAGCGACAGCGCGTTCCTGGCGTCGGGCCTGTTGAGTGTGAGCACCAGTGTGGCGCCCTCGCGCCGCACGGTGAGGTGTTCCGTCCCGCCCATGGGCTTGCCTCCCCTCGGTGAGAACGAGAACAGGTTGCAGTAGGCGGGGAGGCACTTCAAGGGTTTTCTGACAGGTAGTCAGATTTATTGGTGCGGGGCCTTCACAGTTGCGGCGCCGTTTGCTCTGATGACCGGCGAAGCGATGGTTCTCACCTTTCTTCGTCAGGGCTGCCGGGGTCAGGAGGAGCGGTGGAGTACAACCTTGCCGACCTGTTCGAGTCGGTCGTCGACGTGGTCCCGGACCGCGAGGCACTCGTGTACGTCGACCATCCCGGTACCGGTGCGGAGCGCCGGCTGACGTACGCGGAGCTGGACGCGGCCGCCAACCGCGTCGCCCACCACCTCCTCGACAGCGGGATACACCCCGGGGAGCACTTGGGCCTCCATCTCTACAACGGCGTCGAGTACCTGCAGACGGTACTGGCCTGCCTGAAGGCGCGGATCGTTCCGGTCAACGTCAACTACCGCTATGTCGAAGAGGAGTTGGTGTATCTCTACCGGGACGCCGACCTCGTCGCGCTGGTCTTCGACTCCGAGTTCGCGGACCGGGTGGCGGGCGCGCTGCCGCGGGCACCGAAGCTGCGGCATCTGCTGCGGGTGGGCCCGGGGGCGGCCGCGGTGCCCGGGGCGGTGGCGTTCGCGGACGCGGAGTCCGCCGGTTCGCCCGGGCGGGGCTTTCCGGCCCGCTCCGGGGACGACCAGTTCATCATCTACACCGGCGGCACGACCGGGATGCCGAAGGGCGTGATGTGGCGCCAGGAGGACCTCTTCTTCGCCGGGCTGGGCGGCGGGGCGCCCACCGGAGAGCCGGTGAAGACGCCGGAGGAGCTGGCCGAGCGGGTCGCCGCCGGCGGCTTCGGCATCACCTTCTTCCCCACTCCCCCGTTGATGCACGGCACGTCCACGCTGACCGCGTTCATCGGCTTCAACTTCGGCCAACGCGTCGTCGTGCACCGCAAGTTCGTACCGGAGGAAGTGCTGCGCACCGTCGAGAAGGAGAAGGTCACCAGCATGTCGCTGGTCGGCGACGCCATGCTGCGGCCGCTGATCGACGCGCTGAGCGGGCCGCTCAAGGGTACGGACTGCTCGGCCCTGTTCAGCGTGTCCTCGTCGGGCGCGATCATGTCGGAGACGGTGCGCCGGCAGTTCCGGGAGCTGGTCCCGAACGCCATGCTGCTCAACAACTTCGGCTCCTCCGAGTCCGGCTTCAACGGTACGGCGACGGAGGACTCGGGCCCCGAGCGCGGCTTCCGCCTCAGGGTCAACTCCCGTACCCGCGTGGTGGATCCGGCGACGCACGCGCCGGTCGCCACGGGCGAGACCGGCCGGGTCGCCCAGTGCGGTCATGTCCCACTCGGCTACTACAACGACCCGCGGAAAACCGCCGAGACGTTCTTCGAGAAGGACGGCCAGCGCTGGGTCCTGCTCGGCGACATGGCGACGGTCGACGAGGACGGCGTGGTCACCGTGCTCGGCCGGGGTTCGCAGTGCATCAACAGCGGAGGCGAGAAGGTCTACCCGGAAGAGGTCGAGCAGGCACTCAAGGCGCATCCGGACGTGTACGACGCGCTGGTCGCCGGGGTGCCGGACGCCACCTGGGGCAACCATGTGGCGGCCGTCGTGCAGCTGCGCCAGGGAGCGGCGCGCCCCTCGCTCGCCGACATCCAGGGCCACTGCCGTACCCGGCTGGCCGGTTACAAGATTCCCCGCCAGCTGGTGATCACGGACTCCATCCAGCGGTCCCCGAGCGGCAAGGCCGACTACCGGTGGGCACGGGAGGTGGCGGTGGCGGCCGACCAGCGGTGACGCCCGGGGTGCCGCACCGCCCCCACCACCCGGTAGCACTACTGTGTGCGCACGATCGACGCCGTTCAACTACGTTGGGTGACTGTCGGTCGGTCGAGTTGTGCCGGTCCCGGCCTTCCGCACCGGCACCGGGCCACGCACGGAAGGATCTCCGGGTGTCTCATCACACGCCTAGTCACCTGCCGGGAAACGCAGACGAGACGGACAGCGGCCCGGCGGGAGCCGGGGATCCCACGACGGCCGGGGAAGCGGAGCCGGCCCCAGCCTCCGGCCGGCCCGGCAGGCGCACGCGTGTCGTACGGAGCCTCGCCGCACGGGCCGGGCTGCTCAGCGGGCGGAGTCGCATCGCGCGGGGCCTGGCGGTACTGGCCGGGCCGCCCGGCAGACGCGCCCGCATCGCGCGGTGCGCTGCCGTGGGCTCGGCCGTCCTCGCCGTCGCCCTCCTGCTCGCCGCGCTCCTGCTGCCGAACCAGCCGGACCGGCTCACCCCGGCCGCGTTCGCGCGTCTGCCGGCCGAGGGCATCCTGCTCGCCGCCGTGCTGCTCGTGCTGCCGCCCCGGGCGCGGCGGGCCGGGGCCGCGGCCATCGGCGTACTGCTCGGCCTGCTCACGCTCCTCAAGTGCCTGGACATCGGCTTCCATTCGGTGCTCTACCGCCCCTTCGACCTGGTTCTGGACTGGGGCCTGCTGGGCAACGCGGCGGACTATCTCCGGGACACCTCCGGCCGCACCGGCGAGCTGGGCGCCATCGCGGGTGCCCTGCTCCTCGCGGTCACCGTGCTCGTCCTGACCGCGGGCGCCACGGTCCGGCTGAGCACGGTGATGGCCCGGCACCGCGCCCGGTCCGTCCGTGTCGTCCTGGTGCTGTGCACCGTCTGGACCACCTGCGTCGTGTTCGGCCTGCAGTCGGGCGGCAGACCCGTCGCCTCGACGCTCGACGCCGGCCTCCTCCACGAGCGCGCCCAGCAGGTCCGCGTCTCCCTCGCCGACGCCCGGCTCTTCCGGCGCCAGGCCGCCCGCGACGCCTTCGCCCACATGCCGCCCGGCCGGCTGCTGACCGGCCTGCGCGGCAAGGACGTGCTGTTCACGTTCATCGAGAGCTACGGCCGTTCGGCGATCGAGGACCCGACGATGGGTCCGCCGATCGACACCGTCCTCAAGCAGAGCACCGCCTCGCTCGGGGCCGCCGGATTCCGGGCCCGCAGCGGCTGGCTGAGCTCGCCGGTGACCGGTGGCGGCAGCTGGCTGGCCCACTCGACGTTCCTGTCCGGACTGTGGATCAACAACCAGCAGCGGTTCCGCAGTCTCACCTCCAGCGACCGGGCGACCCTCACCGGCTCCTTCCGCAGGACCGGCGCCTGGCGCACGGTGGGGGTCGTGCCCGGGGTGCTGGTGGCCTGGCCGGAGGGCCGGTTCTTCGGCCTGGACCACGTCTACGACGGCCATCACCTGGACTACCACGGCCCGGACTTCGGCTGGTCGCAGGTGCCGGACCAGTACGCCCTGGAGACGTTTCAGCGGCGGGAGTTCGGCAAGCGGGGCCGGGGTCCGCTGATGGCGGAGATCATCCTCACCTCCAGCCACTATCCGTGGGCGCCCGTGCCCCGCATGGTCGACTGGGCGTCGCTGGGCGACGGCTCGGTCTTCCAGCAGATCAGACGGGTCGGCAAGACCGAGAAGGAGGTCTGGGGCAACCCGGAGAGCGTACGCGCCGAGTACCGCACCTCCATCGAGTACTCGCTGAACAGCCTCGTCGGGTTCCTGCGGCGTTACGGCAACCCGAACACGGTCCTCGTCTTCCTGGGCGACCACCAGCCCGTGCCGACCGTCACCGCGAACAGCCCCCACAAGGACGTGCCGGTCACGATCGTCGCCCACGACCCCAAGGTGCTGGACCGGATCTCCGGCTGGGGCTGGACGGAAGGCCTGAAGCCCGCCGCCAACGCTCCCATCTGGGGGATGGACAACTTCCGCGACCGGTTCCTGAGGGCGTTCGGGCCGCAGGGGCACTGAGTTTCAGGGGCACTGAATCCGCCGGTGATGCAGGTCATCGGTCGAGGAACTCCCGCACCAGGCCGAGGAACTCCGCCGGGCGGGACTCGTGCACCAGGTGCCCCGCATCGAGGGTCACGAGCGCGGCGCCCGGGATCAGGGCGGCGAGCTGCGCGACCTGGTCCTGTGGGATGAGGCTGGTGGGGCCGCCCCCGATGACCAGCGTCGGCATGGTGATCCGGTCCATGTGGTCCCACCACACAGGATCGGGCGCGTTGCGCTGTGAGTCGGTGCCCCGGACCATCGCCCAGTCGAACGGCAGCTCTCCGGCGGGCCGTTCGGCGGGCGGCCGGGGCGGGTCGAGCGGCACGGGCGCGCACACGTCCTCCAGCACCAGACGTCGTACGACCCCTGGATGCCGCTGCGCCAGCAGGTAGGCGACGATGCCGCCCAGCGAATGGCCCACGACATCGGTGCTGTCGTGGCCGAGGGTGGCCAGCAGGGCATGGATGTCGTCGCTCATCGCCTCGGCCCGGTAGTCCCCCGGCCAGTCGCTGTGTCCGTGGCCGCGCAGGTCGGGGGCGTACACCCGGTGGGGCCGCGGGGGTGCCGCGAGCCGCTCGGCGATCGCTGTCCAGTCCGCGCCGTCGGCGCCGCGGCAGTGCAGCAGCAGGACCGGCGGGGCGTCCACCGGGCCCCAGGTCCGGCAGGCCAGCCTGATGCCGTTCGCGTTGATGGTGTGCACAGCCGTGGTGTCCATACCGGGCAAGCTAGCCGGGTTGCCTCGTCCATGACCCTCTACTCTGCCGAGGGCAGAACGGCGTCCGCCGGCCCGTCGAGGAAGGCGAGGACCCGCTTCCGGAACCACTCCGGGTCGTCGAGCCAGGGGTAGTGACCGGCGCCGGGCTGGACGGTGAACTCGGCCTTCGGGAAGACCGCGGCGGTGCGGCGGGCGAGGTCGGGGCAGGGGCCGCCGTCGATTCCCCCGGCGTGCACGAGGACCGGCGCGGTGAGCGCGGCGAGGGCCGTCCGGGTGGCGTCCGGCGTGAAGGCGCCGTCGGCGAAGTAGCGCTCCCCCGCCTCCTCGTTGGTCTGCTCCGGTTCGGCGTCCGTGTGCGCCCGGGCGACCTCGTCCCAGCGGCCGTGGAAGAACGGCAGGAACACGTCGTCGAAGTCCGCCTCGCCCGCCAGCCAGGCCCGGAAGGCGGGGTACGCCTCCGCGAACCACGGCTCGTCCGCGCGCAGCCGGGCCGCGGCCAGCCGGTCCTCGGGGGTCACCCGCATACCCAGGGCGGACGGGTTGGGCGTGATCAGCAGCAACCGCCGGACCCGCTGCGGGTGGCGGGCCGTATAGAGCATGGCCAGAGCGGCGCCCGCCGAGTGGGCGAGCAGATCCATGTGCTCCAGACCCATGTGTGCGCGCCATACCTCCACGTCTTCGACCATCCGGTCGCAGCGGTATGTCGCCGGGTCCGCCGGCACCGCGGAGTCGCCGGTGCCCCGCAGGTCCAGCAGGGCCAGACGGCGGTGCGCGGTCAGCCCGCCGAGGTCGCCGAGGTAGGCGGAGGCGCGCATCGGGCCGCCGGGCAGGACGACGAGGGGCTCACCGGCACCCCGAAGGTGGTAGGCGAGCCGGGTGCCATCGGGCGCGTTGAAGGCGGGCATGGTTGTGATCATGTCGGCCCGCAGCCCGGCGGCGCAACGCATTACCGGCCGAGGCGGGAGCGCCGCGCCGCACGGGGCGACGGACCGGGGCAGAAAAACCACGCAGCCCCCTTGCCTGGAGCCGCATCGCCTGAATTACTGACGACGAACGGAACGACCGAATGATCGGTCGTCCGGAATGTGAGGACGGCGAGGGAGACGAACGCGATGGCGGATGCGACGGACCTGCTCGACGCGGGCGAGCGGCTCGGACCCGAGGAGCTGCGGGAACTCCAGCTGGAGCGGCTGCGCACGTCGCTGCGGCATGCCTATGACCACGTGCCGTTCTACCGGGAGTCCTTCGACAAGGCCGGTGTCCGCCCCGAGGACTGCCGTTCCCTCGCCGATCTGGCCCGTTTCCCCTTCACGACCAAGGCCGACCTCAGGGAGAACTACCCGTACGGCATGTTCGCCGTGCCGCGCGAGCGGATCCGCCGGCTGCACGCCTCCAGCGGCACCACCGGGCGCCCCACAGTGGTCGGCTATACGGACAACGACCTTTCCATGTGGGCCGACATGGTGGCGCGGTCGATCCGGGCGGCCGGCGGGCGGCCCGGCGATATCGTGCATGTGGCGTACGGCTATGGGCTGTTCACCGGCGGTCTGGGCGCCCACTATGGTGCCGAGCGCCTGGGCTGTACGGTCATCCCGGCCTCCGGCGGTATGACGGGCCGGCAGGTGCAGCTGATCCGTGACCTGGGACCGGCCGTCATCATGGTGACCCCGTCCTACATGCTCACACTGCTGGACGAGTTCGAGCGGCAGGGCGTGGACCCGCGCGGCACCTCGCTGCGCGTGGGCGTCTTCGGGGCCGAGCCCTGGACCCAGCAGATGCGGCACGAGATCGAGGAGCGGTTCGCGATCGACGCCGTCGACATATACGGGCTGAGCGAGGTGATCGGCCCGGGTGTGGCCCAGGAGTGCGTGGAGACCAAGGACGGGCTGACGATCTGGGAGGACCACTTCTATCCGGAGGTGGTCGATCCGATCACGGGTGAGGTACTGCCGGAGGGGGAGCCGGGCGAGCTGGTGTTCACCTCGCTGACCAAGGAGGCCATGCCGATCGTCCGGTACCGCACCCGGGACCTGACCAGGCTGCTGCCTGGTACGGCGCGGGTGTTCCGGCGGATGGAGAAGATCACCGGGCGCACTGACGACATGGTGATCCTGCGCGGGGTCAATCTGTTCCCGACCCAGATCGAGGAGATCGTGCTCCGCACGTCCGGTGTGGCGCCCCACTTCCAGCTCCGGCTGACCCGGGAGGGCCGGCTGGACCGGCTGACCGTCCGGGCCGAGGCCCGCCCGGACGCGGGCCCGGAGACGCGGGACGCGGCGGCCCGGTCGATCGTCGCGGCCGTGAAGGACGGCATCGGGGTGTCCGTGGACGTGGAGATCGTGGAGCCGGAGTCGCTGGAACGGTCGGTCGGCAAGATCCGCCGGATCGTGGACCTGCGGCAGCGCGACGCCGGGTAGGGCCACCAGCACCCCGGCTCGCCCTCGCCCGCCCGGGACGCACTGGAGCACGCCACTTCCCCGACCCTGGACCGGATAGACGACTACGCCGGAGCCTCGCGCCGTCCCCTCTTCCTGGACATCCCACACCCAGGCACCCGACGCCGGTGCCCGATGGACACCTGCCACAACCGCACCAAGAAGGAGGCGCCGCGCCGCAAGACGGACGGTTGACTGAGCGTCGCGGGACCGACGGTTGACCGGGGTCGTATCGACGTACCTCGAAACGTCGCCGCGGTCCTATACTCCGAATCCATGAAGGACACCGCCCCCATCCCGGACCCGGACCTGGTCAACGCGCTGCGGGCGCTGTCCAATCCGATGCGGCTGCAGATGCTGCGCTGGCTGCGCGAGCCCGAGCGGCACTTCCCGATGGAGGCGGCCATCGCCGATCCTGCCGAGGTGGGTGTGTGCGTGAGCCACATCCAGGCCAAGGCGGGCCTGGCCCAGTCGACCGTGTCGGCCTATATGGCGGAACTCCAGCGCGCGGGCCTCGTCCGGGCCACCCGCGTGGGCAAGTGGACCCACTACAAGCGGGACGAGCAGCGCATCGCCGACCTGGTCGCGGAGCTGGGGCAGACACTCTAGAACCCCACCTCACCATTCCCCTCGGACTCACCCTTGCGGTTCATATCGAGATTCTGCGATATTTCGATTGAGTGATTCGATCGACCTTGCGAGGGAGTACGCCGATGGACCTCGGCACGTTCGGGATCTACACCTTCGACTTCGAACACCAACCGGCCGCGCGGATCCGGGAGTCGGTCCAGGAGCTGGAGGAGCTGGGCTGGCGGGCCGTCTGGATCCCGGAGCTGCTCGGGCGGGACGCGTTCACGCACGCCGGCCTGCTGCTCGCCGCCACGCGGCGGCTGAGCGTCGTGAACGGCATCGCGCGGATCTGGTCCCGGGAGGCCCGCTGGACGCACGGCGCCGCCCTGCTGCTCGCGGACGCGTATCCAGAGCGGCATGTGCTCGGCCTGGGCTTCGGCGGGCAGCCACGCCCGGGGGTCAAGCCGCTCGCCGCGATGGCCACGTACCTCGACGAGCTGGACGCCCTGGAGACTCCGAACCCCCGCCCGGCACAGGCCGTCCGGCGGCTGCTGGCGGCGTACGGCCCGAAGATGCTGGAACTGGCCCGCGACCGCGCGGACGGGGCGCAGACCTACCACGTGAACACGGCCCACACCGCGCAGGCGCGGGAGATCCTCGGTCCGGACGCCTTCCTGGCCGTCGAGCACACGGTGCTCTTCGAGACCGACCCGGGCCGGGCCCGCGCCCTCGCGCGCGAGCACCTGCACGGCTATCTCCAAACCCCGTACAACCTCGCCAAGTTCCGTCGGCTCGGCTACACCGACGACGATCTCTCCGGCGGCGGCAGCGACCGGTTCGTGGACGACCTGGTGTTCTGGGGCGACCCGGACACGGTCGTACGGAAGCTGCACGGGCAGGTGGCGGCGGGTGCCGATCATGTCGCCGTCCAGGTGATCGGCGTGGCGCCGGGCGAATCGGCGCTGCCACAGTGGCGGTTGCTGGCCGACGCGCTGCTGCCGTCGAAGACGGCTGGCGGCCTCGGCTAGCCGCTGAAGCGGTCGCGCAGTTCGCGCTTGAGGATCTTTCCGCTGGCGTTGCGCGGCAACTCGGCCACGAACAGCACCCGCTTGGGCGCCTTGAACGGCGTGAGCGTGTCCTTCACATGCGCGATGAGCTGATCCTCCGTCACCTCGCCGCGCGGGACGACGACCGCGGTGACCGACTCGATCCACCGCTCGTCGGGCAGGCCGATCACGGCGGCCTCGGCGACGGACTCGTGGGTGTACAGGGCGTCCTCGACCTGGCGCGAAGCCACCAGGACGCCACCGGAGTTGATGACGTCCTTCACCCGGTCCACGATCGTGAAGTAGCCGTCGGCGTCGCGCACCGCGAGGTCGCCGGAGTGGAACCAGCCGTCCCGGAAGGCCTCGGCGCTCTCCTCGGGCTTGTCCCAGTAGCCCTCGCACAACTGCGGTGAACGGTAGACGATTTCACCGGGCGTGCCATCGGGTACGTCCTTGCCGTTGTCGTCCACGACCCGTGCGTCCACGAACAGCACGGTCCGGCCGCAGGAGTCCAGTCGGCCCTCGTGTTCGTCGGGCCCGAGCACCGTGGCCAGCGGGCCGATCTCGCTCTGCCCGAAGCAGTTGTAGAAGGAGAGCCGCGGCAGGCGTGCGCGCAGCCGCTCCAGGACCGGGACGGGCATGATCGACGCACCGTAGTAGGCCTTGCGCAGGCCGTCCAGGTCCCGGGTGGCGAAGTCGGACCGGCCGGCCAGGCCGATCCACACCGTGGGCGGCGCGAACAGGCTGTCCACGCGGCCCGCCTCGACGAGGTCGAACAGCCGGTCCCCGTCGGGCGCGTCCAGGATGATGTTGGTCGCGCCGACGGCGAGGTACGGCAGCAGGAACACGTGCATCTGGGCCGAGTGGTACAGCGGCAGCGCGTGGGCCGGCCGGTCGCCGGCGCTCAGGTCGAGGGCGGTGATGGCGCTCAGGTACTCGTGCACGAGGGCGCGGTGGGTCATCATCGCGCCCTTGGGCAGGGCGGTCGTACCGGAGGTGTACAGCAGTTGCACCAGGTCGTCGGTGCGGGGTTCGGGCCCGTCGTACGGCGGCGCGTCCGCGAGCCGGGCGAGGAGCGAGCCCTCGGCGTCCCGGAGCGGCAACACCCGTACGCCGTCAGGGAGTCGGCCGGTGAGGGCCGGGTCGGCGAGGACCAGGGTGCTGCCGGACTGGCCGACCAGGTACGCCAGGTCGTCCCCGGTCAGGTTCTGGTTGACCGGCACATGGACCAGGCTCGCCCGTGCGCAGGCGAGGAAGGCGATGAGGTAGGCGTCGGAGTTGTGGCCGTAGGCGCCGACCCGGTCGCCGGGGGTGAGGCCCTGGGCGAGCAGCACCGAGGCCGCGCGGGAGACCGCGTCGTCGAGTTCCTCGTACGTCCAGCGGCGCTCGCCGTACTCCACCGCGAGGCGGGCCGGGGTGCGCCGGGCACTGCGCCGCAGCACCCCGTCGACCGTGCTGCCGTGTCCCTGGGTCATGACTCATGATCCTCGGTCCGGCACGGAGACAGGTCAAGCACCCGGGAGGCGCGTACCCGCACCACCCGGAAGAACATCCCGTCGCCGCCCATGTTTTCGATGCATTGAGCATCAACGGTCGTTCGCCGAAGGCAACTTCTGCCTCCGCGTGCTTCTGTGCGCCCCTTTGGAGAAAGGTTTTTGGAAACCGAGCACCGTTCAACTTGGGCAGGAAATGTTGCGGGCACCAAGTCCGTAGCAGTTCGTGCATTTCATGTGTCACGTTGGGCAGGAGGTATCCATGAGCCGTGCTGTGCCTGAACACAAACGAACGTGGACGACAGGTACTGCTCCCGGCATATTCCCACTCCTCGGCCACGGTATCGCCTTCTACCGCCGGCCGCTGGCGTTTCTGAATTCTTTGCCCGCGCACGGGGATCTGGTCGAAATACGGTTGGGCCCCCAGCGCGCCTGGATGGTGTGTCACCCGGAGCTGACCCACGAGGTGCTCATGGATCCGCACACCTTCGACAAGGGGGGCCCGCTGTACGACAGGCTCGGGAAGCTGATGGGCGACGGTCTCGTCACCTGCCGCCAGCCGACCCACCGGGACAAGCGCAGGCTGCTGCAACCCGGCTTCCGCCCCTCCCACGTCGCCGCATACACGGACCTCGTCACCGAAGAGGCCGCGTCGGTGTCGGACACATGGCCGGTCGGCCGGACCGTTCCCGTCACCGAGGCGATGATGACCCTGACGACCCGCGTGATCAGCCGGGTCCTTCTCTCCGACGCGCTGGACGACGCGACGACCGCCGAGGTGCGGGACTGTCTCACCGAGGTCGTCCGTGGCCTCTTCGTCCGCACGGTCGTACCGATCGACGCCCTGTTCCGCCTCCCCACACCCGCCAACCGCCGCTACCGGCGCGCGCTCTCCCGCCTGCACGCCATCATCGACACCGCGATCGCGGAGCGCCGCGGGGGCGCCGACCGCGACGATGTGCTCGGTACGCTGCTGGCGGCCGCGCGCGGCGACGGCGGCGGGGCGGCGATCACCGACCAGGAGGTCCACGACCACCTGATCACGCTGCTGCTCACCGGCGTCGAGGCCCCGGCACTGTGCCTGGCCGACGCCTTCAGCCTGCTCGCCCGCCATCCGGAGGCGGAGCACCGCCTGCATGCCGAGCTGGACGCCGTCCTCCCGGGCGGCCGACGGCCCGGCCCCGACGATCTGCCGCACCTCGTCCAGACCCGGTGCGTCGTCTCCGAGACGCTGCGCCACTCGTCGCCCGGCTGGCTGTTCACCCGGGTCGCCACGAGGGAGACGGAACTCGCCGGGTGCCGGCTGCCCGCGGGAGCCACGGTTCTGTACAGCCCTTACCTTCTGCACCACGATCCCTCGTCGTTCCCCGACCCCGAGCGTTTCGACCCCGACCGCTGGTTGCCCGGGCGGCCCACGGCCGCACAGCGCCGCGCGCTGATTCCGTTCTCGGCGGGCAACCGGAAATGCCTCGGCGACGAGTTCGCCATGGTGGAGGCCACGCTGGCGCTCGCGACGCTCGCGGGGCGCCGACGGCTGCGGCATCTGCCCGGGTACGTCGAGGAGATACCTCGCCCCGGGATCACGATGGGACCGCGTGCACTGGTCATGGCCTGCGAAGCCCGTTCGGCCGCCCCGTCCTCCGCCACCTCACTCACGCCTCGAACGGTGGCCGCCCCTGGCGCATCGGATTCCCGAACGGCAGGTGACCACGTTGTCGACAACACATGAGGAAATCACTCTCGGTGTACGCGAAGCAGCGCCGGTCCCCACCCTCAGGGACCTGATCGACACCAACCTCCACATGCCCTTTCCTTTCCAGTGGAACCCGTGTGAATCCGAGGCCGCGGCCGGCGTCGAGGCCTGGCTGAGCAGGTGGGGACTGACGCGCGAACCAGGTGTGGCGGCGATGATCGCCCGCACTCGCCCCGCCGAACTCGCATCCCGCACCAGCCCCACGGTGGATCCCGGCCTCCTCCAGATCGTGGCCAATCAGATCGCCTATCAATTCGTCTTCGACGACCGGGCGGAGGACCTCGGTCGGCACTCCCCCGGCCGGCTGCTGCCCATGCTGTGCGAGAGCATCGCGATTCTGCGGGACGGTCTACCGCCCAGCACTGCCCTCGGAGCGGCTCTTGCCGATCTCCACCGGCAGGTCCGGGCACGGTGCACACCCGCGCAGGCCGCGCGGTGGGCTTGGAAGAGCCGCGAGTACGTACACGGCCTCCTGTACGAAGCGGTGGCCCAGGCCCAGCCCTTCCTGTTGCGGACCGGAGAGTGCACCTCCATACGGTCGCTGACCGCCGGCGTCGAGCCTTTCTACCCGCTGTACGAGGCCGCCCAGCCATGGGAACTCGGCGCTGCCGAACTCCACAGCCCCGTCGTACGGCGGCTGAGCCGGCTGTCGGCCGACGCGGCGGTGTGGACAGCCGACCTGTTCTCCGCGGCGAAGGAACAGCGCGCGGGCGAAATGATCAACCTGGCCCTGGCCCACCAGCGCGAACACCGATGCTCTCTGCAGGCCGCCGTCCTCCTGGCCGTCCAGCAGATCAACGGCACGATCAAGGAGTTCCAGAAGCTCTACTTGGAAATCGAACCGGAGTTGAGCCCCGCGGGCGTCGGCTACGTGGGGGGCATGATCGGCTGGATCAGAGGATGCTACGACTGGTCCCGCACTGTGCCGCGCTACGCGGATGCGGCGTCAGTGCCCGCCGTGCCGTAAAGGCTCCAGGCGCGCTCCGGCGGCAGCGCCACCGCGAGGTGCCCATTCGGATCTCGTACCCGGCGGAGCGGGCATTCTCCCACTCTCGATTCATGATTCATCCTATGGTGCTCAATCCGGCCTGCCGCTCCTCAACGAGGCGTACGCTCGGCTCCCCCTGGCCGAACGACAAAAGGCGGTATCGCACATGGCGATGGAGCCGCGGCAACCGATCATGGAGCAAGGGACGCTGATCGAGCGCCGACGGGAACTTCAGGTCCTCGACGCCGCCTTCCGCGAGCTACGACGCACCACGGACGGCGCGCCGCGAACAAGGCACAGGGGGCTGCTCGCCTTCAGCGGTTCGGCCGGACTGGGCAAGACGGCGCTGATCACGGAGGCACGTGACCGGGCTGCCGCGTACGGATTGACCGTGCTGTCGGGCAGGGGTGGAGAGACGGAGCAGGGGTCGGCGTTCCGCGTGGTACGCCAACTGGTGCAGCCCTCGTTGGCGAGGATGGACGGAGCAGAACTCCGCGCCTTCCTGGGTACCTGGTACGACATCATGGCCGCCGTTCTCGGCCTCGAAGCGAGGGGCCCCGCCCCCGCACCGGACCCGACCGGGGTCCGCGAAGGGCTCGACTGGGTCATGACGCGGCTCACGGTGAAGAAGGCACCCGCCGTGCTGCTCCTGGACGACCTGCACTGGGCAGACGCCGAGTCCCTGAGCTGGCTCGCTTCCTTCGCGTCACGGGTCGATGACCTTCCCCTGCTCATCGTGGTCGCCTACCGGCCCGAGGAACTGCCGTCCGAAACGGGCGAGCTGCGCACGCTCCTCGGAGGGGACCGCCCCCACGATCTGGCGCACCTTACCGCCGACGGCGTGGCGCAGATCGTCCGGAATGAGATCGGGGAGGAAGCTGACGACCGGTTCTGCAAGGAATGCTGGTCGGCCACCGGTGGCAGCCCCTTCGAAGCGGTGGAGCTGGCCATCGGACTCGCCGAGCGGAAACTGCGCGGCACCGAGCACGACCTGCCCACGATGCGTGAGCTCGCTGCGGCGATCAAAGGCCCGGGACTCATCGAGCGGCTGGAACGGCTCGACACGGCGACCATCCGCTTTGCACAGACCGCCGCCGTACTGGGTTCGCCCTTCTCACCTCAGCTCGCCGCAACCATCGCGGTGCTGGGCGACGAGGCCGTCGCCGAGGCGACCCAGGCGTTGCGCGCGGCCCGGATCCTGGCCGACCGCCACGGCCCCGAGGGCGAGCTGGAGTTCCTTCACCCACTGATCGCCACGACGATCTACCGTTCCATCCGCACGGGTTTCCGGGTCGGTCTGCACAACACCGCCGCGCAGACCGTGCTGGCCGCGGGATACGGCCCCACCGCCGCCGCCCGGCATCTGCTGGAGGTCCCGTGCGAGGGCAGTCCCGAGACGGTCGCCTGTCTGCGTGAGGCGGCTCGCGAGTACCTTCGCGCCGGGGCGACCGAGGCCGCCGGGCGTCTGCTGACCCGCGCGCTGCAGGAGCCGCCCCTGCCCGAGGACCGTGCCGCGCTCCTTCACGAACTCGGGTGCGCCACCTTCCTGATCGAGCCCACGGCCACGGTGAGGCATCTCCGCCAGGCTCTGGAGGAGCCCGACGTCGACCCCGATCTCCGCGCCTCCATCGTCTATCGGCTGACGACGGCGCTGGCCCACACCGATCAGCTGGCCGAGGCGGTGGCCGTGGCCGCCGAGGAGGCGAAGCAGGCCCCGAACCCGCGCGTCAAACTGCGCCTGCAGGCCGATCAGTTCGTATGGAGCATGGTCCGCACCGACGACCCCGACTCACCCGCCCGCTCCCGGACACTGGCACGTCTGGCCGAGCAGTTGCCCGGTCGCAGCCTGGAGGAGCGCTACATCCTGGGACTGCGGGCCTGGGATGCCGCAAAGCGCGGCGAACCGCGGCAGACCGCCCTCGCGTATGCCGAGAAGGCCTTGCGCGGCGGCATGAGCTGGACCGACGAGAACCGGGGCTTCGAGGTTCCACTTTCGGTCGCCTTGGTGTTCATGTACGGCGACCAGCCGCGACGGGCCGAGGAGTTGTTCGAGAAGGGGATCGCCGAGTGCGCAGGCAAAGGATGGCACGGCTCCCACTTGGCCTTCGGCCAGACCATCGCCGGCTACGTCCGCTACCGCCGGGGCTGTCTTGCCGAAGCCGAAGACCTGGTGCGGGAAGGTCTGCGCATCGCCGACAAGGTGGAAGGGGTCGTTGCCGCCCAGTTGTTCGGTGTCAGCATCCTCATCCAGACCCTGCTCGCCCGAGGGCGCGTCACCGAAGCCCGCGCTCTCGCCGACGAGCACCACTTCGGTGACATGATCCCGAACGCCGTCATCTATCCCGACCCACGCACCGTGTACGCGGAACTGCTCCTGGCGGAGGGACGCCACGCCGAAGCAGCATCGCTGCTGTCCTCGGTCGGAGACTGGCTGGACAAACGGGCCTGGCGGAACCCGGCCTGGTGCCCATGGCAGCTGCATCTCGCCTCCGCGCTGGTCCGCTCCGCTCCGGACGAGGCAGTCGGCCAGGCCCGGGACGCCGTGAAGCGCGCCCGGGACTTCGGCGCCGCCTCCACCATCGGCCAGGCTCTGCACACTCTCGCCGAGGTGACCGGCGGGCCGGCGGCGCTCGGCCTGTACGCGGAGGCCGTGGACCACCTGGAGCAGTCGCCCGCCGCGTACGAGCTCGCCCGCGCCCAGATCGGCCACGGCGCGGCCCTGTCCCGCGACGGGCGGCTGCAGGAGGCCGCCGATCGGCTCTACCAGGGACTGGAAGGAGCTGTCCACTGCGGGGCCGAGGCACTCGCAGCCCGGGCCAGGGCGGAACTCTCGGCGGCCGGAATGCGTCCGCTGCCCCTGCGGTATGCGCAGGCGGACACGCTGTCCACTCAGGAACGCCGTACCGCCGAACTGACCGTACAAGGACAGTCCGTGGAAGTGATCGCCAAGGAGCTGCACCTCACCGAGCAGGGCGTGCGGCAGTTGCTTTCCAGCGTCTACCGCAAGATAGGTACCGACGCCGCCGGTCTCGCCAGGTCCCTGGAGAGTCTTCCTCACCGGCACTATGGCCATTGAGGCTCGGATCGCGGACCCTGTGCGGGGCCGGGTCACACCGCCCGCGTACGCCCCACCCAATACGGCTCCCGCAACCGCCGCTTGTACAGCTTGCCGTTCGGATCGCGGGGCATCTCGGTGATGAAGTCGACGCTCTTGGGCCGCTTGTAGCCGGCGAGTCGGCTCGCGCAGTGGTCGAGCAGGGTGGCGGCGAGGGCCGGGCCGGGGTCGTTGCCGGGCGCGGGTTCGACCACGGCCTTGACCTCCTCACCCCAGTCGTCGTGCGGGATACCGAAGGCGGCCGCGTCGGCGACGGCCGGGTGGGAGAGCAGCACGGACTCGATCTCGGCCGGGTAGATGTTGACCCCGCCGGAGATGATCATGTCGATCTTGCGGTCGCGGAGGAAGAGATAGCCGTCCTCGTCAAGGTAGCCGAGGTCGCCGACGGTGAAGAAGTCGCCGATGCGGTTCTTGCGGGTCTTGCCTTCGTCCTTGTGGTACGAGAAGCCGCCGGTGCTCATCTTCATGTAGACAGTGCCGAGTTCGCCGGGCGGGAGCCGGTTGCCGTCGTCGTCGAAGACCGCGAGTTCGCTGATGGGCCAGGCCTTGCCGACCGTGCCGGGCTTCTTCAGCCAGTCCTCGGCGGTGGCGAAGGCGCCGCCGCCCTCGCTGGCCGCGTAGTACTCCTCCACGCAGTGCCCCCACCAGTCGATCATGGCGCGTTTGACGTGGTCCGGGCAGGGGGCGGCGCCGTGGATGGCGTGCCGCATGGACGAGACGTCGTAGCGGGCCTTCACCTCGTCCGGGAGGGCCAGCAGACGGTGGAACTGGGTGGGAACCATATGGGTGTGGGTGCACCGGTGGGTGTCGATGCGGTGGAGCATCTCCTCGGGGGTCCACTTGTCCATCAGCACCAGCCGGTGGCCGATGTGCAGGGACGCGCCCGCGAACTGCAGGACGGCCGTGTGGTAGAGCGGCGAGCAGACCAGGTGGACGTTGTCGTCGAACGGCTTGATGCCGAAGATGCCGAGGAAGCCGCCCAGGTACGCCTCCTCGGGCGCCTTGCCGGGCAGCGGGCGGCGGATGCCGCGCGGGCGTCCCGTCGTACCGGAGGTGTAGTTCATGACCCAGCCGAGTTCGCGGCCGGCGGGCGGCGACTCCGGTTGTCCGTCGAGGAGCCCGGCGTACGGCCGGAAGCCGTCGGCCTCGCCGACCGCGTAACGGTGAGTGGCGGGCAGGCCCGCCTCGTCGGCGGCGGCGCGGGCGGCGTCGGTGAACCGCTCATGGGCGATGAGCACCTTGGCGCCGGAGTCGGCGACGATCCACGCGATCTCGGGGCCGACCAGGTGGTGGTTGACCGGAACCAGATAGAGGCCGGCCTGGCTGGCGGCCAGATAGGCGGTGACGAACTCGACGCCGTTGGGCAGGACGACGGCGAAGACGTCGCCGCGCTCCAAACCGGCCGCGCGCAGCCCGTGGACGAGCCGGTTGGCGGCGCCGTGCAGTCGTCCGGCAGTCCACTCCTCGCCGTCGGGGGCGACGAGGACCGTGCGGGCGGGGTGCTGGGCGGCCTGGGCCCAGAATCCGGCGGGGGGTGTGCTCACGACTGGCCGCTCCTTCCGGCGATGCGGTTGACGCGGTCCACGGCTCGTTCGAAGCTGCGGGTGAGGTCGTCGAGGACGGCCTGGACGCTGCGTTCGCTGTTCATCCGGCCGACGATCTGGCCGACCGGGGTACCGAGCAGGGGTTCGACCTCGTACTTCTGGATCCGGGAGACCGCCTCGGCCACCAGCAGGCCCTGCAGCGGCATGGGCAGGGTGCCGGGTCCGGCCGGGTCGTCCCAGGCGTCGGTCCACTCGGTACGGAGCTGGCGTGCGGGTTTGCCGGTGAGGGCACGGGAGCGGACCGTGTCACCGGAACCGGCGGCGAGAAGTTTGCGGGTCAGGGCGGGCGCATGCAGATCGGCCTCTGTGGTGGTGAGCCATATAGAGCCGAGCCACACACCCTGCGCGCCAAGTGTGAGGGCGGCCGCCACCTGCTGGCCGCTGCCGATGCCTCCGGCCGCCAGCACGGGCAGGGGGTCGACCGCCTCCACGACCTCGGGGGTGAGCACCATGGTGGCGATCTCACCCGTGTGGCCGCCGGCTTCGTAACCCTGGGCGACCACGATGTCGATGCCCGCCTCCTGGTGTTTGCGGGCGTGCCGGGCGCTGCCCGCGAGGGCCGCGACCAGCACCCCCCGATCGTGCGCACGGGCGACAATGTCGGCGGGCGGGGAGCCGAGGGCGTTGGCGAGGAGCCGGATGGGATGGTCGAAGGCGACGTCGAGCTGGGTGCGGGCGACCTGCTCCATCCAGCCGGTGATACGCCACCCGGACGCCTCGCCCTCGGCCAGCTCGGGGACGCCGTGCCTGGCGAGGGTCTCGCGCACGAACTGCCGGTGTCCCTCCGGGATCATCGCCTCCACGTCGGCCTCGGTGACACCTTCCACCTTCTTCGCGGGCATCACCACGTCCAGCCCGTAGGCCCGGTCGCCGACATGGGCGTCGATCCAGTCGAGGTCACGTTTGAGGTCGTCGGGGGCGGTGTAGCGGACCGCGCCGAGCACTCCGAAGCCGCCGGCCCGGCTGATGGCCGCGGCGACGGCGGGGAACGGCGTGAAGCCGAAGACGGCGTGCTCGACTCCCAGTGTCCTGCTCAGCTCCGTCTGCATGGGCGCAGGATGCCGCAGCCGGCGTGACGACGGAAGAGCTTTCTGACGTTCCGTCAGATTCTTTTGCCGGTGGCGGTGTTACGCGCCGGCCTCCAGCACCGCCATCGCCGCGTTGTGCCCCGGCACCCCGCTCACCCCTCCCCCGCGCACCGCGCCCGCGCCGCACAGCAGGACGTTCGGGTGCCGGGTCTCCACTCCCCAACGGCCCGTGTCCTGCTGGGCGTAGGGCCAGGACAGGGCGCGGTGGAAGATGTTGCCGCCGGGCAGCCGCAGGTCCCGTTCCAGGTCGAGCGGGGTCTTCGCCTCGATGCAGGGGCGGCCGTCGGCGTCGGTGGCCAGGCAGTCGGCGAGAGGCTCGGCGAGGTGGGCGTCGAGTTGGGCGAGGGTGGCCTTCAACAGTTCCTCGCGTACGGCGTCGTTGTCCCGGTCGAAGAGCCGGGCCGGGGCGTGCAGGCCGAACAGGGTGAGCGTCTGGTAGCCGCGCGCGGCGAGGTCGGGGCCGAGGATGGTCGGGTCGGTCAGGGAGTGGCAGTAGATCTCCGAGGGCGGCGCGGTGGGGAGTTCACCGGCGGCCGCCTGGGCGTGGGCGGTGGCGAGCTGCCGGTAGCCCTCGGCGATGTGGAAGGTGCCGGCGAAGGCCTCCCGCGGGTCGACGGCCGGGTCGCGCAGCTTCGGCAGCCGGGTGAGCAGCATGTTGACCTTGAGCTGGGCGCCCTCGGCGGGCTCGGGTGACGGATCCCCCGTCAGGACGGCCAGTTCCTGCGGGGAGGCGTTCACGAGGACGTGCCGGGCGGCGGCGACGCCCTCGCCGTCGGCCGTGCGATAGGTGACCTCGGCGGTGTCTCCGTCGGTGGCGATGCGGACCGCCTCGTGCCCGGTCTCGATGACCGCACCCGCCGAACGGGCCGCGGCGGCCAGCGCGTCGGTGAGGGCGCCCATGCCGCCGACGGGAACGTCCCAGGCGCCGGTGCCACCGCCGATGACGTGGTAGAGGAAGCAGCGGTTCTGGACGAGCGAGGGGTCGTGGGCGTCGGCGAAGGTGCCGATGAGGGCGTCGGTGAGGACCACGCCCCGGACCAGGTCGTCGGCGAAGTTCTCCTCCACGGCGACGCCGATCGGTTCCTCGAACAGGGCCCGCCAGGCGGTCTCGTCGTCGATGCGGCGGCGCAGTTCGTCGCGGCTCGGCAAGGGCTCGGTGAGGGTCGGGAAGACGCGCTCGGCGACGCGCGCCGTCCTGCCGTAGAAGCGCTGCCAGGCCGCGTACTCGCGCTCGCCACCCGTCAGCCGGGCGAAGGCGTCCCGGGTGCGCTGCTCGCCACCGCCGACGAGGAGTCCGGTGGGCCGGCCGTCCCGCTCGGCCGGGGTGTACGACGAGACGGTGCGGGCGCGGACCCGGAAGTCCAGCGCGAGGTCGCGGACGATCTTCTGCGGCAGCAGGCTGACCAGGTAGGAGTAGCGCGACAGCCGGGCGTCGACACCGGCGAACGGACGGGTGGAGACGGCGGCGCCGCCGGTGTGGTCCAGCCGTTCCAGCACCAGCACCGAGCGGCCCGCCCGGGCCAGGTAGGCGGCGGCGACCAGGCCGTTGTGTCCGCCGCCGACGATGACGGCGTCGTAGGTGCGGGTGTGCGCGTTGGCAGGCATGGTTCTTCGTAACACGTGATGATCCACGGCGGCCAGAGGTGGGCCTCGACGGCGGTCACGCGCCGCCGCCCCGGCCGTGGTCGGGCGCATCCGCCCCGGCCGTGGTCAGGCGACTTCGCCCCGGCCATGGTCAGGCGCCGTCGGACGCTGCGCGCCGGCGGACCACCGCGACCCTGCGGTACAGCTCGCCGGCCTCGGCGCCCCGGCCGAGCCGCTCCAGGCAGTGGGCCTCGTCGCTGCGGCCGGCGAGCGTGTCCGGGTGGTCCGGGCCGAGGATCTGCTCGCGGGTGGCGGTGACCCGCCGGTACTCGACGAGGGCCTCCGCCCAGCGGCCCAGCCAGCCCAGGGCGACCGCGACCTCGCGGCGGCTGACGAGCGTGTCCGGGTGGGCGGGCCCCAGGGTCTGCTCGCGGAGCAGGCAGACGTCCCGCGCCTCGGCCAGGGCATGCTCCCACCGGCCCAGCCGTCCGAGGTTGACCCCGAGGCCGTGCCGGGCCCGGAGCGTGTCGGGGTGGGTGGGGCCCTGTACGCGGGTGCGGTCCACGATCAGCTCCCGGTACAGGCGCAGGGCGTCCGCGCTGCGGCCGAGCCGGCCGAGGCTGAGGGCGGTCTCGTAGCGGGCGGCGAGGGTGTCGGGATGGTCGGCGCCGAGGACACGCGCCCGGGACCCGGCGACCTCGCGGTAGATGCCCAGCGCCTCCTCCCAGCGGCCCGACTGGCCCTGGACATAGGCGACTTCACAGCGCGAGACCAGGGTGTCGGGGTGGTCGGGACCGAGCACCCGGGCCCGGGCGGCGGCCGCCTCCTGGGCCACGCGGCAGGCGTCCTCCAGACGGCCGAGCCTGCCGAGGGTGCAGGCGAGGTTGTGGCGGCAGCGCAGGGTGTCGGGGTGGTCGGGGCCCATGGCGCGCACCCGGGCGGCCAGCACCTCCGCGTACACCTGGTGGGCCTCGAAGTGCCGGCCCAGCCGCCCCAGCGCATAGGCCGTCTCCTGGCGGGCGGCGAGGGTGTCGGGATGGTCGGCGCCGAGCACGCGCGCTCTGGCCTCGGCGAGGTCCGTGTAGGCGGCCAGAGCCTCGGCGACGCGGCCGACGCGGACCAGGGCGAAGGCGGTCTCGTAGCGGCTCGCCAGGGTCTCGGGATGGTCGGGGCCGAGCAGCGTGGCCCGCTCGGCGGCCACGGCCCGGTGTGCCTCGCCCGCCGCGGCCCACCGGCCGAGCCCGGCCAGTCGGACACCTTCGCGGTGCCGGACGGCGAGAGCGGCGAGGGCTTCCAGGGGCGCGGCGGGGAGCACGGTCACCGCGGCGCCGGCGGCCGGGGCGTCCCACCGGCCGGTCAGGGCCGCCCCGGGATCCGTGGGCAGCGCGCCGGGCCCGGGACCGAGCGCCTTGTGGCCGGTGGCCATGCCCCGGGTCCAGGACGGCAGCCGCACTCCGGCGTCGGGGAGCGCGGGCCGTAGGGCCTTGACGGAGGAGGTCGTTGCGCGCCCGTCTCGAATGCGGCGGACCAGCTCCCCCGCGTCGTACGGCCGTTCCTCGGGATCTTTGGCCAGCAGGCCGAGGATGATCTCGTCGAGACGGCCGGGCAGCTCCGGGCGTCGTTCACGTGGGGGCCGGGGCGGGGTGTCGCGGTGGCCGATGAGGACCGCCCAGGCGTCCTCCAGGTCGAACGGCGGTGCCCCGGTGGCGATTTCGTACAGCACGCAGCCCAGTGAGTACAGGTCGCTGCGCCGGTCGACCTCGCCGCCGACGATCTGTTCCGGGGACATGTAGTGCGGGGTTCCGAGGGCCACTCCGGTGCCGGTCAGCCGGGTGGTGAAGCCGATGTCGTGGCCGAGGCGGGCTATGCCGAAGTCGCAGATCTTCACGGTGCCGTCGGTCGTCCGCAGGATGTTGGCCGGTTTCAAGTCGCGGTGGACCACGCCCTGTTGATGGGTGTAAGCGAGGGCGGCGGCGATCTGGGCGGCGATGTCCAGCACATCGTCGACGGGCAGCGGGTGCCCCTTGTTGTCCTCCAGCAGCCGGCTCAGGTCACGACCCTCCAGCAGCTCCATCACCAGGAAGAGGACCCCGTCGGACTCGCCGAAGTCGTGCACGACGGTCACACCGCGGTGCGAGAGTGCGGCGGCCACCCGGGCTTCGCGGCGGAACCGCTCCCGCAGGACGCGGGTGAGGGACGGATCGCGGTACGGACCGAGCGGCTTGAGGCACTTCACCGCGACGTGCCGGCCCAGGGACTCGTCCCGGGCCCGCCACACCTCGCCCATGCCGCCCCGCCCGATCAGGTCGAGCAGCCGGTACCGGCCCTGAACCAGGCTGTTCTCCCCCATAGCGATCCGCCGCCCCCGTCGCCGTCCCCCCGCCGCCGGGAGGCCGCCGCGGGCCCCCCGGCCGCACCGCGCCCCACCCCTGCTCGCCCAGTATGGCGGCCTATCGTCCGACTTTGTACGGTGCCGGACGCGCCTGTGGGCCGAGCCTCGCCATGGCCCGCAGGATGTGTTTGGGCGGCAGCTGCCAGCGCACACGTGCGGGAACGCGGCGCAGAAGGGCGCCCGTGGCCCGCAGCCGGCGGGTGACGACGGCGGGTGCGGGGGCCGGTCTGCCGTACAGCTCATGGGCGTACGGAGGCAGAGCGGCGTACGCCAACTGCGCCACGCGCCGCCACAGCACCTCGCGCGCCGGTATGAGGAGCAGGTGCGTCGGCGGACGGAGCAGGAAGTCGTCGACGACGCGTGCCTCGGGTCCCGCGGTCAGCTCCGGCCGAACCTTCTCGAAATACGCGGCGAGTTGGGCCCGGCTCGCCGGTACGGACTCCGGGTCGAGTCCCACCAGGCGTGCGCTGACCCGGTGTTCGGCGATGTACCGGTCGGCCTGGGCGTCGGTGAGCGGAAAGCCGGAGCGGCGCAGCACATGCAGATAGGAGTCGATCTCCGCGCAGTGCACCCACAGCAGCAGCCCGGGTTCACCGACACCGTACCGCTCGCCCGTGTCCGGGTCGGTCGCCGTCAGCATGCTGTGGATCTTGCGCACGCGGGTACCGGCCCGCTCGGCGGCCTCGCTGGTGCCGTACGTCGTCGTACCGACGAAGTTGGCCGTCCGCATGAGCCGGCCCCAGGCGTCGCGGCGGAAGTCGGAGTTCTGCAGGACACCGCGGACCGCCCGCGGGTGCAGGGCCTGGAGATAGAGCGCGCGGACACCGGCGACCCACATCATGGGGTCGCCGTGCATCTGCCAGGTCACGGAGTTCGGCGTGAAGAGCCCGGGGTCACCCATGCCCGCAGGCTAGCGCCGTACCCTCGGCATCCCCAGGCCGATCCAGGAGATGATCTCGCGCTGGATCTCGTTGTTGCCGCCGCCGAAGGTGAAGATGACGGCCGAGCGGTAGCCGCGTTCCAGTTCGCCGTGCAGGACGGCGCCCGCCGAACCCTCCTTCAGCGAGCCCGCGGCCGCGACGATCTCCATGAGCCAGGCGTAGGCGTCGCGGCGGGCCTCGGAGCCGTAGACCTTCACGGCGGAGGCGTCCTGCGGGGTGAGCGTGCCGTCCTGGACGGCCGTGACCATCTGCCAGTTCATGAGTTTCATCGCGTCGAGCCGGGTGTGGGCGCGGGCCAGCAGCCGGCGCACCCAGGGCAGGTCGGCGACCCGGCGGCCGTCGGCGAGCTTGGTCTCCCGCGTCCAGCGCTGCACGTCGTGCAGGGCGCGGACGGCCATCGTCCCGTGTGCGGCGAGGGTGACGCGTTCGTGGTTGAGCTGGTTGGTGATCAGCCGCCAGCCCTGGTTCTCCTCGCCGACGCGCCGGGCGACGGGGACGCGGATGTTCTCGTAGTAGCTCGCGGTGGTGTCGTGCGAGGCGAGAGTGTTGATCATCGTGCAGGAGTAGCCGGGGTCGGCGGTCGGCACCAGCAGCATGGTGATGCCCTTGTGCGGTGGGGCGGCGGGGTCGGTGCGGGCGGCCAGCCACACCCAGTCCGCGGTGTCGCCGTTGGTGGTCCAGATCTTCTGCCCGTTGACCACATAGTGGTCGCCGTCGCGTACGGCCCTGGTCTTCAGGGCGGCCAGATCGGTGCCGGCGTCGGGCTCGCTGTAGCCGATGGCGAAGTCGATCTCGCCGGAGAGGATGCGCGGCAGGAAGTACGCCTTCTGCTCGTCGGTGCCGTACCGCATGAGCGTCGGGCCGACCGTGTTCAGCGCCATCAGCGGCAGCGGTACGCCGGCCTGCGCGGCCTCGTCGAAGAAGATGAACTGCTCCATCGCCGTCATGCCGCGCCCGCCGTACTCCTCGGGCCAGCCGACGCCGAGCCAGCCGTCCGTGCCGAGCCGGCGGATGGTGTCGCGGTAGAACCGCTTCTGCGCGGCCGGGTCGGCGTACCGGGCGTAGGCGTTGTCCGGGACCAGCTGTGCGAAGTAGGCGCGCAGTTCGGCGCGCAGTCGCTGCTGCTCGGGCGTGTGGTCGAGATGCACGGCGCCTCCAGGCTCCCCAAGGGCGGTCCTGACGGCGCACACCGTAGAACGTGTTTCAGAAATAGGGAATGACACGCCCGGGACGAATTCCGTCGCCGCCTGTGCGTCGCCGGTCACGCATTGTGTCTGGTTCGCCCGGGTTTGAGTGGGGTATTCCTGTCCTATGAGTACCGCATCGACGCAGCTGGCCGCAGCTAGCGGCCTGATGAGCCTCGTCCTGTTCGTCGTGGCCGTGGGTGTACTCGCGTTTCTCGCCGGCGGCTTCTGGATGACCTCCCGGGTCAAGTACCGCGAATCCCCGCGGCCGAGCCCCGAGGAGCAGCCCAAGCTGCCGCCGGAGGGACCGGTGCGCGAAGTGCGGGAGAACAGGGAGTCCCAGGAGGTCCCCGTGATCCCCAAGGGCGGCCGTCCACTCACCCCGTACGAGCTGAGCAACCAGGACACCAAGCCGAGCGCGTCGAAGGAGCGGCCGCGCTGGAGCCGGGGTTCCAGCGGCTCGTTCGGTGGCGGCGGACTCGGCGCCCACTGATCCCCCGGCCGATCCGACCCCGTCATCCGACAGCCCCGGCCCGCGCCGGGCCGCCGTACGCCTCTAGGAGTTCTCCCGGACGGCGTCCAGGCGGCCGACGCGGGCCACGTTCTGCCGGTCCTCGGGGTCCCGGCTTGGCTCGCCGGCGAACCAGGCGTCGAGGATCTCCTTCAGCAGCGGTTCGGAGGTCAGGCGCAGGCTCAGCGCGAGGACGTTCGCGTCGTTCCAGCGGCGCGCGCCGTCCGCCGTCACGGCGTCCGCGCACAGCGCCGCGCGTACGCCGGGCACCTTGTTGGCGGCGATGGAGGCGCCGGTGCCGGTCCAGCAGCACACCACGGCCTGGTCGGCGGCGCCGTCGGCCACGTCCCGGGCGGCCGCCTCCGAGCAGACCGCCCACTGAGCGTCCGCGCCGGGGCGCAGAGCGCCGTGCGTCCGTACCTCGTGGCCACGGCGCCGTAGCTCGGCGAGGAGGACACGGGCCACGGGTTCGTCCATGTCGGAGGAGACGGAGATCCGCATACCGGCGAGCGTAGTGCCTGCGGCGCCTTGACCGGGTGCGGAATCTGGCCGGGGGCACTTTGTCGTGTGCGGGTGCGGGGTTTCTGTGACCGGGCGCGCCGCGCGGCGGAGCCGCATGCCGTCACAGCCACGCGCCCCTGCGGGCACGGCCCGCTACGCCGAGCCGGTCACCGTCCGGTGGACGTGTTCGAGGGCGTCGAGGAGCACCGAGCGGTGGTACCAGCTCAGCCAGGCCGCCGTCTCGGCGGCCAGCGCGTCGAGGGTCTCGGCCTGGGCGGCGGTCGGCCGGTGCCCGGCGTCGGGCCAGTGCAGGGTGATCACGCCGGTGCAGGAGCCGGCCGCGGACAGCACAGGGGTGCTCTGCAGGGCGGCCGTTCCCGTGGTCAGCAGGACGCGCCGGGACTCCTCGCAGAGGCGCGCGTCGGCAACCACGTCGGGCACGCACACCCGCCGCCCGCTCAGCCGGGCGACGGCGTCGGCCGTGCCCTCGTCGCGGCCGCGCACGAGGTGGTCGAGGAACGAGTCGGCGCAGCCGTGGTGGGTCTCCAGCATCAGTGCGTGCACGGCGGGGTCGACGAACCGCACGTACCCGCCCGGGGCCCGCCCGACGGCCAGCGCCTCGTGCAGTACGGCGTCGATCATCCGGCGCCGGTAGCGGAGGTCCCGGCCGTCGCGGGCCAGGATGCGCAGCTGCGGCACGGGCAGCGGGCGCCGGCCCGGGAACCAGACCTCGCCGGCCGGGGGCCGGGCCACCACCACGGCGGAGACGAGCACACGCAACGGCACGTTGAACCGCTGCGAGGCATCACGCAGCGCCCGGAAGGCGGTGCCGGAGTCCGGCAGGCCGTAGCGGACCATGAGCACGCCCTGGGCCATACCGATGACCGGGGCGGTGCGCACCCGGGCGCGCAGTGCGCGGACCTCCTTGCGGAGATCCTCGTAACTGGGCCGCAGCGGATCCGCCATCTGCGAGCGCCAGTCAGGCAGGTCCTCCACGCGGGCAGCGGCGCGGGCCAGTTCCCGCAGTGCCTCGTCGAGGGTGGCGTAGAGCCGGACGCCGTCCAGCCGGGCGAGGTGCACCGCCTCGCGCACGCCGGGCCGGGCGCGGACGATGATCAGGTCCGGGCGGCCGGTGCGCGAGCGGGCCGTCTCGCTGAGCGTGTGCAGCACCGCGGCGCCGCCGAGCTGTACATGCGCCATGTCGAGGACGGGCCGCAGGCCCGCGCGGTCCGCCTGTTCGAGGTGGCCGCGCAACTCCGCCGACCAGGCCTGGGCTCCCGCGGCGTCGAGACTGCCGGAGATGCGCAGCAGCAGGGCAGCCTCGGCGGGCAGTCCGTCGACGACGGACGACTCGATGACGAGCGGGGCCGGGGCGGCGGACGGGGCGGAAGAGGGTTTCATGGCATCACCCGGACATGACGTCGCGCGGAACTCGACGGGCCTCTTCCCGACCCATGTGCACGGTAGGTGCCCGCCCCCCGGCCGCGCCATCCACCGCGCCGGGCGGGGTCCGGGCCCGTCAGGCTCACCAACTGGGGCCGCCGGGCCGTGGGCCCGCACATCCTCGGGCCTGCGGGGCATACAGGGATTTCAGGGCGGCCAGGACGGACGCCATCGTGGCGTAGACCCGGATGCCCGGCAGTCCCGCGGTGCGCAGCGTCTCCCGCACATGCGGCCTGGGCTGTACGACGGGCAGGACACGGCCGGAGAAGGCGAGGACCGCGGTCGCCCGGTCCACGGCCCGCACCGCGGCCGCGCAGGCGAGGTACGCCTCGGTCATGTCCAGCACGGGGAGTTCGCCGGCCCGGTCGGCATGGGCGATGTGCTCGGCGACCGCCTCGGAGAACGCAATGGCGTTGGAGGCGTCGACCGTGCCCCGGGCCTTCAGGACGCTGACCGCGCCGGTCTCGGGCCGGTGCGCGTGCACGGTCTGCGTGAGCAGCGGGGTGGGGCGGCCGGGGCGGGTCCGGGCACGCGACAGCTGGCCGTTTTCCATGGGGATCGGACTTCCTGGGTGGGGAAGGATCAGCCAGCCGCGTCTTGACCGGGGCTTCACTGTGCATCCGCCCCGCCCCTGACGCAACGATTCGCCTCGGGCGTGTCGCAGGCCGGGCTATTCAGCCGGGATACCGCCGTGTGGGTGAGATGCACGGACGATGCAGGAATGACGCCCGGCGGCCCGGGTCACATCCCCGTGTCATCTCCGGAGCGGGCCCGGGGCCGGGCTCAAGTCGCCCGGCGACAGCCGTACCTCGTCGCGTCTCTCCCCCACCTCCCTTGCCTCCCCGTCGCCCACGGCAACGGCACCTCATGCGCCCAGAGCTCGCGCAGCGCGGGCAGCAGTGTCTTCTCCGCCCGGTCGAGGTGAGGTGGGGCAACCGCGCAGTGCCGCCGAACTGGACGAGGGCGCTCTCGGTGAAGCCGGCCTCGACGCAGGGGGCCGCCGCCGAACCGGCGGAACAGCTCGTGCGCCCGCCGCAGGGCTTCCGCACCGCCGCTCTCGTCGACGGCGGTGGCCGGCTTCGGCGAGCATCTCCTCGTGTACGTCGGCGCAGGGCCAACCACCGCCCACGGGCTGCTCGTTGAGGTTCTCTCCGGAGCCCGGCCCCAGCCTGAACCGGCCGGAGGACAGCAGCTGCATAAGTCGCGGCCTTCTGTGCGACGACCGCCGGGTGGTAACGCATCTTCGGGCAGGACACATACGTCATCGCAGGACACGTACGTCATCAGAGGGATGTGCGGTCGAACGTCACCGAGAAGTCGGAGCCGGCCTCCTCCAGCCGGGCGCGCACGAGACGCGCGCTGTTCCGGGCGCGCATGGGTACGCGCGGAATCTGTCGGCACGGCTCCATCGGCGCTCCGCAAGATGCGGGGGCGCGCGTTTCGGGACACCGTAGGGAGGCCGGGCCGGCCGTCTGCCGGTCCGTTCGTTGCGAGCATCGCACCAGCCGAAGGAAACGTGATGACCGTGGCCACAGACATGCTTGTTCAGGCACTGCGTGAGGTCCGTGAGGCCGAAGCGGCGCTCGCCGACCGTTTCAGAGCCCATATCGCCGTGACCCCCGCCGGGGAGTACCGGGAGATCCTGGAGCGCCGTATGGGGGACGCCCGGGGCCATGTGTACCTCCTCGACGAACGGCTGAACTTTCTGAACCCCCGAGGGCTCGTACAGACGCTTGCCGGAAATGTTCTGCACTTCACCGAACAGGCGGCGCGGCTGTCCCTGGAAACGGCCCGGGCCGTCCCGAACGCCCTGGTGTGGGGCCGGGGAACGGCGACGGAGCAGCAGATGCTCAGCAACGCCCAGGACGAGTACGCGGTCACCGCCCTCGGGGTGGCGATCTGCCGGGCGGCCGAACGGATCGCCGAAAAGGCCCAGGACGGCATCAGCTCAGTACTGCTGCGCTCGATTCGCCACGACGGCGAGGAGACGCTGCACGAGATCGGCAACAGCCTGGAGCAGCATGCCGAAGCGGCGGTCATGGCCGCCGAGAGCCCGGCCGTCGGCGGCGCCGCCCGGGCGGTGCGCGAATGGAGCCGCTGGCTACGGGAAACGGCCGAGCGCATGCCGGGATCGGATCGGCTCCGGGGTACGCCGGACGGAGCCCTCATGTCGGAAGCGGAGCTGCCGATTTCCGACTACCGACGGCTCAGCGCCGGGATGGTCCTCGACCGGCTGCCGCAGCTGTCCCAGACGGATCTCGCCACGGTCGGCGCCTACGAGCGTTCTCACGCGGCACGTCCCGCGATCCTCGGAAGGATCACGGACCTGCTCGGGCCCGAACCGTGGCCCGGTTACGACGGCATGCACGAGGACGAGATCCGCAAGCGCCTCGGTGAGGCCTCCGAGCGTGTCGCCCGGCGGGTACTGAACTACGAGCGCCGGCATCAGGCACGCTCCACGATCCTCATGGCCTGCGAAGGAGTACCCGCCTGACCCTGGCCGGACCAGGACCGACACCGCGTGGAGCCTTGCGGCACCGCCGACGACGGCGAGCCCGGGTCCCTACTCGTCCGTACGCCCGAGTACTCCGGCAGGTCGCTGTTGCCTCCGCTGCGCCGGGGTACCGGGCTGGTCGCGGCTCTGCGCCGGGAGACCGACGCCGAGGCCCGCTCCGCTCCGGGATCCAGGGGCGCCTGCAGGTGCCCGGCAGGTGCCGATCGGCGTCGTGGTTCCGCGCTGCGTCGAGGCCGGCGCCCTTGCGATTACTGCCACGCCGTCGTGTCCGTCACCCCGAGCCGCGCCCTGGGCCGTCAACTCGCGTGCAGGGCTGGAGCCTTGTGGATACGGCGTGTGCGGCCTTCGGCGATCCTGAACTCGAACGGCTTGACCACGTGGGTGACGTAGACCCGTGTCGGATCGATGCCCGCGTTCGCGAGGCTCGCCTCAGCACCTTGCCCGCGGCGCCGGCGAACGGTCTGCCCGGGCGGTCCTCCTGGTTCCCGGGCTGCTCACCGAGGAGCAGGACGCCCGCGTCCGGGTCGCCGCCCGGTACACCGCGCATCCCTGAGACCTCGCGGCCGCCTTCCGCAGCTCGGGCAGGCCCGCGCGCGGGCCCAGGAATGTCGTCGCGTCATGCCCCCCGGAGCCGTCGCGTCATTCCCACGGAGCCAGTTGAGCGGCGGCGCCGGATCAGCGGCGCGCCGGGCCTCGGCCCCAGTGACGGTATGCCACTACGGCGGCCATGAACTCTCGCGTGAACTCCGCGCTCGCGGTGTCCTGCGTCCTGTGTCCTTGGAGCAGGGAGCCTTGCTCGTCAGCGTGCCGTCTCCTTCTCGAACACGTCCAGGTATGCCTCGCAGAACGCCTTCAGATCGTCCGGTTTGCGGCTGGTGACCAGCGTGTTGGGGCCGTGGTCGCAGATCGTCACCTGCTCGTCGACCCAGGTGCCGCCCGCGTTGCGGATGTCGGTCCGCAGGCTCGGCCACGAGGTCAGAGTCCGGCCCCGGACCACATCGGCCTCGACCAGCGTCCAGGGTGCGTGACAGATCGCGGCGACCGGCCGTCCCGAGTCGAAGAACCCCTTTACGAACGCGACAGCCTTGTCATTCATCCGTAGGAAGTCCGGGTTGGCGACCCCGCCCGGCAGCACCAGGCCGCCGAAGGAGTCCGCGGACACGTCGCCGACGACCTGGTCCACCGTGAACGTGTCCGCCTTGTCGAGGTGATGGAAGGCCTGCACCTGCCCGGACTTGGTCGACACCAGCATCGGATCGTGTCCGGCCGCGAGGGCCGCCTGCCAGGGCTCGGTGAGCTCCACCTGTTCGACGCCTTGGGGCGCTGTCAGAAACGCGATACGCATGATCGGCCGGCTCTCCTTCTTGATTGCCCTCCCTGGTTGTCCTCGGTTCCCCTTGTTCTCGCGCGCCAGGGGGTCGTCGGGGTCGCTCCCGCCCATTCCGGGTCGTGCCCCGCGTCCGGTGCCGTCGCGGAGGCCCGGGGCCGGAGCCATGCTGTACGACGCCGTGTTCCAGAGCGCGATCAAGGCGCTCTACCTGTCCAGCAGGCAGAAGGCGCAGGAGCGCGGGCAGCGGCTGCGCATGGTGCTGCGGGTCCGCGCCCCGGACCTCGCCGCACTGCCCTGGGAACTGCTGCACGACGCGAAGCTCGGCGGCTATCTGTGTCTGCACCACCCGATCATCCGCTACGTCGAGATCCTGGAGCCCGTGTCGCCGCTCCGCGTGGCGCCGCCGCTGCGCATCCTGGGCATGGTGTCCCTTCCCGGCTCGCTGGGGGCACTCGACGCGGACGCGGAGAAGGAGAGCCTGAGCACCGCGCTCGAGCCGCTCATCAACGAAGGGATGGTGCGGCTCGACTGGGTGCCCGGGCACACCAAACGGGACCTGTTCGACGCTCTGCTCCGGGGCTGTCACATCTTCCACTTCACCGGTCACGGACAGTTCGACGACGTCCGGCACCAGGGAATGATCCTCTTCGCCGACGAACAGGGCCGGCCGGATCCGCTGCACGCCGATGCGCTCGGCTCGCTCATCAGCGTCGCCAACCCCGCCCCCCGCCTCGTCGTACTCAACAGCTGCGAGACCGGGACCTCCCGGTCACAGGATCTGTTCTCCAGCACGGCGGCGGAGCTGGAGTACACGGTGCCGGCCGTGGTGGCCATGCAGTTCGCGGTGACCGACAAGGCGGCCGTCCTCTTCGCCCGGGCCTTCTACCAGGCCCTCGCCGCCAACCGGCCGGTCGACGAGGCCGTGCGCACGGGGCGTATCGCGCTGCGCGCCGACAAGGACGACAGCCTCGAGTGCTTCACCCCCGTCCTGTACCAGCGCAGCGGCGACGCCCGGCTCTTCGACCTCACCTCCCCACGGCCGTCCACTCCCCCGCGCACCGTGGTCCAGGAGATCAACCAGCTGCAGTGGGACGCGGGCGGCGCGAGGCGCTCCGAAGAGCGATCCATCCCCCGGCCCCCGTCCGCAACTCCGCCCCCGGCTTCCCAGCAGGAGCCGCCTTCCCAGACTTCCCAGCAGAAGCCGCCTTCCGAGCCTTCCCAGCAGAAGCCGCCTTCCGAGCCTTCCCAGCAGAAGCCGCCTTCCGAGCAGATGCCGCCTCGCCCCAGGGCGTCCTCCCCCGGCATCACACCACGGCCGGAGATCGACACGGGGCAGTGGGTGGTCAGTCTGGCCGTCCATCCCCAGGGGCGGCTGCTCGCCACGGGCGCCCGGAAGCTGATACGGGTCTGGAACGTGGTAACCGGAGAGCCAACGTGGGAGCGGCGGCTCGGCGGGTGGAGCACCATGGTGAACGCGATCGCCTTCAGTCCCGACGGGGGAAAGCTGGCGATCGGCAGCACGGACAACCTCGCCCGCGTCTGGGACATGGCCTCCGGTGCCCTGGTCGCCGAACTGGCCCACCATCATTTCGTCAACACGGTGGACTTCGATCCCAGCGGTCGCTGCCTGGCCACGGGGAGCGCGGACGCGATGGCCGGCGTCTGGGATCTGAGCACCGGGAGCCGCATCCTGTCCATACGCCATGCCCGCGCGGTGAAGGACGTGAAGTTCAGCCCGGACGGGAAACTGCTGCTCACGGCGTCCGAGGACAAGAAGGCGTATGTCTGGGACACGGACACCGGCTGGCAGAGGGCGCAGATACCGCACAAGCATTTCGTCCTCGGCGTCGCTTTCTCCCCGGACGGGCGGAAGGTCGCCACGTGCAGCGAGGACCACAGCGCCCAGATCAGGGAGACCGGGACCTGGGCGCCGCTCTTCCACGTCGAGCACAGGAGTGGTCAGAGGTCGGTGGCCTTCAGTCCCGACGGCAGCATGTTCGCCACTGGCAGCGCGGACGGCACCGTATGCGTGTGGCGGGCCGACACAGGGCTGGCCCTGCTCACGCTCAAGCACCACCGCTCCGTGAACGCCCTGGCGTTCTATCCGGACGGCCGGTACCTCGCCAGCGCGGGTGAGGACAAGGTGGTACGCAGCACCCTGCTCCCTGAGGTCGACCGATGACGACTCCTTCTTCCCTCTGGGCGACTGTGCACGTCCGGTCGCTTGATCGAGGCGCGGTCAGGTTACAGACGAGAGGTCGGGCCTGGCCCCAGGTCCGATGTCAGCGGATCAGGTGAAGGGAACCGATCAGTGGTCGAACAGCATATTCTCCTTGCCGGCAGCGCACGCCCCGTCAAGCACGGGGTTCGGCGGGTACGGGATGCCGAAGCCCAGGACGACGTCAGCGTGACTGTCTCGCTGCGCGGAGCAGGCATCGACAGGAACCCGGAGCAACGACGTGCGGACGCCGAAAAGACGAAGACCGTACTCGGAAGGTTCGGGCTCAGAACCACCGACGAAAGCAAGCTCCCCCAGGGCAGCCTCGGCATGAGCGGCACGGTCGAGGCCATGAACAAGGCTTTCCAGACCGATCTGGGGATCTACCACAGCGACCAGCAGGGCGACTACCGCGGACGCGAGGGAGAGCTGAAGATTCCGGCCGAGCTCAAGGACGTCGTGACCGGCGTCTTCGGCCTCGACCAGCGCCGGATGGCCCGCCGCGCCGCCTTCGCCGGGACGGGATCGTTCGGCTCGCTCACCCCTGCCGACCTCGAGAAGCAGTACAACTTCCCCGACAGTGACGGGAAGGGCCGGCACGTCGGCATCGCCGAGTTCGGCGGCGGCTACCTCGACAGCGACACGGAGATGTTCAGCACCAGGCAGAAACTGCCGAAGGCACAGGTCCGGATCGTGGAGCTCGGTTACCGCCCGCCGCGGTCCTGGCAGGACATCCAGCTGCTGCCGCCTCAGGAGCGACAGGCGGTCAAGGACGTCCTCCCGGAAGTGATGATGGACGTCCAGATCGTCGCCGGTCTCGCTCCGGCGGCGCAGATCTCCGTCTACTTCACCACGTGGGACCAGAAGGGCTGGATCGACTTGCTCGACCAGACCCTCCAGGACAAGCCGGTGGCACTTTCCATCAGTTACGGGGCGTCCGAGGACGACCCCGACTGGGCGGACGTCGGAATCGCAGAGCTCGAAAAGCGGCTGGCTGCCGCGGCTGAACTGGGCATCACCGTCTGTGTCTCGTCCGGCGACGACGGTTCGGGCGCCCAGATGAACGACAGGAGCTGCCACGTCAACTACCCGGCCACCAGTCCCTCCGTGCTCAGCGTGGGCGGCACGATGATCAACGGCACCGATGAGGAGGTCTGGTGGATCGCTCCCGGTGAACGCGCCGGAGGCGGCGGCGCGACCGGCGGCGGCGTCAGTGTCCTCTTCGACCGTCCCGACTGGCAGCGGAGCGTCCGGGTGGATTCCCTGAACCAGGGCGCGAAGGCAGGACGGGTGGTGCCCGATGTCGCCGCCCTGGCCGGCCCACCGTGGTACGACCTGGTTCTCCACGGCCGTCCGAAGCCCAGCGGCGGCACGAGTGCCTCCACCCCGCTGTGGGCCGCCCTGATCACGCGGATCGACGCACTGCTACCGGCGGACAAGCAGCAGCGTTTCCTCACACCGCTGCTCTATCAGAACGGCGGGAACGGCGCCCTCAGCGACATCAGCACCGGCCACGACAACGCCTCTTTCCCGCTTCCCGGAGTGGGTTACCCGGTCCAGAAGGGGTACGACGCCTGCACCGGTCGGGGCGTGCCCGACGGAGCCGCATTGCTCACGGCGCTTCAGGGATAATGTCCACAAAGTGGACCAATTCATAACTCCTTCAAGGCGTACGGTAGCGATCGCGCGTCTTCGGATGGCAGCGGCACCGGCGCGAGTTCAACGGAATAGGTTGCTTTGACGAGATGTCTGGCGTGGGGCGCGGCTTCGACGGCCGCGTCGGTGCTGCTGTGCGTCGCGGCCGTCCTCTACAACGACTGGCTGCTGCAGTTCTTCGTGACCACTGGCCTCCCACAGGCCAACTCCTACGTCAGCGAGACCTTCGCCACGGACCAGCCGCACCAGCTGCTGTTCGGCGCGGTCGAGCTCGCCTGCGCCCTGGTGCTGATTGCTGGGGCGGTGCTGGCCGCGCGCTGCGCGCCGTGCGGCCTGGCCCTCGCGGGCTGGAGCGCCGTCGCCACATTCGGCGGATGCTCCATCCTGGACGTGTTGCTGCCGATGGAATGCGCGCCCTCGGTGGAGCGCGCCTGCCCGCCCGACAACATTCAACACACCGTCACCAGCGGCCTGGTGGAGTTCACACTGTTCACATCCATGGCACTGTTCGGTCTTGCGGCGCGCCGCTCCGGCCTCGACCGCTCCAGATCGGCCGCAGGAAGGTTCGTGCCTTACCTGATACCGGTGTCCATGGCATCAGCGATCGCGACCGTCGGCCCCTATCTGGGTCACCCCGGCGGCCAGGGCATCGCCCAGCGCGTCCATCTCGTCACCGTCGCCGCATGGTTCACCCTTCTCGCCGTCGAGGCGCGTCGTGCAGGCCCGCTTCCGCATCGCTGATTTCCAGAAGAGCCCGTCACTCGTCCGTCGGCCGTCGGCCGTCGGTCGGGGGCCGTAGACGGTGTGCCGGGCGATGGCGCCGTGCGGTTCGGTTGTGCGGGTCATGGTCCGCTTCGGGTCGGGTCGGCCCCGTCGCGTTGGCTGGAGCCGGGGCGATGATGGGTGGTCAGAGCACGCGAAGGGCAGCTGCGTCTTCGGCTGCCTCCGCAGCTGCCGTGGTGCGGAAGACGTCCAGGAAGCGGTCCACTGGGACGTCCCGGTTGAGCCCTTCGTGGAGCTGCTGGGCGAACAGGTGGTCGCTGTCGAGGGTCGTGGCCTCAACGCCGGGCGAGGCGCGCGCTGGTGGGGTCGCCCTGTCGCCAGGCGACTCAGGCGACGCAGGCGACCGTCGCCACGAACATATCCGTCCGCACCTCGACCAGGGGGAACGACGCGACGGCCCAGGCCCACATCGCAGTCCTCGGCGAAGCCCTCGACGCCCTGTCTGTCCTCGCTCCCAATGAGATCCGCCCGCGCCCTGCGCGGCGCCATCCGAGCCACGCGCAATCGGCTCGGCCAACACCTGGGTACGAAGCGCGAAGCCGCAGTTCAGGATCAGCGATGTGCAGGCCTGAGTTTCAGCAGCAGAGGCTCGGATGAGGTCTGTCCCACGCTCGGGTCCTGGCCGCCGACGCAGCCAGGACCCGATGTCGTGTCAGGCAGCGAGCGAGCGCCATGTCCAACACCCGGGCTGCCTTTCCGATCGATCCGGGCAGGACATGCCGCTTGATCTCGAACGTGACGTCTACGCTCTTGTGCCCCACACCGGCATAAGCAGCCGAACACCAGCCAGTCGCGCCACGAACCTCTCCGAACAACACACCTAGGCCTCCCGGGACAGGGTGTCCGCGTGTGCGGTGTCCACGGTGTCCGCGGTGTCGAGTATCTGGTCGCCGTACAGATCCTGCAGCCAGTTGGTCTGGTAGACGGTGTCGAGGTAGCGCTCGCCGAGGTCCGGCGCGATGGCCACCGCGGTGACGGCACGCACGTCATGTCGCGCGAGCCAGTCCGTCGCCGCGCTGACCACCGTTCCGGTGGAGCCACCGAACAGGAAGCCGCGTCTGGCCATGCGCCGACACATACGGATGGTGTCCGTCTCCTCCACCCGGATCACCTCGTCCACATAGGACTCGTCGAGCAGCGGCGGGCGCATGCTCATACCGAGGCCCGGGATCATCCGGCGGCCCGGCTCGCCGCCGAACGCCACGGAACCCACGCTGTCCACGGCGACGATCCGCACGGGCCGGTGCCACTGCCGGAAGTAGCGCGCGCAGCCCATCAGGGTCCCGGTGGTGCCCGCCCCGACGAAGAGGACGTCCAGTTCCGGGAACTGGCGGGCGATCTCCGGGCCCGTGGTGCGGTAGTGCGCCCACCAGTTGCCCTCATTGGTGTACTGACTGAGCCAGACGTACCGGGCGTCAGAGGCACACAGCGTACGGACGTACTCGATTCGCGTGCCCAGGAAGCCGCCGTTGGAGTCCTGGTCGGCAACGATGTGCACCTCGCTGCCGACCGCCTCCATCAGCAGTCTGGTCGAGAGGTTGCACCGGGAGTCCGTCACACACAGGAACCGGTAGCCCTTGCTCGCGGCGATCATGCTGAGCGCGACCCCCAGATTCCCGGAGGACGACTCGACGAGGACGGAATCCGGTGCCAGGATTCCGTCACGTTCGGCGCTCTCCACCATCTCCTTCGCGGCCTTGAGCTTGATGGAGCCGGCGAAGTTGAACGCCTCGCACTTCAGATGGAGCGGGTATCCGCAGATCGACTCCAGATCGACGAAGAGATCGCCCTGGTTGAAGTCGTACGGAGCCGAGACGACAGGCACGATGGACCTCCTGGTGCCGGGCCGAGGACGAGAGCCTCAGCCGTAGCGGCGAAGTTCGTGGAAGAAGTCATCGATGACACAGAGGTTCCCCTCCCGGGACACCTCGTCGTAGACATACTTGCCGACGGCCAGATCGAGGACGCCGAGCCCGAACGGCGAGAAGACCACCGGCTGGTCGGCCGGCGGTGCGGCGCGCGCGGCCATGACGTCACTGAGCGTTCCGTTCAGGAAGTCGCGGTTGCCGGTGAGCTGTTCCACCAGATGAGGCGATGTCTCGGCCTTCAGGCAGTGCTCGACGTCATCGACGAAGTTGGCCGAGCCGAGCAGGACCTCGGGGGCGAGGTCGCGCAGGGACACATGCAGGACCAGGGGGTTGTGGCTGAACCAGGCCGGGTCGGTGACGTGTGGCCGCCCGGCGATGGTGGCGAACACCACGAGGTCGCTGGCGCGGACCAGGTCTTCGGCGCTGTCATGGATGGTGATCGGTGCGGCGGTGCCGGCCTGCCGCAGACAGCCGCGGAAGCCGGTGGCACTGTCGGCGGACACATCGTGCACGCCGACCGCCTCGAAGGCCCAGCCGGTGCCGCTGAGGAAGGTGTGGATGTAACGGGCGATCAGTCCTGTGCCGAAGAATCCGACACGGGTGGGGCGGGGACGGCCACGGCTGAGCCAGTCGGCCGCCAGTGCCGCGGACGCCGCGGTCCTGGTGGCGCTGATGATCGAGCTCTCCAGGCAGGCGAACGGGTAGCCCGTGTCGTGGTCGTTCAGGATGAGCACCGCAGAGGCGCGCGGCAGCCCCGCACTCACGTTCTGCGGAAAACTGGAGATCCACTTCAGACCGTCCACCTGGACCGACCCCCCGATGGAGGCCGGCAGCGCGATGATCCGCGCCGTGGGACGGTCGGGGAAGCGCAGGAAGTACGACGGCGGGTTGACCGTGTCTCCGGCGTCGTGCAGCCGGTAGGCGGCCTCGACCAGTTCCACGAGCTGCTTCTCACGCCCGCTCAGTGCTCGCTGCACCTGTTCACCGCTGATCACCGCGAACGTCGGCACAAAAGCCCCTTCGGGCGTGGCCGGTTGGGTGGCGGTCGGCAGTACGTCGGTCATCGCTCGCTCGCCTCCGAAGCCGGGCAGTCGTCGGCCGGCCGGAGGGGCTCGGCCATGCCGACCAGCACCTGACGCTCTCCGATGAAGGCGTCTCTGCTGTGCGCGGTGCGGATGTTGTCCACGAGCAGCAGGTCACCGGCCTGCCAGGGTTCGCGCCGGGTGTGCTCCTCGTAGGTGGAGTTGATCAGCTGGACGACGTCCTCACCGATCAGGCCGCCGTCGCCGTAGCGGGTGTTGAACGGCAGTCCGTCCTCGCCGTAGACATCCACCAGGTACTCGCGCACCTCCGGGGCCAGCGTCCACTCGTTGAGGAAGGCGATCTGGTTGAACCAGCAGCGTCGGCCGGTGAGCGGGTGCCGGACGACGGCGCTGCGGCGCTGCTCGGTGCGCAGTGTCCCGTCGGACTGCCAGGTGAAGTCGATGGCGTTGGCCCGGCAGTAGCGCTCGATCTCGGCGCGGTCGCCGGTGCCGAACGACTCCACCAGGCTCGCCCCGATCTCGTCATTGTAGGTACGGGTCAGCACCCAGCCCTCGCGCTCGAACCGTTCGGTGAGCCCGGTGGGCAGTGCCCGCAGCACCGCTTCGGCATCGGCCACCGCCGTCGCCCCGCCCTGCTCGGACGCGGTCAAACAGGCGAACAGCATCAGGCCGGGCACCTCAAGCGGGTAACTCAGCTCGTGGTGCATGCACATCGGCTGGTTGGCGGGCCAGGTCGTGGACGCGTACAGGCCGAGGCCGTGGGCCCGACGGGGGGCGAAGGCCTCCCTCTCCGTCATCAGACCGTCGGCCAGACGCGCGAAGACGGCGCCGACCTGGTCGGTGTCCCGCAGCCCGAGCCCACGGACGACCAGCGCCCCGTGCTCGGTGACCTGCGCGCGCAGCGCCTCGCGGTGCTCGGCCGCCCAGCTGGCGGCGTCGTCGAGGGGATCGACGTGCAGCAGCGCCGGTCTGTCCGGTCGCAGCTCCACATCGAGCGCTGATGCCAGGGATGAGAACGGCAATTCGAATTCCTTTCGGTCGACCGCCCGGGATGCGACGGGTCTCAGGAGGAGGCAAGTGGTACGACGGTGCTCAGGACGGCCTGTGCCGCCTCGGCCGGGCGGGTACGGGGGAAGTAGTGGCCGCCGTCGGCGAGCTCGTGCAGATCGACATGTTCGGCCAGGAGCAGCCAGTCCCTGTGGTGGTCGGCGTAGCCGGCGGTGTGCGGGTCGTCGGCGGCGACGACGACCGTGACCGGCACGGAGAGCCTCACCCGCGGCGGCGCTTCGAGGGCCTCGCGGAAGTAGCGGTGTGCGCCGAGACAGTCGTGCCGGTAGGCCGCACCGATGTGTTCGGCGTGCCGCTCGTTCAGCTCCGCCAGTTCCGTGTAGCCGGTGTCCGCGGTCAGCCGCGCCGCGATCTCGGCGTCGCTGCGGCTGTCGAGTTCGCCGATGGCCGTGTGCCGGTCGGTGGCCGTACCGAGCAGGTGCGCACCGAGGAACACCCGCGTCACGCGCACGCCTCGCTGCAGGAGTCTCCGGGCTGTCTCCATGGCAGGCGCGGCGCCCGAGGAATGGCCCCACAGCATGACCCGGGTCAGGCCGCGCGCCGTGATCTCGGCGGCGACCTGCTCGGCCACCTGCTCGATCGACGCGAACGGCTCGGGGGGTGCGGCCAGGTTGTGACCGGGGAGGTCCACGGCGAGGACCGCCACTCCGGGGCCCGCCAACACGCTCGCCATCGGCTGGTAGTTGACCGCGTTGCCGCCTGCGTAGGGGAAGCACACCAACGCGCACTCCGGCACACCGCCGCCGTCCGACAGGGGTAGCAGCAGCCCTGGGCGCTGCCGGGCCGTGCCGTCGATGAGGGCGGCCAGGTCGGCGAGCACCGGGTGCCGGGTGATGTCCCTCAGGGACACCACGCGGTCGAGCGCGAGGGTGAGTCTGACCGCGGTCAGGGAAGTACCACCGGAATCGAAGAAGTGGTCCGAGCGGCAAATCTGCTGCTCGGGCAACCCCAGCAGCTCGGCCCAGGCCGCGGCCAGCCTCCGCTCGGTCGGGCTGAGCGGGCCGGCCTCGTTCCCCGCCTCCCTTTCCGGCGCCGACGCTTCGGCAAGTCCGGTCAGGGCCTTTCGGTCGATCTTGCCGTTGGCGGTCAGCGGAAGGCTGTCCTGCCAGTGGAAGGCCGACGGGACCATGTAGGCGGGCAGCGCCGTGCCGAGGGCCTCGCGCAGTGCCTCCGGCTGCCGCCGGCTGCCGGAGTAGAAGGCGATCAGCTGCTTGCCGCCGCCGGACCGCTCGGCGACGACCACCGCGCCGTCCCGCACTCCGTCCACCCGCAGCAGGCAGTTCTCGATCTCGCCGATCTCGATCCGGAAGCCGCGGATCTTGACCTGACTGTCCCGGCGGCCGAGGAACTCCAGCTTGCCCCCGGGGTGCCAGCGCCCCCAGTCCCCGCCCATGTAGAGCCGTTCACCTGGCCGGTACGGGTCCGTCCGGTACGCCTCCCGGGTCCGCTCGGGATCATTGACGTACCCCCGGCCCACGCAGACACCGGAGAACGCGATCAGCCCTGGGGCGCCGAGCGGTACCAACGACAGATGCTCATCCACGACGTACACGCGCACGTTGTTGACCGGCCGCCCGAGCAGGACCCGGTCGGGCACTCCGTGCAGGATCTCGTGGTTGGTGTCGTCCGACGTCTCCGTCAGCCCGTAGGCGTTGAGCAGCCCGATGCCCGGCTGTACCGCGAACCAGCGCTGGGCCAGTTCCCGTTTCAGCGCCTCGCCGGTCACCGACACACATCGCAGGTCCGGCAACGTACGCGGATGCTGCTCCAGATACGAGACGACGACCTCCAGATAGGACGGCACGACCTGCGCCACGCCGGCCCGGCCGCGCTCCAGTGTGTCGACGAACCGCTCCACGTCCGTGATCACGTCCTGCTCGACCAGCAGGGTCCGCCCGCCGACCAGCAGCGCGGCCAGGAGCTGCCACAGGGAGATGTCGAAGCACTGCGGGGCCGTCTGCGCCACCACGCACCCCTCATCGATCGCCAGGTCGTCGATCTTGGCGTGGAGATGGTTGAGCATCCCCGCGTGCTCGCACATCGCCCCCTTCGGCTCGCCGGTGGAGCCGGACGTGAAGTAGACGTAGGCGAGTTGACCGGGGTCGACCTGAACGCCGAGGCCGTCGTCGGCGTGCGGTTCGGCGTACGCCGTGTCGACCAGCAGCTTCTCGACTCCCGGCAGGGTGGCCAGCGCCTGGTCGAGGGTGTGGGTGCTGCCGGATTCGGTGAGGACCAGTCGGCACCCCGCTCGCGACAGCGTCGCCGCGATCCGGCCCGCCGGGAAGTGCGGCTCGATCGGCAGGTACGCGCCGCCCGCCTTGAACACCGCCAGCACCGCTGCCGGCCAGTCGAGGTTGCGCTCGGTGACGACGGCGACCACGTCTTCCCGGCCCAGGCCCCTCGCCAGCAGCGCTCGCGCCAGCGTGTTCGCGCGCCGGTCGAGCTCGCCGTACGTCCACTGGTGCTCGCCGTGTACGACCGCCACGGCCTGTGGATGCGCCCGCACCCGCTGCTCGAACAGTTCGTGTGCCCGCGCGTCGGGCAGCGGCCGGCGGGGCCCTGCCAGACCTTCCAGTTGCTCCTGCACCTCGTCGGCCGACAGCAGGCTCTGCCGCGTGTGGTCGGCGTCCGGATCCGCCGTCACGAGCCGCAGCGCCGTCAGGTGGTAGCCGCCGATACGTGCCACCGCCGCGGCGTCCAGCACGTCCGTGCGGTACCGCAGGCGCAGCGTCAGATGTCCGCCCCGGTCGGACCAGCGCACGTGCAGGACGCCGTCGTCGGCGTGGGTCTCGTCTGCTCCGATGGGACCGAACACGACCTCGTACGGCGGCTCCGTCAGTCCGAGTTCCCGCCGTAGCTTCTCCACCGGGAACTCCCGGTGCTCCAGAGCCTCCGCCTCGGCGTGCTGGGCTGCCGTCAGCAGGGCCTGCCAGGATCCCGCGGGGACGGCCGCCCGGCACGGCAGGGGCTCGCCGCGCACACCGGTGGTGTACCCCGTGACCACCTCCGGCTCGCCGGACAGCACGGCCATCACCTTGAGGTGTGCGGCCAGCATCAGCGCGCTGACCGGCGCTCCGCGGTGCCGGACCAGTTCACGCACCGCCTCCGTCACGTCGTCCGGCACCGGCATCTCGTGGTCGGCTGCTCCGGGAACCGGCTCCCGAACCCACCGTGGCACCGTGGTGACACCGCCGGCCGTCAGTACCCGGCTCCAGAACTCCCGGTCCGGATCCACTCGCGTTCCCATCGAATTGCCTTCCTCAACTCACGGTCGCCGCAGTGGCGTTGGCTGATGACGTTGCCCGGCCGGTTCCGATGGACCGGCCCCCGCTCTCCGGCATGTCCACCGCGGGATTGCCGCCCCACTGTGCGTTCCGGGGGACTTCCTCTCCCTTCATGAGGAAGGAATCGGGTGCCAGCACCGAGCCGTCGCCCATGGTCACGCCGTAGTGCACATGGGCGCCGACGCCCAGCGTGCAGCCGGCGCCGAGTGTGGTGCCGTCGGACTTGAAGGTGCCGTCCTCCTGCGAGTGGCACTGGATCTTGCTGCCGGCGTTGAGGGTGCACTCGTCGCCGATGGTGGCGAGCGTCCGCTCGGTCAGATAGCAGCCGTCGTCGAAGACCCTGCTGCCGATGCGCACGCCCAGCAGCCGCCAGACCAGGCTCTTGAAAGGGGTTCCGTTGAAGACGTTGAGGAAGTGGTCCGGCACCTTCCACAGCCGCTCGTGCCACCAGAAGTACGGGTCGTAGATGGAGCACAACCGGGGACGCAGCGCACGGAACGACGTGATGCAACGCTCCAGCAGGATGAAGTACGCGGTGGAGAAGGCGAGCGTGATCGCCAGGTATCCGGCGATCACCACGTGTCCGACCACGCCGTACAGGTCCACGGAGGCGAGAGCGAACAGGGTGAGCGCGAAGGTGTGCAGCCAGCGCACGAACAGCATGAGCAGCATGGAGCGAAGGTTGTAGCGGTTCTTCGCGGCTAGCCGGCGGCGGAGGGTGTCACCCGTCCTGAGATGGTCGAACCGTGCGTCACGGTCCACCGACCGGGGGATCTCGAAGCACGGTGAGCCGAGGAGCCCCACACCTTCACGGACCTCGCCGTCGAGGGGGATCATCACCTTCGTCGCGAGCAGGCAGTCGTCCCCCGTCCTGCCGCCTGCCGGATAGGCGATGTTGTTGCCCAGGAAGTTGTGCGGCCCGATCGACACCCGGGACAGCCGGAAGGACGTACTGGAGAAGTCGGCGTTCATGATCGAGAGTCCGTCGGCGACCATCGTTCCGGTACCGACGGAGACCAGAAGCGGCGTCTCGTGCTGCACTTCGGTGCCGAAGTTCGACCCGGTCTGCTCGACCCGTGACAAGTCGTACCCGAGTCCGCGGAGGTAGTGCACGATGTAGGAGCTGTCACCGAAGAGCCAGGCGAAGAACCTGATGTTCGTCATGCGAGCCGTGGCCCGTTGCAGCGCGTAGTGGAATCCGTAGAGCGGATAGACCTTGTCGGGCCTGACGGCCAGACCCAGCAGACGCGGAACGGTGTACAGGGCCACCAGCCCCAGGGCGAAGCATCCGAAGAACAGCACGAGGGAGAGCTCCAGCGCGTCGGAGAGCAGTTCCGACCGGGACAGTGCGGCCGTCTGCGGGTCGAGTCGCTTGCCGATCGCCGGTACCTCGGTGAACAGCATGTACGCCCCGCCGACGACCAGCGGGATGTACAGCAGGAACAGCTGCACCAGGGTGCCGAGGCCGAACCAGGCCCGGCGCGCGGTGCCGCATCGGGCCGGAGCGACCCTGACGTAGTCGGTCTGTGTGGGCTCGGCCGGAGATCCGTGCCAGTGCTCACCGTCGGGGACCGCCTGGCCGCGGTGCAGCGCGGACGCGTGGCCGAGCTGGGCACCGTGACCCATCGACGTGTCGATGTCCAGGACGGTCTTCTCGCCGACGAAGACATCGCGGCCGAACGTGATCCGGCCGGTCTGGATGTGTCCCGCATGGGCCCGGTAGCCGAGGAAGAACGAGTCCTTGCGGATGACCGTGCCCGCGCCGATGGTCAGCAGGTCGGTGCAGACCGGGACGGAGGGGGACAGGATCGTGACTCCCTTGCCGATCCGCGCGCCGAGGGCCCGCAGATACAGCACGTACAGCGGCGTCCCGGTGAGGAAGACCATCGGATTGGCGTGAAGCAGCGCCTTGACGACCCAGAAGCGCAGATACGTCAGGCCCCAGACGGGGAACTCACCGGGTCGCCAACGGCCGATGAGAAGCCATTTCGCGACGACCGGGAACGCGCACAGCGCGACGAACCCGATGCCTCCGAACAGGAGCGACCGCAGGTAGACGTCGGCCAGGCCCGAACCGGTGGCGATCCACTCGTAACCCGCGGCGGTGACGAACCCGGAGACCAGGGAGTAGCCCAGGAAGACCAGCAACTGGAACGTTCCGCAGAGAAGATGGTTCCACCGTGTCCCGCGCCTCTCCGAGGCCGACGACGGCATAGGCGCCGGCGAAGCGAACGCCGGATCGACAGAAGCGGGAGCGGCCTCCCCGAGGGCCGCCGCCAGGCTTTGGATCGTGGGGTACTGGTAGATGTCCCTCATGGACGGGGACGGCAGATCCGCTGTCTTCCGCGTCCGCGCGCAGAACTGGGCCATGACCAGGGAGTTGGCGCCGAGGTCGGTGAAGAAGTGGCTGTCGACCGAAACGCGCTCGGCGCCCAGGAGGTCGGCCAGTGTCTGCGCGAGCCTCCGCTCGGTCTCCGCCCTGCTGGGGCCGGTGCCGCTCAGGGCGACGGCAGGTTCGTCCGGCTCCGAAACGGCCTCGAAGGACTGCTCCACCATGCGATCTCCTGAAGGACGTGGATGTTCCTGATCAAGAACCGGCGGAATCAGTTTGTCCGGAGAGATGACAATGTGCCACTTACCTCATTGATTCAACCCTACGAGGAGAATCGGCGATTGGCCCCTATTCCCTTGGTTCCCCGCGATGACGGAGCGGGCGAGTCACCCGCTTGACGGTCCCCCAGGTGCCCCGCAAGAGTCCGGTGAGCCCTGCGACCGGCTGGGGCGGCTGTACTGATCGAGCCAGCTGCGACCGATGCTGACGGTTCACTGACCGGAAGCCGTGCCGAGCACCACTGACCTGCGGAAACAGCGACGGAGTTTCGCTGGGGGCGCGCCCCGCCCGGTGGAGGCACCCGAAGGCGCCTTGTGTGCCGTCGCCGCTTCCTTCCGTGACGCCTCGTGATGACTGCGGCGTCCAGGTACACGTCAATGCCGGCCGAGGAAGTGAATGTAATCCCGGACAAGGCCCGGCAGGCCAGGAATCCGCCGGGCCGCAAGACGGACGTCCTGGACGCGGCCTGGATGGCCCGGCTCGGCGCCCAAGGCCTGGTCCGCCCCCCTCCTTCGTGCCGCCGCAGACCGTCCACTCTCCTCCCGATCGAGGACTGAGGCTGACACCCAGAACCCGGACACCCGGCGACCACTACGGCCGACGGGCACCCAGATCTACCCGCCACCGTCCTGACCTGCACCTATTTACGCGTCAGAGGCCCCATGCCGCCGTCATGACGCCAGTCCTTCATTCCGCTGCGAAGCCGGACCAGCGAGCATCATGTCCGCGTCAAGATCGCCGGTAGCACCGACACCGACCTGTGGCCGGCCAACGGCACCAGGAGGCATCCGCAGGCATCTACTCCACTCCACGTGACCTTCACTGCCGCAAGGTCGATACTGCCGACAGCAGGGTTCCGACCGTAGCGCCACCGACCACCAGGGGATACCTGATGTCCTGTCAGGAAAGTCAGCATTGAGTCAGCATCAGGACCGCCGGAACCCGCTTCCGCCCGCCATGGACCGCCAAGATCGAGAACTGACCTTACCCAGCCTGACCAGCTAAGACACTTGTCCGAGGCCCATCTGTCGGCCTCACCCGGAGGTACCCATGAAGATGCTGATCAACGTGCCCGAGACCGTCGTGGCGGACGCGCTGCGTGGGATGGCGGCCGCGTATCCCGACCTGACCGTGGACGTGGAGAACCGGGTGATCGTCCGCCGGGACGCTCCGGTGGCCGGGCAGGTCGCGCTGGTGTCCGGCGGCGGGTCGGGACACGAGCCGCTGCACGGCGGGTTCGTCGGCCCGGGGATGCTCTCGGCCGCGTGTCCCGGCGAGGTGTTCACCTCACCGGTGCCGGACCAGATGGCACGTGCCGCGGCCGCCGTGGACAGCGGCGCCGGGGTGCTGTTCGTCGTGAAGAACTACACCGGTGACGTACTGAACTTCGACATGGCGGCCGAACTGGCCGAGGACGAGGGAATCCAGGTCGCCAAGGTGCTGGTGAACGACGACGTGGCGGTCACCGACAGCCTCTACACGGCCGGCCGGCGCGGCACCGGTGCGACCCTGTTCGTGGAGAAGATCGCGGGCGCCGCGGCCGCCGAGGGGCAGCCGCTGGAGCGGGTCGAGGCCATCGGCCGCCAGGTGAACGAGAACTCGCGCAGCTTCGGCGTGGCCCTCAGCGCCTGTACGACGCCGGCGAAGGGCACCCCGACCTTCGATCTGCCGGACGGCGAGCTGGAGTTGGGTATCGGCATCCACGGCGAGCCGGGCCGCGAGCGGCGGGCGATGATGACCTCCGGGGAGATCGCCGACTTCGCGGTGAACACGATCCTGGAGGACCTGCCGCCGCGCAATCCCGTGCTGGTGCTGGTCAACGGCATGGGCGCCACTCCGCTGCTGGAGCTGTTCGGCTTCAACGCCGAGGTGCAGCGGGTGCTCAGCGAGCGTGGGGTGGCCGTGGCTCGCACGCTCGTCGGCAACTACGTCACCTCGCTGGACATGGCGGGCGCCTCGGTGACGCTCTGCCAGGTCGACGAGGAGCTGCTGCGGCTGTGGGACGCGCCGGTGAAGACCCCGGCGCTGCGCTGGGGGATGTGATAGGGCGAACGAGGCGACACGCGCACCACGCCGGTCAACACCCCTGTCACGCAAGGAGATCCAGTGCTCGACGCCGACTTCTTCCGCCGCTGGATGGCGGCGACCGCCGCGTCCGTCGACCGTGAGGCGGAGCACCTGACCGCCCTCGACTCGCCCATCGGGGACGCCGATCACGGCAGCAATCTGCAGCGCGGTTTCAGGGCCGTGACGGCCGCCCTGGAGAAGGAGGCGCCGGGCACCCCCGGCGCCGTGCTGACCCTGGCCGGCCGGCAGCTCATCTCGACGGTCGGCGGCGCGTCCGGGCCGCTGTACGGCACGCTGCTGCGCCGGACCGGCAAGGCGCTCGGCGATGCTCCAGAGGTCGGTGCCGAGCAGTTGGCCGCGGCGCTGCGCGAGGGCGTGGACGGGGTGATGGCGCTCGGCGGGGCGGCCCCCGGCGACAAGACCATGATCGACGCCCTGGCGCCCGCCGTGGACGCGCTCGCCGACGGTTTCGCCGCCGCGCGGACCGCCGCCGAGGAGGGCGCGGTGGCCACCACCCCGCTGCAGGCCCGCAAGGGCCGGGCGAGTTATCTCGGCGAGCGCAGCATCGGGCACCAGGACCCGGGCGCCACCTCGTCGGCGCTGCTGATCGCCGCGCTCGAAGAAGCGGCGGAGGGCTGACGGTGAGCGACGGGAAGCTGGTCGGGATCGTACTGGTGTCGCACAGCGCGGAGGTGGCCGCCTCGGTCGCCGAGCTGGCGAAGCGGCTGGCGGGCGGGGCTCCGGCGGTGCCCGTGGCTCCGGCCGGCGGCACCGCGGGCGGCGGGCTCGGCACCAGCGCCGAACTGATCTCCGCGGCGGCGGCCGCGGTGGACCGGGGTGTCGGCGTCGCGGTGCTCACCGACCTCGGCAGTGCCGTGCTCACCGTGAAGGCGCTGCTCGCCGAGGGCGACGAACTGCCGGACGGCACACGGCTGGTGGACGCGCCGTTCCTGGAGGGCGCGGTGGCCGCGGTGGTCACCGCCGCCACCGGTGCCGACCTGGACGCGGTCGAGGCAGCGGCGACGGAGGCGTACGGCTACCGCAAGGTGTGACCCGGCCGCGGGGTCCGGCTGGTCATTTCCGCGCGATGAACATCCTGGCCAGCCGCTCTCCTTCGGCCACTGCCGCCGGGTGGTCCTCGATGGGGTCCACGCGGGAGTTCTTGAAGACGATGTAGGTGACATCGGAGGGCGCTCCGCCACCGTTCGGGTCGGGCCGCAGGCCGAGGCCCTGGGCGGTGGCGTAGGAGGCCTCGCCGATGACGTCGCCGGGGCCGGTGTCGCCGACCACGGCGTACTGCACCTGGTCCCGGTAGACGACGGCGGCCACGGATCCGCCCCGCACGCCGTCCAGTTCGGGGTTCCAGATGGGGCTCGGGGCCGGGACGACGATGTAGGGCAGGGTCTCGGCGTTCAGATAGCGGCCGTCGGACTGCTGGTAGGCGGTCGTCGAGGCGAACTGCGGGTCAGTACCGCGGTTGCAGCGGGCGCCGGGCTGTCCGTCGCAGTCGATGTCCATGTCGGCCTTCCAGAAGACGGCGTCCTGAGTGCCGCAGACGGGTACGTTCGCGGGGCTGCCCTCGTCGGTGCTGTACCGGCCGTGGGAGATCTCCTGGCACTCGCCCAGCCGGGCCAGCAGGTCGGCGGCGGCGACACCGCCTTCACTGCGGGCCGCGGGCCGGTCCCGGGGATGAGCGGCGGCGGCCGGGACGGGCAGCGCGGCCGGGGCGAGCAGGGTGGCACCGGCCGCGGCCAGCGTCAGGGCTGGGGCACGCACGATAAGGGGCCTCTCGTCGGGGACAGGACGGATGTCCGGCCCCTGCGGGACGGACATCCCGCCCACTCTCATGCGCATCGGCACAGTTGGCCGTCCTGGCGATACCGAAGAGGCCGGATGGAGCACGCTTCTGACACCCCGTGAGGGACAACAGGACTAATTGGATTAGCAGATGAAGTGTGAGCGGTGGCAGCAGAGCGACAACAGGGGCCGGGGATCCGGGCCGAAGCCGCTCCGGATCCCCCGGCCACCCGCGTCGGCGCGGGATCGGCGACGACAGCGTGTCCGCGCCACAGGCATGAACTGCCCTGCCTTCTCGGCCAGTTCAGCCGTAGGGAGCCTCAGCATACGTAACTTCCGGAGATGGTCACCACCGTGGGCCCCCGCACCTGCCGACGACGAGGACCGCACGCCGCTGGCCACGCGGCCCTCTTGCCGTGTCGCGCCCACCGCGCCATATTGGTCCGGACTTTTACATGATGCCCATACCACCGTCCCCGGGGAGGCGGAGCCGTGCGACGCGTTGCCTGGCCGCTTCTACCAGTCTGCGGGGCCCTGTTGCTGGTCACGTCCTGCGGCTGGGGCCAGGCCGACGGCGACGAAGGCCGGGCGCCCGGCGCGCCGACCGGGGTCACCGCACAGGCGGGCAGTGCCACGAGCGTGCATGTGATGTGGAACGAGGTGCCGGACACCCAGGGTGTCCGTCTCTATGAGGTATATCGCGGCACCACGAAGGTTGAGGAAGTGCCGGGTTCGCAGCACATGGTGGACGTCACCAGGCTCAGGCCGTCGACCATGTATGCCTTCACCGTGCGGGCCCGGGACACCGAGGGCCGGCTCGGCCCGCCCAGCCGGGCGGTGCGGGCGCGGACACCGGCCATGGTGGCGGCGGACCGCTCGGCACCGACCCGGCCGTCGACACCCGCCGGGCGGGCCGTGGGCAGCCGGGAGGTCCAGCTGTCGTGGGGCGCGTCCCGGGACGACCGGGGTGTGGTGTCGTACGACGTGTACCAGGGCGGAGCGAAGATCCACAGCGTCGGCGGGAACCAGACCGCGGCCGTGGTCACCGGGCTGCGCCCGGGCACCGGCTACGTCTTCACGGTGCGGGCCCGCGACGCCGCCGACAACCTCTCCCCCACGAGCGCCCCGGTCCGCCTCACCACCCCGGGCACCGACGACGGCCGCAGCACCGCACCCACGGGGTTCACTGTGCGGACCCACCGGGCCGACGGGGCGTACTACATCGACCTGTCCTGGGACCCGCCGCCGGTGGACGGGTTGATCACCGAGTACGGGATCCAGCTGGACGGCACTTCGGCCACCTCACTGGTGTGGGGCGGTACACCTCCGCCCGGCCGGGCGGACTACAGCTTCTACGTCGGCCGGAGCTCGGGCGAGGAACACCGGGTGCGGCTGCGGGCCCGGCTGCCCGACGGCACCTGGGGCGGCTGGTCGGCGGAGCGGAAGGTGACCACGGGCGGCTGACGGGCGCATCCCAACGGCGTTGCGCCCTGCGCCGGTCGGAGGACTTCGTCACCTGGCCGGGCGTCTCCCGGGTGCGGGCCCACCCCTGGCCACGTTGGCTGCTGCCCAGGCGGCACGGACGTTTCCCGACCCCCGGCGGCGCATGGGACGTACCGCCGACCGTGCCACCGGAGGCCGGCCCATGCACACCTCGCGACTCCTCGTCCGCTCCGGTCTGGCCCTGGTGACCGCCGCGGCGCTGCCGGCCTCCCTCGCCGGCTCGTCCGCCGCGGCCTCGGGCATCTCCGTCAGCGCCTCCGGGTCCACCGTCTCGGTGGTCACGAGCGCGTGCACCCGGATCAACGGCGGCTGGGGCAACGCGGCGCTGCTCACCGGCCGGCAGGCGAACTTCGCGCAGGGCCGGCAGTCGGCTCTGGCGGGCACGCCCGTCAGCCAGTCCGCGGCCTGGACGGGGGTGAGCCCGGGGACGTACGCCGTGGTGGTGATCTGCTCCAGCGGCAGCACAGCGGGCGCCCAGGCGGTGATCGTTACGCCCTCGGGGCAGACGTCCTCGGGCCGGCCCTCCTCGGCACCCACGGCCTCGTCGACGTCCTCCGCGGCACCCTCCCGTGGCGTGCTGGGCGGCCTGGGCGGCGCCGTGCGCGAACACAGGCCGCTGACGCTGGGCATCGGCGCCGTGCTGATGAGCATTGGAGTGATCGCCACGGGCTGGTATCTGCACCGCCGTTCGAAGCCGTACCGGCTCTGAGCGGCCGTAACCGACTCTGAACCACCGGCTGCGAGCGCGGGGCTCAGTCGGTGTCGGGCAGTGTGGAGAACTCCGTCAGGGCGTGGGTGAGCCACTGGGTCCAGAAGGTCTCCAGGTCGATGCCGGCCCGCAGCACGAGGTGGCGCAGCCGGTCCTCGGGGGCGTCCCGGTCCGGCGGGAAGTCACGCTTCTCGATCTCCTGGTACTCGGCCAACTGCCGCTGGTGCAGCTCCAGATGGCGGCGCAGATCCGCTTCCAGGCCCGCCGTGCCGACCACCGCCGAGGCCCGCAGCCGCAGCAGGAGCACGTCCCGCTGGGGCTTCGGGTCCTGTGCGGCGGCGGTCCAGCGGGCCAGTTCGGCGCGGCCCGCGGGCAGGACCTCGTAGCTCTTCTTCTGCCCGCGGGCCGGCTGCTCGGACGGCAGCGTGCGGATGAGCCCCTCGGCCTCCAGTCTCCCCAGCTCGCGATAGATCTGCTGGTGCGTCGCGGACCAGAAGTAGCCGATCGACTTGTCGAACCGGCGGGTCAGTTCCAGTCCCGACGACGGCCTTTCCAGCAGGGCGGTGAGGATCGCGTGCGGGAGTGACATGGATTCATCCTAGGGACGGCGCCTAGAGGGCGGCAGCGACCTCGGTACCCTGCTTGATGGCCCGCTTGGCGTCCAGTTCGGCCGCCACGTCCGCACCGCCGATCAGATGGACGCTGCGCCCGGCGGCGGCCAGCTCGTCGTACAGGCCGCGGCGCGGCTCCTGGCCGGTGCACAGGACCACCGTGTCGACCTCCAGGACCGTGCTCTCCTCGCCGACGGTGATGTGCAGGCCGGCGTCGTCGATCCGGTCGTAGCGGACGCCCGGGACCATGGTCACGCCGCGGTGCTTCAGCTCGGTGCGGTGGATCCAGCCGGTGGTCTTGCCGAGGCCCGCGCCGACCTTGGTGGTCTTGCGCTGGAGCAGATGGACCTGGCGCGGCGGGGCGGGCCGCTGGGGTGCGGCGAGGCCGCCCGGCTCCTGGTAGTCCATGTCGACGCCCCAGGCGCGGAAGTACGTCCGCGGGTCCTGGCTCGCCTTGTCGCCGCCGTCGGTGAGGTACTCGGCGACGTCGAAGCCGATGCCGCCGGCGCCGAGGATGGCGACCCGGTCGCCGACGGGGGCACCGCCCTGCAGCACGTCGAGGTAGCCGAGGACGCGGGGGTGGTCGACGCCTGGGATGTCCGGGGTGCGCGGGGTGACGCCGGTGGCGACGACGACCTCGTCGTAGCCGGCGACCGTCTCGGCGGTGGCCCAGGTGCCGAGGCGTACGTCGACGCCGTGGGCATCGAGCTGGTGGCGGAAGTAGCGCAGCGTCTCGTCGAACTCCTGCTTGCCGGGAACCTTGCGAGCCACGTTGAGCTGGCCGCCGACCTCGCTCGCGGCGTCGAAGAGCGTGACCTCGTGGCCGCGTTCGGCGGCGCTCACCGCGCAGGCGAGGCCGGCCGGGCCGGCGCCGACGACGGCGACGCGCTTCTTCAGCCGGGTCGGCGAGAGCACCAGCTCGGTCTCGTGGCAGGCGCGCGGGTTGACCAGGCAGGAGGTGATCTTGCCGCTGAAGGTGTGGTCGAGGCAGGCCTGGTTGCAGCCGATGCAGGTGTTGATGGCCTGCGGCGTCCCGGCCGCGGCCTTGGCGACGAAGTCGGGATCGGCGAGCATCGGCCGGGCCATCGACACCATGTCGGCACAGCCCTCGGCGAGCAACTCCTCCGCCAGCTCGGGGGTGTTGATGCGGTTGGTGGTCACCAGCGGCACGGACACCTCGCCCATGAGCTTCTTGGTGACCCAGGTGTAGGCGCCGCGCGGCACCGAGGTGGCGATGGTGGGGATACGGGCCTCGTGCCAGCCGATGCCGGTGTTGATGATCGTCGCCCCGGCTGCCTCGACCGCCTTGCCGAGGGTGATCACCTCCTGGAGCGAGGAGCCGCCCGGGACCAGATCCAGCATGGAGAGGCGGTAGATGACGATGAAGTCCTCACCGACCGCCTCGCGCACCCGCTTGACGATCTCGACCGGGAAGCGCGTCCGGTTCTCGTAGGAGCCGCCCCAGCGGTCGGTGCGCCGGTTGGTCTGCCGGGCGATGAACTCGTTGATGAGATAGCCCTCGGAGCCCATGATCTCCACGCCGTCGTAGCCGGCCTGCCGGGCCAGGCGGGCGGCGCGGGCGTAGTCGTCGATGGTCCGCTCGATGTCCGCGTCGCTCAGCTCACGCGGCACGAAGGGGCTGATCGGCGCCTGCAGCGGGCTGGGCGCGACGAGGTCCTGATGGTAGGCGTACCGCCCGAAGTGCAGGATCTGCATCGCGATCCGGCCGCCTTCGCGGTGCACGGCCTCGGTGACGGCCTTGTGCTGCTCGGCCTCCGCCTCGGTGGTGAGCCGGGCGCCACCCGGGTACGGCCGGCCCTCGTCGTTGGGCGCGATGCCGCCGGTGACGATGAGACCCACCCCGCCGCGTGCGCGGGCCGCGTAGAAGGCCGCCATCCGCTCGAAGCCGCGCTCGGCCTCCTCCAGGCCGACGTGCATGGAGCCCATGAGGACGCGGTTGGGCAGGGTGGTGAAGCCCAGGTCGAGCGGGCTCATCAGGTGCGGGTAACGGCTCATCGGGCCCTCCGTGCGCGGTGTCATCGCCTCTTGTTGTAGAGGAAGCCCTCCGTTTATGCAACTAGTTGCACAAGCACTGGAGGGTGACACCAGCCACTCTGTACCTACTAGTATGTACACGAGAACCGGTCCACACCCGCTCCGAAAGGACCCCTCGCCATGCCCTTCGTCCGGATAGACGCGCTCGGTACCGACCCCGCCCGGCTCGACGCGCTCGGCCGGGCCGTCCAGGACGCCCTGGTGGAGACGCTCGGCGTGCCGCCCGACGACCGTTTCCAGGTACTGACCGGCCACGACAGCGTCACCAGCACCCTGCGCCACGACGACTACCTGGGCCTGCGCAAGGACGACTCGGTGGTGCTCGTGGCCGTCACGATGCGCTCCGGGCGCTCCCCGGAGCAGAAGCGCGCGCTGTACCGGCGGATCGCCGAGCTGGTGCACGAGCGCACCGGCACCGAGCCGCACAATGTCGTCGTCACCGTCACCGAGAACACGTCCGTCGACTGGTCCTTCGGCGACGGCGAGGCGCAGTACGCCCCGGCCGACACAGAGCCGGCCGGGGCGCTGCCATAGGACGGAAGGGGGTCAGCGGCTCTGCAGCAGCAGATGCAGGTCCCGCTCCTGGTCGCCCGAGGCCGTGCAGGTCTCCTCCACGGTGAACAGCGAGTCCAGGGTGTGCCGGAACCGGTCCACGGCCCAGTAGCCACCCTGGACGTCCGCCTGGACGGACGCGCCGAGATGGACCGGCGGGCAGTGCGGTCCGTGCTCCTCGGCGATGTCGTACGTGCCGAGCCATACCATCGGCCGGATCTCGTGGAGCTGCTGCGGGATCTCGTCCGGGCTCCGGTCGGACGCGAAGCAGGTGCTCAGCGCGTCGAAGACGAGACGGGCGTCCTCCTTGGAACCGCTGATCTCCACCGTGACGGTTTCCGGATGCGACCGTGCCGTGTGTTCCATTGATCGCTCCTTTCGTGGCCGCGCCGCGGTGGAACGGGGTACCCCGCCGAACCGCGTCCATCCCCAGGAAAGCACCACCGGCCGGCCGGCACACCTCAGCCGCGGGAGAACTTGTACGTCTTGCTGTCGGTCAGGATGCAGAAGCCGGGCGACATCACGATCACGCGCAGGATGCCGGTACGGCGGTCGTAGTCGATGCCCTCCACCTCGAAGGTGCCGGAGCAGGAACTGCGCAGCGGCAGCTGGCGCAGGGCCGTGACATGGCCGGTGACGTCGCCGGAGCCGTTCGGCGGGGTCGACAGGTCGATCTGGAGCAGCGGCTTGGTCATGCCGAAGAGGCTGCCGTCCGGGTCGTCGGAGGAGCACAGCAGCGTGGTGGGGCCGGAGAAGTCGCAGCCCTGGACGTCACGGACGGCGTGGTCCAGGTTGACCTGCGAGACCTGCGGGAGGTTCGCCGAGGGCGAGGTGCCCGGGTTGACGCCGGGGGTCGGGAAGACCAGCAGGCGGTTCATCGTGCCCCACTCGCCGGAGAGCATCCACTGGCCGTCGGGCGAGATCGCGTCCCAGGAGTTGTTCAGGGCCTCGCCGGGGCTCAGCGTGTGGACGTACTCCGACCAGGTGCCGTCGGGCGCCTGCACCCGGTACATCTTCGAGTTGCCGGAATCCTGCTGGTAGGGCTCGATGTAGTAGCCGTTGTACGAGGCGTCGGGGTCGCCGACGTGGTTCCAGCCGCGGCTTGAGACGCTGAGGGGGATGGTGCCGATACCGGTGTAGCGGTTGGGGCTGTTCGCCGGGACCTCGACGGAGGCCAGCCCCTGGCTCTCGGTGAGCGGGTCGGCGCGGTCGGAGCCGGTCTCGGTCCAGGTGTCGGCCGCGGAGGCGGGCACCGGTTGGGCGAGGGACACGACGGCGGCGGTGGCGAGGGTGACGAGTCCGGCGAGAACTGCGTGACAACGTTGCCGGGCGAACGCGGGCATGGCCGACTCCTCGGACGGGCGGTGGGGACACAGGGCGGTTGGGCGGTGGCACTCGGTCGGCGGACAGTCTGGCGTGGCGTGTTAGTCATGTACAGACCAATCCGGCAACATGAGCGTGAACTCTCCCGGTCCGCCGAACGGGCGTGCAGGATGTCCGGGAAGGAGTCCGGCCCCGGCGAGCCGGCTTCGACGGACGTGCACGGCTGTGGTGAGAGATGGTGGAGGTAACCGGCGAGGCGTCGGGGAGTCGGGATTGAGCGCGTTGGATCAAGGGGAGTCGGCACAGGGGCCGACGTGTGGTGCGAACGGGCGAAGGCGGTGCAGGCATGAGTGCAGCCGAGGCTCCGGTGCCGGAGCGCGGTGAGCCCGTGCTCGGACCGGTGCGGCCCGGGGGTCTGCTCGACGTGCTGGGCGTCGCGTCGGTGGTGCTGGACACCACCGGCCGGATCGTGCTGTGGAGCCCGCAGGCGGAGGAGCTGTTCGGCTACAGCGCAGGGGAGGCCCTCGGCCGGTTCGCCGCCCGGCTCATGGTCCAGGAGCAGCACTGGGAGCTGGTCGGCAAGCTCTTCGCCGATGTGATGCGCACCGGGCAGAGCTGGGCGGGCGGCTTCCCGGTCCGGCACAAGGACGGCAGCACCCGTCTGGTGGAGTTCCGCAACATGCGGCTGCTGGACGACCGCGGTGAGGTGTACGCGCTGGGGCTCGCCGCCGACCAGTCGACCGTACGACGCCTGGAGCAGGACGTGGCGCTGTCCGAGCGGATGGTGAAGCAGTCACCGATCGGATACGCCGTCCTGGACACCGGGCTGCGGTACGTCTCGGTCAACCCGGCCCTGGAGAAGATCAACGGGGTGCCGGCCGCCGATCACGTGGGACGGACCCTGCGCGAGGTCCTCCCCCTGCTGAACTCCGAGCCCATGCTGGCCGACGCCCGGCGGGTGCTGGACACCGGTGTGCCGGTGATCGACAACACGCTGGTCGGCCGTACCCCCGCCGATCCGGACGAGGACCACACCTGGGCGCACTCGCTGTACCGGCTTGAGGACGCCATGGGCAATGTGCTCGGTGTCGCGGTCACGGTGGTCGACATCACCGAGCAGCACCGGGCCGCCCTGCAGGCGGAGGCCGCCCGGAACCGGCTCGCGGTCATCGCCGACGCCTCCACCCGGATCGGTACGACACTCGAACTGGACCGCACCGCCTGCGAGTTGGCCGAGGTAGCGGTACCGGAACTCGCCGACGTGGCCGCGGTGGACCTGCTGGACTCGGTGGTGGAGGGCCGGCCCAGCACGCTCGGCCCGTCGGAGGCGGCGGTGATCCGGGCCCTCGCGGTGCGGCCGCAGGACGGCTCCGACGCCGTACGGGCCGCCGACCCGCCCGGCCTGATCGCCCGCTATGCCCCCGACCGCCTGGTCACCGAGTGCGTGCGCTCGGGCGAGGCGGTGCTGGTGCCGCAGGTGAAGGACGCGGACCTGCCGCTCATCGCCCGCTCCGCCGAGGCGGCCGACCTGCTCGGCCGGGCGGGACTGCACTCGTATCTCGCGGTACCGCTGATCGCCCGCGGTGAGGTGCTCGGCGCCCTGGACCTCAAACGGACCCGCAATCCGGAGCCGTTCGGCGAGGACGACGTGGTGCTCGCCCGGGAGCTGGCCGCCCGCGCGGCCGTCCAGATCGACAACGCGCGCTGGTACCAGAACGCCCGTAACACCGCCCTCACGCTGCAGCGCAGCCTGCTGCCCAGCAGCCCGCCGGTCACGACGGCTCTGGAGGTGGCCTCCCGCTATCAGCCCGCCGGTGCCACGAGCGAGGTCGGTGGTGACTGGTTCGACGTCATCCCGCTGGAGGGCGGAAAGACCGCGCTCGTGGTGGGCGATGTGATGGGCAGCGGGATAAACGCGGCCGCGACCATGGGTCGGCTGCGCACGGCGACGACCACGCTGGCCGCCCTCGACCTCGACCCGGCCCGGCTGCTGGAGCACCTGGACAAGACGACCTCGGACCTGGACCACTCGATCGCGACCTGTGTGTACGCCGTCCACGATCCGCATCTGCGGCAGTGCCGGATCGCCAACGCCGGCCATTTGCCGCCGGCCCGGGTCCGCCAGGGCCGGCCGCCGGAACTGCTCGACCTGCCCACCGGAGTGCCGCTGGGCGTGGGCGGGGTGCAGTTCTCCACCGTCACCGTCGACTTCGAGCCCGGCGACGAGCTTGTCTTCTACACCGACGGACTGGTGGAGACCCGCTGCCACTCCCTGGACGAACGCCTGGACTTCCTGCTGTCCCTGCTCGACGACCCGGCCCGCCCCCTGGAGGAGACCTGCGACCTCCTGCTGCGCACCCTGCACCACCCCGACAACCACGACGACGTCGCCCTGCTCATCGCCCGGGCGCAGCACCTGCCTCAGTGATCATGGCCGTACGCCGATCACCACGTGCGCGGACAGTTCCTCCGACACCTCCAGACAGGTCGTCAGACCCGCGTCGGTGACGGCCCGTACGGCGGCCGATGCCTGGCGTTCGCTCGTCTCGGTCAGCAGACAGCCGCCCGGCGCGAGCCACTCGGCGGCCCCGGCGGCCACCCGGCGCAGCACGTCCAGGCCGTCCGCGCCGCCGTCCAGGGCGACGCGGGGTTCGTGGTCGCGGGCCTCCGCCGGCAGCAGGGGCAGGTCGACGGTGGGGACGTAGGGCACGTTGGCGGTGAGGATGCCGACACGGCCGCGCAGGGCGGCGGGCAGCGCGTCGTAGAGGTCGCCCTCGTGAGCCAGGCCACCGTACGGGGCGAGATTGCGCCCGGCGCAGCGTACGGCAGCGGGATCGATGTCGGCGGCGTGCACCTCGGCGCCGTGCAGAGCGGCGGCGAGGGCCGCGCCGAGGGCGCCGGAGCCGCAGCACAGGTCGACGACCACGGTCGCCCGCGGCGCCTGGGCCAGCGCCCGGTCGATCAGGAACTCGGTACGGCGGCGGGGGACGAACACCCCGGGTTCCACCACCACGCGCAGTCCGTGGAACCGGGCCCAGCCGAGGACCTGTTCGAGCGGGAGCCCGGCGACGCGCCGGTCCACCATCGAGGTCACTTCCTCGGCGGTGCGGGCGGTGGCGAGGATCAACTCCGCCTCGTCCTCGGCGAAGACGCACCCGGCGGCGCGCAGCGCGGAGACGACGGCGGAAGGGGAAGCAGAAGGTGAGGGCATGGAGGCCGAGAGCCTTTCGGGAGCGCGAGACCTTGCGGGCGCTCCCGCGGTCACCGCTGCCGGTGCACCGCGCCGTTCTGAGGGGAGAGCACCCCGGCTGACACTGCGGTGATGGGTCCCACCTCCTCGGCGATCAGGGCCGCGTCCGTCCGCGACCGGACGGCCACCCTACCCCAACGGCCGTGCACTCGGCGCCGGACACGATTGCCCGCCGGCTGCGTGGAATTGCGGAGAAGCGGAGTCGCGAAAAGACGGATGACGGCTCGCACGGCGCGCGGCTACGCTCCCCGCGATGACGACTCACGCCTCTCAGCGATTGGGGGTCCCGTCCGCGCAGGGTGAGCGCTGATGCTCCCTTCCACCGCGTACGGGGATTCTCGGCTGCCGAGTCTGCGCCGCCGGCTGCCTCGGGTGCGCGTGGTCGTCGGCACGTCGGGGTCGGTCAATGACGCCGAACTGGGCAGCGCGCTGCTGGAGGTTGCCGCGATCTACCGGGCCGTTGGGGGGCGGCGGGACCTAGTGCCCCAACAGGCAACGTTCGCCCCGTCGCGACGCCCTCGCACGCCCTCTCGCCGCACCGGCCGAAAGCCCAAGTACGTCCAGTACGAAGCCTTCCGTCCGGCACTCCCCCAGCCTTCGGCCGGGGAGACCCCCAGAGCACGCACCAGCCGCCGCTCCTTGACGGGCAAACGTTGCCTGCCGGGGCACTGGTCTCCGTGCTGTCCTGCGATGCCGCGGCCCGGACCGTGCAGCCGCTGTGCCGGACGGAGGGCATTGAGCTGGTGGGAGGCGGCGGGACGGATCTGCGCACCGGGTTCCCCCGGGCGCTGCCGACGCGCCCCGACGGGGTGGTGGTCCTGACCGACGGGCAGACGCGGTGGCCCGAGGCGCGGCCGGCCTGCCGGACGGTGGTGGGGCTGTTTCCGCGCACCGGTGGGTCGTACGACGAGACAGATCCCGGATACCGGCCGGACGTGCCCCCGGCGTAGGCGCGGGTGGTGACGATCGGGTCGGCCGCGGGATGAGGGGATGACGCGCCGGCAGGGAGCGCGCCCGTCGTCGCCGGGCGCGCTCCCTGTCCCCTGGCCGGCATCGGATCAGACGCTCTCCCTGTCCCTGGCCTGCGTCTGATCCCTGTCTCTGGCCGGCGTCGGATCAGACGCCGACCGTCTCCTCGACCTCTTCTTCGATCTCTTCGGCGGCCTCTTCCCGGGCCGCCTCCGCGGCAGACCGGTCCGGGGCGGGAACGGTGGCCGTCTGCGCGGCGGGCTCGCCGTGGCCGGCCGCGTGCCGGGCCTTCCGGGGCCGCTCGTACAGGGCCGCGATGCCGGTCACCAGCAGGCCCACCAGCAGCCAGCCCACGAGGGTCCACACGTTGCGGGCGAGGCCGTCGTCGCCGAAGTACAGCAGGCTGCGGATACCCTCGACGAAGCCGGCACCGTTCCAGAAGGCGTGCAGGGTGCCGAAGAAGCCGTTCTGCAGCTCGGGGCGGAACAACCCGCCGGAGCTGGTGAAGTTGAGCATCACGAACAGCACCATCATGGTGAGCGTCGTCCACCGCTTGAGGAAGGTGTGCAGGCCGACGCCGATGAAGAGGATGCCGGCCGAGTACAGCCAGGCCATGCCCCACACACCCGCGAGATCGTGGTGCGCGAGGTGGAAGACCGGTCCGGCGAGCAGCGCGCCGATGCCGCTGACCACGGCGGAGACGCCGAGCACCAGCAGCGCCCGCACCCGCATGGCGAGCCCGGCGCCCGCGGCACCGAGGGCGGCGACCGAGGCGTAGGAGCCGATGCTGAGGGCGATCAGCAGGAAGAACAGGCCCTGGCCGGTGGGGTCGTCGCCGACCGGCGCGGCCACGTCGGTGACCTTCAGCGGCACACCCTCCTTGGCGGCGACCGGCATGAAGACCTTCTCGACGGCCGTCGCGCCCATGTCGGAGGCGGCGCTCGCCACCAGCAGCTCGGGCGTGTGTGCGCTCGGCACATAGGCGCCGGTCACATCGCGGGACCTGAGCAGGCCGACGGCGTCGGCGCGGTTGGCGACCGTGCGGACGTCGAGCTTGTCCCCGGCGGTGTCCTTGACGGTCTGGGCGAAGACCTTCGCCTGCGGGGCGGTGCCCACGACGGCGACCGGCAGGTGGTGCGGCTCGGGGGTGACGAAGGCACCCATGTATGCGAGCCCCATGCCTATGCACATCAGCAGCGGGGTGATCAGGTGCGTGAGCACATGGCGCAGTGCCGGTGACCTCATCGCGGGCGACCTCCAAAGGTTGGCTTATACAACTTCCACTCAAAGTTGTACTATACAACTAGAACGCCGGAGGAGGTATTCCCGTGACCGCAGCGGAGTCGGCCGTCGAGACGATCCAGCACGAGATGACCATCTTCGCCCGCCGGGCCCGTGCCTCGGCGGGCCGTATGCACCCCGAACTGTCACTGGTGTCGTACACCCTGCTCAGCCACCTGGAGGAGCGCGACGGCTGCCGGGCGACGGACCTGGCGGCGCACTACGCGCTCGACAAGTCCACGGTCAGCCGCCAGGTGTCCGCGCTGGAGCGGTCCGGGCTGATCGAGCGACGCCTGGACCCGGAGGACCACCGGGTCCAGGTGCTGCATCTGACAGAGGCCGGCCGGGAGATCCTCGCCCAGGTCACCCGCAGCCGCCGGGCCGCGTTCCGGGCAAGGCTGGCGGACTGGCCTGAGGAGGACCTGGTGCGCTTCGCGGCCTATCTGGAGCGGTGCAACACGGGTCCGGGCGAGACCGGGTCCGACTGACCCACGCGCCCCGCCGGTCCCGGCGCCCGTCCCGCGGTCACCTGGGCAGGGGCGCCCTCGCGCGCGGGCCGGTCACGCCACCGGCACCGCGGCCCGGTCGTCCGCCAGCCGTTCCGGGGCGCGGGCCGCGAGGAAGGCCGTACGGCGGCGCAGCCGGAAGCCGAGGGACTCGTACAGCCGGATCGCGTGGGTGTTGTGGGCGCCGGTGTGCAGGAACGGTGTCTCCCCGCGCTCCCGGATGCCGTGCGCGACCGCGAGGATGAGCCGGGTGGCGAGGCCCTCGCCGCGGAAGGCCGGGTCGGTGCAGACCGCGCTGATCTCGGTCCAGCCCGGCGGGTGCAGCCGCTCCCCCGCCATGGCGATCAGCGCGCCGTCACGGCGGATCCCGAGGTAGGTGCCGAGTTCGATGGTGCGCGGCTCGAAGGGGCCGGGCTGGGTGCGGGCCACGAGGTCGAGCATCTCGGGGACGTCCGCCGGGCCGAGGGCGACCGCCTCCGCGTCCGGTGCGGCGGCCAGGCCGTCGTCCACGAACTGCACGCCCTCGACCCGGAAGGTGATCTCCCAGCCGTCCGGCAGCTCGCCCCGGTAGCCCGGCAGCGAGATCTCCGCGCCGGGACCGGCCAGCGCTGCCAGGTCCGCCCAGTCCCGCGCGTCCGGTGCGTCGGGCAGCGCCAGCCAGGGCGACACGTCGACGGGGTAGCGCAGCACCCGGCCGCGCCGCTCGGCGAAGTGGGCGTGCGGGCCGGTGAGCGAGGTCAGGGCGGGGTTGTCGAGGACGTGCGGGGCATCGGCGGGGGTCTGCCCGCCGACGCCCGTGCCGGCTATGACGCTCACGTGCCCACCTCGATCACGATCTTGCCGAGGGTATGCCCGTCCTCGACGGCGCGCAGCGCCGCGCCGGCCTCCTGGAGCGCGAAGGCGCGGGTGACCTGCGGATTCAGCGCGCCGCGCACGGCGAGGTCGGCCACCGCCTCCAGGACGGCGGCGGTGCGGGCGCGCTGGACGCGGTCGCCGCCGAGCGCGGCGACGGTCTCCTGCGGGGAGCCGGCGGTGACCAGCTTGCTGCGGTCCTTCAGCAGCTCGGCGGCCTCGGTGAGCACCGGGCCGCCCACCAGGTCGTACACCCCGTCGACGCCGTCACGGGCGACGGCCCGTACCCGCTCGGCCAGTTCGGGCCCGGAGGACACGTGCACCGCGCCGAGGGACTCCACGAAGTCCTTCTTGCCCTCGCTCGCCACGCCCACGACGCGCAGTCCGAAGGCGCGGGCGATCTGCACGACCGCGCTGCCGACCCCACCGCCCGCACCCGTGACCAGCAGGGTCGCGCCTCCGGGCAGGTCGAGCTGGCGGAGACCGTCGTAGGCGGTGGCGGCGGCGACCGGGAGGGTGGCGGCGTCGCGGAAGGACAGCGCGGCGGGCTTGTGAGCGGTCACGTCGGCGGCCAGCAGGGCGTACTCGGCGTACCCGCCCCGGGTGGTGCTGCCGAACACCTCGTCACCGGCGGCGAATCCGGACGCCCCCGCGCCGGCCTCCGCCACGACACCGGCCGCCTCGCTGCCGAAGACCGTGGGAAAGGCAGGCTCGCCCGCGCCGGAGCGGCGGAAACCCTGACGCAGCTTCCAGTCGACGGGATTGACGCCTGCCGCCCGGACCGCGATCAGGATCTCGCCGGGGCCGGGACTCGGGCGCTCCAGGTCGATCAGCGCCTCGGTCTCCGGCCCTCCGTGCCGCGTGTAGACATACGCCTTGGGCATGCTCGTTCCTCGCTCTCTCGCGCTGTCACCGGTGTACCGGTGCCGGCATCGAGGGCAAAGGAGAAGCGCCGCAGAGCTATTCCGCTGGGCCGAAAGAGTTCATACGGGCGCAATCATCGGGCGGCGACCAGGCCATCACCGGTGCCATGACCAGGAACGGAGCATCGGGTACGACGGCGTACGGTTGAAGAATGAACGTTACGCGAGGCTTCACGGGCCGCCCGCGCGTGCACAACCCGGGACTGCCGCCCGGGCAGTACGACGCGGGCGAGGACTGGCCCGTCCTGTCCGCCGAGGTCACCCCCGACCTCGCGGCGGCCGACTGGTCCTTCCGCATCGACGGTCTGGTCGAACGGCCGCGCACCTGGGACTGGGACGCCGCGCACGCCTTGCCGGCGTCGGCGTACGACGGTGACATCCACTGTGTCACCGGCTGGTCCAAGTTCGGTGTGCGTTTCGGTGGCGTCTCGCTGGACGCGTTTCTTCATGTGGTGCGGCCCCATGTGTCCGCCACCCATGTGCTCGCCGCCTCCCACACGGGCTACACCACCAGCCTGCCGCTCACCGACCTCACCGGCGGGCGCGCCTGGATCGTCTGGGAGTACGACGGGAAGCCGCTGCCGTCCGAGCACGGCGGCCCCGCGCGGCTGCTGGTGCCCCACCTGTACTTCTGGAAGAGCGCCAAGTGGATCGCGGGCCTCACGCTGCTCGACCACGACGAGGCGGGCTTCTGGGAACGCAACGGCTACCACGAGCGCGGCAACCCCTGGGAGGAGCAGCGGTATTCCGGTGACTGACACGGTGACGACGCGGTTCGCGGTGCCCGGGCGTATCGCGGTGAGCGAGCGGACGGCGGCGGTGTGGCAGACCGCCACTCTGACGGAGATCCGGCGCGAGACGCCGCACGCGGCCACCTTCCGGCTGGCGGTGCCGGACTGGGCGGGGCATCTGCCCGGCCAGCACCTGATGCTGCGGCTGACCGCGCCGGACGGCTATGTGGCGCAGCGCCACTACTCGATCGCGTCGGCGCCGGACGGCTCCGGGCACATCGAGCTGACCCTGGACCATGTGCCGGACGGCGAGGTCTCCGGCTGGTTCCACACCGTGGCCCGCCCCGGTGACACGGTCGAGGTGCGCGGACCGCTCAGTGGTTTCTTCGCCTGGCCGGGCGACCGGCCCGCGCTGCTGCTCGGCGCCGGCTCCGGGATCGTCCCGCTGATGTCGATGGTGCGGCACCACCGCGGGCGCGGCCTCACCGTCCCCCTGCGCATGCTGGTGTCCGCGCGCAGTCCCGAGGAGCTGATCTACGCCGCCGAGTTGGGCGCGGAGACGACGCCCGTCTTCACCCGCAGCGCCCCGCAGGGGGTGGCGGTGGGACGTCTGGCGGCCGTACATGTGGCGCCGCTCCTGGCCGAGCAGCCTTCCGGTGGGTGGGAGGCCTATGTGTGCGGATCCAACGGTTTCGCCGAACACGCGTCCCGGCTGCTGGTCGCCGCGGGCCAGCCGGTGGACCGGATCCGTATCGAGCGCTTCGGCTGACCCGGGGTCGCGCGCCGGGGCCGGTCACGTGATCGTGGGGCGCGTGGCGCGATTCCGCGCTCCAGGTGGGCTTGAACTCGCGGTTCGTCGTGTGGGCGAGGTGCTCCGTACGGGGTACGAGACGTGTGTGGACGCTCGTGTGCGTGAGCGGTGGGGGGTGGCGGTCCGGGCGGACCGGCTCGTCGGCTCTCCGGCTCCGACGGCGAGGAGGTGGGCATGCGTACCCGGATGCGCGGCTGGCGCTGGCAGGGCAATCCGCTGCGGCGCCGCTCGGATGTCATCGAGGCGTGGACGGTGCTGATCGTCGCCGTCCTGCTGTTCGTCGTCACACCTCTGGTCGGCGTGGCCGCGGGGCTGCACGCCCTCGGCCAGGCCCGGAGCGTCGCGGCCGCGCAGCGGGCCGAACGCCACCAGGTGCGGGCGCTGGTGATCGGCGACCGGGCCGAGCCGTTGTCCGCCGTGCAGAGCGACCGCGAGCATCCGTACCGCGCCGAGGTCCGCTGGACCGAGCCCGGCAAGGGGACCCGTACGGCGTGGGCCCGGGTGCCGGCGGGGACCCGGACCGGAGACACGGTCTCGGTGTGGTTCGACGCCCGCGGCCACGGTGTCGCGCCGCCACCGGACCGGGCGACGGTCCTGCAGCACGCGGTGACCGTCGGGGTGTGCGCGGCGGGCGGTGCGGCGGCCCTCGTACTCCTCGGACACGCCGTCGAGCGGCGGATCGCGCTCCGGCACCGGCTCGCGGAGTGGGAGCGGGCATGGGAGCGCACGGGACCGAGGTGGAACCAGCCACAGGCGTGAGGGCGACCCGGGCGCCGAAGGGCAGCAAACGCTTGCTGGCCAGTTCTCCGAACCTCCACGTACGGTGAGCCGACGCTGTTTCCTTCACAAAGGCGGTTGTTGATGGCCCTGTTCGACCTTCCCCTCGACGAGCTCCGCACCCACCGCAGCGAGTCCGTCGAGCCCGAGGACTTCGACGCCTTCTGGGACAAGACCCTGGCGGAGGCACGCGAGCACGCGCTGGACGCCCGCTTCGAGCCGGTGGACACCGGGCTGTCCACGGTCGAGGTGTACGACGTGACGTTCGCCGGGTTCGGCGGCCACCCGGTCAAGGGCTGGCTGCGGCTGCCGGCCGGCGCGACCGAACCCCTGCCGCTGGTCGTGGAGTTCATCGGCTACGGCGGCGGGCGCGGTCTGCCGCACGAGAACCTGCTCTGGGCGTCGACGGGCCGGGCGCACTTCGTGATGGACACCCGTGGCCAGGGCAGCGCCTGGGGCGGTGGCGGCGGCACGGCGGACCCGGTGGGCGCGGCACCGGCGTACCCCGGCTTCATGACGCGCGGCATCGACGCACCCGAGAACTACTACTACCGCCGGGTGTTCACCGACGCCGTGCGCGCCGTGGAGGCGGCCCGCGCGCACCCGCTGACCGACGCGGCGCGGACCGTGGCGCTCGGCGCGAGCCAGGGCGGCGGCATCACCCTGGCCGTCGGCGCGCTGGTGCCCGATCTGGTCGCGGTGGCGCCGGATGTGCCGTTCCTGTGCGACTTCCCGCGTGCGACGACCCTGACGGACCGCCATCCGTACCGGGAGATCGGCCTGTTCCTCAAGACGCACCGCGGCCGCTCGGCGGAGGTACGGCGCACGCTGTCGTACTTCGACGGGGTGCACTTCGCGGCGCGGGGCCGGGCGCCGGCGCTGTTCTCGGCGGCGCTGGAGGACCAGACCTGCCCGCCGTCGACGGTGTTCGCCGCGTTCAACGCCTGGGCGCACGAGGACAAGGCGATCGAGGTCTACGACTTCAACGACCACGAGGGCGGCGGCCCCTTCCACGAGGCGGAGAAGGTGCGCTGGCTGCGGTCGTACGCCTGAGGCGACGGGCGCGGGCACGGACAGGGCCTGTCGTCCGCGCACGGGAGGCCGGGTTCGCCGAAGCCGAGGCAGGTGTGGGTGGGTTTCGGCCGAACCCGCAGGGCGCTCTTCCCTCGTGGTTTAGACCAATGCTAATTGTGGTCGCGCAATGAGCCCGCACGGCTACGTCTTGTCACAACAGGAGGGCGCGGCATGGCCCGCACCACCCCGCACGAACCCGCACCGAGCGACGACCGTCCCCTGTACGGACGGATCGCGGCGCTGCTGCTCGACGAACTGCGCGACGGCACCATTCCGCCGGGTGAACGGCTGCCGGGCGAACGGCACTTGGCCGCGCACTTCCAGGTCAGCCGGGAGACCGTCCGGCAGGCGCTGGAGCTGCTGCGGCGCAGCGGCCTGGTCGCCACCGACCGGCGGGGCAGCCATGCCACGCTGCCCGGCCTGCCGGTCGAGGCCCAGGGGACACCGGTCTTCCCACTGGGCGCCCGCTCGGCGGACCCGGCCGCGGTCGACCTGGCCACGGTGACCTGGGAGGCGCCACCGCCGGAGCACGCGCAGGCGCTGGGCCTGGCGCCGCTCCGGCCGACGCTGGTGCACCGCTACCGGTCGGCCACGCCGGACGGCCGGTCGCTGCGGACGGCGGTGACGTCGTTCTCGGCGGTGGCTCTGGCCGAGGTCGCGGAGCTGGCCCGGTACCGGGGCCGGGCCGACGGCGCCACCCCGGCGCAGCTGCGGCGGGCCTACGACTGGATGCGCAAGGCCGGTCTGTGCCTGCACCACCGCGACTCCATCAGCCAGGCCGACGCCTCCTCGGTGCGGGTGACCCGGCGCGTCCACGACCAGTACGCCCGGCCGCTGGAGATCACGGATCTGGTGGTGGACGCCGGACGGGACGCCCTGGTCTACGAGTTCACGCTGCCCGCGGCCGGCTGAGCCCGCCGGGCCACCACCAGCCGGGCCCGTGGGCTGCCGTCGTCGCGCCGCCCGAACTCGGGCAGGGCGTACAGGTCGACCGTGAACCCCGACCGCTCCAACTCGCCGAGCACGGCGCCGAGCCGGAAGGCCCGGTAGTACATGACGAATGGGGGCCGCCACAGCGCGTTGCGCACCCGCATCACCGTGTCGAAGCCGAGCAGCATCCAGAAACCCGCTCGCGTCGGACGGGGCGGTGCGAGCACCGGGAAGGCGAACCGGCCGCCGGGCCGCAGGACGGAGTGGACCTGGGCGAACAGCCCCGGCAGTTCCCGCGGCAGGAAGTGACCGAACGCGCCGAAGGACACCACGAGATCGAAGGCGGAGCCGAACGGCAGGGCACGGGCGTCGCCGCGCACCCAGGCGACCCCGGGCCCGCCGACGGGCCGCACCCGCTGCCGGGCGACGTCGAGCATGCCCGCGCTGAAGTCGACCCCGGTGACGCTGCGGCGGCACAGCCCGGCCAGCACCTCGGCGCCCGCGCCCGTGCCGCAGCACAGGTCGAGCCCGTCCTCGAAGGATCCGAGCGGGGCGAGCGCCTTCGCCACGGACTCAAGCACCTCGTCGGGCGTCCGGAACGGCGTGTGATCGAACTTCGGGGCGAGCAGGTCGTAGCCGCGCTCGACGGACGACAGCGCCTGCACGGCGAGTTCACGCAGGCTGGGGCCTTCGGGACCGAACATCTCCTCAGCCTAGGGCCACCCGCTGCCGCAGCACCGTGAGGACCCGTTCGCACCAGCGCAGGTTCTCCTCCTCGAAGGCGATCCCCGCCATGAGCGTGAGATACGGGCCGACGCGGTCGGCCTCGCGGAGGTACTCGTCCTCGGTGCGGCCGTCGAGGAGGCGGTCCCGCACCCGGCGGTAGCGGTCGAGCTTGCCCTGGGCCCAGCCCCTGCGCTCCTCGATCAGCGCGCGGGTGACCTCGGGGTCGCCGCCGTCCATCGCCTGGATCTTGATGAGCAGTTCGTCGCGGATGGCCGTGGGCCGTTTCGGGGGCTCGGCGGCGAACGCGCCGAGCTCTGCCCAGCCGGCCTCGGTGAGCGTGAACATCCGCTTGTTCGGCCGCCGCTCCTGCTGCACGGTGCGGGCCTGGACCAACCCGTCCTGGGCGAGGCGCTCCAGCTCACGGTAGAGCTGCTGCGGGGTGGCGGGCCAGAAGTTCGCGAGTGAGACGTCGAACGCCTTCGACAGCTCGTAGCCCGAGGCCTCGCCCTCCAGCAGGGCGGCCAGGACGGCGTACTTGAGCGACATATGGACAGGCTAGCAGCCGTTGATTAATCTCATCCGCACCTATTCAATTAGTTGACTATGCGAGGTGGTCCGATGCACGCGTTCCGCACGGCGGTCGAGGCCGGGGACATCGATGCTGTCGAGGCACTGCTGGCCGAGGACGTCGTCTTCACCAGCCCGGTCGTCTTCAAGCCGTATCCGGGCAAGGCGATCACCGCGGCGATCCTGCGCGCGGTCTCCCAGGTGTTCGAGGACTTCCGGTACGACCGGGAGATCGGCGACCCGGCCGGCCCCGACCACGCGCTGGTCTTCACGGCCCGGGTGGGCGACCGCGAGCTGACCGGCTGCGACTTCATCCATGTGAACGAGGACGGCCTGATCGACGACCTCATGGTCATGGTCCGGCCGCTGTCCGGCGCACACGCCCTCGCCGAGGCGATGGGCGCGCGGTTCGACGCCATCGTGAAGGAGGCGGAGGCGCGGTCGGCGTGAGCGCGCCTCCGGCCCGTGGCCCTCAGCCGACCGTGAGCGTGATGGCTCCGGTGTAGGTCTTGCCGGGCGTGATGGCGGTCGCGGAGCCGTCGACCGTCACCGTCAGGGACTTCCCGAGCGGGGCCCGCAGGGCCGTGCCGGTGTCGAGGGCGAGCCGGGTCAGGTACGAGGTGCCGGTGACCGTCCACGTCGACCCGCCGGTCAGCCGCACGATGGCACCGTTGTTGACGGCCGCCTGCGCGGTGTTGGTGACAATGGCCAGCTCATAGAAGGTGGAGGCGTCGATGGACGACACCCGGTGCCTGGCCTTCGTCGACGAGATGACGCCCTCGACGGTGGAACCCTCGAAGGCGAGGACCATGTTCCTGCCCTTGCGCATGCCGTTGTAGAAGTCGCCCCGGAACGCGATGGAGGTGAAGGTGGCGGCCCCGCCGGTGTCATGGCCGGCGCCGACGTCGAAGCTCGTGTCCTTCTCCGGGTCGCCGGCGGGCTCGGTGCAGACGCCGATGTTCATCATCTTGCCGTTGACATTGACGGGGCCCGGGTCGTTCAGCTCGATCATCTGCAGGATGATCCCGTCGGCCGGGTCGAGCCGGGCGCCCTGGGAGCCGTCGACGGTGATGGCGGTCTGCTGGCCCTTGTTGAGGAAGGTGGCCCGCTTCGAGGTGACGACCGTGCCGCCGTCCACGGTGAGGGTGCCGGCGCCGAAGAACATGTAGCCGAAGTGCCCGGAGTTCACCACCGTGCCGCGCACCGGTACGGCAGCCAACTCGGCGCCGGACAGGCCCAGTTCCAGCTCGGCGTTGAGGACGGCGACGGCCTCGCGGGTGCTGTCGCCGTAGTGCGCGACGGCGGCCGGTCCGGCGATGATGGTCGCGTAGGAGCCGACGTCGAGCCGGGAGCCAAGGACCCGGACGGTGGCGTCACCGATGGCGTAGGTGCCGTAGCCGTACTCCCCGGTGTTCCCGAAGTGGCTGTTGATCGCGGTCAGCTTGAGCCCGCTGCCGCCCTCGACGGACAACGCGCCCCAGGTCTCGGAGAAGACGGTCGAGTTGAGGTAGGTGGCCCGGCTGTCCTTGCCGATGAGGTCGGTGGCGCGGACGTTGCCGTCCAGGCCCAGCGTCCAGGGCACCGACTCCATGTACGGCGTCTCGACGGTGGCCTGGTAGTCGGCGGGCAGGACGCCGTTGCGGGCGCGCAGGAAGGAGTCCTTGACGAGGACGTCGGCGCCGCCGTTCGCGATGACGGTGGTGCGGACCACCCCTTGGTGCTGATGCGGGCGCCGTCCAGGACCAGTTTGGTGGACGAGCCGTCGCCGACCACGGCGGCGCCGTATCCGGCGAAGTCGCACCGGCGAAGTGCCGCCGCGGATCGGCGATGCCCTCCCCCGCGTCTGCGGCGCGCGCGAGATCGTCGAGCAGTGAGGTGGTCAACTCCGCGATGCGGGGCAGCAGTTCCTCCACCCGGCGCGGTGTGAAGGCCCGGCCGGCCAGGGAGCGCAACCGCCGGTGGTCGTCGCCGTCGGCGGTGGTCATACCCAGCACGGTGGCGAAGGTCAGCAATGGCCAGCCGGGAGCGATTGCCCCTCCTGCAAGGCCCTGAAGTGCCGTGCTTTCTTGGCGACTTCGGGATGCTGGAGGAACTCCTCCAGCACCTCGTGCCCGAGTACGGCCGTCCCCTCGATCCCGCCGGGCAGTTCGACCGGCGCCAACGCGTCCTCGGCCAGCAGGCGCGCGTCGACGGCGTGCGGGCAGCCACCGGCGGGGTCCAGAAGGTACGGGGGCCGGGCGGGGGAGGTCTCCACAGGTGCTTCTCCTGACGGTCGGGAAAGGCCGGGCGGGAATAGGCGCGGACGGCTTCATGTTGACCGAGACAGCCGCACGGGTATAGTGCGATCAGCGCGTGTGCGTGTCCCGTCGTACGGACACCGGTGCCGCTTCTTCTCCATCAGCCCCTCGGCCGAGGCTTCCGACCGGCCCGGGCTTCTTCTCTGCACCACCTCGTGACCAGGGCGTTCCCGCCGTACCCGAGGTGCCGTTCCCGCCGCCCGGAGGCAGCTGTCACCGCCTCCCGCTCGCGGCCTCTCCCCCTTCCCATTCTCTCCCGACGTCCGTGAAAGGACTTCCCACCATGACCACCACACTCGAACACCCTCCCGTGGTCCAGCAGGCCCCGGCCGCCCGGCTCGTCACCGGTGTCCTCGACATCGACGCGCACGGGAAGGGGCAGCTGCGGGCCGCGGGCCTTGTGCCCTCGCCCGCCGATCCGCAGGTCCCGCCGGCGCTGATCCGGCGCCACGGTCTGCGCAAGGGCGACCTCGTCGAGGGCGTCCGGGGCGCCCAGCGCGCCCTGACCGAGGTCACGCGCGTCGACGGACGCGACCCGGCGGACCTCCGGAGCCGGCGCCACTTCCGCGACCTCACCCCACTCCACCCGCACGACCGCATCCGACTCGAACACCCCGCGTCCGGACTTGCCGGGCGCGTCACCGATCTCTTCGCCCCGGTCGGCAAGGGCCAGCGCGGACTCATCGTGGCCCCGCCGAAGAGCGGCAAGACGGTGCTGCTCCAGCAGCTCGCCGCCGCCGTGGCCGGCAACCACCCCGAGTGCCGGCTGATGGTCCTGCTGCTGGACGAACGCCCCGAGGAGGTCACCGAGATGCGCCGCTCGGTGCGCGGCGAGGTGTACGCCTCCACCTTCGACCGGACGCCCAAGGAGCACATCGCGCTCGCCGAGCTCGTCGTCGAGCGGGCCAAGCGCCTGGTGGAGGCCGGCGAGGACGTCGTGATCCTGCTGGACTCGCTGACCCGGCTGTGCCGGGCGCACAACAACGCCTCCGCCGCCGGCGGCCGCACCCTGAGCGGCGGTGTCGACGCGGGTGCGCTGCTCGGCCCCAAGCGGTTCTTCGGCGCCGCCCGCCAGGCCGAGGAGGGCGGCTCGCTGACCATCCTCGCCACCGTGCTGGTGGACACCGGATCCCGCGCCGACGGCTACTACTTCGAGGAGCTGAAGAGCACCGGCAACCTGGAGCTGCGGCTCGACCGGGAAGCCGCCGCCCGGCGTCTCTTCCCCGCCATGGACCTCGACGCCACCGGCACCCGCCGCGAGGAGCTGCTCCTCACCCCGGGCGAGTTGACGGCCGTCCACGGTCTGCGCCGGGTTCTGCGCCCCCGAGAGGGCGGACCGTCCGGTCTGGAGACGCTGCTGGAGCGGCTGCGTTCCACCGCCGACAACGCCGCGTTCCTGCGGCAGATCCGGCCCACCCTGCCCACCGGCTGACCCCGCTCCCAGCAGGGCGGCGCGGGCATTCGGGTTGCTCGGGTGGGCCGAACGGCCCCGTACAGCGCGAGGGATACCGGACCCGTTCGTACGTTGAGCATATGATCACCGGATTCTCTCATCGGGCGGCCGCGTCGGCCTGTTCCCTGTGCGTGGCGGGCGTGCTGGCGCTCGTGCCGGCCACCTCCACCGCCGGGCCCCGGGCCGGGGAACCCGCCCCACCCGCTCCCCGGGCGGCGATGCCCGGCCCGTCCCTGCTCTACGACTCCGGCACCCAGGTCCGGCTGCGCCGGGACGCGCCCGAGGTGCCCGAGGTGTCGGCGCTGTCCTGGGTGGTGGCCGACGCCGGCAGCGGCGAGGTGCTGGCCGCGAACGACGCGCACCGCAGGCTGCCGCCCGCGAGCACCCTGAAGACCCTGTTCGCCCTGACCGTGCTGCCGACTTTGCCCGCCGGAATGAAGCACACCGTGCGGAACGAGGAGCTGGCGGACATCGGCGCGGGCAGCAGCCTGGTCGGCATCCAGGAGGGACGCGCCTACCAGGTGGCCGACCTGTGGCGCGGTGTCTTCCTCAGCTCCGGGAACGACGCCGTGCATGTACTGGCCGCGCTGAACGGCGGCTGGGCGGCCACGGCCAAGCAGATGCAGGCCAAGGCACGTTCGCTCGGCGCCCTGGACACCCATGTGGTCTCCCCCGACGGCTACGACGAGGACGGCCAGGTGTCCTCCGCCTTCGACCTGGCCGTCTTCGGCCGGGAAGGGCTGCGCAACCGCGACTTCGCCCGTTACTGCTCCACCGCCCAGGCCATGTTCCCCGCTGACGGATGGTCGTTCGGAATCCAGAACACCAACAAGCTGCTGACCGGCGCGGGCGGTGTGGAGCGGTACCCGGGGCTGATCGGCATCAAGAACGGCTACACCACCAACGCGGGCAACACCCTGGTCGCCGCGGCCCGCCGGGACGGGCGCACGCTGCTGGTGACCGTGATGAACCCTCAGAGGGGCGGGTCCACCGTGTACGACGAGGCCCGCGAGCTGCTCGACTGGGGCTTCGACGCGGCCGGGCGCGTGGATCCGGTCGGCTCGCTGGACGGGCTGCGCGCCAAACCGCGGCGGACGTCGCCGGCCGCGCCGGTGGCCGCCGCGGCCACATCGCGGCCGGCGGACGACTACTCGGACTGGACGGTCCCCGCCGTCGTCGCGGGGCTGTCCGGGCTCGGTGCCGTGACCGTCGTACTGAGACTGCGCGGCAAGGGCAGGCGCACCACGCGTGACTGACCCGCCGGCAGACCGAGCAGCAGACCCAGCGTGATCCAGGTGTAGGTGTTGCTGCCGAGGAACCCGCCGATGCCGGAGGCGTCGTCGAACCACAGCCAGACCACGCTCGTGCACAGCACCGCGTACAGGGCGCCCGCGACCCGCGGGTGCCCTCTGCGCAGCAGCACGGCGAAGGAAGGCAGCAGCCACACCAGGTGGTGCACCCAGGTGATGGGGCTGACCAGACAGGCCGCCGCCCCGGTGAGCGCGAAGGCCGCCGTCCAGTCGCCGGACTGCACCGCCCCTCGGGTCCGCCACGCCCAGACGCACAGCGTCAGCAGGACCGCCGTCGCCCACAGCGGACGGCCGGTCTCGCCGAGGCGGGCCAGCACACCCTGCAGCGACTGGTTCGACACATAGGCGAGCCGGCCCACCCGGCTGGTGTCCCACAGCGCGTCGGTCCAGTAGAAGCGGGACGCCCGGGGGTCCGCCCAGGCGGCCAGCGCGGTCGCGGCGGCGGCGACGGCCGTCGCGACACCGGCCGACCGGCGGCGCCCGGCGAGCAGCAGCAGGCCGATGAACAGGGCGGGCGTCAGCTTCACCGCGGCGGCGAGCCCGATCCCGGCGCCCGCCCAGCGCCCCCGGCCGGTCGCCAGCAGCCAGCGGTCGCCGAGGACGAGCGCGAGCAGCACCAGGTTCACCTGGCCGAAGCTGAAGGTGTCCCGCAGCGGCTCGAACAGCGCGAGCAGACACAGGCACAGCGACCAGCGGAACCAGCCGTGCCGACGCCAGTCCGCCCCGGCCAGGATCCGCAGGACCACCCCCAGCGCGGCCAGGTTGACCAGCAGAGACGCCACGACCGCCGCCGGCCGGCCCAGCAGGGCCAGCGGCAGCATGGCGACCGCCGCGAACGGCGGATAGGTGAAGCCGTAGGTGGTGCCCGGCACGCGGTAGTCGTAGATCCGGCCGCCGTGGTGCACCCAGGTGTGCACGGCGCCGTAATAGACACGCAGGTCGAAGAAGCCGCGCAGCAGCGGCACGGTGGCGGTGAAGACCGTCACGGCCGCGACGAGGACGAGGACGAGCAGCGCCCGGCCGCGGTCCGTACGGAGGCGCAGCAGCCCGCTCACGCGGTACGTCCCGGCACCGGGGCCTGGGCCGCCTGGTGGGCCTGCCACAGGACGACCACGCCGAGCACCCCGCCGGAGACGGCGAGCACCAGCTGCCCGAGGTCGGCGGGGCCGCCGCTCGGCAGGACGGCGAGGGCGAGGACCCCCGCCAGGGCCGCGACCCGGTGCCGTACCGAGGTGTTCGGTGCGGCGGCGGCGATGAGGAACAGCCCCCACAGCACGTACCAGGGGCGGATCGCGGGACCGAACACGGCGACCGTCAGCAGGCTCAGCCCAAGTGCGTACACGGGTCTGAGACGTAGCCGGCGCCATATCAGCGCCACGGCGACGGCGGTGGCGGCGAGGCCGAGCACATGCCAGGCCGGGACGGCCAACGGGGCCAGGCTGCTGCCGAGATGTTCCAGCAGGGCGCCCGTGGCGCGGCCGAGCAGGCTGGTCAGGGCCCAGTTGTGCGGGGAGACCGGGGTGCCCAGGGCGTCGATCCAGCCGTACCCGGTGCCCGCGACGGCCGTCGCGACGACCGTGGTCACGGCGGAGGCCGCCGCCGTGGTCGCGACAGCCGGCAGCGGGCGCCGGCCGCAGCGGACCTGGAGGGCCACGACCGCCAGCAGCCCGAGCGCGGCCGGCGCCTTGACCAGGGCGGCCAGGGTGACGAGGACCGCTCCGACGACGCCGCCGGCCGGCCGGTCCCCGCGTGCGGCGACCAGGCCGAGCCCCAGCAGACCGAGCATCAGGGCGTCGTTGTGGGCACCCGCGACCAGGTGCAGCAGGACGAGCGGGTTGAGGGCGCCGAGCCAGAGGGCGGCGGCCGGGTCGGCGCCGCTGTGCCGGGCGAGGCGCGGCAGCGCCAGCGCCATCAGGGCCACGCCGAGCAGGGCGACCAGGCGCATGCCGAGCAGTCCGGCGGGCAGTTCGCCGCGGGTCAGTCCGGTCAGCGCGGAGGCCAGCCCGAGGAAGGCGGGGCCGTAGGGGGCGCCGGTGTGCTGCCACATCGGGGCGACCTCGTCGGCGAGCGGGCCGCCGAGCTGGGCGGGGCCATGGGCGTAGACGTTCATGTGGGCATGGGCCATGGCGCCCTGCGCCAGGTAGCTGTAGACGTCCCGGCTGAACAACGGCGGCGCGAGCAGCAGCGGTGCCGCCCACACGGCCAGTACGAGCAGCAGGGCGCGCGGGGTGGGCGGCTGCGGTCCGCGCACCAGTCGGCCGAGCAGCACCCAGGCCGCTATCAGCAGGACGACTCCGAAGTAGACCCCCACCAGCCCGAGCGCCGCCTGAGCCGAGGCGGGCGCCAGCAGGTCCTGCACGGGCAGGGCACCGGCGGTCTCACCGCCCAGCGCGAGGAAGGCGGTACCGGCCAGCCCGAGCAGCTGACATCGGCGGAGATCGACGGGGAATGCCATGGCCAACACTGGCTCAGCGTGTCAACGCCGGGTGGCCGGAAAGCGACGCGCAGCCCTCCGGGCGGGGGCCGAGATGTGACCGCAGGGGGCGTGGGTCATGATGCGTCGCCGGCTGCGGGTGCGGCTGGTTGCCCCGCCGTGTGCTGGAAAGTGCCCTCAGAAGACCGACAAGCCCGTCAGTGTCGTGAAGCGGTCCAGCGCCGCCACCCCCGCCACCGAGTTGCCGCGTTCGTCCAGGCCCGGGCTCCACACGCACAGCGTGCACCGGCCCGGTACGACCGCGATGATCCCGCCGCCGACCCCGCTCTTGCCGGGCAGTCCCACGCGGTAGGCGAAGTCCCCGGCCGCGTCGTACGTCCCGCAGGTCAGCATCACCGCGTTGACCTGCTTGGCCTGGCTGCGGGTGAGCAGCCGGCCGCCGTCGGCGCGGATGCCGTGCCGGGCGAGGAAGCCGGTGGCGAGGGCCAGGTCGGCGCAGGACGCGGTGACGGAGCACTGCCGGAAGTACTGGTCGAGCAGGGCCGGCACGTCGTTGTCGATGTTGCCGTAGGACGCCATGAAATGGGCGAGGGCGGCGTTGCGGTCTCCGTGCGCGGTCTCGGAGGCGGCGACGTCCAGGTCGAAGTCCAGGGCGGCGTTGCCGCTCTCGGCGCGCAGGAAGTCCAGCAGCTCGCCGGCGGCGTCTCCGGTACGGGTCTGGAGACGGTCGGTGACGACGAGGGCACCCGCGTTGATGAAGGGATTCCGCGGGATGCCGTTCTCGTACTCCAGCTGGACCAGGGAGTTGAAGGGGTTGCCGGATGGCTCGCGGCCCACGTGCTCCCAGAGTTCGTCGCCCTCGCGAGCCAGATCCAGGGCGAGTGTGAAGACCTTGGTGATGGACTGCGCGGAGAACGGCTCGCGCCAGTCCCCCACCCCGTACACCGTGCCGTCCAGCTCGGCCACGGCCATGCCGAACCGGCGGGGGTCGCGGGCGGCGAGGGCCGGGATGTAGTCGGCGGCCCGGCCGCGGCCGGGTGTGCGCTCCATCTCCTCGGCGATGCGCTCCAGGACCGGCAGAAAGGTGAGGGACGACGTCGTTGTCATGATCACTATTGTGCCTCCCGGCCGGTCCAGGAACGTAATCGGGTGTGCGTCACCGCAGGTCAGGCGGCCGGTGCCGCACTGCCCGCGAGGACCTCGGGGCGCAGCAGCTCGGCGAGTCGCTCGGCGGGCAGCAGGCCCTTCTCCAGCACCAGTTCGGCCACTCCGCGGCCCGTGACGAGGGCCTCCTTGGCGATGTCGGTCGCGGCCGTGTAGCCGATGTGCGGGTTGAGGGCGGTGACCAGGCCGATGGAGTTCTCCACGGTGGCGCGCAGCCGCTCGGTGTTGGCGGTGATGCCGTCGACGCACCGCTCGGCCAGCGTGAGGCAGGCGCTCCGCAGGTGCGTGATGCTCTCCGACAGGGAGTGCAGGATGATCGGCTCGAAGGCGTTGAGCTGGAGCTGTCCGGCCTCGGCGGCCATGGTGATGGCCACGTCGTTGCCGATCACCTCGAAGGCGACCTGGTTGACCACCTCGGGGATCACCGGGTTGACCTTGCCCGGCATGATGGACGAACCGGCCTGCACCGGCGGCAGGTTGATCTCGCCGAGGCCCGCGCGCGGACCGGAGGACAGCAGCCTGAGGTCGTTGCAGCTCTTGGAGAGCTTGACCGCGATCCGCTTGAGCACACCCGACATCTGGACGAAGGCACCGCAGTCCTGGGTGGCCTCGACCAGGTTGGCGGCGGTGACCAGCGGCAGCCCGGTGATCGCGGACAGGTGCCGGCGAGCGGCCTCGGCGTATCCGGCGGGGGCATTGAGCCCCGTACCGATCGCCGTGGCACCCAGGTTGATCTCATGGATCAGCTCGACGGCCTCGGCGAGACGGCTGCGGTCCTCCTCGATCATGACGGCATAGGCGGAGAACTCCTGGCCCAGCGTCATCGGGACGGCGTCCTGCAGCTGGGTACGGCCCATCTTGAGCACGTCACGGAACTCGACGGCCTTACGGGCGAACGAGTCCTGCAGTACAGCCATCGCCTTGAGCAGTCCACGCACCGCGAAGACCGTCGCGATCTTGACGGCGGTCGGGTAGACGTCGTTGGTCGACTGGCCCAGATTGACGTCCTCGTTGGGGTGCAGATACGTGTACTGCCCCTTCTCGTGACCGAGGAGTTCCAGCGCGCGGTTGGCCACGACCTCGTTGGCGTTCATGTTGGTGGACGTGCCGGCGCCGCCCTGGATGACGTCGACGACGAACTGGTCGTGCAGCTTGCCGGTGCGTATCTCGCGGCAGGCGGCCACGATCGCGTCCGCCTTCTCGGAGGCCAGCAGCCCGAGTTCCGCGTTGGCGAGCGCGGCGGCCTCCTTGACGGCGGCCAGGGCGTCGATCAGATGCGGGTACGTGGAGATCGGCGTGCCGGTGATGGGAAAGTTCTCCGTCGCGCGCAGGGTGTGCACACCCCAGTAGGCGTCGGCGGGTATGTCACGGTCACCGAGCAGGTCGTGTTCGCTGCGGGTGGTGGCGACGGTCATGAGGGTACGGTCCACTTTCTGAGGGGGTTGAGAGTAAAAGGGGCGCGGAACTCGGCGCTTCTACGCGCAGGCAGTGAACGGAACCGGATCCAGCGCACGCACTGCCCGTACGCACCCCACCGGCTCCCCACCGCCCAACAGCGGCTCTCCCGCGAACTCGGTGAGCAGCTCCGGGTCGACGCCCGCGCGAGCGAGCGCGGCCGCCGCCACCGGGACACGGGCGCGGTTCGCCCCGTCGGCTATCTTCACGGCGATGGCTCGGCCATCAGGCAGCGCGGCGACCTGAACGCCCTCGAACCCGTCCTTGGCGAGCAGCCCCGGCACGGCCCGCATCAGTGCGGCGACATCCCGCCCCGTGCCGGAGGCCATGTCGGCGTGCTCGCGCATCGCGTCGGCGACCTGGGCCTCGGGGGTGCCGGGGGCGGCCGAGGTGACCCGGGACAGGGCGCGGGCCAGGCCGTGCAGGGAGATGGAGAACAGCGGCGCGCCGCAGCCGTCTACGGTGACGCGGGCGACCCGCTGGCCGGTCAGGTCCTCGACGATCTCCTGGATCGCCTGCTGCAGCGGGTGCTCGGGGTCGAGGTAGTCGGTGAGGGACCAGCCGTTGAGCTGGGCGGTCCACAGCATGGCCGCGTGCTTGCCGGAACAGTTCTGGGCGAGCCGGGAGGGCAGGCGGCCCTCGCGCACCCAGGCGTCCCGGACGACCGGGTCGAACGGCATGTCGGGGACGTTGCGCAGATCGTCCTCGGTGAGCCCGGCGAGTTCGAGGATGCGCCGGGTGCCGGCGAGGTGGCGTTCCTCGCCGGAGTGGCTCGCGGCGGCCAGCGACAGCAGCGCGCCGTCGAGCGGCAGCCCGGCCCGCAGCATGGCCACGGCCTGGAGGGGCTTGACGGCCGAGCGCGGGTAGAAGGCGGCCTCGATGTCGCCGAGCTGGAACTCCACCCGGCCGTCGGCGCCGAGGACGACGACGGAGCCGTAGTGGATGCCCTCGACGACCCCGCCGCGGACGAGGTGGGCGACGGGGGCGTGGAGGGGTTCGCGGACGACGGGGGCGTCGGCGGGGAAACTGCTGTACATCACTGCCTGAATCGTGAGTCGGGGTCGGCCGGTACGCGGGTCACGCGTCGGCGCCGGTGGACGTGCGGGATATGCGGGCGCGGATGGCGTACCAGCCCGCGACCAGCGCTGCGACGATCAGCGGCAGACAGAGCACGGTGGTGCGTCCGGCGCCGCCGTCGGCGTACATGAGGACCAGGACGGAGGCGAGGAACGCCAGCGTCACGAGTTCGGTCCAGGGGGAGCCCGGCAACCGGTAGGCCGGCCGGGTCAGTTCGCTCCGCTGGGTCTTCCGCCAGAAGAGCAGGTGACAGATCATGATCATGCCCCAGGTCGCGAGGATGCCGATCGCCGCGAAGTTGAGGACGATCTCGAACGCGTCGGCGGGGACGACGTAGTTGAGGCCCACGCCGAGGACACAGATACCGCTGGTGAGCAGGATTCCGCCGTACGGGACCTGGCTGCGGCTCATCCGCGCGGTGAACTTGGGCGCCGAGCCGCTCATGGCCATGGAGCGCAGGATGCGGCCGGTGGAGTACAGGCCGGAGTTGAGCGAGGACATGGCGGCGGTGAGCACGACCAGGTTCATCACGCCGCCGGCCGCCGGGACACCGATGTGCGACAGGACGGTCACGAAGGGGCTCTCACCGGCCCGGTACTGGTTCCAGGGCAGCAGCATCGAGAGCAGGACGACGGAGCCGACGTAGAACAGGCCCACGCGCCACATGATCGAGTTGATCGCCTTCGGCATGATCTTCTCGGGGTTCTCGGTCTCACCGGCGGCGACGCCGACGAGTTCGACGGAGGCGTAGGCGAAGACGACACCCTGGATGATCAGCAGCATCGGCAGCAGGCCGTTGGGGAAGACGCCGCCGTTGTCGGTGATCAGGGACGGGCCGGGGTGGTGGCCGTCGACCGGGTGCTGGGTGACCAGCAGGAAGATGCCGATGCACATGAAGACCACGAGCGCGCTGACCTTGACGATCGCGAACCAGAACTCCAGTTCGCCGAAGATCTTGACCGAGATCAGGTTCACGGTCAGGACGACGGCCAGGGCGATGAGCGCGATCACCCACTGCGGGATGTCGGAGAACATGCCCCAGTAGTGGGTGTAGGTGGCGACCGCGGTGATGTCGGCGATACCGGTGGTCGCCCAGTTCAGGAAGTACATCCAGCCCGCGGTGTAGGCGCCCTTCTCCCCCAGGAACTCCCGCGCGTAGGACACGAAGGCGCCGGAGGAGGGGCGGTACAGGACGAGCTCGCCGAGGGCGCGCACGACCAGGAACGCGAAGACGCCGCAGACGGCGTACGCGATGAACAGGGAGGGCCCGGCGTCGGCGAGCCGGCCGCCCGCGCCGAGGAACAGGCCGGTGCCGATGGCTCCGCCGATGGCGATCATGTTGACGTGCCGGTGCTTCAGGCCTTTGCTGTAGCCGGCGTCTCCGGCGTCGACATGGCCGGCCGAGGGGCGCGTCTCGTCTTTGAGGTGCTGTTCGCTCACGCCTCGGGTCCGCCTTCCGTGGGGAGGTCGTCCGTCCGCTGGGGACGCACGATGTCGGTGAGGGTCGTCTCGACGCGGTCCAGGTGGTGGCTCATGGCCTCCACCGCGTCGTGTTCGGAACCGTCGACCAGCGCCTCGACGATCGCCCGGTGCTCGCGGTTGGACTGCTCGCGGCGCCCGCCCAGCTCGTTGAGGAAGGCCGACTGACGCGCCAGTGCGTCGCGGATCTCCTCGATGACCCGGCGGAAGACCGGGTTCTGGGCGGCTTCGGCGATCGCGAGGTGGAACAGGGTGTCCATCGCGACCCAGGCCGTGGTGTCCGTCTCCCGCTCCATGCGGTCGAGCAGATGGGCCAGGTGGTCCAGGTTCTCCGGGGTGCGGCGCGCGGCCGCGTACCCGGCGACCGGGACCTCGATGTGCCGGCGCACCTCAAGCAGGTCGCTGGCCGCGTAGTCGCCGAAGGTGGGGTCCTCGACGGCGTTCGCGACGACGAAGGTGCCTTTGCCGGTCCGGGAGACCGTGAGGCCCATCGTCTGCAGCGCGCGCAGCGCCTCGCGCAGCATGGGCCGGGACACCTCAAGGGTGCGGCACAGCTCGGCCTCGGAGGGGAGCTTGTCGCCTATGGCGTACTCGCCGCGTTCGATGGCGCCGCGAAGGTGGCCGAGGACCGCTTCCATGGCGCTCACACGCCGGGGGCCCTGACCACCTGTCTGGCTGTCTGACAGGTTCACGGGAGCGATCCTGCGGGTTGCGTCAAGGAACTGTCAAGACACCCCGTAAGGAAACATTCACGGGGTGCGGCGCCTGAATGCAGGCATCCGCACCCCGTGGGTGATCAGGAGGGTCGGTCAGGCGCTGAGCACGCCGGTGGCAAGCAGGCCGAGCAGGCCCACGCCGATGATGACGCGGTAGATCACGAAGGCGTTGAAGGAGTGCTTGGCGACGAACTTCAGCAGCCAGGCGATGGAGGCGTAGGCGACCACGAAGGAGACGATGGTGCCGACGGCCAGCGGGGCGGCGCCCACGCCCGCGCCGAGGGCGTCCTTCAGCTCGTAGATGCCCGCGCCGGTCAGGGCCGGGATGCCGAGGAAGAACGACAGGCGGGTGGCGGCGACACGGTCCAGGTCCCGGATGAGGGCGGTGGACATGGTGGCGCCCGAGCGGGAGAAGCCGGGGAAGAGCAGGGCGAGGATCTGGGAGCAGCCGACCCACATCGCGTCCTGGAACGAGGTGTCGTCCTCGCCGCGCTTGTGCCGGCCCATCTGGTCGGCCGCCCACATCACACCGGAGCCGACGATCAGCGAGCCGGCCACCACCCACAGGGAGCCGAGCGCGCCGTCGATCAGCGGCTTGGCGGCCAGACCCACGATGACGATCGGGATGGTGGCGGCGATCACCCACCAGGCGAACTTGTAGTCGTGGTGGTAGCGCTCCTCGCGATTGACCAGACCGCGGAACCAGGCGGAGACGATCCGCTTGATGTCCTTGAAGAAGTACACGAGCACGGCGGCGATGGCACCGACCTGGATGACGGCAGAGAAGCCGACGACGGACCTGTCGTCGACCGGGATGTTCATGAGTCCCTCGGTGATCTTCAGGTGACCGGTGGACGACACCGGAAGGAACTCGGTCACCCCCTCGACGACTCCGAGGACGACGGCCTGACCGACGGAGATGGCGCTCATGGGATCCAGTTCTGGGGGGTATGGGTCGACAGTGTTGTGGACAGTACTTGCTGTGCCCTTGCTTTGCCGTGCTATGGAGCCCGCGCTAGGCCCACAGGACTCCGGCGAGCGAGACGCCGGCAAAGGCCGCGGCGAGCCCTGCCAGCACGCTCGCGACGACGTTCACGGCAGCGTAGAGGCCCGAGCCGGCCTCGGTGAGCCGCAGCGTCTCGTAGGAAAAAGTCGAATACGTCGTCAGCGCGCCGCACAGCCCCGTGCCGATGAGGAGCTGCAGATGGGGTCCGGCGGCCCCGGCGGATACCGCGCCCGTGAGCAGCCCGAGGACCAGGCAGCCGGAGACGTTCACCACGAAGGTGCCCCAGGGGAAGACCGAGTCATGACGGGCCTGCACGGCACGGTCGGTGAGATAGCGCAGGGGTGCGCCGACCACGGCTCCCGCGATCACCAGCAGCCAGTTCACAACGACTTCTTACCCTTCGGTTGGGTGTCCCCCGGGCCGCCCGCGCGTCCCACGTACCGGACGACCTCGCACTCCTCCAGCGTCACGAGCCCTTCGTCGACGAGTTCGTCGAGCTGCGGCAGGAATGCCCGCACGCGCTCCTCGGTGTCCACGACGACGACGGCCACGGGCAGGTCCTCGCTCAGGGACAGCAGGCGGGAGGTGTGGATGCGGGAGGAGGCGCCGAAGCCCTCGATGCCCCGGAAGACGCTCGCCCCGGCGAGTCCGGCCGCGTGTGCGCGGTGCACGATCTCGGAGTAGAGGGGCTTGTGGTGCCAGGTGTCGTCCTCGCCGATGTAGACGGTCAGCCTGAGGGCACGGCCGGTGAGTGACGTCATCGTTGCCTCCTGATCAGCACCCTGCGGGCGGCGACCGAGGCGAGCCACACCGCGGCGAGGGCCGCGCACAGCGTCGCGGCGAGATAGCCGAGCCCGAGGCCGGGGCGGCCGGCGTCGACCAGCCTGCGGATGTCGACGGCGTAGGTGGAGAACGTAGTGAAGCCGCCGAGGACGCCCGTCCCGAAGAAGGGCCGTATGAGCCGGTGGGCGGCCCACACCTCGGTGATCAGCACCATGAAGACCCCGATCACCGCGCAGCCGCCGACGTTGGTCCAGAAGGTCACCCAGGGGAAGGCACCGGGCGGCGTGGGCCAGGCGAGGGTGAGGCCGTAGCGGGTGCAGGCGCCCAAGGCGCCGCCGAGGGCGACCACCGCGACGACCGGTGCCTGGGTACGCCACTCGGACCGCCGCGGTGGCGTGGGGCGGACTCGGAGGCTCTCGGCTTCCGGAGCTGTCATGCGCTTGCGTCTCCTGTTCGGCCGGGCCCAAGGGGGTGCTCGGCCTGCCCCGCCGGGTGATCACGGCCGGGCACCAGCCTACCGCCGGGTCAGCGGGCGCTGGGCCGCCCGCAGACCGCGACGCCGGGCTCCCGGAGGCTGCCGAGCACGAGGTGGTCGCCGCTCGCGCAGACGGCGGTGACCATGCGGAAGCCGGAGCGGCGGCGGACGAGGTGCCCGAGGGTACGGCCGGCGTCGTCGAGGGCCATCACCCCGATCGAACCGCTCGGGCGGTACGGCGCGTGGACGGCGGCCCGGGCGGCGGCGCCGCGCACGGCGGGCGGAGTGCGGTGCAGGAGGTCCAGCGGCGGCACCCGCGGACTGGCGAGCGCGACCCAGATCGGCCCGTCGGCGCCCTCGCGCCAGAGGTTGTCCGGCATACCGGGCAGCGTGGCGAAGAGGTCGGTGTGGCCCGCGTGCGGGCCGGTGAGGTGGAAGCGGGTGAGACGGCAGGCGCCGGTCTCGGCGATCACCAGGAAGGAGCCGTCGCCGCCGGCCGCCAGCCCGTTGGCGAACTGCAGCCCGTCCAGCAGGACTTCGGGTTCACCGCCCCCGGACGGAAGGCGCAGAAGCCGTCCGGTGCCGCTGTGTTCGACGATGTCGCCGATCCACCGATCCAGCGGGTAGCGGCGGCTGGAGACCGTGAAGTACACGGTGCCGTCCGGCAGGGCTACGACGTTGCTGCAGAAGCGGAGCCGCTCCCCCGCCGCCGAGTCCGCGAGGACGCGGACGGCGTCGCCGCCGTGGCCGAGACCGGGGTCGACGCGCAGCAGGCCGCGTTCCGCGTCGCACACCAGCAGACCGCCGTCCGGCAGCGGTTCGAGTCCGAGGGGACGGCCGCCGGTCTCCGCCAGCACCTCCACGCGGGCCGTCCGCGGGTCGCCGAGGCCGTGGAGGCGCAGGATCCGGCCGTCCTGCACTCCGGTCAGGACACGCCCGTGTGCGTCGGCCACCACGTCCTCGGGGCCGCGGGCGCCGAGGGAGACGTAGTGGAGCGGGACGAGTGCCGTGGGTCGGTCCATGCGCGGTGCCCTTCGCCGTCGGTCGGCCTCTCCCGCCCGCCGGCCGGGTGTTGGCCGAGCCCTCTCCCTCCCTTCATCCTGCCCCGCTCCGCCCGGTCCGACCCCGGCTCACCAGCGCTTTCCTCACCACCCCTTCTCGAACACGCGCGCCACCTCGGCGATGCGGATCTCGTCGCGCCGGTAGTAGGTACGGCAGCGCAGGCGGTGGGTGCGCAGCACGCCGAGCCGGGCGAGGAAGTCCAGGTGGGCGCGGGCGGTCCGGTGGCGCACGCCCAGCTTGGCGGCCACGGCACGCGCGGTGACTCCGGTCTCGGCGGGATCGCGGCGACCGGGTGCCGGGAAGTGGTCCGCGGGGTCCTTGAGCCATTCCAGAATCGTCTGCCGCATCCGGCCCGAGGGGGTTCCCATCATCCGTCCGCCTCCGTCCCTGACCTCCTCGTACGCAGTGTTCCCACTCTGGCCCGGGCGACGCCGTCACGTCCGGCACTCGGTGACCGTTGTCCGGTACCGAACGGCCGTGCGACCAACGGGTGTGCATATGACCCCGGAAAATCGGCGAAGGCCCGGCCGCCCCTCGCGGCCGGGCCCGTCACCGGTGGTTCAGCGGTGGCTGAACCACGTCATGGAGGAGAGCGCCTTGTCGTCGTAGCCGAACAGGGCCTGGTTCTCCCAGCCGTTGCCGGAGGTGGCGTCGGTGGGATCCCAGCCGTTGCCGGTGACGGCGGTCCAGGTCGCCTCCCAGTAGAAGACACCGAGGCCGCGGCCGTTCGGAACGGCCTCGACGATGCTCGCCACGTCGTTCATCCACTTGGTCTGGCCGGCCACGGTCGCCGGGTAGCCGGAGACCAGTTCGGCGGTGGTGTCGATCTGGTTCTCCAGCGAGTCGTTGTTGGCCAGGGTGAAGGGATAGGCCGTCTCGGCGACGAACACCGGCTTGCCGTAGCGGGAGGCCGCGTCGTCGATCGTGGTCTGGAAGCCGGACAGCGGACCGTGCCAGTAGCCGTAGTACGACAGGCCGATCGCGTCGAACTTCACGCCGTTGGACACCGCGGTGTCCAACCAGGACTTGGTGCCGGCGTCGTCACCGCCCTTGGCCAGGTGCAGCGCCACCACGGTGGAGGAGGAGACCGCCTTGGCCGCGTCGTAGCCGGAGTTGAGGAGCCCGGCGAGCTGGCTCCAGTTGGACGTCGAACCCTCGGACCACAGGATGCCGGCATTGATCTCATTGCCGATCTGGACCATGTCGGCGGTGGTGCCTTGAGCCTTCAAGGCGTTCAACACGTCGTACGTGTGGTTGTACACGTCTGTCTTGAGTTGACTGTATGTATGGCCCACCCATGCGGCCCGGTTTGGTCTGGGCCCCGGGGTCGGCCCAGGTGTCCGAGTAGTGGAAGTCGACCAGGAGCTTCATGCCCTGTGCCTTGACGCGCTTGGCCATCGCGAGGACGTGCGCCTTGTCGTTGAAGCCGTCGGCGGGGTTCACCCAGACCTTCAGGCGGGCGTAGTTCATGCCATACGACTTCAGGATGGCGAGCGCGTCGCCGGTGGTGCCCGAACTCGCCTTGTAGACACCGCCCTTGGCCTCGCTCTTGGCGAGGGAGGAGATGTCGGCGCCGTGGATGGACGTACCGGTGGTACCGGACGTGAAGGTCACATCGTCAACATTGATCCAATTGCCGGCGTTCGCGTCACTGTTGATGCTGATGGTGCACTGGTTGTTCGTCACCTTGATCGGCGTGACGATACGGATCCACCCACTGGACGATATGGGCAGATCGGTGCGCTGCTCCGCACTCCCGCAATTCTTGAGCGCCATGTAGGCGGCGTTCTGCCCGCCACTGGAGCGGACCCACGCGGTCAACGTGTAGTTGCCGTTGGTCAGGCCCGACAGGTACTGGTACGTCTCGACCTTGTAGGCGGACGCCGAGTACTGGGTGAGACGTTAACCCCCGCTGCGGCCACCGGACTCGGTGTACGAGGCGCCGGTGTCGCCGTACTCGGACCAGCCGCTGGGGGTGGCGGTGCCGGTGCCGTCGGACTCGAAGCCGCCGTTGGTGACGGTGCTCGCGGCGGAGGCGGTCTGGGCGGGCAGGGCGGTGAGGGCGAGCCCGGCGGCGAGCGGCAGCAGCAGGACCCTGATGGTGCGTCTGGGATGGAACTTCATCGTCCGTCGTCCCTTCGACGTGAACGGGGAGGGGTGTCCTCCAGTGGGGCTGGAGGAGAACCCCTCCGCCCGCGGCTCTCGTGGCACACGCGGACGGAGGGGAGCCGGCTCAGCCGTCGAGTCGTACGACCCGGACGGCTCCCGCGGGGACCGGAAGGCGGCCCGCGGCGCGTTCGCCCGTCAGCAGCTCGGTGCCGGGCGTGTCCAGCGGCACCTTGGTGTCGCCGGCGGTGTGGTTGATCGCGAAGAGGTAGGTCCCGGACTCGCCGCTGCGGCGCACCACTTCGACATCACGGGGCAGGTCGGCGCGCGGGGCGATCCCGGCGTCGTCGGCCGCCCAGCCGATCAGCGCGTCGAGGCCCTGGGCGTCGAGGCGGGTGGAGACGTACCAGGCGGTGCCCCGGCCGCGCCGGTGCCGGGTGACGGCCGGACGGCCCGCGGTGAGCCCGTCGGCGTACGTCCACACGGTGTCGGCGTCGCGCGGCACCACGAACTCGGTCCACACGTGACCGGTCAGCTCGGAGCCGTCGGGCCCGGCCAGCCGCACCCGCTCACCCTTCAGCAGTGGCGAGAACTCCTCCACGGTCAGCCCGAGGACGTCGCGCAGCGCACCCGGGTAGGCGCCCTCGTGCACGGCGTCGTGCTCGTCGACGATGCCGGAGAAGTACGACACCACGAGCGTGCCGCCGCTCTCGACGTACTCCCGGAGGTTGTTCCCGGCTGCCTCCGTCATCAGGTACAGCGCTGGTACGACGACAAGGGGATAGGCCGACAAGTCGGCTTCCGGGTGGGCGAAGTCGACCGTGAGGTGGCGGTCGTACAAGGCCTCGTAGAAGGCGTCGGCGCGCTCGCGCGGGTCGTGGTCCTCGCTGGGGCGCCAGGCGAGGTTCTGCGCCCACCAGGACTGCCAGTCCCACAGCATGGCCACGTCGGCCTCGGTGCGGGTGCCGCGGATGCTGCTCAACGAGTCGACGGACGCGCCTAGTTCGACCACGTCGCGCCACACGCGCGTGTCGGTGCCGCCGTGCGGCAGCATCGCCGAGTGGAACTTCTCGGCGCCGTGCCGGGACTGACGCCACTGGAAGAACATCGCGCCCTCGGAGCCGCGCGCCACATGCGCCAGGGAGTTGCGGGCCATCTGGCCTGGCGCCTTGGCGGGATTGCGGGGCTGCCAGTTGACGCCCGAGGTGGAGTGCTCCAGCAGCAGCCAGGGGGCGCCGCCCGCGACCGAGCGCGTGAGGTCGGCGGCCATCGCGAGGTTGACGTGGGTACGGCGGCCGTCGGTGATCAGGTAGTGGTCGTTGGTGACGACGTCGACCTCGCGGCCCCAGGCCCAGTAGTCCATGGAGTCGCACTGGCTGAGCGCGGTCATGAAGTTGGTGGTCACCGGGACGCCCGGGGAGAGGCGGTGCAGGATGTCGCGTTCGGCGCGGAAGTTGTCGCGGATGGTGGCATCGGTGAACCGCCGGTAGTCCAGGGTCTGGCCCGGGTTGCCGACGGTCGGGGTGGCCCGGGGCGGGTTGATCTGGTCCAGGCTCGTGTAGTGCTGGCCCCAGAAGGCCGTGCCCCAGGCCTCGTTGACCGCGTCGACGGTGCCGTAGGTCTCGGCGAGCCAGCGGCGGAAGTGGGCGGCGCAGGAGTCGCAGTAACAGGCCGAGACCGGGACGCCGTACTCGTTGTGCACGTGCCACAGGGCGAGCGCGGGGTGGGCGCCGTAGCGCTCGGCGAGCTGGGTGGTGATGGCCGTGGCGGCAGCGCGGTAGGCGGTGTTGCTGTGGCAGATCGCGCCGCGCGAGCCGAACTCATAGCGCAAGCCCCCGGCGGTCACCGGCAGTGCGTCGGGGTGCGCGCGGTAGAACCAGGCGGGCGGCGCCACGGTGGGGGTGCCGAGGTCGACGCGGATGCGGTTCTCGTGCAGCAGGGCGATGACCCGGTCCAGCCAGCCGAAGTCGTACTTCCCCGGCGCCCGTTCCAGCAGCGCCCAGGAGAAGATCCCGATGCTCACCATCGTGACGCCGGCCTCGCGCATCAGCCGGACGTCCTCCTGCCAGACGCTTTCCGGCCACTGCTCGGCGCGGTCTACACGCTGCTGCCGGTCGCCTGGGTGGTGATCGCGTCCACCAAGTCCGGCCACGAGCTGTTCTCCACCTTCACCTTCCTGCCGGGCACCGGGTTCACCGACAACATCAGTCAGTTGACCGCCTACCGGGGCGGCATCTACTGGAAGTGGATGGGCAACTCCGCCCTGTACTCCGGTCTCGGCGCGCTGCTGTCCACGGCCGTCTCGGCGTTCAGCGGCTACGCGCTCGCGACCTACCGCTTCAAGGGCCGCGAGACGATGTTCAACGTCCTGCTCGCGGGCGTGCTGATGCCGCCGGTGATCCTCGCCATCCCGCAGTACCTGCTGCTGGCGAAGGCGGACATGACGGACTCCTACCTGTCCGTGCTGCTGCCGCAGATCCTGTCCCCGTACGGCGTCTATCTGTCCCGGATCTACGCGGCCGCCGCCGTCCCCGCCGATGTGGTGGAGGCCGGGCGGATGGACGGGGCGAGCGAGTGGCGGATCTTCACCCGGATCGCGCTGCCGATGATGATCCCCGGCATGGTCACGGTGTTCCTGTTCCAGTTCGTTGCCGTGTGGAACAACTTCCTGCTGCCGTACATCATGCTCAGCGACGACGAGAAGTTCCCGCTCACGCTCGGTCTGTACACGCTGCTGGAGCAGGGATCCAACACCCCGGCGCTGTACACGCTGGTGATCACGGGCGCGTTCCTCGCGGTCCTCCCGCTGATCGCGCTGTTCCTGATCATCCAGCGCTTCTGGAGCCTCGATCTCCTCTCCGGGGCCGTAAAGTCATGACCATGAGCAATTCGGGGGGCCGGCGCAGACCGCCGACGATCCACGACGTGGCGCGCGAGGCAGGCGTCTCGCGCGGCACCGTCTCACGTGTGCTCAACGGCGGGCACTACGTCAGTCCCGCCGCGCAGGAGGCGGTCAACGCCGCCATCCGCAAGACCGGGTACGTCGTCAACCGGCACGCCCGCTCACTGATCACCGGACGCTCGGACTCGGTCGGCTTCCTGCTGACAGAGCCGCAGGAGCGGTTCTTCGAGGACCCCAACTTCAATGTGCTGCTGCGCGGTTGCACCCAGGCGCTGGCCGCGCACGACATCCCGCTGTTGCTGATGCTGGCGGGCACCGAGGACGAACGGCGGCGTATCACCCGGTACATCACCGCCGGGCACGTCGACGGGGTGCTGCTGGTCTCCAGCCACTCCGGCGATCCGGTCGCCGAGGAGCTGCGGGATGCGGGGGTGCCGCTCGTCGCCTGCGGCAAGCCCATCGGGCTCGGCTCGAAGGTGAATTACGTGGCCGCCGACGACCGGGACGGCGCCCGGGACATGGTCCGCCATCTGCTGTCACTGGGCCGGCGCCGCATCGGTGTGGTCACCGGTCCGCCGGACACCCCTGGTGGTGTGGAGCGGCTCGCCGGGTACAGGGAGGTGCTGGCCGAGGCCGGCATCGGGGTCGACGAGAGCCTGATCGTCTCCGGCGACTACAGCCGGGCCAGTGGTGAGGCGGGTGCGGAGCGGCTGCTGGCGCAGGCCCCGGACATGGACGCGGTGTTCGTCGCCTCCGACCTGATGGCGCAGGGCGTGCTGGCGGCGCTGCACCGGGCCGGGAAGGGGGTGCCGGATGACATCGCTGTCGGCGGTTTCGACGACTCCCCTGCGGCCACGGCCGTGACCCCGGAGCTGACCACGATCCGGCAGCCTTGGGACCGGATCAGCAACGAGATGGTGCGGGTGCTGCTCGCGCAGATCGGCGGCGAGGAACCGGCTGCGGTGATCTTGCCTACGGAGTTGGTGCGGCGCGATTCGGCGTGAGCCGCCGGAGCGCGCCCGGGTGTGCCGGGAAAGGCCGTCAGGCGTCTGCGGCGGCTGCGTGGCTGATCGCGCAGTTCCCCGCGCCCCTACGGGGTGCGACCAGACCCGTCTCATACGCCGGCACCACCGCCTGGGCGCCGTCGCGTAGGCCCGGTTTCCCGGCCCGGCGAGATGGTCCTCAACCGCCAGTCCGACTGGACCGGCGACGACATGGGCAAGAAGCTCCGTCTGCCGTCCGGTCGACGACCGGCGCCGCGACCTCGGCATGCTGAAGTCGATCGGTATGACCCCGCGCAACGTGACGGTGATGACGGTGTCGTACATGACAGACGTCTGGCACGCGCCGGACCGTCGCGGAGGTGCTGCACAACGAGTAGGAGCGCGGGAGCCCGCAACCGGTCAGGATCGAAGAAGCCGGAGCGGCCTCCCCGGACCTAGCGTGAAGTGCACCGACGGAAGACCCATCGGGCCACGCACCACGAGGAGTGAGTTTCATGAGCGCAGGCGTGCAGACGATCATCTACCCCGTCAAGGACAAGGACCGTGCCAAGGCTCTGTTCACCGCCCTGCTCGGCGTCGAGCCGTACGCCGACCAGCCCTACTACGTCGGCTTCAAGGCCGAGGGACAGGACGTCGGCCTCGACCCGAACGGGCATGCCCAGGGCCTGACCGGGCCGGTGCCGTTCTGGCACGTCACTGATCTCCGGGAGCGGCTCGCGGCCCTGCTGCAGGCGGGCGCCGAGATCGTCCAGGACGTGCGGGACGTCGGCAACGGCCGGCTGATCGCCTCGGTGAAGGACCCCGACGGCAACCTGATCGGCCTGCTCCAGGACCCGGTCGCCTGAACGCCGGCCCCTTGTCTGCGCCCTCTTGTCATCCGCTTGCATCTGCACTAGTTGCACACTCAACGATTGGCCGGATCAGTGCTACGGTGCGGGTATGGCAGTCAAGACGGCCGACGCCCGGCTCGAGGAACGATGGCGGGACATCCTCGCCGTGCACGCGCACACGATGTGCGAGATCGACCGGGCCCTGCACCCGTACGGGCTGGGCGCCAGCGACTTCGAGGTGCTGGACATCCTGGCCACCGAGTCGCCTGCGGAGGGCGACCAGTGCCGGGTGCAGAATCTGGTCGGCCGGGTCCATCTCAGCCAGAGCGCACTGTCCCGGCTGATCGGCCGGCTGGAGAAGGACGGTCTGGTGGAGCGCTCGGTGTGCGCCGAGGACCGGCGCGGGGTGTGGGTGGCCCTCACTCCCAGGGGCCGCGCGCTGCACGCCGAGGTGCAGCCGCTGCAGCGCGCCGTGCTGGAGCGCATGCTCACCGGACAGGAACGTTAGAGACCGGGCAGGAACCGCACAGGCCCGGCAGGACGTCAGAGCAGCAGCCCGGCCCCGTCGGGGAGGACCTCGATGCCCTCCTCGGCGATACGCGCGCGTGCCGGTGACTCCGGGTCGAGCAGCGGGTTCGTGTTGTTGAGGTGGGTGTAGATGCGGCGTGCGCCCGGGTGGCGGGCCAGGGCCGCGAGGGTGCCGTCCGGGCCCGTGACCGGCACATGCCCCATGGCGGCCTGTCCGGCGCCGGACCGCACCGTCGTACCCATCTCGTCGGCCGCGAAGAAGGTGCCGTCCAGCAGCACGCAGTCGGCCTCGGCGCACAGCTCGTCCAGCGCCGGGCTCCAGGCGCCCACGCAGGGCGCGTACACCAGCGCTCCCCCGCTGGCCAGGTCCTCCACGCGGTACGCCGTCACCCACGGGCCGGCGGGCCCGGGCACTTGCGTCGGCACGTACTTGGGGATCTTCACGCCCACCGGATGGGCCGTGACCACCAGTCCCCCGGCCAGCACGAATCCGCCGTGGGCCAGGCTGTCCACCCACTCCCAGGGGGCGTAGCGGTCCAGGGCGGCGCGGGCCGGGCCCAGGACGGCGCGGACGGGCGGGGCGGCGTAGACCTTCAGGCCCGCCGCTCCGCGCAGCTCGGCCAGGCCGGTGACGTGGTCCGCCTCGGCGTCGGTGAGCAGGACACCGCGCAGCGGGGTGTCCCGGGGTCCGGGGCCCGGCCACAGCGCCGGGGTGGCGGCGAGCTGGGTGCGCAGATCGGGCGAGGCGTTCAGCAGCCACCAGTCGCGGCCGTTGCCGGTGACGGCGGCGCACTCCTGCGTGCGGGATGGCAGCTTGCCGTCCCGGGCGGCCGTGCACAGCGAGCAGGCGCAGTTCCACTGCGGGAAGCCGCCCCCGGCGGCGGTACCCAGCAGGACGACCCTCACGACCATCGGCTCCTTCGCACGCGTCCGGACCTGTCTTGGACCAGTGGTGGACCTGTCCTTCGCTGGGATCTTCCCGCCAGGGGCCGGGGACTACCCGGCGGCGGGGGGCAGTTCCGGCCGTCCTTGGCCGGGCCGCCGGTCCGCCGGGCGCGCGGGCGGGATCGGGCCGCCGGGGAAGTCGCGGGGGCCGGTCCACAGCGCGGGTACGGCGTCGCAGCGGCGGCACAGCTCGTAGGCGATCGCTTCGTAGTTGACCCGCCAGCCCTGGAAGTGCGGCCAGGCCTCCTTCGGCGACCGCTCGGCGTGGAACCCGGCCGACTCCAGCATGTCCGCAGCCGCGTCGAACTCGGCGAAGGACAGCCGGATCGTCGCGTCCGGCGACGGGTCCGCCTCGAAGGGGATGCGCAGCGCGCGGGCGATGTCGCGCAGGGCGGTGAAGCCGGCCCGCAGCACCAGCCGGGCCTCCGGCGGGGCGAGCCTCGGGTCCAGGGCCAGCTGCATCGCCGCCGCGTCCATCACCGCGACCAGCCCGACCAGCCAGCTGCGGTGCGGGCGCGGGGAGCGGAAGGTCAGCAGGACGGGGTACGTCGAGTGGCTCTCGCCCATGTCCGAGGCGAGCCGCTCCCAGGCCCGGTACAGCGCCGGCAGCGCGGTCTCGGTGTCGACCAGCCACTGCCGGGCGAGGATCTCCGGTCCCCATGCGGGCTCGCCGGCCCGCGCCTGGAGCAGGGTGACCTCCAGTTCGCGGCGGTTGTAGGCGGCGTACAGCGTGGGCAGGTAGGCGATCTGCAGGGCGATCAGGACCGGGCCGGTGGCCGCGGCGACGAAGTCGAGCACCGACAGTTTCAGCCGGGCTCCGCTGGCGAAACCGAGTGTGAACAGGCTGGACCCCGCCTCCCGGAACGCGATGGTCCAGGACAGCGGGGACAGCGAGTACAGCAGGAGCCCGAAGCCGAGCAGGGCACCGGCGAGCCAGCTGGCGAGCATGCCGACGAGCATCAGCGGGGCGAGCCAGGTCTGGGCGCGGTCCATCGCGTCGTAGCCGCCGCGGAGGGCTGTGAGGCGCAGGAGTCTGCGCAGGGTCCACCACAGGCGGAACACCAGCGCGGAGTAGAGGCCTCTGGGTACCACGAGCGTGCGGAGGATGCTGCTGAGGACCAGGATGAGGACCAGGGCCCCGGCTGCGCCGGAGATGTATTCCATGGCCCTATTTTTGCGCCCGCGGGGGTCGGTGATCAGATGTGTGCGCGGGTGCGTTGGGGCCGTTCCCGCCCACGCGGCGGAGCCGCACCGGTACAGCCCCGCGCGCCTTTGGGGTGCGCGTCACCGCGCCAGCAGAGTACGCACCCCCTGTGACGTGAGCGTCAAAGCGTGGGTGGAGTTGCCGTCGATGGCCAGGGAGAGGTCCTCGTCGGGCCATTGGGAGGCGAGGGCGCCCAGGGGTATCAGGCGGTAGCGGGAGATGAACGGCAGCAACTCGACCATCTCGCCCTCCGTGGTGAACACGGGGACGACCGGCTCGCCGCCGGGCTGTTCGAGGACGGGCAGGGCCACGGACGTGGCGTCGGAGCCCTCCCCGTCGACCGCGTCGTCCGGCACGGGGACGAGCACGTCACTGTGGGCGAGGACGTCCAGCGCGGCCTGGTCCTCGGCGTTCACGGCCAGCGCGTCCAGCGCCTGCTGGGCCGGCGTCGGCAGGTCGTCGTGTGCGGATGTCTCCATGGCAGATCCCCAGGTAGCGGCGGTCGTACGGGCCACCCGGGGGCGGATCCGCGCCCCGGGCGTGCTCCCGGCTCGCGTACCCGGTGGGCCGCGGGACATGCGTGCGGACCTGCGGGAGATCCGGTGGTGGTCCGGCCCGTGTGACGGCCGGGAACGGTGAAAATCGGCCACGGGCCCGTGCGGGCGGGCCCTGGTGCGGCCCCGCACCCTCGAACCAGGTGCGGGGCCATATGTGTGCCGTCGTTCAGGTCAGGTGGTGACGTCGTACTCCTCGGAGCACACCGGCGTGGAGCCCACCGCCACCAGACACATCTGAAGTGTGAACTTCTGCCCCTTGTTCATGTCTCCGCCCTGGCAGCGAGTGCTGGGGGAGGTGAGCCCGCTGGTGTCGACGGTCCGGACGAAGGAGGCATACCCCCTCACATACCGTCCGTCCGGCCACGCGTCCAATGCGCACAGCGTGTCCTCCGCATGCGTGGCGTCGCCGTCGGCGTACCAGGTGACATCGCCGAGGTAGTTGCCGTCCTCCTGCGCGTAGATCCGGCCGCCGCCGTCGGGATAGGGATTGAAGCCGAACGTCACCCCTGCCGCCGAGGCCGGAGTCGATCCGACGCCGACGAGGGCGCCGGCGAGGAGGGCCCCCGATCCGATCAGTCCGGCAAGCCGGGTTCGCAGTGCCACTTGTTTCCCTTCTCTTGACAATTGCACTTCACGCCTCTCCCGTCGAGGCCTGATTGCGTCTATCGCCCGTGTGGGCGCCGCAATCGAAGCGTGAGTCCAGTCTCCTCGGCGAGAGGAGCGAGGCCGTTAGCACAGGGTGCACAAATCAGTTGGCAGTCAGTGCAGTTGAAGGGGAATGCGTCCATTCGGCGGGTCAGCCGAAGGTGAGGGTCAGTTCGAAGTGGGCCGGGTCGAGGAGGGCGACGGTGTGCTCGACGAAGGAGTCGTCGGCCGCCCGGGTGGTCCGGTGCGTCTGCAGGAACCAGTCGCCCGGCGCGCGCCGCAGCAGCTCCGCCTCGTGGGCGTCTACCGGATGCCCGGAGACTCGCTGGTCACCGTGGTCGGGCCGGAGCCCGGCGCTCCGCAGCAGTTCGGTGAGCGAGTCCTGGCCGAGGCCGTGCGCGGGCAGTTCGCGGATGCCGGGCACCGGTGGCAGAAGGCTGCGTTCGTAGGCCACCACCGTGCCGTCCGCGACCAGCTCGCGGGTCTGCTCCACGCACACGAACACGTCTTTTTCCAGACCGAGTTCGGCAGCCAGGGCGCCGTCCCGGGCCTCGCGTACGGCGAGGGTCCGTACGGTGGTGCCCGCGCCGTGCGCGACCCGGGGGCGGGCCCAGCCGAGCCGGTCGTCCGGGGGGCGGCCGTCGAAGCGGATGTAGGAGCCCTTGCCGGTGCGGGTGGTGATCAGGCCCTCCTCGGTGAGTTCGGCGAGGGCCGCGCGGATGGTCGTACGGCTGACGCAGAACCGCTGGGCCAAGGCGTGTTCGCCGGGCAGCCGCCCGTCGGCCGGGTAGTGGCCGGCGCGGATCTCCCGGGCGAGGATCCGGCTGATCCGCTGGTGCTTGAGCGGGACGCCGGTCATGGTCCGGGCTCCGCGAGCAGGTCGTCGACTGTGGTCACGCGGACGAGCGGGCGGTACAGCTCCATGATCTGCAGGGCCTTGAGATGGGAGTCGTCGTCCACACCCGCGCAGGCGTCCGCGACCACCAGCACCTCGGTGCCGGCGTCGGCGGCGGCCAGGGCGGTGGAGAGCACACAGCAGTCGGTGCTGACCCCGGCCAGGACCAGACGGCCGTCCGGGGCGACGCGTTCGGCGAGTTCCGGGGTCCACTTGCCGAAGGTGGTGGCGGCCACGATGTGCACGGCGTGATCGGCGAACTCGTCGGAGAGGTACCAGAGTTCGGCGTCCGGGGGCTGCAGGGCGAAGGGCCAGCGGTCGTAGTAGGCGCGCCAGGCTCCGGTCGGGTTCCCGGGGGCGAGGAAGCGGGTGAAGGTGACACGGTCGGCGAAGGCCGGCAGCAGGCTGTGTACGCCGGCCGCCGCCTCGGCGTACCGGGGGGTGGCCCAGGGGCTCGCCGGGTCGGCGAAGACGCGCTGCATGTCGATGACGGTGAGGTGTCCGGCGGTCATGGGTTCAGCACCTCCTCGTCGGCCACCGGGCTCGGTTCCCGCGCCTCCTGCGCGCGGACCCGGCCGCGGCCCGTCAGCAGGGTGCCGAGGAAGGCGAGGGCCAGCGCGACCAGGACGCCGAGGTTGGCGTAGGCCCAGGCGCCGGTCTTGCCGCCGAGGCCGAGCGGGCCGAGGAGGTAGCCCTGCCAGGTGAGCCAGCCGGCGGCGGTGTTGGTGACCAGGCCCCAGCCGACGGCCGTGGCGGCGAGGGTGAGGAGCAGCGGCGGCAGCGGGATGTCGCCGTAGCGGCCCTGCGGGCGGTAGAGGTCGCCCTCGTCGTAGTCGCGGCGGCGCAGGGCGACGTCGGCGAGCATGATGCCGCACCAGGCGCCGATGGGGACGCCGAGCGTGGTGAGGAAGCCCATGAACTGGGCGAGGAAGTCGCCGGCGAAGAACACGATGTAGACCGAGCCGGCGATCATCAGGACGCCGTCGACGAGGGCGGCCAGATAGCGCGGGACCGGCAGGCCGGCCGAGAGCAGGGCCAGGCCGGAGGAGTAGATGTCGAGGACGGCGCCGCCGACCAGGCCGAGGACGGCGACCACGGCGAACGGCACCAGGAACCAGGTGGGCAGGATGGTGGTGAGCGCGCCGATCGGGTCGGCCGCGATGGCCTTGCTCAGCGTCCCCGAGGAACCGGCCAGCAGCAGGCCGAAGACCAGCAGGAGCAGCGGGGCCGCACAGGCGCCGAAGGTGGTCCAGCCGATCACGCCCCGGCTGGACGAACTCCGGGGCAGATAGCGGGAGTAGTCGGCGGCGGCGTTGACCCAGCCGAGGCCGAAGCCGGTCATCATGAACACCAGGGCGCCGATGAACTCCTGCGCGGATCCGGCCGGGAGGGCGCTGACGGTGGCCCAGTGGATGTGGTCGGCGACGAGGGCGACGTAGACGGCGGTGAGGACGCCCGTGATCACGGTGATGGCCGTCTGCAGCCGCATGATGAGGTCGAATCCCATGACGCCGCCGACGACGGTCAGCGCGGCCACGACCATCAGGGCGACCACCTTGGTCCCGGTGCCGCCGCCCCAGCCGAGGCGGCCGAAGACGGTGGCGGTGGCCATCGTGGCGAGCGCGGTGAGGACGGTCTCCCAGCCGACGGTGAGCATCCAGGAGATCACGGACGGCAGCCGGTTGCCGCGCACCCCGTACGCCGCCCGGCTCAGCACCATCGTAGGTGCCGAGCCGCGCTTGCCGGCGACCGCGATGAACCCGCAGAGCAGGAACGACACGACGATGCCGAGCACGCCGGCGGCGAGGGCCTGCCAGAAGGAGATGCCGAAGCCGAACGCGAAGGCTCCGTAACTCAGGCCGAGGACGGAGACGTTGGCCCCGAACCAGGGCCAGAACAGCGTGCGCGGCGAGCCCTTGCGCTCCGCGTCCCCGATCACATCGAGTCCGTGCGTCTCCACCTGCATCGGGCGGCCGGTGGATCTGCCGTCGGTACCGCCGGCGGGATCCTGCGGTTGCCTCATCGCCGAGCCACCTGCCTTACCTGTCTAGACGTGTCTACGCACGCTGGTTCACGCTAGGCCGGGCCACTGGGGGCGTCAAGGAGAACCACCGCTTCCCCCGTCTTGCACATGTCGTGGCAGTTCTTCTCCAGGCTGCAGCACAGCGAGCAGATCGCGCCCCGGTGGAAGGGGCAGCCCGCCATGTCGGGCCGCTCGAAGTCGGTCGCGCACACGGAGCAGGTCAGGACGGCCGCCGAGGGCAGACCGTCGGTCCCGAGCAGCGGCTCGTCCAGACCGTCGGCGCGGGCGATGTAGTACTTGCCCTTGGTCAGCAACGCGCACAGCGGCGAGAGCGCCATGGCCAGGAACAGCGCGATGAACGGCGAGAACGCCTTGCCGTAGGCGCCGAAGGCATCGAAGTACGCGGCGATGGAGACTGCCGACGCGATCAGCATGGACCCGAATCCGACGGGGTTGAAGTGGTACAGATGGGCCCGCTTGAACTCGATGTACGACGGGCTCAGCTTCAGCGGCTTGTTGATGACGAGGTCGGCGACGACCGCGCCGATCCAGGCGATCGCCACGTTGGAGTAGAAGCCGAGGACGGTGTTGAGGAAGCCGAAGACACCGCCCTCCATCAGGGCGAGCGCGATACCCACGTTGAGGAAGATGTAGACCACTCGGCCCGGGTGACGGTGGGTCAGGCGGGAGAAGAAGTTCGACCAGGACAGCGAACCGGAGTACGCGTTCGTCGAGTTGATCTTTATCTGGGAGAGGATGACGAAGAACGTGGCCAGCCCGAGGGCGACGGGCGCGGCGAACGTCCCGAACCCGTGGACGTACTGCTGGATCGGCTCGTTGGCCTTGGCCAGGCCGACACTTCCGGCGATGGTGAAGGCGAGGAAGGCACCGCCGATCTGCTTCAGCGCGCCCAGCACCACCCAGCCGGGGCCGGCGCCGAGCACCGCCGTCCACCACTGCCTGCCGTTCTCGGCCGTCTTGTCGGGCATGAAGCGCAGATAGTCGACCTGCTCCCCGATCTGCGCGATCAGCGACAGTGCGACACCCGCGCCCGCCCCGACCCCGAGCACGCTGATGCTGGCCCCGGTCGGCGAGTCACCGGCGAAGTGCGTGAACTGAGCAAACTTTCCCGGGTCTTGGATCGCGATGGACACAAACGGCGCGACCATCAGCACCAGCCAGACCGGCTGGGTCCACACCTGCATCTTCGACAGCGCGGTCATGCCGTAGACGACGAGCGGCAGGATGATCAGCGAGCAGACGAGATAGCCGACGGGGAGCGGGATGTGCAGGCCCAGTTCGAGGGCCTGCGCCATGATGGAGCCTTCGAGGGCGAAGAAGATGAAGGTGAAGCTCGCGTAGATCACCGAGGTCAACGTGGAGCCCAGATAGCCGAATCCGGCGCCCCGGGTCAGCAGGTCCATGTCGATGGAGTACCTGGCCGAGTAGTACGCGATCGGGATGCCGGTGAGGAAGATGACCAGGGCCGCGGTCAGGATCGCCACCATGGCGCTGGAGAAGCCGTGGGAGACGGCGATCGAGCCGCCGATGGCGAAGTCCGCGAGATAGGCGATGCCGCCCAGGGCCGTGGTGGCCACGACGTACGGAGTCCAGCGCCGGAAGGACTTGGGCGCGTAGCGCAGCGAGTAGTCCTCCAGCGTGTCGTTCCGGGTCCACCCGTTGTACGTCCGGCCGCCCGGCGTGGACGGCGGGGCGGGCGGCGCCTCCTGCGCCTGCTGGTCGACGGTGTCCGTCACGGCTGCTCCCCTTCCTGCGGTCCGCCCCGGTGGGTGCCGAGGCGTTGCAGGGAAGGTTCGCGCCGCGCCATTACTGCGCCGTTTCACCGTCTTTACGGTGGCGAACACGATGCGCCGGAGCCCCTGCCGGGAGCGCTTCGGCTCACTTCGGTTCGCTCTGCGGGCAGCCCGGCCGGGGCCCTGCCGTCAACTCCCGTCGTCTGCCTGGAGAGTCGTTCGAGCGGGGGTGAGCGTGCAGCTGCGAGGCGGAGGTGTGGGGGGAGTCTCACGACAGGGCCTGGGGCCGCGGGGCGGCCGGCTCGGGCAGGGTGCGCAGCAGTAGCCAGCACAGCACCGGCATCAGGACGAGCGGGGCGAGCGCGGTCCGCAGGGACGTGGCGTCGGCGAGCCGGCCGATGAGCGGGCTCGCCAGACCACCGACGCTGACGGCCAGACCGAGGGTGATGCCGCCCGCCGTGCCGACCCGGGACGGCAGATAGTCCTGGCCGAGCGTGACCTGGAGCGAGAACGGCACATACAAACCGGCGGAGGTCAGCGCTATGCACCCGTACAGCGCCGGGCCGGGGACGCACACCACGCCCGCGACCGCCACGGCCGAGACCAGATAGGACCAGCGGCACACCGTGACCCGGTCCCAGCGCTCCGCCAGCGCGCCGCCCAGCACGGAACCGACCGCGCCGCCGAGATAGAGCAGGAACAGCGCGGCGGTGCCGGCGGCCGCGCCCCCGCCCAGCCGCTGCTCGGCATACAGGGAGAGGAAGGAGCTCAGCCCGATGAACACGATCGAGCGGCACGTCACGGCCAGCGACAGCTTCACGAACGACGCCTTGTCGTCGCCCTGGCCGGCCGGCACCGTACCGGCCCGCGCGGCCGGCCGTCGTTCCGGTGTGCGCAGTACGACCAGGCACAACGCGGTGCCGACGAGGGCCGGCAGCACCAGCAGCGGCGTCCGGCGCAGCCCGCCCGTGCCCACGACCGCGGCGACCAGCAGCGGGGCCAGGGCGAAACCCACGTTGCCGCCCAGCGAGAACCAGCCCATGCCGCTGTGCGCACCCCTGGCAGCCTGCCGGGCGACCCGGGCGGACTCGGGGTGGTAGGCGGCCACGCCGATCCCGGACAGCGCCACGCATAGCAGGGTGAGGCCGTAGGTGCCGCCGAGTCCGCTCAGCGCGATGCCTGTGCCGGCCAGGAGCGTACTGGCCGGCAGCAGCCAGGGCACGGCCCGGCGGTCGGTGAGGGCACCGAGGAACGGCTGCGCCACGGACGACAGCAGGGAGGCGGCCAGTACGACGCCCGAGGCGGCGGCATAGCCGTAGCCGCGCTGGGCGACGAGAAAGGGGATCAAGGACGCCACGGCGCCTTGGTAGACGTCGACGCAGGCGTGCCCGACGGACAGCAGGGTGATCGATGTGTTCCTTCGCACGCCGTCATGCTCCGGCCCCGCCGGGCTGTCGCACTTCCGATAAACTGCCAGCGGATGACGGAAATCCGCCATATGCCGACGGCTCCGACGCACACCCGGCGGCTGGCGCCCCGTGCGGCGATCGAGGCCCACCGGCACGACGACCACCAGATCGTCTACGCGGGCCGCGGGGTCGTGGCCGTCACCACCGGCGCCGGTTCCTGGGTCGCCCCCGCCACCCGCGCCATCTGGGTACCGGCCGGCACGGTCCACGCCCACCAGGCGCACGGCGAGCTGGAACTGCATCTGATGGGGCTGCCGGCGACGGAGAACCCGCTGGCCCTGGACACGCCGACGGTACTGGCCGTGGGCCCGTTGCTGCGCGAGCTGATCATCGCCCACACCGCTGCGCCGGACGACGGCAGCCCCGAACGGGCCCGGCTGCGTGCGGTGTTGCTCGACCAGCTGCGGGCCTCGCCGCAGCAGCCGCTGCATCTGCCCACGCCCCACTCCCCCGTGCTGCGCGCGCTGTGCGACATCCTGCGCGCCGATCCGGCCGACGGCCGCACCCTGGCCGAGCTGGGCCGGCAGGTCGGGGCGAGTGACCGTACCCTGTCGCGGCTGTTCCGCCAGGACCTCGGGATGACCTACCCGCAGTGGCGCACCCAGTTGCGGCTGCACCACGCGCTGGTCCTGCTGGCCGAACGGACGCCGGTGACCACGGTGGCTCACCGGTGTGGCTGGTCCTCGGCCAGCGCCTTCATCGACGTGTTCCGCCGCGCCTTCGGCCACACGCCGGGCACTCGCCTGCCGAGCGACGACGGGCCGTTCGGCTGACCCGGGTCCCGGGTGCGCCGCCGGCCGAGTCCCGGTGGCCCCTCGGCGCAGTGTCACGGGGGCGCCCCCGGTCCGATGACTACTCCGCAGGACGCCCCAGACACGGCGCCGGTCCAGTGGCTCCTGCGCGCGGTGCCCCAGATACGGCACCGCTTCGGTGGCCCCTCCGCGCAGCGCCCCAGATGCGTCGCCGGTCCGGTGGCACCTCAGCGGAGTGCCATGCGGCGTGGCGCGTGTCGTGCCCGAGGGGTGCGCGGCGAGGATGGCGGGCGGGAGCAGCCGGCTGGGAGGCGGATATGACGGTGAACCGTGTCGGCCTGGTGGTGCACGGCGGCCGCACCGAGGCCGTGGCCGCCGCGCACGCGGTGCGCGCGTGGTGCGCGGAGCACGCCGTGGGATGCGCCGACATCGACGTGTGGCAGGAGGGGGCACGTCGCAGCGCCCGGGAGGAGCTGGACGCCGCGGGCGATCCGGATCTCATCGTCACCCTCGGCGGCGACGGCACCTTTCTGCGCGGCGCCCGGCTGGCGGCCGAGAACGACGCCCTGGTGCTCGGCGTCGACCTCGGCCGGGTCGGCTTCCTCACCGAGGTCCCGGCACCGGCGGTGCGCGCGGCGCTGGACGCGGTCCGGTCCGAGCGGATCACCGTAGAGAGCCGGATGCTGCTCACCATGCGGGCGTCGTGCCGCCTGGAGGTGCCCGCGCAGATGGAGACGCTGCTGCAGTACGGCCGCGGGCCGATGCTGCCTCCGCCCCGGGTGCGGGCGGAGTGCGAGACGGGGGAAGACTGGGGCGTCGCGCTAAACGTCACCGCGCTGAACGACGTCGTCGTGGAGAAGCTCGCCCGGGACCGGCAGGTGTCGGTCGGTGTGTATCTGTCCGGCCGGCTCCTGGCCTGCTACTCGGCCGACGCGCTGCTGGTGGCCACGCCCACGGGCTCCACCGCGTACAGCTTCGCCGCGGGCGGCCCGGTCGTCTCGCCGCGCGCGGAGGGCCTGGTCTTCACGCCGGTCGCCCCGCACATGGTGTTCAACCGCTCGGTCGTGGCCGCCCCCGACGAGCCCATCGCGCTGCGGGTCCTGGAACGGTCGGGGCAGGCCGCCGTCAGCATCGACGGCCAGCTGCGCGGTGTGCTGAGCCCCGGGGACTGGATCGGCGTGTACGCCGCACCGCGCCGGCTGAAGGCGGTCCGGCTGGGCCCGATGGACTTCTACGGCCGGCTGCGCGAACGCATGAACCTCACCGACGCTCCGGCCGCCCTCGCCGACGGCGAGGCCGCGCCCCTGTGGCCGGTGACCTCACCCCCACCGGGCGACCTGGCCCACCTCGCGCTGCCTCCGGCGCCTGAGGACGGGCCACGGCCGTCCTGACATCCTCAGCCGAGGGCGGCCGGGCCTGCCGCGGGGGCCTGGTACGCGGCTCTGCCCGTTCTACGACAGACGGCTGCCGGTGTCGTCCACGGCCTCGGGTGCGGCGACGGATCCGCGGGTGCGGACGAGCGCCGGGAGCATGACCGCGCCCGCGGCGACGGCGACGACATGGAGCACGGTCGCGACGGTGAGGTTCTCCGGCAGGGCCGTACCGGTGGGGTGGGCCAGCGCCACGTACAGGACGAACGGCAGCCGCCAGCCGCTCCACGCGCACAGCGACCCCGTCCCCAGCCAGCCGAGCGTCAGGGGGATCCAGCGGGGCAGCCGGGCGGGCCGGCCGCGGCCGATGGTCCAGGTGGCGGCCGCGGCCGTGAGCGCCCACAGCCCCCACAGGCCGGTCAACAGCCGCTCGTCGGTGCCCCGTTGTGCCGGATGCGCGACACCGGCCGTACCGCCGAGCGCCCAGTAGACCCAGACAGCCCCGATCACCGCACCGGCGCCCGCCGCCCACCACACGGGGCGGGCGAGGCCGTGGCCCGCGTCGCCGACCCGGCCGGCGAACACCTCCGGCCGGCGTCGTCGTAGGTGCGCGGGCAGGGCGATCGCGAGACCGAGTCCCATCCCCGTGAAGCTGGTCTGGATCAGCACGGCTTCCCAGCCCGGCATGGCCGGGCCGCCGTCGTGCCGGTGCCGTGGCGCGCCGTCCGGCAGTCCCAGCAGCGAGTCGAGTACGGCGTACGGCAGCAGGGGGACCAGGAAGCCCGTACCCACCCAGGCGACACCCGCGACCAACCGCACCGGCAGGCGCAGGCCCCAGGGCCGCACCAGGGCGAGCGCCACGGCGATGCCGAGGCCGGCCATGCCGACGGTCGCGGTGTTGAGCGCGACCCAGCCGGCCAGGCCGAAGCCGTCACCGATGGGCAGTACCCCCGCGATCGCCCCGACCACCCATGAGACCTTGATCAACGTGTACGGCGTCATCACCGCCGCCGCCCCGTACGCCGCCGGCCGGCCCAGCCGGTCGAAGCTGTCCCCTGAGCCCAACCGGTCCACCGAGTCCCCCGTCTCTCCGCAGGCACCGCGCTCGTGCGGCTGCCTCCGGAGATCCAGACTCGTCACCGGGTGGGGCGGTCACATCCCTCGCGGGTCGGATCGCGCTCCCCCGTGCGGCGGAGACACGGGGGTTCAGTTCGTCGTCGCCGACCCTCGCCGCGGCAACTTCCAGTTCGGGCGCGGGAAGTGGCAGGTATAGCCGTTGGGGTAACGCTCCAGGTAGTCCTGGTGCTCGGGTTCAGCCTCCCAGAAGTCACCCACGGGCTCCACCTCCGTGACCACCTTCCCCGGCCACAGTCCGCTCGCCTCGACGTCGGCGATCGTGTCCAGGGCGACGCGGTGCTGTTCCTCGTCGCCGTAGAAGATCGCGGACCGGTAGCTGCGCCCGATGTCGTTGCCCTGGCGGTCCCGCGTGGTCGGATCGTGGATCTGGAAGAAGAACTCCAGGACGTCGCGGTAGCTCGTGGCCGTGGGGTCGAAGAGGATCTCGATGGCCTCGGCGTGGTCGCCGTGATCGCGGTACGTCGCATTCGGCGTGTCGCCACCGCTGTAGCCGACCCGCGTGGACACCACGCCCGGCTGCTTGCGGATCAGATCCTGCATGCCCCAGAAGCAACCGCCCGCCAGTACGGCCCGCTCGGTTCCCACTGCCATCGGTCACTCCCTGACGCTCGCGTCCGGCGTGGTCGTCGACGTGCCGGTTCCACCGGTCCCCCAGCCTAATACCGCCCGCGAGCAACCAGCCAACGGCCACCGCGGTACGCCACGACCGGCCAGTCGCCAGGCGCCGCCCGCTGCCGTCGGTGCGGGCACGGCCCGGCCAACTCGCCCACGCTGCTACCTGGTTCCGACCGCGTGACGGCGGGACAGGCATCGCAAATCCGGATGGTTGCAGTTGGTCTAGTCCTCTTGACGGAGCCTCGCGCGGGCGGTTTGGTATGTACCAACGTCGGCCCGGCACGGCACCACCCCACCACTCCACGCCCTTGGGGCACCCCGAGAGGGGCACTGTCATGCACCTGGCAAGAATGGGCGCTTCCGTCTGCGCGCTCGCGCTCGCGGCCACCGGCGTCGTCGTCGCTCTGGCACCCGCCGGCAGCGCCGCGACGAGCAGCGTCTACTCCGTGGCTCCGTATGTCGACATGTCGAACGGTCAGGAGGGCATGCTCGACACCGCCGTCACCGGACACCACCTCAAGGCCTACACCGCGGCCTTCGTACTCGGCGAAGGCTGCAACCAGATCTGGGGCGACACGCTCCCCATCGGCAACGACTCCTACACCGACCCCGAGATCGCCAAGGCGAAGTCCGAGGGAGCCTCCGTCGTCATCTCATCCGGCGGCGCGAGCGGTGAGCCGCTCGCCTGGACGTGTTCCACCCAGAGCAGCATCGACGCCGGATACCAGGCCATCATCAACGACTACGGCGTCACCCAGCTCGACTTCGACGTCGAGGGCGCGGCCGTCGCGGACACCGCGGCCGCGGCCCGCCAGATGCAGGCGATGAAGGACCTCAAGGCCTCCAACCCGGGCCTGCAGTTCTCCATGACCCTGCCGGTGCTGACGAGCGGTCTGACAGGCGACGGCGTCAACATCCTCAAGGCCGCCGAGAACACGGGCATCAAGATCGACGTGGTCAACATCATGGCCATGGACTACTACGCGGGCACCGGCACCGAGATGGGCCAGGGCGCGGTCGACGCCGCCAAGGCAACGCTCGCCCAGATGCAGTCCGTCAACTCCTCGTACACCTACGCCAACCTCGGGATCACCCCGATGATCGGCAAGAACGATGACGGTTCCACCTTCACCCTGGCCGATGCGCAGACGGTGGAGAATTTCGCCGCGCAGAACGGTGTCGGGCGGCTGGCGTTCTGGTCCGTCAACCGGGACCAGCCGTGCAGCGGAAGCGCCAACTCCCTGCCCACCTGTAGCGAGATCAGCCAGAACAGCCTCGCGTTCACGGACGCGTTCGTGCCCTATGAGGGCACGGGCGGCGGGGGCGGAGGCACGACCAGTGACTTCTCCCTGTCCGTGGCGCCTGGCTCCGCCTCGGTCGCTCAGGGCGGCTCCGCGACCGCGACGGTCTCCTCGGCCGTCACCTCCGGCAACGCCGAATCCGTCAGCCTCTCCGCCTCGGGCGCGCCCTCCGGCGTCAGCGTCTCCTTCAGCCCCGCCTCGATCACGTCCGGCGGCAGTTCGACGCTGACGGCGACGGTCGGGGCGTCCGTGGCCGCGGGCACCTATCCGATCACCGTCACCGGCACGGCCGCCGGCGGCGGCAGCCACAGCGCGACCTACACGCTCAGCGTCACTTCCAGTGGGGGTGGAGGCGGCGGGGGCTCGCTGACCAACGCCGGGTTCGAGACCGGCAGTCCGAGCCCCTGGACCTGCACGGGCGCCAGCACGGTGGTCTCGACCCCGGTCCACACCGGCAGCCACGCCCTCCAGGTCACGCCCAGCTCCAGCGGCACCGGTGAGTGCGACCAGACCGTGACGCTGTCCCCCAACCACAGCTACACGCTCACCGGTTGGGTCCAGGGCCCCTACGCCTACATCGGGGTCAGCGGCGGCGCCACCGCCAGCACCTGGTCGAACAACACGAGTTGGAACCAGCTGACCGTCAACTTCACCACCGGCAGCAGCGGAACCGTCACCGTCTACGTCCACGGCTGGTACGGCCAGTCCGACGTCCACGCCGACGACTTCGCCGTCAGCTAGTGCCCCGGCAGGCAACGTTTGCCCGTCAAGGAGCGGCGCCCTGTGCGTGCTCTCGGTGTGCCGGCCGGAGGCCGTACCCGATGGGCTCGGCGTCCGTGGGCTTCCGGCCGGTGCGGCGAGAGGGCGTGCCGGGCGCCGCGACGGGGCGAACGTCGCCTGTTGGGGCACTGGAGCCCCACGGCACGCGCGACCGGGAGGTCAGCGCTTCAGGGCGTAGAACTGCATCGGCGAGTTCGGCCGGAAGCCGATGCGGGGATAGACGGGCGCACCGGCCGCGGTCGCGTGCAGGGTCGCGCGGGTCAGGCCGGTGGCCCGGGCACCCTCGAAGAGGGCCTTGCGCGTGACCGCCTCCGCATAGCCACGGCGCTGCCACTCCGGGACCGTGGCGACGAGCACGACGAAGAGACGGCCGTCGGTTTCCACGGCCGCGGCGCACGTCACCGGGATGCCGTCCCGTACCCCCAGGTAGGCATGCACCTCGTTCTTCCACAGTGTGGAGCCGAGGAGCCCGTCGCGGCCGGCCCCCAGTGGGAATCCGTAAGCGCGGGAGTTCAAGTCGGCGTACGCCTGCAGCTGTTCGTCGGTGGTCACGCGCACGAATGTCAGATCGGGGTGGGACGGCTCGGGCAGCGGGAGGACGTCTCCGGCCATACCGGTGCCGGGGAAGGCGTACTCGAGACCCGCCTTCTCGGCGGCCGTCCGCACCACCGCACGGGCCTCGGCGCCGAGAAGGTCCTCGAAGAGCCACAGGAATCCGGGACGGTGCTTCGCGCGCATGATGTCCGCGGCCTCGCCCAGACGTTGCTCGAAGAGCGCCGCGTCGGCGTCGGCCTCGGTCAGGGTGACGCAGTTCCAGAAGGGGAACCGGCAGTCGGCCCAGCGGACGGCGATGCCCGGCAGGTCCCGGACATCGGCCTCCGTGTCCCGGTCGAGCACCAGAGCCCGCCACCCCACGGCGAGCTGCTCCATCGACTCGATCGACTCCGTACGACCGGGCATCGGACCTCCTGAGTGGTGAAGTGGGAGACAGTCCCTCCACTAATAGCCACTTCGCCGTGTCCTCGCTCGCACACCGACGGCAAGGTCCGGATCTCGGCCTGGGCCGGGGAAACCATCTCGGTCCGGGCCGGGGAACGTACTCGGTCCAGGTCAGGGGATCGTCGTGGATTCAGCCCAGGAGCAACGACCGCGGCTGGGCGGGCGGGGCTCGGTCGAGGCCGAGCGAGGCGCCGTTCCCCATGGACTACGACCTTCTGATCCGCAGCCGGCTGAACGCTGACGGGCGTGACGCCGGTGCTGCTCTCGTGCAGGTCGGCTCAGCGACGGTGGCTCGATCACCTCAGCTTCCCAAGCTGAGAGCGCGAGTTCGATTCTCGTCACCCCCTCCATGAGGAAGGCCCAGGTCAGAGACCTGGGCCTTGTTGTTGTGTCTGCTGATCGACCGTCGCGAAGTTCACAGTCGACGCGTCGGCGGCGCGATGGCGGGCCGGAGTGCGGGCTCGCCGGCCTCGTCCCGCATCCCGTGGCGGCCTTCGGCTCGCCGACCTCTCGGGCTACGAGCGCGCGCATGGATTGCGGCATGAGTGACCTTTCGTCTCTCAGCACCCGACGAACTCGGCGGACTTTCCGCACTCCTCCCAGCCATGTCATAAGCGGCCTTGCCCCCTGACGCGAGGCTCGCGACGTCATAGGAGCTGCACCAAGCGCCGGGTTTTCATGAGGGGTGACGGGCGCCCTCCGCGCGGGGCGGCCATCCCATCGTTGGTCCGACGTCGATGGTTCCGACTGGTGAGTCATCGCGACCAGTTGAGCCCTGCGGGACGGCGCCGGCGCCGTCGTTCGGATGGCACGCGCGGCGTCGCTCAGGCCAGGTGTGACAGGGCCTCGCGGGTGACCGCGCCGAGCAGTGGCTCGCCCGTCAGCCACCGATCGACCTCCGCCACCGCATACCGTCCGAGCCGCTGCACCTCGCTGCCCTGTGCACCGGCGATGTGCGGGGTGACCAACACGTTGGGCAGGGAGAGCAACGGGTGTCCGGGCGGCAGCGGTTCGGGGTCCGTCACATCCAGGTACGCCTCCAGCCGCCCGGACGCGCACTCACGGGTCAGCGCCTGCGTGTCGACGATGGCGCCCCGGGCCGTATTGATGAGCACACCGCCGTCCGGGATGAACCCCAGCATCGCGGCGTCCAGCAGACCGGTGGTCTCCGGCAGCAGCGGCGCGTGGACGCTCACCACCGCCGAAAGACGGCACAGCTCGGCCAGTTCGACCCGCTCCGCGCCGAGCCGGTGTGCCTCGTCGTCCGTCACATACGGATCGGTCAGCAGCAGCCGGTGGCCCGCGTCGGACCGCCGTAGAGCGGCCAGCACGCCGCGGCCGATGCGTGAGGCGCCCACGATGCCCACCGTGCTGCCGTCGGCACCGGAACGGTGTCCGGAAGCCGGCCAGCCGTCTTCGTAGCGGGCCGCCATGGTCAGGGTGCGCCGGGTGGCGAGGGTGATGAGGGCCAGCGTGTAAGCGATGACGGGGCCGGCGTTGGCGGCGGCCGCCGACGACACGACGATGCCCCGTTCCCATACCGCGTCGCTCACCAGCGACTTGACGGTGCCGGCGGCGTGCATCACCGCGCGCAGCCGGGGCGCCCCGGCCAGGACGTCGGGCGTGAGCCGGGGGCAGCCCCAGCCGCTGATGAGGATCTCCGCCTCGGCGAACTCGGCGGGGAACATCGCGCGTGGAGCCGAGCGCTCCTGGCCGGGGGCGAGCAGGACGCGGGCGGAGAGGTGTTTGCGCAGCTCTGCGGGGAGCACCTGGTCGGCGATGGCGGGGTCCATGACGCAGACGGCCACGGGCAGGTCGGGGCGGGCGGGGCGGGCAGTCATGTGGTGTGGTCCTCTTTCGAATCGGACTTCTGCAGCATTTCGCGGGCTCTTGGTCATCGAGGCGCCGTGGAGTCATCGTGTCGTGGAGACAGAGGACCGGGGCGCAAGGTCACCATCTGGGACCGCCGCAGCACGAGTACGACACACTCATCCACCGTGTCGAGCGGTTCCGCGTCGGGCAGCGGGCGCCGTTCGTCTCGTAGGGGCGCACCACCAGCTCACCGTTGCGGTCGGCGGCGAGCTTCACCGCGCTCGGCGGGCGGGCCGGTCACCGGGGCGGGGCACTCGCAGGTGCTGGTCACCGGCAGCGCGCAGCCCTGGCCGGCCGCGTCCAGGAGCGTGAGCATGATGTCCAGGACGTGTGCGGCGAGTTCGGCAGAGGCGCGGTGCGGGCGCCCGGCCGACAGGGCCTCGGCCGGATCGGCGAGGCCCACGCCGCGCCCCGGTGGCCGGCGGACACCGGCAGTGTTTCCCAGGCGTCACCGCGGTGGATCTCGACGGGGCCGTCGAAGCCGTTGGGGTCGGGCACGGGCAGCGAGGCGTCGGTGCCGTGCGCCTCGATGCGCGGCAGCCGGGCGGCGTGGATGTCGAAGCTCATGACCAGGGTGGACAGGGCTCCGCCGGCGTGCTCCAGGACGCCCGTGACGTGGGTGTCCACCTCCACCGGGAAGGCGTGTCCGGCGCGGGGTCCGCTGCCGATGGTGCGTACTGGGCACGGTCGGGAGGAGGCGCCGGTCGCCCGGACCACCGGGCCCAGCAGGTGGACCAGGGCCGAGAGGCAGTACGGACCCATGTCGAGCAGCGAGCCGCCGCCCGGCTGGTCGTAGAACTCCGGGTCCGGGTGCCATTTCTCGTGGCCCGCGCTGGTCATGAAGGCGGTGGCCGCGACCGGCCGGCCGATCAGTCCGTCGCCAACTGCGCCGCGTGCGGGGCGCTCGGCGGTCGGGGTGGAACGGTGTCGGCCAACAGGTCAGGCTGCTCAAGGGAATTACCGCTGCCCGGGCGGTGTCGCGCAAGGTGTCATGTGAACTCATGAACCTGCATCACCACGGCACACCACCGGTGCCCTCGGCCTTCGCCGCCTCAGCGGCCGGGGCCACCGGTGAAACGGGCGACCAGTTCGCGCTTGAGGACCTTTCCGCTCGGGCCCAGCGGGAGGCTGTCGACGAACTCGACGCGACGGGGGTACTTGTAGGCGGCGATGCGCTGCTTCGTCCAGCGCACGATGTCCTCCGCGAGGGCGGCTTCCTGCTGTAAAGACCGGTGACGGGGGACGATGACCGCGCAGATCTCCTGGCCGTGGACGGCGTCCGGGAGACCGATCACCGCGGCGTGGGCCACGGCGGGGTGGTGGGCGAGCGCCTCCTCCACCTCGCGCGGGGAGACGTTGTAACCACTGCGGATGATCATGTCCTTCTTGCGGTCGACGACGGACAGATAGCCGTCCGCGTCCTTCACACCCATGTCGCCCGAGCGGAACCAGCCGTCCACGATCGCGGCGGCGGTGGCCTCGGGGTCGTCGAGATAGCCGGCCATGACGTTGTGCCCGCGGACCACGATCTCGCCCACCTCGCCCGGCGGCAGCAGTTCGATCCGGTGCTCGGTGTCGGCACGCGCGATCTCCACCCGCACGCCCCTGATCGGCTTGCCCACCGTGCCCGGCCGGCGCGGCCACGCCTGCTGGTTGTACGCGACGCAGGGGGAGGTCTCGGTCAGGCCGTAGCCCTCGTAGACCGGGCAGCCGAACATCGCCTCGAACTCCTCCAGGACCCGGACGGGCAGTGCCGAGCCGCCGGAGTAGGCGCGGTCCAGGCGCGGCCGGTGCCGCGTCCGGGCGGCCGCCGCCAGCAGTGCGACGTACATCGTCGGGACGCCCATCAGGACCGTGCAGCCCTCGGTCCGCATCAGTTCGAGCGCGCCGTCGGCCGTGAAGCGCCGGGTGAGGACCAGGGTCGCGCCGGCGCGGAAGCACGTGCCCATGCCGCAGATCTGGCCGAAGGTGTGGAACAGGGGGAGACAGCCCAGGAGCACGTCGTCGGGGCGCATGGCGAAGGGCGAGACCATCGTCGTGTCGATGTTCATGACCAGATTGAAGTGGGTGATCATGACGCCTTTGGGGCGGCCCGTGGTGCCGGACGTGTAGAGCACGACCGCCGTGTCGCCCGGCGCGCGCGGCACCGGGGCGGCGTCGGCCACGGGAGGCGCGTTCGCCGTGAGCGCGCTGTCGACCGTGAGCAGTTCGACCCCGGACGCTCGCGCGGCAGGCTCTCCTTCGGTGAGCAGGGACCGGGCGCACAGCAGGATCCTGGATCCCGAGTGCCGCAGCACGTAGGCGATCTCCTCGGCCTTCAGCAGCGCGTTCACCGGCACGACCGTGGCCCCGAGGGCGAGCCCGCCGTAGTAAGCCACCGGGAAGTCCGGGGTGTTGTCCAGCAGCAGGGCCACCCGGTCGGCGGTGCCGATGCCACGGGAGCGGAGCACCGCGGCGCAGCGCAGAGCGCGGTGCCACAGGACGGCGTAGGTGAAACGCTCGGGTCCGGCGATCAGCGCCGTGCGGTCCGGGCAGCGTATGGCGGAATCCGCCAGCACGGATGCCGCGGAGAGGGTGGCACCGGCTTTCAAGGAAATATCACATTCGGTCATCGGCACTCCGCTTCTGAAGGTCCAGCAAGAGGTCGAGCACCTGTGCACCGGTCAAGAAAATGCGCCCTGTGCAGGGCGCACCGGCCATCCTACGATTGGCCGCGCAGGATGAGAAGCCACGAGAGCGAGGGGGCCGGCATGTCCGAGTACATGGATTTCTTCGCACGTCTGGCACAGGAAACTTCCGAGCGGAAAAGGGAGTTCCTGCAGCTCGGCCGTATCGCGGGCCGTTTCCCCGTGGCCAGCACGTCGGAGGATGGCGAGATCTCGGTCTGGTGCAGCAACGACTATCTGGGTATGGGTCAGCATCCTGCCGTTCTCGCGGCGATGAAGCGCGCCGTGGACGAATACGGTGCCGGGTCCGGCGGTTCACGCAACATCGGCGGGACGAATCACTATCACGTCGCCCTGGAGAAGGAACTGGCCGCGCTGCACGGAAAGGCGGACGCGGTGCTGTTCACCTCGGGTTATTCCGCCAATGAGGGCGCGCTTTCGGTGCTCGCCGGACGCATCGACGACTGCGCTGTCTTCTCCGACCGGTTGAACCACGCCTCGATCATCGACGGCCTGCGGCACAGCGGCGCCGAGAAGTTCATCTACCGGCACAACGACTGTGCACACCTTGAGGAGTTGCTGTCCGGCGTGGATCCCGACCGGCCGAAACTCATCGTCACGGAGTCCGTGCACTCGATGCGGGGCGACATCGCGCCCCTCGCGCAGATCGCCGACATCGCCAAGCGGTACGGGGCGGTGACGTTCCTGGACGAGGTGCACGCGGTCGGCATGTACGGCCCCGAGGGCGCCGGGATCGCCGCGCGGGAAGGCCTCGCCGCCGAGTTCACCGTGGTCATGGGCACACTCGCCAAGGGCTTCGGGACGACCGGCGGTTACGTCGCCGGGCCCACGGTGCTGATGGACGCCGTCCGGGCCTTCGCCCGCTCCTTCATCTTCACCACGGCGCTGCCGCCCTCGGTGGCCGCCGGAGCCCTTGCGGCCGTACGCCACCTGCGCGGTTCGGCGACGGAGCGCGAGCGGCTCGCGGCCAACGCCCGGCTGACGCACGGGCTGTTACGCGAGCGGCGCATACCGTTCCTGTCGGACCAGACCCATATCGTCTCGGCTGTGGTGGGCGAGGACCGGCTGTGCAAGGCCATGTCCGCTCTGCTTCTCGAACGCCACGGGGCCTACGTCCAGGCGGTCGACGCACCCAGTGTGCCGAAGGGGGAGGAAATCCTGCGCATCGCCCCCTCCGCCGTGCACGACAGCGCCGGCATCCGCCGGTTCGTCGACGCCCTGGAGGCCGTCTGGACCGACCTTGGCGGCCCGCGCGGCTAGCCTTGCCGGGGGCCTCACCCCACATGCCCACGAGCGAACTCCGTGGCGCGCCTTGCCCGCTGGGGTCGAGCAGCCGGCCGCCCTGCAGACCACGGTCGACCTCGGACCCTGCTGCTACCCGCCGGAGCAGGTGGCCGAGGTACTCGGCAAGACCCGGAACCGGGTCGTCGAGGACATCCAGGCCCGCCGGTTCCCCTTCACCTGCGTCGGCAAGTCGCCGCGCCTCACCGCGGCCCGCATCCGGCAGATCCAGGCGAACGGCGAAGTCCTGCCGAGCGAGTACGCCACCCGCGCCGACGGGATTGCGCGCAACCGCGCCTACGACGCCAGACCACGCAATCTGCCGCATCGTGTGCGGAGTTCAGGGCACGGACGAGATCCTCGTCCAGGGCGACCGCGAGACCGCCCCTGGAGCACCTGGTGCAACTGCGGGACGTGAAGCCGTCCGAGACGTTCGTCCGCGTCCCGCGCTGCCTGCTCACCCGCCACGCGCCGAGGACCCCGGCGCCCGCCCTTCAGCCGTTCGCCTCGATCTCCCCCTGTTCCGCGAGTTCCGGCACACGCCATGGCGGCTGGAGACCCGCCGCGACTACGCCTCCGACCGGCGCAGCCCGAAGAACGTCGCCACACCGCCCGAGCAGGACACGGCACCAGGGGGCACGGGCGGGGCGTGACCCCGGGGGCAACCGGCCGCCACCGACAGCCGTCTCACGAATGCGCCTCACCCGCGGCGGGGTGATGCTGAGGTATGGCTGAGCGTCACGTGATCGTTTTCCCGCCCGGCGAGGGTGGGGGCCGACGCGTCCAGATCGGCAGCGAGACGCTGGGCACCGCGTACGGTCTGCACGATCTGGCGGTGTTCCTGGAGCGGGCCGGCCTGGAGGGAGTGGACGACGTGGACGTGGCGGACTCTCCGCTGATCGAGTGGCATGGCGGCGGCCCGGAGACGTGGGAGCACTGAGCGCCCCGCCGTGGCGCTCGCGACAGCCGTCACCCGTTCGACCGAACGAGGACCGGGACCAGGGCCAGGTCAAGGACGAACGTGAGCGGGCGGTGCCAGAAATGACGAATCACGGGGCAACGGCGCTTGGCTCTTCTCCCTCTGACAGGTTGCGGTCGGAGAACTGATATGGCGGCTTCGGACCGGGGGACAGTCTTGGGTACTCCGCTTTTTCGCTGTTGCCACGGCCGAGACCCAAAAGGGGGAATAATGGACTTTCTCAACCGACGTGCTGCACGTGCAGCCGTCGTCACGGCAGCCGGTATAGCGGCACTGGGGCTGAGCACGGTGACAGCTTCCGCGAAGATCAGTTACGACTTCAAGGTGAGCCCGCACACCGTGAAGGCCGGCGCGCGCGTCCACGTGAAGGGGGACGCCTCGAACGACGCGGACGTCTTTCAGAAGTTCTGTGTGCAGCAGCGGCAGGACAAAGGGCCCTGGCGTACGGTGAAGTGCGCGCACGGAGGTATCGGCCTTGGTGGCACGGTCGATACCTGGGTACAGGCGAAGCGCCGAGGCACGCTGCAGTTCCGCGGCGCGCTCTACGAGGCGGGCTGGACCTCGCACAGGCTCCACCTGCAGACGGTCACGCCCACCGAGACAGTCAGGGTTCGCTGACCGCGGAGCCACGCGAAAGGATGCCGGGACCTGTCCGAGGCCCCGCGCGTCCCGGGCACCGGTGGCGGGACGGCAGCGGCGTAGAGCGTCCGTGCCCGTGCGCCGTAGCACTCGTCCGCCAGTTGGCCGGCGGCACTGCTGAAGGCTGCGCTCGAAGGCATCGAAAACGCCTCGGCGCGCGGGTAGGGTCCGGATGGGGGAAAGGCCACCGCGGGGCACCGCGGGCCGGCCGAGAAGGCTGAGCCGCACATCGCCGCCGCTCTCGGCATCGACGCCTTCGGTGACGCCGCCGCGGCGTGCGCCGCATCGCCGCCAACGATGCGGCGGGCGTTCACGCGCTCCTCTCTGGCACCGATGCGCCCCGCCACGTCGCCCATGCCCTCGCCGGCATCGTCGTGACCGTCTGCCCGCGCGCCCCGCCCCACCCTTCCGCCTGTGCCCTCACCGCTGCTCCTTCGTCCACAGCCGGCGCATCTGTGCGGACTCGGCCAGCACGTCCTCCAGCGTCCCCTCGGCGTCCACCCGCCCGTCCCTGAGCACCAGCACACGCTCGGCCGCCCGCAGCAGCGTCGGCCGGTGCGACACCGCGAGGACGGTGGCGGTGCCGTCCAGCAGCCGCGCCCACAGCAGTTGCTCGGTGTCCGGGTCCAGGGCGCTGGAGACGTCGTCCAGGATCAGCAGTTCGGGGCGCCTGGCGAGCATCCGGGCGATGGCCGCGCGTTGCAGCTGGCCGCCGGACAGCCTCAGACCGCGTGGTCCTACGACGGTCTCCGGGCCGTCCTGCATGGCGGCCAGGTCGGGACCGAGGACCGCGGTGTGCGCGGCCCGGGTGAAGAGACGGCCGTCGTCGTCGCGCTCGCCCAGCAGCACGTTGTCCCGCAGCGAGCCGCTGAACAGGCGGGGGGCCTGGGGCGTGTAGCCGCAGCGCGGGGCCACCAGGAACGCCGAGGGGTCGGTGACCGGTTCCCCGTTCCACCGCACGGTGCCGCGCTGGCGGGGCAGCAGTCCCAGGAGCGACCGTAGGAGTGTGGTCTTGCCGGCGCCGACAGCGCCGGTGATCACCGTGACGGAGCCGCGCACGACCGTCAGGTCCACGTCCTCTATGCCGCGTTCCGCCCCCGGGTAGCGCGCGGTCAGCCCTCGCACGGTCAGCTCCCGCAGCGCGGACCTGGCAGGGATCTTCGCGGCGGGGGCCCCGGCCCGGTCGGCGCACGCCATGGACGAACGCTGCCCGTCGGCGACCTGCCGCTCCGCCGAGTCCTCGTCCTCCGCATCACCGTCCACGCAGGCCCTGCCGGCGGGCTCCCCGCCCACCACACGCGCCTCATCGGCGGCTTCCGGCTTCCGCCCGCCCAAGAACTCCGTGATCCGGCCGAGTGCCACCGACACCCGCTGCAAGCGCACCGAGAGCATCCCGATCGAGGCGAGTGCCTCGGCGAGGATCTGCAGGTAGAAGGTGAAGAGCGCCAGGTCCCCAACGCTGAAGGCGCCTCGGTGGGCGAGCGTGGAGGTCAGCAGCAGCACCACACCGATGCCGACGGGCGCCGCGTTCGCGATCACCGTGTTCTGCACCCCGGCGAACAGTTCCTCGCGCACCGCGGCCCGCCCCCGCGCCTCGTTCAGCCGCCCGATGTGCGCGGCGACGTGGTCCTCGGCCCCGGCGGCCTGGACGGCCTTCACGGCGTCGATCGCCTCGCGGAGGGCACCCGCGACCTGGGCGGAGGCGGTGCGGGTGGCGCGCCGGTAGCCGAGGAAGCGCCCGTGGACCGTGCCCGTCACGGCCGTGACCAGGACGAGCAGCACCAGCAGTGCGGTGGTGACGAGTGCGTCGATGCGCATCATCACGGTGACGGAGGCGACGACGAACAGCCAGTGCGCGAGGTTGGTCGGCGACCAGGCGACGAAGAAGCCGGTCTCGTCGACGTCCTCGCCCACCGCCCGCAGCGCCTCCCCCGGAGCCGTGCGCGCCGTGGCGCCCGGGCGGCGCAGGGCCTCGCGCAGCAACGCCCGCCGCAGCCGGGCGGTCGTGCCGTACTGGACCCGTGGTTCCAGCCGGTTGATCATCACCCCGAACTGCAGGCAGAGCCGGGCCGCTTCGACGGCCGCCACCCAGGCGATCAGCAGCCAGACACCGCGGTCGCCGATCCGGTCGAACAGGTGCTGGAAGAGCAGCCCCACGGCCAGGGTTCCGGCCCGTAGCAGTACCCACAGGCCGGTCAGCGTCCCGTACGCGCCGAGCGAGCCGCGCAGCGCGGCACCGAGCCGTGCCACGGTGGCGCGCGCCCCGATGCCGGTCGCCGTCATCGCCTCTCCTTCACCGTGCGGGGTCAGCGGAGTGCAGCAGTCCGTGGAAGTGCGAGGCGGGATCCGCGGCGAGCACGCCGCGGTCGCCGTGTTCGACCACTGCTCCCCCGTCGAGCACGAGGACGCGGTCCACGGTGGCCAGGGTGTGCGGCCGGTGCTGCACCACGACGGCGGTGCGGCCGTGCAGCAGCCGTTCCACGGCGGGCTGCAGCAGCCGTTCGGTGTGCGGGTCGAGGCGGGCGGTGGGCTCGTCGAGCAGGACCACGGCCGGATCCCGCAGGAACACCCGGGCCAGCGCGAGGAGTTGCTCCTCGCCCGCGGACATGCCCCGCGCCCCGGAGCCGAGCAGTGTGTCCAGCCCGTCGGGCAGTTCGTGCCACCAGTCGGTGAGCCCGGCCTCGTCGAGCGCGGCGTGCAGCCGGCCGTCGTCGAGGGACGGGTCGAAGAACGTGAGGTTGTCGCGGAGCGTGGCGTGGAAGATCTGCACCTCCTGGGTGACCAGCGCGACCCGGCTGCGCAGTGCCCGGGTCTCCAGGCCGCGGACCTCCTGGCCGCCGACCGTGGCCGAGCCGCGCTCCGGGTGGTGCAGTCCGAACAACAGCCGTACGACGGTGGACTTGCCGCTTCCGGTGCGGCCGACGATGCCGAGCCGCTGGCCCGGACACAGCTCGAAGGAGATGTCGCGCAGCACCGGTTCACCGGGTTCGTACGAGAAGCACACCTTGTCGAAGCGGACGTCCAGCGGGCCGGACGGCAGCCGTAGGGTGCCCGGGGGTGGCGCGTCGTCGTCCCGCAGCAGTTCGGTGAGCCGCTGTACGGCGACCGTCGCTTCCTCCAGGTCCTGGAAGCGTGTGGTGATCGCCAGCAGCGGGCGGCGCAGCAGCATGGCGTACGACAGGGAGGCGAAGGCCGTGCCGGTGGAGAGCTGTCCGCGGGTGTGCAGCCAGACGCTGACGGCCAGGGCGAGCACGACGCTGAGGGAGGACAGGCCCTGGACGGTGGCGGGCCAGCGCACCGACATCCGGGCCGCCAGGCGCGCCCGCCGGTACAGCGTGGTCTGCCGGCTCTCCAGGGCGTCCAGGGTGTGTGCGGCCGCGCCGTTGACCCGGAGGTCCTCGGCGCCGGCGAGGCGTTCCTCCAGGAAGCCGAGGAGTTCGGCGGAGGCCTCCTGGCGTGCGGCGACATAGGGCATGGCGCGGCCCACCAGGCCCCGCAGCAGGACCAGGGTGGCGGCGGCGAACGGCGCGAAGACCAGCGCCAGTCGCCAGTCGAGCAGGAAGAGGGCGACGAGGATGCCGACGACCAGCAGGATCTGCGCCAGCACCTCCAGGACGAGGGCGGACATGACGGCGGCGAGCCGGGTGACGTCGCCGTCGATGCGGGCGACGAGTTCGCCCGGCGGGTGCCGCTGGTAGAAGCGGGAGGGTCGGCGCAGGCAGTGGGCGACCAGGTCGGCGCGCAGCCGGTTGGTACTGCGCCAGGAGAGCCGCGCGGCCGCGGTGTCGTTGCCGATGGTCACCGCGAGCAGTCCGAGGGCGGCCGCCAGGTACCAGGCGGCGACCCCGAGCAGCACTGCGGACGGGCTCCCGGAGAGGGTGTCGTCGATGAAGCGGCGGAGCATCTGGGGCGCGACCAGCTGCAGCGCGATGCCGAGCGGGACGAGCAGGGCGAGCAGCAGCACGGCCGGCCGTTCGCCGCGCAGATAGCGGACCAGCGGGGTGAGCTGCCGTAGCGGACTGCGTAACGGGCTGCCTGCCAACGCGTCCCTCCCCGTTCGCCGGACGGCGGATTCCTCAGCATAAAGTCCGGCGCCCACAGGGGGAATGACGCGCAAAACGCGTCCACATACGGAACGATAACCGCCACTTGGGTCGGGAGTTCAGTGACCGCCCAAGGGCCGTTGCCGCCGATTCACCTCACTGTTAGACTCCTCGGGTCTTCTGGGCCATTTGCCTTCGTGCGCCCATCGAGCGCACCGCACGATCTCGGCCACATTTCACAGAGCACCGCCTTGAATGACCGGGTACCACGTACCAACAAGGGGGATTCTCATGTCGGATGACGCACGCGACGGGGCCGACACGGGCGCGAACGTCGTGGTCACCGGTGCGGCGGGTTTCATCGGATCCCATCTCGTCGAGGCGTTGCGGCGGACCGGAAGAAACGTGGTGGGGATTGATCGGAAAGCCGGTTGGCCGGAGGACGAGATTCCAGCGTCGGACGGAGTGGGATACCTCCGTACGATCCGCGGAGATCTTGTCTCCGCGGATCTCGATGCCTGCCTGAAAGACACCTCCGCGGTTTTCCACTTAGCCGCGTTACCGGGTGTCCGGCCGTCCTGGACGCAGTTTCCCGAGTATCTGCACTGCAATGTGCTGGCCACGCAGCGCCTGCTGGACGCCTGTGTCCGCGTGGGCGTCTCGCGCGTGGTCGTGGCCTCCTCCTCCAGTGTCTACGGCGGTGTCGCGGACGGCGCGATGAGCGAGGACGACATCCCGCACCCGCTGTCCCCCTACGGGGTCACCAAGCTGGCCGCCGAGCGGCTCGCCCTCGCCTTCGCCGCGCGCCTGGACGCCACACTCTCGGTGAGCGCTCTGCGTTTCTTCACGGTCTACGGCCCCGGCCAGCGCCCGGACATGTTCATCTCCCGGGTCGTCCGCGCCACCCTCAGCGGCGAGCCCATCGACATCTACGGCGACGGCGCGCAGATCCGCGACTTCGTCCATGTCTCCGATGTGGTGCGCGCGCTGCTGCTGGCCGCGAAGGCCCCCGCGTGCGGCGTCCTGAACATCGGCACGGGCCGCGCCGTCTCGGTCAACGAAGTCCTCGCCCTCACCGGGGAGTTGACCGGTCAGGTGCCGGAGGCCCGGTACGGCCCGGCGCGCCTCGGCGATGTGCGGGCGACCACGGCCGACGTCGGCCGGGCCCGGCTCCGCCTCGGTTTCCGCGCCCGCACCGAACTGCGGGCGGGGCTGGCCACACAGATCGAGTGGACCCGGCGGTCGCTCGCCGGGGCACCGCCACGGCAGGCCGCCTCGTCCGTCGGGATGGCGCCCACCCGCCGGTCGTAGCCGTATGTGCGGTTTCGTGGGATTCACCGACGCCGGTGGCGGCGTCGAGGCTGCCCGCGCCACGGCCGAGCGGATGCTGGCCGCCGTCGCGCACCGCGGCCCTGACGGCTCCGACTGGCGCCGCCACCGAGGTGTGACCTTCGCGCACTGCGCGCTGACCTTCACCGACCCGCTGCGCGGCCGCCAGCCGTTCGTCTCCGCGAGCGGCGCCACGGCCCTCGTCCTCAACGGCGAGATCTACAACCACGCCGAGCTGCGTCGTGCGCTGCGCGCGACCGGTACGGCGCTGCGCACGGACAGCGACACCGAAGTCCTCGTGGAACTGTACGAGCGGCACGGCCTGGACATGCTGCACCGGGTGCGGGGCATGTTCGCCTTCGCCCTGCACGACGCGCGGGCCGGAACCCTCGTGCTGGCCCGCGACCCGATGGGCAAGAAGCCGCTCTATTACGCGCGCGTGCCCGGCGGACTCGCCTTCGCCTCGGAACTCACCGCGCTGTTGCGCCATCCCGGCGTCTCCCGTACCCCGGACGTCGGCGCCCTGGCCGGCTATCTGACGCTGCAGGCGTTCTGCGCTCCCGGCTCCGCCGTGACCGGCGTGCACAAGGTGCGCCCCGGCAGCCATGTCACCTTCGCGGCCGGCGCCCTGCGCGAAGGGGAGTACTGGCGGCCCGCGCTGGGCCCGGCGCCGGCCGCACCGAGCACCCGCGAGGCGGCAGCGCGGTTCGAGAAGCTGTTCCGGGCCGCCGTCGCCCGCCGTGTCAGCAGTACGGAGCGCCGGCTCGGGGTGCTGCTGAGCGGCGGGCTCGACTCCAGCGCGGTGGCCGCCGTGGCGCAGCAGCTGTCCCCGCACCGCCCGGTGCCCACCTTCAGCGCCGCGTTCGAGGAGCGGGACTTCGACGAGAGCGAGCACGCCCGCACGGTCGCCCGGCATCTCGGCACCGAGCACCACGTGGTCCGTATCGGCGGCCGCGACCTCGCCCACGTGGTGGAGTCCGAGTACGCCGGCGCCGACGAGCCGCTCGCCGACCCCTCCCTGCTGCCGACCCGGATCGTGTGCCGGGCCGCGCGGGAACACGTCCGCGGGGTGCTCACCGGCGACGGGGCGGACGAACTGCTGCTCGGCTACCGCTACTTCCAGGCCGAGCGGGCGATCGAGGTCCTGCTGCGGGTGCTGCCGGCCGCCCGGCTGGAGGCGCTGGCGCGGTCGCTCGCCCGCACACTGCCCGCCCGCACCGGCAATCTGCCCGTCGGCACGGCCCTCGGCCTGCTCGCCCGGGGGCTGCGCGCGGCGCCCGAGCACCGCTTCTACCTCTCCACGGCCCCGTTCGGCCCCGGCGAACTGGCCGGGCTGCTGCGCCCGGACGTACGGACGGAACTGGCCGGACACGACCCGTTCGCAGAGATCTCCCGGCTGCTGGACGGACAGCCGGGGCTGAGCGGGGTGCAGCGCAGCCAGCTGGCCGTCGTCGCCCACTTCCTGCGCGATGTGATCCTCACCAAGGCTGACCGCGGCGGGATGCGCAGCGCCCTCGAACTGCGCTCTCCCTTCCTCGACCTGGACCTGGTCGAGTACGTCAACTCCCTTCCCGTGGCGCTCAAACTGCGCCGTCTGACCGGCAAGCACCTGCTGCGCCGGGTGGCCGCGAACTGGCTGCCGCGGGAGATCGTGCAGCGCACCAAGCTGGGCTTCCGGGCCCCGGTCGCCGCCCTGCTGCGCGGTGAACTGCGCCCGCTGCTGCTGGACACGCTCTCGGCGCCCGCCCTCGACCGTGGCGGCCTGTTCGACGCCCGTGCGGTGGGCCGGCTCGCCGACGACCATCTCGGCGGGCGGCGCGACACCTCGCGCAAGCTGTGGGCACTGCTGACGTACCAACTGTGGTTCCAAACCCTGACGTCCGCGTCCTCCGCGTCGCTCCCCACATCCCTCCCGTCCCTCTGCGAAGCCACTCCTTCCTCCCCCTCCTCCGCCAACACCGTCGTCACCGAGGAGATCCGCCGTGCGCAGTGACCGTCCGCAGATCCAGGTGCTGTCGCCCCGGACGTGGGGTGAGTTCGGGAACTATCTCGCCGCCACCCGGTTCTCGCGGGTGCTGCGCGGCGAAGTCGACGCGGACGTGACCCTGCTGGAGGCGGAGCCGATCCTGCCCTGGCTGGGTGAGGCCGGGGCGGAGATCCGGGCCATCTCGCTGACCAGTCCGGACGCGGCGACCCGCACCCGGCGCTACATGGCGCTCATGGCCCGCCTCCAGGAACGGTTCCCCTCCGGTTTCGAAGCCGATCCCACACCTGCCCAGATCGCCGAAATCGCCCCGCTGACCGACCACTTGAGCGCTGCGGCGCCCGATGTGGTCGTCGGGACCAAGGGGTTCGTGGCCCGGCTGAGCGTGGCCGCCGTACGGCTCGCGGGGCTCAGGACCCGGGTGGTCAGCCACGTCACCAACCCCGGTCTGCTGCGACTGCCGCTGCACCGCAGCCCGTATCCCGATCTGACCCTGGTGGGCTTCGACCGGGCCAAGGAGCACCTGCTCGCCGAGACCGGTGCCGAGCCGGACCGGGTGCATGTGGTGGGCCCACTCGTCGCCCAGCACGATCTACGCGACTTCATGACCGACCCGTCCGCCGCGCCGGCGCCCGGCCCATGGGGCGACGGCGACCGCGAGCGGCCCCGCCTGATCGTCTTCTGCAACCGCGGCGGGGACACCTACCTGGAGCTGCTGCAGCGCATCGCCGCCCACCACCCGGACACCGACCTGGTGTTCGTGGGCTACGACGATCCCGATCTGGCCCGCCGCGCCGCCGCCGGGGCCGCGCGACTCGCGCACTGGCGGTTCCACAGCCGGCTCACCCAGGCCGAGTACTTCGACTACATCGACCGCGCGGCCCGCTCGCCGTACGGGCTGCTCGTGTCGAAGGCCGGCCCCAACACCACACTGGAAGCCGCCTACTTCGGTATCCCGGTGCTCATGCTGGAGTCGGGGCTGCCGATGGAGCAGTGGGTGCCGGGGCTGATCCACGAGCACGACCTCGGCCGGGCGTGTGCCACCCCCGAGGAACTGTTCCGCACCGTCGACGACTGGCTCACCCGGCCATCGGCGATCGAGGCGCACAAGAAGGCCGCGATCGGCTTCGCCGAGTCCGTGCTGGACCAGGAGGCCGTGGCCCGCCGGATCGCGGCGGCCGTACGCCCCCTGCTGGAGCAGCCGTGACACCCGGTCTGCGGCTCGTCGCCGGAGCCGACGGGGTGCGGGCCGAGGGCGACAAGGAGGCCCGGCTCGGCCATGCGCTCGGCGGCCACCGCCTGGACGACGGCCCGCCCCAGGAGGGCGTCTTCGCGGCGTGGGAGTGGGACGGCGAGCGCCTCCTCGTCCGCAACGACCGGTACGGCATGTACCCGCTCTACTACCGCGCCGACACCGGCTCCCTGGCGCTCTCCCCCGACCCGCTGTCCCTGTTGCCGGCCGGTGAGCCGGCCGCACTCGACCACGACGCGCTGGCCGTCTTCCTGCGCCTGGGGTTCTTCCTCGGCGAGGACACCCCGTTCGCGGCCGTCCGGGCCCTGCCGCCGGCCGCGACACTGACCTGGACCCGCGACGGGCTGCGGGTGACGTCGGCGGCGCCGCCGGTGCCCGGCCCGGCCCGGATGACCGCCGCCGAGGCCGTCGACGGCTTCGTCGAGCTGTTCCGCGCCGCCGTCGCACGCCGGCTGCCGGCCGAGCCCTACGTCATACCGCTGAGCGGCGGCCGGGACTCCCGGCACATCCTGCTGGAGCTGTGCCGCCAGGGCGCCCCGCCCCGGCTGTGCGTCAGCGGGGCCAAGTTCCCGCCCGACCCGGGGGCCGACGCGCGCGTCGCGGCGGACCTGGCCGCACGGCTGGACCTGCCCCATCTGACCCTCGCCCGGCCGCGCTCGCAGTTCCGGGCCGAGCTGTTCGCGAACCCGGCCCAGGGCATGGGCACCCTGGACGGCGCCTGGATGCTTCCGTTGCTGGCGTATCTGCGCCGGCACACGGGCGTGTCGTACGACGGGCTCGGTGGCGGCGAACTCGCGCAGAACCCCAGCATCCAGTTGATCCGCGACAACCCCTACGACCCGTCCGACCTGCCCGGACTCGCCGACCGACTGCTCGCGGCCGGGCGCACCGGACGGCATGTCGAGCATCTGCTCGGTCCCCGCACCGGCCGTCTGTGGTCCCTGGAGCGGGCCCGCGCGCGCCTGGTGCCGGAGCTGGCCCGGCACGCCGGGGCCGCTTTCCCGCTGGGCTCGTTCTTCTTCTGGAACCGCACCCGGCGTTCCATCGCGCTCGCCCCGTTCGCGCTGGGCGGGGACCGCATCGTGATCCACACCCCGTATCTCGATCACGCCCTGGTCGACCATCTCGCCTCGGTGCCGCACCGTTTCCTCATCGACGGCACCCTGCACGACCAGGCCCTGCACCGGGCCTACCCGGAGCATGCCGGGCTCGGCTTCGCCGCGGCCGTGCCACAGCGCCACGGTCCCCACCTGTTCGCGCACCGGCTGGCGTATCTGGTGCGGTTGCTCACGCACGGGCTGTCCGCCGAGCCCGCCTGGTGGCGCAGCCCCGAACCCGTCCTGCCCCGGCTGCTGGCGGCCGGCCGCGGCCCGGGAGCCGCGCCGCGCGTCAGCCGGCTCCAGCCGCTCGCCCTGTATCTGCTCCAACTGGAGTCCCTGGCGGCCGGGGGCACCGGCCGCCGCTCGCCCTGACGTCACCGCACCGACGCCCGCACGACCCCCACAAGGAGGGGACACCATGCGGAAGACCCTGCCCGTGATCAGTACCAGCCCCTCCACCGGGTCGGGCGGCTGCTCGACCCTCGCCGAGGCGCCGGCCCGCCCCGGACTGCCGCGCTGGCGCCGGCGGAAGCTGCGCATCGCGCTGGTGCGCCACCACGACCTGTGCCTCAACACCCGTCAGATCACCCAGATCCAGCGGCGGGCGGGCGTCCTGCCGCACCTCGGGCTCGGCTACATCCACACCGCCCTGAAGTCGGCGGGCTTCCACGACGTCATCCAGGTCGACACCCCCGCCCTGGGTCTCGACAGCGAGGGACTGCGCAAACTGCTCGCCGACTTTGGGCCCGACCTGGTCGGCGTGAGCACCACCACGCCCGGCCTGCCCGGCGCCGTAGAGGCGTGCCAGGCGGCCAAGAGCACCGGCGCGAAGGTCATCCTCGGAGGCCCGCACACCGAGGTCTACGCCCACGAGAACCTCTTCCACGAGTGCATCGACTACGTCGGGGTCGGCGAGGGCATCACGATCATGCCGGAGCTGGCCGAGGCGCTGGAGCAGGGCGAGAAGCCCGAGGGCATCCGCGGTCTGGTGACCCGCGAACACGACGGCGGCGCCGCCCCGATGGTCAATCTGGAGGAGGTCGGCTGGCCCACCCGGGACGGGCTGCCCATGAACAGCTATTACTCGATCATGGCTCCCCGGCCGTTCGCGACGATGATCTCCAGCCGCGGCTGCCCCTTCAAGTGCAGCTTCTGCTTCAAGCAGGCCGTCGACAAGAAGTCCATGTACCGCAGCCCGGAGGACGTCGTCGGCGAGATGACGGAGCTGCGGGACCGGTGGGGGGTGAAGGAGATCATGTTCTACGACGACGTGTTCACCCTGCACCGCGGCCGGGTCCGGGAGATCTGCGCCATGATCCGCGACCAAGGGCTCAAGGTCCGCTGGGAAGCGCCCACCCGCGTGGACCTGGTTCCCGAGCCGCTGCTGGAGGCGATGGCCGGGGCGGGCTGTGTACGGCTGCGGTTCGGCATCGAGCACGGCGACCCGGAGATCCTGCAACGGATGCGCAAGGAGAGCGACATCGACAAGATCGAACGGGCCGTCACCTCGGCGCACAAGGCCGGTATCAAGGGCTTCGGCTACTTCATCGTGGGCTGGCTCGACGAGACCCGGGAGCAGTTCCGACGCACCGTGGACCTGGCCTGCCGCATTCCGCTGGACTACGCGAGCTTCTACACCGCGACGCCCCTGCCGGGCACCCCGCTGCACACCGAGTCGGTGGCCGCCGGGCGGATCCCGGCCGACTACTGGGACCGGTTCGTACAGGGCGAGTTCGACGCCCGGATCGGCTATCTGGTGCCGGACGCCCAGCGCCGGGCCCAGGCCGCCTACCGGGCGTTCTTCCTGCGCCGCGAGATGGTCAAACCACTCGTGTCCCACATGGCGGCGACCGGGCAGTGGCGCAACACCCTGGACGGGTTGCGCAGCCTGGCCCGGTCGACCTCCAACACCGACCGTGACTTCTGAGACGGTGGGCCCGGCCGGGTCGCTGCGGCAGGGCCCGCCCGTCCGCCTCAACGAGCCACTGCCGGTCCGCGGCCGCCGACGCTCTGGCGAATCGTTTCTGACGCACCATGTGCGCAAGACGATGGCCCGCGGTTTCCGTCCCCCGCCGTCCTGGTCGGTACCGGTGCGGTATGTGCTGCCGGACGGCACTACGGTCGCATCCGGGGCGCGGGCCGCCGCGCACGCCCTGCGCAACCGCGCCACACCGGCCCTGGCGCTGGTCGCCCCGACCGTGGTGTCCCGGGGCACGCTCACCGAGCAGGAGGAGCGGCTGGACGCGCTGCTGGACCGCGTCGCCGAGACGGGCGAGACCCATCCGCACGCTCCCCTGGTGCTGTTCGTCGGCATGCAGTGGTCGTCGGCGCCGGAGGAGGCCGAGTCCGTACGACGGCTGGGGGCGCTGCTGCGCCGGGCGGCGGACCGGCTGCCCGCGCTGGGGGTCTGCGGTCTTTCCCTGCCCGGCCCTGGCAAGCCCCGCACGCTGAACGCGGCGATCGAAGTGGCCGAACTGCTCGGCTGCGCCGGTGTGGGCTGGGTCGACGACGACGTCAGCCTGGATCCGGGCTGTCTGGCACGACTCGTCGGGGACTTCCTGACGGCCGGCTGCCGGGGGGCCTCGGGGGCCACCAAGATCCCGCACACCAAGGAGTTCGCGACCTCGCGGCTGCTGGCCCGCGCCAAGGCGATCGCCGCACCGGCCACGAACTACCCGCACGGCTGCTGCATCCTGGTGGCCACCGATGTGCTGTCCGGCGGTATGCCCGGCCGGTATGTCTCCGACGACGGCTACATCTGCTTCCGGCTGCTCGACCCCGCGCTGCCCGACCCGCTCGCCCGGCTGCGGCTGGTGCCGGACGCGCACTGCCACTACTACGTCGCCGGTCCCGCGGGAGAGACCCGGCGCCGGATCCGCCGGCTGCTGCTCAACCATCTCGTCGACCTGGCCGACTGGCCCCTGCCCGCCGCCCGGTACTACTTCCGCGAGGTCCTGTTCGCCGGGATGTGGCCGCTGACCGGCTTCGACAGTTCCCAGGGTCGGCGCCGCGGCGCGCAAAAGGCGGCCATCAAGTGGCTGTACTTCCTCTGGTTCGCGGGCGTGGGCGGCGAGTTGTATCTGCGCGGGCTGACCGGCCGGCCGCTGCGCGGTATCGAGTGGGCCCCGTACTCGGTCGTCCGCACCGTCACCCCCGCTGACTAGGAGCGCTGATGAAGGTACTGTCCCTCCACTCCGCCGGCCATGACACGGGCGTCGGCTACTTCGAGGACGGGCGCCTGGTGTTCGCCGTGGAGACCGAGCGGCTCACCCGGGTCAAGCACGACCACCGCAGTGACGTCGCCCTGCGGCATGTGCTCGCCCAGGAGTGCGTGGACGCCGACGGGATCGACCTGGTGGCGGTCAGCACCCCGGTGCGCAGCGCGCTGCTGCGCATCCCCGACCTCGACGTGGCGCTGCGGCGGATCAACGCCGGCGCGCCCCACCACCGGACGGTGTGCGACCTGCTGGGCCGGCGCGTGGAGTGCCTCGTCGTCACGCACGAGGTGTCGCACGCTGCGCTCGCCGCGCACTACGCGGGTCACGCGGACGGCACCGTGGTCCTGGTCAACGAGGGCCGGGGGCAGCTCACCCGCAGCTCGCTCTTCCGCGTCGACGCCGGCCGCCTGGACTGGATCGCCAAGGATCCGCTGCCCTGGTACGGCAACGGCTTCGGCTGGACCGCGATCGGCCATCTGCTGGGGTTCGGCAGGAGCCCGAGCGTGGCCGGCAAGGTGATGGCCCTCGGCGGCTACGGCCAGTCCGATCCCCGGATACGCGAGCAGCTGGAGGCGGTCGACCCCGACGTCATGCACGACCTGGAGCTGGCCGAGCGGGTACGCGCCGAACTCGCCCAACGGCCCGAGTTCAGCCCGGAGTTCGAGTCCGCCGCCCATGTGGTCGCCACCTTCCAGGAGCTGTTCACCGAGACCGTGCACGCAGTCCTCGACCGGTACGTCTCCCGCACCGCCGAGGGGGTGGGCCCGCTCGCTCTGGGCGGTGGCTGCGCCCTGAACATCGTCGCCAACTCCGCGCTGCGGCAGTCCTTCGGCCGGGACATCGCTATCCCGCCCGCCTGCGGTGACGCCGGGCACCTGGTGGGGGCCGGGATCTACGCCCTCACCTATGTGCTGGGCGAACGCGCCGAGCCCGTCGGTGTGTACGGCAACGGCATCGGCGAACCGGCCCCGGCCGCGTACGAGACCCTGCGCGCGGCGGGGCTGCGGCCCGTCGCGTACGACGGTGCTGCGGTCGCCCGGCTGCTGGCGGACGGCGGGGTGGTGGCCGCGGTCGAGGGCGCGGCCGAACTGGGGCCGCGTGCCCTCGGGCACCGCTCGCTGCTGGGCAGCCCGGCCGTGCCCGGTATGCGCAAGCGGATGAGTGAGGAGCTGAAGCAGCGCGAGTGGTACCGCCCGCTCGGCGCGGTGATGCGTCAGGAGCGGTTCGCCGAGCTGAATCCCGGTGCGCATCCCTCGCCGTACATGCTGTTCGAGTACCCGCTCCCGGAGGGCACGGCCCCCGAGGCCCGGCATGTCAACGGTACCTGCCGGATCCAGACGCTGGGCGCCGACCAGCCGCGGCTGCACGGGCTGCTCGCCGACTTCGAGGCGCTCACCGGTGTCCCGGCCCTGATCAACACCTCGCTGAACGGCCCCGGTCGGGCCATCGCGCACACCGCCCGGGACGTCCTGGACGACTTCGGGGAGAGCGACATCGACCTGTTCGTCTTCGACGACGTGATGGCGTACCCGGGCTCCCGGAGCTGAGGAGCGCGCCGGCCCGCATGCTCTGCGGGCCGGCGGTCAGCTCATCGCGTGTGGGGGCAGCAGCCGGTCCCGTACGTCGTCCGTGTACAGACCGACGACGGGTACGAGCCCCAGCGCGGACGGCTGTTCGCGCACCGCGTCGAGCGCCTGGCCGCGCAGGCGCTCCAGCAGCGCCGAGACGTCCCGTACGGGCACGGCGCCCGTGCGCATCAGATGGCCGAGGTTGCCGGCCCGCTCGCCGTGCCGGTCGTAGTCGGTCAGGTCGTCGGCGATCGTGATGATCGTGCCGAACGCCTCGGCGAACCGCCTTGCGGGGCCCACGGATTCGGTGGCCCGGCCGCACAGGGCGGCGAGCGCGCCGTAGCAGCCGAGGAAGCAGGCGCCGTAGGTGCTGGCGTGGGCGCACCACTCGTCCAGGTTCTCCGCGCGCCGGCTCTTGGTGCGGATCTGGCCCGTGCAGACCGTGCTGAAATCGCGTTCCAGCACGTCCGTGACGGTGCGTGCCTCCTCGGCCAGGGCGCACATCTCGTGCACGGCCGTCAGGTGCAGATGCAGGCACAGACAGGCGAGTTCGACGCGGTCGAGTCCGGTGTCGTCGTCCATGAGGTCGTCCAGCAGCTTCATCGCCACGATGTCCAGTGCCAGCGCACGGGCCACCTGGGCCCGCAGGCCGGGTTCGGTGACCCACTCGGTGAGGAAGTGCGGGACACGCAGATAGAGCCGCAACGCGGCGGTGTGGGCGACGAGTTCGGGAGATCCGCCGTTGCGGGCGACGAAGCCGGTGACGTGGTCGCGGTTGGCCGACTCGGTGCCGAGCATCGACGCGGTGTAGGCCTCGGGCAGCACCGCGGTCACGACGGCTCCCCGCCCGACAGCTCGGCGAGCGTGGTCCGCCAGTCGGGGTGTTCCAGCGCCCCGGCGAAGCCCACGAAGTCGGCGCCCGCCTCCAGGTACCGGGTGACATGGGCGCGGCGGCGGACATTGCCGCTGACGAACAGGATCTGCCCGTCGTCGAGCCCTTTGCGGAAATAGCGGACCACGTCGGCGGGGACCTGCGCGTTGCGCGAGTACAGGTACACCATGTGGAAGCCGAAGCTGCGGGCGACGGCTGTGTAGCGGTCGATCTGCTCCGTCGTCGAGGTGACCACCGGCTCGGTGCCCAGCAGGTCGCCGGTGCGGCGGTCCTCGCCGAAGGTGAGGGCGACGGTGAGCAGCAGTTCCGGCCAGTCCGCGTGGTCGACCCGGCCGGGCAGGGTGAGCAGGGTTTCAAGGTAGCTCTTCCACACGTAGTAGTCGTCGCGTGAGCCGAGCAGCGCGGGCAGCAGAACGGCGTCGGCGCCACGGGCCAGCGGGAAGCCGACGCCCTTGCGCGGCGGGAAGTGCAGCAGTACCGGCAGCGAGGTGACCTCCTTGACCGCCGCCACATAGGGATCCATACGGGACTCGAAGGACTCGTAGTCGGTGCTCGCCAGGATGAGGGCGGGGTAGCCGAGTTCCTCCAGCGCCTTCGCCTTCTGCACGGCCTCGTCCAAGGGGACCTTGAACGGGTCGATGATGTGGACCGGACCGGGCGAACTGTCGCGCAGTCGCGCGAGAACATCGGCCCGGCTCAGCAGGGGTGGTGTGGTCGGGACCTGGATACGCTGAGCCAGCTGTGGTGACGTCTTCACCCGGAGTTCCCCCTTGTTGTGGTCTGTTCATGGCGTGCCGCGCCGACGCGTGTGATCCGCGCGGCGCGGCACGGCTGCCGCCGGCCTCAGCGCTGTGCTACTGCCCTGGTCAGCGCGGCGACGGCGGAAGCGGTGGTGTAGAGCGCTCTGGTGTCCAGGACCACGGAGCCCAGCGCGGCCTTGCCGCGCCGCCCGCGCTCCCAGTGCTCGCGCGCGTCCGGGTCCCGTTCCATGGGGCCGGGGACGCGACACCACGCGGATGCCCGCCAACTGCCGTCTTTTTTCTGGGAGTCGAGGAGATGACCGACGGCCCGGTGGACGGCCTCGATGCCCTCGCCGACCGGGCCGGCCAGGACGGCGCGCAGGGCGAAAGCGGTGGCGAAGGCGGAGCCGTCCGGCTCCAAGTCGGTGCGTACGGCGCCGTCGGCGCCGATTCTGGCGGCGGCCCAGCGCGCGGCGGCGCGCGCCTCGGGGCAGTCGGCGTCCGGGCGGCCTGCGGTGAGGGCCTCGGCGGCCAGCGCCGTGGGGTACTCGCGGTCCGGCCACCAGTAGGCGGGCCACGATCCGTCCGGCCGCTGGATCTCTCTCAGCCGGGCCAACAGACGCTCTTGGACCGGGAGTTGGCCGAGGCCGGCAGCGGCCGCCGTCACGCAGGGGTGACTGGCGTACCACGCGTCCCAGCGGGGTGCCACCCGCTCCAGGAAGGGTGCGGCGACCTGCGGGAGGTAGCTGGAGATCCCGCCGTCCGGCTGCAGATGCGCGGCGACGAAACGGTAGCCCTCGGCGGCGCGGACGTCCTTCTCATCGCCCAGCGCCTCGGCCAGGCGCAGCGCCCAGGAGGTGATGTCGGCGTCGCCGGGCACCTGGGGGCAATAGCCCCAGCCGTCGGAAGGGCCGCGGGTGTGCTTCAGCAGTTCCCATGACTCGGTCGCGGCCGTGTGTCCCGGACCGTCGGGCAAATCCGCGAGAGAGGCGCCGACAAAGGCCGTTGCCCAGAACTGACCGGGGCCGCGTACCTCGTAGTCGTTCCACCAGCCGTCCGTGTCACGTGCGGAGCGAAGGAATTCCGTGGCCTGGGACAGGGCTTGTACGATGGATTCGTCGGCGGCTAATCGCTGTGCACCGTTCACGTGCTCTCCTTTCGAGGGAGAGGTGACGAGCAGGCACCATGCCGGGCGCGCGGATGCGCCGACGGCAGGGCGAGTCCCCAACCCTACACGTGTTCCTTTCTACGAGGTAGGGGTGATTCGGTATGCGATGCATGGGAACACGGCGAAATACGGGCGAGGGCCGGGAGTGTCCCGGCCCTCGCGAAGAAGCTGAACTCACAGCGGGTTCACACGAATTGCATGTGGGCGCGGCGCCGCAATCGCACGGACACGATGGCGCCGCTCGCCACGGCGAGCAGCGCGCACACCACCACTGCATGTGTCGCTCCGGAGCCGAGCGAACCACTGCCGGCGCCGTCGACGGCATAGGTGATGATCTCCCGGGTCGACCAGAAGGGCAGCGCCTTGGCGGACTGCTTGGCCGGGTCGATCACCATCTGGGCACCGATCACGGAGATCAGCAGCAGACTGCCCTCCAGGTCCCGGGGAACGGCCAGACCGAGCAGCAGCCCCAGCGGTACCGCCACGATCGTCGTCAGGCCCATCTCCAGTGCGATCGCGGCCGGATGGGCCACGTCCTGGTCGACGATCACGACCAGGGCATACAGCGCCGCGATCAGCAGCCCGGCGGCCAGGAGCGCGAGCGTACGGCCCAGGTACAGGTGCCGGGGGCGGAAGCCGGACAGGGCAAGGCGGGGCTCGACCTCGCGGCCGCCGACGGCCGAGAAGAGGGCCGCGGTGCTGACCGCGAAGCCGACGCCGAGGCTGGCGAACCGGATGGCCTGGCCGGCCTGGTCGTGCCGGCCGAGGTAGAACACGAGCGGCACGAGCAGCAGCAGGCCGAGCACACCGCGGCGGCGCAGCAGTTCGCGAAGCGTCATCTCGGCCATGCGCAGGGTGCGGGTCATCGGCCGGCCTCCTGCCTGCCGGGGGTGAGGTCGAGGACGTGGTCCACCTGGTCGAGCTGGTTGAGCATGTGGGTGACCACGACGATCGCCTTGCCCGCGTCGCGCCAGTGCCAGACGTTCTGCCAGAAGTCGACATAGGATCCGCGGTCGAAGCCCTGATAGGGCTCGTCGAGGAGCAGCACCTCGGGATCGCCGAGGGCGGACAGGACGACGTTCAGCTTCTGCCGGGTGCCGCCCGAGAGGTCCTTGGCCAGGGTGGTCCGGTCGACGGACCAGTCGAGGCCGGCGGCGAGTTCACGGCCGCGGCGGTCGGCCTCCCGGCGGCTCATGCCGCGGCCGCTGCCGAAGAGCGTGAAGTGCTCACGCGGCTTGAGGAAGCCCATGACACCGGCGTTCTGCGGGCAGTAGCCGAGGCGCCCGCTGATGGTCACCCGGCCCTCGTCCGGGGAGAGCAGCCCGGCGCAGATCTTCAGCATGCTGGACTTGCCGGCGCCGTTGCTGCCGACGATCGCGGCGACCTCCCCGGCGCGCACCACCAGGTCGACGCCGTTCAGGACGCGGCGGCGGCCGTAGCTCTTGACGATTCCGTGCGCCTCCAGCAGGACGTCACGTCCCGCGGCTTCGGACGCCCCCGCTAACCGCTGTTCCGCGTTCGCGGAATACCTCATGTCTGTCACCTTCCTGCAGTTGGCCGCACCGCATGGCACGGAATGTCGGCCGGTCTGGTTCCGGGCTTTCCGGTCCGCAGAGTCGGGTCGCCGCTTCCCGTGGCCATTAGCGTGCCACAGCCGGTCCCGTCGCCTTGTGCCTCGTGGCCGACGCGGCATGTTCGACGGCACGCACGGACGTTTTCCGGTCGTCTTCCGGAGTCTCCTGTCGGCCCGTGACAGCGAGCGCCATCGGAATTCGGCCACGATCATTTGACCGGCACGGTGGACTGCGCGGGGAATTCACCGAATCGGCGCAAGCGGAACATCGGTATTTCGGCCAGTCGCGAGCGAGAACCCCGGTGTCCTTGTGATCAGTTGACGGCACGCGTTAACCTGCGCCCGTTCGAAATCGGCTGCATTCCGCGCATTGCGCGACATTCACGCGAAGCGTGAAGGGGAGACCGTACGCGGACAGTCCGGCGAAGGGACACGGATGCGCGGGGGCACCGGGGACGGCCGTATCTGGTGGCAGCGTGCCGTGGCCCGCGGCTTCGACCCGGTGGCCGTGCCGTACGACCCGGTGGCCTTGGTGCGGTCCGGCGCGCAGGGCGAAGAGGCCGCTGACGACGTCATGTCCGAGCTTCCTCGGGGCGGGCTCGGGGTGCTTCTGCCGAGCTACGTCGCCCGGTGCGACGCGCAGGCGCACGCGACCGCGTTCCGCCAACTGCTCGACGGGCTCGACGAGGTGCGGGAGACCCACCCCGGTCTGCCTCTGACCGTGTGGCTGGGCATGCAGTACGGTCCCGGCGAGCTCCCGGAGGCGCTCGACCGGTTGCGCCGGCTGACCGCGCTCGACCCCGCCGGCACCGTCGGCTTCGCGCTGCCGGGACCGGGCAAGCTGCGCACCGTCAACGCGGCGCTGCACCTGTCCCGGCGGCTCGGCTACGCCGGCTGGCTGTGGACCGACGACGACATACGGCTGGGCCCCGGGTGCCTGGCCCGGCTGGTCGCCCGTTTCCAGGAGCGCGGCTGCACCGGAGCCGTCGGCGCGCACCTGGTCGCCCTGCCCCGTACGTCGGCCGCGTCACGGACGATGGCCCGGATCTCCGGTGTCACCGTGCCGCCGGGCGCGTATCCGGCGGCGGCCTGCATGCTGGTCGCGGCGGACGTGGTCGCGGACGGCATCCCGGCCCGCCGCCTCGCCGACGACGGACATGTGCTGTTCGAACTCCTCGACCCCGGTGCGGCCGACCCCCTGCACGACCTGGAGGTGCTGCCGGACGCACAAGGCAGCTTCTACCGGGTCAGCCGGGCCCACGACACGCTTCGCCGGTTGCGCCGCTCGCTCTACAGCCATGTGACCTCGACGGCCGACTACCCGTGGGCGACCGCGCGGACGTATCTCACCCGCGTCCTCTTCCACGGCCTGTGGCCACTGGCCTCCTGGCACGGCAGCGGCGGGACGGTGCGCGGGCTGAAGCGGTGGACGGTCAAGGCGGTACACCTGACCTGGTTCTGTTCGGTGGCGGCGGGGCTGGCGGCGCGCGGGCTGGCGGGCCGCCCGCTGCGGCAGGTGGCCTGGGGGGACGAGGGCGACTTCCGCAGCCCGGCGGCCGAGGCGAGCCGGGACCTGGTGGCGCGGGGACGCTGACGGTGTGCCGGCACGGGAGGGCTGACGACGTGGTGGCACAGGAACGCTGACACGGACGGCCGTGCAGACGGCGGCCGGCGGAAGGGAGCGATGCGGGTGCGGGCTGCAACAGGCACCGAGGCGGCAGTCACCGTCGTCCTGCCCCACTACGACTGCGCGGAGTACCTCGGCACGGCCGTGGCGTCGGTCCTCGCCCAGGACCGGCCCGACCTGCGGCTGTTCGTGGTCGATGACCACTCGCCGGACGAGGCGTGGACGGAGGCGCTGCGCCCGCACGCGGGCGACCGGCGCCTGACCGTGCTGCGCACCTCCGTGAACGTCGGCCATCTGCGGATCAAGAACAAGGTGCTGGAGCTGGTCGACACGCCCTACGTCGCCTTCCAGGACGCCGACGACATCAGCCTGCCCGGCCGACTGCGCCACCAGCTGGCCCTGCTGGAGCGGGACGGGGCCGATCTGGTGGGCTGCGCCTACGAGTTCATCGACCCGGTCGGCCACACCACAGGGCGGCGCCGGATGCCGCGCAACGGCAACCTCTGGATGCGGCTGGGCCGTTCGACGGTCCTGCTTCATCCGTCGACGGTCGTGCGCAGTGAGGTGCTGCGGCGGCTCGGCGGCTTCGACGGCACGGCTCGCCTCGGCGCCGACACCGACTTCCATCTCCGGGCGGCCCGCCTGTACCGGCTGCGCAGCGTGCGCCCCGTGCTGTACCGCTACCGCATCTGGCCGGGTTCGCTGACCCAGGCGCCCGCCACCGGGTTCGGCTCCGCCGAGCGCCTCGCCTACACCCGGACCATGGTCGCCCAGGAACGGCGCCGGCACACGGCCCGCAGCCGCGAGGAGCTGCTGTCCCTGCTGGTCGCCCCACCCAACGACATCGACTTCACACTGGAGTCGGTCACGGTGGGCGGGTGAGGCCCGTGTCCGCGAAACCGGGGCCGGAGGCCCCCGTGGCGCCACCTCCGCCGGAATACGTGGCCGAGCCGGCGGCGACGGACGTAGCCGCACCACCAGCGCCAGAGGACGAGGGCGCACCAGCAGCGCCGGAGAACGTAGTCGCGCCACCTGCACCGGAGGACATGGCCGCGCCACCAGCCCCGGAAGACGTAGCGGCACCACCGCGACCAGGGTACGCAGCAGCGCCACCAGCACCGAAGGACATGGCCACACCACATGTCCCAGAGGACGAGAGCACGCCACCAGCCCCGAAAGACGTACCCGCACCACCGCGACCGCAGGACGCGGCAGCGCCACCAGCACCAAAGGACATATTCGCGCTACCGGCGCCAGGGGACTTTGGCGCGCCACCAGCGCCGGAGGACGTGGGCGCGCCATCCGCGCCAGAGGACGTAGCCGCAACACCGCGGCCAGAGGACGCGGCAGCGCCAACAGCACCGAAGGACACGGCCGCACCACATGTGCCAGAGGACGAGGGCACGCCACCAGCCCCGAAAGACGTACCCGCACCGCGACCGCAGGACGCAGCAGCGCCACCAGCACCAAAGGACATATTCGCGCTACCGGCGCCAGGGGACTTTGGCGCGCCACCAGCGCCGGAGGACGTGGGCGCGCCATCTACGCCAGAGGACGTAGCCGCAACACCGCGACCGCAGGACGCGGCAGCGCCACCAGCGCCGAAGGACATGGCCACACCACCGGCGCCAGGAGACCTGGGCGCACCACCGGCACCGGAGAACGTAGTCGCGCCACCGGCGCAGGAGGACATGGCCGCGCTACCCGCGCCGGAGGTCGTGGTCGCGGCGCCGGAGGGCGACTGGGAACCGGCCGTGGACAGCCTTCTGCGCCAGACACTGCCGCCCGCCGGGATCACCGTGGTCGGCCCGGCGGAGGCGGCACACGCGCGGGTGCGTTTCCTGCACCGCGCCCCGCAGGCCGTCGCGGCGGCCTGCGTCGAGGCGGCGCGCGCCGCGCGGACCCCGCACGTCGCCTTCTTGCACGGCCGGGACGAGGCACTGCCCGACTGGCTGCGCCAGCTGGCCCTGGCGGCGGCGGACGGCGCGGGACTGGTGGAGTGCGGTCTGCTCCGGCTCCGCCCCGACGGCCTGGTGGACGGCATAGCCCTGCCACCCGCCCCATACACAGGCGACACCGGGGGCTACGCCGTACGCCGTGACCTGCTGACGACCAGCGGTGGCGGCGCGGCCCGCCTGGCCCTTGCCGGGCTGCTGGTACGGCGCCGGGCCGACGGCACCGACGCCACGAGGTCCGCCGCTCCGGACGCACCTGTCACTTCCGCCGCTCAGGCCGAGGTGATGCGCCGCGCCCGGCTGACCGGCCCCACCATGTGTGCCCCCGCCACCGCAGGGCCCCACCGCCGCAGCTCCCCTCGGCTCGTGTCCGTCGTGATCCCGGTCCGCAACGGCGCCCTCACCCTCCCCGCCCAGCTGCGCGCGCTGGCGGCTCAGACGTACACAGGGGCGTGGGAAGTCCTGATCGTCGACAACGGCTCCATCGACACCACCCGCGCCGTCGCGGAGAGCGCCCGCCGCGAACTGCCCGGACTGCGTCTGATCGACGCGGGCGACCGGCGGGGCGAGAGTCATGCCCGCAACCGTGGAGTGGCGGCCGCCCACGGCGACTTCATCGCCTTCTGCGACGCCGACGACGAGGCCGACCCGGGCTGGCTCGGGGCCCTCGCCAGGGCGGCATGCCAGGCCGACGTGCTCGGCGGCAGCCTGGACAGCAGCGTGCTGTCCCCCGCCCACCTCGACGAGCAGCCGCTGCCGATGACCCAGCAGCCGGACTTCCTGCCCTTCGCCCGCGGCGCCAACTGCGCCGCCTGGAAAGACGTGTTGACCACGATCGGCGGCTGGGACGAGCACTATCGCGCGGGCGGCGAGGACATGGACCTGTCCTGGCGAGCCCATCTGTGCGGCTACCGGGTCCGCTACGCACCCGACGCCCGCATGCACTACCGGTTGCGCGCCGAGCTGACCGCCCTGGCCCGCCAGAAGTGGAACTACGGCAGGTCGGGCGCCCGGCTGTACGCCGCCTACCGCAATGCCGGCTTCGAGCGCCGCGCCGGCCGAGTCGTCCTCGCCAACTGGTCCTGGCTCCTCCTCCACACGCCCGACCTGCTTCACTCCCCCGCCCGCCGCCGCTGGATCCGCTACGCCGCCCGCCTGGCGGGCTTTCTCGCGGGCAGCATCCAGCAGGGCGTCAGATACCTGTGAGAACCGCCCGGCAATACCGCGCCTGAGGCTCCCCGAGCCCGAGATAGGACGCTGGCCGAATATTTCGGTGCCCGATGTAACCTTGCAGGTATGGCCACCGACATGAGTCCCCACCCGTCCAGGAGGCGCTGGCCTGCCGTACTCACCGCGGAGCGCCCCCGCCCGGCGGGGATAAGGGAGCGGCCGAACGGCTGGTGGCTGGCCGTGGGCGCGGTGTGCTTCGGCGCGTTCATGGGGCAGTTGGACGCCAGCATCGTGACGCTCACCTACGGCAGCCTGCGCACCGGGTTCCACGCCTCGCTGGCGGCGGTGGAATGGGTGTCGCTGGCCTATCTGCTGACCCTTGTGGCGTTGCTGGTGCCCGCCGGCCGACTGGCGGACGCGCACGGTCGCAAGCTGCTGTACCTGTACGGGTTCGCGGTCTTCACGCTGGTCTCCGCCGCCTGCGGCTTCGCGCCCTCACTGTGGGCCCTCGTGGCGTTCCGCGTGGTCCAGGCGGCCGGGGCGGCCATGATGCAGGCCAACAGTGTGGCGCTGGTGACCACCAGCGCGCCGCGCGAGCGGATGCGCAGCGCCCTGGGCGTACAGGCCGCCGCCCAGGCGCTGGGACTGGCGCTGGGACCGACGGTGGGCGGGGCACTGGTGTCGACGCTGGGCTGGCGGTGGGTGTTCTGGGTGAACGTCCCCGTCGGTGTGGTCGCGCTGGTCGGCGGGCACTATCTGCTGCCCCGCACCCGGGCCCGGACGCGTGTCGCCCGCTTCGACCGGCCCGGCCTCGCCCTGCTGGCCTCGGCGACCACCAGCGCCCTGCTGGGTGTGTCCGCGGCATCCGGGTTGCCGGTGCCCGGCTGGGGCGTGGCCGCGCTGTTCGCGGTGGCCGCCTGGGCGGGCTGGGCCTTCGTCCGGCGACAGCGGCGGACGACCGCACCCCTGCTGGACCTGGCCATGCTGCGGGTGCGGGCGGTGGCATTCGGGCTGGTGGGGGCGCTGAGCGGCTACCTGGTGCTGTTCGGGCCGCTGGTGCTGGTGCCGGTCGTCCTCACCGCGCGGGGTTCTTCGGACCTGACCGCCGGACTGGTGCTCACCGCCCTGCCGGCGGGGTTCGCGCTGGCCGCGACCGGCGGTGACCGGCTGCTGCCGCACAGCCTCCCGGACCGCGCGCGCTGCCTCGCCGGGGCCGGGCTCTTCACCCTGGCCGTGGCCGGGCTACTGGCGGTCCCGCTGACGCCCGGCTGGCTGGTGCCGGTGCTGGCACTGGCCGGGCTGGGGCTCGGGGTGTTCACTCCGGCCAACAACGCCATGGTCATGGGCGCGATACCCGCTCGCTCCTCCGGTACGGGCGGTGGCCTGGTGAACATGACACGAGGGCTCGGCACCGCGCTGGGCGTCGCTCTGGTGACCCTCGCCCTGCACCTGGCGGGCAGCGGCGACATCCAGACCGGCAGCCGCTGCGCCGCGGTCGTCCTGGTGGCGGCCTCGGCCGTGGCCGTCGTAGCGGCATGGCTGAGCCCGCGCACGGCTCCGGAACCGTCGCGGGCGGCCTTGTGACCGGGGCAGCGGCTGGGCCGGTGAAGCCGGAGCGGGAACAACTCCTGCGCACGGAGCGCTGACGCTGATACCCCGCCGGGTATGGGCCCCGGGGTGGCGACCGCGGGACGGAACCGACCGGCGGAGGAGCGTGAGAGCGATGACGACGACAGGAAGCGACCGGCTCCACAGGATCGAAGTGAGCCGCGCCGAAGAGATCCCTCTGGTGACCAAGTGCGGGCGCAGGATCCAGGTCCGGTGCCTTCGGTTCGGACATCCGGACCGGCCCGTCAGCCGGATCGCCCTGAACGTGGGAGAGGACCAGGGAGGCGAGCCGGGAGTCTGGGCGGCGCTCACCCCGGACGAGGCACGCGGCCTGGCCCGCCTGCTCCTTGAGCAGGCGGGCGCGACCGAACAGGCCATCGCTGCCCGGCCACGGGACGGCGGTTCCTGATTGCCGCAGCAGGCGGTGGAATGCCGGAGCAGGCGGTGGAATGCCGGACGGCCGTGCGCCCCGGCATCCGTGACGGGTCCGTACTGACGGTCGTCAGCCGCGGCGCAGTGTGGCGAGCGTCGTGGCGAGGTCGGCCGGACGCGGCCGGTTGTGGGGCAGCTTGCCCAGCAGGACCGCCATGCCGCAGGTGTCGGTGAGCGCGGAGAAGACGAGGCCGCCCGCGATGCCGGCCGAGAGGAATTGGAAGGCCGGGTGCACGAGCAGGCCGAGAAGCAGGCCCAGGAGTACGGCCGTGCCGGCGGTGAAACGGACCTGTCGCTCCATGCTCCAGCCGGCCCGGGTCTCACACGCGGCGGGACGCTGCAGGTCGTGTCCCGCGCCGGCCCACGCGGCGGTTCCGCCGACGAGGGTGGCGGCCGGGATGCCGTGCTCCGCAAGGAGCTCGCAGGTGTTCTCCGAGCGGGCGCCGGAGGCGCACACCACGAGGACCTGGCCCCGTGCGGCGGCGTGCCGGATCTCGGGCAGCGCGCGACGGATCCGGTCCAGGGGGATGTTGAGGGCTCCGGGCACGTGACCGGAGGCGTACTCGCCGGGGGTGCGCACGTCGATGACGGTGAGTTCGGGCAGCCGGGCGCGGGCCTGGTCGGTGTCGAGGGCAAGGGGGGTGGTGGTCATGGCAGATGTGATCCTTGATGGTCGCCGCCGTCCCGAACCGGGACGTACAGTACCCCTAGGGGTATTTCTTGAGGAGTGATCGTGGAACTGGAGCTTGAGGGCGCGTCTCTGCGGGCCGTGCTGAACCGGTTGCGGCGGGCGCAGGGCCAGATCTCCGGCGTGATCCGGATGATCGAGGAAGGGCGGGACTGCGAGGACGTCGTCACACAACTGGCCGCCGCCTCGCGGGCACTCGACCGAGCCGGTTTCGCGATCATCGCCACCGGCCTGCAGCAGTGCGTGGCCGACATCGAATCGGGCCGCAAGAACGGCGAGGACACGGAGGCGATGCGCGCACGCCTGGAGAAGCTGTTCCTGTCGCTGGCGTAGGAATGGCTGGTCGGGCCACCATCACACCACCGCGTCCATCAGCATGGCGCCGGCGACCGTGAGCAGGACGAGGGCGAAGACCCGTTGGAGTACGTGCCCGGGCAGCCTCGCCGACAGCCGCTTGCCGTCCCAGGCGCCCAGGACCGCCGCCCCGGCGAACGGCCCGATGACGCCCCAGTCCAGGCCGCCGGCCGTACCGGCACGCATCACCAGCGCGGCCAGCGAGTTGACCGTGATGACGAGCAGGCTGGTGCCCACGGCCGCCCGCATCCGCATCCCGAGGATGTTGACCAGAGCGGGCACGGCGAGGAAGCCGCCGCCCACACCGAGGACGCCGGTGACAGCGCCGAGTCCGGCACCTGCGGCCGCCGCCCGGCCCGGCCGTACCTGGACGGTGTTCTGGGCGGAGGAGCGCGGCCTGAGCATGCGTACGGCGGCGGCAGCCGCGACCACGGCGAAGGCCACGGTCAGTGCGGCCCCCGGCAGGTGTCCGGCGAGTGCGCCGCCCAGCATGGCGGGCCCGATCCCCGCAGCCGCGAAGAGCAGCCCCGTGCGCCAGCGGACCTGCCCGTCGCGGGCGTGCGCCGACAGGGCGGTCGCGGAGGTCACGGTCACGATGACGAGGCTGGCCGTGGTGGCCGCGACCGGAGTGAAACCGAGCAGGTAGATCAGGGCCGGAACGGCCAGGACACTGCCGCCGCCCCCGAGGGCTCCCAGCGCCAGGCCGATGACCGCGCCGGCGCTCAACGCGAGTACCACTACGCTCACGCGACGGTCCCGTTCCCGCCGCGCGCGTCCACGACCGGCAGTCCCTCTTCCACCCAGGCCCGCATGCCGCCCACCACGTCGACGGCCTTGACGCCCCGGGCGCACAGCAGTTCGGCGGCCTGCCGGGATCGGTTGCCCGAACGGCAGATCACGACGACGGGCCGTGCCTGCGCCGCATGGGGCAGCGCGGCACCGGAGGCCAGCGCGGCGAGGGGCAGATGGACGGCGCCGGGGGCGTGCCCGGCGTACCACTCGTCGGCTTCGCGCACATCGAGCAGCACGGAGGTTCCGGTGTGCCCGGTGCCGGCGGCGGCCTCCGACGCGCTCACCCGGGCCGGGGCGCCCCGGCCGCGTCCGTAGAGACTCATGGTGGTTCTCGCTCCTTGTCGTCTTCTCGGTCGTCTTCTCGGCGATGATCTGCGGCGGCCGTCGTCAGCGCATACGGACGGCGAACCCGGCCTTCTCGGCCGCGTCGAACGAGTCGTCCACGGCCACGACCCCCCGGCCGGCCGCGTCGAGCAGGGAGGCGGCGATGGCGGCACGCATGCCGCCGGCGCAGTGGACCCACACCTGCCCCTCGGGCACCTCGTGGAGGCGGCGGTGCAGGGCGTGGACGGGGATGTGCACCGAGCCGTCGATGAATCCGGCCGCCCGCTCGGCGTCCCGGCGGACGTCCAGTACGACCACGCCGTCCTCGGCGTGCTCCGCGAGGTCGGCGAACGAGGCCCGCGGGAAGGAGGCGAGGGCCTCGCCCCGGCCTACCCAGCCCGACGGCTCTCCGGTGGCCGCGGCGGCCGGGCGGTCGATGCCGACCCGGACCAACTCGCGCTGTGCGGCGGCGAGTTGCTCGGCGGAGGCGGCGAGCAGGGTCACCGGCCTACCCCACGGGATCAGCCAGGCCAGGTACGTGGCGAGCTGTCCCCCGGCCTCGAAGTTGACCGAACCCGCCACATGGCCTTCGGCGAAGGCGACCCGGTGGCGCAGGTCGACCACCCACTCCCCGGCGGCGAGCCGGGCGGCGATCTCGTCCGCGTCGGCGACGGCGGGCGGCGTCAGATCCACGGGCGCGGGTCCGGCGGTGTTGGCCGGGCCCATGTGGGCGTAGTACGCGGGTACGTCGTCCAGACCGGCCAGCAGGTCGGCGACAAAGCCGTCCACGTCACGCGTCAACGCCTCGTTGGACTCCTTCTCCTCACCGATCGTGCTGGACTCGCCCGTCGTCCGGCCGGCGGAGCAGAAGCTGCCGAAGCCGTGCGTGGGCAGCACCGCCGTGGCGTCCGGCAGTTCGGCGGCCAGCCGGTGCGCGGAGGCGTGCTGAGCGCGGGCGAGCCGCTCCGTCAGCCGCGGTTCGACCAGATCCGGCCGGCCCACGGTGCCGATCAGCAGGGAGCCGCCGGTGAACGCGGCAACGGCCGTTCCGTTCTCCTCCAGCGCGTAGGAGGTGTGGTGCGGGGTGTGGCCGGGAGTCGCCAGTGCACGCAGGACCAGGCCCGCGGCGGCGTCGATCCCGTGGCGGTCGCCGTCGCGCACGGATACGTGTGCGTACGAGACTCCGGCCCCGGCGGGGACGAGGTAGAAGGCGCCCGTGACGTGGGCCAGCTCCAGGCCGCCGGTGACGTAGTCGTTGTGGACGTGCGTCTCGACGACGTGGGATATCCGCACCCCGCGCCGTACGGCCGCCGCGATCACTCGGTCGATGTCACGCGGCGGGTCGACCACCACGGCCGTCCGCTCGCCGCCTGCCAGGTAGCCGCGGTTGCCGAGCCCGGCCGTCTCGATCGTGTCGACGAAGAACACGAGGAACTCCCTTCCAGCCCTTTGAGTGGAATTTACCCCCGGGGGTATATATCGACGGTAGCACGAGTACCCCCGGGGGTATTTTCGAGAGCAGGGAGAGCCCTTCGAAACAGGCACGGAACGAGGAAGAGGCACCCAAGGACGATCGGAGGGCGTCCGAGCCGCGGATGGTCAGGCCCGTGCCTTTGCACGGTCCGGCTACCCTTGCCGCATGTCCGCGCAGCCCCGCTCCGACGTCTCCGCGCCCGGCTCCGCCCCGCAGGAGCCCGAGGCCCGTCTGCTCACCGAGGCCGTCACCCGGCTGCGCCGAGCGCTGCGCTCCTCGATCCGCACCGACTACCCGTGGGAGACCCTGCCCATGGCACAGGTCGAGCTGCTCCAGGTCCTCGGCGAGCACTCCCCCGCACGGATCAGCGACCTCGCCGCCCGCCGCCGCCTGGCTCCGAGCACGGTCAGCGGACTGATCGGCCAGATGATCACCTCGGGGCTGGTGGCGCGCGACGTGGACTCGGCCGATCGCCGGGCCTCCGTCGTCACTCTCACCGACGCCGGGCGCGAGAAGCTCGCCGCCTGGACCACCGCCCACGAACGCCGTATCGACGACGCGTTGGCCGCGCTCGACAACCGCGCCCGGGCGGCCATCACCAACGCACTGCCGGCTCTGTTCCAGCTCGCCGAGAACCTTGGTGAGCCGGCCGACGGCACGACGGCGGACTGACCGGAGCGGGGATCAGCCGGCGTCCGGAGCCCCGCCGACGTCCGGGCTCGCAGAGGCCGACGAGTCCGGCAGGTAGCTCGCCAGGCCGCGCAGGATGATCTCCAGACCGATGTCGAAGCGCTCCTCGGAGGAGTCCGACACGATCAGCCCGGCCAGGGCGCGCAGATGGGGAAAGTCCGTCGCGGGCAGAGACGCGAAGTACTCCCGCATCTCGTCGGCCATCTCGCGCCAGTCGGGGCGGGCCAGTGACGAACCGTCACCGCCGCCTCCGGCGGCACGGTCCTGCCACATGCCCTCCTCCAGGACGAACCCGTCGATGTAGGTGGAGATGAGGTCACCGGCCTCCGCCGCGATGCGGTCGGGCAGCCCGGCGGTCCGGAAGACGGCGAGCAACGCCTCGACGTGGGGCAGCAGTTCGGCGCTGAAGGGGACGTGGGCCATGGAGATCCGGGCCATGTCCCGGTGGGACTGCAGGCGCCGCCGTCCGGAGCGGGCGTAGTCCCGCACCTGCTCCTGCCATCGTTCCGGGTCGGGTTCGGGCAGCTCGAAGCCGTCGAAGAGCCGGGTGTACATCAACTCCAGGAGGTCGCCCTTGGAGCGGACATAGGCATAGAGGGCGGAGACCGCGACCCCCAGCTCGGCGGCCACCTGACGCATCGACAGCCCGTCGAGGCCCTGGCGGTCCAGCACGGTGAAGGCGGCCTCGACGACCCGTTCACGCGACAGCGGTGTGCGCGCGGAGGTGACGTGGGCACGAGCGGGACGTCCGCGTTCCCAGGGGGACGGCGGAGGAGGTGTCGGGGTGCCGGGGGCCGCGTCGCTCATGGCCACAGTCTAGGCGTCGGGAGAACAGTGTTCTCCCGCGGCGAGCGGCGTCCACAAGGGCAGCAAGAAAGCGAAGACGCGATATATCTTGTCTGGTGACGGAGATTGCGCTATATCTTAATGAACACCGTTCTCCTGGTGAGCACTGTTCTGTTAGTCTGAACAGTGTTCTCCAGGGCGCTCGGTCGCCCGTTTCCCGGCCCGTACCGGCCGGCCGGGCGGTCACATCCACCGGCAGCCACAAGTCATCAGTCCCACCGCGCCCGCGGCCCACCGCTGCGCGCCCTTTCGCGAGGAGTTCCGATGTCCACCACCGGTGTCGCGTCCGCCGAGGCGCCGCCCACCGACTCGCCAGCGCCCTACCGGTGGCGCTGGGCTGCGCTCTTCGTGATCCTGGCGGCCGAGGTGATGGACCTCCTCGACGCCGTCGTCACGAACATCGCCGGCCCCTCCATGCGGGCCGACCTCGGCGGCGGTGCCTCCACTCTCCAGTGGCTCGCCGCGGCCTACACCCTCTCGATGGCCGTCGGGCTCGTCACCGGAGGGCGGCTCGGGGACATTCACGGGCGCCGCCGGATGTTCCTGGTGGGTGCCGCCGGTTTCACCCTGGGTTCGCTGCTGTGCGCACTGTCCGTGTCACCCGAGATGCTGATCGCCGCACGGGTCGTCCAGGGACTGTTCGGCGCGGTGATGCTGCCGCAGGGCCTCGGCATGATCAAGGAGATGTTCCCGCCCAAGGAGTCACAGAAGGCCTTCGGCATGTTCGGCCCGGTGATGGGGCTGTCGGCCGTGTGCGGGCCGATCCTGGCGGGCTGGCTCGTGGACGCCGACTACTTCGGCACCGGCTGGCGGATGATCTTCCTGATCAACCTTCCGCTGGGTGCCGCGGCCTTCCTCGGTGCCCTGCGCTATCTGCCGAGGGGCAGGTCCGCCGGCAGGCCTCGCCTGGACATCCCCGGCATGCTCCTGGTCTCGCTGGGCGCACTGCTCATCATCTTCCCGCTGGTCCAGGGCCGTGAGTACGACTGGCCCCTGTGGACGTTCCTGATGATGGGCGCCTCGGCGGTCGTCTTCGCCGCCTTCGGCACATACGAGTCGCGCCGCAGCAGGGCGGGCCGGGACCCGCTGGTCGTGCCGAGCCTCTTCCGCAAGCGTGGGTTCAGCGGCGGTATGGCCCTCGGGCTGGTCTTCTTCTCGACCATGCAGGGCTTCATGCTGGTCTTCAACCTCTACACCCAGATCGGCCTCGGCTATTCGCCGCTCAAGGCGGGCCTGGTGATGGTGCCCTGGTCGGGCGGCATGATCGTCGGCTTCGGCGTCGCCCAGGGGCTCACCCGGTTCGGGCGGGCCGTGCTGCAGGCGGGCGCGCTCGTCATGGCGGTCGGCGTGTTCGGCGTGTGGCTGACCCTCGACCTGGTGGGGAGCGCTGTCGGCCCCTGGCAGCTCGTGCCGTCCCTGCTCGTCACCGGCATCGGCATGGGCCTGCTCATGGCTCCGTTCTTCGACATCGTGCTCGCCAGTGTCGAGCCGCACGAGACGGGCTCGGCATCCGGCACGATGACCGCGGTGCAGCAGCTCGGCGGCGCCTTCGGCGTGGCGCTCCTCGGTACGGTGTTCTTCGGTCTGCTGGGCGGCGGGATCGCCACCGCCGTCGACCATCACGCGGACGGCCTGCGCAGGCAGTTGACCGCCGCGCACGTCACGCCCACCGCCAGGGAACGCATCGTGGCGGACCTGCGCCGTTGCGCCGCGGACCGCGCCGTCGCCAAGGACCCCGCCGCGACCCCGGCCTCCTGTGCCCGCCTGGAGAAGGACACCCGGTCCGCCGTGACCTCGCCTCAGGCCGGCGCGCAGATACCCGCCGCGCTGCAGGCCACCGCGTCATCGGCCTTCCGGAGCGGTTTCGGCACCGTCATGCAGACCGTCCTGTGGATCGTCGACGGCATGCTCGTGCTGACCTTCCTGCTCGCCTTCCTCCTGCCGCGCCATGCACGCCCCGAGGAAGCCGCCGGGCACTGAGCCCCGACCGCATCGGCGTAGGGCTCGGCGAACGGGACGGACGGGCACCTCTGAGAAGTGGCTGCCCGGCCGTCCCGGGAGGACGGGCGACGACCCGGCAGCAGCGTTCTCCACAAGGGCTCGCCCACATCAACTGCGCTGCGGAAGGCGCCCTTTCATCCTCCCGTGGCCTCGGGGTTGGCGCAGTGGGTCAGCGGCTCGCCACGGAGGAAGCGGCCGGCCTCGGCGGCGACGATCCGGGCGGCCTTGTGGGCGACCTCGCGGCTCGCGCCGGCGATGTGCGGGGTGAGGACGACACCCGGGGTCGACAGCAGACGCGAGCCGGCCGGTACCGGTTCGACGGGGAACACGTCGAAGCCGGCGGCAGCCAGCTGCCCCGAGTCCAGCGCGTCGTACACCGCGTCGTAGTCGACCAGGGCGCCGCGGGCGCAGTTCACGAGGACGGAACCCTGCGGCATGGCCGCGATCCGAGCCTGCCCGATCATGCCGCGGGTCTCGCCCGTCACCCGCGCGTGCAGGGAGACGATCCGGGAGCGGCTCAACAACTCGTCCAGGGACACGAGTTGTGCGACGCCCTGCACCACCTCCGGCCGTACGTACGGGTCGTGGACGAGGACCGTGGCCCCCATGGCGTTCAGGACGCGGGCGACGCGCGAACCGATGGCACCGAAGCCGACCAGACCGACCACCGAGCCGTCGATCTCGACCCGGCAGCGGTCGTAGTCGTAGTAGTCGCCGCGCCATGTGCCCTGCTTGAGGTCGGTGTGGACGTCGCCGATCCCGCGCGCGGCGGCGAGGATGAGGGCGAGAGTGTGCTCGGCCGTGGCCACGGCGTTGCGGCCGGGGGCGTAGCAGACGGCGACACCGTGCCGCGTCGCGGCCTCCAGGTCGGCGTTGACCGGCCCGCCCCGACTGACGCAGAACAGCTCCAGATCGGGACAGGCGGCCAGCACACGTTCGGTGAGAGGGGCCATCTGGGTGACGCAGATCCGCACGCCCCGCAGCGCCTCGATCATCCCCTCCTCCGTGCCGGACGCCTCGTCGACCTCGGCGACCTTGCCGAACGGGGTGTGCAACCAAGGGAGTTGGAGCTGCCGGATGTCCAGGTCGGTACCGGCGGGCGTCGCGGCACGCAGTTCCTGTTCGAGCAGCCGTGGCAGGACGAAGTGGTCGCCGGCGGCCAGGACGGTGGTGGGCACGGTGGATCTCCCGGAGAGCGAAGGATCAGCGAACGGGTGCGTTGAGGCGGAGCAGGGACGCCTGGCCGTCACGCAGCCGCAGTTCGGTCAGCGCGCCGTTGTGCAGGGCGGGGAAGACCTGGCGGTAGCGCGCGAGGGGAATGCCGAGGAGCTTGCACAGCACGAGGCGCAGCAGGGTGGAGTGGGCCACGACGAGGGCGCGCCCGTCGGGGAGTTTGCGCGCGATCTCCTCCAGGCATTCGATCGCGCGGTCCGCGGCCGCCGCGGGATCTTCTCCGCCGGGCAGATGGTGGGCGACCGGGTCGGCGAGAAAGGCGGCGAGCGCCTCGGGGAACTCCTGCTTCGGGTTTTCCGTGTCTCCGGGCTCCCTCCTCAGTCATGTCGACTACCGCACGAGCCGACTCCTCGACATGGCCGCGATCACCGAGGCGGTGCAGCGGCACGGTGCCCAGGTCGTCTGGGACCTCTGTCGCAGCGCCGGAGTCCTTCCCATCCAACTGGGCTTCTGTCAGGCCGACTTCGACGTGGCTGCGCCTACAAGTACCTGAACAACGGGCCCGGTTCGCCCGCCTCTCTCTGCACGGCAGAGCGGCATCGCCCCCCGATTACCGTCCGGCGGACGGAATCAGCCGGTTCCGGTGCGGCACTCCCCCAGTGCTCTCCTACGCGCCGCTGGAGGCCGGCCTCGACATCTGGGAGCGCGTCGGCCTCGACCGGCTTGAGATCGCCTCTCCGCATGCTGCGCAGGCCCGCGACAGCCAGGTCACCGTCCGGCATGTCGATGGATACTCCGTGATACCGGCGCTCATCGACCGAGGTGTCATCGGCGGCTTCCGCGCCCCGGACCTGATGCGCTTCGGTTTCGCCCAGCTGTACGCGCGTCACCGCGACGTAGGGCGTGCGGTGCAGATCCTCCGGGATCCCCTGATCACAGAGGCCTGGCGCTCCGCACGCTACGCCGTACGCGCCCAGGTCACCTAGGGGTAGCCCATGATCGCCGTCAATTCCGGGGTCCGGCCGGCCGGCTCGTTTTCCGCTCCTCGGCCAATAGGTGGGCCAGTTCCCGGCGTTTGACCTTCCCGGTGCCGGTCAGCGGAATCCGTTGCGTAGGCAGGTGCACGGGCTGGGCCATGGGCGGGAGACCACCGGACGCGGCTTTCCACGCTCCGGTGTCGAGGGGAAGGTCGTCCACCGTGCACACGACCGGAACGGGCAGCTCATGGTGGGCACGGAGAATGACGACCTGGGTGAGCTGGGCCATGGCGCTGAGGAGTTGGTCCTCGGCCCCGAGCGTGCTGCCGAACCCGTCGATCACGTCCACTTCCCGGTTGAGCAGGTGAAGGCATCCCCACTTGGTCCGGTATCCCACATCCCCCATGCGCCACCAACCGTCGGCGGTGATGTTCTGTTCGAAACGTTCGTCCTCGCCGACATAGGTGCGGGCACGACCGTCGCTGCGGACCTCGATATGGCCGGGATCGGTCGCGGAGGGCGGCCTGCCGTTCCGGCTCACCACGCGCACCTGGGTGACTCCCGGGAAAGCCAGTCCTACGCAGCGCCCCTCCTCATGCACGTCCCGGCGGCGAGTGAACGCCCGGGAGACGACGGGACCGATTTCGGACTGCCCGTATGCGGTCACGAAGATGGGCGCGCGCCTGAGGGAAGCCCCCAGAAGCCGCTTGACCGTCCGCGGACGCAGCGCGTCGAAGGCGCAGCCGAAGAGCCTCACACTGGCGAAAGGAGCACTGGGGTCCTCAGCCAGGGATTCCCACTCCGTGAAGGAGTGCGGATGAGCCTCCACGACGCCCGGGCGGAAGCGGGCGAATACTTCGGCCGCATGGTCGGGGGCACCCTTCGCGAGCAGGACGACCGGAAACCCACGGAGCAGCGGAAAGGCCAGTGCGGTGACGATACGCGAATGCGCGAACGCGATATGGAAGGCAAATGTCTCACGCCGCGGCACCACCGCTGCCATGGCCCAGAGAAGAGGCCGTAGACACGCCTCGAAGCTCGCACCCGTGTGCAACACGAGTTTGGGGGTTCCCGTGGCACCTGACGTATGGGTGATCATGGTCGGGTGATGGGGGTCTCTCGGCACGGCCGGCACGCGTTCGGCTCCGGCCAGAGAATCCCAGGCAACGGCAGCACAGTGGCTGCCCGTTGCCAGCACGACCCGCGCGACCGCATCCACAACGGAATGGGGCTGCAGAGTTTCGAACCCGGCCTGGTCAGTGACAAGGAAGGGACGCCCGGCCCTGCGGAGCAGCAGCACAGTTGTGCCCGCGTCGAGGGCGGACGACAACGGAATGGGGACCGCACCGATACGGGCAGCGGCGAAAGCAAGGAGCGTGACGTCCAGATTGTTCGACTTGTAGACAGCCACCCGGCTGCCCGGACGGACACCGACCGACCACAGCCGTGAAGAGATGTCTCTGATCAGGTCCGCCACTTCGGCAACCGTGAAACGCGATCCGAGGTGCGGGTAGATATCGAGAACGTGGTCGAGATAAAGCATCGTTTCAGGGTTTCGTGCCGCGGCCCTCTCGAACAGCGTACCCATCCGAATGCCGCGGTTTGCCACGCGTTGCAGGAACACAGTCAGAACCCCCTTGTGCGGTCAGCGGGGTTCGACTTTAGGGTCGTGCCGGAGCGGCGGAACACCTTGGATGCTTCTGTCACCTGGACGGATGAAAGGTCGCTCTATCGGCCCTGGTTGTGGGTAGCCTTGCGACACCTGCCCGGGCTCGGAATTTTCCTCTCTGATTCTTCCTTTCCAAGGGGACTACACCTGTGACAGGACCAGGTTCCCGTCAGCCCGCTCAGCGGCCAGGTCATGGAACTGCCTTTCCGCATGCACCGCCCTGGAGCGCTCCGCCCGCGAGGTCTTTGAATACTTCGCGCGGATGCGCGAGTAAGCGAGTAAGCGAGAACAGGTGGCGGGTGCTCAGTCGGCCGGCCAGGCTCCGCCGAGCCGGCTGAGTCCGGCGGCCGCCGTGATGGTGGCGTAGATGTAGTGCAGCGGAGCCTGGGGCATGACGTCCATGGGCTTGAGCAGCAGGACCGCGCCCCAGATCGAGCCGTCCCAGAGGACGGGGGCGGCGACGGAGTTCCACTTCGCCATGCATTCCTGGTACCCCAGGGCGTACCCCTGGTCACGGATGTCGACGAGCGAGGCGAGCAGTTCGTCGCCGTCCCGGATGACGCCGGGACCGGCTTCCTCCGGGACCGGATCGGCGGCCACCCGCTGCTGGATCTGTTCGGGCAGGAAGGCGAGGATCGTCCGGCCCGAGGCGCCGGTGCGCAGCGACCGGGTGACCGAGAGGACGTCACGCGGCGTCATACCGAGCTCGACGAGATCGGAATCCCCCACCGCCATGTCCAGGCACTGTCTGCCCGCGATGCCGAACGGGGCTCTCATGTACAGGAAGACCAAGCCGTTGTCGGTCGCCCTGCGCAGGCTCTGCAGGACCTCGGTGGCCTCGCTGCCGGAGATGTTGTCCTCGGCGAGTGCGTGGAGCCCGAGGTCGCCGACCGTACTGCCGAGCTGGTACAGGCCTCGGTCGATGCGGACGAAGGTGTTGTTGTAGGTCCCGGCGGTGAGCATGCGGCCGGTGGTGGAGTCGTCGAGATCGGCGGTCTTGGCGATCTCGGACAGCCGGTGGGCACCGGGGCCCAGCGTGATGAACGCCTGCTGCACCCGCATGAAGCGGTCGGCGTAGCTGGTCCCGGTTCCACGCTGTCCACTCATCAGCCGTACCCCTTCGATGCGCCCGTGCCCGTCCTCCTGGGCTTCGGTGGCACACGGCGCCGGTGCCACCTCACACGGGGGTACAAGACTATTACGTGGTGGGGTCGAGACTGAACTTGCCCGTTCCCGTACGACTGTTGAGCACCTCATGCACCTTTGCCGCGTCGGCGAGCGGGTGGATCCCACCTGTCACGATCTTGAGCGTGCCGTTGGCGACGGCGTCGAAGAGCTGCCTCATGGACGCGGCCAGAGGGAGCGTCCGGTCGGAGTACAGGTGCGGGAGCCAGAAGCCGGCGACAGTGATGGACTTCTGCAGCAGCGTGTGCACGGGGACGTCGGCGAGCTGCCCGCCGGCGAAGCCGTACACGACGAGCCTGCCGCGCGGGCCGACCGCGTCGAGGGTCTGCCGCAGCGTGGTACCGCCGGTCATCTCCAACGCGGCGTGTACCGGCCCGCCCGCCGCATCCAGGATCCGCTCGGTCAGACCGTCCTCCTCGGAGGAGTCGACGGCAGCCGTCGCCCCGAGTTCCAGGGCCAGCCGGCGCTTCTCGTCCGTGCCGGCGAGGGCGACGACCCGGGCGCCCGCCCGGTGCGCCAGCTGAACGGCCAGCGTGCCGACGCCGCCTGCCGCGGCGGGGATGACGACGGTCTGACCCTTGGTGATCTGGGCGACCGTGAAGAGGAGGTGGTACGCGCTGTTTCCCTGCAGCGCCAGCGGCACCGCCTGTTCGTCGGTGACCTCGTCGGGAACCTCCCATTGCAGCCTGCGGTGGACGGCCACCTTCTGCGCGTAGCCGCCGCCCCGGGTCAGCGCCACGACGCGCTTGCCGTCCGCCGTGGTGCCGACGACCTCGTTGCCGGGGATGTAGGGCAGCTCGACCGGTGCCAGGTAGGTGTTTCCCCGGACGTGGACATCTGCGTAGTTGACACCCGCCAGCCGCACGTCCAGCAGGTTTTCTCCGCGTGCGGGCTCGGGGTCGGGGACGTCCTCCAGCCGCAAGACCTCGGGTCCACCGAATTCCCTCATGACAATGGCGCGCACAGCACTCCTATCGACGCAGGCCGGACCTGTTCCCACGACAGGCTAGGACATCCGTCCCGCGCCCCTGACCTGGGTACCTTGCCTTATGCATCTTTCTCACGAGGTGAGAAAGGGCGGCCCATTTCTCACTCGGCGAGAAGGTTGGACCTTGAACTTTCTCGCGAGGTGAGAAGCGAAATAAGCGGGTTGCAATCGACCCTTTCAGAGATACATAGTGATCCCGCCTCGCTTGCCAGGCACTTTTCCCACTGCCGGCCGTCACGGGGGTGCGGCCGGCAGTGCGGGAGAGACGGACAGCCGTGCACGGTGCAACGCACTGTGTCCCGGCTCCGTGGGAAGCCGGGGCACGCGGTGGGCCGCACCAGGGGTGATCCTGTGATGCGAGGCGCTGGTCAGGACCGCCACGCCGTCGGAGGAGACGGTCAGGGCCAGGTCCACAGGGTGCAGGCCGCCAGAAGGGCGAAGAGCGCCGGCTGGACCGCCCCGATGGCCCCGCGCCCGAGCCGCAACAGCACGGCTCCCGTCACACCCACCACCAGCGCCAGAGCCCCGAAGCCCAGCACCGGCGGCCACGTCCGCCACCGGCACGAGCGGCAGGAGGCACCCGGCGTTGCCGGCGTCCGCCCGGCCGGAGGGTCGCTGGTCGAGGTGGGGGATGTCAGGGGGTGCGGCTGGGGATGACGCAGTTCTTCGGTTGTTCCTGGCCGGTGGGCCAACCGAGGCCGACGAACTGCAGCTTGCCCGGGCCCTGCCGGCCCGGATCCAGCTCGACGACCGCGACCGGCTTGTCGTACGGATTCCCGCCGCTGGTCAGGCAGATCAAGCCGCTCGTGCCCCGCACCCGGTGCCTGGACTGGAGTTGTGGCCACTCCCCGCTCACATCCTCCAGGCTGGGCACCTTCGTGGCGTCGCCGCTCTGTGCCTGGTGCAGGGCCGTGCCGATGGTGACCAGACCGTCGTACACGAGCATCGTCCGGGAGTCCTCCAGGGTCGGGGTGGAGCCGAGTTTCGTCCCCTGATGGAGCGTGTTCTGGATCAGCTTGTTCAGGTTGTCCAGGGCCGCCTTGGGCTCGGTGAGGTACTGGGGCAGTTCGTCGGCGGTGGGCTTGCGGTGGTGACTCGCTTCGAACTTCGTGTCCCAGGCGGCCAGTTCGGCACTCCAGGCGTCCGGGTGCGCGGGGGCGGCGTACTGGACGGTCACCTTCGCCTTGCCGTCTGCGCCGCGCAGCTGCGCCCAGTCCTGCTCCGACATGGTCTGTCGCAGCGAGGCACCGTCGGCACCGCTGATGATGGTGAAGTGCCGGTTCTCGCAGCCCAGCTGAGCGAGCTTGAGGGCGAAGAGCCGCAGGTGCAGCGCGCGTCCCGCGAAGTAGACGGTGTCGGCTTCGGTGTCGCAGATGTTGTTGGCTATCTGAGTGAACTGGTTGCCGGTCGAACCGGCCTCGTCGATCGCCGGGGAGGTGAAGGACATCGCGGCGGGACCGGGCGGCCCCGTCTCCTTGATCCCGTTGAACGCCTTCGCCAGCGAGTCGACGTAGCCGTCCGGACGTGTGTCGTGGACCAGCACCGTCCTGCGGTCCTCCCGGCCCTGTTCACCGTTGAAGTTGGCCAGCGCCTGGGCCGCGTCGTGGTTGGTGGGGATGATCCGGGCCAGGCCGGGGAACTGCGGGTTCGCCATCCCGTCCGCGGCTTCCGCGTTCGAGATCTGGTCTCCGGTGATGCGGGAGGCGAGCACCGGAATCCTGCGTTCCGTCAGCCGCCTGACGGCCTGCCGTGTGGCATCCAGGCTGAGGTTGAAGCCGGTGACGGCGCGCAGCTGGTCCTTGGGAGAGTCGGCCATGCGCAGCAAGGTGTCCACGACCGTCGACTGGTGCTGGTAGTCCTGCCCGGGGTTGGCCAGCACCAGCCGGATCTTCGGCGGTTCCCCCTCCCCCTCGTTCGCCTCCAGCTGCCCCAGATACGCCCCCTGGAGGTCGCTGCGCATCTGCCGCCGCAGTCCCGCCATGTCCGACTGGAGCGGCAGCATCATCGCCACTGTCACATGGGGCTGGCCTTCGATCTTCTCGTTCTCCTGGGCGATGGCCCGGGCCACGTCAGCGATCTCCGGTGTGCCGAAGTCGTAGCCCGCGCCGTTGACGCCGACGCACTCGCCGTCGATCCGCTCGACCCCCTCGGCGCAGGTGTCCGGCCTGCTCAGGACGGACCAACCGAACAGGCTCCCTGCCACGACCGCCGCCGTGACCAGCAGCGTGTAGAGGATCTTCTGCCACCTGGGCATCCCCGTTACCTCCTTCGCCCGAGCTGTTCGGTGCAGGCGCAACGCAGCAACGGCTGCTCGTTCTCCGCCAGGGCGCTCCAGTCGGTGGCCGTCCTGCCGAGCTGCCCGGCGCCGTCGAACTCCATGATCGAGAGCAGGTCCAGGAGTTTGGCCAGCGTGCGGGCGGTCTCCCTTCCGGTCGGCCTGGTCCGCTCCTCGCACAGCCACACCGCGTGCAGCAGTTGGTCGACCGTGCGGCGCAGCGCCGGTCCGTCCACCGCCACAAGGCCCTGGGCGCGCTCGTGACGGGTGTCCGCGCCGCCCGGATACGGCGCCTGCGCGATCTCCAGCAGCTCAGCGCACCACTCCTGCGGACGACCGGGCAGGGTGGCGGCCAGGTGGCGGACCACGTCGTCCACACCGCCGGACACCAGGTGGTGGTTCATCCGGTGGGCCATGACCGAACGGAACGCCCCGCCGCTCGCCGCCCCCTCCTCCGCCGCGCGTCCGGTGTAGTGGTCCCGCAGCAGATGGTGGTCGGCGTACCAGGCGGCGCCGTCGGGGCGCAGCCCGTACAGCCGGTGCACCAGCAGCTGACGCAGCCCGAAGTCCCCAATGAAGTGCCGTTCGCAGATGGGCCAGCCGGTGTCGGTCAGCAGCTGCGCCACGTGATGTGCCGTCAAGCGGTGGACCCGGGCCGACTGATGATGTCGGAGCAGGATGTCCGCGCACTCCGTGTCGTGGGCCACCGACAGATGGGTGAGCAGGTCGAGCCACTGGTCGTGGTGCTCGGGAGGCAGCCGTACCGGCAGTTGCTCCAGGATCAGCTCCTGCAGAAGCACGTCCGCCACAGCCCGCTCGGAGTCGCCGCTGCCCGGGAGTCGCAGCGGGGCGTCCAGGATGTCCCGGTCATTGGCGTCCGCCGGCATCCGGAAGGCGGCGGCAGCGGCGGCCAGCCGGATCACCGTGTGCGGCCGTCCGCCGCTCAGCCCTGCCACGGCGGCGTCGATACGACGGCGGTTCGTGCCGCCCTCCGGCTCCGCACGCCGCTGTCTGCGCTCGGTCTCCAGGCGGAGCTGGTCGCCGGTGAGCAGCGGCATACGCAGCAGGAGCACCCCGTCGGCCAGCGGCGCCCGTTCCGCTGCCGAGTCCGTGCGCCGGGACCAGGAGAGCGGCACGCCGTCGGTGGGCCGGAACTCCGCCGGGGACGGCACCTCCCCCGACGGCAGTCCCCCGTACAGGAAGGTGCCGCCGTCCGCCCGGCGTGCCGTGCCCACGATCACCACGCGGTCGCGCTGCCCGCCGCGGCGGTCGCTGAGCACGGCGCGCAACAGCTGCTCCCCCAGCGGTGACTCGGCGCGGTCCAGCAGCACCGCCGGGCGGCCGACCCGGCGCAGCCAGCCCAGCGCGCCCGTGTACGCGGCCTCCAGGTCCTCACGCAGCGCCCGGAAGAGGAAGCTCTCCGCCAACTCCCGTTCCTCGCCGCCGGCCTGGAAGTCAGCGGCGAGATCACGCAGCCCGTGCTCGGGCTGACCGGCCGCGCCGGGGTACGCGCCGTAGATCCGCGCGAGTTCCGTCCGGCCCCGGGGCGCCAGGCTCGCGAAGAGTCCGTCCAGCAACGCGTTGGCCACCGAGGCCGAGTACGGGTCGAGCGTCTGCCCGGACAGGGTCGTCAGCAGGTTCCGGATGGCTCCGCGCAGCGCACCCCGCCAGAAGTCACCCGTGCCCAGGCCGGGGAGGCGCTGCTTCTGCGGTAATTCCCCGTACCGTTCGACCTCTGCGGCCACCGCGTCGGGGGTGGCCTCCGTGACACCGGTCGCGATCATCGCGAGGCCCGCGAAGAGCCGTGGAAAGGCGAACGAGCCGCCCGTCCCCTGCCAGGTGCCCAGCCGCCGGGCGGCCTCGGTCAGAGCCTCGGTCGCGGCCGAGCGGGCGCCCGGCTCCGGTGCCGCCCGGTCCGCGTACACCGGCGAACCGCAGTCCACGTAGATCACCGGCACCTTGGTGGCGAAGCGATCCCGTACCGCGCGCAGTAGCCGCCCCTTGCCCATGCCCGGGCCGCCGGTGAGCAGCACCACGGGCAGGTCGGGGCCGTACAGCGGTTCCCGGCCGCCGCCCGAGGGTGACCGCCCGAGCAGGCGCGCGAAGAAACCTTCCTCACCGAGGAGTCTTTCGAACCCCAGATCCTCACACACGGATCCCCCATGGATGCTCTCCCGCCCAGGAGCAGGTGATCGTTGTGGTGAAAGGAGATTAGTGGAACATAGGGCCTTCTGTTCGGACAATGGTGGCTACAGGAAACGTAGTTGGCGATGATGGGCCCAGTGGTCCGGGAGGGGTCCCGAAAGAGCGGGGTGGGCGGCGCGCGGCACCTCTGGGGGCTGCGGCACCTCCGGGTGCGGGGCGATAAAGAATGTGCGGGTGTTCGAGCCGGTGGGGTACGTTTCTGCCTGTTCGAAGGGGGACCCGAAGTGGCGAAACTGAACCAGATCATCGCTGTGGAGAAGGGTGTCAAGAGCAAGTCGCTCCAGGACATCACCGCCGCACACCACAAGGTGCAGAAGCCGGCCCTGCTGGCGGGTATCTCGCGTTCGTACCAGCCGAAGGACGAGGAGGGCGAGCAACTGCCGCCCGAGTCCACGCGGGTACAGGTGCAGGCCGAGGACGTGCTGCGGGAGATGTCCGCGTCGCTCACCCGGCTCTTCGATGTGACCGCCACGAAGGACTGGGCGAACTGCACGGCTCGCGCGGACATCACGGTCGACGGCCGGACGCTCGTCACCGACGTCCCGGTCAGCTATCTCCTCTTCCTGGAGAAGCAGCTCACCGACCTGCACACGTTCGTCAGGAAGCTCCCCACCCTCGACGCCGCCGAATCCTGGTCGCACGACCCTTCCACGGACTGGTGGAAGACGGACCCGGTGCGCACGATCCGCACCAAGAAGGTCCCCCGCAACCACGTCAAGGCGGAGGCGACCGACAAGCACCCGGCGCAGGTCGAGGTGTACTACGAGGACGTGCCCATCGGGTACTGGACGACCGTGAAGTTCTCCGGAGCACTTCCGGCGCGGCGGGTGAACGAGCTGGTGGACCGGGTCGAGAAGCTCCAGCAGGCGGTGAAGTTCGCCCGCGAGGAGGCCAACGCCGCCGAGGTCACCGACCAGCGGGTCGGCGACGCGGTGTTCGGCTACCTGCTCGGCTGACACCGGCCACGGGTAGCATCCACGATCGCCCCCGCGTGCGAGCGCGGGGGTGCGCAACAGGCGCGGGCCGGATTGAGGACCGGTTCGCGCGATGAGCGCAAGCTGACACTGAAGTTCAGCCTGAAGACACGGTGACAGTGAAGGTTCGAGTCCTTCCCCCGGCACAGCACCATCCACGGGCCGGGGTAGCCCAACTTGGCAGAGGCAGCCGCGATCAATCTCAGACTCTCGCTCCAGTCTCAGCATCGCCGCCGATCGCCGGATCGACCGAGGCCGGACGAACGCCGTCGGATGCGAGTTCGACTCTCGCCTGCACCTCTCCCCTGGTGCGGTAGTTCAAAGGAAGAACACGACGGCATGATGACTGATCCGACCTCTTAAACGCCGCCGGCGTGCGCAATTGGGTGGCATCCCCAGGGGCCCGGGAGCTGGATACGACTCCCGGGCCCCGCCACGTCCACCGAGCGGTCGGCCTAGGCGGCCCGCAGCTCCAGCAGCGACGCCACCAGCCGGTCCACCTCCTCCCGTGTGTTGTACAGCGCCAGCGACGCGCGGGCCGCCGATTCCAGGCCGTAGTGGGCCAGGGCCGGCTGGGCGCAGTGGTGGCCGGCCCGGACGGCGATGCCGTCCCCGTCCAGCCAGTCGGCGATCTCGGTCGGGGTGTGGCCGGGCAGGGTGAAGGTCAGCACGCCGATCCGCTCGGCCGCCGGGCCCAGCAGTTCGAGGCCCGGTACCTTGGCCAGGGCTTCCTGCGCGTAGGCCGTCAGCTGCGTCTCGTAGCCCGCCACCGCCTCTCGGTCGAAGGCCGTCAGCCAGTTGAGGGCGGACAGCAGGCCGGCCACGCCGGAGATGTGGCCGGTACCGGCTTCGAAGCGGTGCGGGACCGGGGCGTATGTCGTACGGTCGAAGCTCACCGACTCGATCATGTTGCCGCCCGACTGCCACGGCGCCATGGTCCGGAGGATCTCCGGCTTGGCGTACAGGGCGCCGATACCCGTCGGGGCGTAGATCTTGTGGCCGGAGAAGGTGTAGAAGTCGGCGTCCAGGTCCGTCACGTCGACGGGAAAGTGCGCCACCGCCTGTGCCCCGTCCACCAGCACCTTCGCCTGGTAGCGGTGCGCCAGCGCTGTCATCTCCCGCACCGGTGGCACGGTGCCGAGGACGTTCGAGGCGTGGCTGAGCACCACGAGCCGGGTCCGCATGGAGAGCAGATCGGCGTACGCGTCCTGGTCGATGCTGCCGTCCGGCAGCAGGGGTACGGGCACGACGCGCGCCCGTGTCTCCTTGGCGACCCGTTGCCAGGGCACGATGTTCGCGTGGTGCTCCAGGACCGGCACCAGGATGTCGTCTCCGGGGCCGAGGCCCGCGCGCCCCCAGCTCTGGGCGACCAGGTTGATCGCCTCGGTCGTTCCCCGGACGAACACGATGCTCTCGGGCGAGGGCGCGCCCAGAAACTCCGCGACCGCCGCCCGGCCCGCCTCGTACAACTCCGTCGCCTCGCGCGCCATGGTGTGCGCGCCCCGGTGGATGTTGGAGTTGGCGGAGGCGTAGAACGCCGCCAGCGTCTCGATCACCTGCCGGGGCTTCTGTGTGGTGGCGCCGTTGTCCAGCCAGATCAGCGGGTGCCCGTTGACGGTCCGGTGGAGGATCGGAACGTCCCGGCGGGCCAGTTCGGGCGAGAAGCCCTGACAGGCGCCGGACGGCTGGGGAGCGGCAGGAGCCATGGCCTGGCCGGTGAGCACGGGAGACCCGAGCCCGGTCAGGCCCGGAGCGGTCGGCGTCGTCGGCGCCGTCAGGCCGGTGAACCCGGCAACGTCAGGAGTAGTCATGGTACTTGGACACCTCGACGTTCTGGAGCACGGCGAGCGCGTCCTCCACCAGCACCGCCGCGTTGAAGTACGCCGTCATCAGGTAGGACGTGATGCCCTTCTGGTCCACGCCCATGTTCTTCATCGCCAGGCCCGGCTCGACCTCGTCGGCGACGTTCGACGGCCGCAGACCCACCACGCCCTGCTCGGCCTCGCCCAGCCGCATCAGCAGGATCTCGGTCGTACCCACACCCAGGCCTCCGGAGAAGCGCACCTTGTCCGACGGCAGCAGCGGCACTCCGCGCCAGGTCAGCAGCGGGCTGCCGAAGCGGGTCTCGATCACCGGGGGCACGCCCCGGCGCGTACATTCGCGGCCGAACGCCGCGATCGCCTTCGGATGGGCGAGGAAGTACGCGGGCTGCTTCCACACTCGCGTCAGCAGTTCGTCCAGATCGTCGGGGGTCGGCGCGCCGGTGCGCGTCTGTACGCGCTGCCCCGGGGCGACATTGTTGAAGAGCCCGAACTCCGGGTGGTACAGCATCGAGGCCTCCTGCCGCTCGCGCAGTGCGTGCACGGTGAGGTTGGCCTGGGCCCGCGTCTGGTCGATCGGCCCGTTGTAGAGGTCGGATACGCGTGTGTGCACGCGCAACACCGTCTGCGCGAGCGTCATGTGGTACTCGCGGGGCGCGTCCTCGTAGTCGACGAACGTCCCCGGCAGGTCCGGCTCACCGTCGTGCCCTGCGGTGAGGTCGACGGGGACCTCGGCACCGGCCATGACGTCGGCGCCGGCGACGTACGCGTCCAGCGCACCCCGTAAGGTCTCGTCCCGCTCGCTGAGCCGGGCGAGTTCCGCGCGCTCCAGGCAGAGCGCTGTGCCGGCGGTCAGTGCCTGCACCCGGTACGGCATGGCCTCGGCGCGAGTCCACGCGCCGAGGTCGAAGAACTGGCCGTCGCCGATGACATCGAGGAGTGCGTCCGTGCCGTACTGCCCGGCCGCGCGCTTCTCCGCGCGCCCGTGAACGATCACCCACAGCCGGTCGGCAGGGGTGCCCTCCTGGGCCAGGACCTGGCCCGGCTCGAAGGACATCTGCGTGAACGCGCCGGCCAGTTCCTCCAGCAGGGTGTCGTCCGCCTCGCGCAGGTACGGCAGTTCGCGGAGGTCACCTGCGATGACGCGCGGCGTGTCGTCGTCGGTCGTGCTGATGCGGTCGTCGCCGAGGACGTACGTACGGCGCCGGTTGACCCGGTACACACCGGACTCGACGTCCACCCAGGGCAGCGCGCGCAGCAGATAGCGCGGGGTGATGCCGCGCATCTGCGGTGTCGTCTTCGTGGTGTTGGCGAGTTGCCGTGCGGCATCCGGGCCGAGGCTCAACCGCTCGCTCATGAAGAACTCCTCGCAGCTAGAGGGTGGGAACGAGGAGGGATCGTCTACCTGTCGCGAGTCGACCACAAGAGGGGATTTATCTACTGATGGCGGGATTCCTCCGCTATGCGGAACTTGCCGGAATCTCCCGCACGCCAGCCCGACGCTGGTAGGCACAGGTCGCGGCAAGCGGAAGCGGCAGGACAAGTCCTATCGGAGCCGAGGCAGCGATAGCCCCGAATCGTCCATAGAAGGCCGAACTTCATCTCATATGAATGCTTTGTGAATCCCAAAGAGGCGGTTATCCCCGTCCTGGCCGAGCCAGTGAATCGATCCCGCCCCATGCCGGTTCAGCGGCCGCACCCTGCGCATCGCCGCGAGCAGGTCGATCACACAGGCCCGCCCTACCCTGCCTTTCTCAGCACCTTCTCCAGCAGCGTGAAGGACTTGGGCGTTCCGCTCGGCTGCGGCTTGCCCTCCTTGTGACCTACGACGCGGTAACCGGCGTGCTGGTAATAGGCGTTGAGCTGTGCATTACCGGCCAAGCAGTCCAGGCGCACACAAGTCCGTCCCACCGCAGCCACTCGGCGCTCCGCGGCCCTCAGCAGCAGCCGCCCCGTCCCTGGCGCGGCGACCTCCCGGTCCACCATGAGCCGGTGCACATATCCGGCCACAGCCGGCTGCGGGCCCCAGACGGCCTCGTCCTCCCACCACAGCTCCCAGGCGCCGGCGATGCGCCCGCCGACCTCTGCGAGCCAGACCTCGCCGTGCGCCATGACCCGGCGGAAGTGGTGCTCGTCCAACTCTCCGGGCAGCCACTGCCCGTAGATACCGCGGGCGAGCATCCAGCGTGCCGCGTCGTCACGGAGGCGCACGAGCGCAGCCAAGTCGGCCTCGGTGGCACAGCGGACACGTAGATCATTCACCCAGGGATCCTCGCACATCCGCCCGACGACGACTTGCGCCAGTTCTGCCGCAACTCACAACCATGTGTCCAGTTGCTGGAGGAGGGAGGACCAGCTCACCGCGCAAGCCCTGGTGGCCATGGGGGTGGGACTCCAGGTGTCGTGCTCACGAGTTGGTCGCGCCTTTGTGGGAGGCTGCCGCGACGTCGTCGCCGAAACGAACGAACGGTGCGTAACGCGCGGCACGTTTGTGGCGCATCAACCGGAGCATGGCGACCGCGTTCTCGCCGCTCCGGGGCGCTTGGATCAGCGACCGTGCTCCGGCCACGGCGGATTCGGCCAGACATACGTGGCGTTCGGCCTCTATCAGGTCGGCTTCGAGCAGTTCCTCCCTGACGAAGGCGAGTTCGGGTTCGCGCCGGGCCAACTCGTCCACCGACTCCGGGAGCACGAGCAGCAGTTCTTCCAGCGATTCGCGAAAGGTCTGGAAGCCCGTATGCATACGGCCGCTCAAGGGCAGTGACACGATCGGTGGCGTCATGGTGGGACGCACGATGTGGCGGTAGAAGTCGGCGGGCATCGCAGCGGCATGTGCCCGGGACGCAGGCACCCCCCGCACATAGACCACCGCACGTCGTAGCCGGTCCACCGCTTCGCGTACCGTTCCGGCACGCAGATGGGACAGGGCATCCTTGAGGGCACTTGTCGCACAGACGTTGAACAGTGCGTGAATGTGGTGACCGATGATCCACCGCGCCAGCCACATCTCCTGCGGCGCACTCGTCGGACTGGCATGCTGTGACTGCGCGTCACCATGCACCAATTCCTCGGCGGATGCACTCGTGCAACCGACCAGATCCACCAGTGCCTGCCTCATCGCGGCCAGCTCGCAGTCCAGATCGCTGCCGGCCAACGGCGCGGTGCGCAGGTCGATCAAACCGCGGTGAATGACAAGTACCGCCTGCAACGCGGCCTGGGGTGCCGACAAGACGGCCGTGCGCGTACGGAAGTACTCCTCCACGGGCGACGCCGCCGCCAATCGGTCCCCGTCGGGTGCACCGACAGTCGCGGAAAGGCGCCGCGCCAGCGAACCCGCGGCGCCCACGGCCTCCCCCAGACCTTCATCGCGCGCGACCGTACCGTGGTAGACCGCGACCTCGACGAGTGCCGACGCCAGGCGTGCGGACATCGCGCGCACCTCGACGCCGAACTCCGGAATGCCGGGTGCTGGATCGGCTTCCCAGAACACCGCGACCGGGGGCAGGCGAAACAGCCGCGCCCCGCTCCCCGGCAACTGCTCGCCGGCCTTCGACTCTTCCGGCATCAGAACCCACCCCCGGCACGTCAGCCCCACACTGCGAACGCAACATGGCCAGCCACCAGCGTGCGCGTCACCCGGCACAGGTCACCAGGGCACAAACTGGCCCCGTCTCCCGGCACTTTCCGAACAGGTCAGGCGACTGGACCGGCGCGTGCCAAGCCGGCATCCCGGGCCCACCTCGCTCTTTGGGGGGATCGTTCCTCTGTTCTCGGTGTCCGTGGCGACCCGCTGTCACAAACTCGCCGTCCGCTACGAGGCGACGGGGCCCTAAACGACGCAGAATTCGTTTCCCTCGGGGTCCTGCAGAACGACGGAGTAGTGCTCCATGTCCGGCTCGTCCGTGATCCGCAGCACGGTGGCGCCGGCCTTGGTCAGCTGTTCCACCATGGCGGTGACCCGCTGAGCGCGTACCGCCAACAGGACCTCACGCCCTCCGCCCACCTTCAAGTCGAAGTGCACCCTGTTCTTGGTGACCTTCGGCTCGGGGACCTGCTGGAACCACACCCGCGGCCCCTGACCCGCAGGATCGATGATCGACTCCGGCGACTCCCCGGCACCGGCGGGCAACTCCTCCTCGGGCACCCCCATGCCCGCCCAATACTCCCGCCACGTGGAGTGCCCGCCCGGCGGAGGCTCGGGAACATACCCCAGAGCCTCGGCCCAGAACATCGCCAGCCTCTGCGGGTCAGCACAGTCGATCACCAGTTGCAGTGTCATCTCCATACCCGGAGGATGCCAGCCAGGTCTGACAACATCGGCCACGGCTCTCGCCCGGACCGCCCCACGCCAGAAGATCCAGGCAGCGAGCGAGTGGCGGTCCAGAGGCCAATCGAGCTCACAGGCTGTGGTCAACTTCCCGATGCACAGGCATCATTGACGCATCGCTCCGTCATCGCACGCGTAGCCGGTCCGGCCTCGTCGACGAAACCAGGACGACGACTGCCCGTGCGGTCGCCCGTCAGGGCAGTGTCCAGAACCGGACCGTGACGAGGTAGAAGACAACAGCCCAGAAGGCCATCGCCGCCGCGACAATGCCGAGGCCACGGAGGTTGGTTCTTGCCGCCGGTTCCTCCGGCGGAGGCCGCAGCCATCGTCCGAGCAGCGGGTTCACGTAGTAGGGCATGGTCAGGAAGCTCATGAGGAAACTCGACAGCAGGTTGCCCACGAGCAGGCCGATCCAGAGCCGCATGTGCAGTGGGGACAGGGCGAGCGTCAGCAGCACGACCGTCGGGTACAGGCCGACCCAGATGGCGAGGGAGGTCCTGGTCTCTGAGGGCGGCGGCGGTGCCTCTTTGCCGTTGCCTTCGAACGCGAACCAGCTGCCGAACGAGTTGTCGATGGTACGCAGTTTGAAGTCGCTGAACTTCTCGCCCTCGGCCAGGATCTCCTGTCGTTGGGGCGACGTCAGCCAGGCGTCGAGGTGTTCGGCGCTGTCGTAGCGGTACAGCGTGGTCCATTCCTCCTGGAGCCCCTCGATGGGGCGGAAGAGCTCCGTCCCGCGAAAACCGTCGAACTTGCTCTCCTCCTGGACCATGTGGTGCTGCCAGGCGAGGAAGTCGTCGACCTGGTTCGGGGGGACGCGGTGGGTGACCACCACGGTGACCAGCGGATCCAGTGACTGGGTGCCGCTGCTGACCACCTGCTGGGTCGCCGGACCGTCGAAGTACTTGGCGCCGACGTCGAGATACGTCTGCCTGGTCGCGCTGTTGATCCACGCCTGCAGATGCGCCACCGAGTCGAACCGGTACACGACGACCCAGTCGGGTTGCAGCGGTGTCGGCGGTGAGATCTCGGCGCCGAGGAAGCCGGGGTAGTAGGCGGCCGCGGCGTTGAGGTCCTCCTGCCACGACTCGAACTCCCGCTCCATCCCGGGCAGGACCTTCTGGCCGATGATCGCCGTCGCCGCGGCGGCTACGTTCTTTCCGGTGTTCATGGTGACTCAACCTGTCGACACCGACTGCTCCGCGGGGAGTCGCCCGTAAATGCGTTCCGGAGTCAGCGGCAGCGCACGGTAACGGACGCCCGTGGCGTCGTACACCGCGTTCGCGAGCGCCGGGGCCACCGGGTTGATACAGCACTCGGCCATCCCCTTGGCCCGCATGGGCCCCACCGAATCCGCCGAGCCCACCAGGAGCACCTCGGTACGAGGGATGTCGGCGTAGGTGGGGATCCGGTAGTTCCGGAGGTTCGGGTTGACCATGACGCCGTTGTCGTCGACGTGATGGTTCTCGGTCAGCGCGAAGCCGATTCCCTGGGCGACGCCGCCCTCCACCTGTCCCCGGACCTGCGCCGGGTTGATGATCACTCCGACGTCCGCCGCCTGCACGCTGTACAGGATCCGTATCTCACCCGTCACACGGTGCACGGCGACCCGGAACCCCTGAGTGTTGGAGGTGACGCTCCGCGGTGAACCGTATGCCTTGCGTGCGGCGGTGAAGCGGATTCCACGTGCCCGGGCCAGCGCGACAAGTTCGGCCAGCGACACCCGCCGGTCCCCGCAGACGACCCCGTCGTCGTCCATCGTGCACATCACGACATGGATGCCCGTGTGCGCCGCGGCGAACTGCAGGATGCGGTCGCGCACTGCATTGGCCGCCCGCAGGACCGCGTTGCCCGCCACGAAGAGGCCCGCACTCGCGAAGGCACCGGTGTCGAATCCCGTGCGGTCGGTGTCGGACTGCACCAGACGGATCCGCGACGGTGTCGTGCCCAGCTGGTTGGCTGCGATCTGGACATGGGCCGTGGAGGTTCCCTCCCCGAACTCGGGGGTCCCGACGGCCAGTTCGTAGATGAGATCGTCGCCCAGCGTGACCCAGGCCTCGGAGAGGTGTTCCGTCGGGGGCGCGGTCTCGTGCAGGGAACTCGCCACGCCGGCTCCGACGAGCCACTGGAGGCCGGGGGGCGGCCGGTCGGCCGTACGGGCCAGGGCGTCGCCCACCAGGTCGATGCACTTGGCGAGTCCGTCCTCGGTGAAGATCACGTCGTCGGGCCCGTCGTGCATGGCGACCAGGGGCTCACCCGGCCGCACGATGTTGCGTCGGCGCAGTTCCAGGGGGTCGATGTGCAGGGCGCGGGCCAGTTCGTCCATCGCCGACTCCACGGCGAACGCCGGCTGTGTCATGCCGTAGCCGCGCAGTGCCCCGCTCGGCACGGTGTTCGTGTAGACGGAGTAGGCGTCGTACTTCTTGTTGGGGCAACGGTAGATCATGACGGCGGCCCCGCCCGCGTGCACCGTTTCGCCGCCGTGATTGCCGTAGGCGCCCGTGTTCGACACGTTGCGTACCTGGAAGGCGGTGAGCGTTCCGTCCGCCTTCGCGCCGAGCTTGACCGTCAGGGTCATCGGATGCCGCGGCGAGGCCGTGGTGAACTCCTCCTCGCGGGTGTACTCGAGGCAGGTGGGCCGCCCGGTGTCCAGGGTGGCAAGCGCGACCAGGTCCTCCGCGATCACCTCCTGCTTGCCGCCGAATCCGCCGCCCACGCGCTTGCAGAACACCCTCACCTGGTCCGGGCGCAGCGCGAACAGGTACTCCAGTTTGACCTTCGCGATCGACGGTGACTGCGAACTGGTGCGGACGTTCAACCGGCCGTCCTCCAGCCAGGCGATCGAACCGTGGGTCTCCAGATGCACATGCTGCACCCGCGGTGAGATGTATGTGCCTTCATGGATCACATCGGCGGCGGCGAATCCCTCGTCGACGTCACCGATGTGCGAGTGGAGTTCGACAAGGATGTTGTGGACGGGGTCACGGACGAACGGATCGTCGGAACCGTGCAGCTGGGGTGCGCCGTCGGCCATCGCCGCCTCGGGGTCGAACACCGCCGGCAGCACCTCGTACTCGACCGCGAGACGCCGGCAGCCCTCCTCGGCCGCGCCGACCGTGTCGGCCAGGACCGCGGCGACGCGCTGTCCGGCGAAGCGGACCGTGTCGTCGAGGACGTAGGTGTCGTCCGGGTCGACCAGGTGGTCGGTGTGGATAGCCGTGGTGAAGCGTCTGCGGGGTACGTCTTCCCAGGTGTAGACCCGGTGCACGCCGGGCACCGCGAGTGCGGCGCTCTTGTCGATCGAGAGGATCCGGGCGTGCGCGTGGGGTGAGTGCAGCACCTTGAGGTGCAGCATGCCGTCGATCCGCGTGTCCATGGTGAACTCGGCGTGACCCGTCACCACATCGTGGCCCGCGGGCGCGCCGACGCTCGCCCCGACGGCCTTGCCCGGTGCCGCCGCCTCCACCGCGCTGACGCCCTTCACGGCGTCCTCGATCGCCCGGTAGCCGGTGCAGCGGCAGAGGTTGCCCTTCAACGCCCGTGGCAGATCCGCCTTCTGGTCCTCGGTGAAGGTCGCCGACGTCATGATCATCCCTGCGGTGCAGAAACCGCACTGGAACCCCGGGGCGTCCTCGAACTGCCGCTGCATGGGATGCGGGGCGCCGGGCCGTCCGAGGCCCTCGATCGTGGTCACCTCACGGCCGTCCGCGCGGAACGCGGGCGTGATGCAACTGTGTACCGGTGCGCCGTCCAGCCACACCGTGCAGGCGCCGCAGTCGCCCGCGTCGCACCCCTTCTTGACGCCGAAGTGGCCGAGTTCGCGCAGGAAGGTGCGCAGGCACTGGCCGGGGGCCGGCTCACGGTCGAATGCCTTGCCGTTCACGATGTAGCTCATGCCAGGTCCCCAGCCGTGAGTTCGCGGCAGATCTCTTCGGCGAAGTGCCGTGTCAGATGCCGACGGTGGTCAGGGGTCCCGTTGGGATCGGCGAACCAGACGTCGGCCGGGATGGCGTCGATGCTCTGCCGCAGGGTTCGGGCATCGGGCAGGGAGTCGAAGGCGATGCGGACCGGCCGCGTGGTGCCGGCGGTGACGGTGAGCAACAGGTCACTCGCTCCCGGCCGTTGCGTGCCGACGAGGAACACCGTCGAACGGCCGAGCCGGGTCAGCGTGAAGCGCCGGTGCGCGGTGCGTTTGCGCAGCGCGTGCTCCGGAATGGTGACGCGCCGAAGGATCTCCCCGGGGGCGAGGACGTTGCGATGGTCGCCCGTGACGAAATCGAGGGCGTCGACGAAGCGCACGGAGCCATCGGGCGCCCATAGTTCGTACTGAGCCTCCAGTGCGACCGTCATCGTGATCATCGGGCCGGCGGGCAAGGACATACAGATGTTTCCGCCGACGGTCGCCGCGCTCCAGACCTTGAACGAGGACAGGAATGCCTCACAGCTTTTCCGGAAGAGAATTCCGGCGGTCCAGCGCTCCGGACACGGGAAGGCGTACAGCTCGCGAATGGTGCATGTGGCGCTGATCTCCAGGCCCTCGTCCGTCGGGACAAGCGGATCCCAACGCAACGCCGTCAGGTCGATCAGCCGTCGCAGGTCCGGCTGCTCCGTGGAATAGAGCCATGTTCCGCCTGCGAGCCAGGCGTCGCCCTCGTGCCAGTCCGTGCCTGGCAGCTCGGACGGCCGCCGGATTACTTCGGTGATGGTGTTCAGGTCCATGAAAACCCACCTACGGGAGAACGGACCTACGGGAAGCAACTGCCCCCTGGCACTGTTGGATTTCCCGCTGACCGAGCAGGTATTGACCGCCATGCCGCGCCGTACAGGGCGGCTGAGCCGCGAGGGACCGGCGGGCACAGAAACTTTTGCTCCAGCCTATCGCAGCATGCGGATGAGGACCCGACCGAGGACAACTGAAAGTAGCCGATAAACCCCGCACAGTCACCCGCGACGGCTGGTTCCCGCAGAATCCAATTCGACCAAGATTCCCTGAGAGCTCGTAACGCGATCTTGTGATGCGTTGCTGGTGGCCGAGACGGGCGGGAACGCCTGGTTCGATTCGCCGGAACAAGGTCCTGTACTCAGTCCGACCGCAGTAAGCGATCGGTATTGAGATCGCCGTACTCGCTATTGTGCCGTCAGACACGCCAGAGGGCCCGCCGGAGGCACGCCAACAGGTCCTCGACCGGAGCCGGCTCGAAGATCCCGCCTTCCATATATCGGACCACGGTCGTCACGCACTCGTCGGATTCCGCCAGATCGATGTACGCCGGAATGAGTTCCCTCCTCGTCCCATCCGAGGGAACGTCAGGTTGCACGATGATCCCGCGCGTCGGGACCGCCACTTGTCTGGTGTAGAGCGTCAGGCCGCGCGGACGCAGTGGGAAACGGTCGTGGGAAACGCTCGGGTTGGTGTACATCGGGTCATCTGCGCAGTCCTCGGCCCACGTCTGACGGGTCCAGCAGCCGCGTCTTGGCACTCGTGGCCGATCGTGGGCCCGCCCGGAGGTGACCAGATCACCGGGTGAACTCACACGGACGCGGTGAAACCGCGGTGCATGGCGCAGCGTCTTGATGCCCAAGACCGGGAGAACACATCCGAGTTACGGCCATCTCGGGGCCTATACGGATGTATCAAGAGAGGTTGGTTTGAAATGACACGCCGGAACCGTTCCCTGTACCGCGGTGCCACTCTGGGGTTGGCCGCTGCCGCAGCGGCCCTGCTCACAAGCTGCACGCAGAACAGCGGCACAGCGAACAGCAGCACTCCGAACGCGACGCAAACGCCTTCTTCGTCGGCCGCGGCGTCCACGACAGCGGGTACTTCGGCCGGGCACACCGCTGCCGGCTCCTCGGCCAAGACCGGCGGCTGCCGGTCGCTGCCGGTGTCGCCCACGGTCAAGGCGAGCGTCACGGCGGCCTACCGCAGACGGGCTCAACCGCCCCTCACCCACATTGCCCCGGTCAAGGGCACGTTCTACTACGGTAGTTGTGACGGAGTCCTCTACGCGGGAACCCGCTTCCACCTCACTCCCGGCAGCACTGAGGCGGAGCAGGTCGCCCTGCAGGATGACGGAGCCGCGATGAAGTACTTCGTCGATCGCCCGGGCGCCGGTTGGCACTACGTTGCCAGCGACAGTTTCCCCGCCGGTCCTCGGGGATGTGCCGCCATCGCCCAGATCCCGGCCCACCTCGCCGCCCTGTGGAACGACTGCCGGTCCACGGCAGACAAACAGTGACTTCCTGGGGCGAAGCAGGCCGTGCCCCGGTCGCGGTCAGCGGGATGGATGAGGACGACCGCTCCCTCCCGCTTCCCCACGGCGCCGCGGTAGCGCTGAAGGCCTCGTACCCGGCGGTGTCCACATCGCCGGGTCCTGGAACGTGGGGGCTGCGGGCGAACAAGCTGCTGAATGCCTTGGCCGACTCCCCTTCGGGGTGGCCATTGATCAATCGGCCAGCCGGTGCTTGGCCGACGCCGGGAAAGTCATGTAGGTGTCGGGGCCGGCTCTGGGCTGCCGATGATGTCCGCGACGACATACGCGAATACGTCGTTGAGCGCCTTCACGATGATGCCGCGGTGCTGGTCGTCGACGAGACCGGCGACCTGAAGAAGGGCACCCGCGCTGTTGGGGCCCAGCGCCAGTACACCGGCACGGCCTACCCCGAGTGCCGAGCCGTGGCCAGGGGAGAGCTCGGTGACCGGAACGCCATGTCGCAGTCCATTGACGCAATCTTGATTGCGCGACCGCGCAACTATCGGGGTCGCTTTCCCCTCTCACTGGTTGCAGCCGGGTGGCGCTCATGAGAACCGTGGCGCGTTGCCGATGTCGAGGAACAGGCGAAGGCGACCCTTATGCACGACCAACACCGACGGACAGTGAAGGGCATCTGCATACGGTGGCGTGGCCGCATGGCGAGGTTGCCCGGATCGCCTCTCGGCAGTCCATCTACGGCATCGCCGTCCGCTGCCGGAACTCTGGGCTGGTACGCCGGGCATCGCCCCCGGCTGCAGCGTCGAGATTCTGGGCGAGGCGCCGGACTCCACCCCCTTCGACTCCGCCGTCAGGATCAACTGGCCCACTTCGGATATCGGAAACCGCGTCGGCGCTGCCCGTGCGGATCACACGAACGTCCACCCGCATCGATGTCTGAACGCTGCCGCTCAGCGCACCACTACAAGCAACAGGGAGATCTTCCATGACGTGCTTCTTCGACTCCGGCCACGGCCCCGGCACCACGACCGTGACCTGGTCCCCCCAGTGGGGCGTGCCGCGTCCCGTGCAGGTGTGCGGCAGCTGCGCGCAGCGGGTGCAGACCACCTCGCCGCCCTACTACAGCCCGTCCCAGCAGGGTTATCCGCAGGCCGGCTATCCGCAGGCGCCGGGTTACCCGCAGCAGGGCTACCCACAGGCGCCGGGGAGCCCTCAGCAGGGTTATCCGACTCAGAACGCGGGCCCTCAGCAGCAGGGCGGACGCCGCTTCGGTACCGGAGCCTTGCTCGGCGCAGGCGCGGCCGGTCTCGTCGGCGGCGCACTCCTGAACGAGGCGATGAGCGACGACGAACCGGAAGTGGTCGTGAACAACTACTACGAGGACGACGACTTCAGCGACTTCGAGTGACCGACCGACGCGGCGTGGCCTGACACGCGGTGGCCACGCCGCGTACGAGACATCGCGGTTGTGCAGGCAATGCCGTCGTCGGGAGAGGCGGTATCCCGGGTGCCGGCTGCGGCGGGCGCCCCGGAGGGCGGCACGTGGTCGGACATGACCGGGTCGACGACGCTGCTGTCCACCATCGCCCCGCGAACACGTCCCCGGCGACACCCGGGAAGACCTCTCCAGCCGCCGTTGAAAGAGCAACAACAAGGTCCCGTGCATAGCGCCCCTGCCATCCGGGCCAGGCCGAGCGGCGGTCAACGGTCAGTTCTCAAGGCAGCTGGAACGCCATGCTCGGCATGCTCCCCATCGGCCAGCCCGTCCCGGCATCCGCCCCGGAGGACCACATGACCGCCCCGATCGGCGAGGGCCGCAAAGCCGAAACCGACCGCCGACGGCAGCCAGTCATCAGCGCCCACAAGCAGCCAGTGCGATTCGTCCGGCCTGCCGACACCGACCAGCCTGTCTGGACGTCCACACGGGTGCAGGCAACACCCGGCACCGTGCGACCGGAGCGAGAAAGACCGCCCCTTCAGCCCCACAGCCTCGGTCCGGCGGAGGTTACATCGGGAGCCTGCGCCTCGTTGGCGACACATGTGCCTTCCCCAGCCCGAACTCCTGGTGGGTATGTTCTCCGCCGTCCTGACCGACATGGAACTCCGCGCGCACAAGCGGCACAGGCGAGACGACATCCCGCTTCGGTTCGCCTTCCGTGTCCTTGAGCATGCCCCAGGGCAGACCGCCCTCCTTCCTTCGGTTGTGCCTGCCTCCTGCTGGCGCCGTGAGACGGCAGGCGCCTACTCGACCAACCCCGCCGAAGACCTGGAAGCCCTGGCCGTCAACCTGTCCGGCCCGGAAGTCCGCACCGGCGCTTCCGGCCGCCCTGGCACCGCGGTACCTACGGCAGCCCACTCCCGCACAAGTGCCATCCCAGGCGTGTGGGTGCCGGCCTGCTGAGCGCCGAGGACTTCTATGGCAGGCGCTGCCAGATCATTGCGCGTAAGCCACCGGTACGGACCGGAATACGCGATGACCGCCGCCCCTCTGCCGGGCTGGGAATCCCTGTCGGACCAGTCCGACACCCGCATCGGCTTCGCGCTGCAACGCATCACCGCGGCTCTGGCGAGCGGGATGTTGCCGCTGAGCGACTGAACGGGCCCGGCACCTCGCCCCGCGCCGAGCTCGCCCTGCGCCCTGCGCCCGCTCAAGGTCGTGGCCCAAGGCGATCGTCCGCACCGCGGCGCCCGGACGACGGCGACCCTCGGCCCGGAAATCGCCGCGGTGTTCCTTGTTCACCAGGTGCAACGCCCGGTCCGGCCCGATCCACGCGCGCGATCTGGCAGTGCCTGCCGTAGAAATCGAACTAGCCTGTCGACATGCGGAGTACGAACTCCGTACGGTCCTCGCCGCGCACGGCCTCTCCCGCTCTGCTCACCGCCGAACACGCGTCCGTACTGGGCCGGCTGGGCGCGTCCAGGGGTGGGAAGCTGCTGTGGGCGGATGTCAGAAGCGTGACGTTCCGTAATCGCGGAGGCGGGGCACGAGGGGCCCAGTGCCGTGGTGATGTCGCCAGGTCCGGCGGCCGTAGGAGGGTTTCACGGGAAATTCTCAGTTAAGTCGGAGCGCATTTCTCACTTTCGTGAGCCAGAGTGAGCACTGATGGAGCGCCTCTCACGCATCTCGGTCACCTCGCGTCCCGCATTGCTCGGCGCCGTGGCGATGCTCACCCTGACCTCGGCGTCCGTGGCTGCACCCGCGGCGACATCATCCTGCTCGTCGACGAGCTGCACACGCTGGTCGGTGCGGGTGACGCCGAGTGCGCCATCGAGGCGAGCCGCCAACAGCGGGCCCGAGCCCTTCGGGGCCACCGCCGACGTCGTCGCCAATCGGCAGACGGCGCGGGTCGGCGCACTGTTCGGCGCGGACCGGGCCGACAGCCTGTCCGGCGGGCACTTCTGCACGGCCTCGGTCGTGCACAGCCCCCAGGGCGACCTCATCCTCACCGCCGCCCACTGCGTGAGCGACAGCGACAACGACCTGGTGTTCGTGCCGGGCTACCGGGACGGGAAGGCGCCGTACGGGGTGTGGAAGCTGGGGCACAGCTATCTGCCCGACGGGTGGTCCAAGGACCAGGACGAGGACAGTGACCTGGCCTTCGCCACCGTCGACGACGTGGACGACAGGCCGATCGAGGACGTGGTGGGAGCCAATCAGTTCACGGTCGGCACGGCCACCGGCGCCACCGCGGTGACCGTCATCGGCTACCCCGACTCCCGCGAAGCGCCCATCAGGTGCACCAACAAGCCGACCGTGCACAGCAGCACCCAGCAGCGCATCGACTGCCCCGCCTTCACCACCGGCACCAGCGGCAGCCCCTGGATCAACGGCGACGGCCAGGTCGTCGGCGTCCTCGGCGGCCATGACGAGGGCGGCTCGACCGACGATGTGTCGTACAGCGTGACCCTGGGCAGCCAGGCGGCCGAACTGTACAAGGACGCGATCAGCGATCCGTGATGAGCAGGCTGACACGCACTCGCCGGGACCCGCCAAGGACACGTTCCGGTGTCACCAAGGGCGGAGGCGAAAGGGTTCCCTCACACGATCGGCCTCATCCTCGCCGTGACCGTCAGCGCCCCCGGCCTCTCGGAGAACGCCCTGGGAATACACCTCCTCGACCAGGCGAAGGAGAAGTACCCACGGTTGGATCATGATGCACCGCCGCCTCGCCCGCGACCTTGAGGCTGCGGAGGAGGTCGGCTGCCTCGTCGTCGTGCAGTCGCCCCTTTCAGCTGCGCCACTCCAGTTCCCTGTGCACCAGCCAGATGAGGCCTGAACCACGTGAAGGTCGGCCCGGTATCACGGCGCTCTACCACCGTGTCGACAACACGTGCTCGTGAGCACTGGCCTCGCCGTTTCGGTTGGGGCGGAGCCAAGCGGCGACCGGAAACGTGAAAATGCCCCCTGAACTGGGACGATGAACAAGGTCTTCCGACTCACGGGCCTGCTTCCCGCCCACCGGCTCTACGCGACCGTGGAGTGACGTCAGCGGCATTCCGACGGCTTACCCGATCCCGCGATGTGGCAAGGCGCGCTGTCGGGGCCTAGAAGGGTTGACACCGGGAGAAAGCGCCCCGTGCCCTCGACACGACCTGCGGGCCATCCGGCGAGGTCAGCTGGCGAGTACGGTGTCGAGCCAGTCGAAGGTGCGCTGGTGGAACAGGGAGAGTGCACCTTCGTGGCAGTGCTCGCCCGCGCCTTCGTCCTCGCGGAAGGAGATCAGTTCCTTCTGGCAGGTCAGCTCGCCGTGCAGGCGTTGTGGCTGGCCCTTGAAGAACTGGTCGTTCTCGGCGTCGAGTACGAGTGTCGGGCAGGTGATGCGGTCGGCGATACCCGCCAGGGTGTATGCCTCGGTTGCCTTGACCAGCTCGTCGAAGTCGGAGACTCCGAAGGTCCACCGGCCGTTGCGTACCACCCATCGGACCATGGTGTTCTGCGCCATCAGCGCCTCCATGCCGCCGGGCGTCGAAGCGGCTCGGCCGGCGGTTGCGGCGGCGACTTCATGGAAGTCGTCGACGCCGTCGTGCAGCACGCAGGCGGCGAGGCGGTGCTCGAAGGCGGCCGCCCGCGCGGCGAGGTAGCCGCCCAGGCTCGTGCCGACCAGTACGAGTCGCTGGGCGTCGACCTCGGGCACGGTGAGCGCGAAGTCGACGACCGGGGTGACCACGGCCTCCCAGTCCGGCCGGAAGTGCAGGTGCTGGTCGCGGACGGTGCTGCCCTGGCCGGGGCCGTCGAACGCGATGACGTTGTAGCCGCGCCGCAGCGCGCCCGCGGCCAGCGCCAGGTAGTTCTCTTCGAGGGTGGAGTCGTAGCCGCCGTGGTAGATGAGGGTCGGGCGGGGGGTACCCGAATCGTCGGTCAGGAAGAGGTAGCCGGGCAGCGTGGTGTCCTCGTACGGGATGCGCAGGGCGCGGGCCGGAGGGTCGAGCAGGGCGGCCGCGTCGGCGAATGTCTGCTGGGAGGCCCTGGCGAGCCGCGCCGACTCGGCGTCGGCGGCGGGATTCTCGCGGCGGTAGAAGTCGGCGGTCCGGTAGTAGTTGGACGCGCGCAGCAGCGCCTCCCGGGCGCTGACTCGGTGACCGGCGGCCAGCGCGTCCCGGCCGGTGCGCTCGATACGCGCCGCCGTGGCGGCCCACTGGGCCGACCAGGCCTCCTCGTCTGCCTCTGGGATCTGCCGGCAGGTGACCAGGACCTCGCCGAGGTCGGCGCCGCCGTAGGCGGCGTAGCCCGCGGCACGCAGTGCCTCGAAGGAGAAGGACTCGTCGTCGTAGAGGAATTTCATCGTAGGCTCCCTTCCACTAATGGAACGGAACGGTAGCGTTCCATCACTCACGTTAGCACATGGAACGGTACCGTTCCGTTCGCTATACTCCGGAGCATGTCAGAGCGGCAGAAGAAGGAACGGTCGGCGACCGGCGGAGCAGTCCTGCGACAGCGGGTGACCGAGGCGATCACCGAGGCGGCCTTCGCCGAACTCGCCGAGGCCGGGTATGCGCGGATGTCGATGGAGTCAGTGGCCCGGCGCGCCGGCGTGGGCAAGGCCGCGCTCTACCGGCGCTGGCCCTCGAAGCAGGCGATGGTCACCGAGTTGATCCGCGGCAAGGTCACCGACGCGCTCCCGCCCGCGCCGGCCACGGGCGCCCTGCACACCGACCTGCGCGAACTGCTCGCCACCTTCCGCAGCCAACTGGACAATCCGCTACTTGCCCGGATCGCGGCCGGACTGCTCGCCGAGGCCCATCACGACGACGCTCTGGCAGAGGGGCTCTACACCGGAGTGACCGCACCCCGGCGGGCGGCGGCGCGCACGATACTGCAGGGCGCGATCGACCGCGGTGATCTCCCCCCGGGGCTGGATCTGGATCTCGGCACCGACCTGCTGATCGCACCGCTCGCATTCCGCATACTCGTCATACAGGGCCGCAGCGACGATGAGTATCTGGAAACGCTGACCAACGCAATCGAGGCGGCGCTGAGAGCGGCCGTCTGCTAATTCGGTTGGGGCGGAGTCAAGCGGCGACAGGAAACGCGAAAGTGCCCCCTGAACCCGGACGATGAACCTTGTCGAGGGGTTCTACCGGTCCAAGTAGGGGGCGCCTTCTGCGTGAAGGGCATCGGTTCGCGTCCCCAGGTTCATGTCTCCGCTGACGGAGGGGGGTGGTCTGGCATGCCTGAGCACGTCTGCTGGCCGATCTCGCCGATGCAACCGGGTTGACGAGTGCGTACTCCACCGTTCTGGGTCCGCTGCGGCCACGTGGGACCGGCCATGATCCCGGCCGGGTCGCCGTCGATCTGGCGGTGACGCTCGCCAACGGCGGCGAGTCCATCATGGAGTTGGCCGTGCTGCGGGACCAGGGCGAGGTGCTCGGGCCGGTGACCTCCACGCCTACCGCTTGGCGACTGCTCACCGACGCCGAAGAGAGGGTGCCGGCCCGGCTGCGATCGGTATGTTCCCGTGCCCGGGAGACCGCGTGGCTGCAGGCCGCCGAGACGAGCCGGGGCACACCCACCGCACGAGCTGGAGGACGCGAACTGCCCGGTCCGATCCCGGACATCGATGCCACGCTGATCACCTGCCACTCCGAAAAGGAGCAGGCCACGCCGACCTACAAGGGCGGATTCGGCTACCACCCCTGCTTCGCCTTCTGGCCAGTACCGGCGAAGCCCTGGCGGGGCGACTGCGGCCCGGGAACGCCGGAGCGAACACCGCCAGTGATCACACAGCGGTCCTGGACGATGCCCTCACCCAGGTCCCCGGCGCCCACCGATACGGCACCGGCCTCCGCATCCGTGCGGACAGCGCCGGAGGCGGCAAGACCTTCCTCGCCCACGTCCGCAGCCTGCGCGACAGAGGAATGAGAACGTACATCATTGTCGGCTACGCGATTGCCGAACCGGTCCGCCGCGCGATCCGGGCCATCCTGGACCGGCTTTGGCACCCGGCCCTCAACCAGGACGGCAGTCTGCGGACAGGGGCCGAGGTCGCCGAGCTGACCGGCATGGTCGACCTGCCAAGCCAGGCTCAGCAACGGTGACGGGTACCAGGACTGTCGGTGGCCAGTTTCATTTCCCAGCTCGCGGCCATGTGACGGGGAGTCAAATGGCCGCGCATGGTGGCGGGGAGTCATCGGCCTGGGAGGGACGCCGCGTGGTAACTGTCCGAAGCTCTGACGGATCCCGCTGAAGCCCCTCTCCGGGGGCGTAAGCCCGGTGCAGCATGATGAGCCTGTGGACTTCGAACTGTACCGGGGTGAGTTGGTGGCGTTCTGCTACCGGATGCTGGGTTCGGTGCACGAGGCCGAGGATCTGGTGCAGGAGACGTTGCTGCGTGCCTGGAAGGCCCGTGACCGGTACGATCCGGCGCGCGCGTCGGTGCGCACCTGGCTGTACCGGATCGCGACCAATGTGTGCCTGACCGCGCTGGAGGGGCGCGGCCGGCGTCCGCTGCCGTCCGGGCTGGGGGTGCCGAGCGACAATCCCGAGGCGCCACTGATGCCGGCGCTCGATGTGCCCTGGCTGGAGCCGTTCCCCGACGCGCGGTTCGATGTGGAGGTCAGGGCCGACCTGCGGCTCGCGTGGGTGGCGGCGGTGCAGGTCCTGCCGGCGCGGCAGCGGGCGGTGCTGGTGCTGCGCGAGGTGCTGGCGTTCACCGCCGCCGAGGTCGCCGAGCAGTTGGGGACAACGGTCGCGGCGGTCAACAGCGCGTTGCAGCGCGCCCGTGCCGCCCTCGCCGACGTGGGCGATGCCGGTGCGGTCACCGAGCCGGATGATCCCGAGGTGCGGGCGGTGGTCCAGCGGTACATGCAGGCGTTCGAGGCGGCGGATGTACCCGCGCTGGTGCGGCTGCTGGCCGACGACGCGGTGCTGGAGATGCCTCCGGTGCCGCTGTGGTACCGAGGCAGGCAGGACTACGGCCGGTTCCTGGAGCGGGTGTTCCGGATGCGTGGCACGGGCTGGGACATGCGGGAGCTCACCGCCAACGGGCAGCCCGCGCTCGCCGCGTACGCGCCGGAGCCCGGCGGCGGGTGCCGTCTGCACACCCTGCAGGTCTTCACGGTCACCGACGGCCGGATCGCGCGCAACGTCGTGTTCGCCGATCCGCGCGTCTTCGATGCCTTTGAACTGCCGGGCGAAATTCCCGCAGGCGAGTTCCACCGGGAGCGATGAGTCGGGGCGGTGCGGCCGGTACGTACCGATGAGCACCGAACCGAAGGGAGTCTCGTCGTGAGCATCATCGTCATCGAGTTCATCACCCTGGACGGGATCGTGTCCGACCCGGACGGATCCGCCGGCACGCCGCGAGGCGGCTGGGCATTCCGGCACGGCCCGGAGACGGTCGCCGGGGACAAGTTCCGGCTCGGCCGCACGCTGGACGAGGGGGTACTGCTGCTCGGGCGCACCACCTGGCAGCTGTTCTCGCGGCTCTGGCCGGGCCGCGACGACCCGTTCGCCGCGCGGATGAACGCCGTCCCGAAGCTGGTCGCCTCCCGCACCCTGGCCCACGCCGACACATCGGTGTGGGCGAACTCCCGGCTCCTTGACGGTGATCCGGTCGACGCCGCCAAGCGCGAGCGGCGGCACGTGGTCATCACCGGAAGCCTGAGTGTCGTGGACCGGCTGATGGCCGCGGACATGGTCGACGAGTACCGGCTGCTGACCTTCCCCACCGTCCTCGGCACCGGCCGACGGCTCTTCCCGACCGATGGCCCCCACGCCGAACTGGAGTGCCTGGCCGCCGAGCAGGCCGGTGCCGCCGTCCTCACCCGCTACCGGAGGGCCGCCCGATGACCGCCCGTTTCATCGCCCTGTACGAGACACCCACCGCCCCCGCGGCATTCGACCGGCACTACTACGATGCCCACATCCCGCTCGCACGCCGCCTCCCGGGGCTACGCCGCTACACGATCGGCCGCGACCTCGTCGCTGTCCGCGGCGGCTTCCCGTACTACCTGGTCGCCGAGCTGGAATGGGACTCGATGGATGAGCTCCACGCCGCGTTCGCTTCACCCGAGGGACGCGCCACCGCGGCCGACGCGGCGCATCTCCAGGAACTCGCCCCGGTCCGCAGCATGATCTTCACTGTGGGCGAGAGTGTGCTGTAGGCGATCTCTACCGTACGGGTAACGAACGAGCGAGGCCGAGGAGCCCGTCCCTGGGATTGTCCACGTCGGCGCCGGCGAAGACACCCGCTTGCCCGAGCGTTGCGAAGCGACCAGCTACCGACGCTCGGGCCGGTCGGCGCACATCGTCGGCTGACGGGGCCGACCGCGCCGCTTCGAACGGCACTCAGCCTCCCGATACGCCGACGCGTCGGTGACGGCCGACTCCCACACGGCGGGCCGCCGGAGCCCGCGCATCAGCCCTGCGCCGGGGCGTCAGCGAAAGCTGTCCCTCGCGCAGCGATCGCTACGAGGAGATCGGCCCGCGCCTCGTACGGAACGCCCAGTGGTGAGGTGCGCGTTCCACTCCGTCTTCACAGACACGGCATGCGAACGGGCACTCAGCTGCCAGGAGACGGACAGCCGCCCAACTCGAACGGACAGGCAGCGTGGACCCATTTGGCAGAGTGTGGCCGATCCTCGCTGGGGCCGTGCGGTTGCAGGGGCGCCTCCGTAGTCCGGGGGACAGGTCACTGACCGTCGTTGACCCGGGGTTTCAGAAGGTCGTCCACGTTGACATGGCCGTGCTGGTCACCATCACGGCCAGCAGCAGGCCCAGGGTGCCGCGACCGCCCCCCGAGCTCGACAGCAAGGGCCAGGCCACGGCCGAATCCGACGGCTACGACGTGATGTGCCGGCCACCCACGGCGTGGCCATGCGCAGGGCCAGGGGCCCGCAGGCCACGGCCAGTGTGCAGGCTAGAGGCCGGGGTACGCGGCCGAGCGCGAGAGCGGTCATTGTCGTGCGGCCCTGGCGTTGGCGCTCGGGCTCGTGGTCGCAGGAGTGCGCGGTCGTCCGGCACGGTCGTCAGGTGTCACTTCGGCCCTCGCCCGTCGGAACCGGTGATTCCGGACAGTCTCCCGGTGGTGTCGACGGCTCGTCGGCTGTGGGCGGCATCCAGGCGCAGGCCAGGGAGCCGCCGATCAGGCCGGAGGCTGCGCCGAGGAAGAGGCCGCCGAGGTTCGCGACGGGAAGGGAGATGAGGGCGAGGAGGAGGGTGGAAATCCCGGCGAACACACGAAGGTGGGGGCCATACCAGAGCGCGACGCCCAGCGCCAGGAGCAGAGTTCCGATCACCAGGGATCCGGCGCCGGACGCGGTCGACAGGGCGAGTGGAACCCCGCCCAGGTCCAGGTTCGCGTAGGGCCAGTAGAGGATGGGCAGACCGGCGGCGAAGGTGAACGCACCTGCCCAGAAGGGGCGTTCGCCACGCCAGGTTCTGAACGCCCGCCGGAACTCAACTGCTGCGGCAAGCAGTTCACGTCGTCTGCCGAGTGGTTTGATGATCACGCGTCCTGTCCTGATCAGTGGTGCCGTGGTCCCGCGAGGAGGATGGAGGCCCGGACCTGCGCCCCCTGCACGGGGGCCGCCGGGTCAGGGGCACGGATGGCTGCCCCGCTCAAGCCGCAAGCGCAGACCCGGAACGCTGAACGTCCCGGCGGAGACCGCGACGGCACTCACTCGCAGGTCGGTCAGGGTGGTCGACAGAGCTTGCTGGCCCACCCCGTCAGGGGCGAAGAACCGCGAGTCCCTGTCTTTGGGCTCGACCGGCCCCTTGGTCATGGCGCCCTGAGCGACTCCGACGTCGAGGCCGCTGAAATTCGCGCCATTGGCGGACTCGGCCGTCGCGTCGATGAACAGGTTCGACGCCTCGGCCGGCCGGTCGTCACCTCCGGTGAGCCGCAGAGTCTGTGTGCCCAGCACCGGGATGTCGACGAGAATGGACTGGCACAGCCCCCGGACAGTCGCGTCCCGGAACCCGCTGACCACAACGGGTACGAGTTCATGTTTCTTGGTCACGTCGACCATGCCATAGAGACTGAATCCACGGGCGGTCAACGAGTCGGCGGTGACCTGAAACTTCTGGCCGGAGATGAAGAACGAGGCGGCGAGCACTCCCTGCGCCATGGCGATGCCGACCGTCGCGCACGCTGCGACGCTGGACACCAGGACTACCGCGAAGCGCCTCCAACGGGTTCTCCCGGCGCGGTGCGACATCCCGTCTCCTTCAGTGGTGAGGTGAACCCGCCCGTGCCAGACGAGGGACCATATGCCCGTTTTGTCCGATTATGGATCCTAGGGTTCCGAGTGCGGCAACCGACTGCACTCCAAGTCCGCCATACGAGTGACGCAAGTTCTGCTGGGCTCTTCGGGCGACAGTGACGTGGAGCCAGCCGAGTGAGTCGGGACCCCTGGTGAAGCCTCATGAGGCGTACGAGACCTTGTGAGCGTCGGCCGGACGGATCGTCGGCGGATGCAGCGGACGTGGACTCTTGGCCAGCACTGAACAAGCACCGGAGTCCGTCACCGACGCCCCGGCAGCGCGTCCATGGTGGCCGCACGCACTCCCACGCCAAAAACTATGGTGTCCCACCACACACGCCTCTGACCGAGGTGGAGTGGAAACAGAGGACGTTGACGGGGCGACGGGCGAAGGCGTGTTCCGGCGCATGGACTCGCACCGGCCGCGGTAGAGCCCACCCTGCTTCTGCCGCACAAGACGCGTCGGGCGCGGCGCGCCACGGAAAGCAGCCTAATGATCACCGTGGTGAGCAGGGCGTTCCTCTGCCTCGTAAACAAGCAAGTCCGCGTTCACTGAAGGGTTGTTGACGGACCCAAGGGAGAAATTCAGCCAACGGTCCAGCGCGTGCGGAGGCGCCGGAGCCGCCGGTTCCGTCACCGTGCTGGGTGCAAACCACCTAGCTGGAGGAGGTTGCACATGCATCCGCATCGACGACTGGCCAGAAGGCTGCTGACCTTGGTGGCCTCGCTGCTGCTCGCCCTGGCGCCGGAGATATCCGGTGGCGCCACGTCCGCGCAGGCGGCCGGGTCCGTTCCGGCGTTCGACCACGTCTTCACGATCCTGATGGAAAACCACTCGTACAACGAGATCGTCGGCAACAGCCAGGCGCCGTACATCAACTCGCTGGTCAGCCAGTACGGCATCGCGTCGAACTACTTCGCGGTCGGCCACCCGAGCCTGCCGAACTACCTGGAACTGACCGGTGGATCGAACTTCGGCATCACCACCGACTGCAACCCGTCGCAATGCACGGTGAACCAGCCGAACATCGCGGCGGACCGCATCACGCCGGCCGGCAAGACCTGGAAGGCGTACGAGGAATCGATGCCGGCACCCTGCACGCTGTCCGACTCGGGCGAGTATGCGGTGCGGCACAACCCCTTCGTCTACTACACCGACATCCAGACCACGCCGCAGTGCAACAACGACGTGCCGTACACCCAGCTCGCCACCGACCTCGGTTCGACGGCCACCACGCCGAACTACGCGTTCATCACCCCGAACCTGATCGACGACATGCACGACGGCACGATCGCCCAAGGCGACACCTGGCTGTCGCAGAACGTGCCGACGATCCTCAACTCCCCCGCCTTCACCAGCCAGAACTCGGTGCTCAACATCGTGTGGGACGAGGACGACGGCACCCAGAACAACCAGGTGGCGTCGATCATGATCAGCAAGTCGACCACGGCCGGCTACCACTCGACCAACCTGTACAACCACTACTCCTGGCTGGCCACCATAGAGTCTGCATGGGGTCTCGCCCCGCTGACCAGCAACGACGGCGGCGCCACCGCGATGTCGGACTTCTTCGTGCCGCAGACCGGCCAGACCCTGCCCGGTGCCCCGACCAACGTGACCGCCACCGCCGGTCACCGGCAGGCGACCGTCACCTGGACACCGCCGGCCAGCAACGGGGGCTGCTCGATCACGCAGTACAACGTGACCGGATCCCCCGGCGGTAGCGCGACGGTCAGCGGCACCTCGACCAGCGCCACCATCACCGGCCTCACCCCCGGAACCAGCTACACCTTCACCGTATCGGCCACCAACTGCGTAGGCACCGGCCCCGCCTCATCCCCGTCCAACCCGGTCGTCCCGACCAAGCACTGACTCCGCCAGGCGCCTCTGAGTGCGACACCGCTCAGAGGCGCCTGGGCCGCCGCCGTGGCCCGAGTACCGCTCGCCGACAAGGAGCTGTTCCGTTGGACTTCGTCGAGCGGGGTTCAGTGGCCAGCCGAGCGGTACCGCCGCTCCAGCATGCGGCCGACGGGCTGGCTGAGGTCGACTGCGGTGAGGTTGCGCTGCGGTCGCCCACGAGCGGACCGCATCCGAATGCCGTGGGACGAAGGGCTCGGGCCGGTTGTCCTCTGGCACAGCTGCCGGCTCGGGAAAGATCCACTCGTTCACGGGCGGCCCTGCTGGTCGCGGCAGATCTGGTCACGGCCGCGCGGCGTACGGGCGGGGCAGGCGATGTGCGCTGCGGTGGTCACCGGTCCCGACTGGCTGACCGTGGACCGCTTCCTGTCCGAGGTGCCCTCGCCGGCACGGCACTCGGTGCTGCCGGTGCTGGGCCTCGCCGGCCGTCCCAGCGGTGTCGTACGGCTGAGTCGGCTGGCCGCCGTGCCGCCCGGAAAGCAGCGATCGCTGCGGGTCCGGGACGTCGCGACGCCGCTGTCCCGGTGCACGCTCGCCGCACCGCAGGAGCTGCTGAACACCGTCCTGGAGCGCCTTCTCACCAGCGGCGGACGCCCATCCTGGTCATGGACGACGGCCGGCTCTGCGGGATCGTCACCGCCCACGACATCGACCGCTCCCGCCGGAGTGCCCGACATCTCCCCGCCCGCAGTCCTCCAAGCCGCCGCTCCAGGCCCCCGGCAGCCGCGGCGGCCCTGGCTCCCGCCCCGGCCCGCGGCAGCGCCACCCATGACGGAGCCCCGCCGTACAGGAGCGATCCGCTGTGAACTGTGGGACCACTGATGTGGCAGGGAATGCGATCGGCGCGCACAATGTTTCATCACCTAGGGCAAGTGGGGGCATATCCGGGGAAGGTGAACGACCACGGGTATTCCTTTCGGAGCCCACCTGTCGGTGCCGGGCATGTCACCGGTGCGTGGTGTGGGTGTCGAGGCAAGCAGAGCCGCCGGACGGCTCGTGCGCCTCCCGCTCGACCTGGCAGCGGAAGGCGTCGAGCAGATCGTCGGCCACTTCCGTCGTACCGTGCCCGGGCCAGACCCGGGCCAGAACGAACCGCCACCGACAGCGGGGGACCTTCCGGTTCTGCTGGTGCATGGGCTGAGCGACGGTGAATCGATCATCGCGGCGCTGCGGCGAGGGCTGGACGGCATCGGTGCGGGGCCCTTCACCACGATGGGTCACCACGCGTTCGGCCCGGACATCCGCGCGGCGGCCCGGGTCCTGGGCGAGCAGGCGGAGCTGGCGAGTGCCCGAAGCTCGGGGCGGCCCGTGGTCGTGATCGGATACAGCCTCGGAGGGCTGATCGCCCGCTACTACACACAGGCGCTCGGCGGGGACGCGTACGTCCCGCTGGTGATCACGCTCGCGACGCCGCACGGCGGCACGGCGGCGGCCCTGCTGGCACCGCCCCATCCGCTGCTGCGCCAGCTACGGCCCGGAAGCGGGCTGCTGACCGAACTCGCCGGGCCGGCCCCCGGGTGCCGTACCCGGTTCGTGGCCTTCTACAGCGACTTCGACGAGGTCGTGATCCCGGCTTCCAGGGGCCGCATCGACCATCCCGACCTCACGGCCCGCAACGTGCTCGTGCCCGGCGTCGGCCACCTGACACTCCCGCTGCACCCGCCGGTCATCGACCAGGTCCGCTCATTGCTCACCGCGGCCCGGCAGTCCATGTCCGCCACCTGCCTCCCGCACAGTCACACCCCCAGAAAGAACGGGCAGCCCCCAGGGCACAGCCGCCGTTCCCGTGACAGCCGGGCCGAAACAGGGGACGCTGAGAAGTAGCCGACAGGAACGCCGGCACATGTGCGGACAGGACAGCATGGCCTCCTCGCCGAGCCCCGACAGCGGGACGACGGTACGCCCGGTCCTCCCCAAGGACGAAGCAGGGGTACACGAACTCATCGATGCCGACCGGCTTCCAGGGCAGCCGCGTTGCGCCCCGGAGACGCTGACCCCGGCGTGGTGTGTTCCCGTCCCCTTGGTCAGCCGGGCCATACCGGCTTGGCCGCAGATCAGTGTGCTCACCGATGCCGGGGACCGCCCCCGCGGGACCATCGCCTACCTGTCCTGGGCGGATTCGGGCCCTGGTCTCATCTACTGGGTCCACGCGTACGAGCACCCCCCGACCCTGCGCACCCTGATCGGCCACGCTCTCAGGGCCCTGGGCCACTGCCCGCGGATCGAGGCGTTCGTCGGCGCCCCGCCGGGTCCGCAGGGGCCGGGTGGCCTGCCCCGCACCCGGCGCGGCGCCACCCACAACGCCTTGGTGGAGACCGGCTTCACCGGCCACTGCCAGGGCCGCTACCTGCACCGCAGGCTCCCTGCCGAGCACCCGCCGGCCAAACCGGTCGCCGACGTCTTCCCCTGCGACTTCCCGCCGGGCCACCGGCTGATCCTTCGCGAGGCCACCGAACCGGTCGCCGAAGCCGTCGTCGGCATGGGACCCGAGCGCACCGCGACGCTCTACTGGATCGAGACCACGCCCGTCCGCCGGCGCCGTGGTCTGGGCCGCCGGTTGCTCGGGCAGGCCCTGGCCCTGCTGGCCGAGCAGGGCGCCACCGAGGTCGCGCTCGTCCTCGACGACGCCCGGCCGCCCATGTGCGAGAGCCAGGCCGCCACCCGGCTGTTCCGCTCCTTCGGCTTCACTCTCGTCGATGAGCTGTGGACCTACGAGCACCGGCGCCCCGAGCCCCTGCGGCCTGGCGCATGAGCTGCTGCCCCGTCGGACGGAAGCCCGTCAGGCGTGGACCCGTTCGGCCGCCGCGAGGACGGTGGAGCGGGCCTGATGACGGCGCTCGTAGTCCAGCACCCGCTGGGTGAGGCTCTCTCCCGCCTCGGCGAGCCGCTTGCGGATGTCGCCCGTGTTCATGCCGTCGTAGCCGGGCCAGGGTTCGGGCCCGAGCAGGTCGGCGATCCTGCTCAGGACTGCGGGACGGGCCGCGTGGAAACGCTCGTACGCGCCGACCGTCGCGAGATCCGTCTGCGACAGCTGCGGGAGCCGGTCGACGATCATCCTGGTGCCGAGCCTGCGGTAGTCGGGAATCGGCAGCTCGTCCTCCGAGATCAGGGCGCCCTCCGGTACGCCCTGGAGCCGGTCCACGCCGGGCATCCGCTCGGCCGTCTCCCGCAGCCACGTGCTCCAGTCCCGGACCGCCTGCGCGGCGCCGCCGACGCCCACGCCCTCGGCGGCGATCACCTCCGCCTCGGCGGCCAGCACCGCTGCCCGGGCCCGCTGCTCCAGGCAGTCCGCGAGTTCTTCCAGCATCTCCTCGCCGTCGCGGCGCACGGTGCTGAGAAGGTCCGCGGTGGCGACGTTCCCGGCTTCCTGAGCGATGCGTTCGGCGGCCCGGCAGATGGCCATGGCGAAGGCGGTGGCGGCGTACTCCTCCTCGACGTTCTTCAGCAGCCGCTGCTCCGTCGCCTTCCCCTGCTGGCTCCGCAGCAGGGCGCCCGGCGCGATCATGGCGGCGTCCAAGGGCAGCCGGACTGCTTGCCTGGTGACGTCCCAGGCGTTGCCGAGAACGTTCCGCACGAACCGGCGCGGCTTCAGCACGGTGAGTCGTTCGTCAATGGCGTACACATGCCCCCGGGCGTCGCCGACACGGCGTTCCAGGAGTTCCCGGTACTCCCCGGGGGGCGTGACGGCAAGGTCGGCTTTGAATCGGTCGGCCAGCGCGGCTTGGGCTTCACGGACCTCACGCAGCGCGGGAACGAGCATGTCGGTGGCTACGGCCATCATGTTTCCTTCGGCTAGGGCGATGCTCGTACGACATCGGGCCAGAGCGACTCAGCCCCCTCGCTCCCTACCGTGACGCGAAACGCCCGCCCCCGCATCTCGCCATCGCCCGCTCGTGCGGTCCGCGTCCGGTTACGGCTCCAGTGGGTGCCATTCGCCTCGGCGAGGCGGATACGCCGACCGGCGGCAGGATCACATCCGGGGAGCGGGAGTCGGGACATGATGGATATACCGATGTGTTCTGCTGCGTTTACGAGGAGGAGTACGGCAATGCCCGGGTCCGGTTCTGGCGGTACGGAGGGTGTGGCGGGCGGCAAGGCGCGGTTCGACGACATCTACGACCGGCCGGACCCCCGCGCCTACTTCACGCGGCTGGCCCCGCTGGAGTACGAGATCCCGCGCCACGCCCAGCCGGTCTTCCGGCGGGCCGCCGCCGAACGGGCCGCGCTGGACGAGGGCCGCCCCGGCCGGCCGGCGGTGCTGGACGTGTGCTGTTCCTACGGGATCAATGCCGCACTGCTCAACCACGAAGTGACGCTGACGGAACTGTACGAGCGGTACGCCTCCCCTGACTGCCAGGCCCTGTCGACGGCGGAACTGGTGGCACGGGACAAGGAGTTCTACGCCGAGCGGCGCCGCCCCGACGCGGTGCCGGTGTTCGGCCTGGACATCGCGGCACCGGCCGTGCACTACGCCCAGCAGGTCGGTCTGCTGGACGCCGCCTTCACCGACGACCTGGAGCAGGCGCCGCCCGGGCCCCGGCTGAACCGCGCCCTGACGGACGTCGGGCTGATCACCCTCACGGGCGGCGGCAGCTACATCACCGAGCGGACGTTCGCCGCGCTGCTGAACGGCGCCCGGCGCCCCGTGTGGGTGAGCGCGTTCGTGCTGCGGACCGTGTCGTACGAACCGGTCGTACGGACGCTGGCCGCGTACGGCCTGCGCACCACGGTGGATCCGTCCCGCACCTACCCGCAGCGACGTTTCACGGACGAGCGGGAACAGCGGTACGCGATCGAGGCGGTGCGGCAGCTGGGCGGTGACCCCTCCGGGCGGGAGGACGCCGGTCGTTTCCACAGCGTGCTCTACGACTCCCGGCCCGGCTCCCTGCCGTAACCGGCCCACTGATGTGCTGATCAGCGGGGCGCATAGTGGAAGCGAGGGGGATCGGAGAGGAACGGGAGCGCCTGTGACCACACCGCCGATCGACTACCGGGCGCTGTTCGCCGCCACCCCCAGCCCGTACCTCGTACTGGGCCCCGATCTCGTGATCCTCGACGTCAACGCGGCCTACTGCCGGGCGACCGGCCGCACCCGGGAGGACCTGATCGGGAAGTACCTCTTCGACGCGTTCCCCGAGAACCCGGCGGACCCCGACGCCGACGGGGTACGGAACCTCAGTGCCTCCCTGCACCGGGTCGTGCGCTCGAAGGAGCCGGACACGATGGCGGTGCAGAAGTACGACATCCCGGTGGCCGGCCGCCCCGGCGTCTTCGAGGAACGATGGTGGTCCCCCGTCAACACTCCCGTGCTGGGGGCGGGCGGCCAGGTGGCGTGGATCATCCACCGGGTGGAGGACGTGACCGAGTTCGGGCTCTCGCGTGCCGCGCGCGTCCAGCCGGGTCAGGCGCTCGGCGAGCGGGAGGCCGTGGAAGCCGAGCTGTATGCGCGGGCGCGGGAACTCCAGCAGGCGAACGAGCAGTTGCGGCAGGCGCACGCCCGGGAACGGAAGGTCGCGGTCACCCTCCAGGAGGCGATGATGCAGTCGCCGGATCTGGCCCGGCACCCGAACGTCGCGGTGCGCTACCTGCCCGCGGCCACGGGACTCAACGTGTGCGGCGACTGGTACGACGTGGTGGACCTGCCCGACGACGGCTTCGCCATGGCGGTGGGCGACGTGGTCGGCCATGGTCTGGAGGCGGCCGCCGCGATGGGCATGCTGCGCAGCGCGCTGTCCGCCGCCGTCCGCGCCCTGCCCGAGCCGGCCAGGGCCATGGAGGTGTTGGACCTGTACGCCTGCTCAGTGGAAGGGGCCGTGGCCACCACCGCGGTCAAAGCCGTCGTCGACCCCGACCGCCGGCGCATCGCCTACAGCAGTGCCGGCCACCTCCCGCCTGTGCTGGTCCACGCCGACGGCACCTTCGTCGTGATGGACCGGGCCACTGATCCGCCTCTGGGAGTCCGCCCGAAGTACGTCCCGCGCCCGCAGGCCGCACTCGACTACACGCCCGGCGACACCCTCGTGCTCTACACCGACGGTCTCATCGAACGCCGCGACGAGGACATCGACACCGGCCTGAACCGGCTCGCCGCCACCCTCACCGACAACCCGCGGCTCAGCCCCGACCACCTGGCAGACCTCCTGCTGTCCCGGATGGGCGTCAGCGGCGGCGGACACGACGACATCGCCTTGATCGTCGCCCGGCTGTGAGGCCCAGAACGCCGGTCTCCCCGCTGTCACCGGGTATGGCGGTCACAGAACTGCGTGATTCAGAAAGTCCAAGCCGTCGCGCCATTTACCGTCCGGACTTGTCACGGATGCGGGTGCGCCGCGTCATTCGACGACCCGCAGCCGCTCTCCGGGTACGCCACTCCCACCCACCGGGTACTGGATGGCGCAGCAGCGACCTGTCGACCCGATTTCTGCAACTGGCTGGCGCGGCGGGTCGTATCGGCGGCAGATCCGTCACTTCTGCGGGACTGGTCGAGGGGTGCGAAAGCCTCAGCAGCGCCTGGCACGGGGCGGCAGCGGCGCGGAGACTGCCCGCAGACTTGAGGATGCGACGTACACACTGTGCGTAGTCACAGGCACCCGCCAACTGGACGCAGCGTTGTTCATGGCCCGTCGGCAGTTGGCCGACTCTCTGGCCCGGCACCAGCCTCTTCACCCCTCGGGGTGAAGACCCGCTCGGTGTTCTCGGGGCCTCTCTGGCCCAAGTCCGGCTTCAACCGCGTTGGTCCAGTTCGCCTTCGGCGTGCTCAGGCGGCTGGGGTGAGTTCGGCACGGCCGAAGAGGAGTGCGTAGCCCGTGGGGAGCTGGCGCAGGATGCTGGTGAGCAGTTCGGGGCCGGCCGAGGCGGCGACGGCGGCGAGAACGGAGCCGGTGTCCCAGCGGGTGGTGGCCAGGGTGGCGCTGCTGCGGGCGGCAAGGTCCTTGACGAAGGCCCAGCCGGTCAGGGGCTGGGTGTCGGGGATCTGTTCGGTGAGGATGCGTGCGGCTTGAAGAGGCAGGCGGGCGGCCAGGTCGACGCGTTCCTCGCCTGTCAGCTGGCGTCCGAGTCCCGCAACGACCAGTCGGACGGCTTCTTCGGCGCGTTCCCTGGTGGGGTAGGCGCCTTCGTAGCGGACCTTCTCCAGCATCTGCTCGTACGTCGTCGCAGGCATGTGCTCAAACGGTGCACGCTGGTCGGACATCACTGCGCCGGTTGCCTTTCTGTCGCCGGTGCCGGCGCCCGGCAGGGCGGGGCGCCGGCACTGGGTGTGGGAGTGGCCAGGTGGGCTGGTGGTCGCCGAAGAACAGGTCGTAGCCCGCGGGGAGCTGGAGCAGGATCCGGTTGAGGACGTCGTCACCGGCAGCGTCGGCCACCGTGCTGAGGACGGCGCTGACGTCCCAGGCCGCGGTCTGCTCGGTGGTCCCCTCGATCGGGGCCGCGGTCGCCCGCACGAGTCGCTCGGGGCATCGGTGCGGCGGCCTGCATCGGGTTGAGCAGGATCGGTGCGAAGTCTTCCGGCAGGCGCGCCGCCAACTGGGTGCGTGCCCCACCGACCAGGTGCGCCCGGCAGGGCGAGAACAACGCGGGCCGCGCGTTGTGCTTCCTGCTCGTTTGGGTATTCGCCGCGTTCCTTCACGTGGTCGGGGAACGCTTCCCTTCGCAGGGTCACGTCGGCCGCCCCCTTCCTCGTCTCCTTGTTCGAGGGCGGAGGGCGGGTGGGGGAAGATCGAGTGCCCGTCCTCCGCCGCTGACCGGCCCCTGTCACCGGGGTCAGCCGGAGATCTCCTTGTGGGCGGATCCTCCGCCGATGGCGATCTTGCGGGGCTTGGCGCGCTCGGCGATCGGGATGCGCAGAGTGAGCACCCCGGCGTCGTAGTCGGCCTTGATGTTCTCGGTGTCCAGCGTGTCGGCCAGCACGATCTGGCGGGAGAAGACGCCCAGCGGCCGTTCCGACAGTTCCATCTGCACGTCGTCGGACTTGGCCACGGGCCGGCGTTCGGCCTTGACGGTCAGCATGTTCCGCTCGACGTCGATGTCGATCGCCTCCGGGCTCACCCCCGGCAGGTCGAAGGCCACCACGTACTCGTCGCCCTCGCGGTAGGCGTCCATGGCCATCGCGGACGGTTGCGACCAGGTGCCCCTGCTCATCAGCTGTTGAGCGAGCCGGTCGAGTTCACGGAAGGGGTCAGTGCGCATCAACATCTCAGAACACCTCCAGAGGGGTCGGGCAGTTGCTGCCAATGCGCCTCACGAAACCGTTGTAACATGTCATCCATTCGATGACAAATACTGCCGTCATCGAATGGATGACATGCTGGGAGGTGTCCATGACGGCAGCCGGCCCGCCGGCCTCTTCCAGTGACGACGCTCAGAGCCCGGCTTCCTTCCTCGCTGCCGCGGCAGCACTGGAGGCCATCGACCACGCCCTGCGCGCCGCCCAGGACGAGACGTGCGACGCCTCCAGCGAAGCAGGGCCGGGTCCGGAGCAGGCTCTTGCCTCCCTCCTGTTGCTGCGGCAGGTGCGTGAGCAGCTCGCCGGCTGGGAAACCGGCCTGATCGAAACAGCCCGCCATGCCGGCGCCAGCTGGGCCGACCTCGCCCACCCGCTCGGCGTAGCCAGCCGCCAGGCCGCCGAACGCCGCTACCTGCGCGGCCGCCCCGGCCCCACCGGAAGCACCGGCGAACAGCGCGTCCAGGCCACCCGCGAACGCCGCGCCGCCGACCGCACCCTGGCCACCTGGGCCCGCCGCAACGCCGCAGACTTGCGCCGTATCGCCGGCCAGATCACCGCACTTACCGATCTGCCCAGCGCTGCCCGCCTCCCCGTCGGCCAACTCGATGAGGCCCTTGCCCAGGACGATCCCGCCGCCCTCATCCGCCCCCTGAACGCGACCCGGCCCCATCTGGCAGCCGTCCACCCCGACCTCGCCGCCAGACTCGACACCCTCACGAACTCCGCCGAAACCGCGATCACCGCCTCCGGCTGACCGATGCGCACGCTGCGGTGACATCGAAGTCGTACTGCTGAGGTCGCCTGTTCAACTGTCGCGAGCTGGGAGTAGGACCTGCTGATGACACTGCGCCGTGTTCGTCCGCTCGTACGAATCTGCCCATGGGCCGAATGGTGCGCATGGCTGATCCCTCGTCCACGGCCGGTGAACATGTTCATCGCCCTGGAGGGCACAGGCTCTGACGGGCTACCAGGGTGGGAGATCGTCGGTCAGGACTCGGCCCTGCTCGGTGACCAGGCGACGCTGCGCAGAGACGTGCTCGCCGTGGCGGTCCTTGCGGAGCAGCCGACAAGCGGGTGCGCCCCGGTGGCCAGGGAACACCTCGTGCACGCCACACCCTTCGGCTTGAGCGCGCTCGACACCGAAATGCGTGCGCGGCCAGCAGTTCCGTCACGTCGTCCGGCAGGGCGCCGAGGACGCGGCGCTGCCGCTGGAGGCATTCCATCCGCTCGGGGTCGGTGACGCTTACGGAGTGCATCGGCTCAGCGGGAGGCAGTGATTTCCCGCCGGGCCCGGTCCGTCGCCACGGGGGCCGAGGACCGGGCCAGGAGGCGCTCCGCCTGTGCCGCAGCGTCGGCGGCGTTGCGTTGTCCCATGAGGACGCAGAGTGTGTACGCGGCGTCGTCAAGCCGACGATAGGCGAGCGGGCTCGCCGGATTTCGCAGCAGAGCGGCTCATGCGGACCGGTGGGCACGAGGTGCCGCGGCGACGGTCCTGACGTGGGGCATCAACATCTTCGTGCCCACACCTCCCCGTACCGGCATGTCACCGTCGCACGGCAGAGTTGCTCGCGCAGGATGGACTCTGCCGTGCGACGGCTTCGCGGCGCGCACCGAGCGGGGTCAGGACTCGGTGATCTCGATGTGCCGCGGCTTGGTGGCCTGCGCCTTGGGCACGGTGACGGTCAGCACACCCTCGTGCAGGGTCGCGCTGACCTCCTCCGCCCTGACATCGGCGGGCAGCAGGGCCTGGTACTCGAAACGGCCGGTGCGGCGGGTGCTGCGGCGCAGGACGCCTTCGCGCTCCCGCTCCTTGTACTCCCCGGTGATGCGCAGTCCCCGCTCGCTCATCTCGATGTCGATGTCGTCCCGCCTGATCCCGGGCAGGTCGGCCTCGATCACATAGGCGTCGTCCGTCTCCCGCATGTCGGCCGCAGGCGACCACGCCAGCTCGCCCGGAGCGGCGGTGCCTTCCAGCAGCTGGGTCATCCGCTGGAACAGCTCATCGAACTCGGCAGCGACGGGTTCACCCCATCCGAAGCCCGGGAACCGCCTCTCCAGCAGGCTGCCGGGCCGGTGTCGTACGGGCAGCGTCATCGCGGTTCACCTCCGCGAGGTGGGCTATGTGGGTCACCTTCCATGGTGCGCGTCTCCGGACCAGCGGGCGAATCAACCACCGTTGACCGCCCGTTCAGACCGTCCTCATCACCCGCAACGCCGAGACGCCCCATGAACGCCGGCTCGCTGCGCGCCAGGACATGCCGCAAGTGTTCCCGCGATTCCGTGTACTGCACGCCTGTGCCATCGTGCTGCGTCGCCATGGCACAACAACGAGATATGCCAGGCACCCGATGTGCGCCGACCAGGTGGAGTCGCAACACACCGTAAGCGTCCGGTCCGGCATGGTCACCGGGGCGGGCAGGAACGAACGCCTCTTCGCGCATCGCTGAGGCCGGCGGTGTGCGGGACCAGAACGCTGGTGGACACTGAAGTCGGAGCAGTTGGCCCTCGGCGTACGAGATCAGGCGCGATGCCCATGAACCACGGCACGACACACTCATCCAGTGCGACGGACGTCGTCCTCACGCGTTCGGTGTTCGGCGCGCCGTGCTGGGTGAGCCTGACCAGCCGTGACCTCGACGCCACCCAGGGCTTCTACGGTGCCGTACTGGGCTGGCGGTGCCGCAGGGCCAGACTGGGCGACCATTTCCGGACCGCGCTGGCGGACGGCGTACCCGTCGCGGGGATCGCGGGGGTGGCCGCCATGTGGCAGATGGCCGTGGCCTGGACGCCGTACTTCGCGGTGACGGACGCGGACGAGGCCGTGGCCCGCGCCCAGGAGCGATGCGGCACCCTGGCCGTCGGGCCGATCTCGTTCCCTCCCGGACGCGCGGCGCTGCTCGCCGATCGCCACGGCGCGACCTTCGGCATCTGGCAGGGGAAACTCGTCACCGAGTGGGAGACGTGGCGCCAGGTCGCACCGACGTTCATCACCCTCCACACGCGCGACGCCTTCGACGCCGCCTTCTTCTACGGAGAGATCCTCGACTGGGCCTCGGGCCTTCCCGGCGCCTGCGAGGTCGAGTACGCCGGCGGCGAGGTACTGCTGCGCAGCCAGGGCGACATCGTGGCCCGCATCGAGTCGGGCTCGGTGGAGACGCCACCGGACCCTTCGGTCAGGCCACACTGGCAGGTCCACTTCGCCGTGGCCGACGTGGGGCCCTGCGCCCGGGCCGCGGAGAAGCACGGCGGCAGCGTCCTGGAGGAGGGCGAGCAGGAAGCCGTGCTGCGCGATCCCGACGGCGCCCAGTTCACGGTGACCTCGCGCCGGCTGCGGTGACGTCCGGCGAGTCGCGTCGCCGTTTCGGTCCGGGCCCCCATCCGGACGACTGCGCGACGGCACCGGACAACGAACGGGGACAGGAGGCCGGAGATGGCCGTGGCCGAGGAGTACGAGACCATCAGCGGAATGCTCACCTGCCTGTCGGTGTTGCATTGATTGACTATTGGCCCTCGGCCGTGGTGACACGGCGGTGTGCGGCGCGTTCGCCGACCCGCCTGGACACGTACGGGACTGAGAACGATGCGTACGCATGTCACTCCGCAAGTGGCGGACGCAGCCGTTGCGGCCATCGACGCGCAGGGCGTCGTGACCGCGTGGAGCCGTGGTGCCCGGCTGCTGCTCGGATACACGCCGGGCGAGATCGTCGGGCGCCCGGCGGCCGGTCTTCTGGGCTCCGGCCTTCCCGACGCGGCCCGGCGGAGGGCCGCGCAGAGACAGGCGTGGACGGGGCGGGTCGCGCTGCGCGACCGAGAGGGCCGCCAGGTGGAAGCCGACCTGCGGGCCTGTCCGCTGATGGACGCCGAGCAGCACGTGCAGTGGTTCCTCCAGGCCGACTTTCCGCAGGAGGCCGACGGCGCCGACCTGGTGCTGCAACGCAGTCTGCTCTCGCACCACCGGCCGACGCGGCTGGCCGTGGAGACCGGAACCCGCTATCTGCCGGCCGATCCCCAGGCGGGTGTGGGCGGCGACTGGTTCGACGTCATCCCTCTCTCGGGCGCCCGCGTGGCCCTGGTCGTCGGCGACGTCGTCGGCCACGGCATCCACGCCTCCGCCGCGATGGGCCGACTGCGCACGGCGGTGCGTACCCTCGCCGACGTCGATCTCACCCCTGACGAGCTGCTGACACAGCTCGACGACCTCATCCTCGAAGAGATCGAAGAAGGCATCGAATCGGTCGGCGAAGTCGGCGCCACCTGTCTCTACGCCGTCTACGACCCCATCTCCGGCCACTGCACCACGGCCAGCGCCGGCCACCTCGCGCCGGCCCTCGTCACCCCCGACGGCGCGGTGCGCTTCCTCCATGTGGCGCCCGGGCCACCGCTCGGCGTGGGCGGTCTGCCGTTCGAAGCCACCGACAGCCGGCTGCCCGAAGACAGCCTGATCGTTCTCTACACCGACGGCCTGGTCCGAACTCGCCATCGCGACATCGACTCCGGACAGCGGACCCTGCTCGACACCCTGAGCCGAGCCACTCCCTCGCCCGAGGCGGCGTGCGACCGCATCGTCGAAACGCTCCTGCCCGGCTCCCCGGACGACGACGCCGCCCTGCTCGTCGCACGCACCCACATCATGGGTGCCTCCCATGTGGCCTCCTGGAATCTCCCCGCCGACCCAGCCGTCGTCGCCACCGCACGCCGACGGGCCGCACGCCAGCTCTCGATCTGGGGACTCCGGGACGCCGCCGGCAGCACCGAACTGATCGTCAGCGAACTGGTCACCAACGCCATCCGCCACGCCCACCCCCCGATCCAGCTGCGGCTCATCCACGACACCGCCCTGATCTGCGAGGTCTCCGACGCCAGCAGTACGACCCCGCACCTGCGCCGGGCCCGTGCCCTGGACGAGGGCGGTCGCGGCCTGTTCCTGGTGGGTCAGCTCGCCGAGCGCTGGGGCACCCGGCACACGCCCACCGGCAAGACCGTCTGGGCCGAGCAGCCCCCGCCTCTGCGCCACCCGGTCCAGCCATCCCGCGCGCCCGCACCACAAGCGCTCTCCGCGGACAGCCGCACCAAGGCTGCAAGGCCGACCACCCGCCCCGCGGGGCAAGGGGCCCGGGACGAGGTTCCGAGGCCGACGTCCTCTGTGGCGGGACAGCCACGGTCCCAGACTCCACAGGGTGGGGAGGGAGAGGAAGCGCTCATCTATGGCGGGGATGCTCGTCACAGAAGATCAAGCGGTCGTACGCCTGCCGTGGTGGGAAAAGGCAGCCACCTGTCGTGGCGACGTGCGTGTGCCGCTGGCGGCCGTGTGCCGGGGGACCGTCGAGCCTGACTGGTGGCGAGCCCTGCGCGGTGTGCACGAGCGCGGCATCTGCATGGCCGGCACCTGGTCCATCGGTACACGCTGTCATCAGGCAGGGAAGGACTTCGCAGTCGCGGCACGGGACAGGCCCGCGGTTTGCGTCGAACTCCGGCTTCCCGCCCCTTTCGCCTTCTCGCGGTCTCCGCACGGGGCGACAAGGAAGCCGGGGCGACAGCCGGGTACATCGCCCGGGCCGCGCCGAACATCGACACATCAACGCCGTGGCGGCAGCCCCGGGATGGGTGAGGTCCCGCTGGGCAAAAAAACAGTCCCTGGTAGCCCCATCGCTCCACCGGCTAGACGTCCTTACCGACTTGTCGAGCTACGAGGTCGGCTCGCTCGCCGGTTCCTTCTGCGGGCTCGCGGGGTTCCTGTTCACACCCCCGCCCGCGTGGGTCCCTCACGGGCGGGGGGGCGGCCCGGTGACCTCCACGTAGGCCGGACGCAGCAGCTGGTCACCGAGCCGGTAGCCAGGGCGCAGGATCTCCGTGCAGACCAGCCGGTCGGCATCCGGGACGATGTGATGCGACAGGGCGTCATGGCTGGCGGGTTTGAAGGTGTCGCCCTCCTGGCCGACCGCTTCCAGCCCAAGAGAGCCCAGCTGGATCCGGAGGGTGTCGGAGATGTCTTTCAAGGCCGCCGTCATGGGCTCGTGCGCGCACGTACGGTCGACGGCGTCCAGGACGGGCAGGAGGGCGCGCAGGACGTTGGCCTCGGCGATCTCGCGTACGGCCATGCGGTCGCGGCGCACCCGCTTGCGGTAGTTGTCGTACTCGGCTTTCACCCGTTGCAGGTCAGCCGTGCGTTCCTCCAGCAGACGCTGCGTCTGGGCGGGGTCCAGTTCTTTCTGCAACCGGCACTTGTCCATCGTCAGCCCGCCTCCCCCTTGTCGTCGACGGTCTCAGCGTCCACCGCCTCGTCCTCCGAGCCGGTCCCACCTGACGAGGAGGCCGAGGTGGTTCCTGCCGACGTGCCGCGCTCCGCGCCAGACCTCTCGTACAGCGCCGCACCGACCTTCTGCGCCGCCTCGGCTGCACGCTCCATGGCCTGCCGGATCGCGGCTGTGTTGTCGCCTTCGGCGGACTCGCCCTTGAGCTTCTCCTCCAGGTCGGCCAGCGCCGTCTCGGTCTCGCCCTTGGCGTCAGCCGGGATCTTCTCGGGGTTCTCCTGGATGAGCTGCCGCTCAGGCCGATCACGCCACCGCATGCCCGTGCGTATCCGGTAGAGCACCCCGTTCACGACCTGGCGGTGGTCCCGCCACCTGCCGCAACGCCCGTTGCTCACCGGTAGAAGCGGCTCCAGCCGCTCCCGCTGAGCATCCGTCAAGTCACCTCTGTCTCCCCGTCAGTCCCACCAAGACTGGATTGATCGCCGGGACGTAGTCCAGCCCCCAGCGATGCTCGTTGCTGACCTCTGAATACGGTGGAGGAGCCGGTTGAATGAGAGGACGCGAAAACGTGGACGTGTATGAGGCCGTGGACAGTCGCCGGGCCGTGCGGGCGTTCAGCGATGAGCCGGTGCCCAAGGAGGTACTCGAACGAGTGCTGACCGCAGCGACACGGGCTCCGTCCAGTGGGAACCTCCAGCCGTGGCATGTATACGTCGTGACCGGCGAACCCTTGGCCGAACTGAAGAGGCGCGCGACCGCCAGGGCACTGGCAGGCGACCCGGGTGATGAGCGGGAGTATCCGATGTACCCGGACGAACTGACCTCGCCGTATCTGGACCGCTTTTCCGCCGCGGCCGCCCAGCGGTACGAAGCGCTGGGGATCGAGCGCGACGACCCCGACCGGCCCAAGAAGATCGCCGCACTGAACTCGGAGGCGTTCGGGGCGCCGGTCGTCCTGTTCTGCTACCTCGACCGGACGATGGGGCCCGGCCAGTGGGCGGATGCCGGAATGTACTTGCAGACCGTCATGCTGCTGCTGCGAGCGGAAGGACTGCACAGCTGCCCCCAGGTGATGTGGACCATGTACCGCAAGACCGTCAGCCGAACAGTCGGAGCCGACGACGGGCTCGTGCTGTTCTGCGGCATCTCAGTGGGATTTGAGAAGGAGGGCGCGCCAAGGCTGCGTACCGGGCGGGCGGACATGTCGGAAACGGTGAGCTTCATCAGCCTGTGACCGCTGACGGCCGAGATCGGCAGGACAGGCCCTATGACTGGGATGAACTACGGACTGTCGGCAGCCTGCTCGGCCGGCAAAGGAGCCCCATCGGCCGGCAGCGCCGGTCGGCGGCCAGGTGGATGTTGCTCGTCAGCCCGCCGCGGGACCGCCCGAGCAGGGCGGCCTTCAGCCGGGCCCGCCGTCGCAAGCGGATGCGTCGGCGCTCGGCGCGGACCGGATCGCTTTCGCCGTCCTACCCGCTTTGTTCCCCGGACGCTCACCTTTTTGCGTGGCGGCCTCCTCGAGCGCCGCAAGGGTCTGTTCGCTGACCCGTATCCCGGACGCGCCGTGATGAGCGCGTGCCGTGGTGGAGTCCACGCTGACCAGAGACATGTCGATCTCGTCCCTGCGGGCGGCCTCGGCGATCGCCTCCTCCACCGGGGCCTGGAAGACGCCCGCGTCCCGCCATCGCATGAAGCGGTTGTAGACCGCCTGCCAGGCGCCGAACCACTCGGGCATCTCCCGCCACTGGCCGCTGGTACCGAGCCGCCAGATCACCCCCTCGAACTGTTCACGCACCCGCTCGGGGTGCAGGCCGAACCTGCCGACCCGCTGGAACGGTCCGATGAACTCCCGCCCTTCGTCGGCGAGTTGCGCACACGTCACACCACAGTCCCACCGGACCGGCCCCCACCCCGGGCTTGACCACAACTGCGATGGCGAAGCCGGTACGCGCCCGTCGGCTGACGGACGACGAGGGACGCGCTCTGCTGCGGATGTGCGGCGGATCCGACACGGCACGATGACGGTCCGCCGTGCAATGATGATCATTGCGTCGGCATCCGGCAGCACCGACGAGGCGATCGCCGCCCTGTCTCCACCGATCCCGACACCGTCCGCGATGTGATCCACGCGTTCAACGAGCGCGGCCTTGACTGCCTGGACCCGAAGTGGGCCGGGGGCCGCCCGCGCCGGATCACCGCGGACGACGAGGCGTACATCGTCGACGTCGCCCAGGAGCGGCCCAAGAAGTTGGGCAGGCCGTTCACCCACTGGAGCCTGCGCAAGCTCGCCGACTACCTCAGCCACCCGCCGGCCGGGGTACGCCGGGTGGTCATCGGCCGCGAACGGCTGCGGGTGCTGCTGCACCGCCACCCCATGACCTTCCAGCGCACCCGCACATGGAAGGAGACCAAGGATCCGGACGCCGAAGCCAACCTGAACCGCATCGAGGAGTGACCCGCCGCTTCGCCGACCGGCGCTTTCGCCTTCGACCAGTTCGGGCCGCTGTCGATCACGCCCTGCCACGGCACCTGCTGGGCTCGGCGCAAGCACCCCGACCGGCTGCCGGCCATCTACCACCGCACCCGGGCATCCGCTACTTCCAGGCTGCTACAGCCTCGGCGACGACCGCCTGTGGGGTGTGAGCCGCACCCGCAAGGGCTCACACCCTCGCCGCCCGCCTCGACGGCGCCCCCATCTACGTCATCCTCGACAACTGGTCCGGCAACAAGACCCAGACCATCAGCACCTGGGACGCCCGGCACAAGATGGAACCGTGCTTCACCCCGACCCAGACAGCCTGGGCCAACCCCGTCGAGCCGCACTTCGGGCCGCTGCGCGGTTTCGTCCTCGGCAACAGCGACCCGCCCAACCACCCCGCCCTCGCCCACGACCCGCACGCCTACCTGCGCCGGCACCCGTGCAGCAGCGGACTTCGGGGTGTCCACGGAGACGGTGCGCAAGTGGCGCTCGCGGTTCGTGGCCCGGCGGGTGGCGGGCCTGGTGGACGCGCCGCGGCCGGGCCGGCGCAAGCCGGAGCTGGTGCTCTCCGAGGCCGAGCGCGCGGAGCTGACGCGCTGGGCGCGGCGGGCGAAGACCGCGCAGTTCCTTGCACTGCGGGCGAGGATCGTGCTGCGGTGCGCGGACGTCGCCGACGGCAGCGTCATATCGGAACTGCACCGCCGCCACCGGGCCATCGAGTTCAAGAAGTTCCTGGTCACGATCGACAAGGCCGTGCCCGCCGGCCTCGACGTCCACCTGGTCTGTGACAATTACGCCACCCACAACACCGCCGAGATCAAGACATGGCTCGGCAAACACCCACGCTTCCACGTCCACTTCACCCCCACCGGCTCATCCTGGATGAACCAGGTCGAGCGGTGGTCCGGCCTCATGACGGACAAGCTCATCCGCCGCGGGGTGCACACCTCCGTGAAGGCCCTGGAGCAGGACATCAGGGCCTGGATCCACGGATGGAACGAGAACCCCAGGCCCTTCACCTGGACCAAGACCGCCGACGAGATCCTCAACTCCCTCGCCGACCACCTCACCAAAATCAACCCGCCGACCAGTGAAACCTGAAAGGGACTTAGCCTCGTCATTTCTGGCGCATCGCACCAGGTTCATGGTCATGACGAATGCGCCGATGATCGATCTTCTTCGCGCATGGCAGCGAGGTGCTGATGTTCAACTCCCGGGGCCAGTAGGCGGCGTAGGTACATCGCACCGCGCGGCAAGGCGGGCGGCGTATGCGTCGAGCCGGCGGCGGAGTTCGAGGCGTCCGCCCTTCTGGTGGGCTGGGGTGAGGAACTGGGCGACGTTGTCGAGCAGCCTCGTTCTGTCCTGGCGGGTGAGGCTGGGGGTGGAGAGGAGCGGGCAGTTGAGGTGTTCGGCCTGGGTGACCTCGGTCCAGACGAGAACCGTAGCGAGTGCCGGGTCCTGCCGGGCTGCCAGGCGGCCGAGCTTGGCGATGCCGGAGCACACGTCCGTCCAGTCCCGAAGCGGCATCTGCCAGGTGGCCATGGCGCGGCGCCGTCGTGCGTAGTTGACGCGCCGAGGGTTGTTGTCGAGTTCGGCGGCAATCCGTTCGACGCTGGCTTCGAACTCCTCCCACAGGTCGCTGGTCGGCATCTGCCGGTTGAGGACGAAGAGAGTCCGCTCGGCGCTGCCTCGCGGTATGCCCAGCATCTCGGCGGATTCGGCCCAGGTGCCGCCGGCGGTCATCTCGACGAGCTTCAGGGAGGCCGCGCGCCGCAGGTGGCGCATGGTCCAGGCGGTTGTGCACGTCATGCGGTCGGTGATCCCCGGGAAGTGGGCCGCGAACCATGCCTGTGGCAGCAGCGGCGGGACTTCCTCAGTGCTGAAGCGGCAGTTGCGCGAGGGGATGCGCAGGTGGCCCGGCCCTCGGCTGCTGCCCCCGGCGTGGAAGACCTGGCGCCGCCGGACCAGGGCGCGGGCCATGAACGCGGATACGTCGGCATTCCGAAGCGCCTGGTAGGCACGCGTCGGGGCGCGCTCGCAGGCGGCCTGCACCAAGGGTTGGACACGTTCGCGCAGTGCTGCAGGCTCTCGATCGCCAAGAAGGGCATCGGCTGCCAGCAGGAGGGCGCCGCGCTGGGCGGGGTCGTCAGGAGCCGACCGATCCGGGATCCGCAAGTACCGTCCTGGCGCAGTGGCCTGCGGGCCGTCCAGGATCGCGGCGATCGGTGCTGCGTGAGAATCCACCAGGGCGGCTATGGCGTCCGAAGGAGCGAGATCGGCACCAACGGGCCAGCTGAGCTTGATCAACTGGCCGGCGAGGATGAGATCGGGGAACAGGCCGCCGGGCTGGCTGTCGGCCGACTCGGCGGCCACCGGAGCGAGTTGGTGGTCCAGGCGTTCTTGCAAGGCGACCAAGCGATCCGGGTCCTCCAGGCAGAGCGCGCTCCCGGGCTTGGGGACCTCGTCCAGCCGTGCCCCGCATGCGCCCTTGCGGCCGGAGCGGGGACCGGACGGTCGGCTGTCCCGTTGTGGGTTGCGGCACTGCAAGGGGTGGAGGTCGTCGAAAAGTGGCTGCCTGATCAAGTTCCCCCGGTTCCCGAGGGACCCGCCGAGTCCGTTCCCGCAAGCCGGGCACGTGTACTCCAGCAGACGGCGACGGACGGTGCAGGCGAAGACCACGGGCAGGTGCCAGCGCAGCTTCCAGGGGCCGCCGAGGGTGGCCTGGATCGGGCTTCCGTCACCGGTCAGGCACTTCGGGCAGTACCGGCTGCCGTGGTTGAAGGCCCAGATGTCCTGTTGGGTGGCCGTGTTGGCGGCAGATCGGGCGCCGATCTTCGTCAGCGCCGGGCAGGCGCCCGCATAGCCGCGGAGGGTGAGGGCGTCGACCTCCGCCCGGGACAGCCTGGCGGCAGAGGCGAACACGGTGGCGACGTCGTCGGGCACCGTGATCAGGTAGTGGGCCGGCAGGCGGCGTTCGTACGAGCTCAGGCCGCACAACGCGGCGATCCGGCCTGGCGAGCGGCCCAGCCGGTGGGCGACCCGAAGGAGGTAGCCGGGCAGCGATTCCTCCGGCAGCGGCGCGAGGCTGCGGGCAAGCGGCGGCAGGGCCATCACGCCCCTCCGGCGATGCCGGCGGCCGGGCCGTCGTCGTCGAAGACGGTGTTGCGGCCCGGCCGCTTCTTCCTCGCGGCGGGCACCTCCGGGATCTCCGGCTGTTCGCCGGAGGCGGCGTCCAGGTCGGGCAGGCCGGTGGGGCTGACCGTGCATCGCTGCAGAAGATCGACCGTCAGATGTTCGGCCCTGATCTCGATGGCATGGCGGCAGCCGGTCTGGATCAGCTTCTCCAGAAGGCCGACCACACCGTTGGTGCGACGGAACAGGTGCTCGGGCATGCCGCCCGCAGTGAGCATGCCCTCGGTGTCCTTCAGCAGCCGCAGGGAGCTTCCAGACCCCTGAGGTGGGCGGTCCAGACGGCGATCTGCTTGGGCGTGTCGTAGCTGAACGGATCGAGGCCGATCAGTTCGAAGCGGCGTTCGCGCTGGGTGGCGGCGTGGGCGTTGGGGCTGCGGCTGCGGTCCTTGACCGGCGGGAAGACCCACTGCTTGGTGACCGGGTCACGCCGGCCGTCCCGCAGTAGACCAGAGGTGGGGATCCCGACACCGACCAGGATCAGGGTGACCGGCATGCTCATCATCTCGCGGATCAGGTCCAGCACGTCCTGGTCCGCCTCGCGGTGGAGCTTGAGCCTCGTAATGTCGTCGATCACCAGCGCATTGGTGGCGTGATCGGCGATCGCGGTCGTCGCGCGTCCCGTGCTGCGCCTTGTGCGCGGCGATGGCCTGTTCGAACAGGTCACCGTCCACGCCCATCACCGTACGTCCGAACATCTGCACGAGCCGCCGGTAGGAGTCCCAGGCAAACCGCTCCTGTCCGGATGCCTTGGCAAGGCCGGCGACGAACTCGTCGTTGAGGCCGATGTCAAGGATGGTCTCCATCATGCCGGGCATCGAGAAGCGGGCACCGGAGCGTACGGAGACCAGGAGTGGGTCGTCGGGCGCCCCGAGGGTGCGGCCCATGGCCCGTTCCAGGCCGGCCAGGGCGCGGGCCTCCTCGATGCCGAGTTCGGACGGCTCCTCGCCCGTGGCGAGATAGACCTTGCAGGCTTCGGTGGTGACAGTGAAGCCCGGCGGCACGGGCAGTCCGAGACGGGTCATCTCGGCCAGGCCGGCTCCCTTGCCGCCGAGCAGGCCGGCCATCTTCCGGCTGCCCTCGGCGAATGCGTACGCATACGTTGTCGGGGTGCTCGTCGCGCTCTCCGGTCTCTCACTCGTGGGGCACGACGGCCAGCGGGCAGCCGACGTGGTGGACGGCGGCATGGGTGACGGGGCCGATGCGCGGAAGCGTCGGCCGCTCGGACAGGCGGCGGCCGACGACGAGGAGGCTCGCCGCGGAGCCGGCCCGGACCAGCGCGGTGGAGGCCTTGCCCTCCACAACGGCCTCCAGGACCTCGATCTCGGGGTACTTGTCCCGCCACACCTTCAGCACAGCGGACAGGAACCCCTGCCACTCCTCCGCCCGCGCGGGATCGTTGACCAGAGCGATGTCTCCGGGGCCGAGGCTGATCGCGGAAGGCGGCTGCCAGGCGTACACGACACGCAGCCGGGCCTGCCGCAACTTGGCTTCCTCGAACGCGAACTCGATCACCTCGTCGCACGCGTCGGCGAGGTCGATACCGAGCACCACATCGAGGTAGCCGGTCCGGCTGGACGGGCTACCGTCGTCCGCCGGGAAGTGCTCGTCCTCGGCCTCCTCGCCCGTCCGTACGAGGACCACGGGACGGGTGGCCTTCGCGACAACCCCCTGGGCGACGGAGCCGACCAGAACTCCGGTGAAGCCGCTCAGACCGCGCGAGCCCAGGACCAGCAGTTCGGCCTCTTCGGCGGCCTTCAGCAAGGCTGCGGTCGCCGGGCCCTCGACCTGCTCGTCGGTGAGGTGCACGCCGGGGACGGCGCCGCGGATGCGCTCCTCCGCCTGCCTCAGGACGCGGCGCGCCAGATGCCGCTGCGCGGCGTTCGCGGGCTCCCCTTCCGTCTGGCGGGGATGCCAGTTCCAGGCGTGGACCAGTCGCAGCGGTCGGTCACGACGCACGGCCTGGCGGGCGGCCCACTCCGCTGCGGCGAGGCTCTCAGCCGATCCATCTATTCCGGCCACGACGGGCGACAACATGGCGCGCACCTCCTGCGCTTGGTCTGCTTGGTACGGCCAGCGTCTTCCTGAGGTGACTCAGCCGGGTATGGGCCGCAAGGGCTCTGCCAGGTCCATTCGGCCCCCTGCGCCGGTCCTGGGGCGGTCGGCACGGTAGGAGGCCTGAGAGCCGGTCAGCCGTGTGCCAGGAGGCGATCGTCGTGAGCCGAGCCATCATTGCCTGCATCAACCGGACACGCGGTAGTCAGGCGGCCGTGGAGTGGGCAGCGCACGAGGCGTCGCTGCGCGACCTGGCGCTCCAGGTGCGGTACGGGACACCGCCGGACGACCTGAGTACCGCGGCGATGGTCGTGCTCGACCTGCCCACTACGGAGGACGACACCACGGGCCTGGCAGCGCCCCCGGCCGCACTCGCGCTTGCGGCCGCCTCCGCCTGCCCAGTGGTAGCCGTACCGGACCCTCTCATCCCCGTCGCGGCTCCGGCATACCGCACCTCACAGCTCACCCTCGGGATTGACGCCCGTCACCCGGCGGAGCGGGCCGTCGGCTTCGCCTTCGCCGCCGCTCAGGTCCGAGGTGTACGGCTGCACGCCGTACATGCCTGGAAGCTTCCCTCCTGCGCGACGCCGTTGCCCTTCGGCATTCCCGAGGAAGACCGCGCCACTTGGGAGGACCACGAAATGCAACTGCTGGCCGACGCGCTGCGGCCATGGCAGAAGAAGTACCCACGGGTTGCGGTGCTTGAGGACGTCGTACTACTCAGCCCCTTCGATGCCTTGGTCCACCATGCCGAGCGCGCCACACTCCTGGTCGTGGGACGCGGCTCCGGCGGGGACCCGGGCCTCGTGCAGGCCTTGTTGCGCGAAGCCCGGTGTCCGGTCGCCATCGTGCCGTGAAACGTGGGCGGACCAGAGCGAGGGAGTGATGACCTGAGTAGGCGTCAGTTCCTCTGCGATCCGCTGCGCCCATGCCTCGATCGCGGGGAAGTCGCGGAAGTCGCCGCCCTTGCCGGTGCGGAGGAGCATCCGTGCCGCTCTGCTCCGCGCGCCCTCTTCCAGGCAGCCGCCGAAGGTGACGTGCTCCCTGACGCCGAGCCGGTCCATGGCGCGCCGCACTCCGGACACGGGCGGGATGTTCTGCTCCGAGTCCAAGGCGTCCAGCGGCCCGCTGCTGAAGAACCACAGTGGGCGTTCGGCAAGTGCGCGGCGGTGGCGGCGGACGAAGCGGCGCGCGTCCTTGTGCCAGCGGCCGGCGTACAGTGCGCCCGCGACGACCACAGCGTCGTACGTCTCGATGTTCGCCACCGATGGTGCTGGCCGTGCCTCGGCCGTCAGCCCCTCCTTGCGCAGGACCTGGGCGACGGCCTCGGCGATCTGCGCGGTCGATCCGTTCGTCGTTCCGTACGCGACCAGGACCTTGCCGGTCATGGCGGTCCGCCTCCCCTCACAACCTGCGCAGCCAGTCGTCGGCCACGCCGTGCAGGGCCTGCTCGCTCGGCTGGACATGGCTGTCGTCCAGGCGGTAGGTGAGGTTGTCGACCACCGCGACCACGCCGTCGACCTGCTTGGTCATGGAGACGGCGATCTCTGTCTCACTCTTGCGCTCCATCTGGCCCGCGAGCGTGACCACACCCTCCACCACGGAGACGTCGACACTCCGCGGAGGCAGCCACAGCGCGCGGACGAGGACTTCCTCGACCACCTCGTCGCGGATCTCCGGGTCCGGCCGAAGGAAGACCTGAAGCAGGTCCCGGCGGGTGACGATGCCGACGAGCCGGTCCTCCTCGTCCACGACAGGCAGACGCTCCACGCGCCGCTGGGCCATGGTCCGCGCGGCCTCGACGATGGTGTCCTCGGCGCGCACGGTGACGGGCGGTTCGGTCATCAGCTGGCCAGCGGTGCGGGCCGCGGCCTTGGCGGCCCTCCGCCTGCCGTCGCGTGTCAACGCCGCTATGTGCGAGCGGTGCTTCAACTCGTACGGGTCGGGCGTTTCGGCCTGGCGGGTCATCAGGTCGGTCTCGGAGAGGACGCCGATGACCTTCTCGTCCTCATCGACCACCGGCAGTCCGCTGATCCTGTGGTGGGCGAGTAGCCGTGCCACTTCCTTGAAGGGGGTGCCGTACGAGGCGCGGACGACGTCCGTGGTCATCACGGAGCCGACCTTGTTGTGCTTCATTTCTGGTTCCTCCTCGGTGACTCAGCGGAGTCGGCGCAGATAGGGGTCCTGGGGCGTGCGCGGCACGAGCCGCACCCGCGCGTCGAGCACGGAGACGTCGGCCGCGGTCGCGAGCACGGGGTTGAAGTCGACTTCGGCGAGCTGGGGCAGGTCGGCCGCCATGCGGGACAGGCGCAGGAGCAACTGCTCTAGGCCTTCGAGATCGGCGGGCCCGTTGCCGCGGGCGCCGAACAGCAGCGGGGCGCAGCGCGGCGCGGTGATCAGGTCGTGGACATCGTGGTCGGTGAGCGGGGCAAGTCGTGCGGCGTGATCGCCGAGGACCTCGGTCGCGGTGCCGCCGAGCCCGAACAGTACGAGTGGGCCGAAGACCTCGTCCTGGACGACGCCTGCGAACAGTTCGGTGCCGCGCGCGGCGAGCGGCTGCACGACCACACCAGTGAGCAGTCCCGCGAACCGGGTCTCGAAGTCCCGGAAGGCGGCACGGACTTGGGCATCGCCCTGGAGGTCGAGATGCACGGCCTGCTGCTCGCTCTTGTGGACCAGTCCCGGCCAGTGGGCCTTCATCACCACCCGGTCGTCCGGACCGCGCAGCCGCTGGGCCGCGAGGACGGCCTCGTCCTCGGTCTCCGCCCACGCCCACGGAATCTGTGGGATGCCGTAGCAGGTCAGCAGGTCGGCGCAGGTGCGTGCGTCGAGCCAGCCACCGTCCGGATGCGTGGCCAGGAAGGTTTCGGTGACCTCCTGGGCATGGGCGGTGTCGATGCCGTCGAGTTCCGGGACCGTGCCCACGGGCCGGGCGAGCCAGGCCGCGCGGCGTGCGGCGTGGGCTACTGCCCGTGCCGCCGCCTGGGGTTCGGCATAGGAGGGGATCGTGCCGCCGTCGGCGGCGGGCAGCAGCTTGACCGGCAGGTCCTGTTCGAGACGTACCGCGGCAATCGGCTTGGCCCGGTGCGCGGGGGCGTCGGTGAGTGCCCGGATGAGGTCGTCACCGGTCGCGGCGGCGACCGCCGTGGGGACGAGGGCCACCAGGACGGCGTCGATGCCCGGGTGGTGCGTGAGCCGGTCCAGGCAGTCCGCGAGCTGGTCCTCGGTGACGGCGGCGGTGGCGTCGACAGGGTTGCCGACCGCGGCGCCCTGCGGGAGCACGGCGTGCAGGTCGTCGATCACGTCCGGGGGGAGCGGCGGCAGGGCGAGTCCCGCCTCTGTGCAGGCGTCGGCGGCGAGGACCCCGGCACCGCCCGCATTCGTGACGATCGCGACACGGGTGCCCCCCAGGAGCGGCTGGGAGTGCATCAGGGCGGCGGTTTCCAGGAGTTCGCCGACCGAGCGGGTGGCGGTGATGCCGGCCTGGGTGAACAGTGCCTGCCGGGTCATGGTGCGGGTGGCGGCCGCCGCGGTGTGGGAGGCGGCGGCCCGGCGGCCCGCCTCGGTACGGCCTGCGTCAACGGTCAGCACCGGCATACGGCGGGTGACGCGGCGCGCGGTGCGGGAGAACGCGCGCGGGCTGCCGAAGGACTCCAGGTGCAGCAACGCCAGTTCGGTGCGGTCGTCGCTCTCCCACCACTGGAGCATGTCGTTGCCGCTGACGTCGTACTTGTCGCCGAGCGACGCAAACGATGAGACGCCGATGCCGAGCCGGGACAGCCCGTCGAGCAGCGCGATGCCGACCCCGCCGGACTGCACGGCGACGCCCGCGGTGCCGGGGAGCGGGTGGTCGGCGGCAAAGGTGGCGTCAAGACGCAGATCGGGGTCGGTGTTGGAGATGCCGAGGCAGTTGGGTCCCACCAGGCGCATGCCGTAGGTGCGGCACGCGGCCAGCAGCGTGTGTGCCTGGTCGGCATCGAGGCCGGCGGTGACGACGAGCAGCGCCCGGACGCCGGCCTTGCCGCACTCCTCGGCGGTGGCCGGGACCGCCACCGCGGGGACGGCCACGACCACCAGGTCGGGAGTCTTCGGCAGCGCGCTCACGGACGGGTACGACGGCACGCCGAGGATGTGGTTGACACTCGGGTTCACGGCGAACAGGCGGCGGGTGTAGCCGCCCGCCTTCAGGTGGTGCAGGATCGCCCGGCCGACCGAGCCGGGTGTGCGTCCGGCACCGACGACGGCGACCACGTTCGGGCGCAGCAGCGACTCAAGGCTGGCCACGTCGGCGGACCGGCCCCGGGCCTCCACGGCGGACAGATAGGCGTCGTCCGCGTCCAGCCGGATCGTGCAGCGCACCTCGGGGCCCTCGAACCGGCGTGCGGTACGCAGGCCGAGGTCGGCGAAGAGCCGGAGGATCTCACGGTTCTCGCTGAGCGCGTCGGCGGTGAAGGTGGTGATGCCTTCGGCCCGGGCCGCGGAGACCAGGTGCTCGACGAGCAGGGTGCCCACTCCCCGGTGGTGCAGCCCGTCGCAGACGGCGATGGAGATCTCGGCTTCGTCCTTCTCCCCCGCCGTGTCGTACTCGGCGAGCCCGATCACCTGACCGTGCGTCTCGGCCAGCAGGGCCCGGTAGCCGGAGTGCGCCGGGACGCAGGCCCGGTCGGCGGCCAGGGCTGCGGACCGCGGGCTCAGCGAGAAGAACCGGAGACGGAGATTCTCCGGGGACATCTCCTCGTAGAGCCCCTGCACCTGGTCGTGGTCGGCCGGGGTCACAGGACGGATGCACACGGTGGTGCCGTCCGCGAGCAGGGCGTGAACCGGGGGGCGGTTGAGCACGGCGTCCGACATCAGGGATCTCCTCCAAGCCTCTCGATGGTTCGAGCATCCGGCGGACGGCAGGGCAGTCCCAGGGGCTGTCCGGGGCTGGGCGTTGGGCCGGTCGGCCCTGAGTTCTCACGTTTCTCGGCCGCGTGTCCGCGAGAGGTGACAGCGGTGGGACAACAAGATCGAGGTCCCGCCACGGCGCCGAGGTGTACGTCTTGCCCAGTGGCGGCGTCCTGCACGTCTGCTGTCGGCGCAGGCGACCAGGAGCACCTGCCAAGCGGGGGCCCGGTTGCGCTGCGCCATGGCCTTGGCCTCGTGCCTGGACGCCGCGTAGCGTCAGACCATGAACAGGCAACTGCAAAGGAACCTGGTGCTCGTTGCCGCCGGCGCGGCCGTCACTGCGGCACTGGCGAAGGAACTGCACAAACCCTCGAAGGCGCGCACCTGGACAGGGCGCATCTTCGGACTCCCGTACGACTTCCGGCGGCCCACACCGGAGAAGATCGCCCGCGAGTTCTGGGATCCCGACAGCGACGCCTTCTTCACGCCCCACACCTTCGGCGTCGGATACGGAGTGAACCTGGCCCGTGTGACCCGGGAGCTACGCCGTTCTCGTTGACCGGGTTTCAGCGACCGCCCACAGCTGCTGGTTGTTGCTCAGCGGCGCCAAGTCCTCAGCCCGGTGCGCGTGCAGGGGGCCGGCGTCCCTGTCCCCACGCTTGAGGCACAGGGACATTGCTCGCTCCCGTGTCCATCAGTCGTCGGCGACCAGCGCGGTGAGGTCCAGTAGCCGGTTGGTGTAGCCCCATTCGTTGTCGTACCAGCCGAAGACCTTGGCGAGGGTGCCGTTGGCCTGGGTGAGCGCGGCGTCGAAGACGCAGGAGGCCGGGTCGCCGATGACGTCGCGGGAGACGATGGGCGCCGTCGAGACCCGCAGGATGCCGTTCAGTGGGCCCCCGGCCGCCGCGGCGAATGCGGCGTTGATCTCGTCCGCCGTGGCCTCGCGGTTCAGCACCACCGTGAGGTCGGTGAGCGAACCGTCCTCCACGGGCACCCGGACGGCGATACCGTCCAGCGCACCGGCCAGCTCCGGCAGTACGAGGCCGACGGCGCGGGCGGCACCGGTGCTCGTAGGGATGATGCTCAGTGCCGCCGAGCGGGCGCGGCGCAGGTCCTTGTGCGGGCCGTCGAGCAGCGACTGGTCGTTGGTGTAGCCGTGGACGGTGGTCAGCAGGCCACGATCGATGCCGAAGTTCTCGTCGAGTACCTTGACCATCGGCGCGAGGCAGTTGGTCGTGCAGGAGGCAGCCGAGATGATCCGATCACGATGCCGGTCGTACGTGTTGTCGTTGACGCCCATCACGATGGTGGCGTCCACGCCCTTGCCGGGCGCCGAGAGCAGCACCGTGTGGGCGCCCGCCTTCAGGTGCAGGGCCGCGGCGTCCCGGTCGCGGAAGCGGCCGGTGGACTCGATGACGATGTCGGCACCGTAGTCGGACCAGTGCAAGGTGGCTGGGTCGCGCTCGGCGGTGACAGCGATGCGCCTGCCGTCGACGGTGATCGAGCTGTCGTCGTGCACGACCTCTCGCCCGATGTGCCCGAACGTCGAGTCGTACTCCAGCAGGTGGGCAAGGGTGGCGGGCGAGGTGATGTCATTGATCGCGACCACCTCGACGTCCTGGGTGCCCGCTTCGGCGCGGTCGAGGGCCGCGCGCAGATAGGTGCGGCCGATACGGCCGAACCCGTTGATGCCGACACGTACGGTCATGGTGGTGAACTCCTTTGCGGTCAGGGATCTCGGACGGCTCGGGGCTGGTGGGCGAACCTGGGACAACGGCGAGGTGGTGGCCTGCGAGATCGCCGAGTGTCCGGAATGCGCGGCTCCTCATCGGAAAGTACGGTTGCGTCCAGGTGTTCGAGCTCGGGTATGGGTGACTCCGCGAGTCGCCGAGCGGGGAGGCAGCATGGCCGGTACAGGCGCGGAGAAGCTGGCACGCAGGACGTACGAGAAGGAACTGCTGTGCCTGCAGACGGTGTTGGTGAAGCTGCAGGAGTGGATGCGCTCCGAAGGTGCTCGACTGGTGGTGGTCTTCGAGGGGCGGGACGCGGCAGGCAAGGGCGGCACCATCCAGCGGGTCACGCAGTACCTCAACCCCCGCATCGCCCGGATCGTGGCGCTGCCCAAGCCCACCGAGCGCGAGCGCACCCAGTGGTACTTCCAGCGGCACGTCGAGCATCTGCCGGCCGCCGGGGAGATCCTGCTGTTCTCGGTGAGCGACACCGAGCAGCAGGAGCGGTTCCGGCGCCGCCTCGACGATCCGCTGCGCCGCTGGAAGCTGTCGCCGATGGACCTGGAGTCGATCACCCGCTGGGAGGCGTACTCCCGGGCCAAGGACGAGATGCTGGTGCACACGGACGTCCGCGAGGCGCCGTGGTACGTCGTGGAGAGCGACGACAAGCACCGGGCCCGGCTGAACATGATCGCCCACCTGCTGAGCACCGTGCCCTACCACGACGTGCCGCCTCCGGTGCTGGAACTTCCGCACCGACCTCCGTCGACCGGCTACGAGCGCCCGCCGCGCGACCTGCAGACCTACGTCCCCGATCACGCGGCGAGCCTCTGAGCCGGTCATGTGGTTCACGCCCGCTGCGGTACGACGGCGACGGGGCAGGCGGAGTGGAGCAGCACCGCGTGGGCGACGCGACCGAGTTGGAGCCCGAAGCTGCTCTCGCGGCGCCGCGCGCCGACGACGAGCAGGTCGGCGCCGTACGAAGCGTCCAGCAGTACCCGGCGGGCGTGGCCCTCGACGGTGCGGCACTGCACCTCGACGCCGGCCGGGACGTCCGGCAAGGCCGCATCCAGTTCCGCCCTGGCCCGTTCCTCGTGCAGCCGGGCGGGTTCGCCGGACAGCAGGGGGTGGTCGGTGCTCTCGTGTGCGGGGCAGCGCCAGGCGCGTACGGCCTCCAGAGGTACGCCTCGGCGTTGCGCCTCCTCGACTGCAAAGCGCACCGCCGCCGAGTCCGCGTCCTTCTCGCCGACGCCGAGGAGGATGCGGCCGGCTCCGGAGCGGACCTGGTTGTCGTGACCGCCGCGCAGCACGATCACCGGGCAGTGCGCGTGGCCGGCCACCGTCATACTGACGGAGCCGAGAAGCGCCTCGGCCATACCGCTGCGGCCGCGCGAGCCCAGGACCATCGCGGAGGCGCTGCGGCTCTCCCGCACCAACGCGTACTCGGGTTCCTCGGGCACCACATCGGTGGTGACCTTCACGTCGGCCTGTCGACGGTGGGCACGTCGCGCGGCTGCGTCGACAATGTCCTCGGCCATGACCTGCTCGGTCGGCTTGTCGAGGTCCTGCGCGAGGGAGACGCCTTCGTACCGCTCCCACAGCGAGGCGTACACCAGCCGCAGCGGCAGTCCCCGCAGGGCGGCCTCGTCGGCCGCCCAGTCGACGGCGCGCAGGCTCGGCTCGGAACCGTCGACGCCGACGACCAGGGGGAGTTCCATCGTGCTCACCTTCCCGCGTCCAGGTCGAAGACGATCCGGGCCTTGATCTCGCCGCGCAGCACCGCGTCGATGGACTCGTTCACGGAGGCGAGCGGGCGGGTCTCGTAGATGACCTTGGTGCGGCCGACGGCGTGGAGCTGGAAGACCTCGGCGAGGTCCTGCCGCGTGCCCACGATCGAGCCGATCACCGAGGTGCCGTTGAGGACGGTGTCGAAGATCGGGACCTGGATCGTGCCGTGCGCGGGCAGCGCCACCGTGACGAGCTTTCCGCCGCGCCGCAGACCGGAGTTGACGGCCTCGAACGCGGCCGGGTTCACCGCGAGTGCGACCGCCGCATGGGCACCGCCGTGCTTCTTCAGCTCCTTGCCGACGTCCTGCTTGCGGGCGTCGATGACGAGGTCGGCGCCGAGCTCGGTGGCAAGTTGCAGCTTGTCGTCGGTGACGTCGACGGCCGCGACGGTGGCTCCGGCGATCTTGGCGTACTGCAGGGCGAGGTGGCCGAGGCCGCCGACGCCGGAGATCGCGACGAGCTGGGTGGGCCGGACGTCGGCGACCTTGAGGGCCTTGTAGGTGGTCACGCCGGCGCAGGTCAGGGGTGCGGCGTCGAACGGGGTGACGCCGTCGGGCACCGGCTGGGCGAAGTCGGCCCAGGCGAGCATCTTCTCGGCGTAGCCGCCATCGCAGCCGTACCCGGTGTTGATCTGCTGCTCGCACAGCGTCTCCCAGCCGGACAGGCAGTGCTCGCACCGCCCGCACGCCCTGCCGAGCCAGGGCACCGCGACGCGCTGCCCGACGGACAGGTGGGTGACGCCCTCGCCGAGCTTCTCGACGACACCGACTCCCTCGTGCCCGGGGACGAAGGGTGGGGTGGGCTTGACGGGCCAGTCGCCGTGCGCGGCGTGGATGTCGGTGTGGCACAGCCCGGAGGCCTCGACACGGATGCGGACCTGGCCGGGGCCGGACTCGGGGTCGGGGCGATCCTCGATGACCAGGGGTTCGCCGAAGGCTCGTACGACCGCTGCCTTCATGATCTGTTCTCTCCTCTGGAGGGGCGCGTCAGTCGTGGGCGACGACGGCGACGGGGGCGGTGGAGTGGTGCAGGACGGCGTGGGTGACGGTGCCGATGTGGGCGCCGACGGAGGCGCGGCGGATGCGCCGGCCCACGACAACCAGGGAGGCCTCGCGGGAGGCGTCGATCAGCAGGAGCGAGGGGCTGCCGTAGTGCGACTGCTCGACGACCTCGACGTCGGGGTACTTCTGCCGCCAGGGGCACAGCACCTCACTCAGGACGACGGCTTCACCCTTCGCCATCTCCCGCTCGACCGCGGGCTCCAGGGCCATGCCGTAGGCGTAGTAGGGCGGCGGGTTCCAGCCGTGCACGACCCGCAGCGGCACCGAGCGGCGCGCGGCGGCCTCGAAGGCGAACCCCAGGAGCGCCTCGTCGGGGCCGGCGAGGTCGAGCCCGAGGACGACGGGACGGAACGCTGTGGCCGCAGAGGGGATGTCTGCCTCGTCCATCTCGTGTTCGTCCGTGGCCTGTTCATCGGCGCGGACCAGGACGACGGGCCGTTCGGTGTGCGCCACGACCGCGCGACCGACCGAGCCGACCAGGAAGCCGCCGATCCCGCCCAGGCCGCGTGAGCCGAGGACGAGCATGTCGGCGTCCCTGGCCACGTTGACCAGGGCTTCGGCGGGCCGTCCGGTGAGCTGCTCGGTGGTCACCTCGACGCCGGGGTGGCGCAGGCGCAGACCCTCGGCGGACTCGCGGGGGATCCTCTCGGTCCAATGCTGGTGCGTCTCGGCACCGAGGAGCGGGGCCTGGGCCATGGGCTCCGGGACCGGCTCCCAGACCTGGACGAGCTTCACCGGCAGTCCGCGCAACATGGCCTCGCGGGCCGCCCATTCCGCGGCGGCGCGGCTCTCGGGAGAGCCGTCGAGACCCACGGTGATGGTGCGGGGCATGTTCTCCACCTCCTGAATCAGAGCCCCGAGGGATCCGATTCCAGCGTCGTGTTCAGGGGTTGTGCGGGGCAGGGGCCGCTGGTCCTCCAGCGGGGACCATGGGCCCCGTGTACGGGTCGGTGAGACGGGCCGCGGCGAGGTCCGTCCCACCGTGGGCGGGGGTCAGCGCAGCCAGGTGTGGTCGCGAACGATCGGCAGCCGCGCCCACAGCCGGCCCAGCCCCCAGGTGGCGCCCGCGCCCGCTGCCGCCACGGCGATCAGCGCGGCGGCGTAGATCACGTGGTAGTCGATGAACGGGTTCGTCGACATGCTCGGCGAGCCGTTCGTCAGGTGCCTGGCAGGCGGCCACTCTGCGATCCACATCAGCGCCATCATCGCCGTGCCCGCCACCGCGGCCGGCCGCAGCGCCACACCGGCCATGACGGCCAGGCCGATGCCGAGCAGGCCCAGCATGAACAGCCAGTCCGCCCAGGTATCGCCGGCCCAGGAGTGGAACGTCGACTTCATCGGCCCGGCGGCGACGGAGCTGAGGAAGCCCTTCGTCGGTGACCCGCCGTCGATCCAGCCCTTGCCGGACGCGGTCGCGTAACCCAGGCCGAAGGTCTTGTCCAGGAACGCCCACAGGAAGACGAACCCGGTCAGCACGCGCAGGGAAGCGAGGGCGTAAGCCTGCGCGGTGTACGTGCCGAGACGTGCAGACGCTGCGGACTCGGAGCCGGAGCCGGTCCGGTGCCAGCGGAAAGCGGCCGACAAGTGGAAACCCGGCCTCCGGTGAGGGTGCTCGTGCACGGCCATGATGGTGATCCCTTCGGGGATGTATGAACCGTCGTCTCCTTGACGTCTCTCACTCTCGTCCGATGCCCCACGTCAAGCCGGATGCCGAAGGGCTCCATCCGTTGGGCTGAACGTCCCTACGTCCAAGGCCCGTTGGGCTGAACGCGGCGAACCCGGGCAGATGGAACGCCGGGTGGGTGTCGCGGATGATCGCACGGCCATGGATCCTGGGCCCAGACAGAAAGAGGCGGCACATGGCTCAGGACTCAGGCGAACGTTTCCCGTGATGGCGTCGGCTGGTACCCGGCCTCGGCGCCCTGCTCGGTTACCGGCGTTCGTGGCTGAGGGGCGACCTGCCGGCCGGTGTGACGGTGGCGGCGTATCTCGTGCCGCAGGTGATGGCGTATGCGGGTGTGGCCGGGCTGCCTCCGGTCGCCGGGCTGTGGGCGATCGTGCCCGCCCTCGCGCCGTACGCGCTACTCGGCTCTTCCCGGCTGTTGTCGGTGGGACCCGAATCGACCACCGCCCTGATGACGGCCACCGTCGTGGGTCCGCTCGCAGGCGGGGACGCGGGGCGCTACGCATCACTGGCGGCGGCCCTCGCGGTCACGGTCGGCCTGCTGTGCCTGGCCGCGCGGGTGGTGCGACCGGGTTTCCTCGCGGACCTGCTCTCCCGCCCTGTGCTGATCGGCTATCTGGCCGGTGTCGCCTTGATCATGATGGTGGACCAGTTGCCCGGACTCACCGGCGTGCGGACGACGGGTGCGGAGTTCTTCCCCCAGCTGTGGTCCTCCTTCAGGCACTTGCCCGAAGCCGATGCGAACACGGTGGTCTTCTCGGCGGTCGCCCTGGTGTTCCTGTTCACGGCGAAGCGATACGTGCCCGCGCTGCCGGGACCATTGTTCGCGGTGCTGCTCGGCACGGCGGCCGTCACCGTCTTCGACCTCGACCACCGGCACGGCATCAAGGTGATCGGCGAGGTGCCGTCGGGGCTGCCCTCGGTCGCGCTGCCGGACCTGAGCGAGCTGCCGCACCTGGTACTGCCCGCGCTGGGCGTCCTGATCGTCGCCTACACCGACTTCATCCTCACCGCGCGCGCCTTCACCCGGCGCGCCGACGACGAGCCCGGCCTGGATGCCAACCAGGAGTTCCTGGCGCTCGGCGCAGCCAACCTTGGTGCTGGCGCAGTGCACGGCTTTCCGGTCAGCAGCAGCGCCAGCCGCACCGCGCTCGCCGCCTCGACGGGCGCCCGCAGCCAGGGCCACTCGCTGGTAGCCGGAGCGGCGGTCCTCGCCGTCCTACTGTTCCTGAGCCCCTTGCTGAGCAGAACACCCTCGGCGGTGCTGGGGGCGCTCCTCGTCTACGCCGCCGTCCGCATGATCGACGTGGCCGGCTTCCGACGCCTGGCCTCCTTCCGCCGCCGCGAACTCCTGCTCGCCGTCGGTTGCCTGGCCGGCGTGTTGGCTCTGGACATCCTGTACGGGGTGATCGTGGCCGTCGGCCTGTCGGTGGCCGAACTGCTGACTCGGGTGGCGCGTCCGCATGACGCGGTCGAGGGCCTGGTGCCCGGGGTGGCGGGCATGCACGACGTCGACGACTACCCGCAGGCTCGCACGATCCCGGGCCTGCTGGTCCACCGCTACGACTCGCCCTTGTTCTTCGCCAACGCCGAGGACTTCCGCCGCCGTGCCCTGGCCGCCGTCGCCGAACAGACCGAACCCGTCCGCTGGTTCGTCCTCAACACCGAGGCCAACGTGGAGGTCGACATCACCGCCCTCGACGCCGTGGACGAGCTGCGCCGGGAGCTGACGGGCCGCGGCATCGTGTTCGCCCTCGCCCGGGTCAAGCAGGACCTGCTGGACGACCTGAAGGCGTACGGCCTGGCGGACTCCGTGGGCACGGACCTCATCTTCCCCGCGCTGCCCACCGCGGTGGCCGCCTACCGCGAGTGGGATGGCGAGCGATAGGAACCGGTCCTGGACACGCGACACGGAGCCGGACCGGCCACCCCCTCTGTCACCCGACCGTGAGGTCCGGCCGGATCAGCGTGCCCGACCTGCCGTGGACGATCTCGTAGGCCGCGTCCAGGGCCCCGATCGCGGCCAGGCCGCCGGTGTGCTCGACGAACCGTGCAGCCGCCTCGGCCTTGGGGCCCATCGAGCCGGCAGGGAAACCACCGTGCCGCAGCTCCCGGGGGGTGGCGTCGGGCAACGGGTGCTGGTCGGGCGTCCCGTAGGCCTCGTAGACGTAGGGGACGTCGGTGAGGATGAGCAGGAAGTCCGCCTTGAGATCCTCGGCAAGAAGGGCTGCGGTGAGGTCCTTGTCGATGACGGCCTCCACGCCGGTCAGTGCGCCGGTGTCGCGGTCGGCGGTGACGGGTACCCCGCCTCCGCCGGCGCAGATCACAAGGGTCCCGCTGTTCAGGAGCTCGCGGATGGTGTCGGTCTCCAGGATGCGTTCGGGCGCGGGTGACGCGACGACGCGCCGCCAGCCGGTGGTGTCCCGGGCGATGTGCCAGCCCCGCTTGCGGGCCAGTGCCTTGGCCAGCGGCGCGGAGTACACCTGGCCGACGAACTTCGTTGGCCGTTCGAAGGCGGGATCGTCGGTCCGCACGAGGGTGTGCGTGACGAGGGCGGCGATCCGGTGCCCGGGCAGAGCGTCGTGCAGGGCACGGGTGAGCAGGGAACCGATCATGCCCTCGGTCTGGGCACCGAGCAGGTCCAACGGGTAGGGGGCGCTGAGCGCGGGGTCGGCCTCGCTCTCCATGGCGAGGAGGCCGATCTGCGGGCCGTTGCCGTGGGTGATGACCAGCTCGTGCTCGTGGGCGAGGGCGGCCAGCGCGGTGGCGACCCGGTCGATGTTGGCCTGCTGGACAGCGGCGTCGGGGCGTTCGCCGCGGTGCAGCAGGGCGTTGCCGCCGAGGGCGACGACGATGCGCATGGTTCAGTCCTCCAGGGTGGCGACGAGTACGGCCTTGATGGTGTGCAGCCGGTTCTCCGCCTGGTCGAAGACGATCGAGGCGGGCGAGGAGAAGACTTCGTCGGTGACTTCGAGGCCGTTGAGGCCGTAGGCCGCGAACAGCTCCTGACCGAGCCGGGTGCGGTGGTCGTGGAGGGACGGCAGGCAGTGCATGAACTTCACGTCCGGGTTGCCGGTGAGGGCCAGCGTCTTGTCGTTGACCTGGTACGGGAGCAGCAGCTCGATCCGTTCCCGCCAGGTGTCGGCCGGTTCGCCCATGGAGACCCAGACGTCCGTGTGCAGGAAGTCTGCGCCGCGTACCGCGGTTTCGACGTCCTCAGTGAGGGTGATCCGGGCTCCGCTGCGGTCCGCCAGCGTGCGGCACTCGGTCACCAGCGCGGGGTCGGGCCACAGCGCGGCGGGGGCGGCGATGCGGACGTCCATACCGAGCAGGGCGCCCATGGACAGCAGGGAGTTGCCCATGTTGTTGCGGGCGTCGCCGAGGTAGCAGTAGGCGATGTCCGGCAGCGGCTTGGGGTTGTGCTCGTGCATGGTGAGGACGTCGCACAGGCTCTGAGTGGGGTGGGCCGTGTCGGTCAGCCCGTTGTAGACGGGGACGCCGGCGTGGGCCGCCAGTTCGGTGACGATGGACTGGGCTGAGCCTCGGTACTCGATGGCGTCGAACATCCGGCCCAGCACGCGCGCGGTGTCGGCGATGGACTCCTTGTGGCCGGCGTGGGTGTCGCCGGGGCCGAGGTAGGTGGTGGCGGCGCCCTGGTCGGCGGCTGCGACCTCGAAGGCACAGCGGGTGCGGGTGGAGGTCTTCTCGAAGGCCAGGGCGATGTGTTTGCCCGTGAGCCGGGGCTGTTCGGTACCGGCCTGCCGAGCCTTCTTGAGGTCGGCGGCGAGGTCGAGGAGGTGGTGAATGTCAGCGGCGGCGAAGTCGAGTTCGCTCAGGTAGGAGCGGCCTCGCAGGTCGACGGTCATGGTGGTGTCCTTACGGGGTCAGGCGACCGGGTCGCGTTCGATGGGGCAGCTCATGCAGCGTGGGCCGCCCCGGCCGCGGCCGAGTTCGGCACCGGCGATCGTGACGATCTCGATGCCCTGCTTGCGCAGGTATGTGTTGGTGGTGACGTTGCGCTCGTAGCCGACGACCACACCGGGTGCGACGGCGAGGAAGTTGCTGCCGTCGTCCCACTGCTCGCGCTCGGCGTTGCGGATGTCCTGGAGGGCCGAGAGCATCCGGACCTTGTCCAGGTCGAGGGCCTCGGCGAGCGCGGTCGCGAGATCGGAGTTCGCGGTGACGTCGAAACCGGTCTCGCGCTCGGAGCCGGGCCGCAGCGTCCAGGAGCGCAGGGAGTCGGCGAGGCCGGGGTAGATGACGAAGGCGTCGCGGTCGACCATGGTCAGCACGGTGTCCAGGTGCATGTACGCACGCGCTGCGGGCAGTTGGACGGCGATCAGCCTGCTCGCCGTACCGGCCGCGAAGAGCCGGGCGGCCAGGTTCTCCACGGCCTGGGCGGTGGTGCGCTCGCCCATGCCGACCATGACGGTGCCGTTGCCGAGGACGTGGACGTCGCCGCCTTCGAGGGTGCCGATGGGGCCGCCGAGCAGGGGTGCCGGCGCGACGCCGGCGAACATCGGGTGGAACCGGTAGATGGCCTCCGCGTGCAGGCTCTCGCGCCGCCGGGCGGGCTTGGCCATCGGGTTGACCGACACCTGGTCATAGACCCAGCAGGAGTTGTCGCGGGGGAAGAGGTGGTTGGGCAGCGGGGCGAGGGCGAAGTCGTCGGCGCCGAGCGCGTTCCACACCAGGCTGTGCGGCGTGGCGAGCGGCAGATCGCTCTTGAGGAGGCCGCCGATCAGGTACCCCGCGAGCGTCTCTCCGTCGAGTTCGGCGCACAGTTCGCGCACCGGGTCGATGAGGGCCGGGCCCACGGTGCCGGGAGTGACGACCTGGTCCAGGAGCCAGTCGCGGGCCTCGGGGACGTCGAGGCTCTGCGCCAGCAGGTCGGCGAAGTAGTGGACGCGGGCGCCGTGGTCGCGCAGGACCTGGGCGAAGGCGTCGTGCTCCTCGCGGGCGCGCTTGGCCCAGAGGATGTCGTCGAAGAGCAGCGCATCGACGTTGCGCGGGGTGAGGCGGGACAGTTCGAGGCCGGGGCGGTGCAGGATCACCTGGCGCAGGGGGCCGACCTCGGAGTCGACGTGGAAGGTGTTCATCGCGGAGGTTCCTCTGTGCTGGGGGCGGTCAGTCGTGGTGGCGGAGCTCGTTGCGCTTGCGGGGTCCGCCGATGCGGCTGGTACGGAGCCCTCGGGAGAGCCGCTGGGCCGGCGGGGGCGTCTCGGGTGCCCGTTCCTTCCGGTCCACGGTCGCCGCGGTCCTCGGCGCCGTGGCCTCGCCAAAGGTGTCCTGTCCCCGCTTCAGCCACACGTAGACGGGGACGCCGAGCAGCAGCACGAACAGGCCGTAGTAGACGGTCTGGTAGCCGCTTCCCTGGATCGACCAGTACGAGAAGGCGAGCGCCAGCCCCGTGACGGTGACATCGCGGGCGAGCCTGCCGGGGCTGAGGCTGTCCCGGCCGCGCACCAGCAGCCAGTACAGCTGGGCGGCGGCGGAGAAAAGGTAGGGGATCACGGCGGTCAGCACGCTCAGCAGCACGATCTTGGTGAAGACGTTGTCGAAGCGCGTGTAGCTGAACACGGTGATCAGCGAGGCCAGCACCGTGGAGGCGACGATGCCGAAGGCCGGGACACCGCCCTCGCCGCGCAGCCGGGCGAAGGCCTGCGGGAAGAGTCCGTCGCGGGCGGCCGCGTACGGCATCTCCGCGCACAGCATGGTCCAGCCGTTCAGGGCGCCGATGCCCGAGATGATCGCGGCGACGGCGACGATGTCGCCGGCCCAGCTGCCGCCGAAGATATTGTTCGCCGCGTCGGTGAACGGCGCGGTCGAGCCGCCCAGCTTGCCGTGGGAGACGGTGCCGAAGACGGCGAGGGTGCCAAGGATGTAGATGACGGCGCAGATAAGCGTGCCGTAGACGGTGGCGCGGGGAACGTTGCGCTCCGGCTCGCGGACCCGGCCGGCGACGACGGAGGCCGCTTCCAGGCCCAGGTAGCTGAACAGGGCGATGGCACCGGCGGCCGAGATCGCGCCCAGCGCCGACTGGCCGCTGGCGTTGAACGAGCCGAAGTTGCGCGAGTCGATGAACAGCAGCCCGACGGTGGCCATGAAGATCAGCGGGACGAACTTCAGCACGGTCGTGATCACTTGGAACGCGCCCGTGTTCCGGACGCCGGTAAGGTTGATCGCGGCGGGAATCCACAGTCCGACCAGCGCGAGAAGCACCGAGACCCACTTGTCGTGCCCGGTGTTCACGAACACCTCGACGTAGCCGACCCAGGCGACGACGATGGCCGCGTTGCCGGCCCAGGCCGTGATCCAGTACGACCACGCGTTGAGGAACCCGGCGAACTCGCCGAAGGCCTCGCGGGCGTAGACGTACGGCCCACCGCTCGCCGGAACGCGCTTGGACAGCGCCCCGAAGGTCAGAGCCAGCGCGAGCGCGCCGAGGGTGACGGCGATGAAAGCGACGAGGGAGATGGGCCCGTACGGGGCGAGGGCGGAGGGCAGCGCGAAGACTCCGGTGCCGATGATGCTGCCGATCACGAGCGCAGAGGCGGCGGGAAGACCGAGCGCCATGGGCGCTGTCCCCTTTCCACCTCCCGTGGTTCTGGGCACGGCTAAGGCTCCTTACAAGCCGGTGTGGGTGAGTCGATCCGCGACTGATCTTTCTGCCCCTCAGCCGCGCACAGCCAGCGGCCACACGGCCCACACGCGACCCCGATGGTCCCGCTGCCGTAGGCCTGGACAGCCCAAATCGTCCGCTTCCCGGCGTGCTCCTGGTCACAGGACATGGGCCGTTCGGTCCACGGCATGGCCCGCCCAGCCCCATCGTCAACTCCGAGCCGAGCTCGACAATCGAGGGCAGGAGCTGCGGCCGGTCGCAGCAGACACGCTGCCGACCGGCCAGCCGTGCCATGTCCTTACGGCTCGTTCGAGATGGGGTTGGTTCTCCCGCACGCCCCAGGAGCCGCGAGGGCTTCCGCGCGAGTCTCGTGCAGGGGAGACACGACACTCGCGCCACGGCTGCCGCCCCCACCGACACGGGGGGCGGCAGCCGTCTTCGATGCCATCGGCCTCGGGGCCGAACGGCCCTGCTCCGGACCCAATGGCCCCTCGCAACAGTCGAAGTCGGTGCCACACGCTGCAAGTACCAGTTCGTACGCCCTGACCGGGAGGCCGGCCATGAACACCCCGGGCATGCTGCGCGCGCTGCCCACCCAGCACCGGCAACGGCTCATGCGTCTCGCCCGGGAGGTGTCCTTCCCGCAGGGGACGCGCATCTTCGACGAAGGTGCCCGCGCGGACCGGTTCTGGATCATCCGCACCGGCTCCATCGAACTCGACACACACATCCCCGGGCGGCGCCGCGCCGTCATCGAGACCCTCGGCCACAACGAACTCGTCGGACTGTCCTGGCTGTTCGCGCCGCACGTGTGGCATCTGGGCGCCACAGCCGCGACACCGGTACGGGCCTACGAGTTCGACGCCACGGCCGTCCGCTCCCTCTGCCAGGACGACCCGGCGCTCGGCCATGCCGTCACCCAGTGGGCCGGCGACGTACTGGCCCACCGCCTCCGTACCACCAGGACCCGGCTGCTGGACCTCTACGCCCCGTACGGCGCCGCAAGCGCCGTGTGAGCGGGCCGACCCGACGAAGGAGTCACCGTGTACAGCACCCCGCATATCGTCAGCGACGTCATGTCCCACACGGTCGCCGCTGTCGGCCGGCGGGCCGCCTTCAAGGAGATCGTGCAGCTCATGCAGGACTGGAAGGTCAGCGCCCTGCCCGTCCTGGAGGGCGAGGGCCGCGTGGTCGGCGTCGTCTCCGAGGCCGACCTGCTGCCCAAGGAGGAGTTCCGCGACAGCGACCCCGACCGGGCCACACAGCTGCGCCGTCTCGACGACCTGGCCAAGGCCGTCGGTCTCACCGCCGAGGACCTGATGACCTCCCCCGCCCTCACCGTCCACGCGGACGCGACGCTCGCACAGGCCGCACGGACCATGGCGCACGCCAAGGTCAAGCGCCTGCCCGTCGTCGACGCCGTGGGCATGCTGCAGGGCATCGTCAGCCGTGCTGATCTGCTGAAGGTCTTCCTGCGGACGGACGAGGAGATCGCCGAGGAGGTCCGGCGAGAGGTCGTGGCATGTCTCTTCCCTGCGCCAGGGTCAGCCGTGCGGGTGGACGTACGGAACGGCGTCGTCAAGCTCATCGGCCACGCCCGGGACACATCCCTGGTCCCGGTGGCTGCGCGCCTGGTCCGGGCCGTCGAGGGCGTGGTCGACGTGGAGTTCGAGCTGACGCGCTCGGAAAGCCCTACGGAGTCGACCGCCGGTCCCGCGAACGCCGGCGAGAACCTGTCTACGGCCTGACCGGCAACTCCTTGCAGAACAGCGGGATCCTCGCCGGGCCGTACCAACCCTCCACCGTTGCCCGGCGATTCGTTCTCGTCCGCGCCGGCTCCGGGGTTTCAGTTCCCTTCCTGCCGCTGCCGGTCCTGGACCTGGGTGGCGATGACAGCAGCCTGGATACGGCGCTCGACGCCGAGCTGGGCCAGCAGACGAGAGATGCGGTTCTTCACCGTCTTCTCGGCCAGGTAAAGCCGCTGGCCGATCTGGCGGTTGGTCAATCTTCGCCGATCAGGGCCAGGATCTCCCACTCCCGCTCGGTCAGACCTTGCAGTCCGTCGGGCTGCTGCTCCTCCTGCTGGCCGCCGCGAAGCCGGGCCATCAGCTTGGTGGTGGCACTGGCGTCGAGCAGGGACTGGCCGCCGGCCACGGTGCGCACCGTGGACACGAGGTCCGAGCCCTGGATCTGCTTCAGGACGTAACCGGACGCGCCCGCCATGATCGAGTCGAGCAGCGCCTCCTCGTCGTCGAACGAGGTCAGCATGAGACAGGCGAGCTCGGGCATGCGTGACCGGAGCTCCCGGCACACGGTCACGCCGTCGCCGTCGGGAAGACGGACGTCGAGCACCGCCACCTGCGGGCGCAACGCGGGGACGCGCACAAGGGCCTGCTCCACATTGCCGGCCTCGCCGATCACCTCGATGTCCGGCTCGTCGTTCAGCAGGTCGCGCACTCCGCGCCGTACCACCTCGTGGTCGTCCATCAGGAAGACCCGGATCGGGTTGTCGGCGCCCGGCTGCTCGCTGTCCGCCATCAAACTGCTTCCTGGTTCCGCGTTGCGTCAGCATGCTGTCATGGACCTGCCATTCACACGCCGAACTCGCCACCCCACAGAGTGAAGGTCCAATGGCCCTACTGCTGGGGGCCCGACAGCCCTGGGCCAGGACCTGTGCCCGCAGAAGTCTGGAGCCGCTGCGAATCGATCAGGAGGAGTGGAGCACATGACTGCCAAGGACACCGGAACCCAGGTCACCAGCACCGTCGCCGTGGAGGTGCGCGTGGAAGGCGATGTGGACGAGGAAACCGTCGCATACCTCCGGGAGAAGGTCGACGCGGTCCTCGGCCGGCCCGGGGTTCCCGCCGTGAGCGGTGCGGTGAGGATCGTCAGGGCGGTGGCGCACCACGCCGAGCGGCCCTGGTCCGCCGGGGCGGAGCTCGTCGTGGGGAACACCCTCGTGGTCGCGCATGCCCAGGAGGCCACGGGACACGAACTGGCGGACCGACTGCAGGATCGGCTGCGCAGACAGATGAACCGTGTCCTGCACCACAAGGAGGAAGCCCGCAGGTCGGCCACTCCGCCGCCGTGGCGCGGCGGCCCCACCGACACCGGCCGGGAGTAGAACCCTTCGTGAGCCTCCACTACGGCGCGGTCGCCCTCCTTCACGTACGTGTGGTTCCTGCGACTCGGCGAGGGAACTGCCCGGCCGGGTCGCCCGGCCTGGCCGGACCAGTGCCGGTCAGCCCCCGGAAGGGACCATCGGCACCTGGGAGTCGGGACCGGTGAGCACGAAAGTGAAGGCGTGAGCGGCACCGATCCCCCGCGGTGCCGCTCACGTCCGCCCACCGTCGGCCACCGCCGACGGCTCTCGTCAACGGAGGCGCTCCCCAATGACCCGTCATGAGGCCGGAACCCAGGCACCAGCAGCTGCCGACGCGCCGTCCGACATCACCATCGCCGTGGACCAACTGGTCACGAACGGACTCAAGGCGCTCACCGACTACGACGCCCTCACCCAGGAGCAGGTCGACCACATCGTCAAGAAGGCCTCGGTCGCCGCCCTGGACCAGCACACCACGCTCGCCCGCCTCGCCGTGGAGGAGACCGGACGCGGGGTCTTCGAGGACAAGGCCGCCAAGAACATGTTCGCCTGCGAGCACGTCACGCACAGCATGGGCCCGATGAAGACCGTCGGCGTCATCGCCCGCGACGACATCGAAGACATGATCGAGGTGGCCGAACCGGTCGGCGTGGTCTGCGCGATCACGCCGGTCACCAACCCGACCTCCACCACCGTCTTCAAGGCCCTGATGGCGCTGAAGACGCGCAACCCGATCGTGTTCGCCTTCCACCCCTCGGCCCAGCGGTGCAGCGCGGAGGCGGCCCGGATCGTACGGGACGCTGCCGTCGCCGCCGGCGCGCCGGAGAACTGCGTGCAGTGGATCGAGACCCCGTCGGTCGAGGCGACCGGCATACTAATGCGCCACCCCGGCGTCTCGCTGATCCTCGCCACCGGCGGCAACGCCATGGTCCGGGCCGCCTACTCGGCGGGCAAGCCCGCGCTGGGCGTCGGTGCGGGAAACGTCCCGGCATACGTGCACAAGAGCGCGAAGCTGCGCCGGGCCGTCAACGACCTGGTGCTGTCCAAGTCCTTCGACAACGGCATGATCTGCGCCTCCGAGCAGGCCGTCATCCTGGACGACGAGATCTACGACGCGGCCCTGGCCGAATTCCACACCCTGCACGCCCACCTGGCGACCGCCGAGGAGAAGGCGAAGCTGGAAGCCTTCCTGTTCCCGACCGGCCACACCAACGCTGGCTGTGAGCCCAAGGTCAACGCCGGCGCCGTCGGTCAGAGCCCGGCGTGGATCGCCGAGCAGGCCGGCTTCACTGTCCCGGTCGACACCTCACTGATCCTGGTCGAGACTGAACGGGTGGGCCCGGACGAGCCGTTGACCCGCGAGAAGCTCTGCCCGGTGCTCGCCGTGCTGCGCGCCGGCTCCGAGCAGCAGGGCTTCGACCTGGCCGCCGACATGGTCGCCTTCCACGGCCAGGGTCACACCGCGGTCATCCACACCGAGGATCCGGCGCTGGCGGAGGCGTACGGCCGGCGCATGAAGACCGTACGGATCATCGTCAACGCCCCGTCGTCCCAGGGGGCCATCGGCGGCATCTACAACAGCCTGCTGCCGTCGCTCACCCTGGGCTGCGGCTCGTGGGGTCACACCTCGGTGTCCAACAACGTCTCCGCAGTCCAGCTGCTGAACATCAAGCGCGTCAGCGCGCGCCGCAACAACCTGCAGTGGTTCAAGGTGCCGCCGAAGATCTACTTCGAACCGCAGTCCCTGCGCTACCTGTCCTCCATGCCGGGCGTCCACCGCGTCACGGTCGTCACCGACGCCACCATGACCCGCCTCGGCTTCGTCGACCGCGTCAGCCGCGTCCTGCAGCGGCGCAAGGAGCCGGTCACTCTGCAGATCATCGACAACGTCGAACCCGAGCCGAGCATCGACTCCGTCCAGCGGGGCGCGCAGCTCATGCGGGACTTCCGCCCGGACACGATCATCGCGCTCGGCGGGGGGTCGCCGATGGACGCCGCGAAGGTGATGTGGCTGCTGTACGAGCACCCGGACGTCGACTTCGCCGACATGCGGCAGAAGTTCTCCGACATCCGCAAGCGCGCCTTCCGCTTCCCGGTCCTCGGCACCCGGGCCCGCCTCGTGTGCGTACCCACCACGTCCGGCACCGGCGCGGAGGTCACCCCCTTCGCGGTGATCTCCGACCCCGCGAGCGGCAAGAAGTACCCGCTCGCCGACTACGCACTCACCCCGAGCGTCGCCATCGTCGACCCACTGCTCACCGCGGACCTGCCTCCGGCGCTGGCGGCCGACAGCGGCTTCGACGCCCTCACCCACGCCATCGAGGCGTACGTGTCCGTCTACGCCAACGACTTCACCGACGGCCTGGCCCTGCACGCGATCCGACTGACCTTCGACAACATCGAGGCCGCGGTGAACGACCGCGCCGCCCGCCCCGACGCGCGGGAAAAGATGCACAACGCGGCCACCATCGCCGGCATGGCCTTCGGCAACGCCTTCCTCGGCATCGTCCACGCCATGTCCCACACCCTAGGTGCCACCTTCCACATCGCGCACGGCCGCACCAACGCAGTACTGCTTCCGCATGTCATCCGCTACAACGGCAGTCTGCCGACGAAGTTGACGGGGTGGCCGAAGTACGAGAACTACCGGGCCCCGGAACGCTTCCAGGACATCGCCCGCACCCTCGGCCTGCCGGCCGCCAGCCCGTCGGAAGGCGTGGAGTCACTGGCGTGCGCAGTGGAGCGGCTGCGCGACGCGGTAGGCATCGAGCCGTCGTTCCAGGCCCTCGGCGTCGACGAGCGCGCCTTCCTCGACGCCCTGCCCCGACAGGCCCTGAACGCGTACGAAGACCAGTGCGCGCCCGCCAATCCACGCATGCCGATGCTCAACGACATGCGGGAGATCATGCGCACGGCGTATTACGGGGAGGAACCGGGGCGGCCGTGCACGGACAAAGGCCGAACGACCCTGGCCTGAAGAGCTCCGGTGCCGTTCCAATGACCTGATCGAGCCTGTCCGCGGCGCCCCGACCTGGTACGCCGCGGACAGGCAGCCGCGCAGGCCTCGAAGGGACGTCGCACATGCCCTACCGGCGCACCGCCCGTCGCCACGGTGACAGATCACGCATCCGCCTGGTCACGCCGGCCGAAGACACACCGCAGTGAGCAACGAAACCGCACGGAAGCCACCCCATGACCATGGCGACATCGTCATCCGCACCCACGAGGGCGCGGCACTTACCGCACGCGCCGGGCAGGCCGACGGCCAAGGCGTCGTGGTGGCATACGAGGCCGACTCCATAGACCCCGACACCCACCTCGGCTGGAGCGTCGTGGTCACCGGCTACGCCCGACTGGTGACCGACTCGCATGAGCTGGCCCGCTACCAGGAACTGCTCACCCCCTGGGTGAACCAGACCATGGGCTATGCCGTCCGCATCCGACCCGACCTGATCACCGGGGTCCGGTCACTGCGGGCGAGGAGCGCGATCCCGCCTGATCGCGGTGTCGCTTCCGGCTGAAGGCGGCGTGAGAACCCTCCAGTTCTCACGCCGCCTTCAGTCGGAAGCGGGCTGTGGCTCGCCCGGCAACCTGTCAATCGTGGGGGACCACCGCGACCGGTGCGGTGGCATGGTGCAGCACCGCGTGGGCGACCGGGCCGATCCCCGTGCCGATCGGCGTCCGGCGCAGGCGGCGGCCGATCACGACGAGGGACGCGTCGCGCGAGGCCTCCACGAGGTGCGAGCCCGCCTTGCCGATCACGGCCTGCTCTGTCACATCGACGCCGGGAAACTTCTCCCGCCAGGGCTCCAGCGCCTCGGACAGGGCACGGTGCATCTCCCCGGTGAGTTCGTCGTGCAGTTCGGCGTTGAGGTCGCCGCCGTTGTCGTAGTAGGGCAGTTCCGGGCTGCGGCCATGGACGACGCGCAGCCCCGCCGCGCGCTGTGAGGCAGTCTCGAAGGTGAATCCGATCACGCTGTCGTTCGGGGCCGCGGAGTTGAGGCCAAGGACGACGTCGCGGAACGGCGTGACCCCGGAGCCGAAGGCGCCGGGCTGGTGTTCGTCCTCGGGGCGCAGGCCGCCCCGCACGAGGACGACAGGCCTTCGACTGCCGGCCACGACCGCCTGGGCAACGGACCCGACCAGAAAACCGGCCGCGCCGCCCAAGCCCTGAGAGCCCAGCACCAACAGGTCGGCTTCCCCGGCCGCGCCGAGCAGGGCGGACACGGGTTCTTCGGTGACACGGTCGGTGGTGATCCGCAGGCCCGGGTGGCGCCGCGCGATCGTCGCTTCCGCCTCGCGAAGCATGCGGTCCGCCCAGCGACTCCACTCGTCCGGGATCGGTGACGGCTGAGGTATCCCGCCCGGCGGCGCGTACGTGTACAGCTGCCGCCCGAGGGCGTGGACCAGGCGCAGCGGGGCGTCGCGGAGCAGGGCTTCCCTGGCTGCCCATTCGGCGGCGCACAGGCTCTCCGGGGATCCGTCCAGGCCTGCGGTGATGGTGCGGGGCATCTCGGCCTCCTTCAAAGTCACGAACTCAGTTTCACGCTCGGTTACTTGGGACAGGAGAGGCCTCAGGTCCCTGTACGGAGGCCGAGTGGCCCACACGCCGGTGCACGTACGGCGGAGATCGGCCTGCTCACAACGCCCGCAGCCCGTGTTCCCGGAACTGCTCGCGCACGCGTTCCGTCAGCTCCGGATCGGGCACGGGCGTGTCGCGCAGCGGGAAGTCGATACCCAGGGCGTCGTACTTGTGGGCGCCGAGTTTGTGGAAGCGCAGGACGTCCACCCGGTCGACGTTGCTCAGCCCGGACAGGAAGGCGCCGAGAGCGTCCACGGCGGACGGGTCGTCGGTCCAGCCGGGGACGAGGACGTAACGGATGTACACAGGGACGCCCAGCCGGTCCAGGCGCGTGGCGAAGCTGAGCGTGGGAGCCAGACCGCCGCCGGTGAGCTTGCGGTAGGTGGTGGCGTCGAACGACTTGATGTCCAGTAGCACCAGGTCTGTGTCGGCGAGGAGTTCGTCCGAGGCACGCGCGCCCAGGAAGCCGGAGGTGTCCAGCGCCGTGTGCAGGCCGGCCTCCTTGCAGCGGTGCAGCAGGGAGCCGGTGAACGCCGACTGGAGCAGCGGCTCCCCGCCGGTGATGGTCACCCCTCCCCCGGCCGTTGTCAGGAAGCCACGGTACTTCTCGATCTCCCCCATGACCTTGTCGACCGAGGTCTCCCAGCCGTCGCGCATGTGCCAGGTGTCCGGATTGGCGCAGTACAGGCAGCGCAACGGGCAGCCGCTGACGAACAGGACGAACCGGGTCCCGGGACCGTCCACGCCGGTGGACAGGTCCCAGGAGTGCACCCGGCCGGTCACCACGGGTGCCGCCGTGGCGTTCACAGCGCCCCGTGGAAGGTGCGGCTGATCACGTCGAGCTGCTGCTCACGCGTGAGCCGGACGAAGTTGACCGCGTATCCGGAGACCCGGATCGTCAACTCGGGGTACTTCTCGGGGTGTTCCATGGCGTCCTCGAGCGTCGCCCGGTTCAGCACGTTGACGTTCATGTGGAAGCCGCCGAAGGTCATGTACCCGTCGAGGATGCCGACCAGGTTGCCGGCCCGCTCAGTGGGATTGTGGCCCAGTCCCTCGGGCGTGATGGTCGTGGTCAGGGAGATTCCGTCGCGGGCCTCCTCGTACGGCAGCTTCGCCACCGACAGGGCCGAGGCCACAACCCCGTGCCGGTCCCGGCCGTTCATGGGGTTGGCGCCGGGCGCGAAGGGTTGCCCGGCGCGGCGGCCGTCGGGGGTGTTGCCGGTGTGCTTGCCGTAGACCACGTTCGAGGTGATCGTCAGCACCGACTGGGTGTGCTCGGCGTCCCGGTAGGTGGGGTGCATGCGCACCTTGGCCATGAAGGACTCCACCAGGTCCACCGCGAGGCCGTCGGCGCGGTCGTCGTTGTTGCCGTACGCCGGGTACTCGCCCTCGACCTGGTAGTCCACGGCCAGCCCGGTGTCGTCCCGGATCACCTTCACGCGGGCGTACTTGACGGCGGACAGGCTGTCGGCGGCCACGGAGAGCCCGGCGATGCCGCATGCCATGTAGCGGTAGACGGGGTGGTTGTGCAGGGCCATCTCGATGCGCTCGTAGGCGTACTTGTCGTGCATGTAGTGGATGACGTTGAGCGTGTCGACGTACGTCTTCGCCAGCCAGTCCAGCATCCGGTCGTACGCTGCCGACAGCTCCTCGTAGTCCAGGTACTCCCCTGTCAGGGCGGGCATCTCGGGTGCGATCTGCTCGCCGGTCATCTCGTCCCGGCCGCCATTGATCGCGTACAGCAGGGCCTTGGCGAGGTTGACGCGGGCGCCGAAGAACTGCATCTGCCTGCCCACCGCCATCGCCGACACGCAGCAGGCGATGGCCGTGTCGTCGCCGGTGCGCGGGCGCATCAGGTCGTCGGACTCGTACTGGATGGAGCTGGTGTCGATCGAGACCTGGGCGCAGAACCGCTTGAAGCCCTCAGGCAGCTGCGGCGACCACAGCACCGTGAGGTTCGGCTCCGGCGCGGGCCCGAGGTTGTAGAGCGTCTGCAGGAAGCGGAACGAGCTGCGGGTGACGAGTGTACGGCCGTCGGAGCCGATGCCGCCGATGGACTCCGTCACCCAGGTCGGGTCGCCCGAGAACAGTTGGTCGTACTCGGGTGTGCGCAGGAAGCGCACGATCCGCAGCTTGATGACGAAGTCGTCGATCAGCTCCTGGGCCCGGACCTCGTCGATACGGCCCTCGTCGAGGTCGCGCTGAACGTAGACGTCCAGGAAGGTCGAGGTGCGGCCCAGCGACATCGCGGCGCCGTTCTGCTCCTTGACTGCGGCCAGGAAGCCGAGGTAGAGCCACTGCACGGCCTCGTGGGCCGTGGACGCGGGGCGGGTGACGTCACAGCCGTAGGAGGCTGCCATCCGCGCAAGCTCACCCAACGCCCGGATCTGCTCGGCCAGCTCCTCGCGATCACGGATGACGTGCGGAGCGGAGGGCCGGCTGTCCAGCAGGGCCCGCTCGGCCCGCTTGGCCTCGATCAGCCGGTCGGTGCCGTACAGCGCGACGCGCCGGTAGTCGCCGATGATCCGGCCCCGGCCGTAGGCGTCCGGGAGCCCGGTGATGATGCCCACCTTGCGGGCGGCCCGCATCTCGGGAGTGTAGGCGTCGAAGACGCCGTCGTTGTGGGTCTTGCGGTAGGTACCGAAGACCTTGGTGACGAAGGGGTCGGGCTCGTAGCCGTACGCTCGCAGGCCGTTCTCGACCATCCGGAGTCCGCCGTTGGGCATGATCGCACGTTTCAGCGGGGCGTCGGTCTGGAGTCCGACGATCAGCTCACGGTCCCGGTCGATGTAGCCGGGGGCGTGCGAGGTGATCGTGGAAGGGGTGGCGGTGTCCACGTCGAGGATGCCCTTGCGGCGTTCCTCGGGGAACAGGGCGCTGACCTTGTGCCAGACGGCGAGCGTGCGCTCGGTCGGACCGGTCAGGAACTCCGGACCGCCTTCGTAGGGCGTGTAGTTTGCTTGGATGAAGTCGCGTACGTCGATCCGTTCGCGCCAGCGCCGGCCGGCGAATCCGCGCCAGGCCTCGGCGGGAGCGTCCACGTCTGGACGGGTTGCCACGGTCATCACTGCCTCCGCATCGTTCGCGACACCGCACACGGACGTATTCCGTGAGCGGCTCCGCTGACGATGCTCCCCGTGTGCCCCTGCCCGGGGCAGGGCCGGCGGGAACCCGTCGCCGCGCCGTCCGGCCCCGCACCGTTGGGCCCTTCGGGCCAGGTCACGCGCGGATGCCCAGCGGTCAGGCGGAGAGGTGCAGGCCGTACATCGTGCGGCCCCCGACGAGTTCACGCCCGGTGACCAGTTCAGGCTCGATGCACACGAAGACCTCCTCGGGCGAGGGAGCCCAGGAGTGCGGGCCGATCCGCTCCAGGCGTGCCACCCCGGCCGGATCCGTCACGATCTCGGCCCGGCCGGTGACGACGACGCTCCAGCCGGAGTGCACTTCCGCGTCCACCGCGTCCGCCTCAAAGGCGACGACCGCGCCGTCGACCGCGCGGGCCAGCTCGGAGCCCGCCGAGGTGCGCAGCAACACCGCTCCATCGTTGTCCAGGCCGAAGTTGACCGGCACCACTGCGGGCAGTGCCTGGCGCGTGTGGACGATGCGGCCGATGGGAGCCGTCGCCAGCAGGCGCAGGCACTCGTGACGACCGAGTTCACGGAAACCATCGTTCGGGTACATGAGTCAGCCCGTCCTTCGCCCGGTGGGGGATCACACTCCATGCTGAGCCCGCCGGTGGCCGCGGGTGAGGGCCACGGGTCCCGCCCCGACCGGAGAGCGGCCCGAGGAAACGTGGCGGCGAAGGGGGGCCGGACGGCCCTTCCGGCACGCCCATCGGCCCGGATTTCCTCTGACCATGGCCGAACCCCTCATCTCGTTCGCACCCCGCCACATCGAGCGTGCCGTCGGCGGGACGACCGTCCTGGAGCTGCGCGGTGAGATCGACATCCTCACGGCACCGCCCCTTGGAGCACGCCTGGACGATCTGACGGCCGTCGTTCTCCCCGACCTCGTCGTGGACCTCCGTGCCGTGTCCTTCATCGACTGTGCCGGGCTGGGGGTGCTGTGCCGGGCGCGGAACAGGGTTATGGATCGGCACGGTCGGCTGCGTCTTGTCACTGACAGCAATCAGTTCCTTCGAATTCTTCGTGGTGCGGGGCTGGATGGCGTGTTCGATATGTACGACCACCTGCCCCAAGCCTTGGCTGCTGTGCCCGGCGGGGTCCTCACCGCCACAGCGCGCTGACACTTCTGAGGGCAACCCGCAACCACACGGGGCCTTCGGAGTGGCCGCGGCTCCAGGATCACGGCTACTCAGGCGGCCTGGTCGTTGAGCGTCAGCACACCTGATCCGGCGCACGCCGCGGAGTGGCCGAGCCCTCCGGGCCGTACCCGAGGCGAATCAGCATCTGCGCATGCCCGGTGCGGTCCGGTACGGGGCTCAGGTCGCGGCGCAGGTCGGGCCACTCCATCGGCTGGTGCAGCAGGGAGGCACGCACACCGTGCGCCGTGGCCACCAACAGGAGGTTCTCCAGGGCCTGTCCGGCGCGCAGCCAGTCGCTGCGCCGGTCGTCCTCGGTGGTCAGCAGGGCTACCACAGGACGGGACTCGAAGGACTGGGCGGAGAGCCGCTCAGGGTGCCGTTGTGCGGTGAAGTCACGTAGGGGCAGCTGCTCGTGTGCGTCCTGCGGCCCCAGCGCCGTCTGCGGTATGCCGACTTCGCTGGAGTGGTCCGGGTCTCGGTGCACCCATCGGCGGCTCTCCACGGCCCGGTCGGGGTCGGCGCGGTTGCGGTGTTCGGCCTCCGTGGCGACGCGCAGCAGCCGTGCCGTCTCGTCAGACGGGGAAAAGGTCAGTGAGGCACCTTCCGTTTGAGCGGCTTCGGCAAGTTCCGCTCGAACGTTCAGCGGAAGCGGCCTGCCGGAGAAGGGGAACCTGCTGCTGTGCCTGCGCCAGATCATCGGGTAGAGGTCGGGGCGGTGCCCCGCAGTGTGCCGCTGGCCCGTCCCGGACAGCCGAAGCGTGGCCAGCACGCTCGGGTCTTCAGGATCCGGCAGCAGGCGTACCACGGCTCCCCAGCCGAAGTGGGCCATTGCGACGCGGAGGTTGAAGACGGCGGCACCCACCGACAGATGCAGAGCCCGCCCGACAGGATCAGCGTGGCGCAAGCCACGCTCGGGTACGGCGCGTACCTCCAGCGCGACGTTGTCCGGGTCGAGCCGGAAGCACCACGGCTGGGTGTTGTAGATCGAGGGCGCGGCCCCGGCGGCCGAGATACAGGCTTCCAGGGACGCGGCGTCGACGGGCGCGGTTCGCATGGCGGCCTCCTTCCGTACGAAGTCGGACAGATACGGGTGCCCTACGAGCGTGAGAGCGCCACAGCCGTACGGGGAGGGGCCGATGGTCCCCTTGCCAGGCCCGTTCAGGGCACAGCGACCACTGCGCACGGGCACAGCACCACGGCGAGTCGACGAGCCGTACGTGTGCTGGGCCGAACGGCCCACCGCCGGCCTGGGCTCGGCCCGATCGGCCCTCCGCTTCCACCTGACCGGCCCATGCCACCGCAATGCCGCCGCTGTCACCTTCATGTGTGTGACGACGAGGAGGTGCGGAGAGATGCGCGAGGACAACCCCGCGAACAGGAAGCGCAAGCCAACGAGGGTACCGCTGTGGCGGTGGCGCAGTAACCCGATCCGGCGTCGCGACGACGTCCTTGAGGCATGGCTCATGCTGGCCACATGGGTGCTCGTTGCGGTGGGTGGCACGGCGGTCGGTGTGGTGACGGCCCATGCAGCCGACCAGGTCTTCGCCCAGCAGCGGGCCGAGCGGACCCCCGTCCGCGCCGTTCTCCTCGATGACGTCCCGCGCACCGCGACCTCGGAGATGGGCAGAGAGCTGGCATCGGCAAGGGTCCGCTGGACGAACTCCGACGGCTCCACGCACAGCGACAGGACGCTGGTGACCACCGGGAAGAAGGCCGGCTCCACGGTCAGGATCTGGATCGACACCCAAGGGAAGCTGAGTACGCAGCCGCCCACGCCCGGCAAGGCGGCCGTCGAGGCGGGACTCTTCGGAGCCTCCGCCGCCCTCGCCCTGAGCGGCGCAGTATTCGGGATCGGGAGCGTCGGCCGAATGTACCTCGACCGTCGCCGCATCAAGGAGTGGGACCGGGAGTGGACCCTGGTCGGGCCGCAGTGGAGCCACAAGACCAGTTGACCGTCGAACCCCATGCACGAGCAACCTCGGTCATGCCGTCGGAAAGGGACACCACCGCCGAGGTGGCGTCCCTCCGGGCGTTCATCACCTGCAGGCTGTTGGACCGGGGTGTACTCAGCGCGCGCCAGGGCCGGCCGAAGCCTACCGGTTATGCGACTCCTGAACCGGAACCGCCGCGACACGCTTTCGGCGTTCAGGCCGGCAGCCAGGGGTCCGTGACGTGGTGAACGTTCCACCCCTTCCCGGCCAAGGCCTCGGTGTAGGGCTCGGCCCGCTCCCGCAAGGCGGCCAGGGCAAGAAGGTGAGTGGGGCGAGTGGCTCCGACGAAGATGAGTTGCGCCGCGCGGCGAACGGTGGGGGAAGCACGAGCGATGTCTCCGGCACCGGCCAGCAGTGCCAGCACGTCGGTGACGTCGTGCCTCTTTCCCGTTCTGTCCAGGCACTCAAGGACCAAGGTGGCGGCGTGTGTTTCGCCCTTGGCGCTTTGAATGGTGCCGACCACGGAGGTCACGTTGCCGGACTCGCTGATGAGGCGACGTGCCGCCGGGTTCTCGACGGGCAGGTAGGCCATCGGCTCCTGCAGTGCGGCGGCGTCGTCCCACGGTGCTTGAGTGAGTTCGGGCAGCACCTCAAGCAGTTGCCGGGTCAGTCGTTGCCATCGGGGCTCGTCATCCAGCGCATCGGTCAGGAGCGAGTTCAACAACGCTCGGATCCGTCCGCCCGCTGTGCTGGGGTCGCGGTCGAGACGGGCAAGTGGGGAGTTTACTGCTCTCCCGCGTGGCCGCCGATGCGGTGCGTGGGCGTGGCACTCCCTGAACAGGGCCACCGGGCACCCCTTCCGGTACGGTCACGGATCAAGATCCGGACCATTCGCGGGCCAAAATGCCGCTTCCCGCCTCCTTCGAGATCATTTCCGCTGGTCAGCAGCCTATCAACCCTGTACCACCAGCAGACCAAGAACCTGCTCGGTGCTCCACTCGGCTGGTGAAGCATGACCGCTCGCCACACGACAGCCGCTGACACGCCGACCACATCACGACACTCGCCGAGGCAAGGCATCCGCTTCTAGCTCCGGGGCTACCCATGAACCGCGGCCCGAGAACTGCTCGCCCCGCAGCCAACCCGACACTGCGACGCCCGATCTGCGGCCGACGTCGGACTTCTACGCTGCGTAGTCAGCACCAAGTCAGCACGGGAGGGGTGAGAACGGGTGATGACGTGGGCTTTTAGTCAGCACCAAACCAGCACGGGAGTCAGCACGGCGCCTCCAAATCATGCCGAACAGCGCAACTCGGACGGCGCCCTTCGCAGCCTCATTGAGGCCGTCGCCGAGGCCCCAGCAGCGCCTCCATGGTGTGCGCGCGCACTCCCACGCCTAGAACTATGGTGTCCCACCACATACGCCTCTGACCTGCCCGTTCCTACGGTGTGGCGACACGCAAACGTCCCCGTCGAACGCCAGGAAGTGGTACCGATGTCCTCCCCCGCGAGCGCTCCACCAGCCCCTACGCGCCTCCCCCGCATCGTCGCCGCCAGCCTCATCGGCACCACCATCGAGTGGTACGACTTCTTCCTCTACGGCTCCGCCGCCGCGCTGGTGTTCAACAAGCTGTTCTTCCCGGACTCCGACCCGCTCGTCGGGACGCTGCTGTCGTTCTTGACGTATGCCGTCGGGTTCGCGGCCCGCCCCTTGGGGGCGCTCGTGTTCGGGCACTACGGCGACCGGCTGGGGCGCAAGAAGCTGCTGGTGCTGAGCCTGGTGATGATGGGCGGGGCGACGTTCGCCATCGGGCTGCTGCCCACGCACGCCACGGTCGGGGCCGCGGCTCCCGTGTTGCTGACCACTCTGCGGCTCGTCCAGGGGTTCGCGCTGGGCGGGGAGTGGGGCGGTGCCGTCCTGCTGGTGTCGGAGCACGGGGACGCGCGGCGGCGCGGGTTCTGGGCCTCGTGGCCGCAGACCGGCGCGCCGGCCGGCCAGTTGCTCGCGACCGGTGTGCTCTCGCTGCTGACCACCGTGCTCTCCGACGACGCGTTCGGGACATGGGGCTGGCGGATCCCGTTCCTGCTCTCCGGGGTGCTCGTGCTCATCGGTCTGTGGATCCGGCTGTCCGTCGACGAATCGCCCGTGTTCAAGGAGGCGTTGGCGCGGGCCGAGAACCGGCGGGCGGAGAAGCCGGAGAAGCTGCCGCTCGTCTCCGTGCTGCGCCACCACTGGCGGGACATACTGGTGGCGATGGGCGCCCGCATGGCGGAGAACATCAGCTACTACGTCATCACCGCCTTCGTCCTCGTCTACGCCACCACCTCGGCCGGCGTCTCCAAACAGACCGCGCTGAACGCCGTACTCATCGGCTCCGCCGTCCACTTCGCCGTCATCCCGGCCTGGGGCGCGCTGTCCGACCGGGTCGGGCGGCGGCCCGTCTACCTGTTCGGCGCGGCTGGTATCGGCCTGTGGATGTTCCCGTTCTTCTCACTCGCGGACACCGGCTCCTTCGGATATCTGATCCTGGCCGTCACCGTCGGGCTCGTGCTGCACGGCGCCATGTACGCGCCCCAGGCCGCCTTCTTCGCCGAGATGTTCGCCACCCGGATGCGGTACTCGGGCGCGTCCATCGGCGCTCAGTTCGCCTCGGTGGCAGCCGGTGCACCGGCCCCGCTCATCGCCACCGCCCTGCTCGACGACTACGGCAGCTCCACCCCGATCGCCCTGTACGTGATCGCCGCCTCGGTGCTGACCCTGGTCGCCGTGGGCCTGGCACGGGAGACACGGCACCGCGACCTCACCCATGTCGAAGGTGAGGGAGGCGAGTCCGCCGGTGCGAGCCGCGCCGCCGAGGCGCGGACGGTCTGACCGGCGGCACTCACCTCGCACGTGCCCCTGGCCCGGCTGTCCCGCACGCTCCCTTTCCCCAGCCCCCGTACGGCACGTCCGTACGGGGGTCAGCGTCTGTCCGGGGACGCCAACCGGTGCAGTCGTAGGGCCAGTTGGATCTCCAAGGTGCGGGCCGGAGTCTGCCAGTCCTCGCCCAGCAGACGGCCCACCCGCTCCAGCCGCTGGGCGACCGTGTTCACGTGGACATGGAGCGCGTCCTTGGTGCGGGCCGGGCTCATCCCGCAGGCGAAGTAGGCGTCCAGGGTGCGCAGCAGTTCCGTACCGCGTCGCTCGTCGTAGGCCACGACCGGGCCGATGGTGCGGTCGACGAAGCCGGCGACGTCCCGTTCGCCCGCGAGGAGCAGGCCGAGGAAGCCGAAGTCCTCGGCCGCCGCGCCGTCCCCGGCCCGGCCCAGCAGGTGCAGCGCGTCCAGACAGCGTCGGCCCTCGGCGTAGGCGGCGGCGACGGTCTCGGGGTGCGTGGTGAGGTCGGTGACCGGGGCCGAGGCGCCGACCGTGACGGGTTGGTGGACGGCCGTGCCCAGCTGGCGGGCGGTGCGGTGGGCCAGGTAGGTGGCGCTGTCATCAGCGGCGAGCGGCAGTAGCAGGACGGTTCCGCCGTCGCGGGCGGCGGCCAGGCCATGCCGGGTCGCCGCGAGGTGCGAGGCGGCCGACCAGAGGCGACGGCGCGCCGCGGCCTCCTCGTCGGCGTCGGCCGCCGGGCCGTCGAGGCGTGCGGCGAGGACGACATGGGTGGCGTCCAGGTCGGCGCTCAGCCGAGCGGCACGCTCGCGCAGCAGGCGCGGATCCCGGTCGCGCGCGTCCAGCAGGTCGTCCAGCAGCTCGCCCCGCACGCGCTGTTCGGCCTCGGCCGCCGAGCGGCGGGCCAGCAGGAGCAGCGAGGTGACCATCGCCGCGCGCTCCAGAGTGCGCAGGTCGACGGGGTCGAGACCGGGGTGCCCGCGCAGGACCAGCGCACCGAGGAGTTCACCTCCGGCAGCGACCGCGGCGATCCAGGCGCTGCCGTGCCGTACGGCGTGTCCCTCGGCGCGGGACGCCTCCAGTGCCCCGGCCGGTGCCGCATCGGCCTCGGTGAACTCGACGGTGCCGTCGAGGACTTCGGAGACGGCGGCAGCCACGTCGTGCACCCCGCCGCCGCGCAGGACGAGTTCGGCGAGCCGGTCGTGGACGTCGGAGGCGCGTTCGATGACGGCGCTGCGGTCCCGGATGATCTCGTTGGCACGCTCCAGGCCGGCCAGGGCCGCACGGGTCTCGGTGAGCAGATTGGCGGTGTCGATCGCGGCCGCGGCGAGCGCGGCGAAGGAGCCGAGCAGGGCGATCTGAGCGCGCTCGAAGACGCGTGCCCTGCGGTCGGCGGCGAAGAGGACCCCGATGACCTGCGGACCGAGCATGAGAGGGACGCCGAGGATGGCGACCAGGCCCTCGTCGCGGACGCCGGCGTCGATGGTGAGGGTGTGCTGGAAGCGGGCGTCCTTGAAGTAGTCGTCCGTGACATACGGCCGGGTCGTCTGGGCGACCAGTCCGCCGAGCCCCTCGCCCATGCCGAGACGCAGCTGCTGGAAGCGGGCGGAGACGGAGCCCTCCGTGACCCGCATATAGGTGTCGCCGCGCCCCGGGTCGTTCAGAGTGAGGTAGGCGACGTCCGTGCCGAGCAGGGAGCGGGCGCGCTGCACGATGGCCTGCAGCACGGCGTCCAGATCGCGCAGGCCCGCCAGGTCATGGGCGGTCTCGAAGAGCGCGGACAGCTCCGCCTCGCGGCGCCGGCGCCCCTCCAGCTCGGACCGGACGCGCAGGGCGAGCAGCTTGGCCTCTTCCAGCGCGGCGATCCGGTCGGCCGGTCTGCCCTCGGCGCGGGCGAGCAGCGCCGGCTGTTCGTACGCCTCCGCGGAGGCGTCACGGGCCAGCAGTTCGAGGTACGGGACCTCGGCGCCGGCGCCGGGTTCCGGCTGAAGGTGATCGCGAGACATGGTCACAGGATTCCGCATCGGCCGCCGGGCCCGGCGAGCCTGTGGAAAACTCCCCGGCCGGGCGCCGCCGGGTACTTCGGAGGGCCGTCCGCCCACCGCTTCAGTGCGCTGTCCAGCCGCCGTCGAGCACCAGCGACGTGCCGGTGACGAAGGACGCCTGCGGGCTGCACAGGTAAGCCACCGCCTCGGCGACCTCCTCGGGCTCGATGAGCCGCTGGACCGCGCTGTCCCGCAGCAGGACCTCGGACAGCACGCGCTCCTCGGGGATGCGGTGCGCCTGCGCCTGGTCGGCGATCTGCTTCTCCACCAGGGGCGTGCGCACATAGGCCGGGTTCACACAGTTCGAGGTCACCCCATGGGCGGCGCCTTCCAGTGCGGCCGTCTTCGACAGACCCTCAAGGCCGTGTTTGGCAGCCACATACGCGGACTTGAATGCAGAGGCACGCAGACCATGGACGGAGGACACATTGACGATCCGGCCCCAGCCCTGCGCGTACATGTGCGGCAGGGCACCGCGGATGAGGCGGAACGGCGCCTCCAGCATCACGGTCAGCACGGTGTGGAAGATCTCGGGCGGGAACTCCTCGATGGGGCGCACCAGTTGCAGACCCGCGTTGTTGACCAGCACATCGGCGCCGACGGCCGTGCGCTCGGCTGCGTCGAGGTCGGCAAGGTCCACGACCTGGGGTTCGACGGTCCCCGGGAGGTCGCCGGACCGTTCCGCCTGCTGCGCCAGCTCGGCCAGGCCGGCCGCGTCCCGGTCGACGGCCCGCACCCGCGCGCCGGCGGCCGCGAGGCGCAGCGCGCAGGCGCGGCCGATACCGCCGGCGGCACCGGTGACAAGGGCGGTGCGGCCGGCGAGGTCGAGGGCTAGGGGCTGAGGGCGCGGGCCGGGCGGGGGGCTGGACGAGGTCATGTGCCGACCCTAAGCGGACCCCACCCATCACCACATGTGGTGATCACCCATACTTCAGCCGAGAGTCGTAGCGTCAAACCATGTGGGGGCCTCGGACATGGCCTGCTTGATCCGGAAGCGCCCGAACTCATGGAGATCGGGCAGCGAGTCCACCGCGAACCAGCCCACTTCCACGGACTCGTCGTCGTTGACCCGGGCCTCGCCGCCCACGGCCCGGCAGCGGATGGTGATGTCCATGAACTGGCAGCAGTCACCGTTGGGGTAGGTGAACGACTCCAGCGCCTGGACGAGGACGACCCGCTCGGCCACGCAGCGCACCGCCGTCTCCTCGAATACCTCCCGCACGGCACAGGCAGCGGGCTGCTCGCCAGGATCCGGGATACCCCCGATCACCGACCACTTTCCGGTGTCGGACCGCCGGCCCAGGAGCACTCTGCCCTCGTCGTCGAAGACGATCGCGGTGACCCCGGGGAGCCAGAGCAGCTGCTGTCCGGCGGACGCCCGGAGTGTGCGGATGAAATCAGGAGTAGCCATGGGCCCGACCCTAACCGGCCGGGCCCGCGCTCTCCTCGGGTTCGGACGGAGTCCGAACCAGTTCAGAAGGCGTAGGCCGGTCGTACCGCTATGCGCCACCGGCGCGCCGGGCGCGCAGCCCGGAGCCGATCGCCCAGCCGAGACCGCCGGCGGCGACCAGCAACAGAGCGATCTCCGGCAGGATCCCCAGCTCGGTCGCCGGGGTCTTGGACGTGCGCAGAGGCACCTTCTGGACCAGGTAGGCGGGCACGAACATGCCGGTCCGCTGGGTAATCCTCCCGTCCGGCATGATGACCGCGCTGACGCCGCTGGTCACCGGCACGGTGACGGTGCGGCTGTGCTCGACGGCGCGGATCCGGGACATGGCGAGCTGCTGGTAGGTCATCTCGCTGCGGTCGAAGGTCGCGTTGTTGCTGGGCACGGAGATCATCTCCGCGCCGTGGGTGACCGTGTCCCGCACGGCCCAGTCGAAGGCGGCCTCGTAGCAGGTGGCGAGGCCCACCTTGGCGCCGTCGATGTCGAACACTCCGGGCGCGCTGCCCCGGCTGAAGTCCTGCCGGACCATGCCGGTCCAGTTCTTGTTGACCGCGCCGACGAGCCCGCGCAGCGGGAGGTACTCGCCGAACGGCTGGATCTGCCGCTTGTCGTAGGTCTGCGTCGGTCCCTTGACCGGGTCCCACAGGACCTGCTCGTTGAGCAGCTTGCCGTCCTTCTCGACGACGGCGCCGACCGAGATGGGCACGCCGACCGCCTTGGCGGCGCCGTCGATGACGGCGGCCGCATCGGGGTTGGCGAACGGGTCGATGTCGGAGGAGTTCTCCGGCCACAGCACGTAGTCGGGCTTCGGGGTCTTCCCGGCCTTGATGTCAGCGGCGAGCTTCAGTGTTTCGCGTGCGTGGTAGTCCAGCACGGCCCGCCGCTGGGCGCTGAACTCCAGCCCGGAACGGGGCACGTTGCCCTGGATGACCGCGACGGTCCGGGTGCCGTCCTCGGCCTTGTCGCTCACGAGTGGCCGGGCGGCGACCGCGCCCGCAACCGGCACGGCCACGCTCAGCAGCGCCGCGGCCGCCGCCCCGCGCCGCACGTCGCGCGACCTGCGCTTCTCGGCGATCAGCCGGCCGGCCTCGTACAGGCCGAATCCGCACAGCACCACCGCGAACCCGAGCACGGGCGTACCACCCACCGCGGCGAGCGGCAGGAAGACGCCGTCCGCCTGCCCGAACGCGATCTTGCCCCAGGGGAAGCCCCGGAAGGGCGCACGCGCGCGTACCGCCTCGCCCGCGATCCAGACGGCGGCGGCCCACAACGGCCAGGCGGGCAGCCGCGAGACGGCGGCGACGCCGGCACCGACCAGGGCGACGAAGACCGCCTCGATGGCGACAAGGGCCAGCCAGGGGCCCGGACCGACCTCCACGCCGGTCCACACCAGCAGCGGCAGCAGGAAGCCGAGCCCGAAGAGGTAGCCGAGGCCGAGGGCCGCCTTCCAGCCACGGCCGCGCAGCACCCAGCCGAAACCGGCGAAGGCGGGCAGCGCCAGCCACCACAGGGTGCGCGGCGGAAAGCTGACGTAGAGCAGCACTCCGCAGAGCGCGGAGGCGACGGCCGGGACCAGGCGCAGCAGCCGACCGCCGCGCACGCCGGAGGCGGAAGGTGGCTGAAGCTGGTCCGGCTGGTCCACGGAAGTTGCGGTGACGGTCACCCGGGTGAGTGTACGGCGGCTTCCTGGGCCACCGACAGCGCGGTACGAGGGCCCGCACCGGCTCCACCCACTGCCGGTTGTCCCTGGTCGCCGCCCCGCCCATGCCCGTTGGCGCAGGGACCAGTACCGCCCCCGCACCCGCAGCACGCAAGCGCCGTTCCGCCCACGTCCACCGCGACGTTCCCCCGCATCTCGTGACCAAACCGGTCATCAGCCGCTACGGTGTGCCCAGCCTCGGCAGTGCGGCCGGATCCGGCGCCGTGCCCAGCCGTGGCCTGAAACAGGGGACGGGGACGAGGGGCGGCGGGTGGGGTCGACGGGGACGAGGTCTGTGACCGGTGGGGACACGGACGTGACCGATGTCAGGAGAAACGTTTCTGACGGGGCCGGCCTGATCCTGCTGGGCGCCTGCGCGGGCTGGTCGCTGATCACCGCGGCGGTCCACGACGGACGGCCCGAGGGCGTGCTGCTCGCGGTGCTCGCCGTGGCCGCCGGTCATGCCGTCGGCCGGGTCTCCGGGGCGCTGCTGCCGGTGGCCGCGCCGTGTGCCGGAGCGGCGGCCGGACTCGCGCTGGCCGTGGCACTGCCCGGGCTGTCCGCCGGTACCCGGTACGCAGCCCCGCTCGGCCACGCCGGTGGTACGGCCGCGCTGCTGGCGCTGGCCACGGGAGCCGCGTGCTGTGCCGCCTGGGCGACGCCCGTGCCGAAGGTGCGGCTGGTACTGCGGATGCTGGCCGCGGGGGCGGTGCTGACCGGAGCCGTGCTGGGATCGGTGGCCGGTTGCGTGGCGAGTGCGGCCGTACTGCTGTGGTCACTCGCCGTGGGCCGGGTGTCCCGCCGGGGTGGGTGTCTGCTCGGGCTGGCCGTGGTGGCGGCGCTGGTGGCGGGCACGGTCTGGGCGCTCGCAACGGATGTACTGCCGGGCGGACTCACCCGGGTGCTCGAAGGCCGGCTGACCGCGTCCAGGGTGGCGTTGTGGCAGGACGCCCTGCGACTGGCGGGCCGGAACCGGGGGCTCGGGGTCGGTCCGGGACGCTTCGGCGAGCCGGGCAGCCCGGCGCCGCAGACGCTGTCCGCCGACGGCAGGCCGCACTCGGCCGTGCTCCAGCTGGCGGCGGAGCAGGGCCTGGTCGGGGTGTTCCTGTGCCTCGCCGCGTTCTGCTGGGTGATGTACGCGCTGTGGCGCAGCCCCCGCTCCACCCCCGTCGCGCTGACCACCGGCGCCGCCCTGACGGCGCTGGCCGCACTCGCCACGGTGAGCAACGCGCTCAGCTTCACCACGGTGACGGTGGGCGCGGGTCTGCTGGCCGGGTGGGCGACGGCACGGCCGTGGGCGAGGGACGGCGTGGAGCCGCAGCCCGGAGCGTGATGACGGAGAACCGTTGCCCGGAAGTGACGGCGTGGAGCCACGCCCCTCAGCGGTTTCGCGCCCCGCGCCGACACACGGCGCGCGGCCTCAGCGGGCCGGGCCGGATGTGATCGTGCGCAGCCGGTCCCTGATGACCCGTACCGCCGACTCCGCGTTGTCCACGGTGATCGTGAAGGTGTGGCCGTCCCACAGGCGCAGCACGATGCCCTCACCCCGGCGTACGACGACGGCAGTGCCCTTCTCGGGGCGCCACCGGTAGCCCCAGCCGCCCCAGTGCCGCGGTGTGACCAGGGCGGTGAAGTCGGCGCCCGCCACATGGGAGAGCGGGATGCGGCGGCGCGGCAGCCCCATGTGGCCGCAGCGCACCTCGAGGGACTCCTTGTCGAGCTTGAGGTCGACGTGCACGAACGCGAGCGTGCCGAAGAGGACCAGCAGACCGGCGGCGATGCAGCCCACGACGGACATCACCAGCGCGGCGATGCCGGAGGTCCATGCCGAGTCCACGGCCAGCTCGATACCGAGCGCCATGCAGGCCGCGCCGACCAGCGCCAGCAGCCACTGGATCCGGTTGGTGGCGCGTCCGGTCCAGACCTCGGGGTGCGGGCTGTCGTCGGCGTGGGGGTGGTCCCTCATATTTATGAGGTTACTCAGGTTTCGCTGCGCGGGCAGGGCGTGGCGGAGGGTGACTGCCCCGGGTGGTCCACCCTGCGCCCGAGTGTGCTCCGGCGGCGCCGGGCGGGTCAGCGGACGGGGCTGACCGCCTGGAGGAAGCGGCCTTCCTCATAGGACAGCGCCGTGTCCGGGAGCGTGGCCTCGCGGCCGCTGAGCAGCACCGTGAGCGTGGTGTCGGCGGCGGCGTCCGGGGCCGGCTCCGCACCGATCCGGCGCAGCGCCTGCGCGGCCACCGCGTGGGCGGAGCCGTGCAATATGAGCGACGGACGGCCGGGCCGCTCGACGGCTGCCCGGATCCGCTCACCGACCAGCTCGTAGTTGGTGCAGCCGAGGACGAGGGCGGTGACGTCCTCGGGGGTGCGGGCGGCGGCCGAGGCGATCGCGGCGTCGATCGCGGCGTCGTCCGCGTGGTGCACCGCGTCCGCGAGGCCCGGGCAGGGCACCTCGGTGACGTGCGCACCGGCGGCGAACTGCTCGATCAGGTTTCGCTGGTAGGCGCTTCCGGTGGTGGCGGGGGTCGCCCAGATCGCGACATGACCGCCGCCCGCCGCGGCCGGCTTGATCGCCGGGACCGTACCGATGACCGGCAGATCCGGTTCGAACCGGGCCCGCAGCTCCGGCAGGGAGTGCACGGACGCGGTGTTGCAGGCGACGATGAGGACCTCGGGCTCATGGGCGGCGGCGGCCTCGGCCACGTCGAGGGCCCGCCGGGTGATGTCGTCCGGCGTGCGTGGTCCCCACGGCATCCCGTCCGGGTCCCAGGAGAGCACGAGATCCGCGTCGGGCCGCAGCCGCCGTACCGCCGCGGCGGCGGGGAGCAGGCCGATTCCGGAGTCCATGAGCGCGATCTTCACCCGGCCACGATAGACGATCGGGCCGTGCGGGCTTGGCCGGTGGGGCAGACTGCGGGCGTGAGCGCCCTGATGTGGATCACCGTCGTGTCGCTGGCCGCCTGGTGCTGGCTGCTGCTGTGCCAGGGCTTCTTCTGGCGTACGGACGTCCGGCTTCCGTCACGACGGGAACCGGACTCCTGGCCGTCCGTCTGTGTGGTCGTACCGGCCCGGGACGAGGCCGCCGTGCTGCCCGCGAGCCTGCCGTCGTTGCTGGCGCAGGACTATCCGGGCCGGGCCGAGGTCTTCCTGGTCGACGACGGAAGCACCGACGGCACCGGGGAGCTGGCCCGCGAGCTGTCCCGGAGGCACGGCGGGCTGCCGCTGACCGTGGGCTCACCGGGCGAGCCGCCGGCGGGCTGGACGGGCAAACTGTGGGCAGTGCGGCACGGTATCGGCCTGGCACGCGCGCGTGACCCCGAATATCTGCTGCTGACCGACGCGGACATCGCACACGCGCCGGACAGTCTGCGCACGCTGGTGGCGGCGGCCCATGCCGGAGGCTACGACGTCGTGTCGCAGATGGCACGGCTGCGGGTGGAGTGCGTCTGGGAGCGCCTGGTGGTCCCGGCGTTCGTGTACTTCTTCGCGCAGCTCTATCCGTTCCGGTGGATCGGCCGGAAGGGCTCGCGTACGGCCGCGGCGGCGGGCGGCTGTGTGCTGCTGCGCGCGGGGATGGCGGAGAAGGCGCGCATCCCGGACGGCATCCGGGACGCCGTCATCGACGACGTGGCGCTCGCGCGCGCGGTGAAGGGCGCCGGCGGGCACATCTGGCTGGGGCTGGCGGACCGGGTGGACAGCGTGCGGCCGTATCCGCGGCTGCACGACCTGTGGCGGATGGTGTCGCGCAGCGCCTACGCCCAGTTGCGGCACAACCCACTGCTGCTCCTCGGTACGGTCGCCGGGCTCGCGCTCGTCTATCTGGTGCCGCCCGTCGCGGTACTCGTGGGAGTGGCGGGCGGCGGTACGGCGACGGCGGTCGCCGGCGCGGTGGCGTGGGCGGTGATGGCGGGGACGTACCTGCCGATGCTGCGCTACTACCGCCAGCCGCTGTGGCTCGCTCCACTGCTGCCGTTCACCGCGCTGCTGTACCTGCTGATGACGGTGGACTCGGCCGTACAGCACTACCGGGGGCGCGGAGCCGCATGGAAGGGCCGCACGTACGCGCGCCCCGACGCCGTGTCCGACGAGGGCTGAGCCCGCTCACTTGCGGCCGGGCGTCCAGTTCATGCCCCATCCATAGGCGCGGTCTATGGTCCGCTGCGGGCTCACCCCGCGCTCCGGCACCAGATAGCGCGCCTCGCGCTGCACGAGGAGGTCACCGCCCGTGTTCGTGATGAGGGCGAGCGCGCACACCGTGGAGGGGACGGTGCACTCGTCGAGCGAGAAGTCGACCGGCGCCCCGTGCTGCGGCTGCAGCGTGACGGTGGCGTGCAGGTCGGCGAAGGAGCTGGCCCCCTCGTAGATCGTGACGAAGACCAGGATGCGCCGGAAGTCCTGCCTGTGGTCGAGGTTGATGGTCAGGTTCTCACCGCTCGCCACGGCACCGGTACGGTCGTCGCCGTCGAGGTGGATGTACGGCGGCCGGTTCAGCGAGCCGAAGGCGTTGCCGAGGGCCTGGACGACCCCTTTGCGGCCATCGGCGAGTTCGTACAGGGCGCACAGGTCGAGGTCCAGGTCTCCCCGCCCGCCTCCCCAGCGGCTGCCCCAGCCCGAAAGGTGGTTCCGTGTCTGCCAGTTGAGGTTCACCCGCATCGCTCCGGAAGTGCCGCCCTGCTTGGCGAGCGAGACAGACGGTGCCGCCTTCGTGAGGGTGACCTTGGACAGGCGGACTGCCGGGGCGGGCGGAGCCGTGGGAGGGGTGACGGGCGGGGGTGGCATGGTCGCGTGCGGCGGGTACGGAGCCGGGGTGGACGGAGCCGGACAGGCCGCCGAAGTCGGCGGAGCAGGGGGTGGCGGCGGGGCCGCCACAGTGGGCGACGCCGGGTAGGTAGCCGGGGCGGGCGGAGCCGGGCGCTGGGGCTCGTCCACGGTGATACCGAAGTCCGTTGCCAGACCTTCGAGTCCGCTGCTGTAGCCCTGGCCGACCGCGCGGAACTTCCAGGCGCCCTGACGACGGTAGAACTCGCCGAGCACGAACGCCGTCTCCACGGTCGCGCCGGTGCTGTCGAAGCGGGCGACCGGCCGGCCGCTCACGGCGTCGGTCACCTCGACGTAGAGACCGGGGACCTGCCCGAAGGTCCCGCCGTCGGCGGAGGCGGCGAGTACGATCCGCTCGATGGCCCCCTCCACGCGCGCGAGGTCCACGGAAAGGGTGTCGATCACGCCTGCGCCCACCGTCCGCTTGCCTTCGTGACGCACCGCGCCGGAAGCATGGGCGGGCTGGTTGTAGAAGACGAAGTCGCCGTCGGAGCGGACCTTGCCGGTTGCCAGCAGCAGCGCGGAGGCGTCCGCGTCGGGCACCCCTGGTCCGGAGCGCCAGCCCAGTTCGACGCGCAGGGCCGTGGTCGGCACCGGCGTGTTCGATCCTTTCTGCATTGACATGTCCGCCCCCATCAGTGTCGGTTTCCGGGCACCCTCGGCCGTCGAGGTCATCCCTACCCGCACAACCTATTCGCGGGCACAGCGAACCCCCACGACCGGCGCGGGAAGATCACCGGTCAACTGCCGGTAACCCCGCAGGACCTCGCCCTTTACACGATTAAAACGCCGACGCGCGTCCTATTTTGCCAAGTTCGCTCGGATTGGGGATCCCCGGTCACTGCCGGCACGGAAAACAACCCTCTTATCGGTCTCCCCAACGAGCACATCGTGGGCTTAACTTATGTGCCATGACCTCCCCCCGCTCCACTTATGGTGGCGGCTACTACTCCGCCTCCTTCCCGGACACCCCGATCTACGACTCGCTGGTGGCCGAGCGTGGCACCCCGCAGATCGCCCCGATCCGGGTCCCCGCCGCCTACGACACGGGCCACAACCTGCCCGCTCTGCCGTCGGCACTGCCCGCCCTCCCGGCGGCCCCCTCCCACCAGGCCCCCGCCTACGGCTACCCCCAGGCGCCGCAGCCCGCGCCGCTGCAGCAGGCGCCCACGGCGTACATCCCGCAGCAGGCGAGCGCCCCGCGCGGCTATCCCGGCCCGCAGGCACCGCAGCAGCAGCGGCCGATGGGCACGGGATACGAGGCCATGCGTCCGGCCGCGCCGCGGCCCACGCCGGCTCCGTACCAGGACCCGTACAACAACCAGCAGTACCGCGGCTACTGACCGGCGCCCCATCGCTGTCGGTGCCTGCTGGCACCATGGCGGCATGGGAAACGCCGAGGTGCAGTCGATTCACGTCCATCCGGTCAAAGCGCTCCGGGGGCACGCGCCCCGGGAGGCCGTGGTGGAACCCTGGGGCCTGGCCGGTGACCGGCGCTGGACACTGATCGACGACGGGGGAAAGGTCGTCACCCAGCGCGAGCAGCCGCGCCTCGCGCTGGCCGCCGCCGAGCTGCTGCCCGGCGGCGGTGTTCGTCTGTCCGCGCCCGGCCTGGCGCCGCTGGCGGTGTCCGTGCCCGAGCCGGCCGGGACCGTGCCGGTGAACATCTTCGGTACGAAGGTCGAGGCGGTCCCCGCCACGCAGGCCGCGCACGACTGGTGCGGCGCCTATCTGCGGGCGGACGTCCGCCTGGTGCACATGGATGATCCGGCCACCCGCCGCGCGGTCGACCCCGAGTACGCCCTGCCCGGCGAGACCGTCAGTTTCGCCGACGGCTACCCCCTGCTGATCACCACGACGGCGTCCCTCGACGCCCTGAACTCGCTGATATCCGAGGGCTCGCACGCCCATGAGGGCCCGCTGCCGATGAACCGCTTCCGGCCCAACGTGGTCGTCGCCGGCACCGAGGCCTGGGCCGAGGACCACTGGTCGCGGATCTCCGTCGGCGAGGTGGTCTTCCGCGTCGCGAAGGCGAGCGGGCGCTGTGTCGTCACCACCGTCGACCAGGACACCGCCGTACGCGGCCGGGAGCCCCTGCGCATCCTGGCCCGCCACCGCAAGGTCGGCACGAGTCTGGTCTTCGGCCAGAACCTCGTGCCCCTCTCGCCCGGCACGATCAGGGTCGGGGACCCGGTCCGGGTGCTGGGCTAGCCCGCGACGACGACGGCGGCCCCGAGGGCCTGGACAGCCTCCACGAGCCTCGACGGACAGGGGAACCGTCGGCGGGTCACGGTCGTTGGGAGGGCTGAGAGAAGCATGGGAAACCGCGTTCGTGACCGTCCGCGGTGGACGTGATGTCGCTCTCTCTTGCTCCGGGCCGTGCATGCCCGCGCGGTCCGGGAGTTATGACGGAGCGGAAGGGGGTGGGGAGATGGGGGCTCTCAGCGGTCTGTGGCGCTGGCGGCACAATCCGCTGCGCCGCGCGACGGACCTGGCCGAGGCGTGGGTGGCCCTCGTGGCGCTGGTGCTGATCGCCGTCGCCGCGCCCTTGACCGGCTGCCTGGTCGGCGCCGCCGCCCAGGAGTCGCTGCAGCGGTCCGTGCGCGAACAGCGGCACACGCGCCACCTCGTCACGGCCACGGTGGTGCGCGACCTCGGCGAAGCTCCGCTCGAACCCGACCCCGACACCACGACGGTGCGCGAGACCCACACCCGTGTCCTCGCGGACTGGACCGCTGCGGACGGCACGCAGCGGCGCAGCCCGGCCCTGGCGGAGCTCAAGTCCCCGCGCCCGGGGGACCACTTCAGACTCTGGACGGACCCGCAGGGCCGAATAGCGGCCAGACCGCTGGACTCCCCCACCGCCACGACCCACGCGGTGCTGGCCGGGATCGGCGCGGCCCTGCTGGTCACGGGCCTGGTCGAATGCGGCAGGCGGCTGACCGTGTGGCGTATGGTCCGCAGCCGGTACGCACGTTGGGACCAGGCCTGGGACCGGGCAGGCCCGGACTGGGGCAAGGCGGGCACGGGCTGCTGACCGCCTTCCAGCTCTGGTCAACCCACCCTGCACGCACACGCTACGGTGGACCGGCCGAAGCGCTTTCGGCGACAACCCGCGGATGAGCGAACCGCAGGGGCGCACAGGTTTTCGGGAGCGCGAGCGCGCGGCAGCCCAGGGCTGAGCGCGGTCGCGATCCCGGCGCCGGAGGCGATCCCCCTACGGGAGCGAGCCATCAGTACGACGAGGTGGGGGCACAGCAACGCCATGGCACAGGGCACGGTCCAGGTGACGCACACCGGTACGTCGCGGTGGCGGCGCCGCACAGGTGAGTACGCTTCGCTCGCCGCTGCCCTGGAGGCCGCCGCCGACGGCGACGTCCTCACCATCGCCCCGGGCACCTACCGGGAAAACCTCGTGGTCCAGAGGGCGGTGACGCTCCGTGGCCCCGAGGGCTCACCCGGCTCGGTGCGGATCGCGCCGGTGGACGGCGTGCCGCTCACCGTGCGGGCCTCGGCCGTGGTGCAGGACCTGCACGTGGAGGGCCAGGATGCGGCGGCGCCCGCACTGCTGGTCGAGGAAGGCACGCCCGAGCTGATGGACGTGCGGATCGTCACCCGGTCCGCCGCGGGTATCGAGGTGCGCGGCGGTGCCCGGCCGACCGTGCGCCGCTGCACCGTCGACAACCCTGCGGGCATCGGTATCGCCGTACTCGACGGCGGGGGCGGAGTGTTCGAGGAGTGCGAGGTCGTCGCGGCCGGGCAGGCGGGCGTGGCCGTCCGGGGCGGTGCCCATCCGCGCCTGGAGCGCTGCCGGGTGCATCACGCCTCGGGCACCGGGCTGACCGCGACGGGCGAGAACTCCGCGCTGGAGGCGGTGGGTTGTGAGGTCTACGAGGTCCGCGGCTCCGGTGTGCAGGTCACCCAGCGGGCGACGGCGCATCTCACCGACTGCGATGTGCACCGCACCACCGCCGACGGCGTCACCATGGACACGGACGCGGTACTCACCCTCGCCGACTGCCGGATCCACGACATCCCCGAGAACGCGGTCGATCTGCGCTCCCGTTCGGTACTCACGCTGACCCGGACGACGGTCCGTCAGTTCGGGCGCAACGGACTGTCGGTGTGGGATCCGGGGACCCGGGTGGACGCCAACCAGTGCGAGATCTTCGACAGCACCGGCGACTATCCGGCGGTGTGGGTCAGTGACGGCGCCACCGCCGTCCTCGACTCCTGCCGGGTGCACGACGTGCCGGACGCGCTGTTCGTGCTGGACCGTGGTTCACGGGCGGACGTCGTGGACAGCGATCTGTCGCAGGTGCGCAACACGGCGGTGTCGGTCAGCGACGGGGCGACGGCGCAGCTCGACGACTGCCGGATCCGGGAGGCGGCGACCGGAGCGTGGTTCCGCGACCACGGCAGCGGCGGCACGCTGAACAACTGCACCCTGGACGGCACCCAGACCGGTGTGATTGTCACCAAGGGCGCCGACCCGACCATCGAGCGCTGCACGGTCGACTCCCCCGCCGAGGCCGGCTTCTACGTCTCCGCGGGGGGCCGCGGCAGCTTCCTGAACTGCCGGGTCAGCGGGAGCGCCGGGTACGGCTTCCATGTGATCGACGGCTGCCGTGCGACGCTGCGCAAGTGCCGTACGGAGCGCTGTGCGCGCGGCGGTTACGAGTTCGCCGAGGCGGGCCCCGACGCCGGGTCCGGGTCAGGCCCGGTCGTGGAGGACTGCACCAGCGACGAGAGCGCCGGGCTGCGGCCGCCCACGGTCCGCGAGACCACCGTACAGACGATGGCGCACTCCCCCGGTCTGCTCGGCTCGATCCCCGGGCAGCGCAACACGGAGCAGGAGCCGCTGATCGCCGCCGCCGAGCCGGAGCAGCCGGCGCGGACGTCGAAGGATGTGCTCGGCGAACTAGACGCGCTGGTGGGCCTGGAGAGCGTCAAGCGGGAGGTGCGGGCGCTGACCGACATGATCGAGGTGGGCCGGCGCCGGCAGCAGGCGGGTCTCAAGGCGGCCTCGGTCAAGCGGCATCTGGTCTTCACCGGTTCCCCCGGCACCGGCAAGACGACGGTCGCCCGGCTCTACGGCGAGATCCTCGCCTCCCTCGGCGTGCTGGAGAAGGGGCACCTGGTGGAGGTGTCCCGGGTCGACCTGGTCGGCGAGCACATCGGCTCCACTGCGATCCGCACCCAGGAGGCGTTCGAAAAGGCGCGCGGCGGTGTGCTGTTCATCGACGAGGCGTACGCGCTGTCTCCGGAGGACGCCGGGCGTGACTTCGGCAAGGAAGCCATCGACACGCTGGTGAAGCTGATGGAGGACCACCGGGACGCGGTGGTGGTGATCGTCGCCGGCTACACGACGGAGATGGAGCGCTTCCTCTCCGTCAACCCCGGTGTCGCCTCCCGCTTCTCCCGCACCATCGCCTTCGGCGACTACGGCCCCGACGAACTGCTCCGGATCGTGGAACAGCAGACCGAGGAACACGAGTACCGGCTGACGCCGGGCGCGTCCGAGGCGCTGCTGAAGTACTTCACGGCCATCCCCAAGGGCCCGGCGTTCGGCAACGGCCGTACCGCCCGGCAGACGTTCGAGGCGATGGTGGAGCGCCACGCGAGCCGCGTCGCCCAGCTGACGGACCCCACCACCGACGACCTGACCCTGCTGTTCGCGGAGGACCTGCCGGAGCTGTCCTGAGCATCCGGCCGGCAATAGTTTCCTGGGGGGAATCCGGTATGAAGGCACTGGCGACGCTCGCCCGGCTCTATGTGGACGACCTGGACGAGGCGCTGCCCGCCCTGCGCGAGCTGACCGGCCAGGACGTCCGCACGCGGTTCTCCCACGACGGTGTGGAGGTCGCGAGCATCGGCGGGTTCCTGCTCGTCGCGGGGAGCGAGCAGGCCCTCGCCCCGTTCCGCGCCGTGCAGAGCACGGTGCTCGTGGACGACCTGGACGGACTGGGGGCGCTCCTGACAGCCCATGGCGGAGAGCTCCTCGACGGCCCGAACGAGGTCCCCACCGGCCGCAACGCGACCGTACGGCACGCGGGCGGGGCCGTCATCGAGTACGTCGAGCACACGGCCTAGCCGGCATTGCCCCCGCCCGCGCTCGGTGCGTCCGGTTGGGTGCGTGGTCCCGGGAGGGCCGGGCGCAGGCGGCTCAGCAGGCCGGTCCGCTCCCGGGCGAAGGCTGGGTCGGCCTGGTAGTCGGAGTGGCCGAGGATGGGGGCGGGGAGGGGGTGCGCGGGCGTGCGGCCGTAGGCGAGCGGGTCCCTCAGAGGGGCGTGGTCGACCTCGGGCGTGGTGTCGTCGGCGACGCGGACGGGGCCGCCGATGGGGTCGGTGAGCCGGTAGAGGTTGCCCCAGCAGGCGACGTCGCGGTGCAGGCCGGCGAGCGCGGGCGGTCCGAAGTGGGCCGGGAACCAGCGGCCGTACAGGCGCTCCAGTGGGGAGCCGTAGGTGAGCAGCGCGATCCGGCCGCAGACGGACGGGGGCAGCTGCCAGGCGGCCGCCGCGGCGAGGACGCTGCCCTGGGAGTGGCCGGAGAGCACGAGGCGGCCCCCGGTGCACTGGGTCCAGGTGGCCATGCGCCAGGTCAGGTCCGGCACGGCGCGCTCGGCGTAGCACGGCGGTGCGAAGGGGTGCGCGGCACGCGGCCAGAAGGTGCCGACATCCCAGAGGATGCCGATCGTGCGGCGCGCCGAGGCGTCCTTGTAGGCGCGCCGGCCCCAGGTCACGAAGAGTACGAAGCCGAGGCCGACCAGCCAGGAGCCCAGCGCCTGCGAGGTCTCGGCGACGGCTTGTACGGCGTCGTAGGTGCGGCGGGCGGCTGCGTCGGGTGTCTTCCCGGTGGCCAGGGCACCGGCCAGCGCGACGGCTCCGAGTGCCAGGGTGGTGGCGGCGAGCACGGCGACGACGAGGGGTGCCCGGTCGGTGAGGGTGGCCAGCGCGCGGACCTGGGCGATGGTGCGGGTACGGCCAGGGTCCTCGGGTTCGCCGGGATGCTCGTGGCGGACCCGGTCGCGTTCGGCGCGGGCCAGCCGGGCGGTGCGCATCCCGAGCCCGGCGGCGAGGACCAGCAGGGCGGCGAGGACCGGCGGGATGGTGGACGCCTGCCAGGTCAGCAGGACCGGCGGCCCCGGCAGCAGGGCGTGGGTGCCGTCCAGCCAGTCGGCGACGCGCTGGGCGACCCCGCCGGACATCACACCGCCCAGCGCGCAGGCGAGCAGGGCGACGGCCGGTCCGCTGAGGCCGCGCATCCCGGCGCGTGGATCGGGTCTGCGGCGGTAGAGGTCGCGGGCCACCACGGCGAGCGCGACGACCAGCAGCCCCTGGGCCAGCATGAGGGCGCCGAAGGCCGGGTCGCCCGCCAGCCGCCCGGTGGACCGCCAGCCGGGCCGGGCCCAGCCGGCGTAGACCACGGTGAGCAGCAGCAATACGAGCGCGCCCAGCGGCAGTCCGCGGACGAGATGCCGGTCGAGCTGCTGGTCGAGCTCGTTCTCGCTGCGGCCCCGGCGGCAGACGACGGTCACCGCTGCCGCCGCGCAGGCCAGCAGGGCCACGGTGAGCAGCCAGCTCAGCACGTTCAGGGCGGCGGGGCCGCCGGGCCGGTGGTCGAGGCGGGCCGCCGGGGTGGCCACGGCGGCGGCGACCGTCAGCAGGGCCGCGGCGGTGTGCGCGGCGCGCAGCCGGGCCACGATGCGGCGCCCGTACCAGAAGCCGGGCAGGGCCAGTGCGCTGCCGTCGGTGTCCGGTTCGGGGTCGTGGGACAGCGGCCGGTGGGACTCGTACGCGCTCCAGGTGCGGTGCGACAGGTACCAGAGCAGGCAGGTCAGCGCGGTCGGCACCAGTGCGGCCAGGGCGAGCCGGCGGCCGGGCAGGCTCCACCAGCTGTCGTGCCCGCCGGGGGTGACGGACGCCCGCGGGGCGAGGAAGGTCAGCCAGGAGTGACGGCGGGTGCAGGCGTGGACGCCGGCGCACTGCCAGGCGACCAGGTCCAGGGCCACCTCGCACGCGGCGGCCACCAGCAGCACGGTCAGGGTGAGGGCGGCCAGCCGTACGAGGAGGCCGTACAGGCGGACGGCGCGCTGCCGGCCGGGGGCGGCGGGGCGCATCCAGTGGGCGAGGTTGACCACCATGAACGGCAGCAGCACCAGCCACAGGGCGCGGCTGCTGTCACCGGAGGTGAGGTTGCACCAGACGTACGCCTCCTGGACTGGCTCGTCGCGCGGGCCCTCCCCGGCTCCGGCGTCCTCGGCGCGCCGGAAGACGGCGGCCGTGTCGTCACCGGTGACGCGGACAGTCCGCGGATCGCCGAGCATCTTCTCGGGAGTGGTCCCGCCCACCCCGTGCACCAGCAACTCCAGCTCGGGCTCCGGCCCGGCATCGTTGTCGGCCCGCTGTCCGGCAGCGCGTTCCTGTGCGCGGTTCACTGTTCTCGCACCCCCGAGAGGCACCGAAGGCATGTGTCGATGCGGGCTTCAGGCTCTCCTCTCCGGTGGTCATGTACACCTCTCGTCACGGGATCTCCCCGATTCGTGTGACGGTGGCCGGGACGGCGGGGGCGGGAGTGGCATGTGCGCGTCGTGACAGGTGGTGGCGCAACCCCTACCGACCCGTGAAAGGATGGGACGCCCGCGCATCTCCGGACGGACGGTACCTCCTGGTCGGAGGCGGTGTGCGGAGGTGTCGGACGGATGACGGCGAAAGGACCGGAGCGTACGTGAGCGAGAATCAGAACCTCCTCGCGGAGCAGCGTCGCGCCCTGATCGTCGACGAGGTCCGGCGCCGGGGCGGGGTGCGCGTCAACGAACTGACCCGCAAGCTCGGCGTGTCGGACATGACCGTCCGCCGTGACCTGGACGCCCTCGCCCGCCAGGGTGTGCTGGAGAAGGTGCACGGCGGTGCGGTGCCCGTGGTCGAGGCCAGCACCCATGAGCCGGGCTTCGAGGCCAAGTCGGGTCTGGAGCTGACGGCCAAGGAGGACATCGCCCGGGCCGCCGCCCGGCTGGTCACCCCGGGCACGGCGATCGCCCTGTCCGGCGGTACGACGACGTACGCGCTCGCCCAGCACCTGCTGGAGGTACCCGATCTTACCGTCGTGACGAACTCGGTGCGGGTCGCGGACGTGTTCCACGCGGCGCAGCGCACCTCGGGCCAGCGACAGGGCGCGGCCACGGTCGTACTGACCGGCGGGGTGCGCACCCCGTCGGACTCGCTGGTGGGGCCGGTGGCCGACCAGGCGATCGCCGCCCTCCACTTCGACCTGCTGTTCCTCGGGGTGCACGGCATATCGGTCGAGGCCGGTCTGTCCACGCCGAACCTCGCGGAGGCGGAGACGAACCGGCGGCTGGTGCACTCCGCGCGCCGGGTCGTGGTGGTCGCCGACCACACCAAGTGGGGCACGGTGGGCCTGAGTTCGTTCGCCACGCTGGAGCAGGTGGACACGCTCGTCACCGACGCCGGCCTGCCGGCCGAGGCGCGCGCGGAGATCTCGGAGCACTTGCGCGTGATGGTGGCGGGCGAGCCCGGGGAAGACGACACAGACATCTGAGGGACCGTCAGCTATCGTGGGCCGCCCGGTCGACCGCCCTGCGGGAGGGGCACAAGGGGGTTACGTCCATGGCTCGTCGTCTGCACCCGGTGGACCTCGACTTCGTCGGGGCCGCGCCCGTCCGTCTGGTCTTCGCGCGGAACATGTCAGCGTCCCCCGAGCAGGTCTTCCACGCGCTCGCGGAGGACGTGCCCGGCTGGACTCAGTGGTTCTCGGCGGTGACGCTCGCCCGGGCCACCGACGGCGGCGCCGGGCGGGAGATCCGGCTCATGGGCGGTACACGGTTCGCGGAGACGGTCCTCGTGGCGAAGAAGCCCGAGGTGTACGCCTACCGCGTCGACACCACCAACGCGCCGGGCGCCCGTGCCCTGGTCGAGCAGTGGCGCCTCACTCCTCACGGCACCGGCACCCTCGTGCAGTGGACCTTCGCCGCCGACGGGGCGGCGCCGTTCCGGTTCGTCCTCAATCTGGCCCGGGCGGGCCTGGGGCGCGCCTTCCGTGACGCGGTGACGGCCTTGGACCGGCGCCTGGCGAAGCCGTCGTCAGGAAGCGGTGATCAGTAGGCTCCGCGGCCGTGGTGTGCCTCGGTCACGACCGCGGCCATCAGTTCCGCGTCCAGCGCGGAGACGTCGGCCAGACGCGAGGCCGAGGACAGCGAGTTGAGCAGTGTCTTGGTGACACGCAGGGCGGACCGGGGACGGCGGACGATGGGCTTGGCCCAGGCGGCGACGGCCGCGTCCAGCTCCTGAGCGGGGACGACCCGCTGCAGGATGGACAGGGACTGGGCTTCCGCCGCGGTGACGGCCCGGCCGGTGAGGACGATCTCGCGGACGTGGGCCGCACCGACCTCGCTGATGAGACGGGGCAGCAGACCGCCCCACGCGGTGGGCAGCCCGAGCGCGAGTTCCGGGAGACGGAAGGTCGCGTCCTCGGAGCCGACCCGCAGATCGCAGGCGAGCGCCAGGGCGAAACCGGCCCCTATGGCCTTGCCGTGCACGCGCGCGATGGTGACGGCCGGGTTCGTGGTGAGGGCGTCGCAGACGCGCCGCGCCTTGATCCCCGTCATACGGATGTCACTGCCCAGGGGGTCGTGAGCGAGTTGCCGGGTGAACTCGCTGCGGTCCCCGCCGAGGCAGAAGTCGTCGCCGCTCCCGGCGAGCACGAGCACCCGGACCGCCGGGTCCTGGTCCTGGAGGACCGCCAGGAGGTCGTCCAGCAGGTCATCGGTCACCGCGTTGCCCTGCTCGGGGTTGTTCAGCTCGATGGTGAGAACCGGGCCCTCCCGGTGGGTCCGCAGGGTCCGCCGGACGGCTTCGGCCGGGAGGGTCGTCAGGGGGAGGGCAGTCATGTCGTCACTCTCAGGGAAGTCATGCGCCGGAAGACCATCCGGTTCGCGTAGGTCGGCCCCGCGGTCGGCCGCAGGGTGGGGAATCGTTCCAGCAGCTGGGTGAGCAGAAGGCTCGCCTCCAGGCGGGCCAGGGCCGTGCCGAGGCAGTAGTGGGCGCCGCCGCCGAAGGTGAGGTGGCCTCCCTTGCGGTGGATGTCGAAGGTGTGGGGGTCCGGGTTGCGCCGCGGGTCGTGGTTGGCGGCGCCGTAGAGGACGTGGACGGTGGTGCCCTTGGCGACGGGCACGCCGGCGAGGACGGTGTCGTCCGCGGCGAAGCGGGAGTTGAGGTGGATCGGCGGGTCGTAGCGCAGCACCTCGTCGATCGCGTCGTCGAGGTCCTCGGGGTGCCGGCGCAGCCGGTCGGCCCGGGCGGGGTCCTGGGTCAGGAACCACACGGCGTTGGTCAGCAGGGTCGCCGTGGTCTCCAGGGAGGCGATGGTGATGAACATCGTCAGGTCGTAGAGCATCTGGTCCGCCGCCGCCCGGTCACCGGGGTACTGGGCGTCCCAGTAGCGGATCCAGCCGGTGAGGACGTCGTCGCCGGGGTGGGCGCGGCGGTGGGCGACGAGGCCGGTGAAGAAGCCCTTCATCTCCAGGGTGGCCTGGGCCGAGACGGCCAGTTCGCTCCTGGTGGGGATGAGTTCCTGGGCGTGGACCTGACGGTGGGTGAAGTCGAGGATGCGGGGGTAGTGCTCGGCCGGGATGGCGAGCCACTGGCCGACGGTGTGGATGGGCAGTTGGTCGCCGACCGTGGTGACGAAGTCGGCCTCGCCATGGGTACGCAGCGCTAAGCCGAGGCGGTCCAGGAGCCGGGTGACATGGTCCTCGACGCGAGGCCGCATGGCCTCCAGGGTGCCGCGGTCGAAGAGGTTGCCGAGGGCGCGGCGCCGGAAGGTGTGCTCGGGCGGGTTGAGGCGGGAGAGCGTCCGCGTCATCTCCCGGGTCGCCGGGTCCTGCCAGCGGGCCGCGTCGGGCCGGCGTTCCTGCCAGGCGAAGTCCGGTACGAGCCAGTCCCGGCCACGCAGGATCTGGCTACAGGTGTCGAATCCGGTCACGAAGTACCCGCCCCAGGGAGCGGGCACCACCTCGCCCAGTGCGCGCAGTTCGTCCCAGACGGGGAGGGGGTTGGCCTGCCCTTCGCCGGAACGGAGGCGACGAAGGAGGGGGATGACGGCTCGGCGGTCTGTGGTGGTACCGCGTATGACGCCAACGGCGGTCACGCGAAGCTCCTCTGTGGCTGGGCGCTACCGGAATACCGCCGGAACCTACCCTTCCCCTCTCCCTCGCCATGCGCCCGTCAGTGTTGCTCCCGTCACATGCCGCACACCAGTCCCGGAAGAAGTCCACACATGCCGCACATCCGCCGCGGAAGAACTCCGCGGCATCACACCCGGAAGATGTCCAGGAACGTACTCCAGAAGCCCTTCTTTCTGGCCGGTTCCTGACGGGCGGCGGCCACCGGTGCCGTGGGGAGCGGCTGCTCCGCCGCGGCGGGGGCGGTACGGCCCTGCACCGCGGAGGCCATGCGGGTGGCCGGTGTCGGGCTGAAGGCCACGGGCAGCGCGACCAGCGCCCGGTGGAACGGGCCGGGCCGCCAGTCCAGGTCCTTCTCCGGGACAGCCAGGGTCAGGTCGGGCAGGGCATTGAGAAGCTTCTCGATCGCGGTGACGGCGATGACCTGCGCCGGGTCCTTGGCCGGGCACGCGTGCGGGCCGGCTCCCCAGGCCAGGTGGGCGCCCTTGCTGTGCTTGCGGCGGGCCTCGGCCAGCGCGGGATCGCTGTTGGCCGCGGCGAAGCTGATGACGACGGGTGTGCCCGCCTCGGCCACCACTCCCCCGAGGTCCACGTCCTGGACCGGGTAGTGGGTGGCATAGTTGGCGATCGGCGTCTGGTTCCACAGCACGTGATCGATCGCCTCCTCGATCAGCAGCCCGGAGTCACGTCCGCTGGTGTCGGGCGACAGCAGCAGGAGCAGGGCGTTGCCGATCAGATTGCGCTCGGGTTCCACTCCGGCGCCCATCAGCATGACCAGCTGGTCCTTGAGTTCCTCGTCGGTCAGACCCGCGGGGTGCTGGATCAGCCAGGAGGTCACGTCGTCGCCGGGCCGGCGGCGCTTGAGGGCGATCAACTCCATGAGGCAGGAGGTGAGTTCCTCGTTGGCGCGCAGCGCGTCCTTGCCGTCGAAGATCGCCGACATCGAGGTGGTCAGGGTGTCACCGATGTCCGCCGGGCAGCCGAAGAGCTTGTTGAACAGCAGCAGCGGCAGCAGTTTGGCGTAGTCGTTGAGAAGGTCGGCCCGGCCTCGCTCGCTGAACTGGTCGATGAGGTAGTCGGCGAGGGGCTCGACGTCGCGCCGTATTCGGGTGATGTTGAGCCGGGCCAGGCTGTCCGTGACGGCCTTGCGCAGCCGCAGGTGCACGGCGCCGTCGGTGAACAGACAGTTGGGCCGGTACGCCATCATCGGCAGCACCGGGTGGTCCAGTCCGATCCGCCCTTCGTTCAGGGCCTTCCAGCGGCGGGCGTCCCGGGCGAAGAGCGAGGAGTTCTGCAGCACGCGCAGGGCCGTCTCATGGCCGACGACGAGCGTGGCGTCGATACCGGGGGCGAGTTCGACCGGTCCGGCCGGACCGTGGGCGCGCAACCGGTCGTAGACCTGGTGGGGGTCGACGGCGAACGACGTGTCGTGCATGGGGCATCTGGCCGCGGCGGAGGCGGGGGCTGACTGGCGGTCCATGGGGTTCCTTCTGCTGGCTCCGGGCCGATGGTCCGGCGGGGATGGGGGTGTCAGGCGGCTCGGGTGAGCAGGTGACGCACGAGCTCTATCAGCGCGTGGGCGGAGGACTGCCGGTCGCGGGCGTCGCAGTAGACGACGGGGGTGTCCGGGAGCAGGTCGAGCGCCTCGCGCACCTCCGCCTCCTCGTACACCCTGCCCTGCGCGAAGCTGTTGACCGCGATGGCGTACTCAAGGCCGTACCCCTCTACGAGGTCGATGACCGGGAAGGTCTCCTCCAGCCGGGCGGGGTCGACCAGGAGGAGCGCGCCCAGCGCGCCGCGGGCCATGTCCTCCCACAGCTGCATGAAGCGCTGCTGTCCGGGGGTGCCGAACAGGTACAGCACGAGTTCGTCGCTGAGGGTCAGCCGGCCGAAGTCCAGGGCCACGGTGGTGGTGGTCTTGTCCGTCACGCCCCTGAGGTCGTCCACATGGAGGGACGCCTGTGTCATCTTCTCCTCGGTCCGCAGCGGGGTGATCTCCGACAGCGAGCCGATGAGGGTCGTCTTGCCCACCGCGAAGTGCCCGACGACGAGGATCTTGGCGGCGTTGGTCACCGCGCTGGAGACGTAGATGGATCCAGGGGCCGTCTCAGCCGATGAGGGATTGGAGTCCATTCAGAACCTTCTCGAGGGTCGCTCTGTCAACGTTCTGAGCCCGGGGTGGCTCGGCGCGGCGCAGGAGGTGGCCCTGCTCGAATAAATCGGTCAGCAGCAGCCGGGCCACCCCCACCGGCAGTCCCACGTGGCCGGCCACCTCGGCGACCGACAGGTAGCCGCCCGCGATCAGCTTCCAGATCGCCATCACCTCGGGGCCGGCTCCCAGCGGAGGGGTCCGCTCGGGAGCCAGGGTGACGAGGGTGTGCAGCGCCAGGTCATCCGAGGCGGGCAGGCTCCGACCGCCGGTGATGACGTAGGAGCGGACGAATTCGCTGGTGACGGATGCTTCCTCGCCGGGCCTCGTCATGCTCCGGCACCGCTGTCCGAACGCGGCGCCACGCTCATCGCCTTGCTCAGGCCCGCCACCGTCTTCTGCATCCGGAACGACATGGCCTCCATGTCCACGTCCAGCGCGGCCGAGACGGCGAGATATGAGCCCTGACCTGCGGCGATCAGAAAAATCCAGCCGTCGTCGTACTCCAGCAGCGTCTGCTTCCAGATCCCGTGTCCCGCTCCCACGAACCCCGCGACGGCACGGCTCAGCGACTGCATCGAACTCATCGCGGCGGCGTTCGTCTCGGCGTCGTCCCGCGCGATGTCGTCGGAGCGCTGCAGCAGCAGGCCGTCGCCCGAGACGAGGACCGCGTGCCGGGCTCCACGCACCTCCAGCACGTCGTTCAGCACCCAGGACAGGTCGATCTTCACTTGTTGTCAGATCCTTCCGTGGTGTTCGTGGTGCGCCCGAGCTGTGTACCGCGCGCGAACGCCCCGAGCCGCGACGCCGTGACCTCGCTGTCCGGCTCGGCCGTTCGCTCCTGGCCGGCGGTGTCGAGGGCCGGGACCACCGTGACCGGGCCACTGCGCCTGCGCCGTTTGGGCAGACCTCCCTGGGTCGTTCCCACCACGTGCGAGGGGCCCACGGCCGGAACCGACGCCAGCCTCTGGGGTACCTCCTCCGGGCCTGCGGGGATCTGGGCGTCGGCCGGAGGGGAAGGAACGTCGGCCGCGAGAAGGTTTTCGGGCACACGAATCACTGCACGCACTCCGCCGTAGGGGGACACGGAGCCGACGGAGACGGCGAAGCCGTAGCGGGCGGCGAGCATGCCGCACACGGCGAAGCCGAACCGCGGCGGATCGCCGAGACCGGTGATGTCGACGGGACCGTCGACGGTGAGCAGCGCCGCCGCCCGGTCCTTGGTCTCCTGGTCCATGCCCAGACCGGCATCGTCCACGATGAAGCACACACCGGTCGGTACGGCCTGGATGTTGACCTCGACGGGCGTTCCGGGCGCACTGTAGTTCGTCGCGTTGTCCAGCACCTCCGCCAGCACGACGGCAACCGGCTCGACCGCCTTGCCGACGAGCGAGACGTTGACCTGCGAGTGGACGCTGACCCGGTTGAAGTCCTTGATCCGGCCCTGGGCGCTGCGCGCGACGTCGTAGACCGTGGCGGCGCCGTCACGCCGGCCCAGCCAGCCGCCGCACAGCACGGAGATGCCCTTGGCGCGGCGGCCGAACTGGCTGCCGGTGTGGTCGACCGACATCAGGTCGGCCAGGACCTCCGTGGTGTCGCCGTACTTCCTCAGGAGGCTGTCCAGGAGGACCTGCTGCTCCTCGGCGAGCGACTGCAGCGTTCCCATCGCGGACTTCAGCACCGCCTTGGTCGCCGCCTCGGCGTCCGCCCGTACGTCCGCGAGGTCGCGCTGTTGCTGTGCGGTCAGCGCGGCGATGTGTGTGTGGAGCTGACCGACATCGCCGCGGGCCTCGCTCAGTCCTGTCTCCAGATCCTTCCTCGTTCTTCGGAGCGCCATATTGGTTCTCCGGGCCCGCATCACTGCGACGACCGCAGCGATGAGCACCACCAGCAAGATCCACAGCAGTGGATCCTGGGTCAATGACGTCATGAGACTCTCTTCAAGTCGCATCGCGCCAGGAGCAATTGAGCGCGATGGTGGCTTTGCGACTGTCCCCCAGGCGCGCAACGTGACACGCCGTCAGCCCACTGAAAAGTGGGATGATCTTATCAGTCACTCAGACACAACCAGCTTGCTCACAAGCCGGATTGAGACGTCACCAAACCCACACAGTCCTGTCACCCTCCCGTCGGGCGACGGCCGCCGAAGAGGCGGGGCCGGGTCAGTGCGGCCACACACCCGTCGCCAGGAGCGTGTCGATCGCCGTCGCGTACGGCGTGATGTCCAGGCCCTGTTCCGCGAGCCAGGCGTCGGAGTAGTACTTGTCGAGATAGCGGTCGCCCGGGTCACACAGCAGGGTGACGACGCTGCCCCGGCGGTTCTCGGCCACCATCTCGGAGACGATCTTCAGCGCGCTCCACAGTCCGGTGCCCGTGGAGCCGCCCGCCTTGCGGCCGATGGCCCCCTCCAGGGCGCGTACGGCGGCGACACTCGCCGCGTCCGGGACCTTCATCATCCGGTCGATCGCGCCGGGCACGAAGCTCGGCTCCATGCGCGGCCGGCCGATGCCCTCGATCCGGGAGCCGCAGTCACACGTGACGTCCGGATCGCCGGTGGTCCAGCCCTCGAAGAAACAGGAGTTGTCCGGATCGGCGACGCAGATACGGGTGTCGTACTGCATGTAGTGGACATAGCGCGCGAGGGTCGCGGAGGTGCCGCCGGTGCCCGCCGTGGCGACGATCCACGCCGGCTCCGGGAAGCGCTCCAACTCCAGCTGCCGGAAGATGGATTCGGCGATGTTGTTGTTGCCGCGCCAGTCCGTGGCCCGCTCGGCGTAGGTGAACTGGTCCATGTAGTGGCCGCCGGTCTCCACCGCGAGGCGGGCCGACTCCTCGTACATCTTCCGGGAGTCGTCCACGAAGTGGCACTGGCCGCCGTGGAACTCGATGAGTCGGCACTTCTCGGCACTCGTCGTGCGCGGCATGACCGCGATGAAGGGCACGCCGATCAGCTTGGCGAAGTAGGCCTCGGAGACGGCGGTGGAGCCGCTGGACGCCTCGATCACCGGGCGGCCGGGCCGGATCCAGCCATTGCAGAGACCGTAGAGGAAGAGGGAGCGGGCGAGGCGGTGCTTGAGGCTGCCGGTGGGGTGCGTCGACTCGTCCTTGAGGTAGAGGTCGATGCCCCAGTGCTCGGGCAGCGGGAAGCGCAGCAGGTGCGTGTCCGCCGACCGGTTGGCGTCGGCCTGCACCTTTCGGACGGCTTCTTTCAGCCAGTCACGATAGGCGGCGTCACTGCGGTCGACGTCGAGGGTGGCGCCGGGTCTGCTCTGGTGGGTGGTGCTCACGACGGTGCTCCTTACGCTGGGCGCCGACGACGCCTCACGCGCCCGGCATCTCGAGCATAGGCATCTTTGACACCGCTTCCCACCTGCATAAACGCATCTTTGGTCCCCCCAAAGCCACCCTGTGGCACAGCCCTGCGGGGACGTTGGGGGCGCATTTGGCGGGAGTACTCCGGGCGACTGCGGTACGCACTCCACGTGCACTGGTGCTTCCGGCCGCATCGGGGCAGACTGCACGCGACGGAGCGGTCGTTCCGAGGGCCTGTCCGACGATTCCCGTCGTCCGACCATAGGGCGGGCCCCGTGGCGTCCGGCGCGTGCGATCGCAGCGTGGGCGATTCGGCGACGCTGCGAGCGTGCGTGCCGGACACCGCGGGGCAGACGGGAATCGTCGGACAGGCCCTACGGGGGCGCACACTGGATCGCGGGAGCACACGGGCAAGGGGGCGGCGAGGGATGGCGGAGCCGGAGTTCACAGCCTCGGGCGTGCGGATCGGCAAGCGGATGCGTTCGCTCACCCGCGCGGGGCAGGTCCGGATCAACGACGGCAGGGTGGAGTTGCTCACCAGCTACGGCAGCGAGATCGACAGTGCCCCGGTGCAGGCGGTGCGCGCGTCCAAGCCGTGGTTCGGGCCGGACGACAAGGCGTTGGCCGACATCAACGGCAAGCGGTACCAGCTGACGCTGGGCGAGCAGGACCCCGCTCCGGGCGAGCCGGGTCCGCCCGCGGCGCGGCGTTTCATCGAGGCGGTGCGCCGGGCCGCCAACCGCGGCGGCTGACCGGCCTACGGCAGCCGGCCGGGATCACCCCGGTGGCGTACTCCTGACAGCGGACCGTCGCGGCGAGTTGCGGGAGCGCATCCCCTGGGTCACGCTGGTCACACGTCACTCTGGGTTTACCGGCGATAACGCTGCGAACCAGCCCGCCGGCCATGGCAGCAGGCGGCTGTCTGGACGCAAGCACCCTGCTGGATCCGTTGTTCTCCGTGTTCTTCCGGTCCCTTCGGACCTCTACATCGGGGAGTCGCAGCCGTGATCAGTCACCCAAGCAGGCACTGCACGGTGGAGCTCCAAGCCCTGCCGTCGCGGATCGGCCAGGTCCGCAGAATCGTATCTGCGCAGTTGCGTTACTGGCATATGGACCCGTTGATAGACCGGGCCGCGCTCGGTGTGACGGAGCTGCTGAGCAATGTGCACCGGCACGCCAGGCCCGACAAGTCGTGCACGGTCGAGCTGGAGCTGGCGCCGGACCGGCTCACGGTCTCGGTGCGCGATCACGATCCGCGACTGCCGGTGCTGGCCGACGCCGCGCACCTCCTGGCGGCCGCACCCCTCGCCACCTGCGGGCGGGGGCTCGCGATGGTGGCGGCGGTGAGCGAGAGCTGGGGTGCCCGGCCGGACGGCGAGAACGGCAAGGTCGTGTGGTTCACGCTGTCTGCGCCGACGGTGGCACGGCCGCATCCGGCTCACACCCCGCGCCGTACGACGGAGCCACGGCCGGAGCCGGTCCCGGTACGGTCCACGGTGCCCGTGGCGGCATCGGCGCCGGTGTCGGCCGCGGCTTCGCTACCTGTCGCTCCTGTGCCCGCCGGGACTCCGGTACGCGCCGGGACCCCCGTCGGTGCCGCGGCACCGGTTGCAAGCGTGGCGCATGCTCCCGCCGTGTCCGGGGTACAGGCTCCCGCCCGGTCGGCCGTTCCTGGCTGACCGGGCGGTGACCTCGGCCAGGCGCGGCGGGGGGTTTCGCTCACCAGCGACGGCGGGACCACACAGCCGACGGCACCGCAGTTCCCCAAGGAGCGCGGGGAACTGCGCCACCAGCCACAACGGACCCGCACCGGCACACGGCCCCGCACAGCCCAGCCACTCCGCACGGCAACGGCGCCTCGAAACCGACGGCAGCACAGTTCCCCAGGGGCGCGGGGAACTGCGCGACCCGCCACAACCGGCCCGCACTCGCGCGGCGGTCGAACACGGCCCGGCGAGTGCGCGCTCTCGGCGGGGTGTCACTCCGTTGCGATGGCCCGGAGGACGTCCAGTCGGGACGCTCGGCGGGAGGGGCGCAGGCCCGCCAGGGCGCCGGCGGTGAGGCCGACGAGGGCGACCACCGCGAGCCGGGCGGGTGGGAGCGCGAAGGCGAACGCGGTGTCGCTCGCGCCGTCGGACGCCTTCACCAGCACCCAGCCCAGGAAGGCGCCGAGCCCGAGCCCGCCCACCGTGCCGAACGCGGCGACCAGGACCGACTCCCAGCGGACCATGGCCCTCAGCTGGGCGCGGGTCTGGCCGACGGCGCGCAGCAGGCCCAGTTCCCGGGTGCGTTCGTGCAGCGCGAGGGTCAGGGTGTTGGCGATGCCGAGCAGGGCGATGACCACCGCGAGGGCGAGCAGCGCGTAGACGAGAGTGAGCATCATGTCGATGCCGCCGGCCGACGACTGCGCGTACTCGTCGCGGGTCTGCACCTCGGGGTTGCCGTACCGCGCCGCGACCTTCCGCACCGCCGCCTTGCCCGCGTCGGCGCTCACCCCGTGCTTGAAGGTGACGGCGATCAATGAGTCGGCGTCCTGGGTGCGGTGCGGGGCCCAGGCGGCGCGGGTGACGACGTAGTCGCCCGCGAGTTGCGACTGGCCGTACACGGCCCGGACGGTGAAGTTCTCGCTCCTGCCGTCCGTGAAGGTCAGGCGCGCGGTGTCGCCGGTACGCAGATGCTGTCGGTCGGCCTCCGTCCGGGTGACGGCGATGCCGTCCGCGCCGAGGTCCCGCAGTGAGCCGGTGACCGTACCGAGGTCGAAGGTGTGGGCGAGTGCCACTGGATCGGTGACGGTCAACGCCCGTCCCCTGCCGTTCACTTCGGCGACCCCGCGGCCCAGCCCCACAGCCGTGTCCACCTCGGGCAGCCGCTGCAGGGCGGGGGCGAGCCGGGGGCTGAGTCCACTGCCGCCCGCGCCGAAGGACGGGCTGCTGACGGCGACGTCACCGGCGAAGGACCGGGACACCGTCTGGTCCATCGTGGCCTTGAGCGAGGCGCCGAAGACGGTGAACAGCGAGACCACGGCCACGCCGATCATCAGCGCGCTCGCGGTGGCCGCCGTCCGCTTCGGACTGCGCAGGGCGTTGCGCCGGGCCAGCCCGCCTGTCACACCGCGCAGCCGGTCCAAGGGGGCGCCCAGCAGTCGTACGGCTGTCGTCGCGGCGACCGGGCCGAGGACGACGAAGGCCGCCAGGGCGAGCAGCGCGCCGAGTCCCGCCAGCCAGACCGACGGGGTGACGAACACACCGGCGAGGGTCGCGGCGAGCGCGAGGGCGCCCAGGACGCTTCCGGCGATGGCACGCGCGCGGGACGCGCCCGAGGTGTCGACAGCTGTCTCCCGCAGGGCCGCGAGCGGCGCGGTACGTCCGGCACGCCGGGCCGGCGACAGCGCGGAGCCGAGGCAGACCACGATGCCCACCGCGAGCGGCAGCACCATCGAAAGGGTCTTGATCACCAAGTCGCCGTCGGGGAACGGGAATCCGATCGCCGGGAACAGCGCCTGCAGGCCGGCGGCGATGCCGATGCCGCCCGCGAGTCCGGCGAGGGACGCGGTGAGCGCGACGAGACAGGCCTCGGCGAGCGCGGCGGCGGTCACCTGGCGGCGGGCCGCGCCGAGGGCCCGCAACAGGGCGTTCTCGCGGGTGCGTTGGGCGACCACGATGGCGAACGTGTTGTGGATGGAGAAGGTGGCGACGAGCAGGGCCACACCGGAGAACACGAGCAGGAAGGTCGTGAAGATGGTCAGGAACTGACCGGAGACCATGTCGGTGTTCTCCTGCGCCGCCCGCTGACCGGTGATGGCCTCGACTCCCGCGGGCAGCACGGGAGTCAGCCGCCGCACCAGCTCCCGCTGGCTCACTCCGGGTCCGGCCCGCACGTCGATCGCCGCGGCCTGACCGGGTCGCGCGGTGAGGTACTTCTCGGCGTCGGCCCTGGTCATGCCGGTGAACGTCACCTGGGCCATGCCGTCCTGGCCGCCGAAGGTGGCGAGGCCGACGAGGGTGACCCGTACCGGGTCCGGAGTACGCAGCGTGGTGGTGTCACCGATCTTCAGGCCGCCCTTCTTCGCGGCACCCCGGTTCACCACGACCTCACCCGGCTTCGCGGGCGCGCGGCCCTCGGCCAGCCGGTACGGGTTCAGGTGGGTGTCCGTGATCCAGTTGCCGGCGAGCGTCGGCGGTCCCTGACCGCCCACCGGTTTGCCGTCGGAACCGACGAGCTGGCCGGCGCCCTGGATGTTCGGTGCGGCGGCCGCCACGCCGGGTACCCGTTCGATGGTCCTGGCCAGCGAGGTGTCCACCGGCCGTCGTACGCCCTGGGCCTCACCGGGTGCGGTGATGGCGTCGGCGCCGCGTACGACGGCGTCCGTGCCGCTGGTGGCCTCGCCGAACATGCCGCCGAAGCTCGCGCGCAGCGTGTCACCCATGACGAGGGTGCCGGTCAGGAAGGCGACGCCGAGGAACACGGCGAGGAAGGTGCCGGCGAACCGGCGCCGGTGCGCGCGCAGGGAGGTGAGGCTGAGCCGGAGCGAGGCGTTCATGTCCGCACCTCGAAGGCCTTCAGGCGGTCCAGGACCCGGTCCGCGGTCGGCGCCTCCATCCGGTCGACCAGCCGTCCGTCGGCGAGGAACAGCACCTCGTCGGCGTGTGCGGCGGCCACCGGGTCGTGCGTGACCATGACGACCGTACGGTCCATCTCCCGCACGGCGGAGCCGAGGAGGCCGAGGACCTCCGCGCCGGAGCGGGAGTCCAGGTTTCCGGTCGGCTCGTCGGCGAAGACCACCTCGGGCCGCCCGGCGAACGCCCGTGCCACGGCGACGCGTTGCTGCTGTCCGCCGGAGAGCTCCGAGGGCCGGTGGTGCAGCCGGTCGCGCAGCCCGACGACGTCGATGAGGGCGTCGATCCACTCCCGGTCGCCGCGCCGGCCGGCCAGGTCCAGGGGGAGCGTGATGTTCTCCGCGACGGTCAGCGTCGGAACCAGGTTGAACGCCTGGAAGACGAAGCCGACCCGGTCGCGGCGCAGCTGGGTCAGCCGCCGGTCGTCCAGCGCGCCGAGTTCGGTGTCGCCGATGTAGGCGGCGCCGGAGGTGAGCGTGTCGAGGCCGGCCGCGCAGTGCATGAGGGTGGACTTGCCGGAGCCGGAGGGGCCCATGATCGCTGTGAAGCGTCCGGCGGGAAAGGAGACGTCGACGCCGTCCAGGGCGTGTACGGCGGTGTCGCCACCGCCGTACACCTTCACCGCGTCGACCACGCGGGCGGCGGCCCGCAGTGCGGTCGTCGTGGTCATGCCGCGCCTCCCTTGCCGGCGCGGCCGAACTGCTCGTCCAGGACGGACAGTCGGCGCCAGTACTCGTCCTCGTCGATCTCGCCGGAGGCGAAGCGGCGGCCGAGCACGGCGAGCGGCGAGTCGCCCGCGGGGCGCCCGCCGTCCATGGGCCGCCAGGGGCCGCCGCGGCCGCGCCGGCCGGTGCGGCGCAGCACGGTGACGGCGCCGATCACGACGGCCGCCCAGATCAGCGGGAAGAACAGGATCCACGGGCCGGGCCCGCCGTTCCAACTCGCCAGGGTCTGCATCTCGGGTCATCTCCCTTGTCTTTTTTCGTCTGTCTTTTTTCGTCGCCTTCGGGGATGCCACGAGACTCCCTCCGGCAGGGGGTCCGGGTCGTCGTGCGGCCGGCGGCAGTGCGGGTACCTCCCGGGGAGTACGGCGTGGGCGGCGCACTGCTCCGTACGGACTCGCGGAGTGCGGACTGGCGGGGTTCGGACTGGCGGAGTGTAACTACTAGTATGTACAGTGAGTGCATGAGCACCTCGGAACGACTGATCGAGTCCACCCGTGAGCTGTTGTGGGAGCGCGGTTACGTGGGCACTAGCCCGAAGGCGATCCTGGAACGCGCGGGCGCGGGCCAGGGCAGCATGTACCACCACTTCAAGGGCAAGCCGGACCTGGCCCTGGCGGCGATCCGGCGCACCGCCGAGGAGTTGCGCGCCACCGCCGAGCGGGCGCTGGGTGGTCCGGGCACGCCGTACGAGCGGATCGAGGCGTATCTGCTGCGCGAGCGTGATGTGCTGCGCGGCTGCCCGGTGGGCCGGCTGACCATGGATCCGGACGTGATCACCAGCGACGAGCTGCGCGCGCCGGTGGACGAGACGATCGCGTGGATCCGGGAGCGGATCGCCGGGATCGTCGAAGAGGGCAAGCGACAGGGGCAGTTCGCGGCCTCGCTGGACGGCGGGGAGATCGCCGCGACCGTCCTCGCGACCGTGCAGGGCGGCTATGTCCTGGCCCGCGCCTCCGGCTCCCCGGCCGCCTTCGACGCCGGCGTCCGCGGTCTGCTCGCCCTGCTCGCGCCCCGGACCGCCTGAGACCCGAGAAGGGAAGTACAACATGCACGCCATGCAGTACGAGTTCACCCTGCCCGCGGACTACGACATGGGCGTCATCCGCTCCCGTGTCGCCCGCGTCGGGCATCTGCTGGACGACTGGGACGGCCTCGGCATCAAGGCGTACCTGCTGCGCGAGCGCGGGGAGCACGGCTCGCCGGCGAACCAGTACGGGCCGTTCTACCTCTGGAACACCGTGGAGGGCATGAACACCTTCCTGTGGGGAGGCGCCTTCCAGAGGCCCGTGGACGACTTCGGGCGTCCGGCGATACGGCAGTGGAGCGGCCTGGCGTTCGAGGAGGGCGCCGCCACCGGGTCCACGCCCGCGTACACCGTGCGGCGGCGCCGATCGGTGCCGGAGGGAGTGGAGTTGGCCACCGTCATGGCGGACGCGGTGGCCGAGACGGGGCGGCTGGCGGCCGAGGACGGTGCGGTGCTGGCGGCGGCCGCCGTGGACACGCGCGCCTGGGAGCTGGTCCACTTCTCGCTCTGGGAGCACGACACGCCGAAGGCCGACGGGGACGTCTACCAGGTGCTGCACCTGTCCGCACCCGGCCGGGACCGGCTCCCGCGCGGGCGGCAGTGGTGAGCCGCGTCCGCACGGTCCTCGGCGACATCCGGCCGGCGGAGCTAGGGGTGTGCGACGCGCACGACCATCTCTTCCTGCGCAGCCGCCAGTTGCCGGGCCAGGAGCTGGACGACGTACCGGCGGCGCGGGACGAGCTGGCCGCGTTCCGGGCGGCGGGCGGAGCGGCCGTCGTGCAGTGGACGCCGTACGGCATGGGACGGCGGGCGGCGGACCTGCCGGAGCTGTCCCGGACCACCGGAGTGCGGCTGGTCTGCGCCACCGGGCTGCACCAAGCCGCCCACTACGAACCGGAGTTGCTCGGTTCGCTGCGCGGCCGGCTGGCCGAGGTGTTCGTGTCCGAGCTGACCGACGGCATCGGTGCGACGGGGGTGCGCGCCGGCCTGATCAAGGTGGCGGGCGGTTTTCACGCGCTCGACGGGCACGCCCGCTGGACCATGACGGCGGCGGCCGAGGCGCACCATGCCACCGGGGCGCCGGTCGCCGTGCACCTGGAGCTGGGCACCGGCGCGCTGGACGTACTCGACCTGCTGTGCGGTGAGTTGGGCGTGCCCGTTGACCGGGTGATCCTGGGCCATCTGAACCGTTTCCCCGACCCGGTCGTACAGCGGGAGGCCGCCGCGTCCGGCTGCTGGCTGGCCTTCGACGGGCCCTCCCGCGCCCAGCACGCCACCGACTGGCGGATGCCGGAAGCGGTGCGGGCCCTGGCGGAGGCGGGGTTCGGCGACCGGCTGCTGCTCGGCGGGGACACCGTGGTCGCCGGGGCCCGGTCGGTGGACGGCGGGCCGGGGATGCCGTACCTGCTGCGCCGGGTGCGGCCCAGGCTGGAAGAGGCGCTGGGCGCGGAGCTGGTGGACCGGGTCCTCAGGGAGCATCCGGGGCGGGCGTTCGCGGCCGACTGGGCGTGAGCGGGCCGTGGCGAGGTCGGTGGCGGCGCAGTATGCGATGGCCCCCCACGGCCGCCGTAAGCCGCGTGTCAGGCCCGTGTCAGTGCGGAGTGGCACCGTATTCCATGTGAACGGCGGCGCGGGAGCGGCGGCCGGGAGCGAGGAGAGGTGCCCGGAGCGGTTGATCGGGGACCAGCGAGTTCGACTCAAGGTCGGGCCCCCAGGGGCCCACGCAGGTTCGAATCCTGCCCTCTCCGCCACCACGCTGTATCGGCGGGCTCGGCCGGGCCGGAAGCCGTACCCGATGAGCGGGCGTACATGGGCTTTCGGCCGGTGCGGCGCGAGGGCGTGCCGGGCGTCGCGACGGGGCGAACGTCGCCTGTTGGGGCACTAGCCCACCGAGATGTCCACCGACGGGCGGAGCTTCACCGCCGCGGCCAGGGCCTCGTGCGCGGGGTGTTCGGTGAACGCCGTCAACAGGGCGGAGGCTGCGGGGAGTTCGGCGGCCGGGTAGGCGATCTGCTCGTATGCGGCCTGGAAGCGCGGGCCCCAGCGGCGGGCGCCGAGGCGGGCCGTGCGGGAGCAGTTGTCGACCATGTGGGCCACATCGCGGGCGTGCATGTACGGCAGCAGGGAGTCGACGGCCTCGATGACCGACTCGTTGACGATCTCGGACCAGGGGTGCCCGCGCTCGGCGAACTCGTCGATCTGGGCGGTCATGGTGGCGACGAAGACGCCCGCGGTGAACGGCTCGACGGGCAGCGGGCGTGCGGCGCGGCGGGCCCGCACCCGCTCGCCCGCCGCCCACATCGGGGAGCCGCCGATCCGGCTCATCGGCCGGGCGCCGAGCCGCTGTTCGGCGAGGATCACGCTGCGCAGCTCGGTGCCGTCGGCGACCTCGTCGTAGATCTCGGCGACGAGTTCGCGGGCCGCGCCGTACGTCGCCGCGTACGCCCGGTCGAAGACCTCCCGCCCCGCCGGGTCGAGGTCGTCGCGCACGGCGCGCAGACCGGACCGCGAGATGGTGCGGGCGATCGGTCCGGTGATGTTCTCGCACGAGCGCTCGTAGGCGGTCACCGCGTCGTCCCCGGCGAGCCGGTACCGGCCGTACAGGCTCTCCACGATGCCGTGCACGGCCCCGAGCAGGATGGCGCGCTCGCCGACGATGTCGGAGCGGTACTCGCTCTCCAGCGTGGTGCGGAAGGTGTACGGCGAGCCGAGCGCGACGGACCAGCCGAGGGCGAGGTCGGTACCCCGGCCGTCGGGGTCGGCGTGCACGGCGAAACTGCTGTTGATCCCGGCGCCGTTGACCTCCGCCCCCTGCTCGTAGAGGCGGCGTACGGAGTCGCCCATGCCCTTGGGGCAGACGGCGATGACGCCGTGGCCGGCCGGGAAGTCGCCGCCGGTCGCGCGCAGATGGCCGAGGAGGAAGCCGTGCGAGAGGCCGATGACGGCGCCGGGCCGGAGCGCGGCGAAGATCTCCTGGTGGTGGGTGGCCAGCGCGGCGTCCGCGAGGAGCAGGAGGACCAGGTCGCTGCCGGCGGCGACGGCGAGCCAGTCGCCGAGGGTCCCGTCCGCTTCGGTGAAGCCGTGGGCGCGGGCGTCGGCGGCGGAGGCCGAGCCGGGACGCAGGCCGACGGCGACCGTGATGCCGCTGCCGGCGAGGGAGTCGCGCAGATTGCGGGCCTGGGCGCGGCCCTGGGGGCCCCAGCCGAGCACGCCGATCCGGCGGACGCCGGCGAAGGCCTTCGGCAGCAGCGCGAAGAGGTGCCGGCCACCGCGCAGGATGGTCTCCGTGCCGCCGGGCACGTCCATGGCTTCGAGGGGGAAGACGCGGGAGGTGTACGTGGTCGAGGTCATGGTCGAGTTGTAGGCTGCGGACGGATGTTGCGGCAAGCGCAAGATGCGCAGCGGAGCGTTGCGCTAGCTGAAAGATAGAGGTCAGCGGGTGCGGGACGACCATCGGGAACTACGGCTTTTCCTCCATCTCGCGCAGTCGCTGAACTTCGGCCGGACGAGCATGGACTGCCATGTCAGCCCGGCGACGCTCACCCGGACCGTGCAGCGGCTGGAGGCGGAGCTGGGGCACCGGCTGTTCGACCGGGGACCGCGCGGGGTGTCCCTGACGGCCGAGGGCCATCGGTTCCGCCATTACGCCGTCGAGGCACTGGAGTTGTGGCGCGCATACCGCGAGGAGCACCCGGATCCCGCCGAACTCACCGGCCAGCTGGCGGTGTTCGCCACGGTGACCGCGTGCCAGGCGCTGCTGCCGGACCTGCTGGCGCCGTTCCGTGCCGCACATCCCCAGGTGCGCCTGGATCTGCGCACCGGCGACGCGGCGGCCGCGCTGGCCCGGCTGGACGAGGGCGAGGTGGACGTGGCCGTGGCGGGTGTTCCGGCGCGGTTGCCGGATCCCCTGGTGAGCCGGACGGTCGCGGTCACCGATCTGGTGCTGGTGACCGCCCGCGACCGACCGGACCCGGGCCTCTCGGGCCCGTTCGTGCTGCCGCACCGGGGGCTGGTGCGCGACGCGGCGGACCGCTGGTTCCGCACCCGTGGCCGGCTGCCGGACGTGGCCTGCGAACCGGACGGACACGAGGGTCTGTTGACGCTGGTCGCCCTCGGCTGCGGCACGGGGCTGGTGCCCCGGCTGGTGCTGGAGAGCAGCGCGGTCCGCGACCGGCTGGCCGTCCTCCCTGCGGATCCGGCGCCGGAGCGGTTCCCGATCGGGTTGTGCGTCCGCAGAGCGGATCTGCGGCGCCCCTTGGTGGCGGCGCTGTGGAGCCTGACGGCTCAGGTTCCGGTGTAACGGCGTACCAGCAGCGGCAGAAGGCCGGCGTGCGGCCCTTCGAGCCGCTCCAGATCGGCGGGTGAGCCGATCAGCTCGACGCGGGTGAACTCGGGTTGGCTGCCGACGGCGGTCTCCGCCCGCACCAGCTGCGCGTATCGGTCGTACAACTCCCGCGCGGGGAGCGGCGGAGCGGTGAACATGACGCCGACGTTGCCGTGCCCGCCCCGGGCGGTGAGCCATGGGGTGAGGGCGTCGGCCTGGGTGTCGGAGCCGATCTCCTCGGCGAGTTCGCGTGCCGCGTGTGCCCGCAGCGCCCCGAGGTCCAACTCCGCGCCGTCCTCAGGCGGTTCGACGGTCCCCCCGGGCAGCTGCCAGCGACCCGGTGCCGCGGTGGAGGGCGCCATCCGGCCCACCAGCAGACGGCCGTCGTCGGCCGGCTGCAGCACGGACACGTACAAGGAGCCGTACACGGGAGCGTCGGGCACCTGGCGCAGGGCCCGGTGCCGGTAGGTGGTCCGGGCCCAGGAGAGCACCAGGCCGTCGGCTCCGTCCCGTGCCAGTCCGGTCACCGCGGCCACCGGTCCGTCGAACAGGGCCGGGTTGGCGTGTACCGCCTCCTCCCACACGCGGTCCATCGCGGCGCGGTGCCGCCCCGAGAGCTCCGGGAGCACCGTCTCGACCAGGCGGATGCGCCCGGCGGGCAGGATCTCCACGGCCGGAGCGGTCACCGCAGAGCCGCCAGCGGATCGTCCAGGACCGGCTGCCAGGCCAGTTCGGCCGCTCCGACGAGGCTGTTGTGGTCGAGGGTGCAGGGCAGGATCGGTACTCCGCCGCTCTGACCCCACAGGCTGCGGTCGGCGACGACGGCGCGCAGCCGGTCGGGGTCGGCGTCCAGAAGGGTGCGGTGCAGGCCGCCGAGGATGATGCGGTCGGGGTTGAGGATGTTGACCAGGCCGGCCAGGCCCAGGCCCAGGCGGTCGATGAGAGCCTCGGCGGCCCGGCGGACGGCCGGGTCGGCGTACTGGGTGCGCAGCAGGTCGTTGGCCTGCTGGAGCAGGGACACCTCGGGACCCGGCTCGCGGCCGGCCTCGACCAGCAGGGCCAGCGGGTCGGCCTCGACGTCCAGACACCCCCGGCTGCCGCAGTAGCAGGGCCGGCCCTCCGGGTTCACGGTGAGATGGCCGACCTCCAGGGCGAGGCCCGAACTGCCGGTGTGCAGGCGGCCGTCCAGCACCAGGGCGCCGCCGACGCCCCGGTGTCCGGTGGCCACGCACAGCAGGTCCCGGGCGCCGCGGCCGGCGCCGTGCCGGTGCTCGGCGAGCGCGGCGAGGTTGACGTCGTTGCCCGCGAAGGCCGGTCCCGTGATGCCGGCCGCGCGCACGCACTCGGCGAAGATCTGCCGGACGGGGGCACCGACGGGCCAGGCCAGGTGCAGCGGGTTGAGGGCCAGGCCGTCGGGTTCGGCCACGGCGGACGGTACGGCGAGTCCGGCGCCGACGCAGCGGCGGCCGGTCGTGCGCAGCAGTTCCGCGCCCGCCTCGACGACCGAGCCGAGCACCTTCGCCGGGTCGGCGTCGACGGTCTCGCAGCCGGGCGAGGTCGCCACGATCCGCCCGCCGAGGCCGACCAGGGCCGCCCGGAAACCGTCGGCGTGGACCTGCGCGGCGAGCGCCACCGGGCCGTTCTCGGCGACCTCCAGGCGGTGCGAGGGCCGGCCCTGGGAGCCGGCCGCGGCGGCCGGCCGGGCGTCCACCCGGATCAGCCCGAGCGCCTCCAGCTCGGCGGCCACCGCGCCCGCGGTCGCCCGGGTGACGCCGAGTTCCGCGGTGAGTACGGCGCGGGTCGGCGCCCGCCCGGTGTGCACCAGCTCCAGTGCGGGTCCGAGGGCGCCGCGCCCTCGGTCCAGCCGCGCTCTGGTGGTCCTCTCCCCCGCTGTCCGGGGCTCCGCCTTGCCGCTCATGAGGGCGAGTCTCCCATGATCCGCAACCGTGGTGGCCTGCGGCGTCGGTTACCGGCCGCTGACCCGCAGGGTGATGTTCAGGCGTCCGGCGAGGCTCAGGCCGGGCGGGGCCGTGCCCGGGTGCACGCGCGGCACGCCGTGGTGGGCGAGCCGGGAGGGCCCGCCGAAGACGAACAGGTCACCGCTGCGCAGCTCCACGTCGGTGTACGGCTTGGTGCGCGTCTCGGTGTTGCCGAAGCGGAAGACGCAGGTGTCGCCGAGGCTGAGGGAGACCACCGGCGCGTCCGCCCGCTCGTCGCTGTCGCGGTGCATGCCCATGCGGGCGTCGCCGTCGTAGAAGTTGATCAGTGCGATGTCGTACGTGTACGGCTGCTGCGGGCCCAGTGCGGCTTCGGCGGCGCGGCGGCCCAGCTCGCCGAGCCAGTCCGGGAACGGCTTCACGGGGGCGCCGTCGCCGTCGACAACGGTGCGGGCGTAGGCGTACGGGTACCAGTGCCAGCCCAGGCAGACCTGCCGGGCGGTCATCGTGCCGCCGCCCGGGGTGCGGACCGTGCGCAGGCCGGCCGGTGGCCGCGCCCACGCGCGGCAGGCGGCGAGCAGGTCGCGCTGCCGGCCGGCGTCCAGCCAGTCCGGGACGTGCACGGCGCCCGGCGCGACCTCCACGCGCTCCCGGGGAAACAGCTCCGCGTCCATACGCTCCATAGTGCCGCAGGCCCGCCCCACCCCCGCTGAGCTGCGGCTCCGCTAGCCTGGGAGGCACGATGAGCGACCGTATGACGACACCGTGGGGCGAGGTCGAGCTGGCCCGCTTCCCCGAGGACCCGCGCGACCGGCTGCGTGCCTGGGACGCCTCCGACGCGTACCTGCTGCGCCATCTGGCCGAGGAGGGGGTGCCGCTCACGGGTGCGGTCGTGGTGCTCGGGGACCGCTGGGGCGCGCTGGTCACGGCGCTCTCGGCGCACCGCCCGACCCAGCTCACCGACTCCTTCCTGAGCCAGGAGGCTACCCGCGCGAATCTGGCGCGGGCCGGCGTCGAGCCCGGCGCCGTGCGGCTGCTGACCACCCAGGATCCGCCGCCGGAGCGGGTGGACGTGCTGCTGGTGCGGGTGCCGAAGAGCCTGGCGCTGCTGGAGGACCAGTTGCTGCGGCTGGCGCCCGCCGTGCACGCGGGTACGGTGGTCGTCGGCACCGGGATGGTGAAGGAGATCCACACCTCCACGCTGGAGCTGTTCGAGCGGATCCTCGGCCCGACTCGCACCTCACTGGCGCGGCAGAAGGCCCGGCTGATCTTCTGCACCCCGGACCAGGCGCTGGAGCGGCCGGCGAACCCGTGGCCGTACAGCTACGCGCTCCCGGACGGGATCGGGGCGGTCTCCGGGCGCACGGTCGTCAACCACGCGGGCGTGTTCTGTGCCGACCGGCTCGACATCGGCACCCGGTTCTTCCTCCGCCACCTGCCCGGGCCGGGCGCGGGCCGCGTGGTGGACCTCGGGTGCGGCAACGGCGTCGTCGGTACGGCGGTGGCGCTGGCGGATCCGTCGGCCGAGGTGCTGTTCGTGGACGAGTCCTTCCAGGCGGTGGCCTCGGCGGAGGCGACGTACAAGGCCAACGGGGTACCCGGGCATGCCGAGTTCCGGGTCGGCGACGGGCTGGCCGGGGTCGCCCCCGGCAGCGTGGACGTGGTCCTGAACAACCCGCCGTTCCACTCCCACCAGGCGACGACGGACGCGACGGCCTGGCGGATGTTCACCGGTGCGAAGCGGGCGCTGCGGCCGGGCGGTGAGCTGTGGGTGATCGGCAACCGGCACCTGGGCTATCACGTGAAGCTGCGGCGGCTGTTCGGGAACAGCGAACTGGTCGCGAGTGACCCGAAGTTCGTGGTCCTGAGGGCCGTCAAGAAGGACTAGGGCCTGTCCGGCCGATCGGGTCGGCAGGGCGGCGGCGACGGGGCCCCCGCGCGAGAAGTCGAGCGTGAGGGCGCGTCGGCGACCGACGGCAACGCCGCAGGGAGTGCCCCCACGGCCCTAAGCCGTCCCGGACAGTACCCCGATGATCCGTCGCACCTCGTGGGCCATCGCCTCCCGGCCCACGCTGAGGTACTTGCGCGAGTCGACGGCCTCCGGATGGGCGGCGAGGAAGTCCCGGATCGCGCCGGTCATGGCCATGTTGAGAGCCGTGCCGACGTTGACCTTGGCGATGCCGCCGGCGACCGCCTCGACCAGTGCGTCGTCCGGCACGCCGGAGGAGCCGTGCAGGACGAGCGGGACGGGCAGTGCGGCGGACAGGCGTTTGAGCAGGCCGTGGTCGAGGGTGGCGGTGCGGGTGGTCATCGCGTGCACACTGCCGACGGCGACGGCGAGCGCGTCGACGCCGGTGCCGGCCACGAAGTCGCGCGCCTGGTCCGGGTCGGTGCGGGCGCCGGGCGCGTGGGCGTCCAGTGGGGGTCTGCCGTCCTTGCCGCCGACCTGGCCCAACTCGGCCTCGATCCACAGCCCTTGGGAGTGGGCCCAGTCGGCGGCGGCCCGGGTCGCGGTGAGGTTGTCGGCGTACGGCAGCCGGGCCGCGTCGTACATCACCGAGCTGAACCCGGCGTCGAGAGCCTGGCGCAGCAGACTGTCGCTCTGCACATGGTCCAGGTGCAACCCGACGGGTACGGTGGCGCGTTCGGCGGCGGCTACGGCCGCGCGGGCCAGCGGCAGCAGCCGGCCGTAGCGGAACTTGACGGCGTTCTCGCTGACCTGGAGGACGACGGGCGAACCGGCCGACTCGGCGCCGGCGATGACGGCCTCGACGTGTTCCAGGGTGATGACGTTGAACGCGGCGACGGCGGATCTGGTGTCGGCGGCTGCGGTGACCAGCTCGCCGGTGGACGCGAGGGGCACGGGAGGTGTCCTTCCGGAGCGTGGGCCTAGGAGGCGAGGATCACGGAGCGGGTGAGGTGGCGCGGCTGATCGGGGTCGAGTCCACGGGCGGCGGCGACGGCGACCGCGAGCCGCTGGACCCGGACGAGTTCGGCGAGCGGGTCGAGCCCGCCGTCGATCCACAACCCGCCGGTCGCGCGCACCTGCTGGGCGAGCCCGTCGGGTGCCGCGCCGAGCATCCAGGTGGCCGTGCCCTCGGTGGTGACGCTGATCGGGCCGTGCCGGTATTCCATCGCCGGATAGGCCTCGGTCCAGGACAGCGAGGCCTCGCGCATCTTCAGCCCGGCCTCGTTGGCGAGCCCGACGGTCCAGCCGCGCCCGAGGAAGGTGAACTGGGTGCAGGCGACCAGCCCTTCGGGAAGAGAAGAGGAGAGGGCCGTGCGCGCGTCGGCGACGACGGAGTCGGTGTGCAGGCCGAGATGGGCGCGCAGGAGGGTGAGGGTGGTGGTGGCGAACCGGGTCTGGACGACGGAGCGTTCGTCGGCGAAGTCCAGCACCACGAGGTCGTCGGCTGCGGACATGACGGGTGTGCCGGGGTCGGCGGTGACGGCCGTGGTGCGGGTCCGTCCCTTCAACTCCTCCAGCAGTTCCAGTACTTCGGTCGTCGTACCGGAGCGGGTGAGGGCGACGACCCGGTCGTACGCGCGCCCGTACGGGAACTCGGAGGCCGCGAACGCGTCGGTCTCACCCTGGCCGGCGCCCTCCCGCAGACCGGCCACGGCCTGTGCCATGAAGTACGAGGTCCCGCACCCCACGATCGCGACCCGCTCCCCGGGCTCCGGCAGCGCGTCCCGGTGCCGTCCCGCCGCTTCGGCCGCCCGCATCCAGCACTCCGGCTGGCTGTTCAGCTCGTCCTCGACATGGGTCATGCCCACACCTTCCCTGGATGATTGTTCCTGCAAGATATAGCGAGCTTTCGAGCACAATCAAGCATTTGAGCGCAGAGTGGGTGCGTTAGGGTCGCCGAGGAATCGGAGAGCGGTCGGCGAGCGACCGGGAAACGACCGCGGAACGGTCGGAAAGCGGAGGTGCGGATGTCCCGGGACGCCCGCTGGAAGGCGCTGCTGGAACTGCTCGTCGAGCGCGGCCGGCTGGAGGTCGAGGAGGCGGCGGCGGAGCTGGAGGTGTCGGCGGCGACGATCCGCCGGGACTTCGACCAGCTCGCCGAGCAGCAGATGCTGGTGCGCACCCGGGGCGGAGCGGTGGTGCACGGGGTGTCGTACGAACTCCCGCTGCGCTACAAGACGGCCCGGCGCGCCTCGGAGAAGCAGCGCATCGCCAAGGCCGTGGCCAAACTCGTCGCCCCCGGGGAGGCGGTGGGGCTGACCGGCGGTACGACCACCACGGAGGTGGCCCGCGCGCTGGCCGTGCGCGGCGATCTGTCCACCGGTTCACCCGCGCTGACCGTTGTCACCAACGCCCTCAACATCGCCAACGAGCTGGCCGTACGGCCCCAGTTCAAGATCGTGGTGACGGGCGGGGTGGCGCGCCCGCAGTCGTACGAACTCATCGGTCCGCTCGCGGACGGGGTGCTCGGACAGATCACGCTCGACGTGGCCGTGCTCGGTGTCGTCGCGTTCGACGTCACGCATGGCGCGGCCGCCCACGACGAGGCGGAGGCCGCGATCAACCGGCTGCTGTGCCAGCGCGCCGAGCGGGTGGTGGTCGCCGCCGACTCCAGCAAGCTGGGCCAGCGGGCGTTCGCCCGCATCTGCGGGGCGGAGCTGGTGGACACGCTCGTGACGGACACGGCGGTGGGGCAGGAGACGGTACGCCGCTTCGAGGAGGCGGGCGTCCGGGTCCTCGCGGTGTGACGGGAGGCCGGCACGGACACGGCCGGCACCCGGTCTCGTAGCAGACGCCCGGCTTCGAGACGGCCCGGGTCGGCCGTCGCGGTCGTCGCGGACGCCCGGCTCAGATACGGCTGAGGTCGGTCTTCACGAACCCCGCGCCACGCTGGTCGTTGCAGCCGGTCGGTGGCCTGTCGAGCGGGTCGGGCCAGGACTGTTGGGCCTGCAGCGCCACGCTCACCAGGGTCAGCAGCAGGTCGACGTCGCTCGCGGCGTCAAGGCGGATGGTCACCCACTGCGAGCCGGGCACGACCCTGATCGCACCCGAGTCCCTGAAGTCCTTGGCGAACCGCCTGATGGCGCGGTTGGTCAGCCGCAGGTCGACATCGCGGTCCGAGTGGAAGTGGGCGATCTCGCCCTGGGCCGAACTCACTGCCTGTCCCAGGCCGCAGCTCGGGACCGCCTGACTCAGATCGGGCCAGGTCGCCAGTTGCGCGAGCGCGCGCGAGGCCAACGTCATGGGGCCATCATGGCCCGCTCACCCGTCGGCAACCAGCTCGTGAACAAGCATTAACCAAGCTGTTTCCCGCCGCAGACCGGGCATGTGCGCCTCGGTGCCACCCGAACAGGACACGCGTCACGCCGTATTGACACCCTCGCCGTCCCGGAAGCGTACAAGTCGGCGCAGGTCATGACCATATCGGCCAACCCGCACACACACGGACCCCGGTCATTGAACGTCCGGAACCAGCCCATCGGACGGGCGAGGACCGATGTCGCCGATGCGGTGACGGCGGGGAGCTGCCTCACCCCGGCCCCATTCCCTTGCCCCACCCGCACATCCCCGCCTAGCCTGAATTTGTGCCGCAAATAAACAAACTCCGATCGCACAGTGTCGTGCCGGACGCCGGCCGTGAACTCACCCGCCTCCGCATCGCGCTCACCGCCTTCTTCGCCCTGGACGGCTTCATCTTCGCGGGCTGGGTGGTCCGGATCCCCGCGATCAAGCAGCAGACCGACGCCTCCGCCAGCGATCTGGGGCTGGCCCTGCTCGGTGTCTCCGCCGGTGCCGTCGTCACCATGACCCTCATCGGGCGGCTCTGCCGTCGCTACGGCAGCCATCCGGTCACGGTGGTGTGCGCGGTGGCGCTCTCCCTCAGCGTCAGCCTGCCCCCGCTCACCCACTCCGCGCCCGCCCTCGGCGCCGTGCTCCTCGTCTTCGGCGCCGCCTACGGCGGTATCAACGTCGCCTTCAACAGCGCCGCCGTCGATCTGGTGACCGCGTTGCGGCGGCCGGTCATGCCCACGTTCCATGCCGCGTTCAGCCTCGGCGGCATGATCGGTGCCGGCCTCGGCGGGGTGGTCGCCGGCGCGCTCTCCCCCACCCGGCATCTGTTCGGCCTCACCCTGATCGGGCTGCTCGTCACGGCCGTCGCCGGACGCACCCTGCTGCGACAGGAGCCACCCGCGCCCGGCGGCCTGCCCGTGTCCTCGCCCATGGAGGCGGACCGCGGCACACCGCGGCGGACCGGCGGCCGCGGGCTGGTCGCCGTCTTCGGGCTGATCGCGCTGTGCACCGCCTACGGCGAGGGCGCGATGGCCGACTGGGGCGCGCTCCATCTCCAGCAGGACCTCGCGGCGTCGTCCGGCGTGGCGGCGGCCGGGTACTCGTGTTTCGCGCTGGCCATGACCGTGGGCCGGGCGACCGGCACGACCCTCCTGGAACGGCTCGGCCGGGCCCGTACGGTGATCGCCGGCGGCACCGTCGCGGCGGCGGGCATGCTGCTCGGTTCACTGGCGCCCTCCGTGTGGGCCGCGCTGACCGGCTTCGCCGTCACCGGGCTCGGGCTCGCCAACCTCTTCCCCGTCGCCGTGGAGCGGGCCGGCTCACTGACCGGCCCGTCCGGCGTGGCCGTGGCTTCGACCCTGGGCTACGGCGGCATGCTCCTCGGACCGCCCGCGATCGGGTTCATGGCCGACTGGTTCTCCCTGCCGGCCGCACTCACCAGCGTGGCGGCGCTGGCCGCCGTCGCCGCGGTCATCGGGGTGACCACACGGCGGACAATGGGCAGTTGCCCCGGACAGGGCGCACCTTAGTCCGCACTCCATCCGGCAGACTCACCCCCATGGACACTGCCGACTTCCTTCAGACCCTGGACCGCGAGGGCCGGCTGCTCGCCGCGGCCGCCGAAGCCGCGGGGACCGACAACAAGGTGCCCACCTGCCCGGAGTGGCAGGTGCGGGACCTGCTGCGGCACATCGGCGCGGTGCACCGCTGGGCCGCCGGCTTCGTCGCCGACGGACTCACCGCGCCGCGCCCCCTGGACGACGCGCCGGACCTGAACGGCGCCGAGCTGGTGGACTGGTACCGGGACAGTCACCGCCTGCTGGTCGACACCCTGGCCGCCGCACCCGCCGACGTGGAGTGCTGGGCCTTCCTTCCGGCGCCCAGCCCGCTGGCGTTCTGGGCCCGCAGGCAGGCACACGAGACGACCGTCCACCGCTACGACGCGGAGGCGGCACGCGGCGGTACGGCATCCCCGGTCGCGCCGGACTTCGCAGTGGACGGCATCGACGAACTGCTGCGTGGCTTCCACGCCCGCTCCAGGAGCCGCCTGCGTACGGAGGAGCCGCGGGTGCTGCGGGTGCGCGCACTGAACGCGGGGGCGGACGCGGTGTGGACCGTACGGCTCACGGCCGAGCCGCCGGTGACCGTACGGGAGGAGGGCGGGGAGGCCGAGGCCGAACTGTCCGGTCCCGCCGAGGAGTTGTATCTCGCCCTGTGGAACCGAAGGCCCGTGCCGAGCGTGTCCGGCGACCGCCCCCTCGCCGCACTGTGGCAGGAGAAGAGCGCCATCTGACACTCTGACACCCGGTCAGTCGGCGTCGGCCAGCATCCGGGCCAGCACCGCGCGCTGCACGGGCCGCACCTCGCCGTGCAGCGCGCGCCCCTTCGCCGTGAGCGCCACCCGCACCCCGCGCCGGTCCTCGGCGCACATGGCGCGCTCGACCAGGCCGTCCTTCTCCAGACGGCCGATCAACCGGGACAGCGCGCTCTGACTGAGGTGGACGCGCTCGGAGATCTCCTGCACGCGGAAGGCGCAGCCACCGTCCGCCACCGCACCCTCGGCGAGGAGGTCGAGGACCTCGAAGTCACTGGCGCACAGGCCGTGTCCGTGCAGCTCACGGTCCAGCTCGCACTGGGTGCGGGCATGCAGCGCGAGGATGTCCCGCCACTGCTCCACGAGCGCCTGCTCGGCCCTGTTCGACGCCATGGGCGCACCGTAGCAGAGAAGCAGGATTATTGCATCGGAATTAAATGAGTTTGCATCCAATGCATGCGCATGTAGTCTCCTCGGTATGACCTCTCCGCTCAACCCCTCCGCGCCCCCGTCCCCGGCGGTTCGCTGGACCCCCCGGCTGTGGGGCACCCTGCTGGTGCTCTGCGCGGCGATGTTCCTGGACGCGCTGGACGTGTCGATGGTCGGCGTCGCGCTGCCGTCCATCGGCTCGGACCTGCACCTGTCCACGTCGACGCTGCAATGGATCGTCAGCGGCTACATCCTGGGCTACGGCGGCCTGCTCCTCCTCGGCGGCCGCACCGCCGACCTGCTCGGCCGGCGTCAGGTGTTCCTCGTCGCCCTCGGGGTCTTCGCGCTCGCCTCGCTGCTCGGCGGGCTCGTGGACTCGGGTCCGCTGCTGATCGCCAGCCGCTTCATCAAGGGCCTGAGCGCGGCCTTCACGGCGCCGGCCGGCCTGTCGATCATCACCACGACGTTCCCGGAGGGCCCGCTGCGCAACCGCGCGCTCTCCATCTACACGACCTGCGCGGCCACCGGCTTCTCCATGGGCCTGGTGCTCTCGGGCCTGCTCACCGAGGCCAGCTGGCGCTTCACCATGCTGCTGCCCGCGCCGATCGCGCTGGTCGCGCTTCTCGCAGGCCTGCGGCTGCTGCCGCGCAGCGCCCGCGAGGAGAGCCACGACGGCTACGACATCCCCGGCGCCGTCCTCGGTACCGCCTCGATGCTGCTGCTGGTCTTCACCGTCGTCCAGGCCCCCGAGGCCGGCTGGGCCTCGGCCCGCACCCTGCTGTCCTTCGTCGCCGCCGCGGCGCTGCTGACCGCGTTCGTCCTGGTCGAGCGGCGCTCGCCGAGTCCACTGATCCGGCTCGGCGTGCTGCGCTCCGGCAGTCAGGTCCGCGCCCAGTTCGGCGCGATCGCCTTCTTCGGCTCGTACGTCGGCTTCCAGTTCCTGACGACGCTGTACATGCAGTCCCTGCTCGGCTGGTCGGCGCTGCACACAGCGCTCGCGTTCCTCCCGGCGGGCGCGCTGGTGGCGGTGTCCTCCACCAAAGTCGGCGCGATCGTCGACCGGTTCGGCACACCCCGGCTGATCGCGACCGGCTTCGCCTTCATGGTCCTCGGGTACGCGCTGTTCCTGCGTGTCGATCTGGACCCCGTGTACGCGGCCGTGATCCTGCCGTCCATGCTGCTGATCGGCGCGGCGTGCGCGCTGGTCTTCCCGTCGCTCAACATCCAGGCCACCAACGGGGTCGAGGACCACGAGCAGGGCATGGTGTCCGGGCTGCTCAACACCTCGGTGCAGGTGGGCGGGGCGATCTTCCTGGCGGTGGTCACGGCCGTGGTGACGGCCGGCGCTCCCGCGCACGCCACCCCGCAGGCCGTGCTCGACAGCTACCGGCCGGGCTTCATGGTCGTCACGGGCATCGCGGCGACCGGCCTGCTGATCACCCTCACCGGCCTGCGCGGCCGTCGCACCCAGCCGTCCGTCGTCGTCGCCAGGTCCACCGTGAAGGAGGCGGAAGCGGAGCGCGTGGCGGTCCGTGACTAGTGCCCCGGCAGGCAACGTCTGCCCGTCAAGGAGCGGTGTCCGGTGCGTGCTCTCGGTGTGCCGGCCGGAGGCCGTACCCCATGGGCTGGGCGTACGTGGGCTTTCGGCCGGTGCGAGAGGGCGGGCCGGGCGTCGCGACGGGGCGAACGTCGCCTGTTGGGGCACTAGGTCGGGGCACCAGGGCCTGTCCGGCGGATCAGGTCGCAGGACATCGGCGGCGCCTCTTCAGCGCGTCGACAACCGACGACCACGACGGCTGGGGGTGCCCCCGCGCCCTTGAGGCAGTGGGAGAGGGCGTGCCGGGCGTCGCGTCTGCGACAGGATCCGCAGGCCAGGCCCTACGGGGGAAGCCTCCGAGTGTGCGCCCGGCGGGGCTTGTTGCTCCGCCGGGCGCGCTTCTGTGAAGCTGGGGGAATGTACGCATCCGGGGGACGCCGTACCAGAGCTCAGCAGGACGCGGCGACAGTGGAGATCGGTTATGCCCTGGTGAGCGCGACCTTCGCGGCGGCGGTGCTGTTCGGAGCCGTGGCCGGGCCCGCGCTCCTCTTCGATCTGCCGCATCCGCTGTCCAGGACCCTGCTGCGGCTCGGCATGGTGGTGGCACCGATCGTGTTCGTGGTCCGGGTGGTCAGTGTGCTGGTGCGCTTCCGGCAGGCCGCTCAGCCCAGCCAGCCGGGCCGTACCAACCCCGACTCGTAGGCCAGCACGACGAGTTGGGCGCGGTCCCGGGCGCCCAGCTTCACCATCGTGCGGCTCACATGGGTCTTGGCCGTGAGCGGGCTGACCACCAGCCGGCGGGCGATCTCCTCGTTGGACAGGCCGATGCCGACCAGCGCCATCACTTCCCGCTCCCGCTCGGTGAGCCGGCCGAGGGCGTCCGCCGCCGCGGGTTCCTTGGAGCGCGCCGCGAACTCGGCGATCAGCCGGCGGGTGACGCCCGGCGAGAGCAGCGCGTCACCCTGCACCACCGCCCGTACAGCGCGCAGGAGTTCGTCCGGCTCGGTGTCCTTGACCAGGAAGCCGGAGGCGCCGGAGCGGATCGCCTCGAAGACGTACTCGTCCAGCTCGAAGGTGGTGAGCATGACCACCTTCACGTCCTGCAGCTCCGCGTCGCCGGTGATACGCCGGGTCGCGGCGAGCCCGTCCAGCAGGGGCATACGGATGTCCATCAGGACGACGTCCGGCCGCAGTTCGCGCACCAGGCGCAGTGCCTCACCGCCGTCGGCAGCCTCTCCGGCCACCTCGATGTCCGGCTGCGCGTCGAGCAACGCCCTGAAACCGGCCCGCACCAACGACTGGTCGTCGGCGAGCAGTACGCGGATCACTGGTCCTCCCTGAGGTGCGACGGCAGTACGGCGACCACCCGGAAACCGCCGTCGGAGCGCGGGCCCGCCTCGATGGTGCCACCGAGCGCGGCCGCCCGCTCCCGCATGCCGGCCAGCCCGTTCCCGCTGCCCCCGGCATCGGCGCCGGTGGCCGGCCCGTCGTCGTCGATGCGCAGCCGCAGCGCGTCGCCGTCGTGGGTGAACCGCACGCGCGCGTGCCGTGATCCGGAGTGCCGTACGACGTTGGTCAGGGCCTCCTGCACGATACGGAAGGCGGCGAGGTCGGCACCGGGCGGCAACTGCGGTGGCTCGCCCTCGATCTGCACGGTCAGTCCGGCCGCGGCCGCCTGCTCCACCAGCTCCGGCAGCCGGTCCAGGCCGGGGGCGGGGGCGCGCGGTGCGGCGCCGGACGTGCGCAGGGTGTCCAGGACCTGGCGTACCTCGCCGAGCGCCTCCTTGCTGGCGGCCTTGATGGTGGTGAGCGCGGCCCGCGCCTGCTCGGGATCGCTGTCGAGCAGCGCGAGCCCCATGCCGGCCTGGACGTTGATGACAGAGATGCTGTGCGCGAGGACGTCATGCAACTCGCGGGCGATCCGCAGCCGTTCCTCGTCTGCGCGGCGCCGCGCCGCCTGTGCCCGCTCGGCGCGCTCCCGAGCCCACTGTTCGCGCCGTATCCGGGCCAGTTCGGACAGGGCGACGATGGCCAGCACCCAGGTGGCGACGACGATCTCCTGGGTGAGGCCCGCGCCCTTGTCCCCCGAGGGCGGCAGCCAGCGGTAGAGCCAGAGGGTGATCAGGGTGTGCCCGGCCCACAGCAGGCCGAGGGAGGCCCAGGCGGCCCACCGGTGCCCGGCGACGACGGCGCTGAAGCAGCCGACGACGACGGTCAGGAGGACCGGCCCGTAGGGGTAGCCCGCGGCCAGGTAGCCGAGGGTCACCGTGGTGGTGCCGAAGGCCACAGCCACCGGGTACCGGTGCCGCCACAGCAGCAGGACCGAGGCGGCGAGCAGCAGCACGCGCGCGTACGGGTCGAGCGGCACGCGGAGGGGCTGGCTGTGCGCGGCGAAGTTGGTGCCGATCAGGACGAACGCGGTGAGCAGCACGGTCGAGCGCCAGGGCAGGCGGCGGGCGCGGGGCGGCTCCGCCGCGTCGTCGTCCGGGACGCCGCGCCACGGAGGCCCGTACCGCCACCCGTGCGAGGGGGCGCGCTGCTCTTCCATGACCGCCACGCTAGACGCCTGCGTCACACGACGGCGTCAGCCGGACGAGGTGATCACTCGTACTCCCCGGGAAGTACGACGCCCAGGAGGGGCCGAGTGCACCGCGCGCCCCGCGTCTACCTCAGGCCCACGCTGTGCGCCAGCCCCGTCACCGCGTGGCGGAAGAACGTCTCCCGGTCGTCCACCACGTTGTTGAACTGGCCGAACAGCTCGAAACCCACCAGCCCGAACAGCTGCGCCCAGGCCGCCACCAGCGCCACGGCCACCTCGGGAGGCAGGTCGGGGGCGAACGCGGCAACCATGCGCTCGCCCTCGGGCCGGAGTTCGGCGGGCAGGGGCAGGTCAGCGAGGCCGGGGCCCTCGTGGGCGTCGCGCACGATGCCGATGAGGACCAGTCCGACCCGGGCCGCGGCCCTGATCGTGGTCTCGGGGGCGGAGTAGCCGGGCACGGGCGAGCCGTAGATCAGGGCGTACTCGTGGGGATGCGCGAGCGCCCAGCCGCGCACCGCCTCGCACACGGCCGTCCAGCGGTCCACCGGAGCTGCCCCTGAACCTGCGTCGCGGGCCTTCTCCGCGGCCTCGCCGAGGGAGTCGTAGGCATCGATGATCAGGGCGGTCAGCAGCTCGTCGCGACTGGGGAAGTAGCGGTACAGGGCCGAGGAGACCATGCCCAGCTCGCGGGCGACGGCCCGCAGCGAGAGCTTCGCCGCGCCTTCCTCTGCCAGCTGTCTGCGGGCCGCTTCCTTGATGGCGGCGGTGACTTCGATCCTGGCCCGTGCACGGGCGCCCTGTGGGGTGCTCATACCAGCAGTCTGCCACGAACGAGAGCGGTGCACACAAGGGAGAGCATCGCTCTTGCATTCTCGGGCCGGCCTGCCCCACACTGGAGTCGAGCGAGAGCACCGCTCTCCCAAAGTGTGGGGGTCACCATGTCGTCGTCTTCTTCTTCGCCGTACTACCTCAAGGGCAGCCCGATGAACGTCCGGCTGAACAGCGTCATCGGCTGGCTCGCCCGGCACGGTCTGAGCCTCGCGGGCTCCGCGGAGATGTCCGTGCGGGGCCGCAAGAGCGGTCAGATGCAGCGCATCCCGGTCAACCCGCACTCCTTCGACGGTGGGCAGTACCTGGTCTCGGCGCGCGGCCACTCGCAGTGGGTGCGGAACATGCGGGTTGCCGGCGGCGGCGAACTGCGTGTCGGACGCAAGGTGCGCACCTTCACCGCGGTGGAGCTTCCCGACGCCGAGAAGCTCCCCGTGCTGCGGACCTACCTGGAGAAGTGGGGCTGGGAGGTCAACCAGTACTTCGACGGGGTGACCGCCAAGTCCTCCGACGAGGAGATCACCGCCTGCGCCGGCGACCACCCGGTCTTCCGGATCACCGTCACGGACTGAACCGTCATGGACCGAACCGTCATGGACGGACCGGTCAAGGACTGACGGGTTCCTCCGCCGGGACGGCCTGCCCCCGGTCCAGCGCGGTCAGGGCGCGCTGGGCGATCGGGCGGGAGCGGACGATCTCGCCCAGCGAGGTCGAGCCCTGTGTGATGTCCCGGAACGCCTTCCATGCCGGGCGGAAGCCGGTGAGGGCAGCGTGGAAGAGGCCGGGACGCTTCTCGAACACGGTCAGCAGGCGCTTGCCGACGCTCATCTCGACGCCGAGCCCGGCCTTGATCGCGAACGCGTAGTTCAGGGCCTGGCGGCGGGTGTCCACCGCGTCGTGCGCCTCGGCGATGCGGACCGCCCACTCCCCCGCGAGCCGGCCCGAGCGCAGCGCGAAGGAGATGCCCTCACGCGTCCACGGCTCCAGCAGCCCGGCCGCGTCACCGCAGACCAGCACCCGGCCCCGGGACAGCGGGGAGTCATCCGCGCGGCAGCGGGTGAGATGACCGGAGGAGATGGCGGGCTCGAAGCCGGACAGGCCGAGGCGGGCGATGAAGTCCTCCAAGTACCGCTTGGTGGCGGCGCCTTCACCGCGTGCGGAGATCACGCCGACCGTCAGCGTGTCGCCCTTCGGGAACACCCAGCCGTAACTGCCCGGCATCGGGCCCCAGTCGATGAGGACCCGTCCCTTCCAGTCCTCGGCGACCGACTCCGGGACCGGGATCTCCGCCTCCAGGCCGAGGTCCACCTGGGCCGGCTTCACACCGACATGCGCCCCTATACGGCTGGCGCTGCCGTCGGCGCCGACGACCGCGCGGGCCAGCACCGTCTCGCCGCCCTGCAGGACGAGGGCGACCGTGCGCCGGTCGGGGACCGCCGAGCCGTGCTGCTCGACCCGCTGGACCGTGACGCCCGTACGCAGCTCGGCGCCCGCCTTCTGGGCGTGCTCGACCAGCTGCTGGTCGAACTCGGGCCGGTTGATCAGCCCGAACAGCATCTGCTTGGAGCGGCGCGTGCGGGTGAAGCGGCCGTTGTGCGAGAACGTGACCGCGTGCACCCGGTCGCGGAAGGGCAGCTCGAAGCCGGGGGGCAGCGCATCGCGCGAGGGGCCGATGATGCCGCCGCCGCAGGTCTTGTAGCGGGGCAACTCGGCTTTCTCCAGCAACAGCACACGCCGTCCCGCGACCGCGGCCGCATAGGCGGCCGAGGCCCCCGCGGGTCCCGCGCCCACCACGACGACGTCCCACACCCGCTGCACGTCGTCCGCCGAAGAGTTCTCGCCGCTCACGATGGTCTACTGCTCCGATCCAGCCGCTGCCGTAGTGTCCCTCGCATCCTACGGCGGCCGTCGTCGCAGGCCACTGTGGGAGTATCGGGGGTATCACCCCGTACAACGTCGCACCCACGAGGAGCGTGCCCATGTCGTCGAATCCGGTCGCCGAGACCGTCGCCTCTCTGCTGCCACGGGCCCAGGCGGAGCTGGCCGAACTGGTCGCCTTCAAGTCGGTGGCGGACTTCGCGCAGTTCCCGAAGAGCGAGAGCGAGGCCGCCGCGCGTTGGATCGCCGACGCCCTGCGCGCCGAGGGTTTCGCCGACGTGGCCCTGCTGGACACCCCTGACGGCACCCAGTCCGTCTACGGCTACCTGCCGGGCCCCGAGGGGGCTAAAACGGTTCTCCTCTACGCGCACTACGACGTGCAGCCGCCGCTGGACGAGGCGGGCTGGACCACCCCGCCGTTCGAGCTGACCGAGCGCGACGGCCGCTGGTACGGCCGCGGGAGCGCCGACTGCAAGGGCGGCGTCCTCATGCACCTGCTCGCGCTGCGCGCCCTGAAGGCGAACGGCGGCGTCCCGGTGCACGTCAAGGTGATCGTCGAGGGCTCGGAGGAGCAGGGCACGGGCGGCCTGGAGCGGTACGCCGAGCAGCACCCGGAGCTGCTGGCCGCGGACACCATCGTGATCGGCGACGCGGGTAACTTCCGCGTCGGCCTGCCGACGGTGACCACCACCCTGCGCGGCATGACCCTGGTCCGGGTGGCCGTCGACACGCTCGCGGGCAATCTGCACTCCGGCCAGTTCGGCGGCGCCGCCCCGGACGCGCTGGCCGCGCTGATCCGTGTGCTGGACTCGCTGCGCGCCGAGGACGGTTCGACCACGGTCGACGGGCTCGACGCGACGGCGGCGTGGGACGGCCTGGAGTACACCGAGGAGCAGTTCCGTTCGGACGCCAGGGTGCTGGACGGCGTGGAGCTGATCGGTGACGGCTCGGTCGCCGACCGGATCTGGGCCCGCCCGGCGGTCACCGTGCTCGGCATCGACTGCCCGCCGGTCATCGGCGCCACCCCGTCCGTGCAGTCGAGCGCCCGCGCCCTGATCAGCCTGCGGGTGCCGCCGGGCGTGGACGCCGCGGAGGCGACCAAGCTGCTCCAGGCGCACGTCGAGGCGCACACCCCCTGGGGTGCCCGGGTCACCAGCGAGCAGATCGGGCAGGGCCAGCCCTTCCGCGCCGACCCCTCCAGCCCGGCGTACCAGGCGATGGCCGACGCGATGGCGGTCGCCTACCCCGGCGAGACCATGCAGTACGCCGGGCAGGGCGGCTCCATCCCGCTGTGCAACACCCTCGCCGGCCTCTACCCGCAGGCCGAGATCCTGCTCATCGGTCTGAGCGAGCCGGAGGCGCAGATCCACGCGGTCGACGAGAGCGTGTCCCCCGAGGAACTGGAACGCCTCTCGGTCGCCGAGGCGCTGTTCCTGCGCAACTACGCCGCGGGCTGAGCCCTTCTGCCGACGGCAGAGCGCCCTCGCCCACGGGTGGGGGCGCTGCCTACGGTCGGGGCATGGACGTCATCGAACTGCTCCCCCGTCTGCACCTCCTCCGTTTCCCCGTGGGCCAGGCCTATCTCTGGCGCGATGACGACGCGTTGACACTGATCGACGCGGGCACGACCGGCGCCAGCCGTGCGATCGCCGACTTGGTCAGGGGCATGGGGTACGTGCCCGGGGACGTGGGGCGGATCGTGCTGACCCACTTCCACGAGGACCACGTGGGCGGCGCGGGCGAGTTCGCCGCACTCAGCGGTGCCGAGGTGCTGGCACACGAACTGGACACGCCGTTCATCCGTGGTGAACTCCCCGGCCCGCCACCGCGTTTCGAGGAGTGGGAGCTACCGGTCCACGCGGCGGCGGCGCGGCACCTGCCCGCGGGCACACCGGTGCCGCCGGCCGCGGTCACCACCGTGTCCGACGGCGATGTCCTGGACTTCGGCGGCGGCGCCCGCGTCGTCCACGTGCCCGGGCACACGGACGGCAGCATCGCCCTGTTCCTGCCCGCGCAGAGCGTGCTGTTCACCGGGGACACGGTGGCGGCCTCTCCGGTCGACGGCACGGTGATCCCGGGCGTGTTCAACCTCGACGGAGCCCAACTCCGCGCTTCGCTCGACCGGTTGGCCGAGCTGGACGCGGACGTCGCGTGCTTCGGCCACGGAGACGCGGTGGTAGGCGGCGCGGCCGCCGCGCTGCGCAAGGCGGCGAGTACTCGCTGAGCACGGGGGACGTCTTCCGGCCACGGCCGGCCGCCGTGTGCGGGCGACCCGGCTGAGCATGCGGCGCGGCCTTCAGCCACCGTCTCCTCGCGCACGCCGGAAGACTCGGCTGAGCAAAGGGCACGTATCCAGCCGCCGCCGGAGGGCGCATCCCGGACCGATCAGCCGACCGGTACCCCGGCCTCCAGATACAGGGCGGTTCCCCGCTCGCGGGCCCGCAGGGCCCAGCGCAGGCGCTCGTAGCGGACCGGTGGCAGCATGCCGGCGGCCTCCTGCTCGGTGGCGAAGCGCCAGGCGCGCAGTTCCGGGCCGGGCAGCACAACCCGGGACGCCTCGCCGGACTCCAGCCGGCCGCCGTCGAACAGCAGCCGCAGCCCGCCGAACCCGGGCGGCACCGGCCGTTCCCAGTCGACGACGAGCAGGCGGGGCACCTCTCTCAGCCGTATTCCGATCTCCTCTGCGACCTCGCGCATTCCGGCGCGGGCCGGTGCCTCGCCACGTTCCACCACTCCGCCGGGGAACTCCCAGCCGGGCTTGTAGGTGGGGTCCACGAGCAGCACCCGGTCGTGCTCGTCGAACAGCAGCACGCCGGCGGCGAGGGTCTCGGCGGTCGGCTCGGGGGTCTGCACGATGTCACAGGGGGGCACGGCACCGCTGCCCACGGCGTCGGCGATGCGGACGGCGGTGGCGTACGGCGTGAGGGCGCTGGTGTCCACGAGATGGGCGTCGGCGGTGAGCCAGGAGGCGAGGGCGGCGCGGTACGGCTCGATGTGGTCGTAGGCCCACTGCCGCTGGCGTATCTCGCCGTCGGGCAGGTCCGGCGGGATCTCCCGCCCGGCTATCCGCTCGCGCAGGATCGTTTCAGCCGGAGCGAGCAGCAGATGGTGCACCGGAATCCTGCGGGCGGCGAGGCCGCCGAAGATCTCGTCGCGGTACTCCTGGCGGAGCAGGGTCATGGGCACCACGAGGGTCCCGCCCAGCTCGGCGAGGAGCGCGGCCGCCGTGTCGACCACGAGTCGGCGCCAGATCGGCAGGTCCTGGAAGTCGCCGACCTCGGCGAGGCGCTTGGCCGGCAGCAGCTGCGTGAGCCCTCCGCCGATGACCTCGGGGTCGAAGAGCGTGCTGTTCGGGATCAGTTCGATCAGTTCCCGTGCGGTGGTGGTCTTCCCCGCACCGAACGCGCCGTTGATCCAGACGACGGTCACGGACTCCCCCTCTTCTGTTGGCCCCCTGAGGCTTGCCCGCTTCACCCTGCCACGGAAACCCCGCCCCGGTGAGGGCGCCGGAAGGGCGATGCCGGTGCCCCTGAGGCGGGGACACCGGCACCTGCGCCACGAGCCGTCGGAGCTACTTCTCCCTGTTGCCGGTGTCGTCGTAGCCGAAGCTGTCCAGGGTGACCGGGTGGCCTCCGGTCGAGTCGAGGGCCTTCGAAACGTCGAGACCGTCCAGGGACATCCCGGTGGGGCTCTTGTCCGCCGCGTGGGATGGGGTGACGGCGGCCACGACGAATCCGGTGGCCAGGGTGGCGATGGCGAGCATGCTGCGCTTCTTCATGGGCTGACCAACTGCGGATCCGGCCAGGGGTCACGCGGATACCGGCAAGCGGTCGATGCGGGCCGTCGTCCCGATGGGAGGGCGCATGGAGACGTCCGACGGTCATATCCACGTCAAGGCGCGGGGCGACGCGGCGGCCCCGCGCAACGTCCTCGCCGCCGCGTTCGGTCTGGTCGGCACCCGCTCCGCCGAGGCGGGCACGGGCTGCGGGTGCCCCGTGCCTTCGTCTCGCGGCACCCCGAGCGCGTCACGTGCCTGCCGTGCCGCGAGCACGCCCGCGACCAGCACCAGCGGCTCGCCGACGGACTCGACCACCTGGCCGGCCTGCCCGGACCGCTCGCCGATCGGGCCTGATCGGGCCCGGGCGGAGCGGGCGGAGCGGGCGGAGCGGGCGGCCGCCCATCACCACGAGCCGGCACGGCGGTTCGCGGCGCCGTGCGGCGCCGGCCGTGCCGTAATCGGCTGGCACGCGCCCGCACGGCGCCGGTATCGTCCGGCATCCCGCCCTGCCCTCTTTCGAGGCAGCACCCGACCAGAAATGCGCCGTCATGACCAGCCCACCCCCCACCACGACCCTCTGGCGCCCCACCGGCCCCAAGGAACTGGAGCTGGTCCGCGCTCTCGACTGGCGGGCCTGGCCACCCCGGCTCCCGGAGCAGCCGATCTTCTACCCGGTCCTCAACGAGGACTACGCGATCCGGATCGCCCGGGACTGGAACGTCCGGTACGACGGCGCCGGCTTCGTGACCCGCTTCGAGGTCGACACCGAGTTCCTCGCCCGCTATCCGGTACAGCGGGCGGGTGGCGAGACGATCCTGGAACTGTGGGTACCGGCCGAGGAGTTGGACGAGTTCAACGCTCATATCGTCGGCCGTATCGAGGTCGTACGGGAGTTCCGGTGAACGGGCCCACAGCCTTCGGCGCCGCGGACGATCACCTCGCAGGGCATCGCATCGAGGACGTCGTGCGCTCCGGTGACCGGCTGGTCCGGGCGGCGGCCGGGCTGTCCGACGCCGGGTTGCGCGCCCCGTCGGAGCTGCCCGGCTGGACGCGCGGGCATGTACTCGCCCACGTCGCCCGCAGCGTCGACGCCTATGTGTGGCTGCTGCGGCTCGCGCGCACCGGCCGGGAACCGGGCCCGCGCGCGGACGCGGCGACGCTGTCGGCCGCCGTCGAGCGGGACGCGGCGCTGCCCGCGGACCGGCTCGTGGCCAGGCTGAGGGAGAGCCTGGACCGGTTCGCGGCGCAGGCGCATACGACGCCCGCCCCCGTCTGGGACCGCCTGGTCCCGGCGCTGGCCGGCTGGCTCCACCCGGCCCGGTACCTGCTGCTGCGCTGCCTGAGGGAACTGGAGACCCACCATCTCGACCTGGGCCTGGGACAGGGCACCGACCAGTGGCCGGACGCGTATGTCGCCTGGGCGCTGGACGACACCCTCGCCACACTGCGCGCCCAGGGCTTTCCGCTCGCCTCGGTGGAGGCGGAGGATCTCGGCCGGCACTGGTCGGTGGCGGCCCAGGGCCCCTCGGTCGCCGGGGCCGGGCACCAGCTGCTCGGTTGGCTCAGCGGACGGACTCCGGCCGACGCGCTGACCACCGACCCTCCGGGACACCACCTGCCCCGCCCACCCGCATGGCCCCAGCCTCCGCTGCCCGGTTGGGGGCGCGTCGACGACGGGGCGTGAGCCGGGAAGCGGACACATCCGCAGCCTGGGGAAGGCACCCATCCGAAGCTTCGGAAGCCAACACATCCGAACGCTCCATCACACCGGCGGGTGAAATCTCCCGCCCGTCAAGGCTTCTGACGGGATATCGAACAGTCCGGACACACCTCTTCCAACACAGTCCGACACGTCCTACCGTAAACGCGCACAGCTGACACACATGACGCCCAGGCGGAGCCATGTCGTCATCCACCCGTTCGCGAGTCGGAGGAACGTCAACGATGCGTCACCCTCACACCCGCACAACCCGCCGAAGAGTGGTCGAAGCGTTCACCGCGGGACTGCTGTGCGCGGCGGGCCTGGCCGCCCCCGCACACGCCTCCCCCACGCACGTGCCCCCCGCCCAGGCCCCGGCAGCCTCCGCCGGCCGCGCGCCGGCCGACGGCCTCGCCCTCACCCCGCCGATGGGCTTCAACAACTGGAACTCCACCCACTGCGGCGCCGACTTCAACGAGAGCATGGTCAAGGGCATCGCCGACCTCTTCGTGGCGAAGGGCCTGAAGGACGCCGGCTATCAGTACGTCAACCTGGACGACTGCTGGGCGCTGCCGCACCGCGACGCCGACGGCAAGCTGGTGCCCGACCCGGCCCGTTTCCCGAACGGCATCAAGGCCGTCGCCGACTACGTCCACTCCAAGGGACTCAAACTCGGCATCTACACCAGCGCCGGCACCAAGACCTGCAACAGCGCGGGGTTCCCGGGCGCGCTCGGCCACGAGTACAGCGACGCCCGGCAGTTCGCCGACTGGGGCGTGGACTACCTGAAGTATGACAACTGCAACAACCAGGGCGTCGACGCCAGGCAGCGCTACACGACCATGCGCGACGCGCTCAAGGCGACCGGGCGGCCCATCGTCTACAGCATCTGCGAATGGGGCGAGAACAAGCCCTGGGAGTGGGCGGCGGGCGTCGGTCATCTGTGGCGCACCACCGGTGACATCAGCGACAACTGGGGCTCGATGCTGTCGATCCTCAAGCAGAACCTGCCGCTCGCGCCGTACGCCGGGCCCGGCCACTGGAACGACCCCGACATGCTGGAGGTCGGCAACGGCGGCATGACGGACACCGAGTACCGCTCGCACTTCTCCCTCTGGTCGGTCATGTCCGCGCCGCTGCTCATCGGCACCGACCTGCGCAAGGCCTCCCAGGCGACCTTCGGCATCCTGGACAACAAGGACGTCATCGCCGTCGACCAGGACCCGCTGGGCAAGCAGGGCACGGTCGTCTCCGCCACAGGCGGACGCTGGGTGATCGCCAAGGAGATGAAGGACGGCAGCCGGGCGGTCGCCCTGTTCAACGAGTCAGGCGCCGCCCAGCGGATCGCCACCAGCGCGGCCGCCGCAGGCCTTCCCGTCGCCCCCGCCTACACCCTGCGCGACCTGTGGCAGCACCGCAGCTACAACACCGCGGGCACCATCGCGGCCACTGTCCCGGCCCATGGCACGGCTTTGCTGCGCGTCTCGGCCGACCCGCACTGGGCGGCCAACCCGCCCGCCACCGAACTGGGCCTGGGCGGCGGCCCGTTGCTGGAGGCCGCCGCCCCGACGCCGCTGACCAGCACCGTCACCGACCTCGGCCGCACCCCCGCGCGGGGGGTGTCCGTGTCCCTGACCGGCCCCGAGGGGTGGACCGTACGGCCCACCTCGGCGACCACGGCGACCGGCCTCGCCACCGGCCGGAGCCTGCGCACGGGCTGGAGCGTCACCGCCCCGGCCGGAACCCCCACCGGCTCCTACGGCCTCACGCTCCAGGCGCGTTACCGCTCTCCGGCCGGACAGCGCGTCACCAGCACCCTCCCGCTGACCGCGTCGGTCGTGGTACGGCCGCCCGCCGGGACGTCGTATCTCAGCGACCTGAACTGGCTGTCGGCGACGAATGGTTGGGGGCCGGTGGAACGCGACACCAGCAACGGGGAGAGCGACGCGGGCGACGGCCACCCGATCACCATCGGCGGCACGGTGTACACCAAGGGCCTCGGAGTCCACGCACCCAGCGACGTCTCCTTCTACACCGGCAGGACCTGCCGGAAGGTCACTGCCGACGTCGGCGTCGACGACGAGAAGGACCCCAGGGGCACCGTCACGTTCGAGATCTGGGCGGACGGCACGAAGGTCGCCTCGACCGGCGTCCTGACCAACGCGATGCCCGCCCAGCCGGTCTCCGCCGACATCACCGGCGCCCAGGTCATCCGCCTTGTCGTCACCGACGCGGGAGACGGCAACGACTCCGACCACGCGGACTGGGCGAACGCCATGCTGGCCTGCTGACCGCGCCCACCCACCAGGGCGGCCAGACCGTACGCGGCCGCGGGTGCGTGGGGCTGTACGCGCCCACGCATCCGCAGCCGCACATCGATACGGCCCCGCGCCCCTCGGGGAACCGCGGTGCCGTCGGCCTGCAAAGCACCGCCGGCGCTGCGGGGGTGGGCACTGGGGGTACCCCCTCTGGGGGAGGCGCCTCCCGGCGCGCAGCGCCCTACCGACCTCCCGGCTCAGACCCCCGCCGTCGCGTCCGGCCGCCGTGCCAGCGCGGCTGCTGCCGCCCCCACCAAACCCGCGTCCGTACCCATCTGCGCGGGCACGACCGTAAGCCGCCGGACGAAGGACAGCGTCGCGTAGTCGGTGAGTGCCTTGCGCAGCGGTGTGAAGAGGATGTCGCCCGCCTTGCCGACGCCCCCGCCGATCACCGCGATGTCGATCTCGACCAGGGTCGCGGTGGCCGCGATCCCGGCGGCCAGCGCCTGGGCCGCCCGCTCGAAGGACGCCACCGCGACCGGGTCGCCCTCACGGGCGGCGGCGGCCACCGCGGCGGCCGAGGTGTCGCCGTCGGGGCCGGGACGCCAGCCCTGTTCCAGGGCCCGGCGGGCGATGTTCGGCCCGCTCGCGATCCGCTCCACGCAGCCGCGCGAACCGCACGGGCACGGGTCGCCGTCGAGGTCGACGCTGATGTGCCCGATGTGCCCGGCGTTGCCGGTCGGACCGGGATGCAGCCGGCCGTTCAGGACCAGGCCGCCGCCCACGCCGGTCGACACCACCATGCACAGCGCGTTGTCGTGGCCGCGGGCGGCGCCCTGCCAGTGCTCGGCGGCCGTGATCGCGACCCCGTCGCCGATCAGCTCGACCGGAAGACCACCGGTGACCGCGCGTACCCGCTCGACCAGCGGGAAGTCGCGCCAGCCCGGCACGTTCACGGGGCTCACGGTGCCCGCAGAGGCGTCCACCGGGCCGGCGCTGCCGATGCCGATGGCGCGGGCGTGTCCCCACAGCGGTGCCCCGGCGAGCTCGCCGAGCACCTCCTCGACGGCCCGCATGACCGTTTCGCCGTCCTGCTGGGCGGGCGTGCCGCGCTGGGCCCGCGTCAGGATCCGTCCGTCGTCGTCCACCAGCGCGCCGGCAATCTTGGTACCGCCGATGTCCAGGGCCGCCACGAGGTCGGTGTGCATCAGAGTCAGATCTCCCCGTTGAAGCTTGAAAACCAAAGGAGGGGCAGGCCGGTCGAGCGGTGGGGGCGCAGGCCGACAGACAGCGGTGGACAGTGTCTCGCGCATCTGACAACGTTGTCCAGGCTCTATGCTCGACGCCACATCCTCATACAATCCACGGGTCGGCGCACCACCCCGCACACACCGATTCCGCGGACCAGACGGACAACAGGACAGGACCCCGCATCGTGCCCGAGACGACCCGCCGCGCAGACAGCCTTCCCGGCACCCGTTACGGCAACCGCCCGACGATGAAGGACGTGGCGGCGCGGGCCGGTGTCGGTCTGAAGACGGTCTCCCGGGTGGTCAACGGCGAGCCCGGCGTCACCCCGGACACCGAGCGCCGGGTGCAGGAGGCGATCGACGCACTGGGCTTCCGCCGCAACGACAGCGCCCGGGTGCTGCGCAAGGGCCGTACGGCGAGCATCGGCCTGGTCCTGGAGGACCTCGCCGACCCCTTCTACGGCCCGCTCAGCCGCGCCGTGGAAGAGGTGGCCCGGGCCCATGGCGCCCTGCTGATCAACGGCTCCAGCGCCGAGGACCCGGAGCGCGAGCAGGAGCTGGCGCTGGCCTTGTGCGCCCGCCGGGTGGACGGCCTGGTGGTGATCCCGGCCGGGGACGACCATCGCTATCTCGAACCGGAGATCAGGGCCGGGGTGGCGACCGTCTTCGTGGACCGTCCGGCCGGGCGGATCGACGCCGACGTGGTGCTGTCGGACAACTTCGGCGGGGCGCGGGACGGCGTCGCCCATCTGATCGCGCACGGCCACCGCCGGATCGGTTTCATCGGCGACATGCCCCGCATCCACACCGCCGCCGAGCGGCTGCGCGGCTACCGGGCGGCCATGGAGGACGCCGGGATACCGGTCGAGGACGCCTGGATGTCCCTCGGACAGACGAATCCGGAGCGGGTGCGCCGGGCGGCGGAGGAGATGCTCTCCGGGCCCGCCCCGGTCACCGCGATCTTCACGGGCAACAACCGGGTGACGGTCACCGTGATCCGGGTCCTGGCCGAGCAGACCCGCCCCGTCGCGCTCGTCGGCTTCGACGACTTCGAGCTGGCCGATCTGCTCCAGCCGGGCGTCACGGTCGTCGCCCAGGACTCGGCCGCCCTCGGCCGTACCGCCGCCGAGCGCCTGTTCCGTCAGCTGGACGGCGGGCTCGTGACACCGGTGCGCATCGAACTGCCCACCCGGCTGATCACACGCGGCTCGGGCGAGCTGCCGCCGGCCGACTGAGCCGCCCATGACCGGCCGCACTCTGGAGGAACTCGGCCTCGCCGAGGTTCCCCGTGACCATCCGCTGACCTATCCCGGCGCCTGGCCCGCCGAGTCCGGGCTGCTGCACGGCGACCGGATGCTCCCGCTGGACCGCCTGGTGTACGACGACCGGGCGCCGGTGCTGGCCGTCGGCTCCAACGCCTGTCCCGGCCAACTCCGGTACAAGATGACGAAGTTCGGGATCGACTCCCCCCTGCCGATGGTGCGGTCACGGGTGTCCGGGCTGGATGTGGGCGTCTCGGCGCACGTCAGCATCTTCGGGTATGTCTCCGCGTCCCCGGTCAAAGCCCCGCGCGCGTTAAGCGAGTTGTTCGTCCTCTGGCTGGACCGGCGTCAGCTGGAGGTGATCGACGCCAGCGAGCCCAACTTCTGGCGGGCCTGGCTGCCCGCGCCGCAGGTGCGGATCGAGCTGCCGGACGCTTCCGCGCTCACCGGGGCGTACGCCTACGTCAACCGGCACGGGGTGCTGCACAACGGGGTCGGTGTGCCGCGCCGCCATCCCGGCGACCAGCACGTCCTGATCTCCGAACTCCTCGCGCGATCGGCTCGGTTGCGGGAGCTGTTCGGGGTGACTCCGGAGGAGTTCTGTGTGCGGGCACGCCGTGACGCCGATCTGTGCGCGCGGGGTACACGGCTGTTCGCCGAGCAGAAGTGGGTGACGGAGTCGGGTTTCGAGCCGTACGCCGACGGTCAGCAGACCGGGAGTCCGGGCACCGGGGCGTCGTTGTTCCCGCCCTTGAGGTAGACGTCGCTGACGTAGACACCGGTGTTGCCGCTGTCGTCGTCGGTCTTCGCCCACCACACGTTCGTCCAGCGCCCGTAGGTCTCCCGGCGCCCCAGATTCGCCTGGCAGTAGAAGTAGTCGGTGCCCGCTTTCAGGGTTCCGGCCGGGGCGCCGGAGGCCGTGTAGGACGTGGCGCTGCGCCAGACCTGGCAGTTGTACTTGCCGCCGCCGACGGACCCACAGGCCGGTGCCGGACTGGAGGTGTGCCCCGTGCCGCCGGTTCCGGTCGGGGTGTCCGAGGGCTCGGCCGACGTGGAAACGGGGGCTGAGGCGGAGGCACTGGAGGACGGCTTGGCGTCACCGGCCCCGCTCGCCTGCCCGGTGGGCTCGGCGCTCTTCCCGCCGGCCCGGCGCGGGTGTCCGGGCTGGGTGGACCACTCGGTGCCGGCCCGTCTCGTGGCGGCGTCCGCGCTGTGGGAGACGGCCTGCCCGGAGTCCGCCCTCGGCGCACCCTGATCGCGCACCAGGGCCACGGTGACTCCGGCCACGGCGAGCACGACGGCGACGGCAGCGGCGGCGAGCAGAGCCCGGCCCTTGCGGCGAGGCGAACCCGATGTCGTGCTCATGGGCCCGGTGGGGGCACCGGACGCGACTGACGGGGTCGGTCCGGTGGGGGTGCCGGGCGGGAATGCGGGCGTCGGTCCGGTGGGAGCGCCGGTGTGCGGGGCGGGGCTCTCCGGGTGGGAGGACACCGGTTCCATCGGCACACCGGCCTGCGGAGCGGGAGCGTGCGCACCGGCCGGCGGAGCCGGATCCTGTGCACCGGCCTGCGGAGCGGGACCATGAACGGCCGTCGGAGCGCCCGTGCCCGGGTCCGCCGGTCCGAATCCCGGTGGCGTGGGCGGCGTGCCGCGTTCCGGCGGTTCGGGCGCCCGTGGCGACGTAGCGCGCAGAGTGGTCGTCGGGGTGTCCGGGGTTCTCGACCGCACCACCTCGCGCAGCGCCTCGCTGGCCTCCTCGGCGTCCGGGCGGGCGTCCGGGCGCTTGTCCATCAGGCGCCGCAGCACCGGTGCCAGCGGGCCCGCGCGGCGCGGCTCGGGCAGGGGCTCGGAGACGATCGCGGTGAGCGTCGAGTAGGTGGACGTACGGCGGAACGGCGAGGCGCCCTCGACGGCCGCGTACAGCGTGGCACCGAGTGCCCAGACGTCGGCGGGCGGTCCCGGCTCGGCGCCCTGGGCGCGCTCGGGGGCCAGATAGTCCAGCGAGCCGACGAGTTCGCCGCTGCGGGTGAGGCGGGTGGCCGAACCGTCGCCCGGGTCGTCCATGGTGGCGATGCCGAAGTCGGTCAGGACGACCCGGCCGGAGCGGTCGAGGAGGATGTTGCCGGGTTTGACGTCGCGGTGCAGGACGCCGGCGCGGTGGGCGGCGGCGAGCGCGTCGGTCACGGCCGCGCCGATGCGTGCCGCCTCGTACGGGTCGAGGGTGCCGCGCTCGCGGAGGATGCCGTCGAGGGAGGGTCCGTCGATCAGTTCCATGACGATCAGCGGGCGCCCGTCGACCTCGGCGACGTCGTGCACGGCGACGACGCCGGGGTGGCGGACCCGGGCGGCGGCCCGGGCCTCGCGCTGCATGCGCAGCCGCAGGTCGGACAGTTCCGGTCCGGCCGCGTCGGTGTAGGTGCGCAGTTCCTTGACGGCGACCTCGCGGCCGAGGACCTCGTCCACCGCCCGCCAGACCACGCCCATGCCACCGCGCCCGAGGCATGCGGTGACGCGGTAGCGACCTGCCAGCAGCCGGCCGACCCCGTCGTCCGTGTTCCCGGACTCCTCCGGTCCCTGCTCCCCCGAAGACACCGCCGCCCCGTTCCTGTGTCGTCCTCTGTCGCGTCCGCGTGGTCGATGCGTGACGTCCAGCGTACGGGCCGACGGCGACGGCTCAAGCCGCCGGCCGAGGCTGTGACAGGTTCTCCACCTCGCGTCCGCTACTTCGCGAAGGCGCAGCGTCCGCTACTTCGCGGAGGCCGTCAGGTCGCCGCGCCGCGGCGCCGCGAAGCCCTCCAGGTCGGCGCGGGTCAGGCCGGTGAGGCGGGCGACCTCGGCGATGTCGAGGGCGCCGCAGTCCAGGCCGCGCAGCAGATAGCCGCTGAGGGCCTTGGCGGTGGCGGGCTCGTCCATGACGTCGCCGCCCGCGTGGTTGGCGTAGCGGGCGAGGCGGGCCGCCGCCTGCTCGAAGCCCTCGCGGTAGAAGGCGAAGACGGCCGCGTAGCGGGTCGGGATGTGCCCGGGGTGCATGTCCCAGCCCTGGTAGTAGGCGCGGGCGAGGGCGCGGCGGGTGAGGCCGTAGTGCAGGCGCCAGGCGTCGTGGACCTTCTCGGTCGGGCCGACGGGCAGCACGTTCGTCGAGCCGTCGGACACCCGGACACCGGTACCGGCCGCCGCGACCTGCATGATCGCCTTGGCGTGGTCGGCTGCCGGGTGGTCGCTGGCCTGGTAGGCGGCGGAGACACCGAGGCAGGCGCTGTAGTCGAAGGTGCCGTAGTGCAGCCCGGTGGCGCGGCCCTCGGCGGCCTGGATCATCCGGGCGACTGCGGCGGTGCCGTCGGTGGCGAGGATGGACTGGCTGGTCTCGATCTGGATCTCGAAGCCGAGCCGGCCGGCGTCCAGGCCGTGCACCTTCTCGAAGGCCTCCAGGAGGCGTGCGAAGGCAGTGACCTGCTCGGGGTAGGTCACCTTGGGCAGGGTGAGGACCAGGCCCCCGGGCAGGCCGCCCGACTCGATCAGGCCGGTGAGGAAGACGTCGAGGGTGCGGATGCCGCGGTCGCGTACCGCCGCCTCCATGCACTTCGTGCGGATGCCCATGTACGGCGCCGCCGTGCCGTTCCGGTACGCCTGCGCGATCAGCCGGGCCGCGCGGGCCGCCGTCGCGTCCTCCTCGGCGTCGGGGTGGGCGCCGTAGCCGTCCTCGAAGTCGACGCGCAGGTCTTCGATGGGCTCGCGTTCCAGCTTGGCGCGGACGCGGGAGTAGACCGGCTCGGCCAGTTCGTCGGACAGGCCGAGGACCGCGGCGAACGAGGCCGCGTCGGGGGCGTGCTCGTCGAGTGCGGCGAGGGCCTGGTCGCCCCAGGAGCGGATGGTGTCGGCGGCGAAGGCGTCACCGGGGACGTAGACGGTGTGGACGGGCTGCCGGGTGCCCGGGTCCCCGGGGTAGCAGCGCTCCAGCTCCGCGTCGACCGGTGCGAGGGAGGCGCTGATCTCCTCGTTGACGGCGCCCGCGAGGCTTGTCGCCACCTTCTCCTGCTGACCCATCCCACACCCTCCAATATTTCCGCACTACGGAATCAACAATCCGTATAGCGAAGTTATCTGCCAACCTTCCCGCTGGTCAACACCGCATTCCGTTCACTCCGCCCGGCCAACCCGGCGTGTTCACGTCGCTCTGGCACGGTCCGGGGCCGCACCGGCCCTACCGTCGCAGCGCATCCGCAACGACTCGTCCGAAGCCGCCGCAGAAGGAGCGCCCGTGCCGAACCGCAGCCGCGTCACCCGCCGCATGGGCCTGAAGACCGTGTCAGCGGTCACGATCCCCCTGTCCCTGTCCAGTACAGCACTCACCGTCGGCCACACCCCGGCCGGTGAACCGCCGAGCGGTCCGCTCCGCGTCATGTCGTACAACCTCCGCTACGCGAGCACCGCCGAACCCCACAGCTGGGCCGTCCGCAGACCCGTGATGCGCGCCCTGCTGCGGCGCGAGCGGTGCCATGTCATCGGCACGCAGGAAGGCCTCTACCAGCAGCTCCGCGACATCGAGGCCGGCCTCGGCGGCCGCTACGGCTGGATCGGCACCGGGCGCGCCGGCGGCAGCCGCGACGAGTTCATGGCCCTCTTCCACGACACCCGCCGGCTCGCCCCGCAGGAGTACGACCACTTCTGGCTCTCCGGCACTCCGGACGTGATCGGGTAGAACACCTGGGGCGGAGGCTCCGTCCGGATGGTGACCTGGGTCCGGTTCCGGGATCTGCTCGACGGCGGCCGCGAGTTCTACGTCCTGAACACGCACCTCGACAACCTCAGCCAGAACGCACGCGCGCGTGCCGCCGTCCTGATCTCCCAGCGCATCGCCGCACTCGACCGCTCACTCCCGCTCCTCGTCACCGGCGACTTCAACGCCGCCGCCCACAAGAACCCGGTCTACGGCGCCATGCTGCGCGCCGGCCTGATCGACACCTGGGACACGGCGGCCGAGCGCAGCCGGCTGTACGGGACCTTCCACGGCTACGAGCCGCTGACCCCCGACGGCGACCGCATCGACTGGATCCTCGCCACCCCAGGCGTCACGACGCACCAGGCGTCGGTCAACACCTTCTCGCTGAACGGCCAGTTCCCGAGCGACCACCTGCCGGTGCAGGCGTCCCTGACACTGGGATGAGACGAGGCGAGGCCCCCGTGACCGACGGCGCGGTCGCGGGGGCCTCGTACAGCGAAGGCGGGGATCAGCCCTTGCGGGACTTGATCTCCTCGGTCAGCTGCGGGACGACGTCGAAGAGGTCGCCGACGACGCCGTAGTCGACCAGCTCGAAGATCGGGGCCTCGGCGTCCTTGTTGACGGCCACGATGGTCTTCGAGGTCTGCATACCGGCGCGGTGCTGGATCGCGCCGGAGATGCCGTTGGCGATGTACAGCTGCGGCGAGACCGACTTACCGGTCTGGCCGACCTGGTTGGTGTGCGGGTACCAGCCGGCGTCGACGGCGGCACGCGAGGCACCGACGGCCGCACCGAGGGAGTCGGCGAGCGCCTCGATGATCGCGAAGTTCTCGGCGCCGTTCACACCGCGGCCACCGGAGACCACGATCGCGGCCTCGGTCAGCTCCGGGCGGCCCGTCGACTCACGGGGGGTGCGGGAGGTGACCTTGGTGCCGGTCGCCTGGTCCGAGAAGGTCACGGCGAGGGCCTCGACCGCACCGGCGGCCGGGGCGGCCTCCACGGCGGCCGAATTCGGCTTGACCGTGATGACCGGGGTGCCCCTGATGACACGGGACTTGGTGGTGAAGGACGCGGCGAACACCGACTGGGTGGCCACCGGGCCCTCGTCGCCGGCCTCCAGGTCGACGGCGTCGGTGATGATGCCGGAGCCGATGCGCAGCGCCAGGCGGGCGGCGATCTCCTTGCCCTCGGCGGAGGACGGGACCAGCACGGCGGCCGGGGAGACGGCCTCGTAGGCGGCCTGCAGGGCGTCGACCTTCGGCACGACCAGGTAGTCGGCGTACTCGGACGCGTCGTGGGTGAGGACCTTCACCGCGCCGTGCTCGGCGAGCGTGGCGGCGGTGTCGGCGGCGCCGTTGCCCAGCGCGACGGCGACGGGCTCGCCGATGCGGCGGGCCAGGGTCAGCAGCTCCAGGGTGGGCTTGCGGACGGCACCGTCCACGTGGTCGACATAGACGAGGACTTCAGCCATGGGATTGCTCTCCTGCGTAACGAAGTTGAGGGGCGGTCAGCGGGGGCGAACCCTTAGATGAACTTCTGGCTCGCGAGGAACTCAGCGAGCTGCTTGCCGCCCTCGCCCTCGTCCTTGACGATGGTGCCGGCCGTGCGGGCCGGACGCTCGTTGGCCTCGTCGACCTTGGTGAACGCACCCTCCAGGCCAACCTCCTCGGCCTCGATGTCCAGGTCGGACAGGTCCCAGGACTCCACCGGCTTCTTCTTGGCGGCCATGATGCCCTTGAAGGACGGGTAACGCGCCTCGCCCGACTGGTCGGTGACGGAGACGAGGGCCGGGAGGGAGGCCTCCAACTGCTCGCTGGCGGCGTCGCCGTCGCGGCGGCCCTTGACCGTGCCGTCCTCGACCGAGACCTCGGAGAGCAGGGTGACCTGCGGGACACCGAGACGCTCGGCCACGAGGGCCGGGACGATACCGCCGGTGCCGTCGGTGGAGGCCATGCCGGAGATCACCAGGTCGTAACCGGCCTTCTCGATCGCCTTGGCCAGCACCAGGGACGTGCCGATGGCGTCGGTGCCGTGCAGGTCGTCGTCCTCGACGTGGATGGCCTTGTCGGCACCCATGGAGAGGGCCTTGCGGAGCGCGTCCTTGGCGTCCTCGGGGCCGACCGTCAGCACGGTGACCTCGGCGTCGTCCGCCTCCTCCTTGATCTGCAGCGCCTGCTCGACCGCATACTCGTCCAGCTCGGAGAGCAGACCGTCCACGTCGTCGCGGTCGACGGTCAGGTCATCGGCGAAGTGCCGGTCGCCAGTGGCGTCGGGCACGTACTTCACAGTGACAACGATCCTCAAGCTCACGCCGGCTCTCCTACTGCATCGTCTATTTCGGGCTGCCTCTTGCAGGCAGCATAGGCGCCTCAAGCGGCCGATCCCGGTCGGGGCGTCCGCACGCTCCGACCGAAATATTACTCGCCAGTACACCCATTCGGTGTCCGCTAAGCAAGCGCTTTGAACTGTGACCTTCGCAACGCAGCGTAACCGGAACTCGACGGGCCCGCGGGGGACGGACGCGTGATCAGTCCCGCAGGCCGTTGAAGCGGCCCTGGTGGTACAGGAGCGGGCGGCCGGAACCGGAGGGGTCGCCCAGGACGACCTCGGCGAGCACGATCCGGTGATCACCGGCCGGGACACGGCCGACGATCCGGCAGACCAGCCAGGCGAGCACGCCATCGAGCACCGGTACGCCTTCCGGGCCCTCGCGCCAGGCGGTCGGCGCGCCGAAGCGGTCGGCGCCGCTGCGGGCGAAGGTGGCGGCCAGCTCGCTCTGGTGCTCACCGAGGATGTGGACGCCTATGTGGTCGGTCTCGGCCATCGCGGGCCAGCTGGAAGCGCCCGTTCCGATGCCGAAGGAGACGATCGGAGGTTCGGCGGAGACGGAGGTGAGGGAGGTGGCGGTGAAGCCGACCGGACCGGAGTCACCGCATGCGGTGATCACCGCCACACCGGCGGCGTGCCGGCGGAAGGTGGAGCGCAACAGGTCGGGGGAGGCGAGCTGAACGGTGCCGAGGTCGGGCGAGGCCGTCATCGAGTGGTCCTTCTGCTGGAGGTCGCGAGCTGGGCCGTCGGTGCTCAACAGTCCGGACAGGTGGCGCTCGCGGTGCGGGCGAGGTCGACGTGGACCCGCCCGTGGAGAAGGAGTTCGATCGGCATAGGGTCAGGCTGACGATAGGTGGCACGCACAGTCAAGTACGTTCCGCGATCCGGGAGATACGTCACCGCACTCACACGGCCTCCCCCAGCGCCGCGATGACATCGGCCTTGCGGGGCTGTCCGGTGGCGCGCCGCACCACCCGCCCGTCGGCGTCGAGCACCAGCGCGGTGGGCGTCTTGAGGATCTCCAGACGGCGTACGAGGTCCAGGTGGGCCTCGGCGTCGATCTCGACGTGGGTCACCCCGGGCACCAGGCCGGCGACCTCGCCGAGCACACGCCGGGTGGCCCGGCAGGGCGCACAGAAGGCACTGGAGAACTGGACCAGCGTGGCCCGCTCACCGAGTTCGCCGCCCAGTTCGGCCGCGCCCAGCCGCTTGCCGTCGTCCCGCCCGCGCACCCGCACTCTCCCGCTCCGCCGCTTGTACAGCACTCCGGCGGCGCTCGCCACGACGAGCACCGCCACGCACACCACCAGTCCGGTCATCATCTGCACAAGCATTCACGAGACTGCAAAGATTCCCGCCTCCCGCAGGAGTTTCCGTTGCGGAATGCTTGGTTCATGGACATCGATGTGAGGGGGCCGCGGTTCGGGGCGGCCGTGACGACGGTGGTTCTGGCCGCCGCCCTGAGCCTGCAGAACGGCTGGCTGCTGGGCTGGCAGACGCTGGTGTTCGCGCTCGGCGCGGCCGCGGGTGTGCAGCGGTCGCCGTACGGCTGGGTGTTCCGCACCGCCGTACGGCCGCGGCTCGGACCGCCGCGGGAGTTCGAGGCGCCGGAACCACCGAGGTTCGCGCAGGCGGTGGGGCTGGTGTTCGCCGGGCTCGGTCTTGTCGGGTTCACCGTGGGGCCGCAGTGGCTCGGACTGGCCGCGACCGGGGCGGCGCTCGCAGCCGCCTTCCTGAACGCGGCGTTCGGGTACTGCCTGGGGTGCGAGATGTTCCTTCTACTGAAGAGGGCCTCGGTACGGGCGGAGTAAAGGTGCTTTAAAGATCCAAGGTGGGATGGCGGCCGACGTGACGAGGATCTCGCCACTCCGGGGCACCAGGACTGGCTACCCGTCCGTTCTTCGGGCACGATCTGCGAGACGCCGTAAACCTACGGCTGCGTAACTTTCCCGCCGGGAGCCCCCCTTTCCCGAGCAGAGCAGGAAGGGTCCGTCCCGCCCATGGCAGAGCTGGTCTACCGTCCCGTCATCGGTTTCGCCAAGACGTTGTTCAAGGTCTGGGACCTGAAGATCGACTGCCAGGGGTCGGAGAACATCCCGCGCTCGGGCGGCGCCGTGCTCGTCAGCAATCACATCAGCTATCTGGACTTCGTCTTCAACGGCCTGGCGGCCCTGCCGCAGAAGCGCCTGGTGCGCTTCATGGCGAAGGAGTCCGTCTTCCGGCACCGCATCTCCGGTCCGCTGATGCGCGGCATGAAGCACATCCCGGTGGACCGCAAGCAGGGCGAGGCGGCCTATGCGCACGCGCTGGACTCGCTGCGTTCGGGCGAAGTGGTCGGGGTCTTCCCGGAGGCCACCATCTCGCAGTCGTTCACGCTGAAGAGCTTCAAGTCCGGTGCGGCCCGCCTCGCCCAGGACGCCGGCGTCCCGCTGATCCCGATGGCGGTGTGGGGCACCCAGCGGCTGTGGACGAAGGGCCACCCCCGCAACCTGAAGCGCAACCACCTGCCCATCACCATGCGGGTCGGCGAGGCGGTCGAGGCACCCCGCGACCAGTACGCGGGCGCGATCACCCGCCGGCTGCGCGGGGCCGTCCAGGAAGTACTGGAGGTCGCGCAGCGCGCCTACCCGGGCCGGCCCAAGGGCCTTGAGGACTCCTGGTGGCTGCCGGCCCATCTGGGCGGCACGGCGCCCACGATGGAGCAGCTGCGCGCGGCCGAGGCCCTGTGACCTGCGGTGCTTTAGCAGTTTGAGGCCCTGAGCCGTTCGTTCGGCTGCGGACCGGTTCGTGGGGAGGGGTGCGGCCGTCTTCGGGGCGGAGGCCCGCTGTTGCTTTTCGCGCGGTTCCCCGCGCCCCTGGGGAGTCGCAGAGCTGCCGGCTTCACGGCGACGCCACGTTGGTGGTGCGGATGACCGACTGCGCCGGGCGGACGACCAGGACGGCGTGTTCCTCGACGCCTTCCAGTGAGAGGCCTCGCAGGATGCTGGTCAGCGCCCACGTCGGTCTTAGCGACGGCCGCACGAGGCACGACGCGTACGAGACGGCCGTCCCCCTGTGCGTCAACTCCGCCTCCCGGCACGTGGGTTGCGGGGCCGGGCAGCTGGGGGCACCGAAGGGAGACGCCGCACCGCGACGTCCGCGGTGCGGACCGGCCCGACGGCCGAGTCGAGCTTCCATGCCTGTGCAGCCGGGCGAACCGCCCACCGAAGCCGACGGTGTCCTGCCCGTCCTGCCGCGTTCACACCGGCGGGCTCTTCGATGTCGTCTTGTCCGGAGACGGTGCGGAGGAACATCCGGGGGGCGCGCTCAGGGAGCGGTGAGGGCGAGGACGACGTTGTGGCCGCCGAAGCCGAAGGAGTGGCTGACGGCGGTGCGCAGGTCCTGCTGGCGGGGTCGCTTGGTGACACAGTCGATGTCGAACTCGGGCGCGGGTGCCTGGAGGTTGGCGATCGGTGGGATGCGGTGGTGCTGGAGGGTGAGGACCGTCAGCGCCGCTTCGATCGCCCCGGACGCGCCGAGGGTGTGCCCGAGCACGCCCTTGGCGGCGGTGACGCTCGGGCGGTGCGGCAGGACTCGGGCGATCAGCGCGGCCTCGGCGGCGTCGTTGAGCGGTGTCGAGGTGCCGTGCGCATTGACGTGATCCACGTCGTCCGGGGCGAGCCCGGCCTCGGCGAGCGCGGTGCGCAGGGCGGCCTCGGCACCATGGGCGTCCTCGGGCAGTGCCGTCGGGTGGTGGGCGTCGGACGTGCTGCCGCAGCCCGCGAGCAGGGCGCGGGGGCGCACACCGCGGGCGGTGGCGTCGGCGGTGCGCTCCAGCACCAGGATCCCGGCGCCTTCCGCCATGACGAAGCCGTCCCGGTCGGCGGCGAACGGGCGGGAGGCCGCGGCCCGGTCGGACCGTACGGAGAGGGCACCCATACGCCAGAAGCCGATGGTGCACACACGGCTGACCGCGGCTTCCACGCCTCCCGTGACCGCGATGTCACACAGGCCGCCGACGAGCAGGTCCCGGGCCGTGGCGATGGCACTGGCACCGGAGGCGCAGGCGGTGGCGGGGCTGAGCCCGGGCCCGCGCGACCGGAGGTCGATGGAGACCTCACCCGTGCCGAGGTTCGGGATGATCATCGGAATGGCGAGGGGTGACGTCAGGTCGGCTCCGCGCTGTTCGAGGCGCGCGTACTGCTCCTCCAGCTTCTCCAACCCGCCCATGCCGCAGCCGATGACCGTGGCGACCCTGGCCCCGTCCCAGCTGGCGGGGTCGAGCCCGGCGTCGCGGACCGCCTCCCGGGCCGCCAGCACGGCGAGCTTCGCGAAGCGGCCCATGCGCCAGGCCTTGCGTCCGACCCGCCGGTCCAGATCCTGCTCCGCGAGCGGGACCCGGCAGGAGAAGTCGACGGGCAGTCCGGCGAGGGCGGGGTCCGGGGCGGCGGTGGCCTGCCCCGCGCACACGCCGGTCCATGTGTCGTCGACGCCGATCCCGGCGGGTGTGACCAGTCCCAGGCCGGTGACGGCGATCGAGGCCGTCACGGGGCCGTCACCGTGGCCGAAGTGCGCAAAGTGTCCACGTACTCGGTGACTTCGGCGAGTGTGGTGGTCCGGGTGGCGTGCTCGCTGTCGATCTTCACTCCGAGTCTCTCGTCCAGGATCAGCGCGAACTCGGCCAGTGCGAGGGAGTCCAGTTCGAGCTGCTCCAGAGTGGCCTCGGGGCCGAGTTCGGCTTCCGGAACGAGGAAACTGCCGGTCAGTACGGAGCGGATGGTGTCGTAGGTGTCGGTCATGGCCTTTTCCTCGGGGTCGCGATCGTCGGGACTGCGGATGTGTGTCAGGGGCTCCACTCCAGAAGGACCAGCCCGCCGGAGGCTCCGCTGGCCAGCCCGAAGAGGCCGACCAGGTCGCCCGGACGTAACCGCCCCTGCTCCGCGGCTTCCGTGAGTTGCAGGGGAAGGCCGGCGGTGGCGACGTTGCCGTAGGCCGTGAAGACGGGTACGGCCTTGTCCTCGGGTACGCCGAGGGAGTCGAGGATGGTGCGGGTGAAGGCGACGGACGGCTGGTGCACGCACACGAGGTCCAGGTCTCCCGGCTTGCGGCCGGCCGCGTGGAGCACGTCGAACGCGCCGGCTTCCAGGCCCGGGAAGGAGGCGGCGAGGGCCGCGGAGTCGAACCGGACCGCAGGGGCGTCGGCACTTTGCCGGAAGTACGGGTTGGTGACGGTGGCGGCCTGCCAGCCCGAGGAGTTGGCGCTGAACGCGGCGGCGAGGATCCCGGGCCGGTCGCTCGCCTCCACGAGCAGGGCGGCGCCGAGGTCACCCAGTGTCAACGCGGGCAGCAGCAGCGCCAGTTCCAGGCGGTCGCGGACCGGGAGCGCGGACAGTCGGCTGCCGCGCTCCCCCGTGGTCACGAGCACGCGTGCGTAACGACCCGCGCGGATCAAGGAGTCGGCGATCTCCAGCGCGTTCAGGACGCCGTTGCAGGCGTTCTGCACGTCGAAGACCGGTGCGGTGACACCGAGTTTGTGCGCCACGACATGTGCGGTGGCCGGTTCCTCGACGTCCTCGCTCGCGGAGGCGAAGATCAGCAGGTCGACGGCGTCCGGGGCCAGGCCGGCCCGCTCCAGGGCGCGGCGGCCGGCCGCGGCGGCCAGGTCGGAGGGCCAGGTGCCGGGCGGGGCGACGCGGCACTCCTCGAAGCCGTACATCTGCCTCAGCAGGCCGGGCATGAGTCGTACGCCGGGGTTCCGGGAGCGGACCTCGTCCTCGATCTCCGTGCCGGTCCGACGGTCGGCGGGCACATGGACGGCGACCCGACGGATCGTGCTGTAGCGGGGGTTGGTCATGGCAGTCGTGTCGTCTCCGCGGCATACCGCAGTCGTTGCGGCATACCGCAGTCGTCGTCGAGTGCCGCCCGGCGGCGGCTCGGGCCGCCAGTGAAGTGAGGAAAGCGGCGCACCGCAAACGGATGCCGGTCCCCATGCGGCCATTGGAGTGATCATGGTCGAGGGCTTCATACGGTGGAGTTACGTGCGACAGGGAGAGGATCTCGCGGGGCCGACAATGCTCCGGTGTCACTGACCGAGGCCGAACTTCCCCCTACCGACTACGACTTCACCCCCCACTGGTTCGCACACGAGGGTGTGCGGCAGCACTACCTCGACGAGGGGGCGGGTGCGCCGGTGCTGATGCTGCACGGCAACCCCAGCTGGAGTTACATGTGGCGGGGCCTGGTGCGGGAGTTGCGCGCCGGCCACCGGTGCGTCGTCCCCGACCACATCGGTATGGGCCTGTCCGACCGCCCCGGACAGTCCGCCTACCCCTACACCGCGTCCCGTCGCCTGGCGGATCTGGAGCGACTGGTGGAGCACCTGGTGGCCGAACGCGGCCTGCCGGACCGGGGCTGGACCCTGATCGGGCACGACTGGGGCGGTGTCATCGGCATGGCCTGGGCACGCCGCCGGCCCGATTGGCTGTCCCGCATCGTCATGCTCAACTCAGCGGCCTTCCCGTTGCCGGCCGGTGCCCGGCTGCCGTGGTACCTCCGTCTGATCCGTGGCGGGGGCCGCACGCCGGCCTGGTTCGTGCACCGCACCAACGCCTTCGTCCTGGCCGCCTCCCGCCTCGGGGTGACCTCGCCGCTGCCCGCGCCCGTGCGCCGTGCCTATGCGGCCCCCTATCGCGGCAGGCACCGGCGGCTGGCGGTCGTGCGGTTCATCCAGGACATCCCGCTGGCCCCCACCGACCCGGCGTGGCCGCTGATCGACGTGGGCCCGGTCGAGGCACCGGCGTTGACGTCACTGCCGATACTGGTGTGCTGGGGCGGCCGGGACCCGGTCTTCGACCACCGCTTCCTCGCCGAGTGGATGCGCCGCTTCCCCTCCGCCGAGGTGCGGCTGTTCCCACGCGCCGGGCACTTCGTCCAGGAGGACGCCCGCGACGAAGTCATCGCGTGCGTACGGGACTTCCTGGGCTGCCACCAGGGAAGGCAGAGCTGAGCCATGTCCGTCTCCGCCACCGCCGCGGCCGGGACGCAGGCCGGGCTGCTGGGCAGGCTGGCGTACTGGAAGCAGGCCCAGCCCACCGCCGTCGCACTCGACACGTTCTGCGGCCGGCGCCGGGAACGGATCACCTATGCCGGCCTGTACGGCCGGTGCCGGCGGACCGCGGACGCGCTGGCGGCCGCGGGCATCGGGCCGGGCACCCGCGCGGTGGTGCTGACCCGCCGCCCACTGGACCTGCTCACCACGGTGTACGCGCTGTCCGCGCTCGGCGCCTGCGCCGTACTGATCGACCCCGGCCTGCCCCGTGCGGCCCTGCACCGGTGCCTGCGCGAGGCCGCCCCGCAGGCGTTCGTGGCGGAGCCGCTCGCCCAGGTGGCACGGGTGCTGTACGGCTGGGCACGACCCAGTGTGCACACGGTGCTCTGCACCGGGTCGGGTCCCGGGCCCTGGCCGACGATCGCCGCACTCTCCCGCACGGCACCACGCGCCGCTCTCGGCGCCACCGGCGACAGCACGGCGCTGATCGCCTACACGTCCGGTTCCACGGGCACTCCGAAGGGCGCGGTCTACAGCAACGAACAGCTGGTGCGCCAGTGCGGCGCCACGGGAGGCGTGCTCGGAGCGCGGCCGGGAGACGTGGCGGTCGTCGGCTTCCTGCCCTTCGCCCTGGGCGGCCCGGCGCTCGGCGTCACCGTCGTCATTCCCCGGATGGACTTCCGCAGGCCGGGCCGGGCCCGCCGTGACGACCTGCTGCGCGCGGCAGCGCAGACGCGTGCGGCCTGTGTGCTCGGCTCCCCGGCGCTCATGACCGTTCTCGCCGGGGACGGCCACCGGGAACCGGCCCTCGCCACCGTGCGGTCGGTCGCCACCTTCGGGGCCCCGCTGGAGTACGGCCTGCTGGACCGCCTCACCGGCACCCTGCCGGACCAGGCGGTGATCCGGAGCGTCTACGGCGCCACCGAGAGCCTTCCGGTGAGCGCGATCGACGGCCCGGCCCTGCGTTCCGTGCGCGCCGCGTCCGAACGAGGCGGTGGCCGGTGCGTGGGCCGGGTGGTGCCGGCCATGTCGGTGCGCGTCATCCCGGCCGGAGCCGGACCGATCGCCCGCTGGTCCGAGGTCGAGCCGCTGCCCGCACACGCCGTCGGCGAGATCACGGTGCGCGGCCCCCTGGTCAGCCGCGGCTACTACGGCCGCCCGCGGGCCGACGCCGAGGCGAAGATCCCCGACGGGGCGTATGTCTGGCACCGCACCGGCGACCTGGGCCGCACGGACGACGAGGGCAACCTCTGGTACTGCGGACGCAAGGCCCACGCCGTTCCCGGCCCCGACGGCCCCCTGTACACCGAGTGCGTCGAACCGGCATGCAACGCGGTCGACGGTGTCCGGCGCACCGCGCTGGTCGACGCCGGCCGCGAGCAACAGGCCGTGCCCGCGCTGTGCGTGGAAGCCGACGGGCAGCGGCGCGGCGCCGAGCGCGGCCGGATCGTCGCGGACCTGCGTCGCGCCCTCGCAGCGCTGGAAGGTGGCGCTCAGGTCCGGGCGATCCTCTTCCACCCCGGATTCCCGGTCGACATCCGGCACAACGCGAAGATCGAGAGAGACGTGCTCGGCCGGTGGGCGCGGCGTCGTCTGGCGGCGGGCACCACTACCGCGAAGGCGGAGGAGGAGGACCGCGGATGAAGATCCTGGTGACGGGTGGCAGCGGATTCCTCGGTGCCGAGATCTGCCGGCGTCTCGCGGCCCGCGGGCACCAGGTGCGTTCCCTGCAACGCGGCCACCGGGCGCCGCCGCCGAGCGGGACCGAGGCCGTGCGGGGCGACATCCGCGACCCCACGGCGGTCGCGGGCGCCGTACGCGGGTGCGACGCGGTCGTCCACACGGCGGCGCTGGCCGACGTCTGGGGGCCGCGGCACGACTTCGCCTCCGTCAACATCGCGGGGACGCTGGCCGTCCTCGACGCCTGCCGACGCCATGGTGTGCCCCGGCTGGTGAACTCCTCCAGCGCCAGTGTGGTCTTCGCCGGCGGTGACCTGGAAGGCGTCGACGAGTCCGCCCCGTACCCCAGCCGGTTCCTCGCCCCTTATCCCTGGTCCAAGGCCCGTGCCGAGCAGCTGGTCCTGGCCGCCAACGGCTCCCGGCTGGCCACCGTGTCCCTGCGCCCCCATCTGATCTGGGGCGACGGCGACCCGCATCTGCTGCCCGGACTGCGTGCCGCGGTCCGGCGGGGGAGACTCCTGCTGCCCGGAACGGGTTCCAATCGCGTGGACACCGTCCACGTCGGTGACGCCGCCGAGGCACACGTGCTGGCGGTGGAGAGACTGACCGCGAACTCCCCTCTGGCAGGCGCCCGTTACTTCGTCACCCAGGGCCGGCCGTGCACCCTCGCCGCCACCGTCCGGGGCCTGCTCGCGTACGACGGCAGCAGCGTGGAGGTGCGCGGTGTCCCCGCTTCCGCATCGCTCGCCGTCGCCACGCTCCTCGAAGCCGTGGGAAAGGCGACACACAGGCGACGTCGTCCCCTGCTGACGCGCTTCCTCGTGGCCGAACTGATCCGCGCCCATTGGTTCGACATCGCAGCGGCGCGCCGCGACCTCGGCTACACCCCCGCCGGCCACTCGTGGTCAAGCGCATCGGGGAGCGTCTTCCAGAGGTAGGGCCGGTCCGGGGCCGCTTTCAGGGCGTCGAGGACGACCGGGTGCGGTGCGGCGTACAGCAGCGGATAGTCCACTTCCCCGGCCGCGGGGTCGGGGATCCAGGCGAGGTACTCGCCGTCGAGGGAGAACCGGGCGTCCGCTCCCGGCTTGTTTCCGCGCGGGTCCTGTCGGTGCCAGGCGCCGTGGAAGCGTACGGCGACCAGACCGTGCACGGCATGGCCGCCGTCGTCGTGCGCCAGCCGTTGGTAGCACAGGGCGGTGGGGATGTCCTCGGCGCGCAGCAGGGCGGCCAGCGCGTGGGACTTGGCATAGCAGATGCCGGTGCCCAGGGCCAGCACGTCGGAGGCGCGCCAGGTGACGCGCGGGTCACCGGAGTCCTGGGAGTGCGGGATGGTGTCCCGTACGAAGTCGAAGGCGGCCCGCGCATAGGCATACGAGTCGGCCGCCCCTGCGGCCAGCCGCGCGGCCGTCTCGCGGACCACGGGATGGTGATGGTCGATGGCCTCGTCGGCGGCCAAGTACGCGGAAAGATCGGCGGTGTTCTGGATCAGCTCCATGCCCGCAGAGCATAGGAATGCGATCACCTGCCAGTCAATGACTTTTCGAGCGACCGCATACCTATGCATCTCCGCTGGGCTAGCGTGCCATCTCCTCCTTGAGCGCGGCCACGAAGGTGTCGACGTCCTCCTCCGTGGTGTCGAAGGAGCACATCCAGCGCACCACCCCGGCCGCCTCGTCCCAGAAGTAGAAGCGGAAGCGCTGCTGCAGGCGCTCGCTCACGTCGTGCGGAAGCCTGGCGAACACGCCGTTGGCCTGCACCGGGTAGAGGATCTCCACGCCGTGCACCGCGCGTACGCCCTCGGCGAGCCGCTGGGCCATCTCGTTGGCGTGCCGGGCGTTGCGCAGCCACAGGTCCTTCGCCAGCAGCGCCTCCAACTGCACCGACACGAAACGCATCTTGGAGGCCAGCTGCATGGACATCTTGCGCAGATGCTTCATCTGCCGCACCGCGTGCTGGTTGATGACGACGACGGCCTCGCCGAAGACCGCGCCGTTCTTCGTGCCGCCCAGCGAGAGGATGTCGACACCGACCGCGTTGGTGAACGTCCGCATCGGCACGTTCAGGGAGGCGGCCGCGTTGGCTATCCGGGAGCCGTCCAGGTGCACCTTCATGCCGCGGGCGTGGGCGTGCTCGCAGATCGCGCGGATCTCCTCGGGCGTGTAGAGCGTGCCCAGCTCCGTGCTCTGGGTGATCGAGACGACCTGCGGCATCGCGCGGTGCTCGTCCTCCCAGCCCCAGGCCTGCCGGTCGATCAGCTCGGGGGTGAGCTTGCCGTCCGGCGTGGGCACGGTGAGCAGCTTCAGGCCGCCCATGCGCTCGGGCGCACCGCCCTCGTCGACGTTGATGTGCGCGCTCTCGGCGCAGATCACCGCGCCCCAGCGGTCGGTGACCGCCTGGAGCGCGACGACGTTCGCGCCGGTGCCGTTGAAGACCGGGAAGGCCTCCGCCGTGGCCCCGAAATGACCGCGGATGATCCGCTGGAGGTTCTCGGTGTACTCGTCCTCGCCGTAGGCCACCTGATGGCCGCCGTTGGCCAGGGCCAGGGCGGCCAGCACCTCGGGGTGGGCTCCGGCGTAGTTGTCGCTTGCGAAACCGCGGACCTGCGGGTCGTGGTGGCGACGCGCGTCGGTCTTGGGAGGGTTCACGGCTTCTCGGTCAGCCACAGGCGGTTTCCGTTCACTTCGGCGGCGGGCTTGCTCCAGACGCCCTCGATGGCCTCGGCGAGGTCCTTGACGTCCGTGAAGCCCGCGAACTTCGCGTTGGGGCGTTCGGCGCGCATGGCGTCGTGCACCAGCGCCTTCACCACCAGGATGGCAGCCGCCGAGCGCGGCCCCTCCTCACCCCCGGCCTTGCGGAAACCGTCCGCCATCGCGAGCGTCCAGGCCTCGGCGGCGGCCTTGGCCGCCGAGTACGCAGCGTTGCCCGCGGTGGGCTTCGAGGCGCCGGCCGCGCTGATGAGCAGGTAGCGGCCGCGGTCGCTGCGCTGCAGGCCGTCGAAGAAGGCCAGGGAGGTGTGCTGGACGGTGCGGATCAGCAGCTTCTCCAGCAGCTCCCAGTCGGCGAGGTCCGTCCCGGCGAAGTTCGCGCCTCCGCGCCAGCCGCCGACCAGATGGACCAGGCCGTCGATCCGGCCGTGGTCCTTCTCGATGCGGGCCGCCCAGTCACGGGTGGACTGCAGGTCGAGCAGATCGACGGTCTCCCCGGTGACCGTGGCACCACCGCGGGCGTAGCGGGCCGCGTCCACGGCCTCCGCCAGGCGCTCGGGGTTGTTGTCGGCACCGACGACGACCGCTCCGGCCTCGGCGAGCCGGACCAGCGCGGCGTGTCCGGCGGGTCCGCCCGCGCCGGCCACCGCGATCACCGCACCACTGAGAGACCCGTTGTTCCCCACGTTCTTCCCCTCTTGACAGGTGTTCTGGACGCGGTCGCTCACGCGGCGACCGGCTCGGCGCTGTCCGCCGTGATGCCCTTGGTGGAGGCGATCACATGCTTCAGCTTCTTGGACAGGGCCTCGTAGAACATGCTCAGCGGAAACTCGTCCGGAAGCACGTCGTCCACGAGCTTGCGCGGCGGCTGGGTCAGATCGAGGGCGTCCGGGCCCTTGGCCCAGCGGGAACCGGGGTGCGGGGCGAGGTAGGTCGCGACCAGCTCGTAGCCGGCGAACCAGTGCACCAGCTTCGGGCGGTCGATGCCGTCCTTGTACAGCTTCTCGATCTCGGCGCACAGCTGGTTGGTGACCTGCGGGGCGCGCTCCCAGTCGATGGCGAGCTTGTTGTCGGTCCAGCGCAACACGTCGTGCCGGTGCAGATAGGCGAAGAGCAGCTGGCCGCCGAGCCCGTCGTAGTTGCGGACGCGGTCGCCGGTGACCGGGAAGCGGAACATCCGGTCGAAGAGCACCGCGTACTGCACGTCACGGGCCTGCGGGACGCCGTCCGACTGCAGCTTCACGGCCTCCTTGAAGGCGGTGAGGTCGCAGCGCAGCTCCTCCAGGCCGTACATCCAGAACGGCTGGCGCTGCTTGATCATGAACGGGTCGAACGGCAGGTCACCGTGGCTGTGGGTGCGGTCGTGGACCATGTCCCACAGCACGAAGGCCTCTTCGCAGCGCTTCTGGTCGTGGACCATCGCGGCGATGTCCTCGGGCAGCTCCAGGCCCAGGATGTCGACGGCGGCGTCGGTCACCCGGCGGAAGCGGGCGGCCTCGCGGTCACAGAAGATGCCACCCCAGGAGAAACGTTCCGGCGCTTCGCGTACGGCGATCGTCTCCGGGAACAGGACCGCGGAGTTGGTGTCGTAGCCGGAGGTGAAGTCCTCGAACGTGATGCCGCAGAACAGCGGGTTGTCGTAGCGGGTGCGCTCCAGCTCGGCCAGCCACTGGGGCCAGACCATGCGCAGTACGACCGCCTCCAGGTTGCGGTCCGGGTTGCCGTTCTGCGTGTACATCGGGAAGACGACCAGGTGCTGCAGGCCGTCCGCGCGCTGTGCGGCGGGCTGGAAGGCCAGCAGGGAGTCCAGGAAGTCCGGTACCTGGAAGCCGCCCTCGGCCCAGCCGTGCAGATCCTTCACCAGGGCCCGGTGGTAGGCCTCGTCGTGCGGGAGCAACGGGGAGAGCTGCTCGACCGCGTCGACGACACGGCGTACGGCGGCCTCGACGTCCGCCTTCGCCGGAGCGCCCTCGGCCTCGAAGTCGATCGATCCGTCCTTCGACTGCCATGGCCGGATCTGCTCCACGGCATCCTTGAGGACGGCCCAGGCCGGGCGCTCGATCACCCTGGCCGAAGAACGAATCCGTTCCCCCGTAGCCGCCTGCACAAGAATTTCCGTCATGTCCCATCCTCCACGGGAGAACCTCTCGTATGGACACCGTATGCATACCCGGTTTCCGCCATCAAGAGGCTGAGCGGGAAATTATGCGGTTCAGCTCCTTGGTCACCGATGTTTTTTCTGCCGTACACCGTGACGACGCTCACTTTCGTCGTCAGCGACCGGCTCTGGCGTGGTGCTTCGCAGCGCGGTCACGCGCTCTTCGCAGGACGGTCACGCTCGTCCGCCGCGGAGTGGTCAAAGGAGCGGGGACTCGCCCACGACAGGGTGACGTGGGGGCGGATACCGGCCAGCTGAGAGCCCGCCACGCCCCGGATGCCTCATGCACGTGCGGGTTCATCGTGGGTCCCGGCCACTAGGCTGCGACTCTGCCCGCGCGGACGACGGCGTCCGCCCGTCCCGCGCGTGCCGAGCCGCCGTCGACGGAAGCGAGTCGAACCTTGAACTTTCTTACCATCGGTCACCGCGGGGTCATGGGTGTCGAGCCCGAGAACACCCTTCGTTCCTTCGTCGCCGCGCAGGACGCCGGCCTCGACGTCATCGAACTCGATCTGCATCTGAGCAAGGACGGCGCCCTGGTCGTCATGCATGACGCCGAGGTGGACCGTACGACCGACGGCACCGGGCCGATCGCCGACAAGACCCTCGCCGAGCTGCGGGCTCTGGACGCGGGCCGCGGGGAGCGGGTGCCGGTGTTCGAGGAGGTGCTGGAGGCGGTCCGCACCCCGGTGCAGGCCGAGATCAAGGATGTGGCGGCGGCCCGGGCGCTGGCGTCCGTGATGCACGAGCGCGACCTGGTCTCACGCGTGGAGGTGGCCTCGTTCCACGACGAGGCGCTCGCCGAGATCGCCCGGCTGGTCCCGGGCGTGCGCACGGCGCTGATCGCGGAGCAGTACGACAAGGACGTGGTGGAGCGCGCGGTCGCCGTGGGCGCGGCGACCGTCTGCCTCGACATCCGCCGGCTCACCCTGGAGGTCGTCGAACACGCGCGTGCGTCCCGGCTGCGGATCATCGGCTGGGTCGTCAACACGCAGGATCATCTGCGGCTGGTGCGCGCCCTGGAGCTGGACGGCGCGACGACCGACTTCCCGGAGATCAAGCGCACGGCGCGCTTCACCGCGTAGGGATCAGGCGGAAGCCCTCAGGGGAGCTTCTTGACCAGCAGCTCGAACTGCAGGTCGTCGCGCCGCGGGATGCCGAAGCGCTCATCGCCGTACGGGAAGGGCGACATCTGTCCCGTACGGCGGTAGCCGCGGCGCTCGTACCAGGCGATCAGGTCGTCCCGTACGGAGATCACCGTCATCTGCATCTCGGTGACACCCCAGGTCTCGCGCACCAGGCGCTCGGCCTCGGCCATGATCTGCTTGCCGAGGCCGACGCCCTGCAGGGTGGGGCTGACCGCGAACATGCCGAAGTAGGCGTGGTCACCGCGGTGTTCGAGCTGGCAGCAGGCGACGATCCGGCCGTCCTGTTCCACCGTCAGCACTCGGCTGTCGGGCGACTTGATCACCTCCCGCACACCCTCGGGGTCCGTCCGCCGGCCGTCCAGGATGTCCGCCTCGGTGGTCCACCCGGCCCGGCTGGCGTCCCCGCGGTAGGCCGACTCGATCAGCGCGACCAGCGCGTCGACGTCGGCGTCGGTGGCGTCCCGGAAGATGGGTCCGGTGGCGGGTGTCTCCATGGAGCGTTCTCCGATCTCGGCGTGGCTCGGCCAGGGTCGAGGGTAACCCTGCCATTAGGCTCCGCCTGCATGGTGCACGTACTCAGCAGCCGGACACTGTTCTCCCCCACCGACCCCGAGCGCTCCCGGGCCTTCTACGGCGAGCAGCTGGGCCTGTCCGTCTACCGCGAGTTCGGTGCGGGGCCCGAGCGTGGGACGGTCTACTTCCTCGGCGGCGGCTTCCTGGAGCTCTCCGGACGGTCCGCGAGCCCGCCGTCGTCCGAGATCCGGCTGTGGCTGCAAGTGGACGACGTGACGGCCGCGCACGAGGAGCTGCGGGCGAAGGGCGTCGACATCGTCCGGCCCCCGGTGAAGGAGCCGTGGGGCCTGATCGAGATGTGGATCACCGACCCGGACGGCATCCGCATCGCGCTGGTGGAGGTCCCCGCGGACCATCCGATGCGGTACCGGCCGGGGATCTAGGGCGTGTTTCAGAAGTGGATCAAGGTCGTGCGATGATCACGTCTCGTGGCTCGGGGAGATCTGACAGAAAGGCAGTGGGCGTTGCTGGAGCCGCTGTTGCCGAAGGGCATCAAGTCCGGACGCCCGCCAGTGCACACCAAGCGGCAGCTGATCAACGGGATACGGTTCCGCACTCGGACGGGCATACCGTGGCGGGACCTGCCCGAGCGGTACGGGCCATGGGAGACGGTGTACGGGCTGTTCCGCCGCTGGCAGAGGGACGGCACCTGGCACCGCATCCTCGAACAGCTCCAGGCCCGGGCCGACGCGAAGGGCCTGATCGCCTGGGATGTCTCGGTGGACTCCACCATCGCCCGCGCCCACCAGCATGCGGCGGGCGCCCGCAAAAGGGGGATCTCCAGGTCGAGCCGCCCGGCGGGGTTTTCACTGAGCCCGACGACCACGGGCTCGGACGCTCCCGGGGCGGACTGACCACCAAGCTGCACCTGGCGGTCGAACAGGGCCAGAAGCCGATGTCGCTGGTGATCACGGCCGGCCAGCGCGGGGACTCCCCGCAGTTCCAGGTTGTCCTCTGCCGCATCCGCGTGCCCCGGCTCGGGACCGGCCGGCCTCGCACCCGGCCGGACAAGGTCCGCGCCGACAAAGCGTACGGCTCCCGAGCGAACCGCGCCTACCTGCGCCGACGAGGGATCCGCTGCACCATCCCGGAGAAGCGCGACCAGATCGCCAACCGCAAGAAGCGCGGCTCTCACGGCGGCCGGCCGCCGAAGTTCGACCCGGCCGACTACAAAGAGCGCCACGCAGTGGAGTGCGGGATCAATCGCCTCAAACGCCACCGCGCGGTCGCCACGAGATACGACAAGCTCGCCGTCCGCTACGAAGCGACCGTGCTGGTCGCGGCCATCAATGAGTGGCTGTGACCAGCACTCTCGAAACACGCCCTAG